>NZ_JBVJHA010000005.1:81184-287759 GCF_055587065.1 Kitasatospora sp. NPDC048662 | reverse complement strand
TCGGGGTCGGGTGGTGTGCGTGGTGGTCGGCGGCGTCGGACCTGCGTCGGACGCGGGGCCGTCGGCGGGCGGTCGAGTGTTCGGGTCGGGTCGCTGCTTCGGGGACCGGGACGGCGGCCAGGGCGCACCGGTGGCAGGCGGCGGTCAGGGTGGCGGCGGGGTGGCGGAGTTGGGAGGGGGTGGGGCCACCGAGGGCGTCGCCGTCGGGGTCGGGTGGTGTGCGTGGTGGTCGGCGGCGTCGGACCTGCGTCGGACGCGGGGCCGTCGGCGGGCGGTCGAGTGTTCGGGTCGGGTCGCTGGTTCGGGGGCCGTGGTCGGTGCTCCGGGTGCATCGGGGGCGGGTGCGCCGCGAGGACCTCGACGAGCTGTTCCCCGGCCTGCTCGACTCCGTCCTCGCCGGGGCGCGCCGCACGGGAGCGGTCCGCACTGGGGCCACCACCGGCTGACGGCCTGACCTCCTGGCGGCCGGTGGGCTGTTCGGCGACGCCCGGTCGGAGCGGGCCGGAGGTACCCGCACTATTCTCCGTGGCATGACGAGCAGCCTCCGCACCGGTGTCCGACCGACCATGAAGGATGTCGCCGCGGCGGCCGGGGTCGGGCTGAAGACCGTCTCCCGGGTGGTCAACGGGGAGCCCGGGGTGGCGGCGGGGAGGGCCGGGCGGGTGCGGGAGGCGATCGACGCCCTCGGGTTCCGGCGCAACGACAGTGCGCGGGTGCTGCGGACCGGGCGCACCGCGAGCGTCGCGCTCCTGCTGGAGGACATCAGCGACCCGTTCTCCTCCGCGCTGTCCCGGGCCGTCGAACAGGTCGCGGCGGCGGAGGGCTGCCTGCTGTTCACCGGCTCCAGCGGCGAACAGGCCGATCGGGAACGGGAGTTGGCGCTCGCGTTCTGCGCCCGCCGGGTGGACGGGCTGATCGTCGTGCCGGCCGGGGACGACCACCGGTACCTGCTGCCGGAGATCGCCTCCGGTACGCCCGTGGTGTTCCTCGACCGCCCCGCCGCCGGCATCGACGCGGACGCCGTGCTCAGCGACAACGCGGGCGGCGCCCGCCGGGGCACCGCGCACCTGATCGCCCACGGCCACCGCCGGATCGGCTACATCGGCGACCAGCGGGCCATCCACACCGCCGCCGAACGCGAACGCGGCTACCGCGCCGCGATGGCCGAGGCCGGGCTCCCGGTGGACGAACGCTGGCTGGACTGCGGCCCCACCGACCGCGCCCGGGTCGGTGAGGCGGTGCGCCGCCTGACCACCGGACCGGACGCCGTCACCGCGCTGTTCACCGCCAACAACCGCGTCACGCTGGCCGCCCTGCACCACCTGCCCGCCGAGCGCCGCCCGGCCGTGGTCGGCTTCGACGATCTGGAGCTCGCCGCCCTGCTCACCCCCGGCCTCACCGTGGTCGCCCAGGACCCGGCCGCCCTCGGCACCCTCGCCGCCCGCCGCCTGTTCGCCCGCCTGGCCGGGGACTGCGGCGCGCCCGCCCGGCTGGAGCTCCCCACCACCCTGATTCCGCGGGGTTCGGGCGAGATCCGTCCCTGACGATCGGTCAAATGTCCTGTCGGCAGTGGAAGATGACCAGATCGAGCCAGTACCGCTGATCCGCGCCGATCCGGCCCGGCGGCAGGGAGAGCAGCCACTGCGTCAACTCCGCGCCCACCTCCAGTTCGCCGTAGAAGCCGAACTTCAGGTCGAGCACCTCGCCCTGGGGCAGCCACCGCTCCAGCGCGTCGGTGAGGTGCCGGTCGGCCGTCACGGTCGCGGTGTCCGCCCAGGTGCGCAGCCACGGGGTGAGGGTGCCGGTCGTCGTGGCCACCGTCTCCAGGACCTCCGGCACGCTCCTCGGCGGCTCGGGGTGCTCCAGGGTGGCGGACCACCAGGCGTCCAGCACCTCGGTGACCAGCTCGGCGTGCGGCCACTCCCGCCATCGGGCAGTGAGCAGGCGGCTGGCGATCAAGGGGCCGTCCGCGATCAGTCGACCGGTCGAGAACTCCCGCAGGATGCGCGGTGCGAGCCGCCGGTACAGGGTGGGGAAGTCGTCCCACAGGTCCCAGCTCTTCATGGCGGCCCGGCGCAGCAGCTCGTTCGGTACCAGGTCCGCGGGGCCGGTCAGCAGGGCGAAGTCCTGGGCGGTCCAGCAGTGTTCGCAGCCGTGCACCGGCGGTCCGGGTCGGGTGGTCGAACCGGCGGCGTCGAGGGCGTCCAGGGCGTGGTGCAGGCGCAGCTGTGCGGTCGTCATGGTTCCTGCCAGGGGGACTCCGCCGGTGCGAGCGGCGAAGATCGCGACGTTACCAGGGGTGGTGGCCGGTCGGCGAGCGTGGTGATGATCACACCGGATGGGCCGAGACCTGAGGGTTGCCGGGCGCGTCCACAGTAGGCGGGAGAGATTTGCCAATCGAGCAGATCGGGGAACGCATGGTGTCCGGCGAGCCGAGCGAAGCGGTCGGGGCAGCGGAAACGGAAGCGGACGGGCCGGCGGTACGCGCCAGGCGATGGCCCGCCCGCACACCGAAGTCGAGACCGCGTCGGGACGCGGGACGCGAGGGTGCGGATCGTCGCGGCGCGCGGCGCTGGGTGTCGAAGCTGCGGCCGGACTACCCGCGCACCGGCCGCAGCGGCTTACGGCGCTGGCTCCCGTCCTGGCGTCAACTGCTGCTGCTGGCAACGGGGGGCATCGCCCTGCTCGCGGTCGCGGCTGTGGTGATGTACATACGGACGGACATTCCCAAGGACCTCAACGCCTTCGCCACCCAGCAGAACAACGTCTTCTACTGGGCGGACGGCACCGAGATGGCGCGCACCGGCCTGGTCAACCGACAGGACGTGCCGCTGGAGCAGGTGCCCGAGCACGTGCAGTGGGCGGTGCTCGCGGCCGAGAACGAGAACTTCTACTCCGACCCCGGCATCTCGTTCAAGGGCATCGCCCGGGCGTTCTACCGGATGGGCTCGGGCGGTGACACCCAGGGCGGCTCCACCATCACCCAGCAGTACGTGAAGAACGCCTACCTGAACCAGCGGCAAAGCTTCTCCCGCAAGCTCGACGAGGCGTTCATCGCCATCAAGCTGGACCAGCAGGTCAGGAAGCAGGACATCCTCAGCGGCTACCTGAACATCAGCTGGTTCGGCCGCGGCAGCTACGGCATCGAGCGGGCCGCACAGGCCTACTACGGCAAGGACGTGTCCCAACTCGACGCCAGTGAAGGCGCGTTCCTGGCCGCCGTACTGAAGGGCGCCTCGCTGTACGACCCCGCGCTCGGCGGCGAGAACCGGGACCGGGCGGTGGAACGGTGGGCGTGGATCCTGGACCGGATGGTCAAGATCGGGAAGCTGTCCGCCGAGGAACGGGCCCGCTACACCGTCTTCCCCGAGCCGCAGGCCCCGCCGCAACAGGCCGGCCTGCGCGGGCAGACCGGCTACCTGGTGGACCTGGCGAAGAGCTACGCGCAGAGCCACGCCGACATCTCCCCGGCCCAGTTCGACCTCGGCGGCTACCAGATCTACACCACCTTCGAGAAGCCCCGGCAGACCGCGCTCACCCAGGCCGTCCAGGACGCCGCGAAGAACCTCGACCCCGAGCATCGCCCCGCCGACCAGAACGTCCACCTCGGCGCGGCCTCCGTCAACGCGGACGGCCGCATCCTGGCCGTCTACGGCGGACCCGACTACCTGAAACAGGGCTTCAACAACGCCAACACCGTGAACGTGCCCGCCGGTTCGGCCTTCACCCCGCTCGTGTACGCCGCCGGGCTCGACCAGGGTGTCCAACGCGAACGGCAGCGGCCCAGGGCGCCGGTACAGCCCACCACCAGCTACAACGGCGACAACGGCATCGACCTGCAAACCCCCGAAGGGCCGTACTGGGCGCGGGACGGCAAGAAGGCCAAGGCCGCCAACGACGGCGAACGCAGCTGGGGCCCGATCAGCCTGCGGACCGCCGTCGAACAGTCCGTCAACGGCCCGATGCAGCAACTCGGCATGGACGTCGGCCTCGACAACGTCCGCAAGAGCGCCCTCGGCTTCGGACTGCTCCCCGACAGCATGGGCGACCTGACCCCCGGCTTCTCGCTCGGCAACTCCACCCCCAGCGCGATCCGGCTCGCCGACGCCTACACCGCCTTCGGCGGGCAGGGCATGCGCACCGACCCGTACTCCGTCGACCGGATCAGCCGCAACGGCGCCGACCTCGCCGTCGAACGACCCACCGCCGTCCGGGCCGTCCCCGGGCGCGTCGCCACCGACGTGGACAACGCGCTGCGCGGGGCGGTCAAGGACGGCACCGGCAAGGAAGTCGGCCAGGCCGTCCCCGGCGCCGCCGGAAAGACCGGCGTCAACCAGGCCCGGACAGCGGGGTGGTTCGTCGGCTACCGGGGCGCGGTCACCACCGCCGTCTCGCTCTTCCGGATGGACCCGAAGACCCTGGAACTCCTCCCCCTGGCCGGGGTGGCCGGCGCCGCCCCGACCACCCCCGACTACACCGTCCCCGCCGGGATCTGGACCGCCTACACGAAGGCGGCGGGCTGACTGTGCGGACGGCTGCCTGACGGCTACTTGAGGTACGTCGGCCAGTCCGGCGCCTGGGCCGGATCGAGCCGGCGGAGCTGGTCCAGGACCTTCGGGTCCTGGGCATCCAGCCAGTCGGCGAGCTCCTTGAACGACACGCAGCGCACGTCCTGCTTCTTGCAGACGGCCTTCATCACGTCCTCGACCGCCTGCATGTAGATGCCGCCGTTCCAGGTCTCGAAGTGGTTCCCGATGAACAGCGGCGCCCGGCTGCCGTTGTAGACCCGGGCGAACCCGTCCAGATAACCCTCGCGGGTCTGCTTCTCCCAGGCCCGGTACTTCCTCGGATCGCCCTGGGTGCTGTCGCCGGACTGATTGGCAAGGAAGTTGAAGTCCATCGACAGCACCTGGGTGTCGCCGAACGGCAGCAACTGGAGCGGAAAGTTCCACACCCCGCCGTTCTTCGCCGGCCACACCTGGAACTCCCCCGGGGAACTCGCGTCATACCGCCAACCGAGCGCCTTCTCGGCCGGGATCAGGTTCTTCTGCCCCTCCAGGCACGGGGCCCGGCCGCCCGCGAGATCCTTGCGATAGTCGAACGGCAGCGGTGCCTGGTCGGCGAACCCGGTGTTCGTCCTCCAGTCGGTGACGAACGAGATCGCCTGGTCGATCTCGCTGCGCCACTCCTCGGTGCTCCAGTCGCCGCCGCCCTTCGGGCCGCAGAAGTGGCCGTTGAAGTGCGTGCCGATCTCGTCGCCGTCCCGCCAGGCCAGCCGCAACTGCTCCAGCGTCTCCTTCACGTGTTGACCGGTGGGGAAGGAGATGGCGGCGCTGCCCGGGTCGTGCTGCGGCGGCCGATAGAGCCCGTGCTTCGCCTCCGGGAGCAGGTAGATCCCAGTGAGGAAGAAGGTCATGGTCGCGTTGTTCTCCTTGGCCAGCTTCCGGAACCGGGAGAACAGGTGGTCGTCGTTCTCCAGCGCGCCGTCCCAGGAGAACACCACGAACTGCGGTGGCTTCTCCCCGGGTTTGAGCTTCTCGATCTTCAGCTGGTTGGGCTGCGGCCCCGTGTCCGAGGTGGAGCCGTCCCCCAGCACCTTCACCTTGCCGTCCCAGGAGGGCGACGGGGAGGGGCTCGGCGTCGCCGAGGCGGTACCCGGCGCCGTCGTCTCCGGGCCGCTCGTGGAGAACGACTGCTGCGCCGGGGCACTACTGCCGCCGGTGGTCAGCCCCACCGCGAGCGCGGTGACCGCCCCGACAGCCACCACACCCGCCGCGACCTGACCCACTCTGACCCGCCCCTTGCCGCCCGCACGCCCGCCGTCCGTCATCGTTCGCCGTCTCCTCCGCCACACGGCCGCCCGGCTGGCGGGCCGTCCGGTTGATATGACGATCGGGAAGATCGAAATGGTTACGGAGCTGGCGGATTCGATGAAGTGACGGATCGTCATATGGCCGACTGTGGGCAGGAGTTGTGCATCTCTCGTGGTGGCGTTGGGTGGGTTTGACGTACGCGTGTCCTGCTGTCCGGCCTCGGACTGGCCGCGAGAGATCGCGGCAGGGGTCGGTCGGCGGTCGTCATTGGGCGAGCAAGGACAGGGCCAGGGTGCGGAGTTGGTGGTCGGTGTGGCCGCCTCCGGTGGGGGCGAGGGGGTCGTCCGGGGTGAGGCGGTGGGGGGAGAAGGCCAAGGCGCGGAGGGTGGGGCGCAGGGGGTCGGGGAGGGGGCCGGTGGTGGCGAGGGAGCGGAGGGCGGAGAGGCCCAGGGCGGTGGGGGTGATCAGGGTGGCCAGTGCGGGAGTTGCCAGGGTGGGGGAGCCGGACAGGTGGTGGTGGGCGTCGGCGGCGGCGAATCGGGTGTGGTCGCGGGCGGTCAGCAGTGGTTCGAGCAGCGGCAGGAGCGTTGCGGCCGCCGGACCGAGGGAGGACAACTCGTCGGCGTCCCAGTGGGGTTGGGGCGAGGCGGTGAGCAGCTCGCGAAACGCGGCGAGCGCGGGTTGGGCGTCTCCGGTCAGGCGGTGGTGGGCGACGGCGGCGGCGATCCGCAGTGGCGAGTCCTCGCTGTGAGTGGCGGTGGCGAGGGCGTGGAGCACCTCCGGGCCGGGGTCGCCGAGCCGGCCGAGCGCCCGGGCTGCGGCGGTGGCGGCGTAGCGGGTGCCGGTGTGCAGGCAGCTGAGCAGTTCGGGCACGGCTGCGCGGGCGGGCTCGCCGAGGGCGGGGAGGGCGGCGATCAGGTGCAGGTCGGCAGCGGTGGCGAGCCGGTGGCGGATCAGTGGGACCAGCCGGTCGGCTGCCGTAGGCATCAACCTGGCTGCCTCGGCGAGCAGTTGAGGGTCGGAGTGGGCCGACAGCAGGTCCAGGGCGCGCGGGTCGCGGGCGCGGACCAGGCCGAGCAGGGCGGACGGGTCGGTGGCCGCGTGGGCGAAGAGGGTGTCCCGCAGGGTGTCGTGCGGAGCGGGCAGGCGCTCGATCCAGTGGGCGATGGTGCGCAGGTGCGCGGTGGGGCCGTCGTGCTGGTGCGGGAGGGCGGCCAACAGCAGGTCCAGCACCTCGAGTTCGCGGTCGCGCCAGGTCTCGACGATCCGTTCGGCCAGCCAGGAGCCCCGGCTGCCCTGGTCGCCCGCGGCGATCCAGCGGGCCGCGACCGCCAGTGCCGCGTCCGGATCGCGGGCCAGCAGCCGGGTCAGCCGGTCGTCCAGGGTGCGGCCGTCCGCCCACGGCATGTCCCACGGCGGGCGCGCACCGTCGAGGCAGAAGGCCTCCACCACCTCGGGCGGGTACGGCGGGCCGCCGCGCTCGGCCGCCAACACGGCTGCCGCCAGCCGCACTTCGGGCAGCGGGTCGGCGAACGCGGACGGCGCCCGTCCCAGCGCGCCCAGGGTCAGCGCGCCGAGGGTCAGCAGCGCGTCGCCCCGCACCTCGGGCACGGCGTCCCTCTCGAACAGCTCGCTCACCCGGGCCGTGACCTCGGTGGCCAGGTGCGACGACAGCAGATCGGCGACGGCGGCGACCACCCGCAGGGCGGCCTGCCGGAGCTCCGGATCGGCGCCGTCCAGGCAGGGCAGCAGCTCGGGCAGCACCCGGCACAGCTCCACGCAGACCCCGGACACCGGGCCGCGCTCCCAGCGGGCCGAGCCGACAAGTTCCGGCTCGTGATCGGCCATCATCGCGAGCAGCAGCAGCACATCGACGGGCCGGCCGGTGCCGTGCCGGGCGGCGTGCGCGAGGAACGGCACGGCGGGGCCGGAGGCCGAACAGACGTCGCCCTGGTGTAGGACCGTGCCGAACAGCTCGTGCACCGCCTCGTCCACCGTCGCCGCCCGAGCCGCGTACAGGGCGCCGATCAGCTCGGGGACGTCCTCGGCCGAGCCGTACGCGTGCGAGAGTTCGGCCCAGGGGACCTGGTCGAGTTCGTCCGGCGACCTCATGCTGCGCACTCCTCGGTGGATGGGGTGCGACCGACGCTATCCGCTGGTCAGGACAGCGGTGCCGGTGGCGGTGGGTCCGGCACGTGAGCGCCCTCGGTATCAGTGACCGCAGGAGTGTCATACCGGGGTAGCCCCGGCGAGTTGGCTCCGCAGGACGACGGCTTCGCACCCGCCCCGCCCGTACCTTCTCTCCCGTGCCGAGGAACGCACCGAGGACGAGAGCAGGGGGACGGACGATGCGCAAGCGGGGACGAGCGACGGCGGCAGTGGTGCTGGCCGCGACGGTGGCACTGGGGGTGGCCGCCGCTCCCGGCGCGGTGGCGGTGGGCAAGGCCCCGGCCGGGCAGTTGGCGACAGCGGCGCTGCCGGTGCCCACCGGACCGTACGCGGTCGGCACCACCAGCGTGCACCTGGTCGAGCAGGGCCGGGAGGACCCGTGGAAGGCCGGACGGCCGCGCGAGCTGATGATCAGCCTCTGGTACCCGACCGGCCGGGCGCCGCTCGGCAGCGCACGGGCGCCGTACATGACCCCCGACGCGGGGGCGCACTTCGGCAGTGCCGGGAGCGCCACACAGATGAACCAGGGCTTCGAACCCGGCCGCACCGACTGGTCGGGCGTACGCACCCACGCCCGCACCGACGCGCCCGCGCTGCCCGGCCGGGCCCGGCCGGTGGTGCTGTACTCGGCGGGGCTGGGCGACCCGCGCACCTGGGGCACCGGCCTGGTGGAGGACCTGGCCTCGCGGGGCTACGTGGTGGTGACCATCGACCACACCTGGGAGGCGTCCGAAGTGTCCCTCCCGAACGGCGAGTTGGCCACCTCGGTGTTCCCGGAGCTGGCCAAGGACCCGAACCCGAACCTCGACGTCGGCGCGCTGCTGCGCAAGATGCTCAACACCCGGGTCGATGACACCAGGTTCGTCCTCGACCAGCTGGCCCGCCTGAAGTGCTCCGGCACCCTGCCGCCCGGCGTCGGCGCCGCACTCGACCTCGACCGGATCGGCATGGTCGGCCACTCCGGCGGCGGCGCCACCGCCCTCCAGACCATGCACGACGACCCCCGGATCGACGCGGCCGTCAACATGGACGGCCAACTGCACTTCCCCGGCCCGGACGGGCGGACCGGCGTCTTTCCGGCCGACGTGGCCGAGAAGGGCCTGGACCGGCCGTTCCTGCTGCTCGGCACCCGGAACGCCGACTCCGGCCCCTACCGGCAGCAGCCCGGCTGGGACGCCCTGTGGCGCCACAGCACCGGCTGGCACGCCGACTTCACCCTCGACGGCTCCCGCCACGGCTCGTACACCGACGCCGAATCCCTGCTGCCGCAACTCGCCGACCAGGGCGCGATCTCCGCCGACGCGCTGCGCGGCGACATCGGCGAGGTCCGACCCGACCGGGCGGTGCTCGCGACCCGCACCTACGTCGCCGGCTTCTTCGACCGCTGGCTGCGCGGCCACGACGACCACCTGCTGGACGGCCCCTCGGCGAGCTTCCCGGAGATGGTGTACGAGCCCTGACCGCAGACACCGACCGGTCGGGCCGCCACCCACATCGCAGGGCGGTGGCGGCCCGATCGGTTCGTGGACAGCTCCGACGGGGCGGGGTTACCGTGCTGCTTGCGCCGCACGTCCGCGATCGAGGAGCCGCCCGGATGATGGACACCACCCCGCTCGACCAGGGCTGGAACCTGCACCACGACGGGGAGTTGCTGCCCACCGCGGTGCCCGGCTGCGTGCACACCGACCTGCTGGCGGCCGGGCTGATCCCCGATCCGTACCTGGACGCGAACGAACTGGAGGTGGCCTGGGTCGGCCGCCGCGACTGGACCTACACCCTCGACCTGCCCGCGCACGGCAGCACCCACGAGCGCACCGACCTGGTCTTCGACGGCCTGGACACCGTCGCCACCGTCACCCTCGGCGGCACCGTCCTCGGCACCACCCGGAACATGCACCGCCGTCACCGCTTCGACGCCACCGGCCTGGCAGGCGAGTTGACGGTACGTCTCACCAGCGCCTACACGGAGGCCGAGCGGGTCCGCGGCATCGTCGGCGAGCGGCCCAACGAGTACCCCGAGCCGTTCCAGTACATCCGCAAGATGGCCAGCAGCTTCGGCTGGGACTGGGGCCCGACACTGCCCACCGCCGGCATCTGGAAGCCCGTCCGCCTCGAGCACTGGTCCACCGCCAGGATCGCGACCGTCCGCCCCCTGATCACCGCCGACGGCACCACCGGCCGGATCGAACTGCACCTCACCGTCGAACGCACCACCACCGGCACCGGCCGCCCGCTCACCGCCCGCGCCACCGTCGCCGGTGCGCAGGCAGCGGTGACCTTCGACGGCGACACCGTCGTGCTCGTGCTGGAAGCCCCCGAGGTCGAACGGTGGTGGCCGCGCGGCTACGGCGACCAGACCCGCTACCGACTCGCCGTCACACTCGCCGACGGCGACACCCAACTCGACACCTGGCAACGGCAGATCGGCTTCCGCACAATCGAGCTGCACCGCACCCCCGACGCCACCGGCACCCCCTTCACCCTGGCCGTCAACGGCGAGCCGCTGTTCGTCCGCGGCGCCAACTGGATCCCCGACGACACCCTGATCACCCGCGTCACCCCCGCCCGCTACCGCACCCGCCTGCAACAAGCCGTGGACGCCAACATCGACCTGATCCGCGTCTGGGGCGGCGGCATCTACGAACAGGACGCGTTCTACGACCTCTGCGACGAACTCGGCCTGCTGGTCTGGCAGGACTTCCCGTTCGCCTGCGCCGCCTACCCCGAGGAACAGCCGCTGCGCGGCGAGATCGAGGCCGAGGCCCGCGACAACGTGGTCCGCCTGATGCCGCACCCCTCCCTGGTGCTGTGGAACGGCAACAACGAGAACCAGTGGGGCTTCCGCGACTGGGGCTGGGAGAAGAAGCTGAACGGCGACTCCTGGGGCGAGGGCTACTACCTCGGCCTGCTGCCCCGGATCGTCGCCGAACTCGACCCCACCCGCCCGTACAGCGCCGGCAGCCCCTGGTCCGGCAGCTGGGACCACCACCCCAACGACCCCGACCACGGCACCCACCACTCCTGGGACGTGTGGAACCGCCAGGACTTCGCCGAATACCGCGCCAACGTCCCCCGCTTCGTCGCCGAATTCGGCTGGCAGGCCCCGCCCACCCACGCCACCCTGCGCCGCGCCCTGCCCGGCGAGACCCTCGCCGCCGACTCGCCCGGCATGCTGCACCACCAGAAGGCCGGCGACGGCAACGGCAAACTCCGCCGGGGCCTGGAACGGCACTTCGACGTCCCCACCGACTTCGACCGCTGGCACTACCTCACCCAGGTCGTCCAGGCCCGCGCCATCGCCACCGGCATCGAACACTGGCGCTCCCACTGGCCGCACTGCGCCGGCACCATCGTCTGGCAGCTCAACGACTGCTGGCCGGTCTCCTCCTGGGCCGCCATCGACGGCGACGGCCGGCTCAAGCCCCTGCACCACGAACTGCGCCGCCTGTACGCCGACCGGCTGCTCACCCTCCAGCCCGCCGACCGCGACGGCGCACCCCGCGCCGCCCTGATCAACCAGTCCGCCGAACCATGGAACACCACCCTCCGCCTGCGCCGCCTCGACACCACCGGCCGGCTGCTCGCCGAACACACCGAAAAGCTCACCGTCCCGCCGCGCGCGGTCCGTCAACTCCCGCTGCCGGACGGTATGTTGACGGACGAGGGAGCGAACGAGGAGTTTCTGGTGGCGGACGCCGACGGCCTGCGCGCCGTGCACCTCCCCGTCCCCGACAAGCAGTTCGCCTACCCGCAGCCCGAGTTCGACCTCGACGTGACGCAGAGCGGGGACGGCGCGGTGGACGTCCGGATCACCGCCCGCACGCTGCTCCGCGACCTGCTGCTCCAGCCCGACCGCCTGCACCCCGCCGCCACCGCCGACCGGGGCCTGACCACACTGCTGCCCGGCGAGAACCTGACCGTCCGGGTGCACGGCGCGGGCAGCCCGAGCGCCGAGCAGGTCCGGGCCGCGCTGTTCTGCGTCGAGCCGTCGTGAACGCGCGGGTACGGCCGCCGAGCCGAGAGGCAGCGGCCCGTCCTGTCCTCGGCCCCGCCCTGCACCGTTCCCCGGCCCCGGCGGGTGCTCAGGCTGGCGGCGTGGCGGTGTCCAGCAGGGTGAGTTGGCCGGGTGTCAGGCGGAGCGTCGCGGCGGCGAGGTTTTCGGTGAGGTGGGTGGGGTTGGTGGTGCCCGGGATGGCGAGGACGTGGGGGCCGCGGTGCAGGGTCCAGGCGAGGCGGACCTGGGCGGGGGTGGCGTCGAGTTCGGCGGCGACGGTGGCGACCCGGCGGTCCTGTTCGGTCGCGGCGGCGGCCTCGCGGCGCAGGCCGGCGATGGCGAAGAACGGGACGAAGGCGATCCCCAGCTCGGCGCAGAGGCCGAGCACGCCGGTCTCCTCGGCCCGTCGCCAGTCCAGCCCGAAGGAGTTCTGCACGCACACCACGGGGGCGATCTCCCGCGCCTCCCGGATGTGCTCGGGGCGGACGTTGGACAGCCCGAGGTGCCGGATCAGTCCGGCCTCGCGCAGTTCGGCGAGCGCGCCGTAGTGCTCGGCGACCGAGGCGCAGGCGGGCCCGTTGCGGCGCAGGTTGACCACGTCCAGGTGGTCGCGGCCGAGCTGGCGCAGGTTCTCCTCGACCTGGCCGCGCAGTTCGTCCGGCCGGGCCATGGTCTGCCACTCGCCGGACGGGGTGCGCCCCGGGCCGACCTTGGTGGCCACCACCACCTGGTGGCCCCGCCAGTCGCCGAGCGCCCGGTTGAGGAGCTCGTTGGCGGAGCGCAGCGGCGAGAAGTAGAAGGAGGCCGTGTCGACGTGGTTGACGCCCTGTTCGAACGCGGTGTGCAGGAGCCGGACGGCGTGCCCGCGGTCGATCGGGGCGCCGTCGGAGTTGCCCATCATGCCGTTGCCGGTCAGCCGCATCGCGCCGTAGCCGAGCCGGTTCACCTCCAGATCGCCGAGCCGCCAGGTGCCTGCCGCCGCCGCTGCCGTGGTCATGCGTCCTCCCCGAGGTCCGTACTGTTCCTGCTGTTCGGAGACGGAGTATGGGGTGCGCCCGGGGGCCGGGAACAGGCCGGACGGGTGCGCGGAATGTCACCCGCCGATCGGGAACGATTGTGCCGGGGCCGGGAGTTGGACCGGGTGTGAGTGAGCGGGTGCGGGGCGTCCCGAACCCCTGCTGACCTGCGGGTGGGGCAGCCGCTCGGCCTGCGGGCCGGGAGCGGCTAGGCTGGGCCGGCTCGGGCCTTTACCGAAGCTTTCCTGTGCGCCGCCGTGTGTCGGCCACCTGTCCCTGCCCAGACGGAGGTACTCCGCCTTGCACCTCGACCAGTGGATCGAGAGCGTTCCGCCGACCTCGGTGTACGTGATCATCGGTCTGATCATCGGACTGGAGAGCCTGGGCATTCCGCTGCCCGGAGAGATCGCCCTGGTCTCCTCCGCGCTGCTCGCCGCCAAGGGCATCGTCAGCCCGTGGGGCGTCGCCGGCTGCGCGATAGCCGGTGCGATCATCGGCGACTCGATCGGCTACGCGATCGGCCACAAGGGCGGCCGGCCGCTGTTCGAGAAACTCGGCCGCAGGTTCCCCAAGCACTTCGGGCCCGAGCATCTGGCCACCGCCGAGCGCGCGTTCCACCGCTGGGGCATGTGGGCGGTGTTCTTCGGCCGGTTCATCGCACTGCTGCGGATCTTCGCGGGCCCGCTGGCCGGCACCCTGCGGATGCCGTACTGGAAGTTCCTGATCGCCAACGTGCTGGGCGGCGTGGTCTGGGCGGGCGGCACCACGCTGCTGGTGTACCAGGTCGGCAAGGTCGCCGAGAAGTACCTCCAGGGCGCCTCGTACATCGGCCTCGGCGCTGCCGCGGTGTTCGGCGTCGGCTCGGCGCTGGTGCTCAAGTGGCGGGCCAAGAAGTCCCGGGCCGAGCACCCCGAGCAGTCCGGCGGCAAGAGCGGCGAGCCGCTCTCCGAGACGCTCGTCGACTGAACCGCCGGACGCCCGCCCGGCCGAGGCCGCCGTGTCCGCACCGGACGCGGCGGCCTCCTCGCGTCCGGGGGCGGGAGCAGTGGCGGCCTCGTCGCGTCCGGCGCCGTCGGCCGCAGGGCAGGGAGTAGGGTCGCAGCGCGAAGCGATCACGGAGGTGGGGAATGAGCACGCAGGAGAACCCGCAGCAGCTCTGGACGGCGGTGGACGACTGGGCCGCCGCCCGGCTGATCGGCGAGGACGAGGTGCTGGACGCGGCCGTCGAGGCCGCCGACCGGGCCGGGCTGCCGCAGATCGCGGTGGCCGCCAACCAGGGCAAGCTGCTGCACCTGCTGGCCCGGATGCAGGGCGCCCGGCGGATCCTGGAGATCGGCACGCTGGCCGGCTACAGCGCGATCTGGCTGGCCCGCGCCCTGCCCGCCGACGGCACCCTGACCACGCTGGAGATCGACCCGACGCACGCCGAGATCGCCACCGCCAACCTGCGGCGGGCCGGCCTCGCCGACCGGGTCGAGGTCCGGCTCGGCGCGGCCCGCGACACCCTGCGGCAGCTGATCGAGGACGGCGTCGAACCGTACGACCTGGTGTTCGTGGACGCCGACAAGCCGAACATCCCGCACTACCTGGAGGCGTCGCTGGCGCTCACCCGGCCCGGCTCGGTGATCGTGGTCGACAACGTGGTGCGCGGCGGCAGGCTGGCCGAGGAGCAGAGCACCGACGAGGCCGTGCGCGGCGTCCAGCAGCTGCACGAACTGCTCGCCGGGGACAAGCGCTTGGACGCCACCACCGTGCAGACCGTCGGCCGCAAGGGCTACGACGGCTTCACGCTGATCCGGGTGGAGGGCTGAGCACCGTGCGGATCGGACTGCTCGGCACCGGCCCCTGGGCGAGCCTGGTGCACGCCCCGGCGCTGGCCGCCCACCCGGACGTCGAGTTCGCCGGCGTGTGGGGCCGTCGCCCCGAGGCCGCCGCCGAACTCGCCGCGGCCCACGGCGTGCCCGGATACGCGGCGGTGGACGAGCTGCTGGCCGCGGTGGACGCCGTCGCCCTCGCGCTGCCGCCGGACGTGCAGGCCGAGTACGCGGTGCGCGCCGCCGCGGCCGGCCGGCACCTGCTGCTCGACAAGCCGGTCGCCGCGACGGTGGACGCCGCCCGCGCCGTCGAGGACGCGGCCGCCGCGGCCGGTGTCGCCTCGGTGGTGTTCTTCACCGTCCGGTTCACCGGCGCGCAGGGCGACTGGATCGACGAACAGGCCGAGCGGGGCGGCTGGTTCACCGCGCACTGCCACTGGATCGGCTCGGTGTTCACCACCGACAGCCCCTACGCGGCCTCCCCGTGGCGCCAGCAGAAGGGCGCGCTGTGGGACGTCGGCCCGCACGCCCTGTCGGTGCTGATGCCCGCCCTCGGCGACGTCGAACACGTCACCGCCGCGCCCGGCCCCGGCGACACCGCGCACCTGATCCTGCGTCACGCGGGCGGCGCGTCCAGCACCGTCACGCTCAGTCTGACCGCCCCGCCCGAGGCCTCCGCGCTCGGCGCGGGCGCCGAACTGCGCGGCGCCTCCGGTGTGACGCACCTCCCCGACCGGGACGCGCCGGCCACCGCCGCGTACGGCCGCGCCCTGGACGCGCTGCTGGCCTCCGTCGCCTCCGGCACCCCGCACCCGTGCGACGTCCGGTTCGGGCGGCGGGTGGTGGAGGTGCTGGCGCAGGCCGAGGAGCAGCTGCTCCGGTAGCCGTCAGGGGTTGACCGGGCGGCGGTCCGCCGGGCGGCGCGGCGGGATCGGGGTGGCGGGGAAGTCGCGCGGCCCCGTCCACAGCGCCGGTACCGCGTCCGAGCGGCGAGCCAACTCGTAGGCGATCGCCTCGTAGTTGACCCGCCAGCCGCGGAAGTGCGGCCAGGCGTCGGCGATCGGCCGCTCCAGCCGCAGCCCGGCGGCCGTCACCATCGCCACCGCCGCGTCGAACTCCGCGAAGGTCAGCCGGATCGGCTCGTCCGGCTCCGGGTCCGCTTCGAACGGGATCCGCAGCGCGGTCGCGATGTCGCGCAGCGCCGTGAACCCGGCGCGCAGCAGCAGCCGCGCCTCCGGCGGCGCCGAACGCGGGTTCAGCGCCAACTGCATCGCGGCCGCGTCCATCACCGCGATCAGGCCCACCACCCAGTTGCGGTACGGCTGCGGGGA
This sequence comes from Kitasatospora sp. NPDC048662, assembly GCF_055587065.1. Taxonomy (NCBI): domain Bacteria; kingdom Bacillati; phylum Actinomycetota; class Actinomycetes; order Kitasatosporales; family Streptomycetaceae; genus Kitasatospora; species Kitasatospora sp. NPDC048662. The sequence goes on along the minus strand of NZ_JBVJHA010000005.1, from coordinate 271,622 downwards.
ACGGAACGAGATCAGCACCGGGTAGTTGGAGTGCCCTTCTCCGAGATCCGCCGCCAGCCGCTCCCAGTCCCGGTACAGCTCCGGCAGTTCGGCCTCCGTCCCCACCAGCGTCTGCCGGGCCAGCAGTTCCGGCCCCCAGGCCGGCTCGCCCGCCCGCGACTGGAGCAGCGTCACCTCCAACTCCCGCCGGTTGTACGCCGAGTACAGCGTCGGCAGGTAGGCGATCAGCAGCGCGATGATCAGCGGGCCGTTGGCCGCCGCGAGGAAGTCGATCACCGACAGGTGCAGGCGGTCGCCACTGGCGAAACCCAGCGTGAACAGACTCGACCCGGCCTCCCGGAACGCCACGTGCCACGGCAGATCGGACGTCCCTATCAACAGCAGGGTGTAGGCCGCGAGCGTGGACAGCAGCCAGCACCCCAGCATCCCGAGCAGGATCAGCGGTGCCAGCCAGGTCTGCGCCCGGTCGATCGCCCGGTACCCCCCGAACGGCGCCGCCACCGTCCGCACCACCAGCCGCAGCGAGGACCACAGCCGGATCGCCAGCGCCGAGTACAGCCCGCGCGGCACCACCAGCGTCCGCAGAATGCTGGCCGCCGTCCAGACCAGCAGCGCCGCCCCGACCACGGTGAAGATCGCTCTCATGCGGCCATTGTGACGCCCCACCACCCCGCCCCAGGACGACCGACGGGGTGGACGGAGCGCCCCGAAACATGCGGTAAGCTTCTCAGCAGGTCGAACGGAGCAAACGAGCAACCGGCGACTACACCCTTGCGCGGGTGGCGGAATAGGCAGACGCGCTGGATTCAGGTTCCAGTGCCCGAAAGGGCGTGGGGGTTCAACTCCCCCCTCGCGCACAGCGAAGGTCAATTGACCTTGAGGCCGGTCGACTCGACACATGTCGGGTTGACCGGCCTCATTGCTTTGCGGGAACTGAACCGGTGGGCTCGCGTTCCGTTCTCGCGTTCCGCGGCGATTGCCGTTGCTTCGCCGGCTCCCCGTTTCTCCCGGTAGTACCACGGTATGACGGGCCGATTGGCTCCGGGGAGTGACGCCCGGCCCGATACCGTCTTCCTACAGTCCTCCCCGCACGGCGATTCCGGACGGCGCGTCAAGCCGGCACCGCCCGGAGACGGCACCCACCGGAATCCCCGTGGCACGTCGTTGAACAGCAAGGGAAGGCACATCATGGCACTTCGCCGCGACCGCACACAGGTCGAGCGACCGCACTCCGCGCACCCGGCGATCGAGCTGCGCGACCTGTGGCGGAGCCACGGCCGGGGCGAATCCGTTGTGCACGCGCTGCGCGGCGTCGATCTTGCCCTGCCGCGCGGGAGTTTCACCGCCGTGATGGGGCCGTCCGGGTCGGGGAAGAGCACGTTCCTGCAGTGTGCGGCCGGGCTGGACCGGCCGAGTTCGGGCAAGGTGCTGCTCGGCGGGACGGAGCTCACCGAGCTGGACGAGAACCGGCTGACCGAGCTGCGGCGCAGCCGGATCGGGTTCGTGTTCCAGTCGTTCAACCTCCTGCCGTCGCTGACGGTGCGCCAGAACGTGCTGCTGCCGCAGCGGCTCGCCGGAGGGCGTCAGGACCGGCGCCGGGCCGAGGAGTTGTTGGCCCGGGTCGGCCTGGGAGGCTTCGGCGGGCGTCGTCCGGGCCAGCTGTCCGGCGGGCAGCAGCAGCGGGTGGCGATCGCTCGTGCGCTGATCACCGAACCCGAGGTGGTGTTCGCGGACGAGCCGACCGGGGCGCTGGACACCCGCTCGGCCCAGGAGGTGCTGGCGCTGCTGCGGCAGGCGGTGGACGCGATGGGGGCGACGGTGGTGATGGTCACCCACGATCCGGTGGCCGCCTCGCATGCGGACCGGGTGCTGTTCCTTTCCGGCGGTGCGATCGTCGACGAGTTGTGGCGTCCCGAGCCGAGGGAGGTGGCCGACCGGATACTCTCGCTCACGGCGGCGCCGGGCAGCCGCGCCGGAGCGGCGGCGTGAGCAACGGTCTGGCCCGTGCCGCGGTGCGCTTCAGGCCCGCGTCCTTCGCGGGCAGCTTCATCGCGCTGCTGTTCGCCGCCGCGATCATCACGGCCTGTGGCACCTTGCTGCAGACCGGCGTCACGGCGCGTCTCGCACCCGAGCGCTACGCGCGCACGCCGGTGGTGGTGGCCGGTGACCCGTACGCCAGGATCAGCGTCAAGCACGACAGGAGCACCGAGGAGAAGGAGACGGCGCTTCCCGAACGCGCGCGGGTGGACGCCGGATCGGCCGCACGCATCGCGGCGCTTCCCGGGGTCGCCGCCGCGGTACCGGACCTGGCGTTCCCCGTGCAGTCCCCGGCCGTGCCGACGCTGACCGGCCGGGGCTACGCGTCGATCGGCTTCACCGCCCCGACCGCCGCAGAACTGGTCGAGGGGCGCGCCCCCGGTGCCGGAGAGGTGGTGCTGGACGAGGCCACCGCGCAGACTGCGAAACTGCGTACCGGTGACCGGGTCGAGCTCATCACGCCCGCGGGCACCGACACCTACCGCGTCTGCGGCCTCGCGGACGCGCGGGCCGGCCGGGGCAGCGCATGGTTCGCCGACACGGTGGCGGACCGTCTCGCCGGGCACCCCGGCCGGGTGGACGCCATCGCTGTCACACCGCGCGAGGGCGTGCCGGTGAACGAACTCGCTTCGAAGGTGCGGGAGACGGTCGGCGCATCCGCCAAGGTGTTCACCGGCGATGACCGCGCGACGGTGGAACGGCCCGGACTGCTCCAGGCCCAGCAGATCCTGATCGGCCTCGGCGGATCCTTCGGCGGGACCGCCACCCTGGCCGCCGTCTTCGTGGTGATGAGCACCATCGCCCTCGCCACCGGGCAGCGCGCCCGCGAGTTCGCCCTGCTGCGCGCGATCGGCGCGACCCCGCGCCAGATCCGCCGCACCATCGCGACCGAGGCGCTGCTGATCGCTCCGCTCGCCGCGGCCCTGGGCGCGGTACCGGGGATCGCACTGGCCCGCTGGTGGTTCGACCAACTGGTGGCACGCGGCGCGGTGCCGGAGGGAGTCGCACTCGAAGCCGGCCCGCTGCCGGTCCTGGTCGCGGCCGTACTGAGCCTGTTGGCCGCACTGGCCGCCGGCAGGCTGGCGGCCCGACAGCCGGCCCGGCTCGCGCCGGGCCAGGCCCTGGGCGAGGCCGCAGTGGAGCGCGTCCGCCCCGGGAAGGCGCGCACGGTCATCGGCCTGGTCGCGGCGGCGGGCGGCCTGGTGCTGACCGGGGTCGCGAACAATCTGAACGGTGCCGGTGCCGCCAACACCGCGCTCGGCATGGTCATGTGCTTCCTGCTCGCGGTCGCCCTGCTCGGCCCGTATGTCGCGCAGGTCTGCACCGGCCTGCTGGGCCTGCCCCTGCGGTCGGGCCGGGCCGGCGCTTCCGGCTCCCTCGCGGCCGACAACACCAGGGCCAACGCCCGTCGGCTGGCCTCCGCGATCATCCCGATCGTCATGGTCGTCGCGTTCTGCGGAACCCTTCTGCTTCTGCAGGGCACCGTCCGGCACGTCTCCGGCGAGCAGGTGCGCGACGGGATCGTCGCCGACCAGGTGCTCGGCTCGGCCGGTGCCGGCCTGCCGGCCGACACCGTCGAACACGCCGCCCGGGTGCCCGGAGTGGCGACGGCAATCGGTGTGGTCCGCACCGGCGTGGTCCACAGCTCCGGCCAGGACCTCGCCTCATCGAGGGCGCTGGGGGTTTCCGGTGATCTGACGCGCCTTCCCGAGGTCCTCGATCTCGGCGTCCGCAGTGGCTCGTTGGGCGCCCTCGCCGAATCGGCCGACACCGTCGCCCTCTCCGCCGCACTCGCCGACAGCCTGCACACCAAGGTCGGCGACCGCGTCCCGCTCCGGCTCGGCGACGGCACCCAGGTGAGGCCGAAGGTCGTCGCGACCTACGAACGCGGGTTGGGCTTCGGACAGGTGGTCCTGCCCCGGGCCGCCGTGGCCGGCCATGTGAACGCCGCCTTCGACAGCCACGTCCTGGTGAGCGACGCACCCGGTGCCGAACGCGTCCAGGTGGCAGAGCGGTTGGCGAAGCTCGCGGCCCCGGGCCTGACCGTCATGAACGCCGCCGGCTTCGCCGCGCAGGAGGACCGCGACCAGCAGGTCACCTCCTGGGCGAACACCGTGATGGCCGCCGTCCTCGGCGGATTCGCGGCCGTCGCCGCCGTCAACACCCTGGTGATGACCGTCCTCGACCGCCGCCGGGAAGTCGGACTGCTGCGGCTCGCCGGCGCCACCCGCCGCCAGGTCCGCGACATGATGCGCTGGGAGGCGCTGCTGGTGGCCGCCACCGGACTGACAGTCGGTGGCGGCATCGCCTGGCTCACCCTGGTACCGATCACCCGGGGTGTCACTGGTGCCGCACCCCACGTCCCGCTCACCACCGTCCTGTCGCTGGCCGCCGCAACGATCCTCCTCAGCCTCGCCGCGACCGCCCTCCCGACCCGGGAACTGCTCCGCACCCACCCGGTACGCGTAGCAGCGGACCGGCAGTAGACAGCCGCTGTCGAAACGGCGCCGGACCCCGGCGCCGTCCGCGGCGCCGACGAACTCCTGCCCGTCCCCCGTTGTTCGCGAGCGTCTCCCGTCACTGGGTACGCGTGGCGCCGTACCCGGTGGTGGTCGTGTGCGTCGGGTACCTGCTCCCGTTCGGCATCGTGCACCTGCACACCGCCCACAGGGTCGGCACCCCGGTCGCGGCGGCACTCGTCGTCGCCCAGTGCGTCCCGCTGCTCGAAGCCCTCGGCCGGCCGCTGGCGGTCTGGTGGCTGGTGCTCCCCGCCTCCGCCGCAGGGGCCGCCCTGACCGCGGGCACCCCGACGAGTGCCGGTCCCTGTCCCTGGCCGGTCACCACGCTGACAACGGCTTGCCGCGGGGGCCGCCGCCATGCGGACTGCGGTGGCTGCGCGAGCTGCTGCGGGCCCGCTGAGGCCTCCTGCCTATATCGCCGCGCCGAACCCCGTCGAGCCGTTCAGCACGCGGGCGTAGGCGCACGGATCGTTTCCGGCGATGCGGCGGGCCTCGGCCAGGAACGGGGCGGCCTCCGGGAGATGGCGCGGGTGCTCCAGCGGGAAGCCGGCCTGTACGAGGCGGCGCAGGTCCGGGTCGTCGGAGCCGGTGAAGCACTTGGCTGCGGCCAGCCACAGGTGCGGCCACAGATCGGTGAGCGGTTCGACGGCCGCCCGGGCCCGGTGGATGGCCGCGGCGTATCGCTCCCGGGCCTGTTCGGGCCCGATCCGGTTGGCGCGGACCGCCTCGCGCAGTTCGTCGAGCGACACCGGGGCGGCCCACGCAGAGATCCAGTACGCGGCGCTGCAGGCGTTCGCCCGACGTTGCCAACTTCCCTCGTTCGCAAGGGAGATCAGGCTGGTCAGGACGGCGCGGCGGCCGATCGCCGCAGCCAGTGGGTGCACCAGCTGTTCGGTCCGGTTGTTGTCCAGGGCGAGCAGTGGCAGCACGCGGTCGGCGAGCCGCGCGGTCCGCGCCGGGTCGGCTGCCAGCGCCTGGCCGAGGGGCAGGCGGGTGGTCTCCACCCGCTCGTACCTGTCCTGGTCGAGCCGGTGGCCTTCGGCGGCGGCGAGCAGGGCGGCGAACTCGTCGATGGCGGCGGCGAGTTCGACGTCGGGGTCGGTCAAGGCGGGCTCCTCGGCGGCGGGCTCGGGATGTCGAGGGTAGCCCGGGCGGCGCCGCGTCAGGCGGCAACCGGCGACGCGCTGCGCACCGCCCTGCGCAGGTACCCCGGGATGCTCGGCGTGACCGTCAACTCCCCGGCGGCGTTTGCGCTCTGTGACCGCATGCTCGGCCGGACGCGTGTCCAGGGCTTGCCGCTCGGCCCCGCTGTGGACGTCCTGAACGCCGCTGTACTGCGTTGGCGCGTCAGTGGGGTGCGGCGAATGCGGCGTCGTAGAGGCGGGGCAGTGAGGTGGGGGCGGGGAGTGTGCTCAGGTGGTCCAGCAGGACTGGGCGAGGCGGCGGGCTTGGGGGCCGGGCCAGTGCGGGGGGAGGAGTTCCGGGGGAGGAGCGGGTCGGGGGTCATGGCGGCGCTGAACTCGGTGGCGAGTTCCACGGCCATCCTGAGCCGCTCGGCGCCGGGCAGGGCCGGGGCGGTGGCACTCCCGGTGCAGGCCGTGGCGAAGGCCGCGAGGTGTTCGTAGCGGGCGGCGATGGTGTCCAACGGCCAGAGAGCGGCGGCCAGTCGGGCGGGGTCGGTGACGTTCCCGACACGCAGGTCGGTGCTGGTGAGGAAGGTGGTGGAGCCGAGCACATCGAGCTCGGTGGCCCGGGCCTTGACCAGGTCGTCGATCGGGTTGGCTGCGACGTACAGCCCGCCCTGGACGGGTGCCGCGCCCAGGTACAGGAGGGTCGCTTGCGTCCGAAGGCATCCCAGCACAGGGCGGCGACCTGCTGTTCGGCCCCTTCGAGGGTCCCTCGGCGAAGCCCAGGACTCCGCGCCGCCGGTTCGTTCGGTACGCCCATGGCTGCCCTCCGCTGCCCGCTGCCGGCTGTCCGCGACGGGCATAGTACGCTCGTTCTGTGAACGGTCGTTTCACGTTCGATAGGCTCTGCTTCGGGGAGGGGCGCATGAGCAAGACCGACCGAGCTGCGGCGATCACGGTGCGGAAGAAGACCTCGGACCGCGTACTGGTGGCGGTGGGGTTCCCGGTTCTGGGAGCAGGGGCCGGATTCCTGGTCAAACTCCTGGCGCACTGGGCGTCCACCCTGCCGTGGATCCCGTGGCAGGGGCCGCTCGACCTCATCGCCAAGGCGCCCGAACCGGCCGCCACCATTGGGAGTCTGGTGCTCGGCGCCCTGCTCGGCGGCGCAATCGTGGTCCTGGCCGAGCGCGGCTACGTCACCGTCACCGTCGAGCAGGACAGGATCACCACGGACCGCGCCGACTCCAGCCGGAGCGCTCCCCGGCCGGCGATCAGCGGCGTGTTCGCCGACCGCAAGCGGCTGGTGGTGCTCGGCACGCAGGGCGAGGAACTGATCGCCGAGTACCGGAACGAGGGCGCCGACCTCCCGTCGGTCGAACGCCTCGCGGAGGCCTTCCGCGCCCACGGGTACCCATGGCTGCCCGACGGCGACCCCTACCGCGACGCGTACCGCCGCTGGGTGGACGGCATACCGGGCCTGCCGCCGGGCGGCAACGTGCTCTTCAAGGCGCGGGCCGAGGCGCTGAAGAAGCGCGAGGAGAAGGAGATCGGCGAACTCCGCCGCGAACTGGCGAAACTCGGCCTGGTCGTTCACGACGTGGGCGACCGCCAGTGGTGGCGCGACACCCGGGCGCCCGCCAACCCGTAACGCGCCCCCGCCACCCTGCGGTGGGCCCCGCGTGGGGCTGGGGCGCCATATCCTGTGGGCAACGGGAAGGAGCAGTTGATGAGCGTGGACGCGGTCATGCACACCGAGTTCCCTCCGGGGTACGTGGTCTTTTTCGGCACGGACGGGAAGGTGGTCATGACTCCGCGGAGCGTGGAGCACTCCAGCACCATCAAGTCGATGCAGATCGACTCGCTCTCGCTCGGCCGGCATGCGAAGACCGCATCCGACGTGTACCTGGACTTCCCGGCCGACGAGAACTCGGCCCCGGACTTCGCGATCCTGCGGGAGGACGCGCAGCGGCAGGGCAAGCGCTACGGCTTCGAGGACGTGCTGCTGATCGCCGAGGTGGTGTCGGTCTCCTCGGCGCGCAAGGACTACGACGACTGCACCGCGAAGTACGGCCGTTACGGCATCCCCGTCTACGTGGTGGTGGACCCGTACGCCGGTGAGGTTGTCGTCCACACCCGGCCCGCCGGCTCCGGCTACATCGCGGCGTACACGCGCAAGTACGGTTCGGGCAAGCTGCCCATCGAGCTGGCCGACGGGCGGACTTACACGCTCGACCTGGACGAGCTGCCCCGGCCGGAGCCGGGTGTCAACTGACCTGGCGGCGTTGGGAGTTCACGTCGCGTACTCGGGCGTCATGGCGGCCGCCAGGGCGAGGTGCACGGCGGCCTCCTCGGTGCGGCCCTGGCGGGTGAGGGTGCGGCCGAGGAGGAGCCGGGCGTAGGAGTCGTCCGGGGAGTGGGCCACGAGTTCCTCCAACATGCCTGCCGCGCGCCCGAGTTGGGCGGAGGCGAAGTAGGCGCGGGCGGCCAGCAGGCGCACGCCGGGCTCGTCGCCGTACTCGTCCAGCAGGGGGTGGAGCAGGGTCAGGGCGCCCAGCGGGTCGCGCTTGTCGAGCAGGGCGTCGGCGTACCGGAGCCGTTCGACCTCGGCGGGGAGCTGCCGGTGGGGCCGGCCGCCGGCGTCGCGCAGGAAGCGGGTGAGGATCTCCGGTGACTGGGCGCCGGCCAGGGCCTGGTCGCCCACGACCAGGGTGGGGGAGGTGGCGACACCCCGGGCCTTGCCGATCAGCAGCAGTTCCTTGACCTGCTGGTCGGCGGCGCCGTCGGCCAGCAGTGTGCCGGCCTCGGGGAATCCGGCGGCGGTGGCGAGCCGCTCCAGGGTTTCGGCGTGGCTGATGTCGAGGCCTTCAATGAAGTGTGCCTTCATGAGGGCTTCGGCGAGGGTGTGCTGGAGTTCGGCGCCGCCGTGCTGGTGGGCGAGGGCGAGCAGCCGGTGCGCGTCGTGGCTGCTGGCGCGCCAGGCGGCGCCCCAGGTCGGCCCGAGCCCTTCGGCGGCGGCGATCTCGGCGATCGGTGGCGTCTGCGCCACGGGGGCGGGCCCGATGGTGCAGGCGGCTTCGGCGTCGTTCCGGTTGCCCAGGATGCCGAGGTCGCGCAGCAGCTCGTCCTCCGCCGATCCCTCGAACGGGGTGGCGGGGACGGGCGCGGTCGGGTCGATGCGGAACGGTCGCCACACCAGCTCGACCGGCTCGCCGTCCCAGTCGGCGAGGGCCTTGTCCAGTCGCCGCTTGCCGATGTACGCCCACGGGCAGACCGGGTCCGCCCAGATCTCGATTCGCATACCTCGACAGTAAGCGACGCCTGTTGTTTAAGCAACACTCGTCGGTTATGCGACGGACGTCGTACAGTGACGCCATGAATCTGGACGACCCGCGCGTACAGCGCACCCGAGCCCGGCTCCGGGAGGCGATCCTGGAGCTGGTCGCCGAGCAGGACCTGGACGCCATCACCATCTCCGCAGTTGCCAAGCGGGCCGGGATCAACCGCGCCACGGTCTACCAGCACTACCCGGCGATGGACGCGCTGGTGGTGGACGCGATGGACGGCCCGATCGCCGAGGTCGCCCAGGCGGTCCGGCAGTGTCCGGCCGACGCGCCGCCCGGCCGCACCCCCGAGGCCCTGGTCGGGCTGTTCGAGCACATCGCGGCCCGGGCCGCCGTCTACCGCTGCGTCCTGGGCGGCCAGGGCAGCGCCGGCTTCGCCGACCGGATGCGCGAGCAGGTGACCGCCGCCCTGACCGGGCGGTTCCGCGAGGGCGCGCGCCCCGCCGGGTTCGACGAGGTGCCCGTGGACCTGCACGCCGCCTACCTGGCCGGTGCGCTGCTGGGCGTCGTCACGCACTGGATCACCGGCGAGCACCCGGCGCCCGCCCCCGAGGTGGCGGCGGCGTTCTGGCGGCTGTTCCGCACCTGAGCGGACGTGTATGACGATGCGTCAGGTCGCCAGGGGACACTCGACTCCGGCGGGAACCTGCGGATCGCCGGAAAGCTGATCGCCCGGCAGGCGAACCCGGTCGTCCGCCCGGGCGCCCCGGGAATGGCGGACCGTGCCGCCCGCCGTCGTGCCCGGCCCGGCATCGCGCTCAAAAACCGCTTGGGGCAAGGCCGTTGGAACGGGTAGAAAGACCAGGTTTGCCACCGCAATCGACAGTGGAGGAGGGGGACATGGCATTCCCGGACGGAATGACGGTGCGCCCGGCGGCAGTTGAGGACGCCGAGGCGGTGTGCGTGCTGCTCAACCGGGTGGACGAGATCGAAGTGGGGCGCGCCTTCACCGACTTGGAGGAGGTCCAGGAGGACCTCGGCGACCCTTCGGTGGACCTGGAGCGCGACTCCTGGCTGCTGCACGACGCCGACGGGCAGCTCGTCGGCTACGGCATCGTCCGCGACCGCTCGGCGGGGGAGCGGATCGACCTCGACCAGTACCTGCTGCCCGGGCACACCGCCGCCGGCCTTCAGCTGTTCGAGCTGATGGAGGCCCGCGGCGCCGAACTCGCCCGCCGCAACGGTGCCGACCGCGCCGTGCTGCACCTGATGCTCAACGCCCGACCCACCTTCGACACCGAGGCGTTGGCCGGTCGCGGCTGGCGTCACATGCGCCGCCACCACGCGCTCACCCGCGACGTCGATCCGAAGACCGACCCGTTCCCGCAGCCCCCGGCGGGCCTGCGGCTGCGCGCCTGCGCCACCGAGGACGACCGGCGCACCGTGCACCGGCTGATCCACGAGACCTTCGCCGAGCACTACGACTTCCAGCCGCGCAGCTACGAGAAGTGGTGCGCCGACACCGGCGCGGACAGCGCCGACTGGTCGCTGGTGTGGATCGCCGAACTCGACGGCCACGGCGACGCCGCCGTGCTGCGCACCCGCGACGACCGGTCGGACGCGGCCTGGGCCTCCCACATCGGCGTGCGCTCCGAACTGCGCGGCCGGGGCCTCGGCGGTTACCTGCTGCGGTACTTCTTCGCGTTCTACGCCGAGCGCGGCCGCACCCGGGTCGGGCTCGGGGTGGACACCGCCAACGCCACCGGCGCGCCCGCGCTGTACCGCGACAACGGCATGGTGCTCGATTTCGCCGTTGACACCTGGGAGTTGATCGTCCCCGTCGCCTGAAACGGCCCTGCCCGCGACCGGTGTGGGGGAGAAATCCGGTCGCGGGCAGGTGAATTGACGGACCGTCAGCCGTTGGCGAGGGCCTGGAGGCGGTCCAGGGCGCCGTTGAACCAGTTCTGGTCGCCGGGCAGCGTGCCGGAGTCGGCGTACTGCCAGATGGTCTGGTACGACCAGCCGGCCGGCAGGGTGCCGACCGTGGAGGCGTAACGGGCGATCCACAGCGGGTTGGTGGCGCCGAAGGAGCTGTTGTTGCCGGTGCAGGTGGTCCACCAGTCGGTGGTGGTGTAGATCACCGGGTAGCGGCCGGTCTTGGCGAGCACGGTGTTGGAGAAGTCCCGGATCCAGCTCACCATGCCGGCCTGGCTCAGGCCGTAGCAGGTCGCGCCGTACGGGTTGTACTCGATGTCCAGCGCGGGCGGCAGGGTCTTGCCGTCCTTGGACCAGCCGCCGCCGTGCGCGACGAAGTACGCGGCCTGGGTGGCGCCGGAGGAGACGTTCGGCAGCGCGAAGTGGTAGGCGCCGCGGATCATCCCGACGTTGTAGGAGCCGTTGTACTGCTGGGCGAACGAGGGGTTGGTGTACGTGGTGCCCTCGGTGGCCTTGACGTAGGCGAACCGGCCGCCGTTGGCGTACGCGGTGCTCCAGGCGACGCTGCCCTGCCAGTTGGAGACGTCCATGCCCTTGGTCTGGGTGGCGGCCAGTGCGGCGAGGGAGTTCGCGGTGGAGGTCGAGGTGTCCTTGCCCTCGTGGGCGGCGACGGTGGAGCCCGCGTAGTCGAGCTCGGGGTGGAAGTTGGCGGGGGTGCTCGGCTTGGCGGCCTGGGCCGGGGAGGCGGCGGCGACCGCGCCGACCAGCAGGGCGGCGGACGCGACCGCGGTGGCGGCGCGACGGAACGTGCGGCTGGTGCCGGAAGCGGGCATGGCGAGTCCTCATGTGGGGTGAAGGGAGCAGCCGGTTTCGGCCGCTGCGGAGCATATAGTCATGGCCCCGTCAGTCAACAGAGTGTTGAAACCACACATCGTCAGAACGTATGTAGAGCGAACAGACATAGGTGTCACTGCTGAACACCCGGGGTTCCACTGGATGTTGACACTACGACAGAAACCCCTTCCTGCTGGCTTTGCCGCCCCCTCGGCGGTAGCGTGTCAACGCGCGTCCCACTGCCGGGATGCGCCCGCGGACACCCGACCGGTGCACCGGTGGACACAGAACGGGGGGTGCGGTGGCGGACGGACGCCTGCTCGCGGTCAGCGACCTCCACGTCGGCGTCGCCGAGAACCGGCCCGTCCTCGACGCCCTCCGGCCGACCGGCCCGGACGACTGGCTGATTGTCGCCGGTGACGTCGCCGAACAGGTCTCCGCCGTCGAAGGCACCCTGCGCTTCCTGGCCGGACGCTTCGCCAAGGTGATCTGGACGCCCGGCAACCACGAACTGTGGACCACCACCCGCGACCCCGTCCCGATCGACGCGCCCGAGCGCTACCGCCAACTCGTGGAACGCTGCCGGGAGATCGGCGTCGTCACCCCCGAGGACCCGTACCCCGTCTGGACGGGCCCCGGCGGCCCCTGCGCCGTCGCCCCCGTCTTCACGCTCTACGACTACAGCTTCCGGGTCCCCGGCGTGCACACCAAGGCCGAGTCGCTGGCCCGCGCCCGCGAGAACGGCGTGGTCTGCACCGACGAGTACCGGATCAGCCCAGCCCCGTACGCGGGCATCGACGAGTGGTGCCGGGAGCGCGTCGAGACCACCGAGAAAGAGCTCTCCGCGCACGACCCCGAGCTGCCGCTGGTCCTGGTCAGCCACTGGCCGCTGGACCGCCGCCCCACCGACGTCCTGCACCACCCCGACTTCGCCCAGTGGTGCGGCACCGAACTCACCGCCGACTGGCACCGCCGCTTCAACGTCGCCGCCGTGGTCTACGGCCACCTGCACATCCCGCGCACCACCTGGTACGAGGGCGTCCGGTTCGAAGAGGTCTCGCTCGGCTACCCCCGCGAATGGCGCCGCCGCGGCCACCCGCGCGGACTGCTCCGCCAGATCCTGCCCTACCCCGGCCCGCCCGAGCAGCCCGTCCCGGCGCCCTGAGCGCCCTGATGCGGCTCCGGTGGGGGCATGGCGCTGTGGCACCATGGCCGTTCGAGCACCCGAAGGAGCGCACCGCATGACCGCCGAGCCGACCGCCTCCCGCACCGCCGACCTCGACACCGCCGGCCTCGGCACCGCCACCGGGCCGGACTTCCGCACCGCCACCGGGCCGAACTTCCGCACCGCCGAGGCGCCGGACGTGCCGACGGTGGTCGCCCTGGTCGAGTCCGCGTACCGGGGCGAGGCGAGCCGGGCCGGCTGGACCACCGAGGCGGACCTGCTCGACGGCCGGCGCACCGACGAGGCCGCCGTCGCCGAACTGCTGGCCCGCCCCGAATCGGTGGTGCTGCTGGCCGAACGGGACGGCCGCCTGCTGGCCTGCTGCCACGTCGAACGGCGCGGCGCCACCGGCTACTTCGGCATGTTCTCGGTCTCCCCGACCGCCCAGGGCGGCGGCCTCGGCCGCCAGGTGCTCGCCCGCGCCGAGGAGTTGGCCCGGGCCTCCTGGGGCGTCACCGCGATGGAGATGACCGTCATCGAGCAGCGCTCCGACCTGATCGCCTGGTACCAGCGGCGCGGCTACCTGCGCACCGGCGTGTACGAGCCGTTCCCGTACGGCGACGAGCGGTTCGGCATCCCGCTCCGGGACGACCTGCGCTTCGAGAAGCTGGTCAAGTCGCTGTAGCGGCAGCGGTGTTCAGCCGTCGGCGGGCAGTTCGCCGGCGGCCCCGCGCCGCGTCCACGCCACGTACCGGCCGGACTCCCGGGTCAGGCCCACCAGGAACCACAGCAGCAGGCCGGTGTCGTCGCTCCAGCCGAGCACCGGGATGAAGTCCGGGATCGCGTCGATCGGGCTGACCAGGTACACCGCCACCACGAACGCCAACAGCAGCAGCTTGCCCGGCCCCACCCCCGGGTAGCGGCGCAGCAGCACGTCCCGGACCAGGCGCGGCAGCGCCCACACCCGCGCCGCCAGGCCGGGCGCGCCCGGCTGCCGGGTCTCCCGGTACAGCCCCCACGCGGAGCGCGTCACCGCCAGGCCGTCCAGCCCGCGCACCCGCGCCACCGACCCCTTCGACGCCTTGCCCTTGCCCACGCGGTCCTCCCGAGGAACCCTCCGACTTCCCTCCACGGTACGGGACCGCCCACGTCCACCACGGCCCGTGCCGGACCGCAGCCCCTTCGTGACGCTTCCGGCACGGTCGCGGCCGAACGGTGACACCTGCGGCGGCATCGGCGGTGCGAGCATGCGCGGCACGCGGACGCGGCCGAAGCTGGCGGCATGACGACCAACAGCAACACCGGAAACGGGACGGGCACGGCCGAGGAGCCCCTGGTGCGGGTCGCGGAGTTCCGCACCGACAGCCGCTACCGCCTCGTCCACTTCAAGGACGCCGGATGGAAACCGCTCGCCCCCGAGGAGTTCGAACCGGAGGTGAAACACCACTTCCCCGACCTCGACCCGCACGACCCGGTCCGCGTCCACTGGGACGACCGCCCCTGGCAGTGGCCCGCCTGGCACCCCGGCGAGGCCTGAAGGCCCGAGAGAACCACGGAACCCGCCGGCCGGTCCGCTTTCCCGACCGCCCGGCGGGTTCCGTCCGTCAGCCGCGCAGCTGCGCCTCGATCGCCGCCACCAGCTCCGCCGACTCCGGCTCGGTCCGCGGCCGGAACCGGCCGACCGGCTCGCCGTCCGCGCCCACCAGGAATTTCTCGAAGTTCCACTGGACGTCCCCGGCCTCGCCCGAGGCGTCCGCCAGCTCCGTCAGCCGCGCGTAGAGCGGGTGCCGACCGGCCCCGTTCACCTCGACCTTCTCGAACAGCGGGAACGACACCCCGTACGTGGTCGAGCAGAACTCCTGGATCTCCTCCGCCGACCCCGGCTCCTGCCCCGCGAACTGGTTGCACGGGAAGCCGAGCACGGTGAACCCGCGCTCCCCGTACGTCTGCTGCAACCGCTCCAGACCCGAGTACTGCGGCGTCAACCCGCACTTCGACGCCACGTTCACCAGCAGCAGCACCTTGCCCCGGTACTCCGCCAGCGACGACGGCTCGCCCGCCGGCGTCCGGATCGGAAGCTCGAACAGCGACTCCATTGCCCCACCTGCCCTCTGTACGCCGGCCCCCGGGCACCCCGGGACGCCGGACGGGAAACACCAACACCGCCGAACCTACCGCGCGCCACCCGGGCTTCCGGGCTCTTGCGCCCCGGGGCCCCGGGATCTTGTGGCCCGCCCCTGAAGGATCTTGTGGCCTGTCCGCCGGGACGGACGGCCCCTGGCCGGACCCGGTGGACCGAGGTGCACTGGAAGGGACACCCACAGCCCGAGCGGAGGAGACCCCCCATGGCACCGCACACCGCGCCGAGCGAACAGGGCGGCGCCCGACGGCTGCTGAGCGGCGGCGGCATCGAACCCGTCCTGCTCGGCGCGATCACCCTCGCCACCGCCGCCGGCCTGATCGCCTGGGCGGCCGGCGCCCACGGCTTCGCCGACCGGTGCTGGATCGTCGCCACCGCCGCCGCCATCGCCCCCGCCCTGATGTGGGTCGTCCAAGCCCTGCGACGCGGCCGGGCCGGCGTCGACCTGATCGCCGTCCTCGCCCTGGTCGGCACCCTCGCCACCGGCGAATACCTGGCCGGCGCGCTGATCGCCCTGATGCTCTCCGGCGGCCGCTGGCTGGACGCCGCCGCCGAACGCCGCGCCACCCGCGACCTGCGCGAACTGCTCCGCCACGCCCCCCGCACCGCCCGCCGGCGCACCGGCGACACCACCGAGACCGTCCCGCTCGCCGACATCCGGATCGGCGACCGGCTGGTCGTCGGCCCCGGCGAAACCGTCCCCGTGGACGGCCGGATCACCGGCAGCCGCGCCGTCCTCGACGAATCCGTGCTCACCGGCGAATCCGCCCAGGTCACCCGCGAGGCCGGCGACCCCGTCCGCAGCGGCGCCGTCAACGCCGGCAGCGCCTTCGACCTGCGCGCCACCGCCACCGAGGAACACAGCACCTACGCCGAGATCGTCCGCCTCACCCAACAGGCCGGCGCCGAACGCGCCCCCGTCATCCGCCTCGCCGACCGCTACGCCGCCTGGTTCCTGCCGCTCGCCCTCGCCGCCGCCGGCCTCGCCTGGCTGATCTCCGGCGACGCGATCCGCGCCGTCGCCGTCCTGGTCGTCGCCACCCCCTGCCCGCTGCTGCTCGCCGCACCCGTCGCCGTGGTCTCCGGCATCTCGCGCGCCGCGCGCAAGGGCGTCGTGGTCCGCGACGGAGCCGCCCTGGAGACCCTCGGCCGGGCCCGCACCGTCTGCCTCGACAAGACCGGCACCCTCACCACCGGGCGCCCCCGCGCCTTCGACATCGCCACCGCCCCCGGCCACACCCCCGCCGAGGTCCTCGCCCTCGCCGCCGCCGTAGACCAGTACTCCCCGCACGTCCTCGCCGAAGCCATCACCGCCGCCGCGGCCGAACGGGGCCTCACCCTGCCCCCCGTCCACGACGTCACCGAACAACCCGGCCAGGGCGCCCGGGCCACCCTGGCCGACGGCAGCACCGCCACCGTCGGCCAACGCGACACCGAGCACCTTCCCGCGGAGCGCCTGCCCGCCTGGATCCGCGCCGCCGACAACCGCGCCGCGCTCGACGGCGCCGCCCTCGCCTGGGTCGCCGTGGACGACCGGCCGATCGGCGCCGTCCTGCTCCGCGACCCCGTCCGGCACGACGCCCCGCGCACCGTCCGCCGCCTGCGCGAGGCGGGCGTCACCCGGCTGGTCATGATCACCGGCGACCGCCCCGAACCCGCCCGCGAAATCGCCGCCGTGGTCGGCCTCGACGAGGTCCGCGCCCGCCAGTCGCCCACCGACAAGGTCGCCTCCGTCCGCGCCGAACGCGAACGCGCCGTCACCGTCATGGTCGGCGACGGCGTCAACGACGCCCCCGCACTCGCCGCCGCCGACGTCGGCGTCGCCATGGGCGCCCGCGGCGCCAGCGCCTCCTCCGAAGCCGCCGACATCGTCCTCACCGCCGACCGCGTCGACCGCCTCGCCGACGCCGCCCAGATCGCCACCCGCTCCCGCCGGATCGCCGTCCAGTCCGCGCTCGGCGGCATGCTGCTCTCCCTCGTCGCCATGGGCTTCGCCGGATTCGGCCTGCTGCCGCCCGCCGCCGGCGCCCTGCTCCAGGAACTCATCGACGTCGCCGTCATCCTCAACGCCCTGCGCGCCCTGCGCCCCGGGCGCGGCACCGGGCCGGAGATCTCCGCCGACACCGAAGAACTCGTCCACCGCTTCGCCGCCGAACACGACGACCTGCGCGAGGTCGTGGAAGCCGTCCGCGACGCCGCCGACCGCCTCACCACCTCGGACCCCGCCGACGCACTCCTCGCCGTCCGGCACGTCGACCACCTCCTCACCACCCGACTCCTCCCGCACGAGGAAGCCGAGGAACACGAGCTCTACCCCGCCCTCGCCGAGGCCCTCGGCGGCCCCGAAACCACCGCCACCATGAGCCGCACCCACACCGAGATCCACCGCCTCGCCCACCGCATCAGCACCCACCTCGCCCACGCGGAGCCCGTCGGCGCCCTCGCCCCCGAACAGCACGACGACCTGCGGGCCTGCCTCTACGGCCTGCACTCCGTCCTGCAACTGCACTTCGCACAGGAGGAGGAGAACTACTTCTCGCTGAGCGCCGCCTGACAGATCGTCGTCCTGCATCAGCGGCCCGCCGGGACCGTCCGCCACACGGCGGACGGTCCCCGGGCGACGGGGCGCGCTCGCTGCACACCGTCAGGAGCGTGGCGCAGTCCATTGGCGTGTCGTCACGTGACGTAGCGCCACGGCAGGTGGCGCGGGTACCCCAGGGGCTTGACCAGGGGTCAACCCTGGTACGCGGGCCCTGCTCCCAGGGAATAGTCGTGCATGTCCTTCCCCAGGTCTCCCCGGCGCTCAAGAAATCGAGGCACCATGAAGCACCCAACGACCGAGGCACGCCGCTCCGGGCAGTCGCCTCCCGTCGTGCCGCACGTTGACGTCACGCTCACCGTCAACGGCGCCGCGTACGCCCTCCGGGTCGACGCCCGCGTCACGCTCCTCGACGCGCTGCGTGACCATCTGGGCCTCACCGGGGCGAAGAAGGGGTGCGACCAGGGTGCCTGCGGTGCGTGCACGGTCATGGTGGACGGGAAGCGCGTGGTCGCCTGCCTCGTCCTGGCCGCCCAGTGCGAGGGCCGGGAAGTCACCACCATCGAGGGGCTGTCCCCGGACGGCGAGCCGCACCCCATGCAGGCCGCCTTCGCGCGCCACGACGCGTTCCAGTGCGGCTACTGCACTCCGGGACAGATCATGTCCGCGGTCTGCCTCGTCGCCGAGGGACGGGCCGGCACCGACGAGGACATCCGCGAGTTCATGAGCGGCAACCTCTGCCGCTGCGGCGTCTATCCGAACATCCGCGCGGCCATCCGCGATGTCACCGGGGAGCGCTGACCGTGTACCCCTTCGCCTACGCCCGGGCCACTGACGTCGCCCAGGCGGTCGCCGACGCCGCCGCCGACCCGCACACCTCGTACCTCGCGGGCGGGACCACGCAGCTGGACCTCATGAAGGACGGGGTGGTGCGGCCTGGGCGGCTCCTCGACATCACCCGCCTCCCGCTCGGCGGCATCACGTACACCGGGACCACGATCCGGGCCGGTGCGCTGACGACGATGGAAGAACTCGCCGCCGACACCGTCGTGCGCGAACGCCTGCCGTTCGTCCGGGAAGCCCTGCTGCTCGGGGCGTCGCCCCAGCTCCGCAACATGGCCACGATCGGTGGCAACCTGCTCCAGCGGGCCCGCTGCCGCTACTTCCGGGACCCCGCTGTCCTGGCCTGCAACAAGCGCGATCCCGGGTCAGGATGCGCCGCCGTCGATGGCAGCCACCGCATGCACGCCATCCTCGGCACCAGCGACCACTGCATCGCCCTGCACGCCTCGGACGTGGCGGTGCCCCTGGCGGCCCTCGACGCCGTCGTCCACATCCAGGGCACCGACGGCCCGCGGTCGGTCCCCCTCACCCGGTTCCACCTCCCGCCGGGCGACACCCCGCACGTCGAGAACGTGCTGCGGCACGGCGAGCTGATCACCGCGGTCGAGATCCCGCTGCTCCCGCCCGCCGCGCGCTCGCACTACCTCAAGGTCCGCGACCGGGCCTCGTACGAGTTCGCCCTGACCTCGGCCGGCGTGGCCCTCGTCCTGGAGGACGGGCTCGTCCGGGAGGCACACGTCGCGCTCGGCGGCGTGGGCACCGTGCCCTGGCGTGCCTGGGGCGCCGAGGACGTACTGCGCGGCTCCCGAGCGACCCCGGAGGTGTTCCGCGCGGCGGCGCGGGCCGCCCTGGAAGGCGCCCGGCCGCTGCCGGGCATGGCGTTCAAGGTGGACCTGGCCGCGCGCACCCTCGTCCGCACCCTCGAGACGGTGGCAGGAGTACGGTCATGACGACCTTCGGAACCAGCGGCATCGTCGGCGCGGGAATCGAGCGCGTGGACGCCCCGCTGAAAGTCACCGGGGCGGCGCACTACCCCAACGACTTCTCCCTGCCGGGCATGGTCCACGCCGCCCTGGTGGGCAGCACCGTCGCCGCCGGACGCATCCGGGACATCGACGTGTCGCGGGCCGAGGCGGCCCCGGGCGTTCTGGCCGTCATCACCCACCTCACCGCGCCCGAGCTGGCGCGCGGTCCACTGACACTCCTGGGCGGATCGCCCCCGGCGCCGCTGCAGGACGACCGGATCCTGCACTACGGCCAGCACGTCGCCGTCGTCGTGGCCGAGAGCGCCGAGCAGGCGCGGCACGGGGCACGGCTGGTGCACGTCGACTACCAGGCGACCGAGGCCGTGCTCGACCTCGACGACCCCCGGGCCGAGATCGTGGACGATCCCTGGGGACTGGACACCCGCAAGGGCGACGTCGCCGCCGGCTTCGCCCGGGCCGACGTCGTCGTCGAGGACACGTACACCACCCCCGACAACACCAACAACCCGCTGGGGTTGATGACCACGCTGGCCTCGTGGCACGGCGACGCGCTCACGGTGCACGACTCCACCCAGTGGCCGCACAACGTCCGCACCACGCTGGCCGTCGTCTTCAAGGTGCCCGAGAGCGGCATCAGGGTCCTCGCGCCGTTCGTCGGCGGCGGCTTCGGGGCCGGTCTGCGGGTGTGGCCGCACGTCATCCTCACCGTGCTGGCGGCCCGGCAGGTCAGGCGGCCCGTCAAACTCGTCCTGACCCGCCCGCAGATGTTCACCTCGGTGGGACACCGGCCGAACAGCGTCCAGCGGATCAGGATCGGCGCCACGCGCGACGGCGACCTCCTCGCCATCGAGCACCACGGCCTGTCCTCGGTGGCCATGGAGGACGACGACTACGAACCGGTGTCGTTCGGCTCGGCCGTCGCCTACGCCTGCCCCCACGTGCTCACCGAGGACAAGCAGGTCCGACTCAACATCCCCTGCCCCGGCTCCATGCGGGCGCCGGCCGAGGGCCAGGGCAACTTCGCCCTGGAGTCCGCCATCGACGACGTCGCCCACGCCCTCGGCATGGACCCCCTGGAGTTCCGCCTGCGCAACCACGCCCAGCAGCACCCGCTGTCGGGCCTGCCCTGGTCGAGCAACGCGCTGCGGGAGTGCTACCTGCGGGGCGCCGAGCGCTTCGGCTGGTCCCGGTACACACCGGAACCCGGTTCGATGCGGGACGGCCGCTGGCTCGTCGGATACGGCCTGGCCGGCGTCTCCTACCCCTTCTACCAGGTGCCCTGCCAGGCGCGCGTCTCCGTGCGCCGGGACGGCTCTGCCCACGTGCGCAGCGCCGCCGTTGACATCGGAACCGGCACCTACACGGTGATGACCCAGCTGACGGCCGGGCTACTCGGCCTGGAGGTCGAGCGGGTCCGCTTCGACCTCGGCGACTCCGACATGCCGTACGCGCCCCAGGCGGGCGGTTCCGGCCTCACCGGCGCGCTCGCCAACGCCGTCCACGCGGCGTGCCGGCGGCTGGTGCGGGAGTTCCTGGACGTGGTGGCCGACGACGCCGCCTCCTCGCTGCGCGGGGCGGCGCCCGACGATGTCACCGTCACCGGAGGACGCATCCACCGCACCGGGGACACGGCCCGGGGGGAGTCCTTCGCGGACATCCTGGCCCGCCACGGCCTCGAAGAACTGAGCGCCGACGGCAGGAGCACACCTCCCCGGTCCGAGGACCTGGGCATGGCCCTCGCGGGTGCCTTCGGAGCGAAGTTCGTCGAGGTACGCGTCGATCCGGCCCTCGGCCTGCTGCGCGTCGCCCGGGTGGTGTCCGCGATCGACGGCGGGCGGATCCTCAACGAGAAGACCGCCGCTGGCCAGATCATCGGCGGCACGGTCGGCGGCATCAGCCAGGCCCTGTTCGAGGAGACCCTCACCGACCGGGGTACCGGGCGCATCGCCAACGCCACCTTCGGCGACTACCTCATGCCCGTCAACGCGGACGTACCCGACGTGGAGGTGCTGTTCGTGGGCGGTCCCGACCGCGCGACGGCCGTCGGCACCAAGGGCGTCGGCGAGATCGGTCTGGTCGGGCTCGCGGCGGCCGTCGGCAACGCTGTCCGCCACGCCACGGGGCGGCGCCTGCGCTCCCTGCCCTTCACCATCGACCAGCTCATGCTCTGAGCCGCGTCCGTGCTCCGAACTGCGAGGATCCGTAAGGAGGAAGACATTGCTCGACATCGCCGACTCCCTCGATGGGTGGGCCGGGCAGGGCCGGGACTTCGCCGCGGCGACCGTCGTCGGGGTCAGCGGAAAGGGCACCCCCGGGAACCCGGCGCCGCACTGGCCGTGAACCGCGAGGGCGCCGCCGTCGGGTCGGGCTCGGGCGGGTGCGTCGAGGGCGCCGTGTACGAGCTGTGCCGGCAGGCCCTGGAGGACGGCCGGCCCGTGCGCGAGAGCTTCGGTACAGCGATGAGACCGCGTTCGCGGTGGGCCTGACCTGCGGCGGCATCATTGACGAGGCCGACGTCCGGGAAGTGGTCGCGGCGGCGGTGGGCGCGCCGAGCGGCGGTAGAGCGTCGCCGGCCTGCCCCGGCCCGGTCGGGTGAATCCGGCGCGGGGCGGGAGGGGGCGTCAGGCCGGTGGCCCTGCCGGGGCGAGGAGGGTGTGCAGGGAGCGGTTGTGGCGGCGCAGCCAGGCGCGGTAGGCGGGGTTGACGCCGGCCAGGTCGAGGTAGGCGTGGCAGAGGTCGCCCCAGAGGCCGTCGAGTGCCGGGCCGCCGACGGTGTCGGGGCGCCAGGTGAGCAGTAGCCGGACGGCGAGCGGGTCGCCGTGGACGGGGCGAAGGACGGTGCCGGGGCCGGGCGGCGAGGTGGGCTGGCAGGGGCGGACGGCTTCGCCGGAGGCGACGAGTTCGGCGGCGGTGGCGTTGTCCCGGACCTGGACCACGCGCGGGTCGAGTCCGGCCTCGGCGAAGACCCGGCGCAGCGCGGCGTACTCGTGGTCGGCGGTCGGGTCGACCATCCAGGTGTCGTGGGCGAGGTCGGCGAGGCTGACGACCGGCCGGCCGGCGGCGGGGTGGGTCTCGGCGAGGGCGACGAACTGGGGTTCGCGGGCGACCAGCACCCGCTGCTCGGTGCCGACCGGCACGTGCAGCGGAAAGCCCTCGCTCTCGTGGACGAAGGCGATGTCGAGCTGTTCGACGGCGACCAGGTGGATCAGGGCGATCGCCGAGATGTCGATGTGAATGGTGGTCTCGGTCTCCGGGAGCCGGTCGTGGATGCGGCGCAGCCAGGCGGCGACCGCGCGGCTGCCGACGCTGCCGATCCGCAGCCGGCGGCGGCCGGGCCCGGCGGCCTCGGCGCGGGCGGCGGCGACGAGGGCGTCCATCTCGGTGATCACGGGTCGGGCGCGGGAGAGCACCGAGTGGCCGAGGGCGGTGGGGCGGCTGCCGGTCCGTTCGCGGGTGAACAGCCGTCCGCCGATGGCCCGTTCGATGCGGTGCAGTTGGGTGGTCAGCGACGGCTGGGCCATGCCGAGTCGACGGGCGGCCTTTCGGACGCTGCCGGTGTCCGCGATCGCGCACAGCACCCGCAGGTGTCGGACGTCGAGCTCCATCACGGGAGCATAGCCAGGCACCCATGACCTGCCAAGGGCATGTCAAATTCTGTCAACGGGCCGTCACTCCGGGGGCTGCGCACGACTATTGCCCCGAGCTATCGCCGGTTGCCATCTCCGCACCCCGCCCGCCCTGCCCCAAGCTCGGTGCAACACCTTGTCACCGCGTCCCGGACGGCCTCCCCGCGGCCCCGGGACCCGCGAAATGGAGTTCCCCACATGAACCGCTCCATGACCGTGCTCGCCGCTGCCCTCGGACTGGTCCTCGCGGCCGGCACCGCCGCCGTGCCCGCCGCCGCGGCCACCACCACCCAGGGCTACACCCCGCCCGCGGGCATCGCCGCCACCTCCTCCGAGGAAGCCAACAACAAGGCGTTCTTCGAGGCCGTGATGAAGTCGGCCCGCGCCAAGCAGGCCGCCAACCCCTACCTGATGGCCGTCACCGTCACCTACGACGCCAGCCAGGCCCCGAGCTTCCGCACCGTCATATCCCAGAGCGCGCAGATCTGGAACTCCTCGGTCACCAACGTCCAGCTCCGCTCCGGCACCAACGCCGACTTCCGCTACTACGAGGGCAACGACTCCCGAGGCTCCTACGCCTCCACCGACGGCCACGGTCGCGGCTACATCTTCCTCGACTACGCGCAGAACCAGCAGTACAACTCGGTCCGCGTCACCGCCCACGAGACCGGCCACGTGCTCGGCCTGCCCGACCACTACTCCGGCCCGTGCAGCGAGCTGATGTCCGGCGGCGGACCCGGCACCTCCTGCACCAACCCGTACCCGAACGCCACCGAGCGCAGCCGGGTCAACAACCTCTGGCTGTACGGCCTGGCCGTCGCCGGCTGACCCCCGCCCGCCCGGGACGCAGGCCCCGCCCCGGGCCGGGCAGGCGTCCGACCACCGCACCGCAGGACCCCCGTCGCCCACCCGGGCCGGCGGGGGTCAGTGGCAGCCCTGCGGGCGGGAGGTTGGGTATCGGCCGGGAGGGGCCCGATGGGATGGGGCCGGGTGTACGGCGAACGGAGCAGACGTCTCGATCGTGGACGATCCGTCTGCTTGTATGCGAGCAGCCCCCACCCCGTCACCCACTGGGAGAAGAACGTGCTGCCTTCCGCCCGTCACCTGCTCGCGATCGGGACCTGCCTGCTGGCCGTCGGCGTCCCGTCCACCGCCGTCGCCGCCCCGCAGTCCGTCCACCGGCTCCAGCCGCAGACCCTCACCGACCTGCAGACCTCGATGCAAGGCGAAGCCTTCGCAAACGCCTCCTACACCTTCTACGCCGACCAGGCGGAGCGGGAGCAGCTGCCCGCCGTCGCGGACCTCTACCGCCGCACCGCCAAGGTGGAACTCCACGAGCACTTCCACGAGGAAGCGCTGCTCGCGGGCGTGATCGGCGACGAGGTGGCCAACCTCACCGCTGCCATCGAGGGAGAGACCTACGAATCGACCACGATGTATCCGCAGTTCGCCCGGGAGGCCGAGCAGGACGGCGACCAGAACGCGGCGGCGCTGTTCGCGGAGATCGCCAAGGACGAGGCCGCCCACAACCAGGCGTTCAAGGCCGCGCTCCGTGTCCTGCAGACCGGAGAGGGACAGGTTCCCGCCCCGCCCCAGGCCGACCAGGTCCCGGTGCCCGCCGGCCCGCCGCAGGTGCACTCGGCCCGGACCCTGGCGAACCTCGACACCGCCCTGCACGGCGAGGCGCTCGCCTTCGCCCGCTACACCGTCTTCGCCGAGCAGGCGGCACAGACCGGCGACGAGCGGGTCGCCGAACTGTTCACCGGCACCGCAGCGGTCGAGCTGCACGAGCACTTCGCCGGCGAAGCCGTCCTGCGCGGCTTCGTCAAGGACACCCGGACCAACCTGCGCACGAGCATCGCCGGCGAGAACTACGAGGCGTGGACCATGTATCCGACCTTCGCGAGGCGGGCCGAGGCCGCGGGAGACCTCGACGCGGCCGAGCTGTTCCGCCACAACTCCCGTGACGAGGCCGGCCACGCCCGGGCGTTCCAGGAGGCCCTCATCCACCTCGGCTGACCGCCGGTCACCGCCGGTGCGCCCGGCTCCCCGCGAGGGGCGCCCCGGGGGCGAAATAGGGGATCGCGGCAGCCGGTGCTCCGGCTGCCGCTTCGGCGTGTGGGAGGCGGCGTGTCACCGCGGGTCGGTTGCGGTGTTCGGGGCGAGGTGGGCGGTGATGACGAAGTTGTCGACTGCCGGGGTGTTGTCGGGCTTTTCGAGGCAGGTGAGGACGACCAGGCGGCCGGGGACGTCGGACCAGATGGCGGTGGCGTTCGGGAGGTCGGCCTTGGGGATGGTGGTGGCCTGGTCGACGATGTACTGGGTGCCGCCGGCGTCGATGACCGCGCCGGGGGTGACGTTGGAGGTGCCGGTGTCGGCGGCGAAGAGGTAGTTGCCGGGGCCGAGGGCGCCCCAGCGCAGGGAGTGCATCGCCACGTAGACGGTGCCTGCTTCGGGGGCGGTCGGGGTGCCGAGGTTGGTGATGCGGTAGGCGGCGGTGAAACCTGGGGGGACGACCGAGCCGCCGACCTCGTTCATGCTTCCCAGGGGCACGTCGAGTCCGACCGAGGGGACGATGAACCGGCCCGCGCCGTCGGGTTTCGCGTCCTGCTGCTGTTTCTGCTCGGGGGGCAGGTCTGCGCCGGGGTCGAGTCGGACGGGTCTGCCGTTCATGTCCACACCCGCCACCTGCCGCGCGGGTGCGGCGGGCTCGTGGTGGGTGAGGGCGTACCCGCCGAGCAGGGCGAGCGAGGTGGCGGTCAGTAGCAGCACCGGCCACCCGGCGCGGCGGTCCGTGGTCATGGGCGTTGCTGCTCCTCGACAGGACCGCCCGCCGGTCCCGGAGGGGCGGCGGGCGGTGCGGGGACGGACTGGACGTGACAGGTCAGGGGCGGCGCCTCTTGCGCCGCAGGGTGAGGGTGGCCAGTCCGGTGGCGGTCAGCAGGAGGGCTGCCGCGCCGGTGATCGGCCAGGCCGGTGACGAGGTGTTCGGGTCGGCCAGCGATCCGCCGGTGTCCACGGACGGGCCCTCGGGGTGGGGGCCGCGGGACGGCTTGTGGGTGGGTTCGTGGGTGGGAGTGGGCTTGGGCGAGGGGGTGGGGGTGTTCGGGGTGATCGGGAGGACGGTGCCGGCGGGCTGGGAGGTGAGTGTGGCCCCGTCGGGGAGCCGGCCGGAGGCGGTGGCGGTGTTGCGCAGGGCGCCGGTGGTGAGGTCGGCCTCGGTGATGGTGTAGCGGGCGGTGCAGCGGGTGGAGGCTCCTGCGGCGAGGGTGCCGCCCAGCGGGATGGGGTCGCAGGTGATCGGGCCGAGTGGTCCGGTGCCGGAGAAGTCGACGTCGTTGATCGCCAGCGAGGTCAGTGGCAGGTTGCCGCTGTTGAGTACGTCGAAGGTGTAGGTCACGACGTCGCCCGCCGCGGTGAGCTCGGTGATCGGCTGCCCGTCCGCGTCCGTGGCGGTCGCGGTCTTGGCGAGCGAGAGGCCCGGAGCCGCCGGGTTGATGACGATGGTGTACTCGCGTGTCGAGGTGCCGTCGACGGGGTCCGAGACCTGGACGGTGAAGGTGTAGCTGCCCGCGGCGGTGGGGGTGCCGGTGATCGTTCCGTCCGGGTTCAGCGTCAGCCCCGGTGGGAGCTCACCGGCGGCCAGTGTCCAGGTGAGCTGGGGGTTCGGGTTCTGGGTGGTCGCCT
This sequence comes from Kitasatospora sp. NPDC048662, assembly GCF_055587065.1. NCBI lineage: Bacteria > Bacillati > Actinomycetota > Actinomycetes > Kitasatosporales > Streptomycetaceae > Kitasatospora > Kitasatospora sp. NPDC048662. Next base: position 244,903 of record NZ_JBVJHA010000005.1, on the reverse strand, counting down.
CGACCACGTCCGTGTAGCCGACGCCCACCGTCCCGTCGTGCAGGAACGGCGTGATGATGCACGGGGGCTGGGTCAGGCCTCCGGACAGGTTTTCGTTCCATCCGGAGAAGGTGTTGCAGATCAGCGTGGTGCTCGCGGCGGCGCCGGAGTAGCCCGCGATGCCGATGCCCCAGAAGTCACGCAGGGGCGGCTGGATGGGCGATCGGGTGATGTTGTTGTAGGAGATGGTGATGTTCGTACCACCTGTGACGTTGATCCCGACGTCCGCACCGTTCGGGCCGGCGATCGTGTTGTGATCGACCGTCACGTTGTTCGCGGTGAACAGCAGCATCCCGGTGGAGCTGCTCGCCGAGTTGTTGGCCGTGTACGTCAGCACGGTGTTGTCGGTGAAGGTGCCGCCGGAGTTGAAGTACTGCACCGAGTTCTGCGCGATGTTGCCGGTGACCGGCGGCGCGGGCAGGGGGATGGCCATGTCCGGCGGGCCGAGTGTGGAGCCGGTGACGTTCATGGTTGCCTCGCCGTTGGCGGTCAACCCGTTCTTCTGGAAATCCGCCACCGTGACACCGGTGACCGTCACGGTCTGCGGGCCGCCGCTGGTGGCGTCGACCATGATGCCCTGGCCGAAGTTGTAGGTCTGGTGCCGGGTGATGCCGGTGACGGTCACGTTCGACAGCGACCCCGAGGCGGAGAGGAACCTGATGCCGAAGAACGGCGCGTTCGTTCTGGAGTCGGCCGGATCCCTGGGCAGGTAGTTGCCCTGGACGGTCAGGTTCTCGATGGTCATCGTCGTGGCGCCGGAGGCGTTGCTCACCACCGCGTCCAGCAGGGGGGACGCCAGGGAACTGTCGGTCGCGGTGATCGTGTGACCGGCGCCGTCCAGGGTGTACCCGTCCGGGATCGTGAGGTTGTCCGTGGTGGCGCAGTCCCCGGTCAGGGTGATCGTGGTGCCCGAGGTGGTCGAGGCGGTGCAGACGGTGCGGATGTCCACCGTCGCGGCCGAGGCGGGGGACGGTGCCCACACCAGCGATCCCGCCACAACGGCCCCGCCGACAACGGCGGCGCTCAACATGCGACGCCGGCCGGGCCACGGTCCTCGTGGATGCCGGCGTGAAGACACGGCAGTGGTGCCGAATTGTGACGCTCTGATAATCATCATGTGACAACCTCCCGCCAGGAGGCTAGGACCCGGACAATCCGGTCAGAAGCCAACACCCCGGACACCTGGCGGCCCTGACTGCCAATCACCCGTTCGCCGCCCCAGGGAAGGGCGGCGAACGGGCCCGCGACGCTGTCGGCTACGCGGGGCGTTGGGCGGGGATGGTGCGGTCGGCCTGGAGAGTGAGGAGTTCGCGGAACAGGCCGTCGTGGTGGGCGAGTTCGCTCCAGGTGCCGGCCTGGACGATGCGGCCCTGATCGACGACGAGGACACGGTCGGCGAGGCGGGCGTTGGCCAGGTTGTGGGTGACCAGGAGGGTGATCCGGCCGGCCGCGAGGCTGCGCAGGGAGTGCAGGATGCGGTGTTCGGCGCGGGGGTCGAGGTCGGAGGTCGGCTCGTCGAGGATGAGCAGGCCCGGGCGGCGGGCGGTGCGGAAGAAGGCGCGGGAAACGGCGCCGCGTTGCCAGCCGCCGCCGGAGAGTTCGGCGCCGCCCTGCCAGCCCTGGGCGAGCAGGGTGCGCCAGCCGGAGCGCAGGCGGGCGACGGTCTCGTCGAACCCGGTCAGGGCCGCGGCCGCGGTGACGGCGGGGGCCGGGTCGCCGTCGTACTGGCCGAGGTGGACGTTCTCGGCGGCCTGCAGCGGCCAGCGAGCGAACTCCTGTGGTACGCGGGCCACTTGGCGGAACAGCCCGTCGGCGTCGAGGTCCCCGATCGGGACGCCGTCCCAGCTGATCGTCCCGCCGCCGGGCTGCGGCAGGTACAGGCCGGAGAGCAGCTTGAGCAGGGTCGACTTGCCGGAGCCGTTCTGCCCGATCACCGCGACGACCTCACCCTGGCGCAGGGTCAGGTCGATGCCACGCAGCGCCGGTTCCTGCTGCTCGCCCGGGTAGGTGTAGGTCAGGCCGGTGACCTCGATCGTCCTCGGCGGGCCGGGGACGACGCTGCCACGGGCGATCCGGTGGCCGCCGGCCTCGTCCAGGAAGGTGAAGTAGTCGTCCAGGTAGAGGCCCATCCGGTAGAGCCGGGCGCCGTTGCCGACCATGCCCTGGATGCCGCCGGCGGCGGTGCGCAGGGCGAAGGTGGCGGAGCCGGCGGCGGCCAGGCCGATGCGGCCGGTGGAGACCAGGTAGAGCAGGGCTCCCCACATCAGCGCCGCGCCGGCGCCGGTGGCCAGCGCGGCGAGCAGCGAGACCCGGGCCGCCTCGCGTCCGGCACGGTCGGTGACGGTGACGATCCTGGCCTCGGCCTGGCGGTACTTCTCCAGCATGAACGGCAGGACCTGGTCGGAGCGGACCTGGTCGGCCCGGCCCTTGTCGATCAGGTACCAGCGGTAGATCCGCAGGGCATGGCGTTCGTCGCCGGTGGTGATCGCGGCGAGGTAGTGGATGCGGGCGGTGCGCACCGCGGCGATGCCGGTGGGCACCGAGCCGAGCAGCAGGAACGGCACGAGCAGCGGGTGCAGGGTGGCGAGGACACCGGCGGCGGCGATCAGCGAGACGGTGGAGGCGATGACGTCCTGTGCGGAGGTCAGCAGGTCCTGGGTGGTGGACGCGCCCCGGTCGGCGGCCTCCCAGCGCTCCGCGTACTGGGGTTCGTCGTAGGCGGCGAGTTCGGCCGAGCACCCGGCCTCGATCAGCGCCATGTCGGCGTCCCGGTTGATCCGCGGTGCGACCTTCCCCGAGAGCGTCATCACGGCGATGCCCAGTACCGCCCGCAGCGCGGCGGACGCGGTGAGGATCGTCAACGACGGTGCGGCGTCCCGGAGATGGGCGGCGACCGGGCCCGGGCGCAGCAGGGCGGCGAGGGTGCCGGTGGTGGCGTACAGGGCGAGTGCGCCGAAGACGCCGGCGCCGAGCTGGCAGAGCAGGAGCAGGACGGTGGAGCGGCGGTCGGCGGCCCAGGCGAGGTGGAGGGCGCGGCGGATCAGCTGCGGCAGGCGGCGCACCATGGTGGTGGTGGAGATGGACTGGCCGACGAGCTGCCGCTTGTCGCCGGGGTGCTGGTAGCGCAACTCCTCGTCGTGCTCGGGGAGTTCGGTCTTGTCCTCGGGCTCGGCGTCGGCTTCCCGGGGCGGGTTCGGGTGGGCGGTCTCGGTCACGTTGCTCCCTGGTTCGACGGCTGGGCGGGGCAGGTGCGGGCATGGCCGGGTGGCAGCGGTGCCGGGTGGCGCGCTGTGTCGGGGTGCGGTTGGTGCGCCCCGATCCTGGCAGGGCGCGTTCGGCGCGTCGGGCGTGTCCCGGACGGGCTCACCCGATCCGGGTAAATCTGCGCGGGCTCCGGCGAGTTGGTGGATGTTGATCAGCCGGGCGGGCAGCGGGCGGCTACAGCGGGGTGGAGGCGCTCTCCGCGTGGACGGTGGTCCGGCCCGGGAAGCGCGCGGCCAGGACGATGGCGAGGAACCCGACGGTCGTGGCGCGGACGGCAGTTCGGTTCACGGGGCGCTCCGGGGGAGGGTCAGGGGGTGTGGGGTGGGAGGGGGCCGGTGAGGAGGGCTTCGAGGTCGGTGTCGGCCGAATTCGTAGAGCCAGGCGATCAGGCCGCCGAGGGCGAGGGCGACGAGCCACTGGGCGCTGGTGGTGACGGCTTCTCCGCTCAACTGGCCCGTTTCTTCGAGGTGGTGGGCGGCGGTGGAGGGGCTGTGCTCCAGGCGGGCGGCCATGTGGTCGTGGGCCGGGTGGGACGGGACGGTGGCCTCGCACATCAGGACGATCTCGGCGGCGGCCTGCCAGCGGGGGCGGTTGCGCAGCGCGAGCAGGCGGCTGCTGGGGGAGCTCTCGTCGGGGGCGGGGGCGGTCAACTCGGCGACGACCAGGTCGAGGAGGGCGGGTTGCGCTGCTGGAGCGCCTCACCCTGGAACAGAAGGTCCGGCTGCTGACCGGCGCCTCCGTCTGGTCGCTGCACGAGGAACCGGCCGTCGGCCTGCGCTCCATCGTGGTCTCCGATGGCCCGTGTGATCACCCCGCTCGACGGCCTGCGCTCGGCCTTCGGCACGGACCGCGTCCGGTAGGCGCCCGGCCTGCCGCCCACCGGCGAACACCCCTTAACCCGGGACTTGGTCACCGACCCGGTCACCGGCGAGGAGGGCGTCCGCGTCCGCTACCTCGACCAGGACGGCGCGGCGTTCAGCGAGGAGACCTTCGCCTCCGGCCGCCTTGCCTGGCTTGGCGACCCGCGCCTGCTCAAGGCCGCCCGCGTCGAGATCACCACCCGCCTCACCGTTGACCGCGACGGCCGGCACGACCTCGGCTTCGCCGGCATCGGCGGCTTCACCTTCGAGATCGACGGCGAGAGCGTCAGCACCGAACCGCTCGCCCCCGTCGGCGGCGACCCGGTCATCGCCCTCCTCAACCCGCCGACCCGGGTGTTCCCCCAGGAGCTGACGCAGGGTCAGGCGATTGAGCTGCGGCTGATCTGGACGCCGGCGCCGATGGGAGACTTCCCCCTCGGTGTGGTCCAGCTCGGCTACAAGGACATCTTCGGCGACCCCGCCGAGGAACTCCGGCGGGCCGTCGAGACGGCCGCCACCAGCGACCTCGCCGTGGTGGTCGTCGGCACCACCGAGGCCATCGAGTCCGAGGGCTTCGACCGTCCAGGCCTCGCCCTGCCCGAGGGCCAGGACGAGCTGGTCCGGCAGGTCCTGGCGGCCAACCCGCGCACCGTGGTGGTCGTCAACTCCGGTTCCCCCGTGGTGATGCCGTGGCTCGAGGAGGCAGCGGCCGTCGTGCTGTCCTGGTTCCCCGGCAGGAGTTCGGCGACGCCCTCGCCGACGTCCTCACCGGCGCCCGCGAGCCCGGCGGCCGACTGCCCACCAGCTGGCCCGCCCGCGAGCAGGACGTCGCCGTCTGGGACGTCGAACCGCAGGACGGCCGACTCGCCTACACCGAGGGCCTGCACATCGGCTACCGGGCCTGGCTCAAGCAGCAGCAGAACGGCGGCAACGCCCCCGCGCTGCCGTTCGGTCACGGCCTCGGCTACACCAGCTGGCAGTTCGGCGAACCGGCCGTCGGCGTGTCGGCCGACCGGGTGGTGGTCGAGGCGGACGTCGTCAACACCGGTGCGCGGCACGGCAAGCAGGTCCTGCAGGCCTACCTGTCGCGGCCCGGGTCGGCGATCGAACGGCCGGTTGCCTGGCTCGTCGGCTTCACCGTCGTGCGCGCCGATGCGGGCGAGCGGGTGCGCGCCCGCATCGAGATCGCCCCGCGTGCGTTCCAGCACTGGGACACCGAGGCGCACGCCTGGGCGACCGAGAGCGGCCCGTACACCCTGCGGATCGCGACCTCCGCCGCCGACCCCGGCCACACCGTCACGGTCACCCCGGTGGCCGGCGAGTAGCAGGGCGACACAGACCCCCTTACCGCCCTCGCGCCTGGGGGCGGAAAGGGACTGGTGCTGTGGGGCCGGAACCTGACGGACGGTCCCGCAGCACCTCTTGGACTTCGACCGGCCTGTTGTGCGGTCCGTCAGGGGAGCAGTGCGGGGCCGTCGGCCTCGGTGGGGTCGGCGAGGCGGCGGAGGAAGGTGAGGACGCCGGCGGTGCCGGTGGCGTAGGGGAAGGCGGGGTGGGTGAGGCCGGGGTCGGGGAAGACGGGGCGGGTCGGAGGGCCGGCGGTGCGGGTGAGGAGGAGGGTGGCGACGGTGGTGGCGGCCTCGTGGAACTCCTCGGCGATGGGGGCGAGTTCGAGCATCAAGTGGCCCACGCCGGCCAGGCCGCAGCACTGGGTGACCAGGGGCATGCGCGGGGCGATGGCCAGGCAGGTGCGGGCGGACTGTTCGGCGAGGGCGCGGTAGGTGGGGTCGGCGAGCCGGTCCGCGGCGCGGGTCAGGACGGTGCCGATTCCGGCCAGGCCGCGGCACCAGGAGCCGTAACGGCGGGTGGCCGCAGGGTGGTTGGCGGCGGCGAGGATCGCGGGGGTGGCGGCGGCGAGCTGCGCGCAGGCCCGGTGGGCGTGCTCCAGGGCGGCCGGATCGCCGGTGGTGTGGGCGTACTCGAGGAGGAAGTACGCGACCCCGGCTTCGCCGTGGGCGAGCCCCTGGGACAGGGCGGCGTCGCCCGGGCGCGGCTCGGCGGTGGGGGTGAGGCGGGCGCGGCCGGTGGTGAGCCGGTCGTGGCAGGCGGCGGCGACGGCGAGGTGGCGGGTGGCGTGGCGGTGGTCGCGGTGGGCCAGCAGGAGGTGGCCGAGGCCGATGCCCGCGACGCCGTCGATCAGGTCGGCCTCCGGCGGGCCGCTGCCGTCGGGGCCGTGCGCGGGGAGGGCGATGGTGGTGGCGGGAGGCCGGTCGGCGGCGGTGAGGAAGAGATCGACGCCGGTGCGGCCGGAATACAACCCCGGTGGCAGCGTGCGGCTTTGGCGTGCGGTCCAGTCAGCGAGCGCGGTGACGGCGTCGCGGACGCCCGGGCGGTGGAGGTGGTGGAGGAGTTCCAGGCCCAGGCCGGCGCTGCCGCTGTAGAGGTCGATGGGGGTCGGGACGGCGGTGCGGGCGGAGAGTTCGGGGTCGGCGATCCGCCGGGCCTCGGCGACGCAGTACGCGGCGGTGTGGTCGAGGATCTCGGCGAGCAGATCGGGGGACAGGCGCGGGCCGGTGCGCGTGAACTCCGGTGTGGCGGCGGGTGGTTGGGAGCCCTTGCGGAGGTGCTCGGCGCCCGTCGTGCGGGCGGTGGCGTCGAGGTCGGTCAACTCGGCGATCAGGGCGCTGACTTGGTGGTGGGACGGGCCGGGGAGGGCGAACTCCAGGGCGGCGAGGGTGCGTTCGCGGTTGACGGCCGGGTTGGAGTCGAGGATCACCGGGTCCATGCCGGTGGCGGCGAAGTACAGCGTCATGCCCAACCCGTAGTAGTCGTCGGCGGGTTGGGCCGCGAGGCCGGGGAGGACGACGGGGTCGCTGTAGCCGGGGGTGGAGCCGGCGGGGCCGGTGCCGTGGACGGCGCTGGTGCCGAAGTCGATCAGCTGGGGGTGCCCGTCGGGGGTGAGGACCACGTTGTTGGGCTTGAGGTCGCGGACGGTCACGCCGTGCCGGTGGACGGCGTCCAGGATCCGGAGCAGCTCGCGGGCCAGCGTGAGCAGCCGACGTGGGCCCAACTCGCCGTCGCGGTAAGGGCCGTGGGTCTGGACGTCGCGGCGAAGGTCGCGGTCGCCGCAGCTGGTCATCACCAGGTACTCGTCGTCGCGGTGCCGGAAGTAGTCGAGCGCGCGGGGCAGGCCGGGGGCGTCGGCGAGCAGGTCGAGCACGGCCCGCTCGTGGCGCAGGCGGTCGCGGGTGTCGGCGCCCTGCGCGTCCTCGGCTACGTACGCCCGGGCCTGTTTGACCACCACGGCGGTGCCGGTGGCCTGGTCGAGTGCGCGGTAGACGTTGCCCTGCGGCTTGCGGGTGATGCCGCCGGTGACGCGGTAACGGCCGCCGCCGAAACCGGAGTTGGCGGTGGGTGCGGGCGGCGCGAACGGGTCCTCGGCCCAGGGCGGGCAGCGGTAGGCGGTGGCGGCCAGGCCGTCGAAGACCCGGCCGTCGGGGCCGGTCATCACGGATTCGAGGCGTCCGCTGCGGCCGGTGCGGTACTGGCCGGTGAACGGGCCGTACCGGTAGTACACCGGGGCGTCGGGGTCGAGGCGGCGGTCGCTGACGATCTGCGGGCCCTGGTGTCCGCGCAGTACGGTGACCAAGGCTTCGGCCAGCGGCCGGAGTTCGTCCGGCGCGGGGTAGAGCGTGAGTGCCTTGCCGACCGAAGCAGCGTTCTTGGTACCGGAGTTGAGGGTGCGCAGGGTGTCCGGGTCGCGGGCCCACTTGGCGTGGCAGACGTGGCGCTCCAGCACGGGCAGGACGAGGGCGGTGACAGCGCTCAGCATGCTGGGGCGGGTGGAGATGTGGAGCTTCCAGCCGTGCTCCATCGCCGGCATCCGCGGATCGTGCAGGTACGACCAGATGTCGTCGGACCAGCTGCGGCGGCCGGCGATGGGCGCGGTCACTGTCAGCGGTCGCAGGCGATGCGGGTGGTGGCGGTCACCCACGGGTCGGCCAGGCAGGCCGTGGGGTCGTGGTCGGCACGGTCGTCGTCCTCGAAGACGAGGATCTCGTCGTCGACCAGCAGCGGACCGGCATCGCGGATCTCGGTGAGGGTGGCAACGGGCATGTGACGCCTCCAGGTCGTGTGGTGTCTCCGGCTGCCGCCGGGGGTCGGCGAACGCCGAGGACGGCGCGGCCCGGTGGGGCCGACGTCCTGGAGCATGAAGGTATGGAGCTTCGGTGGAGCTGACAAGAGGGCAGGGCGGACCGATTTCACAGGACGGCCACAATTGGTGGGTGGGCGATCGGATCGGGAGACGAGATCAACTTCCGTGCGGCGGTGCGCTGTTGTCACCCTCGGTAGCGATGTGCGGAAGCAGTCGGTCCAGCCGGCGGGGCGTCCACCAGGCGGCGTCGCCGAGCAGCGTCATCGCGGCGGGGACCATCAGGAGCCGCACCACGGTCGCGTCGATCAGCACGCTGACGGCCAGGCCGAGGCCCATCATCTTGATCACCACGTTGTCGCTGACGATGAACGCCGCGAACACGCTCACCATGATCAGTGCGGCGCAGGTGATCACCCGGGCCGTGGTCTCCAGCGCATGCGCCACCGCGCCCCGGCTGTCGCCCGTCACCAGCCAGCGCTCGTGCACCCGGGAGAGCAGGAACACCTCGTAGTCCATGCTGAGGCCGAACACGATCGCGAACATCATCATCGGCACGTAACTCTCGATCGGGACCTTGCCCGACACCCCGAGCGCCGGCCCGCCCCAGCCCCACTGGAACACCGCGACCAGCACCCCGTACGAGGCGGCGATCGACACCAGGTTGAGGATCGCCGCCTTCAACGCGACCAGCGGCGCCCGGAACACCAGCAGGATGATCAGAAAGGCGAGCGCGACGACCACCGCGATGATCGGCAGCAGCCGGCTCGCCACCAGATTCAGGAAGTCCACCTGCGCCGCCGTGGTGCCGGTGACGTACGTGGCGGCGGCCGTCCCCCGGACGGCGTTCGGCAGCACGGTGTCCGCCAGGTGGCCGACCAGGTCGGTGGTGGCCTCGTCCTGCGGGGCCTGCGCCGGAGTGACGGTGGTGAACAGCACGTCACCGTCGCCGCTGGTCTGCCACGGCGCGGTGCTCGCCGTGTTCGGCACGCCCGTCAGCGCCTGCTGCACGGACGACGCGAGCGCGGGACGGTCCGCGGCCGGGACCGCCGTCTGATCGACCACCACCGTGAGCGGCCCGTTGGAGCCGGGCCCGAACGCGGCGGACATCAGGTCGAACGCCCGCCGGTCGGTGAACGACACCGGGTCCGCCCCGTCGTCGATGTGCCCGAGCTGGATCGACGGCAGCGGCACCGCCAGGACCAGCACCGTCACCAGCCCCGCCGCCAGGTACCACCACGGACGGCGCTCGACCCGCCGCGCGTAGCGGTGCCACAGACCCGTCGCCGACGCGTCGTCGGGACCGGTGCCCTCGGCGACCGGCGTGCGCACGGTGAAACGATCCATCCGGCGGCCGATCAGCCCCATCATCGCGGGCAGCAGCGTCAGCGCGCCGCACACCGCCGTCACCACCGTGACACCCGCGGCGAGGCCCAGCTTCGCCATGAACGCGATGCCCGACACCGACAGCCCCGCCAGCGCGATCGCCACCGCGCAGCCGGAGATCAGCACCGCCCGGCCGCTGGTCGCCACCGCGTGGCCCGCCGCCGCCGGCGGGTCCGCACCGTTCATCAGGTTCTGCCGGTGACGGGTCAGCAGGAACAGCGCGTAGTCGATGCCGACGCCCAGTCCGATCATCGTGGCGAGTGTCGGCGCGACCGTCGCGAACGTGCTCAGCGCCGCCAGCAGACCCAGCAGCCCGAGGCCCACCACCACCGCGACCAGCGCGCTGACCAGGGGTAGTCCCGCCGCGATCACGCTGCCGAAACCGACCATCAGCACCAGCACCGCCACCGCGAACCCGATCAGCTCGCTCACCCGGTCGTCCGGCGCCGGCCGCGCCAACTCGCCCAGCGGACCGCCGTACTCGACCTGCACCCCCGCCTGCCGCAGCGGCGCCACCGCGGCGTCCGCCTGCGACAGATAACCGGTGCCGAAGGTGGCCGGATTGGCATCGAAGCGCACCGTGATGTACGCCGTACGCCCGTCCGAGGAGAGCGGGCCGCCGGGCGGCGCGCTCTGCCCCGGCGGCGGCAACGGATCCTGTGCGGACAGCACGTGCGGCAGGTGCTGGAGGGACGTCACCGCCTGGTTCACCTGGGCCTGGAAGTCCGTCAGCGGCTGGTCGTCGTGCAGCACCACCTGCGCGCTCGTCCCGCCCGCAGACGGTTCGTGCGCCTGAAGCACCTCGCGGCCGTTCTGGGCCTGCGTACCGGGCAAGGAGAAATCGTCCGAATACGCACCGCCTACGGTCCGGTTGGCGACCTGCACGCCCGCAAGCACCAGCAGCCACCCGACGATCACCACCACCGAATGCCGCGCACACCACGTGCCCACCCACCACAGCAACCCCCGGCGCGGAGCTGCCGAACGGGGCTCGGACCGGTCCTCCGACGCGGGCATCGTCCCTCCCATGGGTCCACCGTCACCACGCACAGTGATCGGAGCTTCAGACGGTAGGCGGGCCCGGTCTGCCCGCGAGTGCGCCTGTGGCGCGACACGGGTGAACCACCCGAACGCCAGGTCGGGGCGCGGGTGTCAGGGTGCGGGCGTCGGGGTGCGGGTCAGGGTTTGAGGCGTCAGGGCGCGGGCGTCAGCTCGTCGGTCCAGGCGCGCTGTTCGGCGGTGTCCGGGACGGGGAGACCGCGGGCGTGGGCGATGCGTGCCCAGGCGGTGTCGGCGTCGAGTCCGTCGAGGATCAGGGTGGACGCCGCGAGCAGGGAGGACCGGCCGATACCGGCGCGGCAGTGGATCACCAGGTGGGCGCCCGCTCGGAGGAGGGTGGTCAACTCGTCCAGCTTCGGCCGGACTTGGGAGTGGGCGGGAGTGGTGAAGTCCGGAATCGGCAGGCTGTGGAAGTGGAGTCCGGCCGCGACGGCGAGCTCCGGTTCGGCGCTGAGCCCGAGTTCGGCGCACTCCGGCGGAGTCAGGGCGCTGACCAGGTCCGTGACTCCGGCGGCGGCGAGCGCCGCCAACTCCTCGGCCAGCCAGTCGCCGCCGCGCGGCCGGGCCATGGTGCTCAGGCGGCCGGGGCCGGGCCGTTCGACGGTGAACAGGGTGGGGCGCATGCGTGGGGTTCCCTTTCGGGTTGACGGGCGCGGTGGTTGAGGCCGGAGATGCCGCTGCGGCGGTGGACCCGTTTGCGGAGGAGCGCCAGAACGGCCGGGGAGCGCCAGAACGGCGTGGGCGCGCCGGAACGGCGGGCGGCCGGGCTTGCTCGGCAAGGACGGGTGGAGGCGCGCGATATGGCCCGCGCGCGTTCGACGGTTGTCGAAGATAGCACCATCTGTTGTGGGCCGGTTGTGGGTGAAGCGCCCTCGGTGCGTCGGCGGCCTGTTCGTGCGGCGAAGGATTTTGCCTCTGCTGGGGAGTGGCATTGCGTCATCTTGGTGCGTGTTATCTTCGCGGTCGAAGTTCCTGGAGCACATCTTCGAGGGGGGAGATCATGCGCCGAAGCGTGATCCGTACTGCGGCGGCCGGCCTGCTGGCCGCCGCTGCCATGGTCGGCCTGGTGCCGACCGCCCAGGCGGCCGACCCGGTGCCGCCGACGCCCAAGTGCACGCTGCCGACCGACCCGTACCCGGGCGCGGTCGAGTTCTATCAGGGGCGCGAACTGCGGTCGGGTGACAGCCTGGTCGGCAAGGACAACGAGTCCAGCCTGGTGATGGAGGCCGACGGCAACCTGGTGCTCTACCTGCTCAACTCCACGGGCGGTCCGAAGCACGTGATCTGGAGCAGCGGCACCTCGGGCCACCCCGGCGCGTACGCCGTCCTGCAGCGGGACAGCAACTTCGTGGTGTACCAGGCCGGCGGCAGTGCGGAGACCGGCGGCGCGCTCTGGTCCTCCAACACCTGGGGGCAGAACGGAGCCGTCCTGAGGCTCTACCCGGGTGCCGTGGTCCACGTGGACACCTGGGGCCAGGGGTGGAGCACCAGCACCTTCGAGATGCCGTCCGCCTTCTGCCCGGACATTCCGAGCTCGCCGGGGCTGATCACCTCGGGCTCGTGGGCGCAGTCCGCCTCGGTCTGGCTGGTCATCCAGCGGGACGGGAACATCGTGATGTACCGCAAGCGCGACGACAAGGCGATCTGGTCCTCCGGCACCTGGGGCCACGACGGCGCCATGCTGCGCATGCAGGAGGACGGCAACCTGGTGCTCTACAAGCCGGCCGCCCATCTGACCGACGCGATCTGGGCCACCGGCACCTCGTGGAGCCCCGGTGCGTACGCGCTGCTCCAGGACGACGGCAACTTCGTCATCTACAAGCGTGGCGGGAGCCCGAGCACGGGTGGGGCGATCTGGTCCACGGGGACCTTTGGGCAGTAACTCCCTTCCGTGAACGGTTGCTGAGCGTCGCCCCGGCCGGGGTGGCGCTCAGCTGCGGGCGCGGGCCACGATGGGGTACGAACTCTCACCGAATACGGCCGGCCCTTCCGGGAACTGTTGCGGGAGGATTTCTGGACGGTCGTTCGTGTCGGCCTCACCGGCGGGGCTGACGACGCCGAACTGGCCGCCGCCAGTTGCGAGTTCCGCTGTTTCGGTGATGAGACGTCCGCGTACTACCAGGCTGTGTGGCGCGAAAGGGCGCGGGCCAGGGGCGAAGCGCCGGGCGCGACGGCAGGTGTTGTTGGTCCGGCGGGCAGGAGCAGGTGCGACGGGGCGGGCGACCGCCCTGGGCGGGATCTCTTGCGGTGCGGAAGGTACTGGGGGTGGCGCGTGTCCGCCACACCGATGCGTCCGAACTCGCCGTCCACGTACGGGAACTGGGCCACTGGCGGCGGTCGGGCCGCCCCGTTGCCGTCGAATGGTCGGCGACCCGGCACACTTGACCTCATGAGTTCCTCCCCCGTCGCCGCCCCCTGTCCTCCCGTCGCTCCGATCGCCGCCGGCGAGGACCGGTTGCCGCTGACCGAGACCCGGCGGGCCGAGCTGCTCGACTCGCTCAACGACGCCGTTCGGCGCCCCGAACTCTTCGGTGGCACGGCGGCCGTGGTCGAGCTGCTCGATGCGCTGAACGGTGAGCGCGGCACGGCCTGGATCGCCGACACCAACGCCCGCAACGTCTCCACCCTGCTGCGCGGCGGCTTCGGCGAGGCGGACGCGCCGCTGGTCGCCTCGCAGTACGGCGAGGACGCCCACCGGCGGGGCTGGCTGCGACTGGACCGGGCGCTGGGCGGCGAGGAGCTGCGGGGGCTGCTCGACCGCGTCCTGGACTGGGCCGAGGACCGCCGTCAACTGGCGGATGTGATCAGCGAGTTCGGCGAGCCTTCGGTGGTGTACGGCGACCCCGCGCCGGACGCCCCGAAGACCTTCGGTTACGCGAGCGAGGACCGCGACGCGCCCGTTGCCGCGTTCCACTTCGGGGCGCACGGCGTGCTGTACGCGGTGCGGATCGGCGAGAACCTGCTCGGCGACTGGGCCCTCACCTCGGACGGGGTGAAGCTGTTCGACTGAGCTCGGCCGTGCGCGGAGTGCGTCGCGGCGGCCAGTGGCGGTCAGTCGCGGTCAGCGCCGGTCAGTGGCGGCGGTGGGCCAGGGCCCAGGCGGCGATGCCGACGCGGTTGCGGGTGGCGAGTTTGCGCTGGATGTTGGCCAGGTGGTTCTTGACGGTGCCGGGGGAGAGGAACAGATCGGCCGCGATCTCGGCGTTGGTCGCACCGTCCGAGACGAGTTCGGCGATCTGCCGCTCGCGCGGGCTGAGCGCCTCGCGCGGGGCCTGCTGGGACGGTTCCGGCGGGGCGTAGTGCCGCAGCAGCCGGAGTGTCAACTGCGGGCTGATCAGGGTGTCTCCGGCCATCGCGGCGCGAATCGCCTCCGCCAGCAGGGCGGGGCTGGAGCGCTTGAGCAGGAAGCCGGTGGCCCCGTTGCGGAGCGCCGTGTGGACGTACTCGTCGAGGTCGAAGGTGGTGACGACGACCACCCGGAGCGGGTCGGCGACGTCCGGCCCGGCCAGCTGGTAGGTGAGGTCCAGGCCGTCGAGGTGCGGCATGCGGATGTCGGCGAGGACGACGTCCGGCCGTATTCGGCGGGCGAGTTGGAGCGCGGTGCGGCCGTCGGCGGCGTCGGCGACGACCTGCATGTCGGGCTGGGCGTCGAGGATGATCCGGTATGCGGTGCGGATGTCCTCGTGGTCGTCGGCGAGCAGGATCCGGATGGTCACGGGGTCTCCGGGAGAGGGGTCGGGGCGGTCGGGGCTTGCGGGAAGGTGGCGCTGATCTGCCAGCCGTCCGGGACGGGGCCGGCCCGGAAGGTGCCGCCGAGGGCCTCGACCCGGGCGGCGAGGCCCGCCAGGCCGTGACCGCCGCGCGGTCGCGAACGCCGGGCGGCGGACGGGCCGTCGTTGTGGACGAGCAGCTCCAACCGATCGCCGGTGCGGGCGAGTTCGATCCGGACGGTGCGGGCGGTCGGGGCGTGACGGCGGACGTTGGTGAGCGCCTCGACGGCGATCCGGTGGACGGTGGCGGCGCTCTCCCGCCCCACCGGGCCCGGGGCGATGGCGAGTTGGACGGCCGGGCCGCCGGTGGCGGTGAACCGGGCTGCCAGCTCCGGGAGTTCGTGCAGGCCGCCGTGCGCCCGTCGCCCTGAGCCGTCCTCGTGCTGGTCGGGGGAGCGCAGCAGTTCGACGGTGCGGTCGAGCGAGGAGAGGGCCTGCTGCCCGGCCTGCTCGATCCGGGCGAACAGTGCGGCCGCGAGCTCGGGCGACTGCTGGGCCAGCACCGTCCCGGCCTGCGCCTGCGCGACCATCCCGCTGACGTCGTGGGCGACGAAGTCGTGCAGGTCGTGGGCGAGTTCGAGGCGCTGGGCGTGCCGGGCGGCGGCCACGGCCTGCTCGCGCCGGCGGTCGAGGGAGTGCAGGTAGCGGCCGACCGTGCAGGCGGCGGCGACCGCGAGGGCACCGAACGCGAACAGCGGCGGCTCGAAGCCGACGAAGCGCATCGGCCAGCCGAACGCGGCCAGCGCCGGCCACAGCGCCGACCGGTGCCGCCCGTGCCGGACCGCGAGCGCCACCAGCCCCAGCAGCGCGGCGAGTTCGACCACCCCGGCCAGTCCGACGGCGGGCGCCCCGTCACGGTACGGACCGGCCCACCCGGCCGCGAGGCTGAGCGCGACCGAGAGCCCGGCAGCGGGCGCGGTCCACCGGGGCCGGTACAGCGACCACCCGGCCACGGCGCCGGAGACTGTGAACCCCGCTGCGCCCCAGGCGAGTTCGCCGCTCATGCGGTGGCCTCGGGCAGGTCCTGCCGAGCTGTGAAGGAGCGCTCCCGCGGGTACGCGGCTGCCCCCTGGTCCCCGTTCATGTGATCACCCTAGGGGCCGCGGGGGTGGGGGTGGGTGTGCCGATCGGCACATCCCGGGCTCGGGGACTGGCCGTTCGGCATCTGCCGGGGTGGTGGGGGAGGGCAGCAGAGTCCTGGGGGTGGCCGGCGGTCGGCCGGCAGGAGACGAGAAGAGGACGAACAGTGGGCGAGAACCTGGAACCCGCACCGCGCTGGGCCGTGCGGGCGGCGCAGGCGGCGGCCTGGTCGGTGGTGCCGTCGGGCCTGTGGCGGGTGGCCCTGGGCGTGGGCCTCCCGGTGGGCTTCCACGGCGACCTGGAGCGGATGTTCGGCCGCTGGATGCCCGGCTGGGGCACCGTCTACGTCCTGGCCCTGAGCGCACTGGCGGAGGCGCTGGCCTTCCTGACCCTGGGCCTGGTCCGCCCGTGGGGACGGCGGGTGCCCCGCTGGGTGCCGGGCTTCGGCGGACGGGCCCTCCCCGCCTGGGGGGCCCTGGTTCCGGCCGGGCTGGGGGCGCCGGCGGTCACGGCGGTGACCTGGTCCGCGGCCGTGGGCCCGTGGCAGCACAACATGAGCGACCCGGACTCGCCGCACGGCCTCGCGGGCGCGGTGATGACCCTGTGCTACCTGCCCCTGGTGGCCTGGGGCCCCCTGCTGGCGGCAGTGACGATCGACCACGCCCGCCGGGCCCGCCTCGCCGCCCGAGCCTGAGAAAGCGTGGGGCAATTGATCAACTCCGGGGTGAGGCAAGGGTGGTGACCTCCGCGCTGGAGCTTTCCGCGGAGAGTGTGTGGCTGTTCGTGCAAGCCTTGCTGTGGCTCGGAGTTGACGGATGCGCAATGGGTGGTGACCGATCCACTGCTGTCGCAGCGGCGGCGGTGCTGGACTCCCGGTCGGCCCGCAGTCACCAGGGCCCGGGCACGGCAATAATTGCTGTCCGGTGACCGCAGCGCGGTGATAGAAATCCGGCGTGCAAAAGACTCTTGAGCTCCCCGACTTGCTGCGACTGATCGACGAGCGGTCGGCCGCCTTCCGTGCCGCGGTCGCCGCCGCGCCCAGCCTCGACGTGCAGGTGCCGACCTGCCCCGACTGGACGCTGTTCGATCTGGTGAAGCACCTGGGCGGAGGAGACCGGTTCTGGGCCGCCGTCGTCGGCGCCGGGCCCGCCGGCGCTCCCCCGGCCGAGGCCACCGCCGTGCGCGCCGCCCTGGAGGTGCCGACGGAGCGCGAGGCGCTGCTGGACTGGCTGGCCGCATCGACGGAGCTGCTGCTGGGCGCCCTGCGGGAGGCGGGCCCGGAGAGCGGTTGCTGGGCGTGGTGGAGCCCGTTGCAGTCGCCGCACAGCTCCGGTGGGGTGGCCCGGCACCGGGTCCAGGAGACCGCCGTGCACACCTACGACGTCCAGCTCACCCTCGGCGACCCGGATCCGCTGCCGGCCGAGGTCGCGCTCGACGGCGTCGAGGAGTTCCTGTTCAGCTGCTGCGCGACGCCGAGCGCCTGGCCGCACGAGCCCACCACCTTCGACTTCCACGCCACCGAGGGCCGCTCCTGGCGCCTCACGGTCGACGCCGACGGCGCACGCACCACCAGCATCCCCGCGCCCGGCAGCACCGCCGGCCAGGACCTTGACCCGGCCGGCGCCGCCGTCCACGGCACGGCCGCCGAGCTGGTCCTCTTCTGTTACGACCGCATCCCGCTCGACTCCCTGCGCGTCGAAGGGGACGCCGAGCTGTTCGGCCTGCTCCGCGCCTGGGAGCCGGAGGAGTAGGACGCAGCGGAGCCGGCCGCCCCGGTCACTTCGCCGGGGCGGCGGCGACCTGCACGAGGTAGGCGCGTCGGGCTGCCCCCGGCGCCGTCCGGCCGTAGGGGGCGACGACCCGTCCGAAGCCCGGGTCGGGTGACGGGCGGGGCGCCGCTGTTCCCGAGGGGGCGGGTGCGTCCGTCCGCACCGGCCGCCGTTTCAGCCGCCGAGGATGGCGTCCTCGACCAAGGTGGCAGCGTTGGCCTGGCCCTTGACGTTGGGGTGCACCAGGGCGAACCGCAGCGGGACGATGCTGCTGAGGACGCCGTCCACCCAGCGGTCGGAGTCGCAGACGCTGTGACCGGCGCTGGAGGAGTACTGGTCGACGAAGCGGTCGCCGTGGGCGGCGGCCGCCTGCTGGATGACCGCGTTGAGCGGCTCCAGAACGGCGGTGCGGGCCCAGTCGAGGTCGCCGGCGGTGATGGTGTTGAACTGTGTGATGTCGCCGAACCGGCAGCGGGTGGCGTCCTCGGGAACGATGTGCGGGTACCCGACGGTGATCACCTTGGCGGTCGGCGCCTTGGCGTGCAGTGCGGTGAGCATCTGGTCGTACTGCCCACGCACGGTCTCGAACCGGACGGGCAGACTCGCCTCGAACTCGTCCTTGCAGGGCGTGCCGGTGTTGTTGGTGTCGTTGCCGAGTTCCATGCACTTCCTGAGGATCTCGGCGAAACCCAGCGTGTTGCCGCCGGCCCCGACGGTCAGCAGGTCCGTGTGCGCGCCGACGGCGTCGATCTGCGGCGGGACGGGTGCGAACGGGGCATCCGGGTCGGTGCCGTTGGGCGGCAGCGGACGGCCGAGCGGGGTCTGCTCCGCGCGATAGACGTTGTCGATGGTCGCGGCGCCGCAGCTGACGTTGTGCAGCTCGACCAGGGAGCCGAAGTCACGGCGAACGATCTCCGGGTACGACTCGGTGGTGCGGCCACAGCCGTCCGGCGGGTTCTCGAAGGTGTCCCCGGTCGCCTGGATCACCCCGGCGGTGTACGAGTCGCCGAGGGCGACCCACCGGAGAGCACCGGACCGGCCCTCGGCGTCAGCCGTGGAGGGAACGGCGAGGCCGGCGGCGAGGACCACAGTGGCGGTGGAAACGGCCAGGCGGGACAAGGTACGTGGCATGGTCTCTCCTCGATGAACGGACGGGAGGCCGAGGTTGTCGCCCCCCGGAAGGAGATCGTCCGGCCGCGCCGTGGGCTTGATGGCGCACACGAGTGAACGGCCGTCGGCAGCGGACCCGGTGGATCGGCCGCGGATGCACGGGCCGCCGATGGCCGGCCGGCTCGCGCGCGGTGGCGAACGACCGGTCGTCACCGGGGAGTTCTGTCACTCGCCGGAGCACTCCGCGGCCACCGGGTCGGTCGCGCATTAACAAGGGAGAACTTCGGGGCGAACAGAGGCAGCTCGGGAGGGATTCCGCTTTCGGGCGTTGTCCGTGCACCCATAGCGTTCGCAGCGTGACGATGTGCGTCCGGTTTCGTGCGTGTGTGCGGGGCGGGCGGGGCATGCGGTGCTGTGGCCGAGGGCGGTCTCGGGCCGGTGGAGACCCGGGGGGTGGCGGGCGGTGCGCGGGGAGGGTCTGTTCACGGAGCGGGCGGCGAACGGACGGTTCCAGTGGCAGTTGAAGGCGTTGAACGGGCGGGTGGTGGCGGTGTCCTCGTCCGTCTACGACTCGGCCGGGGACGCGGAGCGGGCGTTCGCCGAACTGGTGGCGCTGGGACCGGCGTTGGTGGCGCGGATCACCCATGTCCGGGGCGGGCCGGGGTGGACCTGGGTGGTGCCGGGGGTGCGGGGCAATCCGCTGGTCAAGTCCAGCCGGGCGTACGAGCGTTACGCGACCTGCCAGAACGCGTTCCGGCGGTTCATGGCGCTGCTGGCCCGGATGTCCGAGGCCGCCGCGCCCGGGGCCGGGCGGTGAGCGGCCCGCGGCTGGTGCCGGTGCGCGGTGCGGACGGGCGGGCCGGGTGGTCGCTGGTCGCCGCCAACGGGCGGCGGCTGGCAGCGGCCGTCCGGGGCTACCGTTCGGAGCGGGAACTGGCTTCCGGCGTCGCCGAGTTGCTTGCCGAGCGGGCGACGCTGCGGTTCGTGCTCAGCCAGCGCGAGGACCGGCAGTGGACCTGGACCGCGTACCTGCCGACCCGCAGCACCCGGGCCGGGGCGGGTGGCGGCGAGGCGGTGGCCCGCAGCGCCCGGGGTTATCTGCGGCGCGACCAGTGCCGGCAGAGCGTGGCCGGGTTCCTGCAGGGCGTCGAGCACGTCCAGCGGATGTGGCGAACGTCCGGGAACCCCTGGTGAGTTGAGGGACGCAGTAGCGGGCTTCCGACTGTCCGAGGGGTTCGTGCACGTCCGGGCGGTGTCGGTGGTGCGGGGGTGAAGCGGAGATGGCCGAGGTGCCCCCGTGAGCACACCTGGAGAAGAACGTGTCCATGGCGGGGAGGAATCGTGGAGGTGGCTCAAGTGGCTTCGTGAGCAGGGAAGTTGTGGCGCAGCGGTGCGGGCGGACGGCAGGGCGGGGGAGTGGGGAGAGGCTTCCCGACGGCCGTCGGCGGCGGCGAGGATCGCTCCGCCGGGAAGCCGCGGAGCTTCCCGGTACCGGACCCCGCCAGGTCCGGTCCAGCGAGGCACGATCCCCCTCGGAGGAAGAGGACCATGCGTCACACCGCTGCCAAGGCGCTCGCGGCCGTTGCGTTCACCGCCGCCCTGACGACTGTTGCCACCGTTCCCGCCATGGCGGACCCCGCCGCTCTCCCCGCCGCGAAGGACATCGTCGGCGCGGGCTCGGACACCACGCAGGCGCTGTTCAGCCAGTTCTCCACCGACTACAACGCGACCCTGCCGGCCACCGACACCACCACGCCGCGCCTGTACAGCTGGGACGCCACCGGCTCCCCCACCATCGTCCCGAAGGCCGGCGGCAACTCGATTCCCCGCCCGAACGGTTCGAGCGCCGGCATCAATACGCTGAACACCACCAACAACCTCACCCTGGACTTCGCCCGTTCCTCCCGCGCCGCCCAGCCCACCGACCCGGCGAACTTCGACTTCGTCGCCTTCGCCAAGGACGCGGTCACCTGGTCCGCCCCGACCGGCGGTCTCGCCCCGGCGAACCTGACCACCCTGAACCTGGTCGACATCTACACCTGCGTCAAGACCGACTGGTCGCAGCTCGGCGGCGGCTCCGGCGCCATCAAGCCGTACCTGCCGCAGAGCGGCTCCGGCACCCGCTCGTTCTTCCTGCAGGCCATCGGCAACATCACCCCCGGCACCTGCGTCACCAGCGGCCCGGAGGAGAACGAGGGCACCGACTCGCGGCTGGCCGACCCCGGTGCCATCTTCCCGTACTCCGTCGGCCACTACGTGGGCCAGCTGAACGGCCACACCTCCAGCACCGACAACCGCGGCAACCTGACCCTGCGCAGCGTCAACGGCGTCGCGCCGCTGACCTCGACCAACACCCTGAGCCCCGTTTTCGCCGGCGGCAGCTACGGCCGCGTCCTGTTCAACGTGCTGCGGGACGGCGACTACACCGCCACCACCACCCAGGGCACCGCGCTGCGCGCCATCTTCAGCCCCACCGGCTGGATCTGTGGCGCGACCGGCCGCGCCGACATCATCAGCTACGGCTTCCTGCCCCTGCCGGGCGCCGGCTGCGGCGCGATCATCCACTGACGTTCCCCTGTGCTCCACCGTCGCCGCCCGTCCCGCACTCACCGGGACGGGCGGCGGCCCGTAGCGGCGCACCCGCTGTGTACAACCGACCCCGTACCGAGCACTCCGTACCGAGCACTCCGTACCGAGCACTCCGTACCGAGCACTCCGTACCGAGCACTCCGTACCGAGCACCCCGCACCGAGCACCCACACCCCGCACTCAGCTTGAAGGAGCCACGATGTCCCGCACGTTCGCCCGGATCGCCGCCGCTGCCGCCGGCCTCGCGCTCGCCGCCACCGCCGCCTCCGCGACCACCGCCTCGGCCGCGCCGGCCGCCGGCAACGCGGTGATCCGCGAGAGCAACGCGTTCTTCCAGCAGGCCGCGCAGGCGGGCATCGTGGCCGTGCCGCTGCCCACCGCGACCGCCGGGTACGACGCGAGCACCGGCCTGTCGGCGAGCTTCCCCGTCACCGACGGCTCCGGCAACCTCGCCCAGTTCTACGGGAACATCCAGTTCGGCGGCGGCCTGCTGTTCGTCGACGCGCGGACCGGTAGCGCGGTCGCCTTCCGCCAGCTGGCGTTCTCCGTCGACAACTGGCAGGTCACGGGCGTCCCGGACGGCTCCACCACCCCGGTCGCGCTGTTCGATCCGGCCGGCGAGACCGTGGTCACCAAGAGCGGCACCACGCAGAACCTGTCCGCCTCCTCGCTGACCCTCGACCCGGCCGGCGCGCAGTACCTGGACGGCAAGCTGCGTACCTCCTTCTTCACCGCGGGCCAGAGCGTCGGATCCTTCACGGTGGCCTACACGCCCGCCTCCTGACGCGTCGTCAGAACCGCGCACCACACGTACCGCTCGCCCCACCAGGGTCGGGCGGTACGTGGCTTTGGGAGCTGATGGCACGTCAGTTCTCTTGATTCGAGCACCAATTGGGGTCTCGTACACCTGGTGGACAGCATCCGGTCAGACGTGAATGGCCGAATATCGTCGGAGCCGCCGAACGTCGCCGCTCCGCTCCCTGTCATCCGTGCGTGCCTGCTCCGGTGCGCCCGTCGCCGGAGGTGCTGTGCCGATGAGAGTCCGCCCGTCAGGGCCCAGAACCGGATCGCGCCCGTTGCAGGCCTGGTTGGCGGCCGTCCTGACCTGGACGCTGGGCGCCGCCGCCGTGCTGCTGCCGCTCGGCGGGACGGGCGTCCAGCAGGCGCAGGCCGCCGCCGGAACGACCGTGCCCGGGCCGCCGCGCTGGGACCCGTTCACCTGGACGAGCGGGCCGCGCGGCTCCGTCACCGTCACGCCGACCAGCGGCCTCGGGAACCAGGTGCTGCACGTCAGTTGGAGCGGATTCACGCCGACCGTGGACGCCGACTTCCAGCCCGTCCCGGTGGTGCTGAACCCGCACGGGAACTCCGGCTTCGACAAGGTCGCCCGCTACCCGGTGCGGATCTACCAGTGCCGGGGCGAGGAGCCGAAGATCACCGACTGCTACGGCTCCAGCCTGTACAACGCCGACCCGGCCAAGGGCTTCCAGCAGGAGCGGCCCGCGCCCGGCACCAACACGCCCGAGTTCCCGTCCAACATGGCGATCGCGGCCACCCGCCCGGACGGCAGCGGCGAGGCGGACATCGAGGTGTGGACCGCGCAGCAGAGCCAGACCCTGGGCTGCGACCCCAAGCACAAGTGCTCGCTGGTGATCGAGGCGAACTACGGCGGTGACTCGATCGGCGCCTACCAGTTCCCGACCGGCGAGATCAACTGCGAGGACCACTCGGCCGACTCCGACGGCCTGTTCAACACCGCCAGCGACAACGTGGTGGCCGTGGAGAACACCGGCGGCAAGCGCTGGGCCAGCGGCGAGGCCTGCGCCTGGGCGAACCACGTCGTGGTGCCGCTGGACTTCGGCCCCACCCCGGCGGCCTGCGCGGCCAGGAACGCCGACTTCTCCGCGATCGGCCTGGAGATGGCCGACCGTGCCGTCCAGCAGTGGCGGACCGGCCTGTGCCAGGGCAACAACCCGCTGACCGTGCAGTACACCTCGGGCGGCGGCGAGCCGCAGGCCCGGTCGGCCTTCCTCGGCGGCTCCGGCGCCGACATCGCACTCACCTCGATCCCCGACCGCAACCCGGCGAGCCGCCCGTACACGTACGCGCCGCTTGCCAACAGCGCGATCTCGGTGGTCTTCCTGGTTGACGACGGCGACAGCCACCGGCAGATCCGCAGCATGAAACTCAACCAGCGGCTGCTGGCCAAGATGCTGACCCAGAGCTACCGGCTCGGCACCGACGACGAAACCGACAGCGTCAAGGGCAACCCGATGTGCGTGTTCGCCGACCCCGAGTTCCTGAAGCTCAACCCCAGCGGCGGCAACGGCCCGACCTGGCCCGGCTGCCTGGCCGGCGGCACCTTCGCCGCCACCGCCCCGATCGTGGTCGGCGGCACCACCGACCTGGTCACCCGACTGACCACCTGGATCGCCGCCGACCCGGACGCCGCCGAGTTCCTCCAGGGCGCCGCCGACCCGTGGGGCGCGCACCTCAACACCAAGTACCTGCGCTCCAGTTACCCCGGATTCCCGGTCGACTCCTTCCAGCCCCAGGACTTCTCCGGGAAGAACAACTGGAAGCAGTACGAGTGGAACCCGGTGCTTGGCGGACTCGGCCAGGTGCTGCGGATGACCCTTGAGGTCCGGCCGTCCTGCCTGAACCCCGACGAAGTCCAGGGCCAGCACGCCAAGTGCATCAACCAGGACAACGGCAAGCGCGCCCTGTTCGCCGTCATGGACGCCGGCCAAGCCCAGGCGATGAGCCTGCCCGAGGCCCAACTCCCCAACCCCGCAGGTGGCTTCACCGCCCCGACGATCGGCGCCATGCAGGCCGCCGTCGCCGACATGCCGCTCGACGCCGCCACCGGCACCCAGCAACTGCCGTACGGCGAAGCCGACTCGGCGTACGCCAAGGACAGCAAGGCCTACCCGCTGACCATGGTCCAGTACGCCATGGTGCCCACCCACGGACTGTCCGAGGACAAGGCCGGCGCGGTCGCCCGCTTCCTGCGCACCGTCACCGACCCGGGCCAGGGCCAGATCTACGGCCGACAGCCCGGCCAACTCGCCGCCGGATTCGCCGATCTGACGGCCAGTCAGGTCAAGGCGGCGAAGGCCGCGGCCGGACACGTCGCCGCCCAGGACAGTGCCCTGCCCGGCAACCAGACCGCGCCCGGCGGCAAGGGCGACGGCGGAAACTCCACCGGTGGCGGCGATGGTTCGGGTGGCGGAGGCGGTAACTCCGGTGGCGGTGGCGGCGGTTCGTACCTCGCCGACGGCGCCCCCGGAGGCGGCGCCCCGAGCGAGACGGCCGGCCCCGGCAGCAGCGCCAAGCCCGGCGGCAGCACCGCACCCACGCTCGGCGCCAAGTCCGTCGGCCAGTCCGCCGCCGACCGGGCCGGCCTCGCCCGGCTGCTGCTGCCCGTGATCCTCGCCACCGGCGCCGTCCTGCTGGTCGGCGGACCCGCCGCGCTGCTGCTGGGCGGCACCCCCGCCGGCGCCGAACTGCGCCGCAGGGCCGGCCGGATCCGCGCCCGCCTGTTCGGCCGCTGACCCGTCCCCGGTCCGCTGCCGAGATCCGGCCCGGGTCCGCTGCCAATGCGCTGCCGGTCCGCTGCCGAGATCCGCCCCCGGTCCGCTGCCGATCCGCTCCGTCGGGCGGGCGCCTCGCGCGCCCGCCCGGCCCGCGACGGCCCGCACCGACGTCCCGCCCCACGAACCCTCACCGCGCGGAGAGTTGACACCATGACCGCCGCCGTCCAGCCGACGGAAACCCGTGTCCCACCACCCGAGGCCGACCGGCCCCGACCGATCAGCGCCCCCGCCTCGCCCGCCGACCGGGCCTTCCGCGGCCTGCTGCGCGCCGCCGGCCTGTCCGTGTTCGCGCTGATGGGCCTGATCGCGTTCTTCCTGCTGCTGCGCGGCACCGAGGCACTGAACGCCGTCGGCTGGTCCTTCCTCACCGAGCAGCGCTGGCGCACCGCCGCGCACTCCTTCGGCATCGCCGCGGTGCTGCCCGACGGCCTACTGATCGCCGTGATCGCCCTGTGCATCGCGGTGCCGGTCGCGCTCACCGCCGCGCTGTTCATCTCCGAGTACGCGCCCGTCCGCCTGCGTCCCATGCTGATCTCGCTGGTCGACCTGATGGCCGCCATCCCCAGCATCGTCTACGGCCTGTGGGGGCTGTTCTTCCTGCAGCCGCGGATCGTCGGCCTGTGCCGCTGGCTGGCCGTCCACCTCGGCGGGGCGCTGCCGTTCCTGGAGGTGCGTACCGGCGAGATCGCCACCTCCTACACCTCGTCCACGTTCATCGCCGGCACCGTGGTCTCCCTGATGATCATTCCGATCATCACCTCACTCAGCCGCGAGGTGTTCTCGCAGGCCCCCGCCGGCGAACGCGAGGGCGCGTACGCGCTCGGCTCCACCCGCTGGGGCATGGTCCGCACCGTGGTGCTGCCGTTCGGGCGCGGCGGCGTGATCGGCGCCGTGATGCTCGGCTTCGGCCGCGCGATGGGCGAGACCATCGCCGTCGCGCTGATCATCTCGCCGGTGTTCCGGCTCTCCTGGCACGTCCTGGAGAACGGCGGCAACTCGATCTCCTCGCTGATCGCGCTGCGCTTCAGCGAGTCCGACAACCTCTCGCTGTCCGCGCTGATGGCCGCCGGACTGGTGCTCTTCGCCCTCACCCTGCTGGTCAACGTGGCCGCCGGGTTCATCATCAGCCGGTCCCGGTCCGGCGCCTCGACCTCGGACTGACCGGAGGGCCGCGCAGATGACAACACCCGTGATGGAAAAGACAATTGACGGCACAGGAAGTTCAGATGCTCCCGAGCAGCAGCGGATCCGCCTCGGCGGCGTGACCCGCGAGGAAGTCCTCACCATGGCCGCCGCCGGCGCCGGCTCGCTCGCGCTGGACTGGCTGCTGTACGAACGCGTCCTGCCGTTCAGCGGCGCGTTCGGCTTCCTGCTCTGCTGGTACCTGCTGTTCCTCGCCCTCTACGCGATCGCCGGACGCCTCCAGTGGGACGCCCTGACGGTCCGCGAACGCCTCGCCACCGCGCTCGCCTGGAGCTCCGGCCTGCTGGTGGTCGCCGTCATCGCCGACCAGATCGGCTACGTGCTGTACCGCGGCCTGGACGCCGCCCGGCACCTGAACTTCTTCACCGAGACCATGCGCAGCACCGCCGCGCTCGACCCGATCACCTCCGGCGGCTGCCTGCACGCCGTGGTCGGCTCGCTCGAACAACTCGGCATGGCCACCCTGTTCTCGGTGCCGCTCGGCGTCCTCACCGCGGTCTTCCTGGTCGAGGCCGGAAACACCCGGCGCGGCGCCCGCCTGGTCAAGCCCGTGCGGGTACTGGTCGAGGCGATGACCGCGCTGCCGTCGATCGTCGCCGGATTGTTCGTCCTCGGCGTGGTCGTCCTCACCCTCGGCGTCGAGAAGAGCGGCTTCGCGGCGTCCCTCGCGCTCACCGTCATGATGATGCCGATCGTCACCCGCGCCGCCGAGGTCGTCGTCCGGCTCGTCCCCGGCACCCTCAAGGAGGCGTCCTACGCGCTCGGCGCCAGCCAGTGGCGCACCGTGTGGCACGTGGTGCTGCCCACCGCCCGGCCCGGACTGACCACCGCCGTCGTGCTCGGCATGGCCCGCGGCGTCGGCGAGACCAGCCCGGTGCTGCTCACCGCCGGCTTCACCACCCGGCTCAACCTGGACGCCTTCCACGGCAACCAGACCAGCCTGCCGCTGTTCGTCTGGAACTACGTCAAGCAGCCCTACCCCGACATGGTGGCCCGGGCGTTCGCCGGCGGGCTCACCCTGATGGCCGTGGTGCTGATCCTGTTCGTCACCGCCCGCGTCCTGGGCCGCCACCGCACCCCCACCGACCGGCGCACCCGCCGCCCGCTGCGCCGGAACCGCACCGCCGCACCGGCTGTCGAAGCCAACTCGCTCGCCCCGGCGGTGAACTGATGATCAATCACATCACCATTGGCATGAGAAGGAAGACCCATCCCGTGCGACTCCGTCATCTGACGTCGGCGCTGCTCGCCGCCGCACTCGCCCTGCCCGCCGTGCTGCTCGGCGCGACGCCCGCGAACGCCTCCACCTCGCTCAAGGCGGACGGCTCCAGCTGGGCCGGGCCGGCCATCGACCAGTGGCGGCGCGACGTCCAACCGATGGGCATCGAGATCGACTTCACCGGGAACGGCTCGGCCGCCGGCCGCGTCCAGTGGTCGATCGGCCAGGACGACTTCACCGCCTCCGACGTGCCGTTCCGCTCCAAGCCCGACACGGGCGTCAACAGCGGCGGGGCCACCAACGGCCAGGGGCAGGCGGAGAATCCGGTGTACGCCTACTCGTACGTGCCGATCACCGCCGGCGGCACCGCGCTGATGTACCACCTGGAGGTCGGCGGCAAGAAGGTCACCGACCTGCGGCTGTCCCCCGACACCATCGTCGGGATCTTCACCAACAAGATCACCTCCTGGGACGACCCGAAGATCACCGCCGACTACGGCCGGGCGCTGCCGAAGATCCCGATCACCCCGGTCGTGCGCTCCGACGGCTCGGGCGCCAGCGCCCAGTTCACCCGCTGGATGGAGCACACTCACAAGAGCGAGTGGGACGCCTACTGCACCCAGGTCAACGGCGTCAGCTGCGGCGACTACACCGAGTTCTTCCCGGCGGCGGGCCGGATGACCGCGCAGAACGGCTCCGACGTGGTGGCGAACTACGTCCAGTCGCCGACCGGCATCGGCGCGATCGGCTACGACGAGTACGCGTTCGCCAAGCGCAGCGGCTGGCCCGTCGTCAAGGTGCTCAACCCGGCCGGGTACTACACCCTGCCGACCGCCTCGAACGTCGCGGTCGCGCTGACCGCCGCGAAGATCCGCGGCGTGGACGACAGCACCTCCTCCAGCGACCCCGACTACCTGCAGCAGAACCTCGACGGCGTCTACACCAACGACGACCCGCGTTCGTACCCGATCTCCTCCTACAGCTACCTGATCGTGCCGCGGGCCGGCTCCTCGCTGCCGGTGACGCCGAAGTTCAACGACGCGAAGGGCAGCGCGCTCAGCCGCTACCTGGCATACGTGCTGTGCGGCGGCCAGCGCGAGGCCGACGAGCTCGGGTACTCGCCGATCCCGCGCAACCTGGTGCGCGGCGGGCTGCTCCAGACCCAGCACATTCCCGGGAACGCCAGCCCCGTTGACCCGAACACCCTCTCCAACTGCCCGAACCCGACCTTCGATTCGTCGGGCCAGCTGATCGTGCTGAAGAACGCCCCGCAGCCCACCCCCTGCGACAAGAAGGGCAGCCCGCTGGACTGCACCGTGCAGAACAACCAGGCCGTGAACACGGCCGGTGGCAAGAACTCCGGTGGCGGCAACGGCGGTTCGGGCAACGGAGGCGGTGGCAACGGCGGGGGCTCCGGTGCGGCCGGGACCGGTGGTGGTGGGGCCGGGCCGCAGGCGGTCGATCCGCAGACCGGCGAGATCATTGACAACTCCGGCTCCGGCGGCGGCAGTTCGGGTGGAAACGCGCCCGGGGCGGTGGTCGCGCTCGGGGGCCGCCCGCAGGACTGGCTGTTGTCCACCCTCACCGCGCTCGAACTGCTCGGAGTGGTCACCGTCCCGCCGCTGCTGGCTGCCTGGTGGCGGCGGCGCAACACCGCGGCGGGGCCCCGGTGAGCTCGTTGAACGCCTCAACCGGCCTGGCCCCCCGTCCCGTTGGCAGCGCACCCGAGGAGACCGGGATGACCGCGACCGCCCTGGAGCGGCCCTGCACAGCACAGAACTCGCCCTCCGGAGCCGGTAGTTCCGCCGAACCCGGCCGAGGGCGGCGCCGGCTGCTGGCCGTCGCCTGGTCGGTGACGCTCGCCGCCATGCTGCTGCTCGGCTTCGTGGGCTACCTGTTCGCGCTCTCCGGGCTGCAGGAGGCGCGCCACCAGTCCACCGCGTACGCCACCTTGCGCGACCAGCTCGGCAAGGCCACCGCGCCCACCGGGCCGACCGCCGACGGTGCGCCGCTGGCCGTGCTGGACATTCCCGCGCTGGGGCTGCACCAGGCCGTGGTGGTCGAGGGCACCAGTGGCCGCGACCTGATGCGCGGGCCCGGCCACCGCCGCGACACCGTGCTGCCCGGACAGCCCGGCGTGGCCGTGCTGTTCGGACGTTCCACCGCGTTCGGCGCCCCGTTCGCCGGACTCGGTGGGCTGCAGACCGGCGACGGCATCGATGTGACCACCGGCCAGGGCAGCTTCCACTACACCGTCAACGCGTCCGGCGACGGCGAGCACCCGATCCGGGACACCGCGCCCAACCGGCTGGTGCTGGTCACCGGGGACTCCGACTGGATCCCCGGCAGCACCGTGCTGATCGGCGCCCGCCTCGACGGCGAACCGCAGCCACTCGGCGCGCGCCGCCCCGCCGCCGCACCCACGGACAAGGCGCTGGCCGCCGACAAGGGCGCCCTGTCCGCGCTCCAACTCTGGTCGCTGGCGCTGCTGTTGGCCGTCGTCGGCGCCGGCGTGACGGCCCGGCACTGGCGGCGCAGCGCGACCTACCTGTGCTTCACGCCGGTCGCCGCCGCGCTGCTGTGGGCGGTCTACGAGAACGCCGCCGCCCTGCTGCCCAACGTCTACTGACCCCTCGTGCTCCTGTACCGCCCGCTCGCCGGAGAGGACCTGCCCGCCCATGACCGAGACCGCACAACCCCCGCACGCCGCAGCCGAGTTCGAGACGGCGCCGACCGACCCGCCGACGGTTCCGCTGCCTGCTGTGCCTGCTGTGCCTGCCGTGCCCGGCGCGTCCGCCGTGCCTGCCGTGCCTGGCGCCGGCCCGTCCGGTGCGCTCTCCGGGCTGGAGACCCGGGACCTGACCGCGTGGTTCGGGCAGCGCAAGGTGCTGGAGCGGGTCTCGTTGCAGATGCGGGCCGGTGAGATCACCGCGCTGATCGGGCCGTCCGGCTGCGGCAAGTCCACCTACCTGCGGATCCTCAACCGGATGCACGAGATGGTGCGCGGCGCGGCGCTGGCCGGCGAGGTGCTGCTCGACGGCGAGGACGTGTACGCCACCGGCCGCCGCCCCGCCGAGGTCCGGCGCCGGATCGGCATGGTGTTCCAGCGGCCCAACCCGTTCCCCGCCATGTCGTTGTACGACAACGTGATCAGCGGACTGAAGCTGGCCGGCATCAAGGCGAGCCGGGACGAACGCGACCACCTGGTGGAGTCAAGCCTGCGCCAGGCCGGACTGTGGGCCGAGGTCAGCAGCCGGCTCGGCACCCCCGGCGGCGCACTCTCCGGCGGCCAGCAGCAACGCCTGTGCATCGCCCGCTCGCTCGCGGTCTCCCCGGAGATCCTGCTGATGGACGAACCCTGTTCGGCCCTCGACCCGACCTCCACCCGCCGCATCGAGGAGACCATCGCCGAACTGCGCCACCGCCTGACCATCGTCATCGTCACCCACAACATGCAGCAGGCGCAGCGGGTTTCGCAGTCCTGCGCGTTCTTCCTCGCCTCCCACGACACCCCCGGCCGAATCGTCGAAGCGGGCCCCACCGAGCGCCTGTTCACCGACCCGGCCGACCCGCGCACCGCGGACTACGTCAACGGCCGCTTCGGCTGAGCCCGGGAGGCGCGGGCCGCTCCGGCCCTGGGTGACGGTGTGTCACATCCGGGTCGGGCGGCGGAAACCCCTAGCGTGGACGGGCGCGGCCGGGGCGAGCAGCCTCCGCGGCGCCCCGCCGTACGTCACGAGGAGAGAGCGCAGACCATGACCGTCAGCCTGCCCGAGCTCACCGGGGACTACGTCCTCGACCCCGCCCACACCCGGATCGGCTTCGTCGCCCGCCACGCCATGGTCACCAAAGTGCGCGGCGCCTTCCACCAGTTCGAGGGCGCCGCGCACCTGGACGGCGCCGACCCGGCGCGCTCCACCGGCCAGTTGGTCATCAAGACCGAGAGCATCGACACCGGGGTCGAGCAGCGCGACCAGCACCTGCGCACCAACGACTTCCTGGACGCCCCGAAGTTCCCCGAGATCACCTTCCGCACCACATCCGTCGAGCCGAAGTCCGACACCGAGTACCGGGTCACCGGCGACCTCACCATCAAGGAGACCACCCGGCCGGTCAGCATCGACTTCGAGTACACCGGCAACGCGGTCGACCCGTACGGCAACCTGCGGGTCGGCCTGGAGGGCTCGGTGACGATCAGCCGCAAGGACTTCGGCGTCACCTGGAACGCCGCCCTGGAGGGCGGCGGCGTGCTGGTCGGCGACAAGGTGGTGCTGGAGTTCGACATCTCGGCCATCAAGCAGGCTTGACGTTCCGTCAACCTCCGTTGCTCCCCGCCGCAGCGGGAAACCGCTTTCCCGCTGCGGTCGGCAGCTCGGTCGCTCCGGCGCCACGCAGCCCCAACACCCTCGGGGCGGCCCACCCGCGCCGTACCATGTCTGCCCCGCCCGTCCGTCCTTCGGACGCATACAACACCCCACCCGGGGAAGGCGGTTGCGGACATCGGAACGAGGAGACCCGCCTGATGCGCACGTGCGTCGAACGCCACCTGCCCGTCCACGTGTTCGGCCCGACCGGGGGGCGGCGCATCATGATCTGCGGCTACCACACCCTCGACCCCTACGCCGTCCGCCTCACCTTCCCCGACGGATCCCCCGACGGTGGCGTCACCTGGCTGATCGCCCGCGACCTCCTCGCCACCGGCCTCACCGGCCCCGCCGGCAACGGCGCCGTCCGCATCCGCCCCTGGCCCAACGGCCGCCTCCGCCTCGCCTTCCGCGGCGCCGACGGCACCCGCGCCACCGTCCTCGCCCCCACCGCCCCCCTCACCGAATTCCTCACCGCCACCCACACCCTCGTCCCCCCAGGCGCCGAACCCACCCACCAACCCGCCCCCACAGACCCGTCCCCCCTCTTCCCGGGCCCGCACCCGCCACTGACAACGGACCACCCGTGACGCCGCCCGCCGCCCTGCGGCCCGGAGGCGACGGGTAACTGTCGGAAACGCATCGTGTCCAAGCCATGACGGGGTGTGGATCAAGCCACTCTGTCGTCAACTGCCCCCGGCGAGAACGTTCATGGCCATCCTGGAACGTTCGTCACCGACCGAGGGGAGAATGGTGGACGTTCAACGGCTGCATGCGCGGAATCCGGAGGTCATCGGACAGACCGCCGCGCTGCTCGGATTCCTGCGCGACGTGGTGCAGAGCGGGACGCAGCGGGCCCGGGACACGCGTTCCTGGGAGCAGTTGTGGCTGAGTGACCTACCCGCCGCGATCGCGCGGCCGACCGACCAGCCGGACCGGGCGCTGCTGGTGCTCGACCACGTGCCGCAGAGCGCTCCGCCCGATGTGCCCGCCGAACTGCGCGGCTGGCTCGACGAGCAGGACTGCGAGAACCCCGACGGCGGCGACCCACCGCTCGCCGAGAGCGGCCCCGAACGCACCGGCGCCGTTGTCGAGCTGTGGCAGGACACCGGCGCGACGGTGGAGCGCGCGGAGGCCGACGAGGTATTGCGCGCGTACGGCAACTGGCTGAGCCGCTGGCGCCGGTGGGCCGAACGCGAGCGGGCCGATCGGCCGCTGCGCGCGCTGTACGAGACCGTCTACCGCTGGCACCAGCGCCTGGTGCAGCAGGACGATCAGATGGAACTGGTCCTCGGCACCGGCCTGTTGACCTGGAGCGAACCGCGTGGCACCGCCCTGCACCGGCACGTGTTCACCCGCCGCGCCGTCACCCACATCGACAAGCGCACCGCCCGCATCACCGTCCACCTCACCACGGACGGCGAAATGCGCCTGGAGGACCAGGACTTCCTGGACAGCGAGGACGGCCTGGTGCAGGAGCGCTCCACCGCGCTCGCCGAGGAACTCTCCGCCAACCCCGTTCACCCGCTCGGCGAGGCCGCCCTGGAGTGCCTCACCCGCTGGCAGGAACTCGTCCTGCCACGGCCGGTGTCCTTCAACGCGGGCTGGCGGTCCCCGGCCGCGCCCGACGCGAGTGTGCGGCTGACCTTCGCGCCCGCGCTGATGCTGCGCCCGCTCGACCGCAACGCGGTACTGCGCTGCTACGAGCGGATCGCCCAGTCCGTGGTGTCGGAGCGTCAAGCTCCGCTCGGGCTCGCCCAGTTGGTGATGACCCTCAACCCCCAGGAACGGGCCGCGTGGGCCGACACCCCCACCCGGGGCCTGTTCGAGGAAGAGCCGCTGTTCCCGCTCAAGACCAACGCCCAGCAGCGCGCCGTCCTGGACCGCCTGCAGCGCGACACCGGCGTGGTGGTCCAGGGCCCGCCCGGCACCGGCAAGACCCACACCATCGCCAACCTGCTCAGTGCCCTGCTCGCCCAGGGCCAGCGGGTCCTGGTCACCAGCGCCCGCGACCACGCCCTGACCGTGCTGCGCGACAAACTGCCGCCCGCCGTACGCGACCTGTGCGTCCTGCTGCTGTCCGGCGCCCGGCAGGACAGCGCCAGTGAACTCGAACGGACCGTCAACGCGCTCAGCGACCAGGCCGCCTCCGGCGACCCGGCCCAACTGCGCGACGAGATCCGCCGGCTGACCCGGAGCAGGCAGGAGCTGCAGAGCAGGCAGAAACTCCTCACCGAGAAGATCATCGCGCTGCGGGAGGCCGAGCTCTACCAGCACCCGGAGGTGGCACCCGGCTACTTCGGCACCCTCGCGGCGATCGTCCAGCGCGTCCAGGACGCCGCACCCGGGCTGTCCTGGATCGGCAGCCTCTCCGACCATGCGCCCGCCAGGCCGCCGCTCACCCCCGTCGAAGCCGAAGAACTGCTGGTGCTGCTCCGGGAAGGCGCCGCAGACTGGTCCGCCGGCCCGCTGCCGACCGCACCGGGCCTGCTGCCCACCCCCGGCCAGATCGCCACCGCGATCGCCGACGCCCAGCCGGCCGTCGCCGGGCTCTCCGCCGAGGCCGCCGCCCTGCGCACCCGGCTCGCCACCCTCGACACCCCCACCACCGACCACCTGGTCGCCCTGCTCGGTGCCGGACGCGGTCTGCTGCACCGCCTCGCAGTGCCCTGGGACGCCCGCCAGTGGGGCGAGGCCGACTGGACCGCGCGCGCCCTGACCGACCGGCTGGCCCGCCGCCGCCACGTCCTGTGGGAGCGGGTCGCCGAAGCCGAGCCCGTCCTCGTCGAAACCGCTGCCGCACTGGCCGCCGTCGGCGTCCGCACCGTCACCCTGCCGTCCGGCCTCAGCGCCGAACAGGCCAA
Source organism: Kitasatospora sp. NPDC048662 (assembly GCF_055587065.1). Taxonomy (NCBI): domain Bacteria; kingdom Bacillati; phylum Actinomycetota; class Actinomycetes; order Kitasatosporales; family Streptomycetaceae; genus Kitasatospora; species Kitasatospora sp. NPDC048662. The sequence goes on along the minus strand of NZ_JBVJHA010000005.1, from coordinate 210,578 downwards.
CCGGATCGCCGACGCCGTCCCCGAACTGCGCAGACACCTCGCCGGATCACGGACCCTGCGCGGACTGTTCGCCCCCAGGGCGCTGCGCGAGGCCGAAGGCCTGCTGGCCGACTGCCGGATCGACGGCCGGGCGCCCGCCGACGCCGCCGACCTCGACGCCGTCCTCGCCCACCTGCGCGCCCACCTGACCCTGGCCACCGTCGCCGTCCGCTGGACCCAGGCCGGCGCGCCGCTCGACGACGGTCCACTCGAGGTGCGCCTCGCCGACCTCCAGGAACGCTACCGCCACCTTGCCGCGATCACCGGCTTCGGCGGGCTGCGCGAACGGATCGACGAACTGCTCGTCGGCCGCTCGGTGTTCCTCGACCTGACAAACCCCCAGTCCTGGCAGGACTTCACCTCCGCGGTCACCGCGATGTCCGGTCGGCAACGCGCCGAGGAGGCCACCGAACGGCTGGCCGGGTGGGAACGGTCGCTGCGCGCGCCCACCGACGGCTCACCCCCCACCCCCGAATCACTGGCCATGGCGCAGGCCGTCGCCGACCACGACCTCGACCGCTACACCAAAGAACTCGACGCCTACGCCGCCGCCCACAGCCGGCAACAACGCGGCCAGCGCTGCACCCAATTGCTCGACGCGCTCGCCGCCGCGTCCCCCGCCCTTGCGGGCCGGCTCGCCGACGAGTGCCTCGACGCCGAATGGCCGCAGCGACTCGCCCGCCTCGACGAGGCCTGGGCCTGGGCCGGTGCCCGCCGGTTCGTCGAGGACGAGCGCGCCCCCGGCCGGGAACAGCGCCTGGACGCCGAACTCACGGAACACGAAGCGAAATTGGAGCAGCTGACCGGTGACCTGGCCGCCGCCAAGGGCCGCCTGCACTGCCTGGAGCGGATGACCAACGAACAGCGATCCGCCCTCCAGGCGTACCGCTCCCACATGGCTTCCTACGGAAGGGGCACCGGCAAGAGCGCCGCCCACTTCGGAGCTGCCGCACGCAGCGCCATGCAGGTCGCACAGGGCGCCGTCCCCGCCTGGGTGATGCCGATTTCCCGGGTCGCCGAAATGATCGAGCCCCACCAGGACGCGTTCGACGTGGTGATCGTCGACGAGGCCAGCCAGGCCGGCATGGACGCCCTGTTCCTGCTCTGGCTGGCGCCCCGGATCATCGTGGTCGGCGACGACAAGCAGTGCACCCCGCCGGTCACCGGCTACGGCCGCACCCAGCAGATCCAGGACCGCCTGAGCGCCCACCTCCCGGACGTGCCACGGCACTTGAGGCAGCTGTACATGCCGCACTCGAACCTCTACCAACTGCTGTCCACGTTCTTCCCGTCCACCATCCGGCTCCAGGAACACTTCCGCTGCATGCCGGAGATCATCGGCTGGTCCTCCGCCACCTTCTACACCCCGCCCGGGCTGATCCCGCTGCGCCAGTACGGCGGCGACCGGCTCGACCCGCTCCTGACGCACTACGTCGCCGACGGCGTCGCCGAGGGGCGCGACCACCGGATCCGCAACCGCAAGGAGGCCGAGGCGATCGTCGACTGCCTGGCCGAACTCACCGCCGACCCCGCCTACGAGGGCCGGACCATGGGTGTCATCGTGCTGCAGGGCGGCTTCGGCGGCCAGGTGAAACTGCTGGAACAGCTGATCCAGCAACGGATCCCCGCACCCGTGCGGGAGAAGCACGACATCCGGGTCGGCACCGCCGCGATGTTCCAGGGCGACGAACGCCACGTCATCCTGCTGTCCATGGTGGTCGACAAGGTCCGCAAGATCGCCGGTGGGCTGCGCAGTGAACAGCAGGCCTACAACGTGGCCGCCAGCCGGGCCCAGGACCAGATGCGGCTGTTCTACTCCGTCCCGCCGGACCAGTTGAAGCCCGGCGACCTGCGGCTCAACCTGCTCTCCTACATGCAGAACCCGCCCGCCGCGCTCGCCGAACTGGACGAGATCGGCGTCGTGCTGCCCGACGTGCCGTGCAAGCACTTCGACTCGCTGTTCGAACAACAGGTCTACCTGCGGATCAAGGAACGCGGCTACCACGTCGTCCCGCAGTACCCCGCCGGCAACAAGCGAATCGACCTGGTAGTGGTCGGCGCCCGAGGCCGGCTCGGCGTCGAGTGCGACGGCGACCGCTACCACTCCACGCTCGAACAGCTGCGCCACGACCAGCAGCGCGACCGCGAACTCCAGCGCGTCGGCTGGAGGTTCTGGCGCATCCCCGAGAGCGAGTTCCGCTTCGACCCCGAGCAGGCCCTGGCCGGCCTGTGGCAGGAACTCGACCGCCAGGGCATCCGGCCCGCCAACTACCACCAGAGCCGCCCCACCACCATGGACGAGCCCTGGTCGCCGCTGCTGCTGCCCGAACCGGGCGACGAACAGGCCGAGGAGGAGGCCGGCGCCGCCGACAGCACCGACACCATCACCGACACCATCACCGACGCCGACACCATCAACGACACCGAAGGAAAATGATGACCGCCGCACACCCCCTGCCCGACAGCCCGCTGCTCGACGAGAAGACCGTCACCGAACTTGCCCGGGTGGTCACCGGCGAGGACGACCTCTACTACCGCCGGGGCTACGAGATCGCCGGATTCCTGCGCCGTGCCGGCTGGCAGGACGTCCCCGAATACGAAGGCCAGTTCCGCCGCGAGTGGGCCCTCGAACTGCTGATGGGCCGGCGTGAGCAGCCCGCCGAGATCGAGAAGGTCCTGCTGCGGCTGGCCGACGCCCGAGAGTACCTGGACGAGCCGGAACTGCTGGCCGACGTGGTCACCGCGGTCAACTCCTTCCTCATCCACGAGGGCTACCGCCTGGAGAGCAGCGGTGGCGGCCCCCGCCTGCTGCCCTGCGATCCGGCCCTCGCCCACCCCTCCGAGTACGGCGCCTCCGAGCTCAAGGCCGCGATGACCGACATCGTCGCCGACCCCAAAATGGCTCTACTGCTCCAACGCCGCCTGGACGAGGCCCGCACCTGCTACGCCAACGGCGCGCATGTGGCGGCCCTGGTGATGCTCGGCAGCCTGCTGGAAGGCGTCCTGCTCCAGGTGATTCTGGAACGCGACCGGTCCCTGCTGGGCAACAACTCCGAACGGAACGTCAGGTTCGAGATGCTCATCGACGTGTGCCACAAGGCCGGCTGGCTCGACGCCGACGCCCAGAAGTTCAGCCACGTGCTGCGCCGCTATCGCAACTTCGTCCACCCCGCCGCCGAGGCCGGCGAGTCGAGCCGACCCGACCGGGACACCCTCGGCATCGGCTGGCAGGTGGTCAACGCCGCCCTCAACGATCTCGCCGCCTCGGTGTCCGGCCGGTAGGCATCACGGTCGGTGGAGGAACGGGTGGCAGTCGCGAGGGGCGAGGCCACCCGTTCGAGGCTCCTCGGCTCGTCAGGCAGCCTGACCGGCCCTCACTTGCCGAGCGCGGCGGCTATCAGCGCGGCCGCCACCAGGAAGACGACGCCGCTGGCGAGGACGACACCGATCATGCTCAGGGCCTTGACCGGCGTGGACAGGTTCTTCTTGGCGATCGCGGCGTTGCCGAGTGCGGCGAGTGCGCCGATGACTCCGCCGATCGCGCCGCCGGCGAAAAGGAGGGCGAGGGGGAGGAGGGTGAGGGCGAGCTGCCAGCCGTTGAGCTGGCCGAAGCGGCCGCCCGTGGCGCTGGTGTGGTTGAGCGGGGGGAGGACGGGCGGCTTGGTCATGGGGGTCTCCTCCGGGGCGTTGGGGAAGGGCGGCCCCGCGCACGGATCCGAGGCGGTCCCGGCGGGCGTTCGGGAGCCCTGGCGGGGACAGGTGGATGAGGGTAGCAGTAGGCCGTTGACCAGCCCGGCGGATGGGACCACTCCGTCCGGTACGGCACCCTGTTCGTCCCCTGGCTGACCCTCGCCGCGACCGGCCTGCTCTGCGCCCTCGCCCTCCACCACCTCGCCCGCACCGGCCGACTCGACGGCGCGCCTGTCGTCGCGACCCCGGCACCGGCCTGACGGGCACCTGGCGAGGTCCGGTTCGATGCCGGCGAGCAGCAGTCGGCGGACTCGGCCGGGGCCGGGTGCACCTGGGGCGCGCAGAGCCGGGGCGTCGGCGCGTCCTCCTCCAGTTCGGGCGAGAAGGACGCGAACTCCCCACGCTGCGGGAGGCGCCCGGTGGCGAGGCCTTCGCGGTAGGCCCGACCGCCACCGGGCACGCCCTGCGTTCGATCAGTAGGCGTAGACCTGGCCGGCCCAGAGGCCGTTCACGAGGACGCACCGGTAGTACTTCACGTTGGACGCCTTCAGGAAGTACGAGGCGCGGGCGTCGCAGGTCGCCTTGGCCGAGTAGTACTCGCCGGTGTACTGCCAGGTGTACACGACCTGGACGGCGGACCCCGGCGAGGCGGGGGCGGGCGTGGCCGCCATGGCAGGTGCGGCCGCGGCGCCCAGAGCGAGCGCGGCGCCGACAGCGGTGGCGGCGAGAGCACGACGAATACGCATGAAAGCCTCCATAGGTGGTTTCTCGGTTTCGGGCGGCCGGGCCTCCCCCGGGGGAACCACCGGTGTCTCGTGGCCCCCCGGCCCGCCGCCCTCGGAATCCATCCTGAGGGTGCCGGCGGGCGCCGTCCCAGCCCTTTCGGGCGTCGCCGAAATGCCCTGTGAGGAGGCCTACTTGAAGCATTCGCGGGCGACCGGGGACGATGGGCCCCGGGAAGGTGGGCGTCCGAACCGAACCCGGGAGAGCTCACGTGCTACGCATCACGTTCACCCCGCAGGACCTCGCCAGGACGCGGATAGCGGCGACCTGGGGCCCGCTCGGCGAGACGTTCCTCGCGCTGACGACTCTGCACCAGCCGGGCAGCCGGGCGATGTTCGGCGCATGGCGACAGGAGGTCCACGCCCGCTCCTCCTCCCTCGTCCATCCGGCCTCGTCCCTCTTCCGGGAAACCGTCGTGGACCTGTTCACCGTCACCGGCGCCGCATCTTCCGTCGAGGAGGGGATCGAGGCGCTGCGTGCGGCTCCGGCGGAGCTGTTGCGTGCCGAACTCGAGGGGGCCGTCGAGTCCCGGGCCCGCTACTCACGCTGCACGGCTCCCTGGGCGGGTGTGACGTGGGGCGACATCGCGCACGACCGGGGGGACCGCGAGGAGCTACTGGTGTTGCTCCGCGACGTCCACCGCATCGCCGTGGCCCCGCACTGGCAGCGGATCCTGTCCCGTCTGCGGGCCGAGCAGACCACCCATGCCCTCAGGCTCGCCCAGGACGGACCCGAGGCGATGCTTGCCGGACTGCCGCCGGAGTTCCGCTGGAAACCGCCGACGCTGGAGATCGGCAGGGGTGCTGTCACGGGTACCGTCAACCTGAAGGGGCGGGGCCTGTTACTGGCCCCGTCCGCGTTCTGCCAGACCAGGCCGATCACCTACACGGACGCGCTCGACGAACAGGCGCCTGTCCTGCTCTTCCTCCCCGTCATGCGCGGCGTGTCCGACGCCGCCACGCTGCTGGCGACGGCCCGGCACGGCATCGACAGCGCGTTGTCCGCGCTTCTGGGCCGCACCCGGGCCCAGGTCCTGCACGCCATCAGCGAAGGCCCGTGCACCACCGGGAAGCTCGCCGAGCGCATTTGCGCGTCGCTGCCCACCGCGAGCGAGCACGCCTCCGTCCTGCGCAAGGCCGACCTGATCACCACCACCAGACGCGGCAGCGCCGTCCTGCACGCGCTCACTCCGCTCGGCAGCGCCTTGCTCAACGGCCATCACTTCCGGGCCTGATCGTCCGGAGGCTCGCCCGGGGCCAGGGGGCGCCCCCGTCAACTCGCCCCTCCCGGGCGCCGCGAAGCCACACCGGGCCCAACCCGCCGCCGTGGGGCCGCCCCGCCGCCGTGGGGCCGACCCGTCGCCATGGGCCCGCACCGCCGCCTTGGGCCGCCCGCCGCCGTGGGGCCGACCCGTAGTACAGTCCGCCAAAACGATCACCAGGGGGACGGATGACGGCGGCGCGGCGCAGACAGATCGCGTGGGGGCTGAGGGGTCTGGCGTTGGTGTCGGCTGTGGCGTACCTTCCGGGGCTCCAAGCCTCCTCCTCGGGTGGGCTGGTGGAGGTCGAGCACTGGCTCAACCACCCGGTGCCGCTGATCGGGGTCGCGGTCGTGCTGGTCGTGATCTCGCTGGTGGTCGAACTGGAATTCCGCACCTGGGTGTCCCAAGTCGGCTGCGCGATCGGGTTGGTGGCGCTCATCTTTGTCGGGGTGCCGCTCGCGTTGGTGGCGTTCGTCTTCAGCGGGGAGGGGCGGAACGTCGTCCGGGAGCCCGATCCGGAGCATTCGGGCCGGGTGCTGGCCGTGACCGACATCACCGCGTCGATCGACCCGGTCTACGAGGTGCAGGTGCTGACCGGCAGCGGCTGGTCCGCCCGGCACTGGGATCTGGGGGTGTGGAGCGAGCGCGACAAGCGCGGCTGGTTCAAGGGCGCCGAATGGTCCGGGCCGAACCAGATCACCGTGACGTCGGAGAGGGAGATCGCGGTCTTCACCCTGGACCCCGCCAGCGGTCGGCCGAGCGAGCCGAGGACGACGCCGCGATAGGTCACTTGGCCACGTTGGCACCCCCCTGAAAGGCCCGTGGTGTACGAATGGGCTGACGGGGGCGCCACCGGGCGTCCCCGACCATGCGACACGGACGACGGATGCGGGAGGGCGGCTGCTGATGGGTGCTGACGGCGACAGCTACGACCTGGTGGTGCTCGGGGCGGGGCCGACGGGGGAGAACCTGGCGGATCGGGCGCGGGCCGGTGGGCTGAGCGTGGCGATCGTGGAGAGTGAACTCGTCGGCGGGGAATGCTCGTACTGGGCGTGCATGCCCAGCAAGGCGCTGCTGCGGCCCGTTGCCGCGCTCGCCGACGCCCGGCGGCTGGCCGGGACGCGGGAAGCCGTCGGCGGGCAACTCGACGCGGGGGCGGTGCTGAAGCGGCGGGACGAGTTCGCCTCGCACTGGAAGGACGACGGGCAGGCCGGCTGGCTGGCCTCCGTCGGCATCGAGCTGGTCCGCGGCCACGGGCGGCTCGACGGCGAACGGCGGGTCACCGTCCAGACCTCCGACGGCGGTTCGCGCACCCTCACCGCACGGCACGCCGTCGCCGTGTGCACCGGCACCCGGGCCGCCCTGCCCCCGCTGCCCGGCCTTGCCGAGGCCAAGGTGTGGACCAGCCGGGAAGCGACCTCCGCGAGCAGCGTCCCAGGGCGGCTCGCGGTGGTCGGCGGCGGCGTCGTCGCGGTCGAAATGGCCACCGCCTGGCGGGCGTTGGGCAGCGAGGTCACCCTGCTGGTACGCGGCGACAGGCTGCTCGACCGCACCGAGGACTTCGCCGGACAGCTGGTCGCGGACGGCCTGCGGGCAGCCGGAGTGGACGTCCGGCTCGGCGTCTCCACCACCGCCGTGCACCGCGCCGAGGACGGCACAGTCACCCTTGACCTCTCCGACGGCACCCGACTGCCCGCCGACGAAGCCCTGTTCGCCACCGGACGCGTCCCCAACACCGCCGACCTCGGCCTGGACACCGTCGGCCTCACCCCCGGCGACTGGATCACCACCGACGACACCGGCCTCGCCACCGACGTCCCCGGCGGCTGGCTGTACGCCGCCGGCGACGTCAACCACCGTGCCCTGCTCACCCATCAGGGCAAGTACCAGGGCCGGGTCTTCGGGCAGGTGATCGCCGACCGCGCCGCCGACCGCCCCCTCGACCTCACCCCCTGGGGCCGCAGCGTCGCCACCGCCGACCACGCCGCCGTCCCGCAGGTCGTCTTCACCGACCCCGAGGTCGCCGCCGTCGGCCTCAGCCGGCGCCAGGCCGAGGACGCGGGCCTGCGCGTGCGCGCCGTCGACTACGACCTCGGCAACGTGGCCGGCGCCTCGCTCTACGCCGACGGCTACCCGGGCCGCGCCCGCGCCGTCGTCGACCTCGACAAGGAAACCCTGGTCGGCGTCACCTTCGTCGGCCCTGGCGTCGCCGAACTCCTGCACTCCGCGACCGTCGCCATCGCCGGCGAAGTCCCGCTCTCCCGCCTCTGGCACGCCGTCCCCGCCTACCCAACGATCAGCGAGGTCTGGCTGCGCCTGCTGGAGACGTACCGGGGCTGAGATCAGCTGCGCCGATCGCCCAACCGACCTGTGCGTTGCGGACGGAGCGCGGGTCGGTCGGTCGGCGGTCCGGTGACGGCATTGCGGGTGCGTGGGGTCGGCGGGACGACGGGATGGTCGGCGGGACGGCGGGAGGATTGCGCGCCATTGCGGCGGGGTGACGTCGCGTCACAATCACCCGCCGTCCGTTGATCGCTCCGCTCCCGCTGTGTGAGCGTGGCGGGAGCGGGACGGGCGGCCGTGCGGGGCCGTCGCCCGTGCGAGGAGGAACCCCGGTGCCCACCCCCGACCGGCCACTGCGTTCGCTGGGTTTTCTGACCATCGGACTGTTCGGCGAGCTCCGGCCCGCCGAGGGCCACGAAGCCACCCTGCGGCTGATCGAACGTGGCGAGCAACTCGGCTTCGACAGCGCCTGGTTGCGCCACCGGCACCTCCAGTACGGCATCTCCTCGCCGCTCACCGTGCTCGCCGCCGCCACCCAGCGCACCCGCCGGATCGTCCTAGGCACCGCCGTCACCCCGCTCGGCTGGGAGAACCCGCTGCGGTACGCCGAGGACCTGGCGACCGTCGATGTGCTGTCCGGGGGACGGCTCAACCCCGGTGTCAGCGTCGGCGTCCCCGCGCACTACGAGGACGTGAAGGACGCGCTGTACCCCGACTCCGCCGAGCGGGAGGACTTCGGCTACGGCCGGGTCGAACGGCTGCTCGGCCTGCTGCGCGGCGACGCGGCCAGTGCGTTCCGCGGTACCGAGGGCACCGAGTCGTACTCGGAACGGGTCCAGCCGCACGTCCCCGGCCTGGCCGGGCGGGTCTGGTACGGCGGTGGCAGCCTGCGCTCCGCCCGCTGGGCCGGGCAGCACGGACTCCACCTGCTCACCAGCAGCGTGGTGCGGGCCGAGGGCGGCGAGGGGTTCACCGGCAACCAACTCGCCCAGATCCGCGCCTTCCGGGCCGCACACCCCGACGGCGAACGGGCCCGGGTCTCGCAGGGCCTGGTGGTGATTCCCACCGACAGCGCCACCCCCGCCCAACGCGCCAAGTACCGCGCGTACGCGGCGTCCCGACACGCCCGCACCCTCACCCCGCAGGGCCCCGCCCGGCTGCTGTTCGCCCCCGACCTGGTCGGCGCCTCCGAACAGCTCGCCGAACTCCTGTACGCGCACGCCGCGTTCCGCGAGGTGGACGAGGTGGCGTTCGCGCTCCCGTTCACCTTCGAGCCCGAGGACTACACCCAGATCCTCACCGACCTCGCCACCCGCCTCGGCCCACTCCTCGGCTGGCGCCCGGCCGCCAACTGACTACCAAAAACGATGAGTTGGGCGCCTCCGCTCACCCGTCAGCCGGTGGCGCGGGGTCGTTCGGCACTCGTCGGGGCCGGGGCCGGGGCCGGGGCTCGGGCAGGCGGGCGGCCACCAGCGCGGAGAGAGCGACGGCGGCGAGGCCGGCCGGCCAGAGGAGGGGGAGCCAGGGGCGGACGGTTTCGAGCGTCAGGTGCAGCCGGACCACGGCCAGCATCACCAGGACCAGCGGCAGTGTGGTGCCCAGCACGCTGACCCGGGCGTAGCCGAAGCGGATCAGCAGCGGGAACTGGATCGCGATGTTGACGGCGAACAGCGCCCAGCACAGCGTCAGCACCATCAGCACGTCGCGCGTGGCGAGCGGTGCGTCCTCCACACGGGCGAGCAGCAGGGCCGCCGCCGTGCCCGCGCCGAGGGTGGCGACGAACCCGGCCAGCGCCCAGACGTAGTGCCCCAGCAGCACGGTGCGGCGCGGTACCGGCAGCACCGCGTACAGCGTCTCCAGGCCCGACCGGTCGGCCACCACGAACGGGTGCACGGCGATCAGCGGTGCCAGCAGGATGGCCAAGACCGGCAACAGCCGGACCGGTTCGCGGGCCAGCACCAGCACCATCACGCCGAACACCAGCAGCCCCTGGGTCCGGTACGGGGCGACCGTGCGCAGGTGCAGCACGGCCACTCGGGCCACGGCGGTCATCGCGTCACCCCGCCGGTCCTCGCCGGGGCGCCGATGTGGACGGCGATCTGCTCCAGGGTGGGTGCCTCGACCAGCACGTCGCGGCCGAGCAGGTCGGCCTCCTCGGTGTGCACCAGCGCCTCGGCGCCGGTCGCCGTCCGGCGGGCGCCGATCAGTTCGACGCCGATCAGGCCGGTCAGGTCGTCCGGCCCGCCGCGCACCACCCGGTAGGCGTCCAGGATCTCGTCTTTAGTCCCTGCACGGATGATCTGGCCGCCGTGAATGATCGTCACATGGTCGCCGATCCGGTCAAGATCGGTCGTGATGTGCGTGGAGAAGAGCACACTGTGTCCTTCGTCGAGCAGAAACTCTCCGATGATGCCGACCAGTTCGTCCCGGGCCACCGGATCCAGCCCGCTGGTCGGCTCGTCCAGCACCAGCAGCCGCGCCCGGTGCGACAGTGCGACCGCGATCATCAGCTTCATCGACATGCCGCGCGACAGGTCCTTGACCCGTGCCCGCAGATCGAGGCCGAACTCGTCGAGTAAGCGCCGCCACCGGTCGCCGTCCCAGCGGTTGTAGAACGGGCGCAGCGTGCGCTCGACCTCGGCGAGCCGCCACTCGCCCACCAGGTAGGAGTGGTCGAGCACCACCCCGACGTCCTGCCGCAACTCGACCGGCCCCGGCACTCGTTGGCCGAGCAGCTCGATCTCGCCGCTGTCGATCCCGCGCATGCCCAGCAGGCAGCGGATGGTGGTGGTCTTGCCGGCGCCGTTCGCGCCGATCAGCCCCATCACGTACCCCGTCGGCAGCTCGAAACTCACGTCGCGCAGCGCGAAGCCGGGGCCGGTGGCGGCGTTCACGCCGCGCAGGGCGAAGGCGAGTTCACTGGGCACCGGCCGCCTCCCTCGCCCCTTCGTGCGCGGGCTCCGGCCCGGCCTCGATCAGCCCGTCCAGCATCCGGATCAGGTCCTCCCGTCCGAGCCCCGCCCGCCCCGCCGCGTCCAGCGCCGCCTGCAACCCGTCCTCCACCTGCCGCAGCAACTGCTCCCGCACCAGCGCCGAATCCAGCGGCAGCACGAACGCGCCCTTGCCGGGGACGGTGGTGATGAACCCGTCCGCCGACAGCTCCGCGTAGGCCCGGCCGGTGGTGATGATGCTTATCCGCAAGTCGCGCGCCAGCGCGCGGACGGACGGCAGCGCGGTGCCCTCGGTGAGCTCCCCCGACAGTACGGCGAGGCCGATCTGGTCCTTGATCTGCTGATACAGCGGAACCCCGGAACTGTTCGACAACACCACGCGCATGGTGGCGGCCCCCTTCGCCTCGTCTCATACTGTTCATGGACACTATAGACAGTCAGGACAGTATGAGTGGGCGGGAGTTCACGACATTCGCCACCGTCGGGCAGCATGGCGGGATGCGCGGGATGCGCGGGATACCGGATCTGCGGTGGGACGACGTCCAGGAGTTCTTCGACCCCGACCTGATGGGTGCGCTGCCCGAAGTGTCCGTGCCGGGCACCTCGGCGGAGGACTGGCAGGCGCGAATGTCCCTTGACAGGTGATCTTGACTGTTTGTCGAGTGATCTTGACCGATGCAGGGTCTCTGTCACTCGATCTCGACCTGCGTGAGAGTTGCGGCCGGCCGGGCGTCGGCCCCGTGCGCCATCGAGGACAATGCCTGCGTGAAGACCTGGATAGACGGCCTCCCGCAGATACCGTTCGGCTATCGCCAACTCCCGCAGGGCGGTGAGTGGATGACCCGGGAGGAAGCAGCTTCCTGTCTGGGGATCGGGGAGTTCCACCTCAACTCTCTGATGGCCAACATCCGCCGCATCGACCCGGTCTGTACCACCGACGGGGAGGTGGCCGTCACCCGGGCCAGTGTGGAAGCCGAGAAGCACTGGCGCGCCACCGCTCCCCGCTGGCGTAAAGTCCTGCGCCTGCTCAAGGACATCGCTGGTTCGTTCTGACGTTCCATCTCGACCGATCTGGGTCACTGGAAGCCGACCGATCGATCAAAGTGCCGACGGCTGACCGGCCTCTGTGGCTGCTCGGCTAAGCCTGCGGCTGACCGGCCTCGCCGGGGTTGATCAGTTGGTGCTTGCGGTGTCCGGCGGGGGCGGCGTGAGGTCGGCGGGCGGCTTCCGGGTGAACATGAACTCCTCCAGGGCCGTGACGAGTTCGGGCCGGCTCCGGGTGGTCCAACTGCCGAGGTAGGTGTGCACTCCGGCCGGGACCCCCTTCCGCTTGAACCCGGCGAGGACGAGGAAGTCGACCTCGTAGCGCCCCTCGGGATCCCCCTCCGGCTCCCAGCGCACGTCGAAGCACAGCCCGTCGCGCACCAGGTGGCCGCTCACCAGCACGGATCCGTAGAACCACTCCATGGTCTCCGGTGACGGGTCCACGGCGTAAAGGCTGTTCATGTCGATCACCCACCCGGGCGCCACCCGCAACGGCTGGAGCCCCCGCCAGGTCTCGCTCATCTCCACCCCCGTCTTCTCTGCGTGCACTTGTTCTCTGCGTGCACTTGGTCCGGCCGCCCATGATCGCAGGTGCGTGGCCTGGGCCGGGAGGAGGTGGCGGGGTCCTTCGTGCGGGTCACGGCGGGCCGCCAGGTGTGAGATGCGGCGGTACCCGGTGGTTCGAGGCGCTCCGGGTCGGCCGATGCCCGCCTGCCCTCGTCGGGGCTGCGGCCTTCGCCTCCACCATGGGGCACGGCGTCCGCGAGCCGCTCGCCCAGGTGGCCGGTCAGGCTGCCGCGCAGGGCGCCCACGGGGCCGCACCGTCCTGCTGCAGGACTTCATGGGCGCGGCCGCTCGGTTCGCGTGTCTCCTCGGGGCTCAGGGCTGAGTACGGTCGGCCGCCCGGCGGCGTTGCCCGAAGCTCGGTCGGGGTGCAGGCAACGCCGCTGCAGAGTAAGGGAGTTCAGCAGGAATGGCGGACCACCAGGTGGGTGGGCAGCACGACGGAGCGGGACGGGGACGGGTCGCGGAGGAGTTCGACGGCCCGGGCGCCGAGGTCCTCGACGGGCCGGCGGACGGTGGTCGGGCCGGGGCGGGCGGTGGCGGTGGCGGGGGGAGTCGTCGAAGCCGACCAGGCCGACGTCGTCCGGGACGCGCCGCCCCAGCCGGTGCAGCGCGCGCAGGGCGCCCACGGCCATCGCATCGGAGGTGGCGAACACGGCGTCTACGTCCGGGAATTGACCGAGCGGCCGGAGCATCGCGTGCTTGCCGGAGCAGGATCCGAAATCGCCGTACGCGACGGCGCAGCGGGCCGGGTCGCCCTGGTCGAGCAGGGCGTGGCGGTAACCGGCCGGGCGGTCCGCGCCGGCGGCGGTGTCGGGTGGCCCCGCGATGGTGGCGATCCGTCGGCGTCCGGCCAGGTGCAGCAGACGGACGGCGGCGTGGGCCCCGCGCAGGTTGTCGGCGTCCACGTGTGCCAGGCGCTGCGACTGCGGCGGCCGCTCAGTGCGATCACCGGCACGCCCGCCGCCTGCAACAGCCAGGGCAGCGCGGGATCCCCCCACCGCCCGACCAGCAGCACCCCGTCCACCTGCCCGCCGACAGGTACCGCACCAGCGACGACCTGTCCTGCCCCGGCCCGGCCGTGAGGACCGCCAACTCCCGCTCGGGCGCGACGCGTTGCGCCCCTGCGAGGAGCCGCACCGGGAACGGGTCGGCATGGAATCGCAGCAGGTCCGCGAACGCGACCACGGCGATCGCGCCGGTGTCCCGGGCGCTCGCGGCGGGCGCCCGGCGGCGGACGTACTGCAGCTCGCGGGCGGCGGACTCGACCCGCGCGGCGACCTGCGCCGGGACCGGCGCCGACCGGTTCAGTACCCAGGACGCGGTGGCACTGGAGACCCCCGCGTACGCCGCGACCTGCGCGAGCGTCGGCCCGGGCAGCGGGCCGCCCGGATCCGGCCGGTCGGGAGCCGGGGCACCGCTGGGACGGGGGAGCGGGTGAACGGGCAACACGGCCGCCCTTCCTGACACGGAACGGGGATGCCGTGGCCACCCGCCCGGGGCCACCGGCGTCTCCGCACCGCAGGTGCTGGTCGGTGCACCATCACGAGCCCGCGCAGCACCGACGTCGGGGCCGCGGCGCGTCGGCAGACGGCGGTCGAAGCCCGCACCCGGGGAGGGGCGTGCGGATCGACTCCCCAATACTTCGGGACGCTGTCGTCCGCACCGCCCCCATGCGCCTTTCGCCTTCCGGGCCGGTTCGGGCCGCAAGGCTCCGGTTACCAGTTGCCCCAGGTGCCGGTGCTCCACCGTGCGGTGCCGTCGCTGCTGTAGAGGACGAAGTTGCCGTCGTCCTGCAGCTTCGCGTAGTTGCCGGCCTGGCCGGCGACCGGAAGGGACCAGGTCGTGCCGGTGTGGATGTCGGAGAGCCACACGGCACCGTAGCTTGGCCTGTCCGAGAGGAACGCGTCCGTCTCCGGGTGGCCGTAGGTTCCGGTGGACCACAGCGCGGCGCCGTCGCGCTTGCGGTAGAGCACCAGGTTCCCGTCGGTCTGCATGATCAGCCAGACCGAGTTCGACTCGAGCCAGGTGCCGGACGCCAGAGTTGTGCGATCCGGGCCGAGCGTGTCCTTCAGAGTGCCGGCGAAGGGGCCGGGTCCGGTGTGGCTGTACCAGTACAAGTTCGCACCGGAGACTCCCAGCCAGCCGTTCAGCAGAGCGGCGTTCGAGCCCGGGTGGCCCCACGTCCCGGTGCTCCACAGGGCGCCGCCGGAGTCCGGGCCGCCGCCCTGGCGGTAGATCACGAGGTTGCCGTCGGGCTGCATGTAGGCGTACGCGCCCGGGTTGCCGTAGGTGCCACTGGCCCACAGCACTGGGCCGCGGTGGCCGTTGTCGCCGTCCAGGTAGAGCACCAGGTTGCCGTCCTGCTGCATCACCAGCTCGGACTCGCCACTGATCATGCTCTGCCCCGGCACGAGCTTCTGACCGCTCAGCAGGTTCGTGCTCTCCGAGGCCGGTGGCGTCGCCGCGGCGGTGCCGACGGGTGCCGCGAGGGCGATGGCGGCGGTGCCGAGCAGGGCGGCGGTGGCGCGCTTGAAGACGTTCTTCTGCATAGGGCGGAAACCCCCTTTGTTCTCGGCCCACGGTTCGTGTGGGCGCAAGATTCATACACCCTTTCCCGCCCGGCCCGGAAAGCAATTTGTCGATGTTGTGCGCACCGCTCCGGCCAAGCGCGGGGACGCGACTGCGCCCCGGCCGGGGTGAGTGGCCGGGGCGCAGGCGGGACGGGGTCAGTCCTCGTAGTAGTTGTTGACGATCACGTCCGGGCTGTCGTCGTCGAACGCCTCGGCCAGCAGCGCGCCGCCGACCAGGCCGGCCGCACCCGCGCCGATCAGCGCGCCGGTGCCGAAGCGGCGGCCGCCCTGCTGCTGCTCGGGCGGGTAGCCGCCCTGCTGGGGGTGGCCGGGCTGGGCGTAGCCCTGCTGCTGCGGGTAACCGGCGGCGGCGGGGGCGGTGTAGTACGGCGGCGGGGTGGTCTGGACGCGCTGGGCGCAGGCGCCGCAGGCCTGGATCTGGCGCGGGACGCCCCACTGCGGGGACCAGAGGACGGCCGTGCTGCCGGGGCCGTGCGCGGGGTCGAAGAAGCAGGTCACCGGGGAGCCTCCGGAGGTCGTCTCGGGCAGGACGGGAACAGGCACCGCCACGGTGGGTACGGGAAGCGGCGCAGGCGCGGCGGCAGGCATCGGCGGAACCGCAGGAGCAGCCGGAGCAGCGGCCGGTGCCGGGGCCAGGACCGCGACGCCGAAGTCGGTGGCGATGCCGGCCAGCCCGGAGGCGTAACCCTGGCCGATGGCGCGGAACTTCCAGCCGCCGCCGTGCCGGTAGAGCTCGCCGAAGACGACGGCGGTCTCGGTGGTCAGTTCGGGGCCGAGCTCGTGGCGGGCCAGCTCGCCGCCGCCCGCCGCGTCCGCCACGCGGACGTACGCGCCGCGTACCGAGCCGAAGGCCTGGCGGCGCTCGTCGGCCTGGTAGATCGCCACCGTGAAGACGATCCGCTGCACCCGCTCCTCGACCGCGTTCAGGTCGACGCTCAGCCGCTCGCGGTCGGTGCCGTCGCCCGGGTCGCCGAGGTGGGTGACGGCTCCGTCGGGGCTGGTGAGGTTGTTGAAGAAGACGAAGTGCTGGTCGGAAAGCGCCTTCCCGTCGGCGTCGCACAGCAGCGCGTTCGCGTCCAGGTCGTATTCGCCGGCGGCCTGCCACCCGAGGCCGACCAGGACGGTCGCAGAGCCCTTGCCGTCCCGGAGCACGGGAACGTTGGCTCCCTTGGCCAAGGCCGTTGACATGCGAATCCTCCACTTTTACCGAAGATCGTTCCGTGCCGACAACGCCCCGTGGGAACCGCTGGTTCCCGGGCCCGCCGACGGGTGGTGACGTAGTGTCGATCCGGCCGGGTGGCGGGGTCACCCGTCCGGGCCGGTGCGGTCGTCGGGCGGTGCTGCGGGCCGGAACAGTGGCAGGGAACGCGGAGCGGAGAGGGGCGCGGGTTGGACGGGCGAGCCGGGCAGGCCGACTGGGGCGAGGCGCTGCGCCGCACCGTCCGCCGGCTGCGCGAGGAGCACCCGGGCCGTTCGCCCGAGCTCGCCTCCGGGCCGCCACCGCTCGTCCCCGATGCCGCGCTGGATCCGGACCTGGCCCGCCCGCCGGAGCAGGACCTGTACCGCCTGCTGGACGCCGTGCCGCAGGCGGCCGTACTTGCCGAGCCCGTCCGGGACACCGACGGCGCCGTGCTCGACCTGGCGGTGGTGATCGCCAACGAGGCCGTCGTCCGGCACCCGCACCACCCGGAGCAGCTGTCCGGGCAGGCCGCCACCGGGCACGGCGTCTCGCTGCGGGAGGCGTACCCGGGGCTGTGGACGGAGCCGGTCGCCGAGGCCGTCGAGGAGGTGCTGCGCACCGGGCACGCCGCGCGCGGCCTGCCGGTGCGGTGGGACGGCGCGGGCCCGGACGGCGCCGCCCGCAGCCGCCGGGAACGGCTCACCGTGCACCGGCTCGGCCGCCGCCTGCTGCTGCTGTGGACCGACGACCGGACCGAGGAGGTGGCCCGGGCCGCGCAGCGGATCGCCCGGGTCGGCTGGGCCGAGTGGAGCCTGCGCGACGGGCGGCTCGACATCTCGCCCGGCTTGGCCGTGCTGCTCGGCCGTACCCCCGACACCGTCACGCTGAGCGTCCCGCAGCTGCTGTCCCGGGTCACCGAGACCGCCCGCCCCGCGCTGTACCGCGCACTGAACCAGCTGCTCACCACCGGCGCCGACATCGACGTGCTCACCGAGCTGTACGGCGTCGGCCGCCCCCGCCGGATCCGGCTGGTGGCCGAGGTGGTCCGCGAGGAGAACGGCCCGATCGAGGGCCTGCGGGCCGTCCTGCAGGACGTCACCGAGCTGTACGAGAGCCAGCGCCGACTGCGCGAGCAGCAGGAGGAGACCGAGCGCCAGGCCCGCCGCGCCGACGCCGAGCACACCGTGGTCAAGCGCCTCCAGGACGCGCTGCAGCCGCGCTCCGCGACCCTGGTCGGCCTCGGCGTCACCTCCGCCGTCGCCTACCGCCCGGCCGAGGGTCCGGTCGGCGGCGACTGGTTCAAGGTCCGCCAACTGCCCGACGGGCGTGCCCTGTTGGCGGTCGGGGACGCCCGTGGGCACGGGCTGGACGCGGTCGCGCTGATGTCCATGCTGCGGCACGCGCTGGCCGGACTGGCGTTCACCGGCGCCCTGGTGGAGTCCCTCGGCGGCTGGCTCAACCGGATCGCCTGCGACGACAGCGACGAATCCACCGCCACCGCGATCGTCTCCCGCTACTACCCCGACCGGCGCCTGCTGCGCTGGATCTGCGCCGGCCACCCGCCGCCGGTCCTGCTGCGCGACGGCCGCGCCGGCCTGCTGCCCGCCGAGGTCGGCCCGCCGTTCGGCGTGCTGCCGGTGGTCGCCTACCGGGCCGTCGAAACGCACGTCCGGCCCGGCGACACGGTGCTGTTCTACACCGACGGCCTGGTCGAACGCCGCGACCAGGATCTCGACCTGCGCCTCGCCGCCCTCCGCGCGGCCGTCGAGGCGCACGCCGCGGAGCCCACCCTGCAGGACCTGGTGGACGCCGTGGTCCGCGACATGTCCGGCCCGCTGTCGGAGGACGACGCGACGCTGCTGGCGTTCCGCTTCGACCGCTGACGGATGGTCAAATCCCCTGCGCGGCCGGTCAGTCGACGAGATAGAGCGCGGCCAGGCGGGGCAGGCGGCGGTGCATCTCGGCGTCGTCGTCGAAGTCGAACGACTCGCCCATGCCCGCGTCCCGGTCGGTGGCGGGTACCCGGCTGAGGCCCTGCTCGGCGCGGTGGCGTTCGTAGGCCCGGTGGAAGGCGGCCCGGTCGCCGGTGCGGCGCTCGAAGGCGTACGACGCACCGTAGTTGACGGCCTCGTTGAAGAACACGTCCTCCGCGTCGAAGCGGTTCTCACCGGCCGCCGACGGGTGTTCGGCGATCACGTCCGGCCCGGCCAGCACCTTCTCGTA
Organism: Kitasatospora sp. NPDC048662; assembly: GCF_055587065.1. Classification (NCBI taxonomy): domain Bacteria; kingdom Bacillati; phylum Actinomycetota; class Actinomycetes; order Kitasatosporales; family Streptomycetaceae; genus Kitasatospora; species Kitasatospora sp. NPDC048662. Next base: position 191,966 of record NZ_JBVJHA010000005.1, on the reverse strand, counting down.
CCAGGCGCGGCCCTCGGCGATCACGCCGGCCCGGAAGTCCATGAAGGAGTCGTCGGAGCAGCCGCCGCCGATCAGGTACGCCGCCGCCCAGACGTCCCACCGGTACAGGGCGTGATGCAGGCGCTCGAAGCAGACCTCGAAACGCAGGATCTCCGCCTCCGGGCGGGCGGCCAGAACGTCCACCAGCGCCCGCTCGAACGGGACCTCGGGCGTGGCCGCCGCCCGGGCGGAGTCGATCAGCTGCCAGAACTCGTCGTTGTCCATGGCGGTCAGCCTGCCCGCCGGGTGTGACAGCGCACGGGCCCGAAGCCATGTGGCCGCCCCGTCGCCACCCGGAGGCGGTGGGCGGTGACGGGGCGGCCTGGCGACCCGGTCCGGGGGAGGAACCGGGGGCTTGAGGGGGCGTCAGTCGTGCGGGACGACCGCCACCGGGGCCTGCGCGTGGTGGATCACCGCGTGCGCGACCGAGCCGAGCTTCGGGCCGAGGTTGAGGGCGCGGGTACGGCGACCCACCACCACCAGGTCCGACTGCGCGGACGCCTCCACCAGCGCGGCCGCACCGCCGCCGGTCCGGACGTCCTCCAGCACCAGGGTGCGCGGGTACTTCTCCCGCCACGGCGCGACCGCGTCCGCGACCATGCCGACGGCCAGCGCACCGAGCTCCTGGCGCTCGGACTCCACCGGGACCCAGCCCGCGTACCCGTAGGTCGGCGGCAGCTCCCAGCCGTGCACCACCCGCACCCGGGCACCGCGCAGCTGCGCCTCCTCGAACGCGAACTCCAGGACGGCGTCCGCCGGTTCGAGCGCGTCGAAGCCGACCGTCACCTCTGGCTCGGGCGACTCCGGCGCGGGACCGCCCTCGCGGACCAGTACCACCGGCGTCTTCGACCGGCCGGCCACGCCCAGACTCACCGAACCGACCAGCAGCCCGTGGAACCCGCCCAGACCCCGGGTCCCGATCACCAGCAGCTGGCCCTGCTCGGCGGCGGCCGTCAGACCGTCGATCGCCGCGTCCGGCACCAGCTCGGAGGAGACCGCCACCCCCGGGTACGCGGCGGCGAGCTCCTGGGCGAGGTCGCCCAGCATGTTCTGTGCGCCCACCTCCAGCTCGTCGATCTTGACCAGGTCGTTGACCTTCCGGCCCATGTACGGCCAGGCGTGCAGCAGGCGCAGCGGCGCTCCCCGCCGGGCGGCCTCCTGCGCGGCCCACTGAGCGGCGGCCCGGCTGCGGACGGACGCGTCCACGGCGGCGAGAACGGGACGATTCATGGCGGTGCCTCCCTGTTCGAATCCCCGCGGGCCCTGTCGCCCGCCTCGGGAGTCGTTGACCACTCTTCCCCCAGCCCCGGGGGCTCGCCATGGGTCGCCGGGCCCGCCCGAGTGGGCCGTTGGTCCCTTCGGCGCAGCGGGGCACCGAGGTGGGCCCGAACGGGCCCAACTCCTGTGCCGGAGCGGGCCCCCGGCGCGCACCATGGAGCTACCGCCACCAGCCACCAGCAGGGAGGTGACCGAAGTGACCGACGAACACGCACCTGCCACGCCCGCGACACCGGCCGTGCCCGCGACACCGGCCGAGCTCGTCCGGCGTTTCGCCGACCGCCTCGCCGACCTCGGGCTCACCGAGGCGCAGGCCGCGACCAGGGCCGGCATGTCGATCGCCTACCTGCGCCGGGTGCTGGACCTCGGCTGCGACTTCGACCGGCCTGCGCTGCTCCGGCTGGCGGCGGTCCTCGGCCTGGAGTACCAGGAACTCGTCTCCGGCCGCCCCGAGGAACGCCTGCACGCCGGCGCGCCCGACGCGGACAGCGCCCCACTGGTCGGACCACCGCTCCTGGGCGAACTGACCGTCCCCGAATGCTGGACCCGCCTCGGCCCCGGCGGCCTCGGCCGCCTCGCCCGCACCGGCCCCGACGGCCCCGTGGTGCGACCGGTCGGATACCTGGTGCACGACCGGACGATCCTCTACCGCACCAACCCCGACGGTGCCCTCGCCCCCGACGCGAACCGCGAGGCCGCGTTCGAGGTGGACCGCACCGACCCGAAGCTCCACGAGGGCTGGAGCGTCCTGATGACCGGCCCCCTCGAATACGTCACCGACCTCGCCCTCCTCGCCGAGCTGCCCCAGCCCCCCGCCCATGGCCGCTGGGTCCGCCTGACGCCCGGGACTGTCACCGGACGGACGATCAGGACTGCGTCGGCCAGATGACGAAGGCGCCCACCGCGAGGGTGAGCCGGTGACGGGAGGTCAGGCCCGGGTGCGGTGGGGGCGCAGCGTCGTGGCGGCTGTCAGCGCGGCGGCGAGGACGAGTGCCGTGGGGACGGAGTGGGTGGCGATCGGGCCGGCCAGGGCGGTGCCCAGGGCGAAGGCGGTGATCTTGAGGCTGGCGCCGGTGGTGAAGATCTGGCCCCGCAGGTGGGCGGGTGCCTCGCGGTGACGGACGGCGAACAGGCCGGTCAGCAGCGGCCCGTCGCCGAGGCCCGCCAGCGTGGCCGCCAGGAGCAGCACCCACGGCCGACCGTTCGCTCCGGTCGCGGCCAGGGCCAGTGCGGCCGCCTGCACGAGCGCGCCGATGCGGACCGCCGCGTCCGGCGCGAGCAGGTGGGGGCGTCGGGCGAGTGCCGCGTTCGTCAGCAGGGCGGCCACCGCCGTGCAGGTCAGCAGCAGCGGGCCGCGGCTCGCGCCGCCCAGCGTGCGTTCGCCCAGCAACGGCAGGCAGGCCGCCAGCATGCCCTGGCCCGCGCAGGCGCCGACCGAGCTGAGAGTCGCCCGGGCCAGCGCCGGGCGGGACGTCAACGCCCGTAGGCCGGAGGCGAGTTCGGATCGCACCGAGACGGGTCTCCGGCCGGGTCGGGTGTGGTCCGGGCCCGCCCCGGTGTTCCGGTCGGAGCGGGAAGCGTCGCGGTGCGAGGCATCGTCCCGGGATGTGGCGGCGTCCTGGCCCGAGCGGGCGCGGCTGCGGCGCGAGCGGGCAGCGCGCCGGTGCGGGCGGGCGTCGTCCTGGCCTGGCGGGGCGCCCTGGCCCGGGCGGGCTCTGTCCCGGTCCGACGCGTCCCGGTCCGACGCGTCCCGGTCCGTTCGGGCGGCATTGTCATCCGACCGGGTCTCGGGCCGGCCCGGCAGTGTCCAGGCCGCCGGGAGGGCGGTGGCGATCAGGGCTGCCGCGAGCAGCACCGCCGCGTCCGCCCCGCAGGCGGCCGCGAGCACGCCGGCCAGGGCCGGGCCGGCGAGGGCTGCCACGTCGTACGTCATGGCGTCGAGGGCGTTGGCGCGGGGGAGTCGGTCGGGTGGTGCGACGTGGGGGAGTTGGGCCGTCCAGCCGCCGGACAGGGCGGGGCCGAGCAGGCCGGTCGCGGCAGCGAGGGCCAGGACGGCGGGCAGCGGGAGGTGGCCCAGGGAAGCGAGGACGGCGAGGAGGCCCGCCGCGTACAGCGCGAGTGCCCGGGCGAGCAGCCGGCCGGGGTGGCGGGCGCGGTCCAGGCGGACGCCGAGCAGGGGGCCGCCGAGGGCCGATGCGGCGGTCAGGGCTGCCAGCAGGGCCGATGCCTCGCCCGTCGAGCCCGCTGCGGCGAAACCCGCCAGCAGCAGGGCGGGCCCCGACATTTCGTCACCCGTTCGGGCCACCGCGGCCCCCGCCAAACACCGTCCGAGGAAAGAACTCCTGATCACCCGCCGGACGCTACGTCGGTAACGGAAAACTCGACAAGATGCGTTACATTGCCGAGGTGTCGACCACATCGCCCGCCGACCCGCCGCTACGGCCCTCCGTCCTGACCTCGGCGGCCCGCGCCACCGCGCTGATCAACGCCTTCGCCGCCGACCACGCCCCCGGCCCGGCCGAGCTCGCCGCGATCCTGCGCGCCCACGGCGAACCCGAGCCTGTCGATCTCACCGCCGAGGACGTGGCCGCCCTGCGCACCGCCACCGACCGGCTGCGGGAGGTGTTCCTCGCGCCCGACACCGACCGCGCGGCCGCCGCCCTCAACCGGCTGCTGCGCGAACACACCGGCCCGCTGCGGCTCACCACCCACGGCGGCGCCACCGGCTGGCACCCCCACCTCGACCACGCGGACGACGCCCCGTGGGACGAGTGGCTGATCGCCTCGTCCTGTCTGGCCCTCGCCGTCCTGCTGTGGGAGCGTGGCCGCCCGCCCGGCGGGAGCTGCGCCGCATCCCGCTGCCGGAACGTGTACCTCACCCAGGGCAGCGGCATCGAGCGCCGCTACTGCTCCCGCCGCTGCGCCACCCGCGAACGTGTCGCCGCCCACCGCCGCGCCCGCGCCACGCCGAGCTGACGCGCGGGCGCTGCGGAGCGCGCGAGCTTCCTTCGCCCGGTTCTGCCGGGCATGGCACGGCCGGCCAGCATGCTTCGGTCGATCATGTGACGCTGGGGACGGGAGGCGGTGGCGGTGCGGTGTCTGGTGACGGGGGCGACGGGGTATCTCGGTGGGCGGCTGGTGCCCGAACTGCTGGCCGCCGGCCATCGGGTGCGCTGTCTGGTGCGGGAGCCCGCGCGGCTGCGTGACTACCCGTGGCGGGGCGCGGTGGAGGCCGTCGCGGGGGACGTCACCCGGCCCGAGACGCTCGACGGGCCGCTGGACGGCATCGACGTCGCGTACTACCTGGTGCATTCGCTCGGCACCGGGCCGGACTTCGAAGCCGTGGACCGGGAGGCCGCCCGCGCGTTCGGGTGGGCGGCGGCCCGGGCCGGGGTGCGGCGGATCGTCTACCTCGGCGGACTGGTGCCACCGGACGTGCCGCAGGCGCAGCTCTCGCCGCACCTGCGGTCCCGGGTCGCCACCGGCCGGGCGCTGCGCGAGGGCGGGGTGGCCGTCACGGAGCTGCGGGCGGCGGTGGTGATCGGGTCCGGTTCGGCGTCCTTCGAGGTGCTGCGGTACCTGACCGAGCGGCTGCCCGTGATGGTCACGCCGCGCTGGGTGGACACCCGGATCCAGCCGATCGCGGTGCGTGACGTGCTGCGGTGCCTGGTCGGCGCGGCCGGCCTGCCGGACGGGCCGGACACCGACCGGGTGTTCGACATCGGCGGGCCGGAGGTGCTCACGTACCGCGCGATGATGCAGCGCTACACCCGCGTGGCGGGCCTGCGGCGCCGGCTGATCGTCGCGGTGCCGGTGCTCTCGCCCGGTCTGTCCGCGCGGTGGGTCGGCCTGGTGACGCCCGTCCCCGGCGCGCTGGCCCGGCCGCTGGTCGAGTCGCTGCGGTACGAGGTGGTGTGCGGCGAGCGTGACCTCGCCCGGTGGATTCCGGACCCGCCGGGTGGCGCGATCGGGTTCGACCGGGCCGTCGAACTCGCGCTGCGCCGGATCCGCGACGACGAGGTCGCCACCCGCTGGTCCTCCGCCTCGCTGCCGGGCGCGCCCAGCGACCCGCTGCCGACCGACCCGGACTGGGCCGGCGGCAGCCTGTACCAGGACGTCCGGGAGCGGTACGCCGACGCCCCGCCGCAGGCGTTGTGGCAGGTGGTCGAGGGGATCGGCGGCGAGCACGGCTGGTACTCGTTCCCGCTGGCCTGGTGGGTGCGCGGCGCGCTGGACCGGCTGGCGGGCGGCGTCGGGCTGCGGCGCGGGCGCCGCTCGCCCGGGCGGCTGCGGGTCGGCGATTCGCTGGACTTTTGGCGGGTCGAGGAGATCGAACCCGGCCGGCTGCTGCGGCTGCGCGCCGAGATGCGCCTGCCGGGTCTGGCCTGGCTGGAACTCACCGTCACCCCCGAGGGCGAGGGCGCGCGTTACCACCAGCGCGCCCTGTTCCACCCGCACGGCCTGCCCGGCCAGGCGTACTGGTGGTCGGTCGCGCCGTTCCACGCCGTGGTGTTCGGTGGAATGGCACGCAACATCGCCGCCCGCGCACAGGCCGCGGCCCGTGCCGAAGCCGCCCGCGCGAAGGCGCACTGAGACCTGGGGACGGACCCCGCGCGGGGGGTTGGTTGCGGAGATGCCCCCGAGTCGAGATATCTTGACGTCAAGACGTTGCAGACGTGGAAGCTGGAGCTACGGTGACTGACTCGACCATCATCTACACCCACACGGACGAGGCCCCCGCCCTCGCCACGTACTCCTTCCTGCCGGTTGTCCAGGCCTACGCCGCCACCGCAGGTGTGAGCGTGGAGACCCGTGACATCTCGCTGGCCGGTCGGATCATCGCCGTCTTCCCGGAGTACCTCCAGGAGGACCAGCGCATCGCGGACGCCCTCGCCGAGCTGGGCGAGCTGGCCAAGACCCCCGGCGCGAACATCATCAAGCTGCCGAACATCTCGGCCTCCATGCCGCAGCTGAAGGCGGCCATCGCCGAGCTGCAGGCCCAGGGCTACGCGCTGCCGGAGTACCCGGACGAGCCGAAGACCGACGAGGAGCGCGACATCCGCGCCCGCTACGACAAGGTCAAGGGCTCCGCCGTCAACCCGGTGCTGCGCGAGGGCAACTCCGACCGCCGCGCCCCGCTGTCGGTGAAGAACTACGCCAAGACCCACCCGCACCGCATGGGTGCCTGGTCGGCCGACTCCAAGACCAACGTCGCCACCATGGGCGTCAACGACTTCGCCTCCACCGAGAAGTCCGCCGTGATCGCCGCCGACGGCGCGCTGCGCATCGAGCTGGTCGCCGAGGACGGCGCCGTCACCGTGCTGCGCGAGAAGGTCCCGGTGCTGGCCGGCGAGGTCGTCGACGCCTCCGTGATGCGCGCCGCCGCGCTGAACGAGTTCCTGGCCGCGCAGGTCGCCCGCGCCAAGGCCGAGGGCGTGCTGTTCTCGGTGCACCTCAAGGCCACCATGATGAAGGTCTCCGACCCGATCATGTTCGGCCACGTGGTGCGCAGCTTCTTCCCGAAGACCTTCGCCGCGTTCGGCGCCGACCTGGCCGCTGCCGGTCTGAACCCGAACAACGGCCTCGGCGGCATCCTGGCCGGCCTGGACAAGCTCGCCAACGGCGCCGAGATCAAGGCCTCCTTCGACGCCGAGATCGCCGACGGCCCGGCCCTCGCCATGGTCGACTCCGACAAGGGCATCACCAACCTGCACGTCCCCAGCGACGTCATCGTGGACGCCTCGATGCCGGCCATGATCCGCACCTCCGGCCACATGTGGGGCCCGGACGGCCAGGAGGCCGACACCCTCGCCGTGCTGCCGGACAGCTCCTACGCGGGCGTCTACCAGGCCGTCATCGACGACTGCCGCGCCCACGGCGCGCTGGACCCGGCCACCATGGGCTCCGTCCCGAACGTCGGCCTGATGGCCCAGGCCGCCGAGGAGTACGGCAGCCACGACAAGACCTTCGAGATCGGCGCCGCCGGCACCGTCCGCCTGGTCGACACCAACGGCGAGACCGTGCTGGAGCAGGCCGTCCAGCCGGGCGACATCTTCCGCGCCTGCCAGACCAAGGACCTGCCGATCCAGGACTGGGTCAAGCTGGCCGTCACCCGCGCCCGCGCCACCGGCGACCCGGCCGTGTTCTGGCTGGACCCGAACCGTGCGCACGACGCCGTGCTGATCGAGAAGATCAAGACCTACCTCCCCGAGCACGACACCGAGGGCCTGGACATCCAGATCCTCTCCCCGGTCGAGGCCACCAAGCTCTCCCTGGAGCGCATCCGCCGCGGCGAGAACACCATCTCGGTCACCGGCAACGTGCTGCGCGACTACCTGACCGACCTGTTCCCGATCCTGGAGCTGGGCACCAGCGCCAAGATGCTGTCGGTCGTCCCGCTGATGGCGGGCGGCGGCCTGTTCGAGACCGGCGCCGGCGGCTCCGCCCCGAAGCACGTCCAGCAGCTGGTCAAGGAGAACTACCTGCGCTGGGACTCGCTCGGCGAGTTCTTCGCGCTGGCCGCCTCCTTCGAGCACCTGGCCACCACCACCGGCAACGCCGGCGCGAAGGTCCTGGCCGACACCCTGGACCGCGCCACCGGCACCTTCCTCAACGAGGACAAGTCGCCGTCGCGTCGCCTCGGCGGCATCGACAACCGCGGCAGCCACTTCTACCTGGCCATGTACTGGGCCCAGGAGCTGGCCGCCCAGAGCGAGAACGCCGCGCTCGCCGCCGCGTTCGCCCCGCTCGCGAAGTCCCTCGCCGAGCACGAGCAGACCATCGTCGACGAGCTGATCGCCGTCCAGGGCCAGCACGCCGAGCTCGGCGGCTACTACCAGCCCGACCCGGCCAAGGCCGCCGCCGTGATGCGCCCGTCGAAGACCTTCAACGACGCGCTCGCCACGCTGGCCTGACGCCACGTCGCACTCTGACGCCGGTGCGCCGTCGTCGGCCCCTTCGCGGGGGTCGGCGGCGGCGCACCGCGCGTTTCGGCGGCGGACCGCGCGTTTCGGCGGCGGACCGCGCGTTCGGCGGCGGACCGCGCGTTTCGGCGGCGCCGTACTACTACTTCTCCGCTTGGGAATTCCGCATCCAGGGCTTCGGCCGCAGGCGGGGTGGCGGGCAGCGTTCCGCGTTCCGGCGGCCCCGGACACGGTGCGGACAGTGGTTGCCTCCCCGTCGTGCCGCTGCCTAGGGTGCGGGCATGGCGACCCCGAAGTTCATCCTCGACCTGCGCGAGCACATCGGACACGCCCCGCTGTGGCTGTCCGGCGTCACCGCGGTGGTCGTTCAGGAAGGCAGGATCCTGCTCAACCGGCGCTCCGACAGCGGCCGTTGGGCGCTGCTGCACGGCATCATGGAACCCGGCGAGCAGCCCGCCGACGCGGTGGTGCGCGAGGTGCGGGAGGAGACCGGCGTCAGCGTCCGCCCCGAGCGGATCACCAGCGTGCACACCCTCCCCGCGTCCGTCTGCGCCAACGGCGACCACGTCCAGTTCCTCAACGTCGCCTTCCGCTGCCGCTTCCTGGCCGGCACCGCGCACGTCAACGACGACGAATCCCTCGCCGTCGAGTGGTTCCCGCTGGACGCGCTGCCGCCGCTGTCCGCGAACGACACCTTCCTGCTCGGCAAGGCGCTGGAGGATGCCCCGTCCCCGTGGTTCGCCCTGGGCTGATCCCCCGGCGGAACTCCCTTGCCGCGCAATGCCGTTGACGGCGGGGGAGGTGGACGATGGGCGGACGGACGCGCGGACCGGGCTGGTACCGGGGTGACTGCCACGTGCACTCGGTGCATTCGGACGGGGAGCTCACCCCCGCCGAACTGGCAGCGGCGGCCCGCGCCGCCGGGCTGGATTTCCTGGCCGTCACCGAACACAACTTCCCTGCCCCGTCCGGCGCTTGGGACGGCATCGGTGGCGACGATCTGCTGATCCTGCCCGGTCAGGAAGTCACCACCCGCACCGGCCACTGGCTGGCGCTCGGACTGCGACCCGGCCAACTCGTCGACTGGCAGCACCGGGTGGGCGAAGAGGCGTTCCGCCGGGCGCTGCGCGAGGTGCGGGCGGCGGGCGGGCTGTGCGTCGCCGCGCACCCCCACGCGCCGTACCCCGGCGGGGACTTGATGTTCCCGCTGGGGAGCTTCGACACGGTCGAGGTGTGGAACGGCGAGTGGACCTCGGACCGGCCGTGGAACGCCGACAACGAAGCCGCGCACGCCGAATGGGGCCGTCGCCTGGCCGCCGGTGTGCACGCCGGTCACTGGCAGCCCGTCCTCGGCAACAGCGACACCCATCTGGCGGGCCAGCTCGGCACCCCGCAGACCGTGGTGTACGCCGAGGAGCTCAGCACCCCGGCGATCCTTGCCGCACTGCGTGCCGGGCGCAGTTGGATCGCCGAATCCGCCGCCGTGGAGCTGGAGTTCACCGCCGAGGCGGACGGCCGCCGGGCCGGCGTCGGCGAGCGCCTGGCCACTGGCGGCCGCCCCGTCGAGCTGCGTCTGCGGCTGGCCGGTGTCCCCGACCCGCGGGTGCGTGTGCACACTGAACGCGGCAAGGCGGACTGGGAGACCGGGCGGGTCGTGGGCGCCGCCGGGACGTCCTTCGTGCGGGTCGAGGTTCGGCACCCGGACGGGCGGATGGCGGCGCTGACCAATCCGATCCTGCTGTCCTGACCTTGGAGGCCGCTCTCGTCACCCCGTTCTTTCCGGGCCGGGCCCGGCGCGGTCGATCAGCCGGTGGTCGGCGACTCCCACGGCCACCGGTCGAGCCCGCCGGCCTCCAGCAGCGGCACCAGCCGGAAGGCGGCGTCGGAGAGGCCGCCGAAGAGGTGGCGGTGCGGGCCGGTCGGGGCGTGACCGAACTGGTAGCCGCCCAAGTTCCAGGTGTACACCGGGACTTCGGGCGGGATCGGGGCGAACGGGTCGGCTGCCCCGGAGTAGTGCGGCTGCTCGTCGGTGATCACCACCACGCGGTCGTGGCCCTGGTAACGCCTGGCCACCGCGCCCGCGGTGTCGGTGCCGCCCAGGTTGTGGAAGCGGTCGACGGTACGCAGCAGCGAGCCGTCCGGTGCCGGCGGCACGTTGCGGCTGCCGGTGCCGAACTCGATCAGGTCGGCCTGTTCGGCGCGCAGCGCGAGCGCACTGCCGAACACCGCCGCCGCGTCCGCCCTGGTGAGGGAGGTGCCGGTTTCGGGGATGTAGAACATCGACCCGGAGCGGTCCACCAGGATCAGCGTCCGGCCGGGCAGCGCCGGGACGTTGGCCAGCGAGTGGCCGAGCGCCGCCTCCAGGGCGTCCGCCCAGTGGGCGGAGCGGGCCGCGCGGTGGGCGGCCAGGAAGCGGAACGGGAACTGGCGGGACCGGGCGACCCCGGCCGGGTCGGAGATCCGTGCGGCGACCTCGGCCACGGCCCGGTCGTCGATCCCGGCCCGGTCGAAGTTGCGCAGGTTGCGCACCAGGGCCATCGGGCCCATGGACGGGACGACCGCCTCCCAGGCCGCCGCGTCCATCGGGCCCTGCAGCCAGCCCGCCAGCGCCTCCCAGGTCATTCCGGCGGCGGCAAACGTGTCGGCGGCGTCCGGTTCGTCCAGCAGGGCGCGGCGATCCGCGACCGGCACGGCGAGCAGCCGGTCGTGGGCCGTCAGCATCGGCTCGGTGGCGGGCGGGAGAGCGTGCCGGGGGCGGTGGCGGCGGTCCAGGGCGTAGCGGAACAGCTCGCCCTGCCAGGGCCGGTCGGCGGCGGGGGCGGGGTGGACGAGTTCCAGCACGTCGGCGAAGCGGAAGGCGTGCGAGGGGGTGTCGTACTTGAGCAGGGCCCGGCCGGTGTACAGGCGGCGCACCGCGTCGCCGAGCCCCCGGCGGACCGGCTGGGGAATCCGGCGGCCGTACCTGGCCGTCCAGAGGGCGAGGAACTCGCCCGGCTCGTCCGGGCGTTGGAGCACCGCATCGACGGCCTGCCGGGAGAGGCCGGGGGCCTTGGCCTCCGTCCTGGCCCGGGCGAACTCGACCGCGCCGGCGAGCGCGGCGGACCGGATGTGGGCCTCGGTGCGCAGCCAGCGCAGCAGGCCCAGCGTCCACTCCGGGTCCTCCAGTGCGAAGCGGCGCACCAGCGAGGTGAAGCGCGCCTCGCGGCTGTCGGCGCTCTCGTAGAAGGTGTGCTGGCCGGAGAAGTGCGTCACGGCGAGCACGAACAGTTCCGACCGGGGATCGCGCTGCCACCCGTGCCCGCCCTGGTGGTTGACCAGCGGCGGAACGACCTGCGGCGGCGCGGGCGGCGCGGGCGGCGCCTGCACGGCCCGCGGGGCGACCGGCCACTGCCCGTGCATCACCAATGCCCCACTGGCCCCGCCTGCGAACAATTCCGGTGTCTCGGTGCGGATTTCCGCCCTGGTCTCGGCCTTGCTGCGCTGACGGTTGAAGCGGGCCATGCAGAAATCCCCCAGGTGGGTGGGTGTGCCGACGGAAGGCAGGCCGGGGCGCGGCCGGCGCGAAGCAGCGGGCCGGACAGCGGCGGGCCGAGGAACGCCCCCCGTGATCGAAGCGGGTGCCGGTGCGTCATTGTCAGGAAGTAACCGGAAGACCCAGCGCATCGGGAGGCGTCCGGGGGACACCGTAGACGGCGCGCGCGGCGCTGTCATCCGAATTTGTCGTCCGGTCGATGTGCCGTCGGGCCGACCGCCCCCAGCCCGGCCAATGTGCCGTCGGGCCGGCCGCCCCAGGCCCGGCCGATGTGCCGTCAGGCCGACCGCCCCCAGGTCGGCCGATGTGCCGTCGGGCCGGCCCCGGGGCGCTGCGCCCGGCGAGCGGGTGTGTCCGCACCGGTGACGGTGCGGGGCGGGTCGCCTACTGTACGGGGCATGAGTCCTGCGGGGAGGGCGGTCGGGGACCGCGGTACGGCGGTGGTGATCGGTGGCGGGCTGGCCGGGTGTCTGGCCGCGTGGGCGTTGCGCGGGGTCGCGCGGCGGGTGGTGGTGGTCGAACGCGACCGCTACCCGGACGGGGTGGACTTCCGGGCGGGCGTGCCGCAGGCCCGGCACGGGCACCTGCTGCTGGAGGCCGGGCACCGCACCATCGACGAGCTGATGCCCGGTGCGCGGGCCGAACTGCTCGCCGCGGGCGCCGAGTTGGTGCCCGTCCCCGGTGGGCTGCGGTGGCTCACCCCGGTGGGGCGACTCGCCTCGTACGACAGCCGGCTGGCGATGCTCAGTTGCAGCCGCCCGCTGCTCGACCACACGGTGCTGCAACGGGTGCGCAGCGAGCCGGCGATCGAGATCCTGGAGGGCACCGAGGTGGTCGGCCTGCTCGGCACCCGGCACGGCGTCACCGGGGTGCAGCTGCGTGAACGCGGCCGGGACGGCGCCCCCGTCACCGAACTGTCCGCCGAGCTGGTGATCGACGCCGCCGGACGCGGCACCCGTTCCGGGCGGTGGCTGATCGACCTCGGCTTCCCGACCACCCCCGTGGAGCGGGTGGACACCGGTGTCGCCTACGCCAGCCGGTTCTACCACCGGCCGCCCGGCCGCGAGGACCAGCCCGCCGTCTACGTGCAGACACACGCCCCCGAGCACGGCCGGTTCGGCGTCCTGCTGCCCGTCGAGGGAAACCGCTGGATCGTCGGCATCGGTGGCATGCGCGGCTTCGAACCGTCCATCCAGCCCGAGGAGTTCGAGAAGCAGCTCGGCCAACTCCGCGACCCCGCCATCGCGGAGGCCGTCGCAGGCGCCCAACCCGTGGGCCCCGCACGCGGGTTCGTGCCCGGGCCGAGCGTCCGGCGCAAGCACGAACGCATCGACCCGCTCGGGTTCCTCGCCCTCGGCGACGCCTCCTGCACCTTCAACCCGGTCTACGGGCAGGGCATCTCCGTCGCCGCGCTCGGTGCCCGCGCCCTGCGCGAGGCCGCCCGCCGGCGCGGCGGACTCGGGCCCGCCACCGTCCGCGAGGCCCGCCGGGCGATCGCCGCCACCGCCAAGAACCCGTGGGTGATGGCCGCCGGCGAGGACGTCCGCTTCCCCGGCACCACCGGCGGCCCGCGCGGCCCCGTGATCCGCCTCCAGCACCGCTTCCTCGACCGCCTGCTGACCCGCGCCACCACCGACGCCACCGTCTCCGCCGCGTTCGGCCACGTCACCGCCATGGTGGAACCGCCGAGCACACTGCTCCGTCCCTCCGTGCTGGGACCGGTCCTGTTCGGTCGTTGACGCACCGTCAGCATCCCGATAAGGGCCCGGTTCCGGCTCCGCACATCCGTGTGGGAGCCTGTGTGACTGCGGCGAACATGTGAGAAGTGTGGGGGTATGGCGGCGGCCATGAGTGAGATCTACTTCAGCAACAACTACCGCGACCTGAGCGAGCAGCACGGCACCGGCGCCGGATTCCAGTTCGAGTTCTCCTGCTCGCGCTGCTACGACACCTGGCGCTCACCGTTCGAGCCGTTCCGCACCGGACAGGCCGCGAGCTGGATCAACAAGGGCGTCAGCGCCGCGTGGAGCCTGATCGGCGGCAACGCCTCCAACGGCCTCACCAACGCCGCCGACGGCCTGGCCGGCGCCAGTTGGGGCAGCGGCCGGGACGCCGCGTTCCAGCGCGCCGTCACCAACGCGCAGCAGCACTTCAACCGCTGCGCCCGCTGCACCCACTACGTCTGCGAACGCTGCTGGAGCGCCGCTCAGGGCCTGTGCCTGGGCTGCGCGCCCGACACCGCCGCCGAGGCCGTCGCCGCCCAGCAGCGCGGCCTCAACGACGCCGTGGTCGAGAACGCGTACCGGCACGGCCAGTCCCAGGCCCAGCAGTTCGACGTCACCGCCGCGCGCCAGCTGGTCTGCCCGCAGTGCAGTGCCGACACCCACGGCACCCCGTTCTGCCCGTCCTGCGGCTTCCGCCTCGCCCAACCCCCGCAATGCACCTCGTGCCACGCCGAGTTGCCCGCCAACTCCGCGTTCTGCCCCAGCTGCGGCACACGCCGCTGACCGCCCGACCTACCGCCCGACTGCCCGTCAGGCCCGGCCGGGTGCGCGGCGGCCGGGCCGCGGGGCGGCCGCCGACAGCGGTCGGCGGGTGAAGTCGCGGATCCTGAGGACCGTTGGAAAGTGTGCCACGCGGCCGCCGAGAGGCCGGTGAAGGACGGACGGACGGAGGAAGCGGCCGCACTGCTGCGGGAGTTCGGGAACGACGAGCTGACGGACTCCACCTGCCGGGGCCGGGCGCTCGCAGGAACCGCGGCCCGTCGTGGTCCGTGCCCCGGGGGCTGTTGCCGGTCGAGGAGTTCGCGCGGGTCGCCCCGGAACCCGTCCCGCTGCTGGTGGATTGGTGGACCCGGTGGTGGCGGACGAGGAACCGGCGGTCGGCGCCGGGTGAGCCCGTCAGGTGCCGTTCGTGGGCAGGAGCAGGATCCGTTCCGGGTCGTACGGACACCACAGCGGCGCCGCGCCGATGAGGCGCAGGCGGCACCAGGGGGTGCCGTCGGGGGCGTGCCACCAGGCGTTGATCCGGCCGAGGGTCCAGGTGGCAGTGTCGTCGAGGCGGACTTCGACGGGTTGGTAGGCGGGGCGGACTTCGGGTTCCGGCGGGGACCAGGTGGGGTCGGTCTGCAGCTGCGGAGGGAGCACGGTGGGCCTCCTTCGAGTCCGATCGGGGGAGATCACTCTACAGAGGTGTAGATAGTGGTGGCGGGGAATCCCGGAGCCTGGCGCAAGGTGGCCGGTGCGGGCAGTGATTCGCGCCACCGGGGGGTCTTTCGGATACGACCATTGGTCATAGACTCGGTGGATGGCTTCTGAGGACGACTCGTACGCGGCGCTGGGCGCGCTGGGCGATCCGGTGCGGCGCCGGCTGTACTGGCATGTGGCGGCGGCGCCGGAGGAGGTGGGGCGGGACGCGGCGGCGGAGGCGGCGGGGATCTCCCGGTCGCTGGCGGCGTTCCACCTGGACAAGCTGGTCGAGGCGGGGCTGCTGGCGGTGTCGTACCGGCGGCTCTCGGGGCGGACCGGCCCGGGCGCGGGGCGGCCGGCGAAGCTGTACCGGCGGGCGGAGGGGGAGTTCGCGGTGTCGGTGCCGCCGCGTTCGTACGACGCGGCGGGCCGGCTGCTCGCGGAGACGGTGGAACGGGCGGGGCTGGACCGGGAGTTGCAGGCGGCGGCGAAGGCCGCGGGCGCGGCGGATCCGGACGCGGCCGGGTCGGGGGCGGACCTGGAGGAGGTGCTGCGGGCGCGCGGGTACGCGCCGTTCTGGGACGGCGAGGTGCTGCGGCTGCGCAACTGCCCGTTCCACGCGCTGGCGGAGGAGTTCCCGGGGCTGGTGTGCGGGATGAACCTGGCGCTGCTGGGCGGGCTGGCGGGGGAGCAGTGGGCGCCGAGGATGGAGGCGTGCGCGGGCGGCTGCTGCGTGGCGCTTTCTAAAAACAAAATTCGTTGACGTTACATCGTGGGCCGCGCCATGCTTGTCCCATGACCGGTTTTCAGCTCGCGCAGATCAACGTCGGCCGCCTTCTCGCGCCGCCCACCGACCCGCAGGTCGCGGACTTCATCGGTCAGATCGGCGAGATGAACGCGCTCGCCGAGCGCAGCCCCGGGTTCGTCTGGCGGCTGGTGGACGACGCGGACGCGGAGGCGGTGGCCGCCTTCCCCGAGGTGGCCGACGAGCGGTTCCAGATCAACTGCTCGGTGTGGGAGTCGGTCGAAGCGCTGTGGGAATACGCGTTCCGCAGTGACCACCTGCGGGTGCTGAGCCGCCGCCGGGAGTGGTTCGAGCGCCCCGACGGCCCGCACCAGGCGCTGTGGTGGGTGCCGGCCGGCCACCGCCCGAGCCTCACCGAGGCGATGGGGCGGATCGCCCGCATCCGCGACCACGGCACCGGCCCGGACGCGTTCACCTTCCGCGACCGCCACCCGGCACCGGCCGCCCAGGTGACGGCCGCGCAGCTCTGACGGTGGGCCGGGGCGCTGTCGGAGCGAACTCCTATGCTCCGGCCGTGAACATCGACGATCTTGAATGGCAGGAGAGGTCCCATGCCGGCGGGGTGCCCCCGGCGATGGCCGAGCGGTTGGTCGGGCTCGGACGCCTGGATCTGGTGATCCGGGCGGCGGCCGAGCGCGGCGAGTGGTTCTGTGCCGTGGTGGCGGTGCGCGAGCTGTGCGCGGTGGGGGACTTCGACGGGGCGTGCACGGCCGTCGAACCGTTCGCCGCCACGGGCTGGAAGCCTGCGGTGGTGCTGTTGGCGGACGTGCTGTTCCAGTGGGGCCGGACCGAGGAAGCCCTGGCGCTGGTCCGGCCGGCCGCGGACGTCCAGGACGGGCGCGAGTGGCGGGAGTTCGCCCTGATGCTGGCCCGGGCCGGGCGGGTGGACGACGCGATCGAGGTGCTCGTCCCACACCTGCGCGACTGGTGGCTGGTGGAGACCCTGGTCGATCTGACGGAGGGACAGGGCCGCGACGAGCAGGTCCTGGAACTGCTCGACCCGCTGGCCGAGGCGGCCGGACAGTGCGGGGCGAACCGCGACCACCGTCACGAGCCCTGGAACGCCCAGGAACTCCGGGCCCGCGTCCTGGAACGCACCGGCCGCGCGGACGAGGCGATCCGGACCCTCGGGGCGGACGTGGCAGCGGGCCGGTACCTGAGTCAGAACACGCTCACCTGCTACGCCGAACTGCTCGCGCGGCACGGGCGGATCGAGGAACTCCGGATCCTGGGCACCGGTGCGAAGGCCTCCGCCGTCCTGGGGCACTACGCGAAGGCACTGGAGGACGCGGGCCGGGCGCAGGAGGCCGAGGTCGTGCTGCGCGAGTTCCTCGAGATCACCGGCCACGACACCCACCGCATCAGCCTGATCGGCCTGTTGAGCCGGCAGGGGCGGATCGACGAGGCCGTCGAGGTGGGGCGGCCCACCTTCGAGTACGACGGCGGCTGGAACCAGCTCGACCTGATCACCCAGCTGCTGGTCGAGGACGGCCGGCCGGAACGGGCGCTGGAGCTCCTGGACGAACGCAGCGCCTCCTACGTCCAGGAACACCTCTGGTGGTTGCGGCCCACCAGGCTCCGGCTGCTGGCGGAGGCCGGCCGCCTGGACCAGGCCGTCGCGGAGGCCAAGGCGCTGACCGTGGAGGAGTGCGGCGAGCGGGACTGCGAGACCGCACGGCTGCTGGCCAGGAACGGGTGCGTGGAGGAAGCCGTCGAGCTGCTGCGCTCGTCGGCCGAGACCTTCGCGCCCCGGAGGCTGGCGGAGCTCCTGATCGAGCAGGGCCGGGCCGAGGAGGCCATCGCCGCCCTTCCCCCGGTGTCCGTCGCGCGCCGGCGGGCCGAGGAGCGTCGGCGGGCCGACCCCAGCGACATGGATCTGCTGTTCGACCGCCTGCTGGCCGCCCAGGACCGTGACACCGCGACGGACTGACCTGCGGCCGCCCCGCCGGGTCGGCCGCGGGCGGGAATCAGGTGCCCGCGACCGGCGGGCTCAGGCGGAGGACGGCCAGGTCGAGTTGGCCGAAGCCGTCCTGCCAGCCCATCACCGGCGCGCAGCCGTACGCGTCGAGGCCCCAGGCCGGGGCGTCCTCGACCATCGGCATCAGGCCCTCCTCGCCGTCGGTGAGGAAGTGGGCGAGGTGGGCACGCAGGCCGGGGTGCTCGACGGTGGCGAGGCCCTCCTCCCAGCTCTCCTCGGGCTCGGTCTCGAACGGCACCAGGTCCTCGGGGGCGCGGCCGGTGTCGAGCGCGGCACGGAAGGCGTCCAGCAGGGTGCCGTCGGAGCGCAGCCGGGCGAAGAACTGGCCGCCCTCCGACAGCGCGCCACGCGTCCTCAGCCGAGCGTGCCCGGGTCCGTGTTCGCCCCGCACAGCACCACGCACACCCGCTCGCCCTCGGCGGGCCGGTACGCGCCGCCGGTGAGCGCGGCCAGCGCCGTCGAGGCGGCATGCTCGACGGCCAACCGGTAGCCGTCCCACAGGAGTTGACGGGCCCGGACGATCTCGCTGTCGGGGACGAGAACGGTGCGGACGCCGTCCTGCCCGGTGGCCCACAGGGCGGTCGCGGAGGCCCGCCGGGCACCGAGCGCGTCGGCGGCGACCGAATCGACGGCCACGTCCACCGGGCGGCCCGCGGCCATCGCGGCGTGCAGCGCCTGCGAACCCTCCGGCTCGACGGCGACGGTCCGCACCCCGTGCTCGCGGGCCGCCGTGGCCACGCCCGCGAACAGGCCGCCACCGCCGACGGACACCACCACCGTGTCCAGCTGCGGGAGTTGACGGCGGATCTCGTCCAGCAGGGTGCCCGCGCCGGCGGCGATCAGCGGGTGGTCGTAGGCGTGCGAGGCCAGCGCGCCGGAGGACGCCGCGTACTCCTCGCAGGCCGCCAGCGCCTGCGCGTACTCGCTGCCCACCTGCCGCACTTCGGCGCCGTAGCCGCGCAGCCGGGCCACCTTCACCGCCGGCGCGGTCTCCGGCACGAACACCGTGGCCCGGACGCCCAGTTGCTGCGCCGCCCAGGCGCACGCCAGGCCCGCGTTGCCACCGGAGGCGATGGTCACGCCCGGGTCGGGGAGCGTGCCGGCCTCGCGGTGCGCCCGCAGGAAGTTCTGTGCGCCCCGGGCCTTGAACGACCCGGTGTGCTGCAGGAGTTCGAGCGCCGCCCAGACCTCCCCACCCCCGTCGGGAAGGTCGAGCGGGGCCACCGCGACGGGCCGGACCCGCCCGGCGATCCGCTCGCCGGCCGCCTTGATGTCGCCGTACGTGAGCTGGTGCACGCTGTCACTCCTGTCGCGTCGAGGGCGCGCGGGCCGGTCGGGGGCCCGCGCCGTTCGGACCCGACGGTACTGGGACTCCCGACCCGACCCGCCGCGCTTTTCGCGGTTGCTACCGGTGGCGGCCCGTCGCGGACCCGAAGCCCAGCCAGGTGTGCCGGTTGCCCGCCCAACACCAGCCGACCTTCGGGGCGTTGCGGCGCTCACGGCCGTCCCGCCCCGTGCCGTTGCTGATCCAGATCGCCGGGGTACGGGCGTCCAACGCGCCGTTCGGTTTGCGCAGCCGGGAGCCGATGGTCATGAAGCAGCGGTTGCGTTCCAGCGCGGCGGGCTGCTGGAGCACCCAGTGGATGCCTTCGGTGAGCAGCAGCGGGGTGCGGGCCTCGCCGGTGAGGGCGGGCAGCGCCTCGTCCGGGCTCCAGTTGGCCATCCGGTCGCCCCGGTTGACGCCGGTCAGCAGGTAGAGCGGGCCGTCGGGCAGCGCCACCGTGTCGAGCGGAGCGAAGTCGTCCACGTCGGGCATGTCGACCACGACGAAGCCCGGCTTGTCGTCGCGGCGCAGCAGCGGTGCGAGTACGGAAGCGGGTGCGCGGTCCGGGTGGACGGCGAGCAGGGCGCCTTCGCCGGACGGGGTGGCGCCGGCGGCCTCGGCGAAGGCGCGGAGTTCGGCGGCGGACAGACCGGCGAGCTCGTGCACCCCCAGCTCGATCAGCCGTTCGGCCTGCACAGTGAGGGACGGAAGGACGGCGGACGCAGTTTCGGGCACGACGCTCCTGAGCAGTGAGGCAGCGGGACCTCGGGTGAACGAGACCCGCCGCCGAGATGTTCCCGCACCGGGGACACTCATCCAAACCGGTGCGGCCGCCGATGAGGAGACGGGGACGGCCCGTCCCCCGCGGCCCGCCCCAGGCCCGCGCATCCCCAACGCCCCACCGCCGGGCCCGAGTACGGAAGCCGCGCCCCGAAATGACCCTCGCCGTCGTCCTGTTCACCCAGGACCTGCGCCTGCATGACAACCCCGCCCTGCACGCCGCCCGCACCGCCGCCGACCAGGTGGTGCCACTGTTCGTCACCGACCCGGCGATCGCCGCCGCCGGCTTCGACGCGCCCAACCGCCGGGCGTTCCTGGCCGGTTGCCTCACCGACCTGGACGCCTCGCTGCGCCGCGCGGGCGGCCGGCTGCTGGTGCGCGAGGGCGACACCGCCGAACAGACGGCCCGACTGGCCGCCGAACTCGGCGCGCGGAGCGTGCACGTCGCCGCCGGAGTCAGCGCCTACGCCCGGCGGCGCGAACAGCGTCTGCGCCGCGCGCTCGGCGAGCGCCTGCGGGTGCACGAGGGATCGCTGACGGCCGTGCCACCCGGTGCGGTGACACCCGGGGGACGCGACCACTACGCGGTGTTCACCCCGTACCACCGGGCCTGGCAGCAGGCCGGCCGCCGCACCCCGCTGCCCGCGCCGCACACCCTGAACACCCCGAAGGGCCTGCACGGCAAGGCAGTTGAAACCGCGAAGCCCACCGCCCGCGGCCTGCCCGAGCCCGGCGAGCGCGCCGCCCGCCGGGCCTGGCAGCACTGGCACACCGCCCAGTACGCGCAGCTGCACGACGACCTCGCCGCCGACGGCACCTCGCACCTGTCGCCGTACCTGCACTTCGGCTGCCTGTCCGCGAACGAACTCGTCCACCTCGCCGAGCGGCGCGGCGGGGCGGGCGCCGAGGCGTTCGTCCGGCAGCTGGTGTGGCGCGACTTCCACCACCAGGTACTGGCCGCCCGCCCCGCCGCCGCACACGCCGACTACCGTACCCGGCACGACAGTTGGCGCACCGACGAGGCCGAACTCACCGCCTGGCGGCAGGGCCGCACCGGGTTCCCGATCATCGACGCCGGGATGCGGCAGCTCGCCGAGACCGGCTGGATGCACAACCGGGCACGGCTGCTCACCGCGAGCTTCCTGGCCAAGTCCCTGTACCTGGACTGGCGGCTCGGCGCCCGGCACTTCCTCCACCACCTGGTTGACGGCGACGTGGCCAACAACCAGCTGAACTGGCAGTGGGTCGCCGGTACCGGCACCGACACCCGGCCCAACCGGGTCCTCAACCCGCTTGCCCAGGCCGACCGTTACGACCCCGAGGGCGCATACGTCCGCCGCTGGGTGCCCGAACTCGCCGAGCTGCCCGGTCGGTCGATCCACCGCCCCTGGCAGGCCCGTCATCGCCCCGTCGGCTATCCGGCCCCGCTGATCGCGCCCGGCAGCACCGGACACCGGCTGCGCGAGGCGCGCGGGCTCGCCAAGTGATTAGATCTGTATGGTAATTGACGAGACGTCAGGGCGTGCTCGGCGCCGGGGTCAGCAGCACGAAGTCCGCGCCCGCGCCGTCCACGCACACCGCCATCCGTCCGATGCCGGGCGCGTCCGAGGGGCCCATCAACACCTCTCCGCCCTTGCTGCGCACGGTGGTGGCGGCCGCGTCGCAGTCGGTGACCGTGAACACCGGGTGCCAGGACGGCACGCCCCGGGACACGGCCAACTGCTCCGGCGGCACCTGCAGCACACCGCCGTGCATCCGCTCCGAGGGCTGCCCGGCCGGGGTGACGATGGTGTAGGTGGTGTCCCCGCCGCCCGGCATCGGCATGTCCTCGCGCTGCCAGCCGAACACCGTCTCGTAGAACGCCAGCGCCGCCGAGGCGTCCGTGGTGTACAGCTCCGTCCAGCACAGCGCGCCCGGGTCGTCCGTCGTCTCCAGACCGCGCGCCCGGCCCGGCGTCCACGCCGCGAACTGGCCGCCCAGCGGGTCGCTGAACTGCGCGATCGACGCCCAGCCGTCCGCGTCCTGCGGCTCCAGCCGGACCGTGCCGCCCGCCCGCAGCACGGAGGCGGCGGTCTCGTGGACGTCCGGGGTGAAGAAGTACACCATCCACGCCGAACGGGCGCCGCGCTCGGTGAGCAGCCCGATCCCGGCGGCCGTGCGACCGCCCGAGGTGGCCAGCCCGAACGTGCCGTCGGTGCCCTCCAGCGGCTTGAACTCCCAACCCAGCACCGCCCCGTAGAAGTCCCCGGCGGTGGACACGTCCGGCGCGCCCAGGTCGAGCCAGCACGGTGAACCGGGCACGAAATCGGTGGTGATCATGATGGTCTCCCTTCGCCGGGCACTTCTCTCCCCAGCCTGTCACCGGCCCCCGCCCGGCGCGTCCCGGCCCGGACGGGTGGGCAGCCGTCCCGGTACCGCCAAGCGGAGGAAATCCTGTGCAGATCGTCGGGTGGAGCAACGAATTCGACCGTCGAACGGAGCCGCGCCATGACATTTCGCGGAAATTCCTCCCGCTGGCCGCGAAATCGTCACCCGGAACAGGGTTCGGGCCGCAGGAATCGGGCAGAGGCCGCATACCCCCAGCGATCCCAGAGAAAGGCACCAGAGTGGCACTGAGCGTGAGCTACGGGGAGCGATACGGCTGGACGGTCGTCCAGGTCGCCGGAGAGGTGGACATCAGCGGAGTCTCCGCACTTCGCGAGCGCCTCCAGCGACTGGTCACCGAAGGCTGCCTGCGGATGGTGGTGGACATCAGCCGGGTCGACTTCTGCGACTCCACCGGCTTTGCCGTCCTGGTCGCGACCCGTCGCATGCTGTCCTCCCGCGGCGGCCGGCTCCGGCTGGTCCTCCCCGGCCCCGAGACCCACACCCGCAAGATCCTCCAACTCTTCGGCATCCAACGGATCTTCGATGTCCACGACTCGGTCGACGACGCCCTCGCCGACCTGCGCGCGGCGGCGATGGGCGAGAGCGCGCCGGCCATGAGCGCCGACGCCGACGCCGTCCCGCGCCCGCGCGGGGGCAGCCGCGCCGCCGCCGACTGACCCGCCCGGCGCGCGGGAGGCCGTCAACGGTGACGGCCGGACCCGCACCCGCCCGTCGGACGGCCGGACCCGCACCCGTCGGGCAGCCCGGCCGGACCCGCACCCGCCCGTCAGTGGACAGCCCGCAGCGTCAACGGCGACGGCTGCGGTATCCACAGCGGCGAGGCATCAGCTCGGAGTACCGAAATCCTGTGTCCACCAGGGCCCACCCGCGCCCTGGTGCACCCCCACGCCCAGCTCGGTGAACGTGCAGTTCAGGATGTTCGCCCGGTGGCTCGGGCTGTTCATCCAGCTGGCCATCACCGCCGCTGGGTCGTTCTGACCGCGCGCGATGTTCTCGCCCCAGCCGCTCCACTCGTAACCGGCGGCGTCGATCCGCTCCGCCGGGCCGTCGCCGTCCGGGTTGGTGTGGTCGAAGAACGAGCGCTCCGCCATGTCGTCCGACTGCTCCTGCGCCGCGTCCGCCAGCTGCCCGTTCGCCGACACCGCCGGACAACCCGCCTGCGCACGTTGGGCGTTGACCAGATCCAGCACCTGCTGCCCGAGATCCCCCACACGCTTCCCGGCCGACGGCGCGAGCGCCCGCGACGAGGGCCGGGCCGGGACCGTCGCCTTTCCGGACGCCGAAGCCGACGCCGAGGGTGACGCCGACGCGGACGGCGAGGCGCTCGCGGACGGCGCGGTGCCGACCGCCGGATCGGCCAGCGCCTCCACATGCTCCGCACCGGCCACCACTGGCGGCTGCTGCGCGTCCGGGCCGTCCGCCGTCGGCGAGGAGCCCGGCAGGAGCACCGCCACCAGCAGCCCCGCCGCGACCGTCACCACCCCGCCGCCCACCAGCAACCGGCCCCGCCCCGGCCCCCGGCGAGGCGCCGCCCGACGGCCGTGCCGGGCGCCGGCCCGGTGCGACTCCTTCCGGGACACCCGCCGGTGCGAGGACGCGTTGTGCGCCGAGCCGGCCGAGCGGGGTGAGCCAGCCGAGCCAGCCGATTCAGCCGAGCCGACCGCACCCGTGGGCTCCATCCTCGGCAGGGCCGCCAAGCCGTCCGGCACCGGCACCATCGCCAGGCCCGCCAGCAGCCCCTCGGCCGGCATCAGCCCGCGCCGCTGCTCCCCGCACACCGCGCACTCGCGCACATGACGGCCGATCCGCTTGCGCCACAACGCGCCCGGTACACCGTCCCAACCCGCCGTCAGCTCCGCCAACCACGCGCACCCCGGCACCGCGCCCAGCGCCCGCACCGCCATCCGGGCCGCCTCCAACTGACCCTTCATCCGCTGCACCCGCACCGCCGCGTGCTGCGGCGACACCTCCAGCGCCGCCGCCAACTCCGGCCGCGACAGCTCGCCCGCCGCCTCCAGCCACCACAGCGCCAGCAGATCCCGGTCGCCCTCGTCCAGCCAGCGGGTCGCCTCCGCGACCTCCCGCCGCTGCTCCGACAGCCCCAACCGGACGATCGTCAGCCCGACGAAATCGGCGGCCGGATCCGCGACCGCCGCCGCGTCCGGCACCGCCCGCGCCGCGCCCCCGTCGCCCTGGTCGTCCTCGTCGCGGAACCGGCGACGCACCTGGTTCAGCGCGATCGCCACCAGCCAGCTGCGGAAGCCGCCGGGATCCCGCAGCCCCGGCAGCCCGTCCACCGCCCGCAGCATGGTCTCCTGGACCACGTCGTCGGTGTCCGGATGCCCCGACAGCGCCCGGCCCACCACGTTGTACACCAGCGGCAGGTGACCCCCCACCAGCTCCGCCACCGCCTGCCGGTCACCGTGCTGCGCCCGGCCGACCAGCGTCGTCACCTGCCCACTGTCCACAGCCCGGCCCGTCCTCGTGTTCTCGCGTCGTGCCCTCACACCATCGGAGATCCACCGGCGGTCGGCGGATAACGGAAAAGTGCGGGGAGATTTTCCCGACGTGCGGGGGAGCTCCCCGACGTGGGCCGAAACGACCCTATGACCTGCCCGACGGGCGGTGCCGGAGGGCCGGGCGGGCCCGTGAGGTTTTCATCCGGGCCGCCCGGGCGTTCAGCCGTTCGGCTGCGCGCGGGTGGCTGTTCGAGAGGCGGCAGGTCAGGCGCCCCGGCCGGGTCAGGTGCCGAGCAGGCGGAGGGAGGCCCAGAGCGCCAGGACGGCGGTGGCGAGGGTGGCCGGGGTGGTGATCGCGCCGAGGCGGGTGAAGGTGCGCAGGCCGCCGTCGTCGATCGCCCGGTCCTGCACGATGCGCCGCCACAGCAGGGTGGCGAGCGAGCCGGCGTACGTCAGGTTGGGGCCGAGGTTGACGCCCAGCAGCACGGCCAGCACGGCGCCCGGGCCGGACGGTGCGGCGAGCGGGACGAGCAGCAGCGTGGCGGGCAGGTTGTTCACCAGGTTCGCGAGCAGCGCGGCCAGGCCCGCCAGCGCGAACAGTGTCGGCAGCGAACCGCCGGACGGGACCAGCGCGGCCAGCCACCCGGCCAGCCCGTTGTCCACCACCGCCTTCACCACCACGCCCAGCGCCAGCACGAACGCCAGGAACGGCAGTGCCGCCGCCTGCACGATCCGGCGGGCGTCGGTCCGTCTCGCCGCCAACGCGCGGACCGCCAGCACCGTCGCGCCGAGCGCCGCCGCCCACACCGGGGAGACGCCGAGCGCGGAGGCCACCACGAAACCGGCCAGCGTGCCGGCCACCGTCAGCAGCGCGAACCGGGGCAGCCGGGGGCGATCGGCGGGCGCGGGGAGAGCAGCAGGAACGGCGAGCTCGGCGGCGAAGAAACGGCGCAGCAGCAGGTACTCGACGCCGACGGCGCCCAGCCACGGCAGCGCCATCAGTGCGGTGAACCGGCCGAAGGTCAGGCCGCTGGCGGTGAACGCGAGCAGATTGGTCAGGTTCGACACCGGCAGCAGCAGCGACGCGGTGTTGGCCAGGTGCCCGCACGCGTACACGTGCGGCCGGGCCCGGACCGCGAGGACACCCGCCGTCGCCGCCACCACGGGCGTCAGCAGCACCACCGTGGCGTCCAGGCTGAGTACCGCCGTCACCACCGCCGCCACCCCGAACACCTGCCCCAGCAGCCGCACCGGTCGGCCGCCCGACGCGCTCGCCATCCAGCGGCCGCACGCCTCGAACAGCCCCTCGTCGTCGCAGAGTTGGGCCAGTACCAGGACCGCCGCCAGGAACCCCACCACCGGCCCGAGCCGCCCCAGCTCGCCCCATGCCGCCGCCGGGGACACCGCGCCGACCGCCACCAGCAGCCCCGCCGCCGGAACCGCCACCACCGCCTCCGGCCACCCGAACGGTCGCCGCACCGCACTCACCAGCACGACGCCCAGCAACCCCAACGACAGGATCTCGGCGCCCACCGTGCCCATGCCTACCCCTTCCGACCTGCGAGGTTCCGATCCTCGGCTTCCGCCCGTCGGGCGACCGGCCCCCATCCAAGCAGGTGCCTCGCGGTGCCGAGCAGCCCGCCTGTCGGGTATGACTGGTCGGACAAATTCAGTTGTTCGCTTCGGGTGCGGAGGACGGGCCGTGATGGACTGCCGGGACGGGTGGCGCAGGGCGCTGGACGCGGGATTCTCGATCGGATCGGTGGGGTCGTTCCTGTCGATCGGGTCGGCGTACTCCGTGCTGTCGATCGGCTCGGTGGGCTCGGCGCTGTCGCTCGGCAGCGTCGGCTCGTCGTTCTCGGTGCTGTCGGTGGGCTCCTGGCGCAGCGCCGCGTCCGTGCTGTCGGCGGACTCGGTGCTGTCCCTGCTCTCCTACCGCTCGGTGCTCGCGCGGCGGGCCGCGCACCAGCGGCGCGGGGGAGCGGGCTGCGTGCGGACCGAGTGAACTCGGCCTGCTGCCACGGGTGTTGACTGTACGGGTAGTGAAGTGGCGGTTCGGGGGCGTCAGTTGACCGTCGGCGGAGCGAAAAACCGGTGCGGGCGGGCGGGTTCGGCCGCCATTGTGGGGGGATGACGACAGGCGCGGCGCTCGAAGGTGTGGTGGCGGGGCTCGGAGTGGCGGTGCCGCTCGGCGCGGTCGGGGTCCTGCTGCTCCAGGAGGGCCGCCGGGGCTGGGCGCCCGCCGCCGGCGGGGCGACGGCGGTCGCGGCGGTGGACGGCGCGTACGCGACGGTCGCCGTGCTGGCCGGCCCCCGGGTCGCCCACCTGCTCGCCGGCCACGAGAGCGCGGTGCACGCCGTCTCCGCCCTGCTGCTCGGCGCGATCGCCGTCCACGGCCTGCTCGGCCTTCGCCGCACCGCCGAACCCACCGAGGCCCCGTCGCCCGGCAGCGCGGCCCGCGCGTTCGTCCGCTTCGCCCTGCTGACCCTCGTCAACCCGACCACCGCCCTCTACTTCACCGCCCTGATCGCCGCCCGCGGCACCGACGCCCGGTCCGGCGCCACCGCCTTCGTGGCCGGTGTCTTCCTGGCCTCGCTCGTCTGGCAGCACGTCCTCGCCGCGGCGGGCGCCTTCGCCGGCGCGAAGCTGGGACCCCGGGTGCGGCGCTCCACGTACGCGGCGGGCTACGGGCTGGTCGCGGTGCTGGCCCTGCGGCTGGCGTTCAGCGGCTGAACCGGGCGCCGGGCACGGGGAATTCGGTTGCGGCCGCGGTGAGCGGGCGGAAGGCTCGAAGCGCCCGAACCACCCCGAGCCCTTCCGAAACCGGACTTCCGATGAGCAACGTCACAGTCAGCACCCGCCACGGCCAGGTCCGCGGCCGCCTCCACGACGGCACCGCGTCCTTCCTGGGAATCCCTTACGCCGCACCGCCGTTCGGCGCCAACCGGATGCGACCGCCGGTGGCCCCCGAGCCGTGGAGCGGCGTCCGCGACGCGCTCGTCCCCGGCCCGAGTGCCCCGCAACCCGGCTACGCCCCCGCGATGGCCGGGCTTCTGGTGGAGGCCGGCCCGCAGGGCGAGGACTGCCTCAACCTCAACGTCTGGACGCCGTCGCCGAGTTGCTCCGGTGAGGGGCTGCCCGTCATGGTGTGGATCCACGGCGGCGCCTTCCGCAACGGGTCCGGCTCGCTGCCCACCTACGACGGCTCCGTCCTCGCCCGGGACGGCGTCGTCTGCGTCACCCTGAACTACCGGCTCGGCGCGGAGGGCTTCCTGCTGCTGCCCGACGGCACCGCCAACCTCGGCCTGTTGGACCAGATCGCCGCGCTGGAGTGGGTGCGCGACAACATCGCCGCGTTCGGCGGCGACCCCGGCAACGTCACCGTCTTCGGGCAGTCCGCCGGAGCGATCGGCATCACCGCGCTCATGACGATGCCCCGCGCCGAGGGCCTGTTTCGCCGGGCCATCACCCAGAGCGGCGCCGGACACCACGTCCACACCCCCGAGATCGGGCGCCGCATCACCGCACGGCTGGCCGAACTCGCCGGCGCCGAGTGCACCGTCGAAGCCCTCGCCGCCGTCCCGCCGGCGGAGTTGGCCGCCGCCAACAGCCGACTCGCCCAGGAGATCGCCCGCAGCACCGAACCGGCCCAGTGGGGCGAGTCCGCGGGCGGCGGCACCACCGTCCTGCCGGTCACCGGCACCGCGACGCTCCCCGAACGCCCCATCGACGCCATCGCCGCCGGCGCGGGCCGCCACCTCGACCTGCTCACCGGCGTCACCGCCGAGGAGTTCCGCCTGTTCCTCGTCCCGCTCGGCATGGCCGACCGTATCAACGACGGCTTCCTGCACGGCTTCCTCGCCGCCCTCGGCCTCGACCCCGTCGCCGCGCGCGCCGCCTACGCCTCGCACCGACCGGACGCCGACGCCGCCGACCTGTTCTCGGCCGTGATGACCGACCACGGCTACCGCCTGCCCGCGATCCGCATCGCCGAGGCCCGCGCCGCCCACGGCGCCGACACCTACTTCTACGAGTTCACCCAGCCCTCCCCGGCCCTGAACGGCGCCCTCGGCGCCTGCCACATGGCCGAACTCGGCCCCGTCTTCGGCAACCTGCACGACCCGCTGATGAACACCCCCGACCAGCCCTTGCTCTCCGAGCGGATCCGTACCGCCTGGACCACCTTCGCCCAGCACGGCCACCCCACCACCAGCCTGCTCCCGCCCTGGCCCCCCTACCTCCCCGACCGCTCCGTCATGCGCCTGAACGCCACCGCCCCCACCATCCACCTCGACCCGGCCGGCCCTGAGCGCCTCCTGTGGACGGACCTGCGCTGATCACCGCGCCGGCGCGACCACCCCACCAGGGGGCCACATCCCGTCAGGGCTCCTCGACCAGGCCGGTGGCGGAAGGGAAGGACTTCAGGAACTCGCGCCGGCGCGGGTCCGGTTCGTCCTCGGCCAGGTCGGCGAGGACCCTCAGGAGTCGGCCGTGCTGAAGGTCTCGTTCCCGCACCCCGGCAACGCCTACGAGACGGACGCGTTCGCCGTCTGGGGCGGTCACGGTGCGGTGCGGTTGCTCCGGCGCGACGACGCCCGGTTCGCGATGCTGCTGGAGCGGGCCGACCGGCGCACCCTCGCCGAGCACCGGGACGTCGCCGTGGACGAAGCCGTCGCCATTGCCGGCCGCCTCACCCACAGACTGGCGGTGGCCGCACCGCCCGGCCTGCCACGGCTCAGCGACCGTGGCGAACAGTGGGCGGCCGACCTTCGCGCGGACGCCGACCGGCTGGCCCGGCCGCTGCCGCGCCAGGTGGTGGACGCCGCGATCGCCACCGTCCGCGAACTCGGAACCGACCAGCCCGACACCCTCGTCCACGGCGACCTGCACCTCGGCAACATCCTGCGCGCCGAGCGCGAACCCTGGCTGGCCATCGACCCCAAGGGCTACGTCGGCGACCCGGCCTACGACGCAATCACCCTGCTTCGCAGCCGATTTGACGATTTGCTCGCCGCAGGCGACCTGCGCCGGGCGGTGCTGCGCCGACTCGCGATCTACGCGGACGCCGCCGAACTCGACCACGACCGGGTCCGCCGCTGGGCCCAGGCCCGCGCGGTGAGCGCCGCCCACTGGGGGCGGGAACACGGCGACCCCGGCCGGCTGGTCGAAGTCACCGATCGGATCGCGCAGTTGCTGAGCACGCAGGCATGAGTCCATCGGTCTGCGGAGTACAAGCCGGGCGGAGCGAATACCCACGCCGGTTACCTGACCGGAACGGGGAGATGGCCGGGCCGGAACGGGAGCGGGTGCTGAGTCACTTTGCACCCGGTGCGTCTTGAACTGCGGGTGGGGGATGCAGGATGCTCGCTGGCGGAGAATCAACCTGTCTGGGGAGGACCGGAGTTGGACTGGGCTCACGCGGCCGGGTACGGCGGCGTCGGGGGAGCGTTGGTCGAACTGGTGGTCGCCAATGGGCGGTTGCTGGCGTGGCAGGCGGCGCGGCATCGGGCACGGCAGGAGAGGCGGCGGCGGATGCCGCCGTTGCGTCATTACGTCGACTTCTCGGCGGACTTGGCTGCCGGACTGAGCCGGATAGCGCTGGGGGCGGTCACGGGGTGGCTGTTGCACTCCCAGATCACCGGACTGTACGCGGCGGTGGCGGCCGGGGCCTCGGCGCCCGCGTTGTTGCGGCAGATCGGGTCGTTCACCTCGGCGCAGGCCGTCACGAGGGGTGAAGAGCCACCGGAATCCGGGGAGTTGGAGTCCGTTCCGGTGCCGGGGCGGCCGGGGGAGGCCGGGTCATGAGCTTCGGACGTCGTTACCTGGACTCGCTCACTGCCGAGGGGCGGACGCCGGTGCCGTTCCGCCCTCGACTCGGGCCCGAAGTGCCCTGGTGGCGAAGGTACTTGGAGTCGCTTGTCGGAGTCGGGCCGACCGGCGGAGCAGATCGTGCGGCGGACGCGCCGACGCGGAAGTCCGAGTTCATTGTTCTGCGCCCGACGGCGCAGTTCCGGACGGCCATCTGGGCGGGCCCGGACCAAACGGCGGCCGTGATGCGCCGACGCGTTCGCTTGGCGCCCGGGCTGGGGCTCGCTGCCGCCGCCGCCCTGCTCGCCGGTCTGGTTCTGTTCGTCCCGCACGGTACCGAGCGCGATCCGGCGGTGCCGCCCCCGGAGCCCGGGCAGTCCGGCTCCCACCTGCCCGCACCGGCGGGCTGCGGCGAGGCACAACGGGCACTGGACGCGTACCGAGCGGCGGCGGTGGGGACGGGCAGTGCGGGGCAGGCCGTTGCGGCGCGGGCAGCGAACGGCGCGTTGCAGTCCGCGAGTTCGGCGGCGGACCCGTATGTCCGGCCGGTGATCCTCAGGCTGGCGGAGGAGTTCCGGGAGTTGAGCCTCCGCCTGGACGGCACGGCGAGCGGCGATCCCGGGCAGACGACGGCGAACATCGAAGCCGACACCCGGCGGCTCGAACTTCGGTGCACAGAAAGCCTGTTCGGTTCACCCTGACCATCGGCGTTCGGACGCCCGCAGCCCGGGCTGGGCGCAACCCGGATGAGGAAAGCGGAAGTTGATGAGCTGATCGGGCCGAGGGATGTCAGCGACCGATGGGAGGGTGCTCGGATGGACACTCGCCTGCACGCCATCGCCGAGTACTGGAACGACGCCGCTCCCGCCTTCGACCAGGAGCCCGATCACGGGTTGGGGATCGAGACCACGCGGCGGGCGTGGGTACGGAAGTTGGCGGAATGGGTGCCCAGTGGGCCGCTGGAGGTGCTGGACGCCGGATGCGGGACGGGGTCGCTGTCGCGGCTGCTGGCGGAGGCCGGGCACCGGGTGACCGGGGTGGACCTGGCGGCGGGGATGGTGGAGCGGGCCCGGGCGAAGCTGGCGGGGGTGGGGCTGACCGGGCACTTCATGGTGGGGGACGCGTCGCGGCCGCCCGTCGGGGAGGAGCGGTTCGACGCGGTGCTCTGCCGGCACCTGCTGTGGACACTGCCCGACCCGGAGGCGGCGCTGCACCACTGGACGACCATGCTGCGCCCGGGCGGTCGGCTGGTCCTGATCGAGGGCCGGTGGCGCGAGGCGGGCGCGGAGCCGGAGCCGTACGTGAACGGCGCGGAGGGGCTGCCCTGGGCGGGTGGCGCGACCGCGGACGAACTGGCCCGTGCGGTACGGCCGTTGGTGCGCGAGCTGCGAGTGGAGCCGCTGTCGCAGGACGCCGAACTGTGGGGCGGGCCGGTGTCGGACGAGCGGTACGCGGTGCTGGCGACGGTCTGAGGCGGGTTCCCGATCGCGGCATCCTGGGCCTGGGCGAGAGGTGCGTGGTGCTGGCGACAGTCCGACGCGGGTTCCCGATCGCGGCAGCCTGGGCCGGGGGGCGGTACGCCGTCCTGGCGACCGGCCGAGGCAGGTCCCCAGCTCTGGCAGTCCGGTTCCGGGCAAGAGGTATGCGGTGCCGACGGCCGCACGAGGCGGCCCAGGTCAGCCCGCGGCGCGCCGGTCGTCGGTGACCACGCCCAGCCAGACCTGGGCGGCGTCGTCCAGCGGGACGTCCAGCGCGGCGCACAGGCCGACCACGGTGCCGAAGCCGGGGCTGGGGAGGCGGCCCATCTCGATCTTGCGGAGGGTCTCGGGGGAGATGCCGGCGCTCTGGGCGACGGCGACCGGGTCGCGGCCGGCCCTGGTCTCGCGGAACAGCGCGCCCAGGCGCCGGCCGGCTTCGATCTGCTCGGGAGTGAGGGGGACTCGCACCATGCCGCCACGCTACTGAACACGGCGGCCCGTCGTCGCCCCGCCCGGGAATTGGGGACACCGGGGGAGTCGGCGCACCGGCAGCTCGGGCTCGTCGCCCTGCCGGGGCCAAGGGTGCGGTGGCCCGCCGTCGCCCCGCCCGGTAGCGGCCCGGGGTGGCGGCGGGGGTCAGCGCACCGGGAGCTCGGGTTCGTCGTCCTGCCGGGGGCCGAGAATGCGGCGGTCGGCGGCGTCGATCCGGACGTCGTCGATGCTGGCTTCACGCCGCCGCATCAGGCCGTTCGGGTCGAACTCCCCACAGTTCGTTGCCGTGGCTGCGCCACCACTGGCCCTCGTCGTCGTGCCACTCGTACTGGAAGCGGACGGCGATCCGGTCGCCGTCGAACGCCCACAGGTTCTTGCGCAGTGCGTACTCGTGTTCGCGGGCCCACTTGGCGGTTAGGAAGGCGACGATCTCGGTGCGGCCGGTGAGGAAGGTGTCGCGGTTCCGCCACACCGAGTCGGGTGTGTAGGCGAGGGCGACGCGCTGCGGGTCGCGGCTGTTCCAGGCGTCCTCGGCGGCCCGGACCTTGGCGAGTGCGCTGTCGCGGGTGAACGGCGGGTAGGGCGGGCGGCCCTCGGTCATGGTGGCCTCCTGGGGCGGATGCGGGCAGGTGGAGAATGACCGTTCTCCACCCTTGTCGGGCGCTAGGCTAGGGAACGACCGTTCTCCACGTCAATCCCTCGCAGGAGTGCGCCGATGCCCGCCCCGCTCACCGAAGAGCAGACCCGGCAGGACCACGAAAAGCTGCTGGACGCCGCCGAAGCGCTGTTCTACGAGAAGGGCATTCGCGCTGGCGGCATGGACGAGGTGCGGGCCGCCTCCGGGCTCCCGCTGAAACGCATCTACCGCTTCCACCCCACCAAGGACGACCTGGTGGTGGCGGTGCTGCGCCGCCGGGACGTGCGCTGGCGCGGGCGACTGGTCGCCGCCGCCGAGGCGCAAGCCGATCCGCAGGCCCGGCTGCTGGCCGCGTTCGACTGGCTGGCCGGATGGTGCGCCGAACCGGGCTTCCGGGGCTGCGCCTGGATCAATGCCTTCGGTGAGATGGGCCCGGCCTCCCCGGCAGTGCTCGCCGAGGTGCGCTCCCACAAGGACGCCTTCCACCGGCAGCTGGCCGACTGGTGCGCTGCCGCCGGCCTCGCCGACCCCGCGCCCGTGCAACTGCTCGCCGAGGGCGCCATCGTCACCGCCGCGATCACCGGCACCGACGCCCCGGCCCGACAGGCGCGTGCCGCTGTCGAGGCGCTGCTGGTGTAGTTCCTCGGTCCTGGTCCGGCGGCGGAACTCCCAACTGGCCGACGGGCACGGCCGGTCGGGCCCGCAGGCGGCACGTGCCGGCCTCGTGACCCCGGGCGCCGGAGAGCTGCTGGACGAGTCGCAGGCCGGTGACCGCAACGGGTGGCCGGACCGGGGAAGTGGTCCGGCCACCCGTGAACCATGTGCGATCCGCGCCGTGCGAGGCCGGCTCGGCCCGGCGGTTCCGGGCGGTTCCCGGAGGGGCCTCAGGCGGCCGACGGGGTCACTGGGTGCGGTAGGCGTCGGTGATGGTCTGGTCGAGGGTGTTGCCGTCGGCGTCGGTCAGCTCGGCGCGCAGGGAGACACCGGTGCCGGCCGACGGGTTCTGGACCGTCACCGCGCCCGCTTCGAGCGGGAGGCGGGTCCACGAGGCGCCGCCGTCGGTGGAGGCCGAGACGGTCAGCGAGCGGGTGCGTCCGTCCGCGGCGGCTCCCTGCACGGTGACCGGAATCCGGAGCGCACTGCCGGCCACCGCGGTGCCGGCCGGGCTGAGCTCGGGAGAGAACCGCACGACGCTCACCGGGAGCGCGGTCGGCCCGGTCGTGGTGGCCGAGGCGAAGGTCCACAACGCGTTCACGCGGGTGGTCGCGCCGGCCGCGGCCTTGCGGGTCACCGTGGTGGACAGGCGGTACGAGGCCTTGCCCGAGGGCACGGTGAACTCGCCGCGTCCGGGCGCCTCGGACGCGGCGCCGACCAGCACGCCGTCGCGGTACAGCGACGTGTACGCGGTGTCGAACAACGGGCGCCACGATGCGTGGCCGTCGCCGTCGGCGAGCAGCGGGACGTTCGCGGTGATTCGGTCGCCGTCGCGTGAGACGGCGGGACGGTCGGTGAGCGCGGGGCCGAAGACCGGGCCGTCGAAGGTCTGGGTGGTCGTGGCCCCGGCCCGTACGGCGATGCGGTCGGCGGTGTAGGAGTTCGGCGCGGTGCCGTCGGCGCGGGGGACGGTGAAGCTGATGTCCCAGGTGCCGCGCTCGGGTGCGACGAGGAAGGTGGCGGTGCCGGGTGTCGGCATGGACCGGGAGACGCCGAGGGACGCTCCGTCGGTCGGCAGGAGGCTGAAGTGCGTGGTTCCCGTGCTGCCCGGCCCGACGGCGCTACGGATGTTCAGGGTGGCCAGCTCCTGCGCGGAGTAGTGCCGGGTGAGCCCGGTCAGCGCACGGGTGCCGATGAAGGTCCGGCCGAGCGCGTAGTTGACGGTGTCGGTCTTCCAGTTGACGTCGATCCACTGCTTCAGCGCCCCGGCTTCGGTCTCGGGCCCAAGGTGGGCCACGCGCAGGTTCGGCGACCCGTTGACGACGTTGCCGCTCCTGGTGACACCGTTGTGTGTGACCTCGACGACCGTCGAACCGTGCACGAAGCTCGCGGAGCCGTCCGGGGGGCGGACGTCGACGGGGACGGTGGTCCGCGCGTCGACGGTGACGGTGGTGTCCCGGTCGAGGTCGAGGCGCGGCTGGACGATCCAGTCCGTCCCGATCGTGCCGTTCGCCCCCTGGATCGAGCTCAGGGTGCTGTCCAGCAGGTACCGGCCCTTGGGCAGCCGCACGGTGGTGACGCCGGAGGTGTCCTGCTGCTCGAGGAACTCCTCGCCGCCGTCCTTGAAGACCCCGGCGACATGGGTGCGGAACTTCGTGGCCGGTTGGCCGGCGCGGTCCACGTGCTTGATGGTGAGGGTGTACGTCTGCGGCTCCGCGGCGAAGGCCGCGCTGCCGAAGGCGGGAGTCGAGGTGCCGACCAGGGCGACGGCGACGGCCAGGGCCCGGAGGGCGCTGCGGCGGGGAACGGAACGAGGGACGGAGCGGGGGGCAGAAGTTGTGGTCATGCTCTGCACTGGTCGGACCGGCTCCGGAGTTCCTGTGAGCTGGACCACATCCGGAGCGGGGCGGCCCCCGGCGGCGCGGCGGCGCCTGTGACACAGGTCACCGGAACCGGGGCGGCGGACCGGGCAGGGCAGAGCGTGGAAGCACTCATGAGAACGCGTCTTCGCCGCGGCGATCCCGACGTCCTGGGCGAGCTGTACGACGAGCACGCCCAGGTGTTGTACCGCTACG
Source organism: Kitasatospora sp. NPDC048662 (assembly GCF_055587065.1). NCBI lineage: Bacteria > Bacillati > Actinomycetota > Actinomycetes > Kitasatosporales > Streptomycetaceae > Kitasatospora > Kitasatospora sp. NPDC048662. The sequence continues at coordinate 156,128 of NZ_JBVJHA010000005.1, read as the reverse complement.
CCCTCCGCGTGACGGGCGACTGGGCGGAGGCCGAGGACGTCGTCTCGACGACCTTCCTGGAGGCGTGGCGGGGCCGGGAGCAACTGCACCCCGACGGTGACGGGCTGCGCCCGTGGCTGCTGGGGATCGCGACCAACATCATGCGCCGCACCGCCCGGGCCCGCCGGCGCCGTGACATCGCGCTCGCCCGGATCCCGGAACGCGGCTCGGTCCCGGACTTCGCCGACGACCTGGTCGCGCACCTCGCGGACGTCGAGCACCTGCGTGCCGCGCACCGCGCGCTCGCCCGGCTCCGGCGCCGCGACCGGGAGGTATTCACCCTCGTGGTGTGGGCCGGGCTGGACTACGCGAGCGCGGCCGAGGCGCTCGGCACGCCGGTCGGCACTGTCCGCTCGCGGCTCTCCCGGGCCCGGGCCCGACTGCGTGAACTCACCGAGGCGGAAGCCAGGGCCCAGGCCAAGGCCGAAGCCAAGGCCAGGGCCAGGGCCGAGGCCCGCGTCCTGCCGGCGCGGCACCGGCACACCGGAACCGGAAGGCCCCCCGCGGCGGAGGGGCGGACCCCTTCCGCCGTCACCGCCCTGCCCGTACCGGGCCGCATCCCCGCGCTCCGGCCGTCGATCCACTCGATCCAGTCGATCCAGGAGAGCCACGGATGAACGCCACCCCACGGCGCGATACGCAGTGTCCGTCCTCCGCGCAGGACGAGCGCCGCGAACTCGCCGAACTGCTGCCCCCGCCGGCCGTGCCCGGCTTGGACACGGATCGTCAACTGCTGCTGAGACGGGAGGTGTTGCGCAGGGCCGCCGCGTCCGCCGAACCGCGGGGCGGCGCCACCCGGCGTCCGGCCCGGTACCGGCGTCCGGTCCGGATCGCGGTGCCGGCGCTCGCCTGCGCCCTCGCGGTCGTCGGCGTCGTGACGGTGGACCTTGGGGGTTCGGCCGGGCACGACCGCGCGGCGGTGACCGGGGGTGGCGCCGCCGACACCTCCCACGCGGTACAACTGCTCGACCACATCGCGCTCGCCGCCGGAGCGGAGCAGTCGACGGTCCGCGCCGACCAGTTCGTCTACGTCGAGAGCAGGGTCGCCTACGCGGCTCAGAGTACGGCGGGCGGTCCCGTGACCATGGCTCCCGTACACACCCGGCAGGTTTGGCTGTCCGCCGACGGCAGCCGCCCCGGTCTGCTGCGCGAGGAGGGCGGGCCCGACACCCGGCTCCGCGAGAACGGCCCGGTCCTCCACCTCGACCGGCCGGGGGAGACCGCCGGACCCGACACCCCGCGCGGGAACGGTCCGTCGATCGGTGAAGCGACCAACGCGTACGTCGCCTCGCTGCCCACCGACCCGGACGCCCTGCTGAAGCTGATCAGGGAACAGACCCGCGGCGAGGGCCAGGACCCGGACCAGCGGGCGTTCACGGCGATCGGCGACCTGCTGGCCGAGACCTGGGCGCCGCCGCAGGTCAGCGCCGCGCTCTACCGGGCCGCCGGGCGGATTCCGGGGGTCACGGAGGTTGCTTCGGCCGTCGACGCCGCCGGACGTGAAGGCGTCGCCGTGGCGCGTACGGCGCACGGGCAGCAGACTCAGTGGGTCTTCGACCGGACCACGTACGCGTTCCTCGGCGAGCGAACGGTCCTCGCCGAGGCCGGCGAGGCAGGGCCGGCCGGGACGGTGGTCGGCACCTCGGCGGTCCTCGCGAAGGCCGCCGTCGACCGCGTCGGCCAACTCCCCTCAACGGGCCGGTGATGCGGCCGGCAGTCGACTGACCGGCTCCGCGCCGTCCTCGACTCACCCGACTCCCGGGCCGGCGGATGGGCCGAACGACCGGATCAGTGGACGGTGACCTGGACGCGGTGGCGTTCCAGGCCTCGCTGTCGGTGGGGAACGCGATCTCCAGCTTCGGTCGGCCGGTGGATGGTCCGGCCACCGCCCCCGAGGCGGAAGGCGGTGGTCGCGGCCGGGACATGCGGTTCTCGTTCGCAAGGTATCGATCACGGTCACAGGCTGGAGAGCGGATCCCCAAGCGGTATTTAAATACCGTTCTGCTGCTAGGGTGTCCCCGTCCCGCCGGTATTCAAATACCGGCAGCCTCATGGAGCGGGCGGCGCTGCCGCTGTGCAGGGAGCGTGTCGTGATCGAGTACAAGACGCCGCAGGCGATCGAGAAGATGGCCGTCACCGGCAGGTTCGTGGCCGAGACACTGGCCGAGCTGTCGGGGATGGTCGAGCCCGGCCGTGAGGTGATGGAGCTGGAGCGCCGGGCCCGGAAGCTGGTCGAGAAGCGTGGCGCGGTCTCCTGCTACTGGGACTACGCGCCGTCGTTCGGCCGCGGGCCGTTCCGCAACGTGATCTGCCTGTCCGTGAACGACGCGGTGCTGCACGGGCAGCCGCACCCCTATGTGCTGCGCGACGGGGACGTGATCAGCCTGGACTTCGCGGTGTCGATCGACGGTTGGGTCGCCGACTCCGCCGTCACCGTCGTCGCGGGCGCGGCCGCCGAGCAGGACGTCCGCCTGATCGACTCCACCCGGGCCGCGCTGGACGCGGCGATCGCCGCGGCGGTGCCCGGCAACCGGATCGGCGACCTGTCGGCGGCCATCGCCAAGGTCGGCCACGGGGCCGGCTACCGGATCAACACCGACTTCGGCGGTCACGGCCTGGGCCGCACCATGCACGAGGACCCGCACGTCGCCAACGTCGGGCGGGCGGGGCGCGGCCTCGAGCTGCGCCCGGGGCTGACGCTGGCGCTGGAGCCGTGGTGGTGCGCGGGGACGGCGGAGCTGCGGGTGGACCGGGACGGCTGGACGCTGCGATCGGCGGACGGCTCGCGCGGCGCGCACTCCGAGCACACCGTGGCGATCACCGAGGACGGGCCGCGGGTGCTCACCGCGCTGTCCTGAGACCGTCCTGGGGTCGCCCCGGGGTCGTCCTGGGGCCGCCCCGGGGTCGTCCTGGGGTCGCCCCGGGGTCGTCCTGGGGTCGCCCCGGGGAAGTCGCGGGGCCGTCCCGGGGGCGTCGATTCGGCCACGGTCGGTGACCGCGAGACGAGCCGGTCGTGACCGCTGTGGCCCGGCCCATACGCGGAAGGGCGGGTGGTCGGCGCGCGGTCACCGGTCGAGTACGCGGTGTGTGCGGCGCCTCGGGAGAGGTGGTCCAAAGCCGGTGAGGCCGGTCACAGCACACGCCGGCCGGGCCCGGGAAATCGCGGGCGGAGGCGGCGCGAAACCCCGATATACCGCCGGTAACGCGACTCTGACCTGCGCAGACCTTCGAATGCTTGGACATCGGCCCGGACGCCCGTAGCTTCGTAACCAGTGCAGGGCGCACTACCCGGGATCACCCGACACCAACGCCCCGGAGCGGCCACCGAGCCGCACCGCACGGGCAGGGTGACCGCGACGGAGAGCACGTCGGCCAACGACGGCACCGTCCGATCAACAAGCGCGAAACAGCAGGCCCGTCAGGGGTCCTGGTTCCGCCTTGCCTGCCCGGGGCAGCCGAAAGGATTCGCATGATCTTCCGTAACGAGACCGCCGCCGCCACGACCGCCGCCACCACCGCCGAGAAGGGCAGCCGTACCCGCAAGCGCGTCCGTGCCGCCATTGTGGTGGGCGCCGCGGTGGCCGTTCTGCCGGTGGCCGGACTCGTCACGGCAACCTCGGCCCACGCCGCCGACGCGTCCACCTGGGACAAGGTCGCGCAGTGCGAGTCGAGCGGCAACTGGTCGATCAACACCGGCAACGGCTTCTACGGTGGCCTGCAGTTCACCTCCTCCACCTGGGCCGCGTTCGGTGGCACCGCCTACGCCCCGCAGGCCAACCAGGCCACCAAGGCGCAGCAGATCGAGATCGCCGAGAAGGTGCTCGCCAACCAGGGCCCCGGCGCCTGGCCGGTGTGCTCCGTCAAGGCCGGTCTGACCAAGTGACGCACTGAGCACGATCGCCGCATCCGCACACGCCGACGGCCGCCCCCCACCTCGGGAGGGGCGGCCGTCGGCGTGCGCGCGTGTTCGTGGGGTGCGCGGCGCTCAGTCGAACCAGTCGGGCTCGGCGGCGTCGATCAGCTCGCGCAGCGTCGGCCGGTCGTGGAACGCGCCGGACAGCAGCGCGCCGAGTTCGCGCAGCGCCGCCGCGTCCTCGCCGTACGCCACGAACATGCCGGCCTCCGGGTCGTAGCGGAACCGGCCCTCCAGGTGCGGCGCGCGCGAGCGCACCGCGGAGCGGGCCACCGCCTCCCAGCTGTAGCCGCCGTTCGGCTGCCCGGCGGCCTCGAACACCTCGTCCACCGCGACCATCCGGTCGTCCGACAGCAGCAGGCAGTACGAGCCGGGTCGGTGGTCGTACTCGAAGAACGACAGCGGGGCGTACGTCTCACGATCAGTCATGGACCGGACGGTATCGGCGGCCACCGACACTCACGCGGGAGGGGACGGATCGGCACGGTCAGCCGGTGCGCGAGTCGCCAACTGCCGTAGTCGGCCGGTCACTTGGCAAGCTCCGCCATCCGGTCGGCCAGCGCGCGGGCGGCCGGGCGGCGGTACACCTCCGGGGCCGGTTCGGCGGTGGGAGGCTACCGCCGCTCCTCGGGGCCCTGTTCCTCGTCCGGCCCCTTCTCCGGCGCGGGTCCGCCGTCCCCCTTCGGTTCGGGCTCGCCCCCCTTCGGCTCGTGCTCGCCCCCCTCCGGCTCGGGCTCGTCCCCCTCCGGTTCGGCTTCGGGCGGGACGAAATCGACCGCCACGCGCTGCTCGGGGCGGCGTTCCTCCTGGCGGGCCAGCGACTCCAGCACCTCCTGGTCCGGGCCGGTCAGCGGCGGCTGGAGCAGCGAACGCGGCCACAGCCGCCGGGCCAGCACCACGTTCGTCTCGGACGCGTACACGGTGATCTGCGACGCCAGGTACAGCCAGGACAGCAGGCCGATGACCGTCGCGAAGAAGCCGTACACGGCGGTGGCGTGCCGCAGTTGATGCGCCACCAGCACCGCGCCGAACGCCTGCAGGACGGTGAACAGCGGGCCCGCCACCAGGCTGCCCGGCAGCAGCTGGCGGGTCGGCACCTCCTTCGGCGTGAGGACCCGCAGGCAGGCCGCGAACACCGCGATGTTCAGCACCGCCGACAGCAGCAGCCCGCCGACCCGGGCGAGGGTGCCCGCCAGCGTGGTGCTGACCAGCGCCGCGGCCGCCGTGGTCACCACCAGGCCGAGGCCCAGCGCACCGAACAGGGCCAGGCTGCGCGCCAGCCGCGGCCAGTAGCCGGGCCGCCGCACGCCGGGGACGTTCCACACCTCGGCCATGGTGTGCTGGAGGACCTGCGCGATGCCCAGCGCGCCGTACAGCAGGCCGAGGACGCCGATCACCAGCGCCAGCCCACTGCCCTGCACCGAGTGCACGTTCTCCCGCAACTGGTTGCCGATGATCGGAAAATCAGCCAGCGCGGAGTTGACCACCGCCTCCTGCGCCCCCGGATGACCGTGCAGCACGAAGCCCAGCACGGTGGAGAGCAGGAGCAGCAGCGGGATCAGGGACACGAAGCCGTAGTAGGTGATCAGCGCGGCCAGCAGACCGCCCCGGTCGTCGCCGTACTTCTTGATCACGCCGAACACCACGGCCGGCGGCCCGTGCCGCTGCTGGGTGCGGTCGACGGCACGCAGCGCGCGTTCGATCGGATTCACGGGCGGTCCTCCTCGCTGGTCGGCATCCCCGCACCTATCGCGGACCGGCGCGAACCGTCACCCGCAGCCGGGCCACGCTCCCCCGAACGGGGGAGCCAAGTCCCCTGTCCGGGGGAATCGACGCACCCCGGGCGATTGCGATCGTCGGAGCCATGACGACACCGAACCTCCTGGCCAGCACCCGCCGGGACCGCCTGCGGACGGTCATCTGCGTGGGGACGATCGCCGCCACGCTGCCCTACCTGGCACTGAAGATCGCCTGGGTCGCGGGCAGCAGCATCGGCGTGCACGGCGACGGCATGCACAGCGGCAGCATGATCGGCGCCAACCTGGCGACGCTCGGCATGGACGCGATCGCGGCCGCGCTCGCCCTCGCCCTGGCCCGCCCGTGGGGGCGGCGGGTCCCCGGCTGGCTGCTGATCCTGCCGATGTGGGTGGCCACCGGACTGCTCGCGCCGATCGCCCTGGTGGTGCCCGTCGCGGCCGTGGTCGGCGCGTTCACCGACGGCTTCTCCTCCTCCGGCAGCCCGGACCAGGACACCATCGACGGCTGGGTGTACGCCATGGTCTACGGCGGGTTCGGCCTCCAGGCCGTCGGACTGGTCGCCGGGTTCGTCCTGCACGCCCGGGAACGCTGGGCCGGCGTGTTCGCGCTGCGCCTGCGCGACCTGCCCCTCGGCCCGGCCGCCGGCGCGCGGCGGCTGATCGCGGCCGGGGTCGCCGCGTTCGGCCTGATCCCGGTCGGCATCCAACTGTCCTGGGCGTTCGGCAGCCACGCCCTGCGCCCCGGCGACACCCGCACGGCGAGCCAGTCCCTGATCATCGACAGCGGGTACGCCCTGATCATCCTGGCCGGCCTGGTCGGCATGCTGGCGGTGACCCGGCAGCGGCAGGACGGCCGGCCTGCCCTCCGGCTGCTGGTCATGGCCTGGGTGGGCACCGGCACGGCCTTCGGCTGGGGGTTCTTCTGGCTGGTCACCTCCTCCCTGCACACCCCGCTGAACGATGGCTCGGACATGCGCGGCCTGGCACTCCTCGGCGGGTTCCAGACCCTGACGGGCGCGGTGCTCGCGACGGTACTGGCCCTGATGGTGGTTCAGGCCGCCGCACCGGCCGGGCAGGGGGCGTCCGAGGACGGCGGCGACCGGGGTGGGATGATCCGGGCGTGACGCTACGGGGGGAGCTCCGCCGGACCGCCCAGGCCCTGCTCGGCCGGGCGGCCCTGCGGCGCTGGGCGCTGCTGATCCTGGGCGGCGCGATGATGACGCCGTTCTGGTTCGTCACGAACATCGTCCTCGGGATCACCCTCGACCGGGTGGTCCCGCAGACCTCGCTGGGCCGGGCACTGCTGGTCCAGTTCCTGGCCTACCTGGCCGCGCTGCCGCTGGTCGCCGCGACCGCCGCGGCCCTCCCGTTCATCCGGCAACTCGAGTCCGCGATCGTCCGGACGCTGCTTCCGGCCGGGACGTGGGCGGAGGGCCCGGACGACCGGACCGCCTCGCGCGGACGGACCGCCGCCTGGGCCGTGCTGCACCTCGGACTCGGCGCGCCCCTCTCCGGGGCCACGCTGGCAATCCCGCCAGCCGTCGTGGCGCTACTGGCCGTACGTCCGTTCCTGGACCAGGCCCCCGGGTGGCTGGGCGCGGTACCGGCCTGGCTCGGCCCGGCCGCCGGCCTGCTGCTCGCGGCGCTGATGCCGACGGCCGCCTGGGCGGCCGGCCTGCTCCTGGAACGCTCGGCACCCGCCCTGCTCGGACCGTCCGCCGCCGAGAAGCTCGCCGAGGCCGAACGCCACAGTGCCCGCCTCGCCGAACGCAACCGGCTCGCACGGGAGTTGCACGACTCCGTCGGCCACGCACTGGGTGTGGTGACGCTCCAGGCCGCAGCCGCCGGCCGGATCCTCGACCGCGACCCGGCGTTCGCCCGCAGCGCCCTCGCCGCCATCGAGGAAGCCGCCCGGTCGGCCGCCGACGAACTCGACCACGTCCTCGGCCTGCTCCGCGAGGAGAGCCCCGGCCGCACCCCCCAACCCGACCTGCGCGACGTCCACCACCTCGCGGACTCCGCCCGCGCCACCGGCTCACCCGTCACACTCACCGTCGGCGACCTCGACCCCACGCCCGCCGTGGTCTCCCGCGAGGCCTACCGCATCGTCCAGGAGGCCCTCACCAACGCCCTCCGCCACGCGGCCGGTTCACCCGTGGACGTGACGATCGAGGCCACCGCGGGGGAGCTGCGCCTGCGGGTCTCCAACCCGCTGCCCGCGCCGCGCCGCCCCACCCGCCGCGGCGGCCGGGGCACCCGAGGCATCGCCGAACGCGCCCAACTCGTCGGCGGCCACGCCGAGTTCGGACCGGTCGGCAGCCACTGGCAGGTGACCGCCCGGCTGCCACTGACCCTCGGCGGGGCCCTCGGCCCGGCCCGCCCCGCCGCGCAACCACCGACCGCCCCGGAGGGGACCTGTGAGTGCTGAGCCCATCCGGGTACTGATCGCCGACGACGAACCGCTGGTGCGTTCCGGCCTGGCCGTGATCCTGTCCGCCGAACCCGACATCGAGGTGGTCGGCGAGGCCGAGAGCGGCGCCCAGGCCCTCGCACTCGCCCGCGCCCTGACACCCGACGTGGTGCTCACCGACGTCCGGATGCCCGCCCTCGACGGCATCCAGGCCGCCCGGCGGATCCTCGACACCGTCGTCCCCGCCCCGCGGGTCGTGGTGATCACCACCTTCGAGAACGACGACAGCGTCCACGACGCCCTCCTCGCCGGCGCTGCGGGCTTCCTGCTCAAACGCTCACGGCCGGAAGCCATCGTGCAGGCCGTCCGGCTGGCCGCGTTCGGCGACACCCTGATGTTCCCCGACTCCGTACGCGACCTGGCACTGCGTCACCGCCGCGAGGCCACCCCGTTCGCGCACCCGCTCTCCGACCGCGAACAGGAGGTGCTGCGCCTGATGGCCGCCGGCCTCGGCAACGCGGAGATCGCCAGGTCGCTGTTCCTCGGCGCGGAGACCGTCAAGACCCACGTCGCGAACATCCTCACCAAGCTCGGCGCCCGCAACCGCACCCACGCCGTGGTCCTCGCCTACCGTTCCGGCTTCGTCGCGCCCTGACCACCGCGTTCGGGCGTCGGGGTTGCCGCGGCCGGGGCGCGGTCAGAGGTAGTCCTCCAGGCGGCCGATGGCGAAGCCCTCGGCGGTGGCGGTGTCGACGACGCGGCGGAGCATGTCGGACATGGTGCCCTTCCAGCCCGGGGCCGGGGCGCGGAAGTGGGTGAGGATGATGTCGCCGGAGTGGAGCTTCTGGCCCGAGTAGCGGTATTCGAGGTGGTCGGGGAAGGCCTCCTCGGTCCACAGGGGGACGGCCGTGACGCCGCAGGAGGCGGCGGTGCGCAGGGCGGCGTCGGTGTACTCGCCGTACGGGGGGCGGAACAGGTAGGGGCGGGTGCCGATCTCCTCCTCCAGGCGGTCCTGCTGGCCGCAGATCTCGCGGCGCAGCGCGTCGGCGTCGAGGCGGCGCAGGTCGGGGTGGGTGATGGTGTGGTTGTTGACGGACACCCCGCGCTCGGTCATGGCGCGGAAGTAGCCGTAGTCGGAGCGTGCCAGGTAGTCGGAGACGAACACGGACAGCGGCACGTCCAGCTCGGCGGCCATCTCGGCGAACTCCGGGTCCTTCTCGGCGCCGTCGTCCACGGTCAGGAACACCACCTTGTCCTCGGTGGGGACGCGGTGGACGACCGGTGGCAGGCCGTCGGCGAGCAGCACGTTCGGCCCTGCGGTCAGCTCCGGCTTCTCGGCGGGCGCGGCCGGCGCCGTCAGCGGGAGGGCGGCCAGGCCCCAGCGCCGGGCGGCGGTGAGCGCCGCCTCATGATGCCTCGACTTCTGTTCGGCGGCGGCCAGTTGACTGTTCATCTCCTGCCCGGCCGCGCCCTGCGGGACAGCGGCGGCGGGCTGAGCGGCGGCGGGTGGTGCGGCGGGGGCGGCCTGGGTTCCGGTGTCGTCCCGGGTGTGCGGGGAGGTACAGCCGGTGGCGAGAGCGCCGAGGGCGGCGAGCGCGGTGAGGGTGGCGAGGTGGCGGCGGCGCGAGGACCGGCGGCCACGGATCTTCGTCGGCATACCGGCCGGTGATCCCCGCTTTGCACGGTGGGTAATCGGCTCCTCACCCGGCCGGCGCACCTGCGCCGCCCGTTCGACACGCCGTGGCAGCCGCCACCGCCAGGTGGGCGCCCGCGCGGGTCGTACGCCCCCGTACGACCCCGGCGCGCCCTGTCGGCGGGAACGGGCCGACGGGAAGATGGGGTCCTCGCCGCGTGCGCGGCGGCCGTCGTCAGGGGAGGAGTGGTCGCGATGGGTGAGCACGAGAAGCCCGCGCCGGACCCGGGCCAGGGCACCCCGCCCCCCGGAAACTCGGACGGACAGGTGCCGCCCCCGCCGCCCGGTACCGGCAAGCGGCGCAAGTAGCGGCGGTGGCCTTGGAATTGGACCTGCCGTCGTACCGGTCGCGGCTCGACCGGGTGATGGCGGAACGCGGGGCATGGCCCGAGGGAGCGCCGTGGGTGCGGGACGCGATGGCGGCACTGCCCCGGGACGGGTTCGCGCCGCGGCGGCTGTGGCGGTGGGACGGCCGGGCGTGGGCGCCGGTGGACCGGGCCGTCGATCCGGCGGGCTGGGCGGGGGAGTTGTACCGCTCCCCGGACGAGGCGGCGGTGACGCAGCTAGGGTCTGTCCGGCCGATCTTGCCGGGCGCGCGCCGCCGGATCATCCCGCCTGGAAGCACCGGCAAACCATCCAAGTACACCCAGTACGAGGACGGTTCGCCGGCACTCCCAGCCGGGCGCCCGACGCCGCACGCTGATCCGACAAGATCGACCGGACAGACCCTCGGTGACGGCCTGCCCACGTCGAGCCTGTCCTGCCAGGCCGTGGTCGCCGACATGGCGGACAGCCTCCGGCTGGAGCCCGGGCACCGCGTCCTCGAACTCGGCACCGGCAGCGGCTGGAACGCGGCGCTGCTGGCCCGCCGCGCCGGACCGGGCCAGGTGGTCAGTGTCGAGGCGGACCCGGCGCTCGCGGCCGCCGCCGCGAGTCGGCTGGCCGCCGCGGGCCTGGAGGTCCACGTCCTCACCGGCGACGGCGACTTGGGCGCACCCGGCCGCCCTCCGTTCGACCGGGTGATCGCCACCTACGCCGTCGAGCAGATCCCCTGGGCCTGGATCGAACAGACCGCCCCCGGCGGACGGATCGTCACCCCCTGGGGCCACCTCGGCCACGTCGCGCTCACCGTCGCCGAGGACGGCAAGTCCGCCACCGGCTGGATGCAGGGCCTGGCCCGGTTCATGCCCACCCGCACCCAACACGCCCTCCGGCAACGGACGTTCGCCGACATCCGGCGAGCCTCGGAGCCCGGCGCCACCGAGGCCACCGACCGTGACCCGGCCCGGCTCGCCGACCCGTGGGGGCTGGGCTTCGCCCTGCGCGTCGCCCTCCCCGAGCTGACCGTGCACACCGGCCACGACCAGGACGGCACCAGCGCGTGGATCACCGACGGCCACACCTCCTGGGCCGTCCTCTCCGCCCGCCCCACCGGCGGCGCCTGGACCACCCAGGGCGGACCACGCCGCCTCGCCGACGAACTCGAAACCGCCTGGACCGAGTGGGAGACCGCCGGCCGGCCCGGCGTATACGACTACGGCCTCACCCGCACCCCCACCGAGCAGTACGCCTGGGCGAACGACCCGCACACCGGCCCCCGCTGGCCGGCCGGCGGCCCGGGTCGCGCGCCGGTGGTGAGCTCGTAGAGGGGCGTGACGGCCCGGCGGTGGCTTCGGCGCGGCTCGCGCGCCCGCTGTCGCGGCCCGGGTTCCGGCCCCGTTGGCCCGGTGCGACCCCGGCTCGGACGCCGCTGGTGCGCCGCCCGGCCCCGGCAGCGGTTGCGGTGTGACTCGTGCGGGCCCCGGCGTCGGCCGGTACCCGGGCGCTGCTCGCGGGTCGCGTGTCGTTGGCGGGCGTGACGGCCCGGCACCGGCGGTGGCGTCGGCCCCACTTGTAGCCCCCGTCGTCGGTGGAGCGCTGTCCGGCGCCGCCGGTCCTCTCGTCGGCCGGAGGCGGGATCGGTCGGCGGGTGTGGGGCCGCTAGGGTCTGAGGGTGATGCGTGAGTGGGTGGAGCGGGCGGTGCCGGGGCCCTGGTCGTGGCGGGCGGTGGCCCGGGAGGTGCTGGGCGGGCTCGTGGTGTGCGGGCTGGCCGCGCTGTTTCAGCGGGCGGACAGCGGGGGGTGGCCGTCGGGGCTGGTGGTGGGTGCGGCGGGAGTGCTGTTCCTGTTGCGGCGGGGGTTGCCGGGGACGGTGCTGGTGCTGTCGGCGGCGGGTGCCGGCGGGCCGAGCGGGTTCCTGCCGCTGCTGGTCGCGGCGGGCTACTCGGCGGGCCGCCGGATCACCAAGCCCTGGTACGCGCCGGCGGTCTTCACGATCGGCTTCGTGCTGAACTTCGCGGCGGGCGTGCTGCAGTACCGCCGCGACCACTTCCCGCTGCCCGCGCTGCTCGGCATCTGCGTGGTCGGCTACCTGCTGCTGGGCGTGCTGCCCGCACTGTTCGGCCGGTACCGGGCGCAGCGCACCGCGCTGCTGGACAGCCTGCGCGAGCGCAACGAGCAGCTGGTCCGCGAACGCGTGATGATCGCGCATCAGGCGCGGCTGCGCGAACGCCACCGGATCGCCCAGGACATGCACGACAGCCTCGGCCACCAGCTCGCGCTGATCGCCGTGCACACCGGCGCGCTGGAGGTGGACCGCACGCTCGGCGAGCGGCAGCGCGAGGCCGTCGGGGTGCTGCGGCAGGCCGCGACCGGCGCGATGCACGAGCTGCGCCAGGTGGTGGGCCTGCTGCGGGACGACTCGCTGCCGGCGGCCGGCGGCGTGGACGCGATAGACCGGCTGGCGGAGACCTCGCAGGCGGCGGGCGCGAACGTGGAACTGCGGCACGAGGGCACGCCGCGCGAACTCGCCGCGGCCACCGGCCACGCCGCGTACCGGATCGCCCAGGAGGGCCTGACGAACGCGCACAAGCACGCCCCGGGCGCGCTGATCGTGGTGACGGTGCGCTTCGAACGGGACTCCGTGATCGTGGAGGTGGTGAACGGGCCCGGCGGGGACGCGACGGCGGCGGTCTCCGGCGGCCAGGGCCTGACCGGCCTGCGCGAGCGGGCCCGGCTGCTGGGCGGGGCGATACAGGCGACCGCCCGGCCGGACGGCGGATTCCGGCTGAGCGGTCGACTCCCGTACACCTCGGACGGGGCGCTGGCGGCGATCCCCGAGGAGGAGGAACTGCGCGAACTGGCCGGTCAGTTGATCGGCCCCGAGAAGCGCCGCCGGAGCCCCGCGATGGGCTGCGCACTCGGCGCGGTCGCGGTGCTGGGCGTGGTCGGGGTGGTCGCCACGATCGGGGTGCTGGTGTTCATCAGCTCGATGCGCGACGCCACCGTGTCGACCAAGCTGTACGACTCGATCGAGGAAGGCCAGTCCGAGGGCACGGTGAACGCCCGGCTGCCGGTCGGCAGCGACTTCCTGACCGGCGACTTCAAGAAGTACGGCCCGCCGGTGCCGGACGGCGCGCACTGCCGCTGGTTCGCGGGCGACGTGCGGGTCGGCGCCGGAGACGGCCAGGACGTGGTCCGGTTCTGCTTCAAGGACGGCCTGCTGCTGGAGAAGCAGCACTTCCAGACCTCGCAGACGGGGCGGCCCACGTCCGGTGCGAGCGTCAACTCCTCGCAATCCCCAGCTCCTTGAGTCGCTTCGCGTGCTCATGACGGATCCGGGTCAGCGCCTGCGCCCGGAACGGATCGTCGGGGGCGATGGCGTCCGCCGCCTCCAAGGCCTCGTCCAACAGCCGCAGTTGGAGGTCCCGGCGGAGCAGCACCGGGTGGTGGCGGGTCAGTTCGACGGCCGCGAGGGCCAGCTTCGGCAGGTGCACCCGCGGGTTGTCCAGGGCCAGCAGGCGGTGCGCCCGGTAGGCCTGCCACGGGGTGGGGGGTTCGCTGCCGACCAGCAACACCCGGGCACGCATGGCCATTTCCTGATCGACGTGTACGGACACACGACTCCCATCAACTCGTCCGAAGGGGGGAATGCGGACGAGTCTGCGCCCGAACGAACCGCCCGGACAAGGAAAAACGCGTGTGTGCCCGGTCCTACCGCGAGCGCTCGTGAGCAGGCAGAATAGGGGTCGACACGCTGCCGGAGCCGACGACGGCGGCCAACCGGGCCTCGACGGCGTCGAGTTCCGCGCAGGCCTGGGCGCGCAGCGCGGGCAGCAGGGTGAGGGCGGCGCGGGCCGCGTCCGGGTCGGGCTCCGGATCCTGGTGGGCCGCGGTGACGGCGGCGCGCAGCGGCAGGGTGGCGAGCGCCGTCTCCCACGCGGCGCGGTGCACGCCCGTCGCGTAGCGGGACGTCAGGTACTCCAGCGGGCTCAGCGCGAGGGCGTCCTGGTCGGCCGGCCCCGCCAAACGGTGCTCGGGCAGCAGCCAGGCGACGCCGTCGCGGGCCACCAGGTCGAACGCGCGGGCCAGGTCGGGCGCGCTGCTGCCACGGGCGGCGGCGGTCGAGGCGGCCGCCAACAGCCGCTCCAGCATGGCCGCTTCGCGCGGATCGGCGGTCCGGTCCGGATGCTCCTGCTCGGCGAGCAACTGCTCCAGGTGGTAGCGCTGGCCCCAACTGCCCACCGAGCGGTGCATCGCCCCCGCCCGGGTCTCCCGGATCGCGGCCAGCACCAGCGCCCTGGTGGTCAGATCGCGCCGCACCGCGAACCGGTCCCCGTCCGGGAACAGCCGCTCCAGCGCGCAGCGCACCGCGGTGACGGTCGGCCCGTCGTACCAGCGCAACGTCCAGCGGTGCCCGGCCTGTTCGTACTGCGGCTCGATCGGGACGCGGAACTGCACGGACAGCCGGTCGGCGATCCGCCGTGCCTGCGGGCCGCGTTGCGGCCGGGGGGAGGGGGAGGGGGTGCGCATGGCCCGGAGACTAGCCAGCATGCGGCGGGGCGGCGGGCGACGCGCGGGGCGGCTCAGCCGTTCGCCGCAGCGCCCGCCGCCGTCCGGGCCGAGGCCGCCGCGAGCTGCGGCGCGGGCACCCGCCGACCCGCCGCCACCTGCGCGTTCACCGGCCGGACGGTGGCCCGGCCGTGCGGCGCGGTGAACTCGATGGCGGTCAGCCGGGCCGCCGACGCGCGCGGCAGCAGCACCACCGAGGCCACCCCCGGCGGCAGCGGCCCGTCCGCCGAGGCCAGGGCACGCAGCGCGGCGCCGGCCCGGCGGTGGCGGGCGAACGCGTACCGGGACACCCGGCGGCCGCGCCGCCGCTGGCCGTCCGCGGCCTGCGCGGGCGTGGCGTCCAACAGCAGCAGGTGCAGGTGCCGGCCCTGACGGTGCGCGGTACGGGCGATGGCCCGGCGCACCCACGGCAGCGCCCCGCAGTCGTGCACCACCAGCGGCCCGCCGGCCCGCAGCGCGGCCCGCAGCCGCAGATAGTGGGCGGCGCGGACCAGCGGCCGGTACAGGGCGTACGGGACGCCGGGCAGGGCGGCGGCGAAACGCTGCCGGGTGTGCTGGGAGTCGATCACCCGGGCCCGGGCGCAGCGCGCCATCAAGGTGCTCTTGCCGCTGCCGGGCAGGCCCGAGACCACCAGAACGTCGAGCGCCGGGTAGGCCAGCACGGTCGGCGCCGGCCGGTCCGTCAGGTCGTGCCGGGCGTGCGGACGCAGCAATGGATGCACACGGTCCCCCTCAAGAGTGTGCCAAATGAACGTCATGTCAACGTCATGCCCCTGGCGTTGGGTTCCAGACCTGCGGAAATGCGCCTGTGACGTGTCTGTGGCCGTTCCCGTACACCCTGCGCGTTTTCCGAACAAAGATCCGTGGCAGGGTGGACAGATGCGAACGGCCTCCCGGCACGCGCGCGGGGGGACAGAGGGGAATGGGTGGGCACAGATGAGGTTCTGCTTCCTGGTCGAGGAGCACTACCGCCACGACGGGATGCCGCTGGAGGTGGTCCACCACCTGCGGGCGGCCGGCCACCGGGTGGACGTACTGCGCCCCGGCGCCGAACTGCTCGACCTCGCCCGGCTGATACGCAGCGGCACGCACGACGCGTGGGTGCTGAAGACCGTCTCCGGCGGGCCCGGCCTCGGACTGCTGGAATCCGCCGCCGCGGCCGGACTGACCACCGTCAACGACGCCCGGGCGATCCGGCCGGTCCGCGACAAGGCGCAGACCGCCGTGGTCGCCGCCCTGCACGGCCTGCCGATGCCGCGCACCTGGGCCGCGGCCGACCCGGCCGTGTTCGCCGCGATACCCGAGCGGCACTACCCGCTGGTGGTCAAGCCCGCCGACGGCTCCTCCGGGCGCGCCGTCCACCTCGTCCAGCACCCCTCCCAGCTCGCCGAACTGGCCGGGCCCGACGGCGGGGGCCTGCTGATCGCGCAACCGTACGTCGCCAACGACGGACTCGACCTCAAGGTGTACTGCGCGGGCGGCGAGTTCTTCGCCACCCAGCGCACCTCGCCGCTGCACCCGCACCGGCCCGCCACCGAACGGCCCGTCCCGCTGCCGCGCGAGGTCGCCGCACTCGCCGCGCAGGTCGGCGAGGTCTTCGGCCTCGACCTGTACGGCCTCGACGTACTGCTCGGACCGGACGGACCCACCGTCGTCGACATCAACGACTTCCCGAGCTTCCGGCAAGTACCGCACGCCGTCGAGCGGGTGGCCGACGCCGTGGTCCGCCTGGCCCGCACCGGCTCGTCCTGGCCGACCCCCGAGGCCGACACACTGCTCACCCCCGCCCCCGCCCCGGCGCCCGCCCCGGCCGCCCGGTGACGGCGCTGCGCATCGCGGTCCTGGCCCGCGACCCGGACCACCCGCTGCTCGCCGCCACCCGCGAACTCCTCGCCGCGGCGGGCCACTCGACGGTGCCGGCCGGCCAGGACGCGGACCTGCTGCTGCTCAAGGCGCGCAGCGCCGCCGCGCTCCAGGCCGCCCGCCGCTACGAGCAGGCCGGCACACCCGTGCTCAACTCGGCCGCCGCCACCGCGTTCTGCCAGGACCGGGCGGCGATGGAACAGCGCGCCCGCCGGGCCGGCCTGCCGTTCGCACCCACCGTCGCGGACGGCGCACTCGGCGAACTCACCTGGGCCGGGCCGGTGGTGGTGAAGAGCCGGCACAGCCGGCGCGAAGACCTGGTGGCCCGCGCCGACACCGCCGAACAGTGGCGGGCACTGACCGCCCGGTGGCCGCACGAACCGGTCATCACCCAGCGGCCGGTGGCCGGCGACGGCTGGGACCGCAAACTGTGGGTGATCGACGGACACCTGTTCGCCGAACAGCGCCGCTCCGAACTCCACCCCGGCGGCCCCGCCCGCCGCCCCTGGACCCCCGGACCCGAGGAGAGCGCCCTCGCCCTGGCCGCCGGGCCCGCGTTCGGCCTCGACGTGTACGGCATCGACCTGCTGGACGGGCCCGACGGCCCGATCGCCGTCGACGTCAACGCCTTCCCCGGCATCCGCCACCAGGCGGGCGCGCCGGAGGCACTGGCAGCACTGGCCGTCCGCACCGCGCTCGTTGCCCGCGCCGCCCGCGCCGCCGCACCCGGCTGACCTGCGAACGCGGGCCCGCCACGGCCCGGTTCCACCCCGGCACCTGCCCGGTCGCGATGCTCCGGGCGACCCCGTCGGTGCACCCCCGCCGCCCGATCTGCGAGAATCGGGCGGCGAACAGGGCCAACGGACGAGGAGGAACGCAGTGCGCGAGGAGGAACCGCGGTCGCGGCTTCCCCAGCTTCGGCTGGACGAGCTGCTGGCCGAACTTCAGGCCCGGATCGATGTGGCACGCGGCACCCGGGACCGGGTACACAGCCTGCTGGAGGCGGTGCTCTCGGTCGGCCGGGAGCTGGAGCTCACCCAGGTGCTGCGCCGGATCGTCGAGGCGGCGGCCGTCCTCGCCGACGCCAAGTACGCGGCGCTCGGCGTGATCGGCGCCGACGGCGACACCCTGTCGCAGTTCCTCACCGTTGGCCTCAGCGACGAGGAGATCGCCAGGATCGGCCCCTACCCGACCGGCAAGGGCCTGCTCGGCGAACTCATCCGCAACCCCGAACCGCTGCGCCTGGACGACCTGCGCGAGCACCCGGCGTCCACCGGCTGCCCCACCCACCACCCCGAGATGCGCACCTTCCTGGGCCTGCCGGTCCGGGTCCGCGACGAGGTGTTCGGCAACATCTACCTGACCGACAAGCGCGGCGCCGCCGGGTTCGACGACGACGACGAATCGGTGATCGCCACCCTCGCCGTCGCGGCGGGCGTGGCCATCGACAACGCCCGCCTGTACGAGGAGGCGCAGCGCCGGCAGCGCTGGCTGACCGCCACCGCCGAGATCAACCGCCGCCTGCTGTCCGGCAGCTCCCGCACCCAGGTGGTCGAGCTGATCGCCCAGCGGGCCTGCGACATCAGCGGCGCCCGGCAGGCCGACGTGCTCACCGTGCTGCCCGACGGAGGCGGCCTGCACATTGAGCTCTCCCTCGGCGGCGACCTGGCCGGCCGGGTCGGCGCGGACGTCCCGCTGGAGGGCACCATCTCGGGCGCGGCCTGCGTCCAGGGCGCGCCGGTGACGTCGAACGTGCTCGCCGAGGACCCGCGCTTCCCCGCCCGGGCGGACCGGTACGCGGGCCTCGGCCCGGCCGTCGCGGTGCCGCTGGGGCGCGCCGAGGGCCACACCGAGGGCGTGCTGCTGCTGGTGCGAGCGAGCGGCGAACCGGAGTTCACCGAGCGCGAGATCGAGCCGCTGCTGGCCTTCGCCGACCAGGCCGCGCTGGCCCTGGAGCTCGCCGAACGGCGGCGCGACGCCGAGCAGTTGGCCGTCCTGGAAGATCGCGACCGGATCGCCCGCGACCTGCACGACCTGGCCATCCAGCGCCTGTTCGCCACCGGCATGACGCTGCAGAGCGCCGCCCGCTTCATCGAACACCCCGGGGCCTCCGACCGGGTGCTGCGGGCGGTCGGCGACCTGGACGAGACCATCAAGATCATCCGTTCGACGATCTTCGGGCTGCGGGTCCGCGAGGCAGGCGTAGGACAGGGCCTGCGCGCCCGCGCCGTCCACGTGGTCGAACAGGCCCACTCCGCGCTCGGCTTCGCCCCCCGCCTGAGCATGGAAGGCCTGCTCGACACCGACGTCCCGCCCGCCGTCGCCGACCACTTGGTGGCCGTCCTCAACGAGGCACTCAGCAACGCCGCCCGGCACGCCAAGGCCGGCCGCGTCGAGGTCGCCCTCCAGGCCACCGGCAGCCAGGTCGTCCTCACCGTCCAGGACGACGGCGTCGGCATCCCCGCCCAGGGCCGCCGCAGCGGCCTGCGCAACCTCGAGGAACGCGCCCGCTCCCTCGGCGGCACCCTCACCGTCACGGCCCCCGACACCGGCGGCACCACCCTCAACTGGACGGCCCCACTGAGTCACTGAGACCCCTCGCCGCGCCTTCGCGCACCGCCGACAACCCGGCCGGGCGCGAAGGCCGGTCGGGCAGACCCTAGGGCAGCGGCCGGAGGGCGCGTTCGGTCTGCCGGTCGCGTGCCCACGCGGCCAGGGGCTGGAGGGCGTCGTTGAGGCGGGCGCCGTCCTCGGTGAGGGAGTATTCGACCCGGGGCGGAACCTCGTCGTAGGAGACCCGGCGCACCACGCCGTCCGTCTCCAGTTCCCGCAGATGGGAAGCCAGCACCTTCTCGGTGATCCCCGGCAGCAGCCGGCGCAACTCGCCGAAGCGGCAGCAGGGTTGCTCGTGGAGCGCCCACAGGATCAGCACCTTCCACTTGCCGCCGATCACCTCCATCGCGGCGTCGATCCCGCAGACGTGTCCCTCCGGCGTGCCCGGTCGGTTCAGCGTCGTCATGTTCCACCCTTCTGACCTGCTCACTCACCCCGGGGTAAGCACCCACTGCCAAGTGCGTACTTGATCACTTCCGGGTCCTGGACCAGCCTAATCGGCATGGCACAGAACACTGTTGAGAACACCGCCGCCGCCCCCGTGACCATGCTCGGGCTCGGCACCATGGGCACCGCGCTGGCCCGCACCTGGCTTGCCGCCGGGCACCCGCTCACCGTCTGGAACCGCACCCCGGCCCGAGCCGAAGCCCTCGCCGGCGAGGGCGCGAAGGTCGCCGGGAGCGCCGCCGAGGCGGTCGCCGCGAACACCCTGATCGTCGTCTGCCTGCTGGACGACACCTCGGTCGGCGACGTCCTGGCCGGGACCGACCTGACCGGCCGGGACGTGGTCAACCTCACCACCAGCACCCCCGCCCAGGCCCGCGCCCGCGCCGAGTGGGCCCGCGAACGCGGCGCCCGCTACCTGGACGGCGGGATCATGGCCGTCCCCCCGATGGTCGGCGTTCCGCAGGCCGGCGGCTACGTCTTCTACAGCGGCTCGCAGGACCTGTTCGACCGGCACCGGCCGGCCCTCGCCGTCCCGCTCGCCACCACCTACGTCGGCGAGGACCCGGGCTTCGCCGCCCTGCACGATGTCGCCCTGCTCAGCGCCATGTACGGCATGCTCGCCGGGGCCGCACACGCCTTCGCCCTGATCCGCAAGGAGAACATCGACCCCACCACCCTCGCCCCCCTGCTGGCCGGCTGGCTCACCGCGATGGCCCCCTCGGTCCACCAGACCGCCGAAAACCTGCGCACCGGCGACTACACCAACGGCGTCGTCTCCACCCTCGCCATGCAGGTCGCCGGCACCCCGACCTTCCTGGCCACCGCGCAGGAGCAGGGCGTCAGCCCCGAACTCCTCACCCGCTACTTCGAGTTGATGCGCCGCCGGCTGGCCGTGGGCAGCGGCGAGGAGGACCTGACGGGCGTGATCGACCTGCTGACACGCTGACCGTCCGGGGGTGGGGGGCGGTTGCGCGGGCGGGCCGAGGTGCCAGTTGCGGGGGCGGGCCGAGGTGCCCGTTGAGCGGGCGGCAAGTCGGTGGCAACCGGGCGAACCTACGGTCGGTGCTCAAACCGGGACATGGCACACCTGCCGTCCCGCCGTCCGTGAAAAGAGGCCCGATGTCACGCAAACTTCCGATCGCGGTCGCGTCACTGCTGACGCTGGCGGCTTCGCTGCTGGTCACCGCGCCCGCCGCACACGCGATCAACCCGTGCGACGCACCCGAGCCGCCGCCCTCCTGCATCGAGACGCCGCCCCCCGGGGGCTCGGGGACACCGCCGACGCCGAGACAACTGCCGTACGCCTACCCGGAGTCGTTGACCCTCGGCGGCTGGTGCGTGGACGTTCCCAACGGGTCACCGGTCACCGGGAGCGCGATCCAGATCTGGGGGTGCAACAACTCCGGCCCCCAGCGCTGGATCTCGCGACCCGTCGGGAACGGGGTGTCCTGGGTGAACATCGGCACGGGCAAGTGCCTGGACGTCAAGTGGGGCGCCTCGGTGGACGGCACCGCCGTCTGGCAGTGGGACTGCAACGGCACCCCCGCACAGATCTGGCGGGACGAACCCTCGCCCTCCGGTGGCCGGCAGCTGGTCAACGCGGGCAGCGGGACATGTCTGGACGTCCCGAACGCGGACTTCCGCTTCGGCAACCCCCTGCAGATCCGGGGCTGCGACGACAGCCCCGCCCAGCGGCTCGGCCGCCAGGCCGTCCAGCCCTGGCCGGGCTCCCGGCTGCGCCCCATCTACGCGATCGCGCACAACCTCAACTCCGTCGACCGGGTCGGCCCGGCGCTGGACGCCGGATACAACGCCATCGAGGTCGACGCCGCGAACCACGCGTACGGCGGCTGCTTCGTCGACAACTGGGAATGGGTGGCCTGCGACGTCGGCAACCCCGCCTCCGAGAACGTCGACAGCGGCAACCTGGACCGCAAACGAGTCTCGGCGATCTTCGACGAGATGGCCGCCCAGCGCCGCGCCGGACGCAACCTCACCCTGGCCTGGGTCGACATCAAGAACCCCGAGAACCGGGACCTCGGCACGCTGAAGGCGCTCGCCCGGGACAAACTGGTGGCCAACGGCATCCAGGTGATCTACGAGGTGACCTGGGACAACGACAAGCGCACACTCTGGGACGACCTCAAGCGGGACCTCACCCCGTCCGAGGGCGTGATGGTCACCGGAACGTACCAGGACGCCAGCATCGCCTTCTCCTACAACGGCGGCGGCGTCACCTTCCAGCACCGCCTCGTCGACGACGGCTCCGCGATCTTCGCCACCGCCGTCGGCACCTGTGACAACGAGGGCAGCGACAAGGTCGCCGGCCTGAAACAGAGCACGGCGACCCGCGACGCCGGCTACCTGACCGGCGTCTTCTCCTGGACCATCGGCTCCTCCTCCGGCGCCGCCGCATGCGCCGCCCGCCTGCTCGGCGAGGCGGGCGTGGACGGCCTCATCGCCGGCTACAAGTTCAACGACTACCAGCGCTCCGGCGACACCGACCAGGCCATCAAGAACATCACCGACTGGATCAACGCCCACACCGACCGGGCCCGCCTGGCGACGACCCAGGACACGGTCTTCGCCTGACCGGTCCGGACCCCGGCGGCGCCAATGCCCTCCGCCCGGGGGCGGAGGGCGGGTCCGCCGGGGAGGGGACGGGGTGCTCCGCCCGGGAGGGGACGGGGTGGTCCGCTTCCGAGCGGGCGTCAAGCGGGGTGTCCGCAGCCTAGGTTCGGGGACATGACCAGTCTTCGCCGCGTGGCTGTGACCGCCGCGCTCGCTCTTGTCCTGCCGCTGCCGATTGCTGCTGCGGCCCCCGCTCTCGCCGCCGGTTCGCCGACCTCGGCCGCGGCGGCCGCCGGTTCGCCGACCTCGGCCGCTGCCCCCGCGGCGGCCGCTTTCGCGGCCTCCTTGCCCCGCCCGACCGGGCCGTACGCGGTCGGGCGGGATCTGCTGCACCTGGTCGACCGCGACCGGCAGGATCCGTGGGTGCCGTCGGCGGGGGCACGGGAGTTGATGGTGTCGATGTACTACCCGGCCCGGGCGGGGAGCGGGGGGCCCGCGCCGTACATGAGCACCGAGGAGGCCCGGCTGCTGCTGGCGATGAAGGCCCCGGGTGGGGGCATCGCGCCCGAGGAGGTGGCCGCTGTCGGCACCTGGGCGCGGGCCGGCGCGCGGTCGGCGGCCGGGCGGTTCCCGCTGGTGCTGCTCTCGCCCGGCTTCACCTTCCCCCGGGCGGCGTTCACCAGCATCGCCGAGGACCTGGCCAGTCGCGGGTACGTGGTCGCGCTGATCGACCACACCTACGAGTCCTCGGGCGTGACCTTCCCCGACGGCCGGACGCTCGCCTTCGCCATCTGCGACCAGCCCCCGCAGGGCGGTCCGGCGGCCATCGCCGAGAGCCGGGCGAAGGACGCCTCGTTCGTCATCGACCGGCTGACCTCGGACGAGTCGCCCTGGGCGCGCGCCCACCTGATCGACCACCGGCGGATCGGCATGGCCGGGCACTCCATCGGGGGTGACGCCGCCGCCCTGACCATGGCCGCCGATCGCCGGGTGCGGGCGGGGGTGAACATGGACGGCACCTTCTTCGCGCCCGTCCCGGCCGGCGGACTCGACGGGCGGCCGTTCCTGCTGTTCGGCGCCGGCTCCGACGAGGCCCCGGGCATGGACCCCAGCTGGGACGAGGCCTGGTCCCGCCTGGACGGTTGGAAGCGCCGGCTGACCGTCGCCGGAGCCGAGCACGGCACCTTCAGCGACCTCCTGCTGCTCGCGCGGGCCGCGGGCCTGCCCGCCACTCCCGGGGCGATCGACCCCGGGCGCGGACTGGCGATCACCCGGACGTACCTCGGCGCCTTCTTCGACCAGCAGTTGAAGGGGAAGCCGCAGCCGCTGCTGGACGGGCCGTCCCCGGACCAGCCGGAGGTGACCGTCCAACTCCCGTGACACAGAAGGCCGGTGTCCCCGCCCGGTGGGCTCAGCCGGACGGGGACACCAGGCCCGCGTCGTAGGCGGCGATGACCAGGTGGACGCGGTCGCGGGCGTCCAACTTGGCCAGCAGGCGGGCGACATGGGTCTTGGCGGTGGCAGGGGCGATGAACAGCCGCTCGGCGATCTCGGCATTGGACAGGCCGCGACCGACCAGGGTCAGGACCTCGTGCTCGCGCTCGGTGATCCCCCGGAGGCTGCGCTTCGGCTCGGCCGGGGCGGGCCGAGCCGTGAGGTCGGCGATCAGGCGACGGGTGACGCTCGGCGCGATCAGCGCGTCGCCGGCGGCGACCACCCGGATCGCCGCGAGGATGTCCGTCAACGCCATGTCCTTGACCAGGAAGCCACTCGCACCGGCCCGCAGCGCGGCGTAGACGTTCTCGTCGTCGTCGAAGGTGGTCAGCATCAGTACCCGCACCGGCGGGTCGGCCGCGCCCGTACCCGCGGTGAGCAGCCGGGTGGCTTCGATGCCGTCCATGCCGGGCATCCGGATGTCCATCACCACCACGTCGGGACGGACCTCCCGCACCCGTCGGACGGCCTCGGCGCCGCCGGCCGCCTCGCCCGCGAGCTCCAGACCGGGGGAGTGGGCGATGGCCATGCCGAGCCCGGCGCGCACCAGTTCCTGGTCGTCGGCGAGCAGCACCCGGATCGGTGCGGCGGCCGCGTCGGCGGCCGTCATGCGGGCAGCCTCGCGGCGACCCGGAAGCCGCCCTCGGGGCGGGAGTTGGCGCTGAACCGGCCGTTCAGCAGGGCGACCCGCTCGCGCATCCCGGCGATTCCCAAGCCACTGCCGCCGGTGTGGCCGCCGGTGTGGCCACCGGTTGTGCGGCCGCGGCCGCCGTCGAGCACCTCGATGGCCAATTCCTGCTCCCCGTAAGCGATGTGGACCTCACAGCGGTCGGCGCCCGAGTGCCGCAGCACATTGGTGACCGACTCCTGGACGATCCGGAAGGCGGCCAGGTCGATCTCGGGCGGCAGCGGGCGCGGCCGTCCCCGCCACTGTACGTCCACCTCGACGCCGGCCTGCGCCATCGTCTCCGTCAGGCGGCCGACGGCCTCAAGTCCCGCGAGTGGTACGGCGATCGAGGGATCCTCGCCGGTCTCGGCCTGGCGCAGGGAGACCAGCATCCGGCGCAGGCCGGACAGCGTCTCGCGGCTGGTGGCCTCGATGGTGTCCAGGGCCCGGCGCGCCCCGGCCGGCTCCACGTCCAGGACCAGGCTCGCCGCACCGGCCTGGATCGCGATGACGCCGATGCTGTGGGCCACCACGTCGTGCAACTCCCGGGCGATCCGCAGCCGTTCGACGGTGATCGCCTGGCGGGCGGCGTAGGCACGAAGGTCCTGGCTGTAACGGCGTTGCTGGCGTATCGAGTTGCCGATCGCCCACGGGATCGCGATGCTCGCCGCGAACGCCGCGGTGGTGCTCGCGAGCTCGCCGGCCTCCACCGTGTGGAGCTTCACCGGCGCCGACTCGCCCAGCCAGAACACGAGTTCGGCGACGGCGGCGAGCGCGGACGTCCGGCGGGGGCGGGTTGCCGCCAGGTACCCGACCAGGACGTTCATCGCCATGAAGAGCGGCCACGGCTGGGCGCCCAGCAGCGCCACCAGCGCCGACTCGGCCAGCAGCACCCCGAACACCTGCACCGGCCACCGCCGGGCCCAGCCGGCCGCCAGCGCCAGCAACACGGCCAGCGCCGCCCGGATCCCGAGCGTCAACAAGGCGACCGGGCCGCGGGATTCGAGTGGTGGCGTCAGCTGATACGTCGTCGAGAAGAAGAGCAGCAGCGCGAGCGGGACGGTGGCGCACCAGCCCAGTGCCGTCCAGGCGCCCGACGGCAGTCGCCTCAGCCACGGCGCGCGCGGCAGATCCGGATTCGTGTGGTGCGTGCGGTGCATGCGGGGATGGTAGCCAGCACCCCCGCCGCCGGTCGTCCGCCCGCAGGCATACACCCACAGACGGACGGCGGTGGCAGGCGGTGGCAGGGGGCGGCGGTCAGAGAGCGAACAGCTTGGCGGCGTTGTCGTGGCAGACCGCCCGCAGCCAGTCGGATCCGAGCTCCAGCCGTTCCAGGGCGCGGAGTTGATGCAGGTAGGGGTACGGGATGTTCGGGAAGTCGGTGCCGAGCAGGACGCGGTCACCGAGGTCGGCGAGCCGGGGCAGGGCGCGTTGGGGGAAGGGCATGAAGCTCTCGGTGAAGTCGGTGAACGCCATGGTGGTGTCGAGGTGCACCTGCGGGTACCGCTCGGCGAGGCCGAGGAAGGCTTCGTACTCGGGCATGCCCAAGTGGGCGACGATCAGCCGCAGTCGGGGGTGCCGGGCGAGCACCCGGGCGGCCGACTCGGGGCCGGTGAAGCGGCCGGGCGCCGGTCCGGAACCGCAGTGCATCACCACCGGAACGCCCGCCTCGGCCAGCATGCCCCACGCGGAGCGGAGTTGCTCGTCCGCCGGATCGTAGTCCCCGACCTGCACATGGGCCTTGAACACCCGAGCCCCCGCGTCGAGCGCCTCGCGGACGTACTCCCCGGTGTCCGGTTCGGGGTAGAGCGTGGCGGTGTGCAGGCAGTCCGGGGCGCGGCGGGCGAAGTCAACGGCCCAGTCGTTCAGCCACCGGGCCATGCCCGGCTTGTGCGGGTAGAGCATCGAGGTGAACGCCCGGACGCCGAACTCCCGCAGCACGGCGGTGCGTTCGGCCTCCTCGGCGCGGTAGGTGATCGGCCAGGCCAGCCCGCCGATCAGCGGCCCATTGGCGTCGAAGTACTCCCACACCTTGCGCAGCACCCGCTCGGGCATGAAATGGGTGTGGACGTCGATCAGCCCGGGCAGCCCGAGCCCGGCCCAGAACCGCCGCACCTCGGCCGCCTCCTCGCGGCCGGGTTCGACGGCTCCGGGTTCGACGATCTCGGGCTCGACGATCTCGGGCTCGACGGTGCCGGGCTCGTGCGCTGAACTCACGTGGGCTGCCTCTCTCTTGACCAGCAGGTGACCGGGCGCGGCCCGGCGCCGCGGCCCCGGTGCTGCCGTTGCGCCCGGTGCCGGTGTGGCCACTGGTGTTTCTGCCGCTGTCGATTCTCGGGCAGCAACGGGCGCAGGTCCAGGGCGGACGGCGCTGGGACCGGACAGGCCCTAGCCGGCGGTCAGTTCCTCCAGGTCGGCGAGGAGTTCGGAGGCGGTGAGGGCGTCCAGCTCGGCGAACCGCTCGCGGTGCTCACGGCCGGGCCAGTAGTCGTGCGCCCTGGTGTCCAGCCACACCGTGCGGAGGGTCTGCTCGGGGAACTCCGTCACCACGCCGACCCAGATACCCGGTTCGAGGGCGATCACCAGGTGCCGGCCGTTCGGCAGCGGCTTGTGGAACCAGCGCTCCACCCCCGCGTCCTCGGGCGTGCCGCGCTGCCAGCCGCGCTTGGTCATGCCCAGCAGGCGGCCCACCGGCACCTTCGCCCCCTCGAAGCGGTGCAGCCGGTGCCCCGCGGCCTCCTCCGCCGTCAGCACGGCCGTCGGGCGGGCGAGCTGGCGGAACGGCTGGAGCAGCTCGTGCTCGGCGAAGAGCTCCACCCAGACGGGCAGATCGGCGCCGAGGTGCAGGGGGTGGGCGAGGCGGACGACAGCGTCCTCGGGGAGCGTGAACGCCTTGTCGTGGACGTCGGCGAAGGTGCCGTCCCCGGCGACCCGGAAAGCGGTTTCCGCAGTGCTCCAGAGCAGCCGGCGGGACAGGTGCCGAAGCAGCGGGTGATCGACCAGCAGCGTGCGGAACTCGGCCGCCGTCCAGGTCCGTCCGGCGACCATCGCGGCTTCGAGACGGTGGATCTGATCGCCGGCCAGCGTCCGGACGTCCTTCTTCAGCGCGGCGAAACGCTTGCGCTCGGCGGGCGCGAGCTCCGGGTCGTCCTTCGCGCCGGGCGCGGGCAGATCCTTTCGGCGCTTGCCGTCCGCGTCCAGCACGAACGGACGCAGCTGCTCGTCGAACCCGACCGTGAACGTCCGCGCACCGTAGTCGATGACCGTCGTGCCGTTCGCGTCCAGCCCCAGATCCGGCACCAGCCGGTCGCCGAGCTGCTCGCCCGTCAGACCCAGCGCCTGCGCGATCTCGGCGACCTTCTCCTGCGCCCGCGACTTCAGCGCCTTGAACTTCACCCGCTGCGCGATGCCGTGCAACTGCATCAACGCGACATCGCTGCCGATCGCCGCCAGCACCTCCAGACCCTCCACCGCGCGGTGGTGCGCACCGGCACCCGGCCACTCGCGCAGCACCGGAGCCAGCCGGCGCGCCGTCCCGTCGTCGCCCCACTCGCCCAGCACGAACAGCGCCCAACTGTCCGCGGCAGGCATCCCCGCCTGCCGCCACTCCTCGAACAGCGCCCACCCGAACTCCGCCGCCGACTCCGGCCGCAGCAACTGCGCCACCAGCGGCAGACCCGGGTACGGGTCACGCAGCTTCGACAGCGCCATCATCGTGACCACGTTGCGCACCGCCGGCTGCGGCAGCGCCTCACCGGAACGCAGCACCAACTGCGGCAGCGCACCGAGCAGCAGCCACTGCGGGAACTCCGGCATCCGCGCGGGCAGCGCGTTGACCAGCGGATCCGCGCTCAGCGACTCCGCCACCACGGCCGCCACCCCCTCGCCGAAACGATTCGTCACCGCCACCAGCAGGACGTCCGCGCCCTGCTGCGCCGCGACCAGCCGCAGCGCGTTCTCGGCGGCCACCCGGGCCCGGCCGGCCTTGCCGACCGCGTTCGGCACCAGCAGCAGCGCACCCTCGACGCCGTGCCGGGCGAACCACGAACGGGCCGTCGCCCGGTGCGACTTGAGGCGGACCAGCGCATCCGCCATCACCCCGGCCACGGTGACGTCCCGGAACGGCAGCAGCAACGGCACCACATGCCCGGGCTGAGCGAGCGCGCCGTCGCGCAGCAACGGCAGCGCGGCCAGGCCGAACCTGGCCACCACCGGACGCAGCGACTGCGCCGCGTTCCAGTACTCGGCGGGCCGCCACCCCTCCAGGTACGGGCCCACGATCTCCTCGGGGCCGTGCCTCAGCAGCTCCGCGCCGTACCAGAGACCACCGGCCTCCGTCAGCCGGATCCTCGCCTCGGCGGCCCAGTCGAAGCCCGCACCGAAAGTCCACGGGGCCTGCCTGCCCTCCCGCCACTGCTCCGACTCGCCGTCCTCCCACAGCAGTTGGGCGGCGTCCTCGGCGGTTACCCCGGTCAGCACCTTCGGCTTGCGGGCCGGACGCGGACGCGCCCACGGCGGCGAGGTCAGCAGCTCCGGCAACGCGGCCGGTGCCGCCTCCGGCAGGTGCTGCCGGGCGACGTCCAGCGAGCCGACGAACTCAGCGGTGTCGGCGTCGAGTCGGGCCAAAACCTCGGGCAACTGCGGACGGAGCGCGCCGAGTTGACTGACCAGCAACTGCCGCGCGGCCGCGGCCTCCGCGCCGGTCCGCTGCTGGGCGAACTCCGCCAGCAGCCGTACCGCGCGCACCGGGAAGCGGCGCATGGCGTGCAGCAGGGCAGGCCGGACGTGCCGGACCTCGATCCGGTCGAGCAGCACCCGGAACGCCTCGTCGCCGGGGAACTCGGCCATCAACAGCGACAGTTCACGCACCCGGTCGTTGTCGTACTGGGCCCCCAGCGCGTGTCCGAACAACGGCACGCACGCCGTGCCCACCCCGTCCGCGAGAGTGGCCAGCTGGCCTGTCGTCCACTCCGTCCAGGCCCGCACCCGATGCTGCCAGAGCCGTGCGACCTGCTCCGCCGTACCCACCGAATGCAGCAGCAGGGAGCGGTGCAGATCGCTGTCCCCACGGCACTTCCGGGAGTCGGCCAGGCACTCATCCACCCAGCCAGGCACCTCCGGGGCGAGGAACGCGGTCACCACCCGGCGCTCCCAGGTGGTCCGGCACTCCGCCAACTCGGCCAGCGCACAACGGTATTCGGCGTCCTCGGCCGACGCCAGCGCCCGCCGCACTCCCTGCGCCAGCGCGAACGCGAACTCCGCCGCACGCAGGTCGCGGTAGTCCGGGCCCTCCGAGACCAGGGCGTTGCGGTACTGGTTCGGCCGGGCGCAGCCCTCGTCGAACTCGAAGGCGGCCACCGTGGCGCGGGCCGCGAAACCCAGGCCGAAGCGGGCGATCCAGGAGTCCAGCACCTCCTGGAAGCCGCCCTTCTGCCAGGTCTCGCGCAACATCGCCGCCACCGCGGCCGCCCCGATCGCGTCCGGCATCCCGTCCATGTGCGCGCGGGCGGCCCGCACCAGGTGCGCCTCCGACCGGGGGCCCGTGAGCACCTGCTCGATCCGGGTCTCGTTCCTGGCGATCCGCAGCGACTCCAACTCCTCGGCCGCCGCCGGGTCCACCACCGCCCGGGCCGGCCCGCCCGGCACCCCGCCACCGCGGCGCGGCACCACCAGCGGGTACCAGGACTCCGGCAGCACGAAGGCGTCCTCGTCCGGCAGTTCGGCGAACTCGGCGGCACCGGTGTTACCGGCAAGCTCGGCGGCACCGGCGGCACCGGTGTCCTCGGCGGCGAGTTCGACGGCGGCTTCGGCGTTCGGCCCGGCAGGCGGGGCGGTCGGGGTGTCAACGCCTGCGGTCTCGCGGTAGCCCTTGCGCTCCTTCTCGGCGATCTGCTTCGCGAGGTGCGCCTCGGCGGCAGCCGGGTCCGCGAGCTCCTTGACCTGGACGCGCCCCTCGGTGCCGATCCGGCCGTAGCGGACCCGCACGGACGCGCCCTCGGTCGCGGCCTCCCAGAACTTCGACGAGCCGTCCCCGACCAACTCCCAGTGCCGCACTGCCCCTCCAGACATGCCGATGGCTCCGGGCGGCCGCCATGATCGCCCGGCCACCCGGAGGGAACCCTAGCGAGCGGCCCCGACAGCACCCGTGGTGGCGCGGAACCGCAGGGGGATCAGGCGCCGCGCTCCGAGGAGTGCGCGGTCAGGGTCTGGGTGGCGATCACCGCGGCCTGCACCCGGCGCTCCACACCGAGCTTGGCCAGCAGGCGGGAGATGTGGTTCTTGACGGTCTTCTCGGCGAGGAACACCCGCTCGCCGATCTGCCGGTTGGTGAGGCCCTCGCCGATCAGCGCCAGGATCTCCCGCTCCCGATCGGTCAGGTTGGGGAAGTCGGGGGCGGGCGTCGGGGCCTCGCCGCGCAGGCGGGCCATCAGCCGGGTCGCCGCGCCCGGGTCGAGCATGGACTGGCCGGAGGCGACGGTGCGGATCGCGGTGACCAGGTCGGTGCCGCTGATCTGCTTGAGCACGTAGCCGGCCGCGCCCGCCATGATCGAGTCGAGCAGCGCCTCCTCGTCGTCGAAGGAGGTGAGCATCAGGCAGGCGAGTTGCGGCATCCGTGAACGCAACTCGCGGCACACGGACACCCCGTCGCCGTCGGGCAGCCGCATGTCGAGGACCGCGACGTCCGGGCGCAGCGCGGGCACCCGGGCCAGAGCCTGTTCGACCGTGCCGGCCTCGCCGACCACCTCCAGGTCGGGCTCGGAGTCCAGCAGGTCGTGCACCCCGCGCCGGACCACCTCGTGGTCGTCCAGCAGGAACACCCTGATCGGTGCCGAACCCTCGGACATGGCAGCAACTCTCCTCGCGCATCGCGGACGTCCGGACCGGCGTCCGGACGCAGACACCCTGCAGTCTGCCAAACCGTACCCGCAGACCGACAGGCGCCTCTGCCTCCGACCGGCCCCGAACCAGGGCCGCTCGGCCCTTGACAGCCGACCTCCGCAGGTGCTCGAACGGTCGGGTGTCGTCCGGCGGGCGACGGGGGAGCGGTGGCGGCCGCCCCGCTTCGTATCCGACCGGCCGGGCAAACAGCGCGTCAAGGCCGCCCCAACGGGACGTCAAGCAGCCGGGACCGGTGCCGACCTGGGCAGATGGGGGACGTTACGCTCCAGCCTGCCCTGGACGGTGGCGGAGGTGACCTACATTGACGTGGGAGTCCGCCCGGTGGGCCGGATCGTCCGGCGGCCCGGGGCATCCGACCTCGCGACAGGAGCAGCACAGTGGTCGATTCCGCCCCCGCGGACACCGGCTCGGCGCGCGAGCGCCTGCGGGCCTGGCTGCTGGAAGGCCTGTCGGACATGGCCAAGCAGCACCCCGGCCCGCACGCCCAGGCCACCGACCAGCAGCACGGGCAGCGCTGGTGGCGGGTGATGTGCCTGACCGGCCTGGACTACTTCTCCACCCTCGGCTACCAGCCCGGCATCGCCGCCCTCGCCGCCGGGCTGCTCTCCCCGATCGCCACCATCGTGCTGGTCGCCGTCACCCTGCTCGGCGCGCTGCCCGTCTATCGGCGGGTCGCCCAGGAGAGCCCGCACGGCGAAGGCTCGATCGCGATGCTGGAACGGCTGCTGTCGTTCTGGAAGGGCAAGCTGTTCGTCCTGGCGCTGCTCGGCTTCGCCGCCACCGACTTCCTGATCACCATCACGCTGTCCGCCGCCGACGCCACCGCCCACCTGGTGGAGAACCCGCACCTGACCAGCGCGCTCAGCGGCCACCAGGTGCTGATCACGCTGCTGCTGATCGCACTGCTCGGCGGCGTCTTCCTGAAGGGCTTCAGCGAGGCGATCGGCGTCGCGGTCGTGCTGGTCGCGGTCTACCTGGCACTGAACGTGGTGGTGGTCGCGGTCGGCCTGTGGCACGTCGTCACCGCCCCGTCCGTGATCACCGACTGGACGCACGCCCTCAGCGCGGAACACGGCAACCCGATCGTGATGATCGGCGTCGCCCTGGTGGTCTTCCCCAAGCTCGCGCTCGGCCTGTCCGGCTTCGAGACCGGCGTCGCGGTGATGCCGCACATCGAGGGCGACCCCGAGGACACCGAGGACCGGCCGACCGGACGCATCCGCGGCGCCCGCAAGCTGCTCACCACCGCCGCCGTGATCATGAGCTGCTTCCTGATCACCACCAGCTTCATCACCACGCTGCTGATCCCGGCCGACGACTTCAAGGCCGGCGGCCCCGCCAACGGCCGCGCCCTCGCGTACCTGGCCCACCACTACCTGGGCAACGCGTTCGGCTCGGTCTACGACCTGTCCACCATCGCCATCCTGTGGTTCGCCGGCGCGTCCGCGATGGCCGGACTGCTCAACCTGATGCCCCGCTACCTGCCGCGCTACGGCATGGCCCCGCACTGGGCCCGCGCGGTGCGCCCGATGGTGCTGGTGCTCACCGCGATCGCCTTCCTGGTCACCTGGCTGTTCGACGCCAATGTCGACAAGCAGGGCGGTGCGTACGCCACCGGCGTGCTGGTGCTGATCACCTCCGCGGCGATCGCCGTCACCATCGCCGCCCGGGCCGCTCGGCAGCACAAGTGGACCATCGGCTTCGCGATCATCGCCGCGGTGTTCGTCTACACCACCATCATCAACATCGCCGAACGCCCCGACGGCGTGAAGATCGGCGCCTGCTTCATCGCCGGCATCGTGCTGGTCTCGCTCGCCTCCCGGCTCGCCCGGGCCTTCGAACTGCGGGTCACCGACGTCCAGCTGGACGAGGTCGCGGAACGCTTCGTGCGGGACACCGCGCACCGCACGATCCGCTTCATCGCCACCAAGCCTTCCACCCGCGACCTCACCGAGTACCGCGACAAGGTGCACCAGATCCGCGCCGACAACGACATCCCGGCCGAGGACGACCTGGTGTTCGTCGAGGTCACGGTGCTCGATCCGTCCGACTTCGAGGCCGAACTGAAGGTCCACGGCGAGGTGCTGCACGATCGCTACCGGGTGCTGACGCTCGAACACTCCAGCGTGCCGAACGCGCTCGCGGCGATACTGCTGCACGTGCGCGACACCACCGGCCAGCTCCCGCACATCTACTTCGAGTGGACCGAGGGCAGCCCGTTCGCCCAGTTCCTGCGGTTCTTCCTGTTCGGTCAGGGCGAGGTCGCACCCGTCACCCGCGAGGTGCTGCGCGAGGCCGAGCCCGACCGCAGCCGGCGGCCGCGCGTGCACGTCGGGTAGCGGCAGCGGTAGCGGGTTTCGGGGGCGGAGCGGGCCGGGGGCCGGGGTGGAAAGCGCTTTCTGGGGGCGGCGGGAAAGCGGTTTCCGGTTGGCTCCGGCAAGCGCTTTCCGAGGCGCTCGGGCGGGCGTGCCGTGCGGGCGCCGGGCGCCGGGCCGCTCAGGAGGTGACGCTCTCCCGTACCCACGCGCCGACGCCGAGCCGGCCGGTGGTGCCGAGGTCCAGCTCCGGGGTCACCATCACCGGCGCCGCGTCGGGCGTCGCGCGGACCCGCAGGTACGGGGCGTTCACCGGATCCATCGCGAGGTTGTCGTTGGTGTTGCGCCACACCACCATGGCCTGCGCGCCCTCGCCCGTCCGCAGCGTGATCCGCTGCGGCGGCGTGTCCGCGCCGGTGCCGGTCGCGATCGCCGCGCCGCCCTCGAGCACCTGCAGGGCGTCCACCGGCCGGTGCTTCTCGTCCAGTGCCTGCACCTGCGGGTAGCCGTTCACCGTCACCGGCGAGGTTCCGCAGTTCACCAGGTGCAGGCCCATCACCCGCAGCCCCATCGCCGAATCGCCCTGGTCCGCGTACAGCCGCACCCCCGACGCCGGGCACGGCCCGGCCTTCGACGGCGCCTCGGCTGTCGGGACGCTGCGCACCTGGCTGATCTTCACGTTCGGGACGATCGGCGGCTGGGACGCGTTGGCGCGCGCCGGGTTCGGGGTGCCCTGCTCGACCCGGCCCCGGACGGTCGCGCCCGGCGGTACCGCCGACACCGTGCCGGTCGGGCTGGTGTGCAGCCGCTGGCCGACGCCCGTCCACCCGAACAGCACCGAGAAGTCCGCGGTTTCGCTGCCCGCGTTGGTCACCTCGAACTCCGCGCAGGCGTCGTTCACCGCGAGAATCCGCACCCCGTCCCGGACCCACCCCTCCAGCGGCCTCTCCACCGGCACCCCGCACGGCCCCGCGCTCGCCGACGGCGCGGCCGGCCCGCCGCCGCCGGCCGTCACCGTTCCGCAGCCCGCGAGCAAGGCGGCGGCGGTGAGGAAGAGGGCAGCGGGGCGCACGGCGGAAGCAGACATTCGACGAGTCGATCACGTCACGGGCCGCCCGTCCTGTGACGCCTGTCACAGCGTGGGCAACAGCCTTGCAACGGTCGTCGGTTCACGGCCGAAGGCTTATTTCCCGCCACCGTGGGCCGGACGGCGCGCGAACAGGATCGCCCCCGGCACGCTCGCGTCGGGGTCGGTCAGCAGGTGGGCCTCCACCGTGAACCCGGCCTCGCGCAGCCACGCGGCCACCTGCTCGGGCGAGCGGCGGTGGACGTGGACCCGCATGCCCGCATCGGGTGACCGCCGTAGCCCTGCGTCTTCAGGCGCGACCCGATGCCGACGTGGAAGCCGAGCAGCAGTGGTCCGCCGGGGCGCAGCACCCGCGGAACCGGTCCAGGACGGCGGGGACCGCCTCGTCGGGGAGGTGGATCAGGGACCAGAAGGCGAGCAGTCCGGCGACCGAGGCGTCCGCGAGAGCGAGGTCCGCCATCGAGTCCACCCCGAACCGCAGGCCGGGGTGCTCGCGCCGAGCCACCTCGATCATCCCGGGCGGCAGGTCGATCCCGAAGACGTCGGGCCCCAACTCGCGCAGGCGGTCGGTGACGTGCCCGGGGCCGCAGCCCACGTCCGCCACCGGCCCACCCCCCACCGGCCCGCCCCCCCACCGGCCCGCCCCCGGCGGCGCGCACCAGGTCGGCGAACAGGGCCAGGGCGGCTCGAAGGTACGGCGCCCCGGCCAGAACCCCGCGCAGGCGGTCGGCGTAGTCGACCGCGACGGTGCCGTAGGAGGTCCGGGTGTCCGCCGGCCAGCCGTCCGCGTTCCTGCCCGACACCGTAGCCCAGTGACCAACTGCCGTGCCCCGTCGGCGAATCACCGCCGCCCGGCCACCTCGGCCCCGGCCGCTCACATGGGCAGCGAGTGCAGCCGGACCGGCCCGTCGGGCCACCCGGCCCCGGGTGTCAGCGGCTTCCACATCGCGCCGAGCGGGACGGGCGCCGGGCCGGTGGGCTGGTCGGCCGTCACCGGCTCGGGCAGGGGCAGAAAGCCGAGGCGGAGGTAGAGCGGGGCGCGACTCGGCAGGCAGAACAGCAGCGCCCGGTCCAGGCCGTCGACCCGGGCGGCGTCCAGCACCCCGGCGACGGCGAGGCGGGCCAGGCCGTGGCCGCGCAGGGCCGGGGCGACGATGACGCCGCCGACGCCCGCGACGTCGAAGCGCTGCCCGCCGGCCTCCACCGCGCCCACCGCCAACCCGGCGTGCGCGACCACCCGGCCCTCGTGCCACACGCCGAAGTGCCGGTCCTTGGGCCGCCACGTCACGCCGAGCGAGGTGGTCTCGAACGGGTCGGCCGCGCCGCCGCCCAGGGCCAGGACGTCCGGCCAGCCCCAGCCGGTGAGCTCGGTCGCTGCCGCGAACTCCAGGGTGTCACCCATGATGTGCTCCACGCGTTCTCGATCCTCCATGCCTACGAACAGTCGCACCCGCAGTCGCACCCACTGCAACAGCCGTCGTCGCACCCGCTGCAGCACTGGCAGCAGTCCGGGTCGCAGCCGTTGCAGCAGTCACAACAGTCGCAGCAGGAACTGCAGTTGCGCTGACAGAACCCCTTCTGGCGCTCCCGGGAGAACGGGTTGTCGTGCTCGCAGCACAGCAGCTGGCAGGTGCAGGCCATGGTCAGCCAGACCGCGCACCCCATGATCGTGTCCCGGCGCGGCTTCTGCGGCTCCAGCGGCTTCTCCGGCCCCGGAGGTGCGTCCGGATTCACCGGCGCCTCGGGGCCCGTCCCCGGCGCCGCCGCGTGCGCGCACGCGTGTCCGGTGCGGCCGAACACTCGGTCCACCGCCTCGCCGGTCTCGTGCGCCAGCAGCCGGTGCACCAGCGCCCGATCGGTGAACTCGACCTCCGCCAGGGCGAGTTTGATGCCGTGCACGGCGTCCCGGCACAGCCGCCGCGCCTCCTCCTGCGAGGTACCCGACACCGTCAGCGGATTCCACAGGCCCTGCGCCTCGTCCTGCTGCCGGTCCTCGGCCGCGTCCAGCAGGTGCGCCAGCCGTCCGAACAGCCGGCCCGCCTCGGCCAGCGCCGCCGCGTTGCCCGGACGGCCCGCCAGGACCGCCGTGTGCGCGAACGCCGCCGCCGTCGCCTCCTCGGTCGGCGCGGTCGCCAGCAGCAGCGGACCGCCCGCCGTCACCAGCCGCTCCGCCTCCTCCTGCCGCCCGGCCGCCGCCAGCAGCACCCCCGTGTCGAACCCGACCGCCGCCGCGCTGCCCGTGCTCTGCCGCTCCCAGCGCCGGGTCATTCGCCGCGCCCCCGCCGCGACCGGCCGGCGCGCGAACACCCCGTCCCCGTCCAGCACATGGTCACGGATCTTCACCGACGCCAGCGCCAAGGAGACCGCCGCCGCCAGCCGCGCCCCCTCGCCGCGCGCCACCGGCGCCGTCCGCATCCCGCGCAGCGGGCACGGCCCCGCCGTCCGGCGATCGGCGGCGCGCGGCGACTGCGCCTCGACCAGCACGGATATCACCAGGCCGTCGTAGTTGGTCGCCGTCCGCGCCAACTGCCCGTGATCGTCCCGCAATGCCAGACACAGGCCGCACAGGTGCGCCAGCCACGACGCGTGCAGCCGCTCCGACAACCGGTGCCGACACGGCCTGATGATGCCGAACAATGAACCCGCCCCCTACCTTGCCCAACCCGCCCCGATCAGCGGCCATCCTAGTGACGCACCTGCGCGCCCGAAGGTTTCGGGGCGCGCGGGCGGGGCGGTGAACTGCCGCGCAGCCCGGCGCCGTTCAGGGCAGGTCGACGGTGATCACCGCCGTCGTGCAGAACAGCACGGCCAGCGGCAGGACGGGCAGCGCGAAGGTGAGGGCGCGCAGCCACGGGTACCGGCCCCGGGCCGTCGGCAGGGCGGGCCAGCGACGGACGGACTCGGCGGCCGTGGCTGCCACCAGCCTCGCGCCGATCGCGCACAGGACGCCCGGGACGTGCCCCCACTCGCCGCTGCGCAGGGCCAGCAGCCAGCAGGTGGCGGCGGTCAGCGGCAGGGAGACGGCCTTGAGACGGTCCAGGGGGCGGGAGAAGCGGGCGCGGCGGGGCCGCACCACGCCGAGCAGGGCGAGCGCGGGCGCGCCGGCCGCGAGCAGTCCGGTGGCGGCGAGCAGGACGGGGTGCGGGGTTTGGGGCTCGTCGAACTCGGGGGCATCGACGCCGAGCAGGGCGAAGCCGATCCGCTCGGCCGGTGTGCGGGTGGAGTTGGTGAGGACCACCACCGCGCGCTGGTCGGTGGTGTGGGCGACGAACGCGCGGGAGCCGTTGGTCAGTCCGTTGTGCCAGCGGACGGTCGTGCCACCGGCGTTCCAGAGCTGCCAGCCCAGGCCGATGTGCCCGTCGCGGTCGGCGTAGTCGGCGACGGCGGCGTGCGGGGTGTGGGTGAGGGCGAGCGCGGTGGGCGGGTTCGGGGCGGCGTTGGCGGCCAGGAAGGCAGCGAGGTCGGCGCTGGTGGTCCAGGTGCCGGTGCCGACCGCCGCCCAGCCGGGGTTGGTCCACGGTACGACCGGTGTGCCGGCGGTGTGGAACGGGAGAGCAGCCCGGTCCGGAGTGCCGGGGGCGGTGCGGACGGTGGTGCGGTCCATGCCGAGCGGGGCGAGGACGCGCTCGCGCAGCGCGGTCGGGTAGTCGCGGCCGTCCACCTTGGCGAGGGTCTCGCCGAGGACGGCGTAGCCGAGGTTGGAGTAGGAGAACGCGGTGTCCGGCCCGGGCCCGGAGCCGGTCAGGCCGGCGAGCGCGCGCACCGGGTCCTGGAGCAGCGAGTAGCCGTTGCCGCCCAGCAGATAGCCGGCCATCGCGAGCGGGAAGCGCGGGCCGTCGGCCGGGAAGGACGGCAGGCCGGCGGTGTGGGTGGCGAGTTGCCCGACGGTGATGCCGGCCACCGCCGGATCGGCGAAGGAGTACTCGGGCCACAGGGCGCCGACGGTGTCGGTGAGCCTGATCCTCCCGGCGTCCAGGAGGCTGCCGAGCAGGCTCGCGGTGAGCACCTTCTGCGCCGAGCCGGTCTCGAACGCGGTGTCCGGGGTGACCGGGGTCGAGCCGTCGGTGGTGCCCAGCGCGGCCCTGGTGACGGTGCCGTGATCGACGACCGCGACCGAGACACCCACCGAGCCGCCCGCTCCCTGGCCGTCCGGCAGCAGACCGGCGACCCGCTCGGCCAACGCCGCGTCACCACTGCGGTGGGCGGCGATCGGCGCGCTGCGCGGGCCGGCGGCGAAGGCGGCCAGCGCGGCGACGACGGCGGCGACGACCGTCCAACGCGCGGCTGTGCCGAGCCCGGCGGGCCGGGGACGGACGCCGTCGGGGCCGACGTCACCGGAGGCCTTGCCGGGAGGGCGCGGGGTGGTTCCGGGCAGGGGCACGGAGATTCCTCCAGGAGGTGCGGGCGGCGGTCGGCGGACCGGGCCGCGGATTGACGAGCTTCACGTTCACCCAGGTCAGCGGGGTGACGCAGCAGCCAACCGGCCCGCTTCGAAGTAGCCGATCGGCCACCCCCGGCGCCTTCGCCCACGCGTACGGTGGCGGCATGCACAACCGACCGGCAGCCCGTCCGCCCGCTCCCGTCCGCGAGGGCACCGCCGCCCGCCCGTTGCCGGCCCTCCTCGTCGCGGTCGCCCTGCTGCCGGCGCTGCTCACCGACCTCGACCGCTGGTGGGGCATGCGCCCCGGACCCGCCGGCGACGCGCTGTTCCTGGTCTCCGGCGCCGCGATGGGATCGCTCGTCCTCTGGGCACTGCGCCCGCTCCCCGCCCACCGCTGCGGCGGGACGCGAACGGCGGCAGCCGCCGCCGGGGCGCTGCTGGTCTCGTTCGCGGCCTCCGCCGGCTACCGGCTGCTGCCCACCGCCCACCGGCCGATCGGCCTCACCGAGGCGCTCGCCCTCGCCCTGCTGCTCCCGCTGGTCGCCCGCCGGTGCCGGCCGCCGGTGATCGCGGGCACGGCGTTGGCCTCCTTCGCGGCCCTGCTGGCCGCCGCCGGGCGCGCCGGCGGGCCGTACGACGTGGACAACGCGCTGCTGGTACTGGTGCTGCTCGGCCCCGGACTGCTGCTGCGCTGGCGGGCGGAGCGCCGGGCCTGGCACATCGAACGCGCCGTGCGCCAGGAACGCAACGCGCTCGCGCGGGACCTCCACGACGTCGTCGCCCACCAGGTCACCGGCATCGTCGTCCAGGCCCAGGCGCTCCAGCACATCGCCGCCCGCGACCCCGAACTGCTGCGCACCGCCCTGGCCGACATCGAGCACGCCGGGGCGGACGCGCTGACCGCCATGCGCCGCCTGGTCGGTGCGCTCCGCGACGGCGAACACCCGCGCCAGGACGCGGACTCCCCGGCCCGTCGGCTCACCGCCCTCGCCCGGCCCGGCAACGGCCACCGCCCCGAGATCGCCGTCAGCGGCGAGGAGGAACTGGACGGCGCACCGGCCGAGATCGCCGCCGCCGTCCTGCGGATCGCCCAGGAAGCCGTCACCAACGCCGACCGCCACGCCCGCGGCGCCACCAGGATCACCGTCCGGGTCAACGGTGGGGGCGGGTGGCTGCGCCTGGACGTTCACGACGACGGTCGCGGCCCCGTCCGCACCCCCGCCGGGGACGGCTACCGGGAAGGCTACGGGGACCGCTACGGGCTGATCGGCATGGCCGAGCGTGCCAAGCTGCTCGGCGGCACCTTCCACGCCGGACCGGCCGCATCCGGCTCCGGCTGGCACGTCACCGCCCACCTGCCCGGTGCGGCGGACCGGCCCGGGCGGCGGGCTCCGGCGACCGACGGGGCGGCGCTGCGATGACCATCCGCGTCCTGCTCGCCGACGACCAGCGCATGGTCCGCACCGGCTTCCGCTACATCCTCGACGCCGAACCCGACATCGAGGTCGTCGCCGAGGCCGGCGACGGCATCGAGGCCCTGCGCCTGGCCGAACACCACCGCCCCGACGTGTGCCTGCTGGACATTCGGATGCCCGGCATCACCGGACTCGACGTCACCCGCCGACTCGCCGGCCCCGGCGTCCCGGACCGGTTGCGCGTCATCGTCGTCACCACCTTCGACCTCGACGAGTACGTGCACGAGGCCCTGCACGGCGGCGCGGTCGGCTTCCTGCTCAAGGACGCCGGCCCCACCATGCTCATCGAGGCCGTGCGCGCCGCCGCCCGCGGCGAGGCGATGGTCTCCCCGCAGATCACCGTCCGCCTGCTGCGGCACTTCACCTCCCGCCGGGCCCGCCCGCCGCTCCCCGCCTCGGGCCGGCACCCGCTGTCGGAGCGCGAGCTGACGACCGTCCGGGCCGCCGCCGAGGGGCTCACCAACGCCGAGATCGCCGAACGCCTGTACATCTCCCTCGGCACGGTCAAGAAGCACCTCGCCGCCGCGCAGCTGAAGCTCGACGTCCGCAACCGGGTCGAGCTCGCCGCCTGGGCCTACCAGCACGGGCACATGGACGAGCCGCCACGGCCGCCGGGCCACCGGGAACCGTGGGGCGGGTGAACGCGCGCGAGGGCGGGGGCTCCGCACGCCGCTCGGCGACGGCGTGCGGCGTGCGGCGAAGACCGGCGCTGCCGACCGCCGACCGCACGCCCCCACACCTTTCTCAGGCGGTGGCAGCCGCCAGGCGCAGGATCTCCGCGGCGACGGCCTCCGGGTGCGGGGCGACCGTCACCGCGGCGATGCCGTCGAGGGCCGGGTGGGTGCCGACGCGGACGGCGTGGTGGGCGTCGCGGAGCAGGGAGAGGTCGTTGATGTCGTTGCCGAAGGCGTTGTAGTGGTCGATGCCCAGGGAGACCAGGGCCTCGCGCTTGTCGGTGGTGCCGGGGGCGAAGTCGATGATCGCCTCGTCGAGGTGGTGGTTGACGGACAGCCCGAGGGCGCGGCAGGACGCGGCGAGGGCGGGCAGGTCGGTCGCGGAGACCACCAGGAACTTGACCACGGCCGGGAGTTCGGCGATCTCGACGCGGCGGGCCACCCGGTTCTGGTCGATGCGGCCGAGGATCGGGTGGTCGGCCGGGCCGGTGTAGGCGTAGTCCCACGGGCCGTCGGCGAGGTAGCCGGCCTTGAACCGTTCGGCCTCGGCCAGCAGCGTGGCGAGCTTCCCGACCGAGAACGCGGCGCGCGTCCGGACCCGCCCGCCGACCGAGACCAGGCTGCCGTTGCCGCCGATCAGCGTCGCGCCGGGGAACGCCCCTTCGAGGACGGGCAGCAGATCACGGATCGGCCGGGCGGAGGCGAAGACCAGCTCGTGGCCGGCCCGCTCGTAGGCGTCGAGGGCGTCCATGATCCGGGTGTCGATCGTCCTCCCGTCGAAGCAGAGCGTGCCGTCGATGTCGAAGACCGTGGTGCGGGCGGGAGAGATGATCATGGTCGGAGCTTAACGAGCCTTTTACCTCCGGCCTCCCTCGCCCCCGCTCAAGCAGGCGGCCCGCCGTCCGGTCGGCCGTCCTGTCCGCTGTCGGGTCCGCCGTCCGGTCCGCCGTCGGGCCCGCCGGTGAACAGGGGGCCGGCGGGGGAGGCGAGCTGCCAGGGGTGGACGGGGACGCCGGGGGCCGGGTCGGGAGCGACGGCCAGGATGTGGCCGGTGTCGAAGCTGAGGCGCAGGCCCCCCGCGAGGGTGACGGTGGCTCCAGTGACCGTGGCGTGGGCCAGCACACCGAGGGCACCGGACGCGGTGACGCCGAGCGCGGGGTAGAAGTGGTCGACCTTCGCACCGCGCAGCAGCCGGAAGTCATTGCGCACCGTCAGCAGCAACCCGCCGTCGAGATGGAGCACCAGCCGGTCGCCGCCGCCCAGCGACCGCACCACGCACCCGTCCAGGCCCAGCCCCGCCGCCTGTTCCATCGCTGCCTCCCGATCGACCCCGTGTCCGTACCGTCGATTCTGCCCGCCGTTACCCGTGCGACCCACCCGGCTCGGTGACCAGCGGCGACCCCGACTGCCGTACGCCGTTCACCAGTTCGGCCGGGCCCGCGCCGGGCGGGAGGTCACGGACGGCCAGGCACGCCGCCAGCCGCTGCGCGGTGGCCGGGAGCAGCACCCGCTGCGCCTCCTCGGGAGTGAACAGCCCCCACTCGGCGAGTTCCTCCTCCTGCAGGCGGATCGCCGACAGCTGCTCGGAGGTCACCGTCCCACCGTCGAACATCAGGACGGTGCGCGGGAGTTCGTCACCGAAGCCGGGCACCCAGTCGATCGCCAGCAGCCGGCCGGGCTCGTGCTGCCAGCCGAGTTCCTCCAGGGTCTCCCGCCGGGCGGCCTCCCGGGGCAGCTCGCGGTCCGCCTCGATCGAGCCGCCGGGCAGCACCCACACCGACTCGCCGTTCCACGGCGTCAACCGCACAAGCAGCACCCGGCCGCGCTCGTCCGTGAACAGCGTCCGCGCCTTCGCCCGGATCCGCGGACGGCTCGCGATGTACGTGTCCCGGTCCATCGGCGGCGGCGGGGCGGGACGGTCACCGCCGGGCGGCAGTAGCGCCGCGATCCCGGCCGGGCCGGTGTACGCCGGGGCGGGCCACGGACGCAGGTGCAGGGCGGTGTGCCCGACCGGCCGGCCGTCCGCGAGCTCCAACGGCGCCGCCGAACGCGGCGCCAGTACGCACGACCCGACCCGCCGGGACAGCAGCGGCGGCAGCG
This sequence comes from Kitasatospora sp. NPDC048662, assembly GCF_055587065.1. Lineage (NCBI taxonomy): Bacteria > Bacillati > Actinomycetota > Actinomycetes > Kitasatosporales > Streptomycetaceae > Kitasatospora > Kitasatospora sp. NPDC048662. The sequence continues at coordinate 112,839 of NZ_JBVJHA010000005.1, read as the reverse complement.
CCGACAGCAGCTGCTCCGGCGTCAGGTACACCAGCGCGTCCAACTCCTCGGCCTCCAAGCGGATTTGCTCGCGCTGCGCCTCGGTGAGCGGGTCGGCCCAGTACAGGAACGCCGCGATGGGCGGCCGGTGGTGGTCCCGCGACCAGTCCAGGCAGGCGAGTTCGCGCAGCACCGGGGTGATGCCCAACTCCTCCTGGATCTCCCGGACGGCGGTGTGCCGGGGTGACGGGTCGGACGCGTCCCAGCCGCCGCCCGGCACTTCGATCGGATGCTTGGTCCGGTACGACACCCGGGCCACCATCACCCGGCCCTGCTCGTCCGGGAACAGCACCCCTGCCGCCGCCAACAGTTCACGCCCTGCCATCGCCAACCCCCTTGCCCGGTCCGCATCTGCCGTCCCCAGCATGCCGCAGGGCCGGGCCGGGGAGCCGATGTGGCGACGAGCCCGTGACAACCCGACGGGTCGGTCACAGGCTCGCCACAGGGGCCCCGGGTACGGGCCCGTTGTGATGCACCGGCGTTTTCGCAGGCGTCTCGCAGGCGTCTCGCGGGCGTTTCGCAGGCGTTTCGCGCTGCACGGGCCGGCGCGTACGCCGTTCGTGCCCGGCGCACATACCGGTCGTGCGCTGTGACCGCATTGATCGTGCGCTGCGCTCACGCCGTCCGGGTCACGCGTTGGCGCCGGTCTCCTGGAGCTGCGCGTACGGCGCGAGCTTCCGGATCGACTCGATGCTCTTCAGGCACTGTTCGCGGGACTCCTCCGGGTCTCCGGTCACCACGATCGAGCCGTTGCTCGCCTTCAGACGGAAGCGGTGGAGGCCCTGCTCGTCCACGTACAGTTCGAACTTCCCAGCCATGCCAGTGAATACCTCTCGCTCGGGTAGCCCCCCGCAACGGCACCGTACGGACTGCCCGGGAGCGTCGCGCGCCGGGTCGGCCATCCGGTGCAGCGGCATGGGCGGCGGGTCGGGCGGGTCGGGCCGTGCGCGTCAGGCCGGGGGCTCGCGGACCACCTCGGCGGCCGGGCGGTCGGTGCGCACGCCCTGGTAGCGGGGCGCGCGGAGCCGGCCGTCGCGGGTCCACTCGGTGAAGCCGACCTGCACCACCAGTTCGGGCCGCACCCAGTGCGAGGTGCGCGTCGGCACCTCCTCGGCGGGTCCGAACGGGCTGACGGGGGAGGCGAGTTGGAGCAGGACGTGGTGCAGGGCGCGCAGCGTGCGGGTGTCGAAGCCGGTGCCGACCTTGCCCGCGTAGCGCAGTCGGCCGGGTTCGGCGTCATGCTTCTGGTCGCGTTCCTGGCCCCGTTCTTGGCCGCGCTCGTGGTAGCCGAGCAGCAGCGCGCCGAACGCCTCGCGGCTGCCTGCCGGTTCGGTCCAGCCGCCGACCACGAACTCCTGCCCGCGCTCGCACTTGAGCTTGAGCCAGTCGCCGGACCGGGCGGCCACGTACCGGCCGGCCGCGCGCTTGGCGATCAGGCCCTCCCAGCCGTGCGCGCACGCCTCGGAGAGCGGGACGGGAACGCCCGGTTCGGCGGCGGTGTGCTCGGAGAACCTCAGCGGCAGCTCGAACTCGATTGCCTCGGTGAGGAGTTGCTTGCGGTCCAGCAGTGGCAGCCCCGTGGTGTCGTGCCCCTGCAGGGCCAGCAGGTCGAACAGCACGTACTCGACCGCGACGCCGCTGGCCAGCGCGCGTGCCGGATCGTGCAGCCCCATCCGCTGCTGGAGCCGGGCGAAACTGGTCCGCCCGCCCTCGAAGGCGACGATCTCGCCGTCCACCGCGAAGCGCGGCACCGGCTGCGCGGCGAGCGCCGCCACCAGCTCCGGGTAAGCGCTTTCCAGTTGCTGTCCGGTCCGCGATCGCAGGGTCACCCGTGACCCGTCCCGCACTGCCAGCGCCCGGATCCCGTCCCACTTCCGCTCCAGCAGCCACCCCTCGTCGAACACCCGCCGGGTGCTCGACACCGCCAGCATCACTCCGCCACCACCGTTCACCCCGCCAGCCGTTCCCCTCGCCCGCTCCCCACGAACCGGCCCTCACCCGCCCGGCGGCCCCGCAGGCTACGCTGACGAACCAGCAGCTGCGGCTGCTGCCCGGAGACCGAATGGAGTTGACCGTTCGTCATGGCCCGCTGGATCCTCACGGGCGCGCCCGGCGCCGGAAAGACCACCGTGCTGCGCGAACTCGCCGCCCGCGGCCACGAGGTGGTGCCCGAGGCCGCGACCGAGGTCATCGCCCGGGAGCAGGCCGCGGGCGACCCGGAGCCGTGGACCGCGGATGGCTTCGTGGACCGGGTGCTCGCCCTGCAACAGGCCCGGCAGCGGCCCGCCCCGCCGCCCGGCCACGACCGGCTGTTCGACCGCTCGCCGGTGTGCACCCACGCCCTGGCCGTGTACCTCGGCCGCCCCGTGCCGCCCGCGCTCACCGCCGAACTGGAGCGGATCGTCGACACCCAGGCCTACCGGCGCGAGGTGTTCCTGATCCGCCCGATCGGATTCGTCACCCGCACCGCCGCCCGGCGGATCGACTACCGCGCCTCACTGGACTTCGAGCGCGTCCACCGCGACAGTTACCGGCACTTCGGCTTCCACCTGATCGACGTCCCGCCCGCGCCCGTCCCCGCCCGCGCCGACCTGATCGCCGCCGCGCTGGCCCGCGCTGTCCGCTGACGACAAGCCGCCCCGTCAATTCACTTTGCCAGCCCGCCAGTTCAGTTCTTCCTCCGTGGGCTCGACCCGGCCGGTGGCAGCCGCACGGCGAGGGGACCCGGGGGGCACGGGGGAGACGATTCACGCACCGAACCGGACCGCCGGTGCGCCGGCTTGCGCGGAAATCGGCAGCGCCGCCGTCCCGGTGCAGGTACGTGGGGGCATCGTGGCGCGGGAGCGGCTCGGGGTGGGGTGCCTTTGACCTTTGACAGCGGAGCTGCCGTCAGCCCCAGGCGGCACTGTGCGGTCCGGTCAGGTTGTCTCGGCTCTGAACTCCTTGATCTCCCCGTTCGGGAACTGAACGTAGCCGCGCGCACTCACCGGGTTGTTCATTCCGAACACCATGGTGGTCCAGAACGGCGGCGTTTTCCCGTACAGCGCCTGGCAGTCGGTGGGGAAGCATGCTTTGTCGGTCTGGGCGACGATCTCGATCCGCCCCTGCCAGCCGGCCGGGATGTGCAGTGTCGCCCAGTTGGTGCCGCATCTCGGCGAGTACCAGTTCTCCAGGCTTCCCACGGACTGGCCCTCGTTGACGATCGCGGTGATCTTTCCGCGCTGTGCCCCTTCACCCCAGCACGGGGTCTCGTTCGGCTCCTTGCCCTGGCAGCCGTAGCCGATCACCTCCCCGCCGCATGCTTCGGTCGGGACGGGATCGTTGCCGGGCGGGTAACTGGATGCGAGCGACGCGTGGTTGGGGGCGGCGTCGTTCGGTACGAGCAGCACGGTCACGGTCGCGGTGAGGACAGAGGAGCAGAGAACCGCCACGATCAACGGCCACCAGCGGGTCCGTACCAGGACTGTCGGCTCCGGGCTCTCCGGTTCCCACTTCGGTGGCTCCGGACCGGAGTTGTCTCCCGTATCCGGCCGGGCGGGTCGAGCCTCGCCGTCCTGTGCCGACTCCCAGAGACCTCGCCAGCGTTCTGTGTCCGTGACACCGCAGCCGGCGACGAATGCGGCGGTCACGTCCCAGGAGGGCATCTTCTTCCCACCCTCGGCGATCGACAGCGTGGTGGGGGAGAATCCCGAACGCTTGGCCAGCTGGCGCAGGGTCAACCCGGCTTCCTCCCGGGTGGCCCGTAAGCGCTCGGCGAACCGGACCACCGCGCCGGTGCCCTCCAGCGGAGTCTGTCTGCGCGCCACGTGCCCCTCCCTCTGCCCTCGAAGTGGGTGCTCTGTCCCATTGTTTGGCGTTGTTCGCGCATGTCAACGGCGTCTCCTGACAGGCCCCGAGGAACACGCCAGGTCACGTCCCCGGGATTGTCCACCTTTGTTCACCCGGCGCGCACCGGCCCTGCCGCGCGCGCTCCGGTGCTGCTGTCATGACTCCACTCCACCGGCCACGCGGCAGCAGCGGCCGGAGGCAAAGCCGACGCCGGCATCCGCCTGCTGCGGCCGGGCATCCGGCAGAGCAGCGGGTGCCGGGACAGCAACCGAACCGAAGGAGAAGGACATGCGCACCGCCAAGAGAATCCTGGGCGTCCTCGTGGCGACCACCCTCGCCACCGCCGGCCTCCTGGTCACCGCGCCGACCGCCTCGGCGGCCGGCTGCTGGGCGTCCTCGTGCGCCGGGCGGGACCACGGCGCGGTCGGCTGCTGGGCCACGGACGTGAAAACGGCCTACGTCATCCGGGACGGCGTGCAGCTGGCGACCGTGTGGAACGACTACTCCAGCAGCTGCAAGGCCAACTGGTCGGCCGCTCAGCTGACGCAGGTCGCCCGCAACGCCGGGTACAGGCTGTACGTCGACATCCAAACCACCGACAGCAACGGCGCATGGGAGTTCATGTGCTACCCCGGGCCGGACAACACCGGCAGCCTCGTTGAGGCGTGCACCGACTGGCCCTATTCCGGGTACAGCGGTTCCGGAGCGCCCTGGACCGACATGGTCGACGGCACGAACGTGACTGCCGCGCGGGCGTACGTCTTCGACTCCAGCGGCAACCTGGTCATGGACGCCCCGGTCTGGCAGTAGAGCAGAACACCCCACCGCAGCACCGCGCTCTGCCACTCGCGCCCCCGCCACACGCTGTGCAGTCGGCGGGGCGCGAGTGGATCGGGGGCAGCTTTTACCCGGAACATCGGAGAACGTGCTCGGCGACGCGATCGCGCACTACGGCCCGGCCCGGCGGTCGGGGGCCGGGGTGCGCGATCGCAGGCGTTCCCCCTGGGGTCCGAACATGATCAGGTATTCGACCGGTCCGCCGGGCCCGGCGTTCGCGACTCCGTGGGCGGTGCGGGTGTCGAACTCGGCCACGTCGCCGGCGCTCAGCACCAGGTCCTGCTCGCCGAGCGCCAGCCACAGCCGCCCGTACAGGACGCACAGCCATTCGTACCCGTCGTGGGAGGCCTGCCGCGGCCGCGTTGGCGGCGCGTCGATGGCGGGCAGGACGTGCTTGTGGGCGTGCAGGCCCCCGACGTACCTGGTCAGCGGTAGCACCGCCTTGTCGTTGCCGGAACGCCGCGGCACCGGGGTGCGCGGTCCGGGTGACGCGGCGGGTGCGGTGCCGGCCAGCTCGTCCAGGGAGACCTCGTACGCCTTCGCGAGCTGCAGCAGCACCTCCAGGGTGGGCTTGCGCCGGCCGGTCTCGATCCGCGACAGCGTGCTCAGCGAGATGCCGGTCGCGCGGCTGACGCCGGTGAGTGTGGCGCCGCGCTGCTCGCGCGCCGTCCGCAGCCGGGGGCCCATGGCCGCCAGCGTTTCGGCCGTGCCGTCGTCCGTCACCATCGCCCCGCTCCCTTTGGCCGTGCCGTCTCCGCCACCCTGTCCTGCCAGTTTGCCAGAATGGCAAGGGTGTTCGCGTCGCGCGGCCGCCGCGCCGCATGATCGGCGGGTAACCGAGGCCGCCCGTCAACCGAGGAGAAGCGATGCACCAGCCCGCGCCGTCCGCCGACCTGCGCCACCGCACCATCGAGGCACCCGCCGGGCGCCTGCACCTGGTCGAACAGGGCACCGGACCGCTGGTCCTGCTCGTCCACGGCTTCCCCGAGTCCTGGTACTCCTGGCGCCGCCAACTCCCGGCCCTCGCGGCGGCGGGGTACCGGGCCGTGGCGCTCGACGTACGCGGCTACGGCCGCTCCTCCAAGCCGGCCGCGACGGACGCCTACCGGATGCTCGACCTGGTGGAGGACAACGTCGCCCTGGTGCGCGCCCTCGGCGAGGAGCGGGCGGTGGTCGTCGGGCACGACTGGGGCTCCAGCATCGCGGCGGCCTCCGCCCTGCTCCACCCCGAGATCTTCCGCGCCGTCGGACTGCTGAGCGTCCCCTACGCGCCGCCCGGCGGCCCCCGCCCCACCGAGGTCTTCGCGCAGATGGGCGGCGACCAGGAGTTCTACGTCTCCTACTTCCAGGAGCCCGGCCGGGCCGAAGCAGAGATGGAGCCCGACCTCCGGGGCTGGCTCGCGGGCTTCTACGCGGCCATGTCCGCCGACACCATGCCCGCCCAGGGCGAGCCCGACCCGCACTTCGTGACCCGCGCCGGCGGCCGGCTGCGCGACCGCTTCCCCGGCGGCAAGCTGCCCGCCTGGCTGACCGAGGACGACCTCGACGTGTACGCCGGGGAGTTCGAGCGCACCGGCATGACCGGGGCCCTCCACCGCTACCGCACCATGGACCGTGACTGGGAGGACCTCGCCCCGTACCACGGAGCCCCGATCACACAGCCGTCCCTGTTCATCGGCGGCTCCCTGGACGCCTCCACGACCTGGATGGCCGACGCGATCGACGCCTACCCGGCCACCCTCCCCGCCCTGACCTCCGCTCACATCCTGGACGGCTGCGGGCACTGGATCCAGCAGGAGCGCCCCGAGGAGGTCAACCGGCTGCTGACCGCCTGGCTGGCCGCCCTCCCGGACTGAACCGGCGGGTGTGCCGTCCGGGCTCCGCTGTCGTCGGGGCCGGTCCGGTCAGGTCAGGCGGGCCGTCACCGTCTTGGGGCGCTGGTATTCGCGCAGGGCCAGGGTGGACAGGTCGGTGCCCGCGCCGCTGCCCCGGCGGCCGCTGTGGGGGAGTTCGGCGGATTGGGCGAGGTGGCAGTTGAGCCAGACTTCGCCGGCGGAGAGGCGGTCGGTGAGGGCGAGGCCGGTGGTGAGGTCGGTGGTCCAGACGGAGGCGGCGAGGGCCTGGGGGACGGACTCGGCGAGGGCGACGGCCTGGTCGAGGGTGGCGGCGCGTTGGACGGTGAGCAACGGGCCGAAGACCTCCTCGACCACGGCCGGGTCGTCGGCGGGCAGGTCGGCGAGGACGGTCGCGGGCCGCCACAGTCCGTCGGTGCGGCCAGGGGCGGTGTGGACGACGCGGGCGCCGGACTGCGCCACGATCCGGTCGTAACGGGCCGCCTGGTCGGGGTTGTTGAGCGGGCCGAAGTCGCGTCCGGCGTGGCGTTCGGCCATCGCGGCGGCGAGCGCGGTCACGGTGTGCTGGTACGTCTCGTCGAGGACGATGACCCTGGCTGGGGCGGCGCAGCTCTGGCCGGCGTTGTAGGTGCAGGCGGCGGCGAGTTGCCGCCAGGTGTCGGCGGGCGCGTCGGGCAGGACCAACACCGGGCTGTTGCCGCCGAGTTCGAGGCTGACGGGGGTGAGGCCGGCGCGGGCGGTGATGTCGGTGCCTGCGGTGGGGCTGCCGGTGAAGGCGATCAGGTCGCAGCCGGCCGAGACCAGCAGTCGGCCGGTCTCCCGGTCGCCCGGCAGTGCGGTCAACACGCCCGGCCCGAGGGCCTGTTCGGCGTGCTCGGCGAGCAGCAACGCGCTGTCGGGGGTGGTCTCGGCGGGCTTGAGGACCACCGTGTTGCCCGCCGCGAGGGCGGGGGCGCAGCGCCAACCGGCCATCAGCAGCGGGTAGTTCCACGGCACGATGGCCGCGACCACGCCGACCGGCTCCCAGCGGACCCAACTCTGGTGCCCGGCCAGGTAGTCTCCCGCGGCGGGGGAGGTGCCGGCCCGCACCGCGCCGCCGTAGAACCGGAACAGGTCGGCGACCTCGGCGATTTCACCGGCCGCCTCGGCGTCGGGCTTGCCGGTGCCCGCGCATTCGGCGTCCAGGTAGTCGTCCGCGTGGCGCTCGATCAGGTCGGCGAGTGCGGCGAGCCGGCGGTGCCGTTCGCGCGGGGTGAGCGCGGACCAGGCGGGCCGGGCGGCCCTGGCGGTGGCGACGGCGGCGGCCACCTCCGGCGGGCGGGCGGCGTCGAGGGTGCGGCGGGGCGCGCCGGTGCGCGGGTCGGTCAGTTTCATCGGGCGTTCTCCGTCGGTGTCACAAGTCGTGGGTGCGCAGCCAGAGTTCGAGGGTGAGCGGCAGTCGCGGCTTGCTGCCCCGGCGCGGGACTGGCGGGTTCACCGGGCCGGCCGGGTGGCCCTGGCGGCCGTCATCTCTGGCGGGTGAGTGGCGTCGGGGGTGCGGCGGGGGCGCCGGGACGCGGTTCGGGCGGATTCATCGGTGGTGCTCCAGGAGTCACAAGTCGTAGGCGCGCAGCCAGAGTTCGAGGGTGAGCAGCAGCCACAGCTTGCCGCCCTGGCGGGGCAGCAGCAGTCCGCCGCCGCGCATCCAGGTTTCCACGGTGTCGGCCCGGAACAGGCCGCGGGCGCGGGCGGTGGGGCCGAGCAGCAGGTCGAGGGTGTGTTCGCTGAGCGGGCCGCGCAGCCACTGCTGCACGGGTACCCGCATTCCGCTCTTGGGGCGGTAGGTGACGGTGTCGGGCAGCAGGTCGCGCACCGCCTCCTTGAGGATCCATTTCTCCTCGGTGGCACGGAGTTTGAGCGCGGGCGGGGTCGTGAACGCGTGCTCCACCACCTGCCGGTCGAACAGGGGGGAGCGGCCGTGGATGCCCTGGGAGGCGGTGAGCCGTTCGACCTTGGTGAGGATGTGATGCGCGCCCTTGGTGCGCAGGTTGCAGTGCAGCAACTGGTCGAGCAGCGAAGGCATTCGGCGGTCCGACAGATACGGTGCGACGTGGCGGCGCGGGTGCGCGGCCGGGCCGAGCGCGTCGAGTTCGGCCAGTGCCTCGCCGGTGAGCAGTACCGGCAGGTCCTCCCAGCACTTGCGATAGGTGTGCAAGTAGGCATCGGCGCGGGCCTGTTCGGACGGATCGTCGCGGAGCAGCTCGAACACCAGCATCGGCAGGTTCTTCGGCCCGCCGAACACCGGGTCGCCGCCCTCGCCGTTGAGCGACACGCTCAGCCCGTCGCCCGCGACGGCCTCGGCGAGCATCAGGTTCGGCACGGTCAGCGGGTCGCCGACGGGGCTGTCGAGCAGTGCGACAGTGTCGGCAAGCCGGGCCGCGACCTGCTCGCCGGGTACGGTCAGGACCCGGTGCCGGGTGCCGCAGTGCGCCGCGACCAGTCCCGAGTAGCCCAGTTCGTTGGGCAGTTCGTTGCCGAAGCTGATCGAGTAGGTGTGCACCGGCCGGTCGTGCAGCCTGGCGGCCAGTGCCGTCACCAGCGAACTGTCCACCCCGCCGGACAGCAGGACCGCCACGTCCTGCCCGTCCGGCAGCCGCCGGGCCACTGCCTGCTCCAGCAACTCGCGCAGGACAGAGGCATAGTGACGATACGTCAGCTCAGTGAGAGCCGAACCCGCCTGCGGTTCCCAGAACTCCTCGACGCGCACCGAGCCGTCCGCGCCCAGGCGGGTCACCTTGCCGGGCAGCAGCTCGGACACCCCGCGCAGCAGCGTCTCGGTGCCCGGCAGGTAGGCGAAGGTGAGGAAGGAGCGGACGGCGCCGAGGTCCAACCCGGTGTCCACGTCCGGGCGTTGACGCAGATGCCGGAGCGAGCTGGACGCCGCCCAGCCGCCGTCGCGGGTGCGGCAGTGGAAGGCCGTGCGGGCGCCCATGTGGTCGCGGATCAGCACCAGGTCCGGGCCGTCCAGCACCGCGAGGGTGAACATGCCGTCCGCCGCCCGCAGGCCGTCCGGGCCGAGCGCCAGCCAGCAGCGCAGCAGCAACTCCCCGTCGGAGCACCCGGGTTCGGTGGGCTGTCCGGTCGCGGCCAGGGCGGCGTGCAGCTCGTCCCGGTTGTGCAGGGTGACTTCACCGACGGCGGTGCGGCCGTCCACGGTGAACGGGCCGTCCGCGAACCCGGGCACCCCGGCGAGCAGGGACGCCGACACGCAGCGGCCCTGCGTCTCGAACGGGCCTGCCACCAGGCCGGGTTCGGGCCGCCGCGGGCCGGCCACGGGCAGCGACAGTACGGTGTAGCGGGCCGGGCGGTGCGGGGCCCGCGCCCCGGCGGGTGCGGGTGCGGGTGCGGGCACGGCCAGGCGGTGCGACTCAGCCAAAGTCGTCCCCGTCCCATGCGCCGCCGTCCGCCGGGTCGCTTCCGTCGTCGCCGTCCCCGGCCGTGCCGAAGCCGCCGTGGTCGTCGAACCCGTCGTCGAAACCGCCGCTGCCGTCACCGCCGCTGCCGTCACCGCCCGAGCTGCGGGCGCGTTCGGCCTGGCGGCGCAACTCCTCCTCCTCGTCGGCCGACAGCAGCTCCGGCGCGTACTGGACGGCCGCGATGCCCGCGCCCAGGCCGAGCGCGCCCAGGACCACACCGAGCCGGCCCGGGAACGAACTCCGGTTGACCAGCACGTAGCGGCCCTGGCCCCACACCGTGCGGCCGTAGCCGATGTCGCGCCCGTAGCCGGTCCGGCCGTCGGTGTGGGAGCGCTTGACCAGGTCGCGGCCCAGCCGCTCGTCGGTGCCCGAGTCGCCCCGGTCGTCGCGCCAGTGGATCCGGCCGTCGGTGCCGCGGCTGCGCCATTCGCTGCGGCCGTCGGAGTACCGGCGGTGCACCGTGCCGTCGGCCAACAGCTCGTCGCTGTAGGTGATTTCGGGTGGCTGGGTCATCGTCCAGAGTCCTCGGGGGTCAGGGCGTCGGCCAGGTCAGGAAGCCGGTGTCGCGGGCCCGGGTGGGCGCGGCCGGACGGGCGGGTGGGGCGAATCCGCCGCCACGGACGGTGCGCAGCACGGTCCGCAGCAGCCGGGCCGGGCGGACCGCCGCGAGCTCCGCGACCCGGCCCCGGGCCAGCCAGGCCCGCTCCGCAGCCGGCAGCTCCGACGGCAAGTCGTCCGCGTCGCACCGGGGTTGACCGGCGAGCGCGGCCAGATGCAGGGCGGCGGCGTGGCGCGGCAGCAGGCCCGTGGTGCGCACCCGCAGCCGGGGACCGGCGTGTTCGCGCACCCGTAGGAACAGTTCCAGCCCGGCGGGCGAGGCGTCGTGCAGCACGTGCACCACCGCGCCCTCCGCCCGCTCCAGCGCGGCCAGCAGCCGGGCGTCCAACGGCAGTCGCTCCGGGGTGAGGATCGGGCAAGCCCCCTCCAGGTGCAGGCGGTTGGCCAGCAGCATCGCGGCGATCGCCGGATCCTGGCAGACCAGCAGCCGGGGGAACGCGTAGTCGTACAGGTCGCCCTCCGGTCCCGGCCGGTGCGGACGGGGCTCCACCAGGTCCGGCAGCACGGGCAGTTGGGGCTGCCGGGCGAGCGAGGCCGCGAAGCGCTCCGCCGACAGCAGCGGCCGGGTGGTGTAGCGCAGCCGGTGCGGGCCTCGGTGCAGCGGGAGCAGCGTCCGGTCGGTCTCGTAGTACAACTGCCGTGCGGTGAAGGCGAGTTGGCCCGGGCGGGCGCAGCGCTCGGCGGCCCGCCGCACGGCCCGGTCGAGCAGCCGGTCGGGTATCGGGGTCAACCCGCGTCCCTTCGTCATCGGGCGCCGCCCTCCGGCTCGGCCGGGGGCCAGGTGAGGAAGCCGATCCGCTCGGCGCGCCGCCGGGTCTCGGCGGGGGTTTCCACCGCAGGTGCGGGGGCGGTGGTGGCCCGTTCGACGGCCTTCTCGACCAGGGTGAACAGCTTCGCCGGCGGCATGGTGATCAACGGCGAGCGCCAGCCGTCCATCAGCCAGTCCCGTTCCTGCGCGGCCAACCGCTGCCAGCCCGGTGCGGACGCCAGCGCCGTTGGAAGGTGCGGCCGGCTCATTTCGCGAAGTCGCACCGCCTTCCCGGGCTCGAACACCACGCGCGGTGCAAGTCCGCGAAGACGCACCGCCTTCGCGGGCTCGAACACCGCGCGCGGTGCGAGCCCGCAGTCCACCACCCGGCGCCCGGGCAGCGCCGCCCGGATCTCCGTCGTGCGGGCCAGCGCCGACAGCGACAGGTCACGCAGCACCGCCACCGGCAGAGCGGCCGGGACGCTTCCCAACTCCTCGACCAGCAGCACCTGGTGGCGTTCGGCAAACTCGTTGGCGCGCAAGAAGCCCGCCACGGAGGGGAGTTCGCACAGCAGCACGGCCCGGGCCTCGACGGTGCCCGGCTTCGACGCGGTCGGCGGGTGCTCCAACAGCCCGTCCGGCAGCCCGAAGTAGACCTCCCGCCAGCGGTCGATCACCTGGAGCTGGAACCTGAGGGGCGACAGCCGCGGACGGAACGGAGCCCCGGCCCGCGCACGCCACGCCCCATGGAACTCCCGCACCGCGCGCGTGGCCGCGGCCACCGCGAGCAGGCCCACGGCGAGGAACCAGGCGCGCCTGCCGACACCGACCGCCACCGAGCCGCCCGCCAGCGCGCACCCGGCCCAGACAGTGCCGCTCACGAGGTGCGCGCGGTGCTCCTTCGGGCCCGGAAACCCGTACAGGCGACGCTCGTTGAGCCAGTACAGCTGCTCGACGGTGATCCGCAGGCGGCCGCCGGTGCCCTTGGCCACCAGCTCGCGGAACTTGAGGTCGTGCAGGCGACCGGGCTCCTCCTTCGGGTCCAGCGCGAACGTCCGACCGCAGTGCGAGCAGCGGTGTCCGTGACGTGCGCGCCGGCCCACGCTCTCCCGGCAGTTCGGGCAGATCACCGGGCACCGTCCGTGGGCCGGGCCGACGGGGCGTCGTCGGCCGGTCGCCGCGCGGGCAGGGCCTGCGGCCAGCTGAGGAAGCCGAGCCGTTCGGCGCGCCGCCGGGTCTCGGCGGGGGTTTCCGCCACAGGTACCGGGGCGGTGGTGGCCCGTTCGACGGCCTTCTCGACCAGCGCGAACAGCTTCGGCGGAGGCAGGCTGATCAACGGCGAGTACCAGCCGTTCGCCAGCCAGTCGCGTTCCCGGTCGGCCAGCCGCCGCCAGCCCGTCGAGGCGCCCAGGGCCGACGGCGCCCGACGCTGCCCCGCGTCGTCGCGCAGTCGCACCGCCTTCGCCGGCGCGAACACCGCGCGCGGCGCGAGCCCGCAGTCCACCACCCGGCGCCCGGGCAACTCCTCCCGGACCGCCACCGTGCGGGCCAGCGCCTTCAGCGACAGATCGCGCAGCACCACCACCGGCAGAGCGGCCGGAACCTTCGCCAACTCCTCGACCAGCAGCACCCGGTGGCGCTCCGCGAAGTTATTGGTGCGCAGGAACGCCGCCACGGCCGGGAGTTCGCACAGCACCACGGCCTGCGCCTTGACCGTCGTCGGCTTCGAACCGCCCGCAGGGTGCTCCACCAGCCCGGCCGGCAGCTCGCGGTAGACCTCCCGCCAGCGGCCGATCACCCGCCGCTCGAAGTCGCTCAAGGACACGTGCGGCCGCATCGGGACATCGGACCGCAGCCGCCCCGCGCCCACGAACTGCTGCACGGCCAGGCTCACGGCGATTACCGTGACCGGGCCCAGCAGGAACCAGGCGAAACCGCCGATCCCGATCGTCAGCGAGCCGGTGATCACCGCGACCACCGCCAGCACGGCGCCCCCCACGACGCTGCCGTCGCGCTCGTCGTGGGTCGGGTACCGGTGCAGGCGGCGCTCGTTGAGCCAGTACAGCTGCTCGACGGTGATCCGCAGGCCGTCGCCGGTGCCCTTGGCCACCAGCTCGCGGAACTTGAGGTCGTGCAGCCGTCCCGGCTCCACCTTCGGGTCCAGCGCGAACTTCTTCCCGCAATGCGAGCAGGTGTGTCCGGTGCGTTCGCGCTGGCGTCGGTCGGTCCGGCAGTTCGGACAGATCATCGGGCGTTCTCCCGGGTCATCGGGCGTGCTCGATCGGAGAGTTGGTCGGCGAGGCGGGAAAAGCGGGGGAGGGAGGCAGGGGAAGCGGGCGAGGTGGGCGGAGCAGGGGGAGCGGGCGATGTCGGTGAACCGGTGGGCGTGGCCTGCGACTTCAGCGGCACCGGCGTCACCTGGAGTCCTCCAGGGCCGCCGCGATCCGGTGCAGCCGGTGTGCCAGCCGCTCCCGCAGGCCCACCGTACCCACTCGCTGACGTGACGTCACCTCCCGCAGGGCGGCGGCCAGTTCGTGCTCGCCACGCTGCTCGGCGACCTGGGCGGTGATCGCGTAGTCCTCGTGGTCGATGCCGTAGCCGGTGTTCGCGGCCAGAATCGCCAGACGGTTGTCGCTGCGGTTGCCGAACGAGTGCGGCATCAGCTCGGGGATCCGGATCAGCGTGCCCGGCGCCAGATCGACGGCCACCACCCGGCGGCGGCGCGCGTCGTACAGCCCGCAGGAGGCCGGGCCGAGCGCCAGCACCAGGTGCTCACCGCCGTGCGCGTGCGGGGTGAACGCGGTGTGCGGCGCGACCAGGCCCAGCTTGTAGGTGGCGTTCGACGGGCGCTCCGGCGAGGTCGCCGCGTCGCCGATGAAATAGTGCGCATACTGCTGGTCGTCGATGAAACGCAGGAGCCCGCTGTCCGGGTCCTGCGGACCGAGCTCCCGCACCCCCGACCGATCGGCGCGCAGCACCCGCCCGTCCGGGCGCAGCCGGAACAGCTCGGCGCCGTCCGGCAGTGCGGACGCCTGTCGTTCCAGGCTGCGCAATCCCCCGCGTATCGACACTCGCGACCCCCCTCGTCGGTGCTCGCGGTGATGCTACCCGGGCTGCCGGGGTCGCTGACCAGCGGCATACTCGAACAAATGCTGAATTCTGCGGAGGTGAGAGCCATGCCCGCGACTGCTGCCGGAGCTTCGGGCCCCCGTCCGGTGCGGGGGACATACGCCTGGCTGACCGATAAGCACAACTCTTCGCTGGTGTTCCTGCTGGCCCTCTCGCTGGGCCTGGCCCTGGTCGCCCCGCAGGTGACCGAACTCTGGTTGCTGATCGTGTTCTCGGTGGTGTGGGGCGCGACCATCGTGGCCTTCGTCGCGCAGTTCTGGGGCCGCTACGAACACGCCCACCCGCACCACCACGCCCGCCACGCGGCGTGACCACACCGGTCGGTCCGGCGGCCGTCGGCTGCCGGACCGCACAGTGCAACTTCCCGTCAGTGGCCGGACCACGCAGCTCAGCCGTCCGTCAGTGACCGGGCGGCGCAGCGGGGCCGTCCGTCAGCTGCTGGACCACACCGTGGTGATGTTGCAGAACTCGCGAATGCCGTGACCGGACAACTCCCGCCCGTAGCCGGAACGCTTGATCCCGCCGAACGGGAACGCCGGGTGGGAGGCCGTCATCCCGTTGAAGAACACGCCGCCCGCTCGCAGGTCGCGCACGCACCGCTCCCGGTCGGTCTCGTCGCGTGTCCAGACGTTGGAACTCAGGCCGAACGGTGAGTCGTTGGCGATCGCCACCGCCTCGTCCAGGTCGGCGGCCCGGTACACGGTGGCGACGGGGCCGAACGCCTCCTCGTGGTGGATCTTCATGCGCGGCGTGATGCCGGTCAACACCGTCGGGAGGTAGTACCAGCCGCCTTCCAGCGCCGGATCGTCCGGCCGCTCGCCGCCGCAGGTGACGCTCGCGCCGAGCCGGACGGCGTCGGAGACCAGCTCCTCCAGGTCGGTGCGGCCCTGCTCGGTGGCGACGGGGCCGACCTCGGTGGCCTCCGCCATCGGGTCGCCGACGGTCAACTCCCGCATCCGGGCGGTGAAGCCGGCCAGGAACTGGTCGTACACGTCGGCGTGCACGATGAAACGCTTCGCCGCGATGCAGGACTGGCCGTTGTTCTGCACCCGGGCCGTCACCGCCTTCGCGACCGCGGCCGGTACGTCCGCCGAGGGCAGCACCAGGAACGGGTCGCTGCCGCCCAGTTCGAGGACGGTCTTCTTCACCACGTCGCCCGCCGCCGCCGCCACCGCGCGGCCCGCGCCCTCGCTGCCGGTCAGCGTCACCGCCGTCACCCGCTCGTCCCGGATCACCGCCTCCACCGCGCGCGAGGGGATCAGCAGCGTCTGGAAGCACCCCTGCGGGAACCCGGCGAGGACGAACAGTTCCTCCAGCGCGAGCGCCGTGCGCGGCACGTTCGAGGCGTGCTTCAGCAGGCCGACGTTGCCGGCCATCAGCGCGGGCGCGGCGAAGCGGATCACCTGCCAGAACGGGAAGTTCCACGGCATCACCGCCAGCACCGGGCCGAGCGGCCGGTAGCGGACGAACGCCGACGCGCCGCCGGAGTCCGCGATGTCGGCCGCCGTCGGATGCTCGTCGGCGAGCAACGCCTGTGCGTGGTCCGCGTACCAGTGCATCGCCTTCGCGCATTTGGCGGCCTCGGCGCGGGCCTGGGCCAGTGGCTTGCCCATCTCCAAGGTCATGGTGCGGGCGACCTGTTCGTTGCTCTGCTCCAGCAACTCGGCTGCCCGGTGCATCAGTTCGGTGCGCTGCGGGAACGCGCTCAGCCGCCAGGACTCGAAGGCCGACTGGGCGCGGGCCAAGCGGGCTTCCACGCCTGCTTCGTCCAGCGGATCGAAGACCTCGACGGTACGGCCGTCGGCCGGATTGACGGTGGCGATGGGCATCGGGAATCCACTCCCTCCTCGGACCCCGCCCGGCCTTCCGGGCGGGTGGCGGACCTCGAAGAGGGAGCGAGGAGGTGGAGACAGGAATCGAACCTATGTAGACGGCCCTGCAAGCCGCTGCCTCGCCTCTCGGCCACTCCACCGGGCTCCCTCGCGTGACTCAGAAACTAGCAGCGGGACTCGCGTGACCTGCGCCGCGACGCACCGGAGTGTCGGGCAATTCGCCCAGATCGACTGCCTGTTGGGGCAGTGTGGTGGGTGCCCGGTGTGATCACCAGTTGATCGACGGCCGGGCGGCCGGACTGCCCCGGCGACTACCCTGGGCGGCGTGCAGATCGACGACCTGAAGCGGCTCCGCAAGGCCCGCGACACCATGGACCGCGACTACGCCGAACCACTGGACGTCGCGGCGCTGGCCAAGGTCGCGCTGATGTCGGTCGGCCACTTCCAGCGCAGCTTCCGCGCCGCGTACGGCGAGACGCCGTACAGCTACCTGATGACCCGCCGGATCGAGCGCGCCAAGACCCTGCTGCGGCGCGGCGACCTGTCCGTCACCGAGGTCTGCATGGCCGTCGGCTGCACCTCGCTCGGGTCGTTCAGCACCCGCTTCACCGAACTGGTCGGCGAGAGCCCCAGCACCTACCGGGCCCGCGACCACAGCGCCGCCGAGCACATCACCGCGTGCGTGGCGATGTACCTCACCCGCCCGATCCGCGGCACCGGCACCGGCCGGCCCAATGCCGGACCGGCGAAGCCGATCAGGAACGGAGAAGCGGAAGCGGGCGCCGGTCAGTAGCGTCGGGGGCATGGACATCAAGCTTTCGCAGTGCTTCATCGCCGTTGACGACCACGAGGCCGCGCTCGGCTTCTACCGGGACGCGCTCGGGCTGGAGGTGCGCAACGACGTCGGCTTCGAGGGAATGCGCTGGGTGACGCTCGGCTCGGCCTCCCAGCCCGACGTGGAGGTCGTGCTGGAACCCCCCGTCGCCGACCCCGGCGCCACCGACGCCGACCGGCAGGCCGCTGCCGAACTCCTCGCCAAGGGCCTGCTGCGCGCCGTCAACTTCCGTACCGCCGACTGCGACGCGACCTTCGAGCAGATCCGGGCCACCGGCGCGGACGTGCTCCAGGAGCCGATGGACCAGCCGTACGGGGTGCGCGACTGCGCGTTCCGCGACCCGGCGGGCAACATGGTCCGCTTCGCCCAGCCCCGCCGCTGACTCCGGTGGGACGGGTGCCGCCCGGAGCCCTTGGGGCGGCACCCGTCCGCGTACCTGTCCGTGTGCGTACCGGCTTGCCCATCCGTGTACCGACGACTTCCCTTCCGGTCAACGCAGGTTGACGGAACCGGTCAGCCGGCGATCAGCGGGTAGTGGTCGGAAAGATCGGTGTAGGTGTACGAGGTGCCCCAGCTGCTGACCGTCCACGGCGCGCTGTGGAAGCGGTGCACGGTGTTGGTGTACTGCTGCGGGCGGGCGTGGTCGGCCCGGTAGAGGACGTAGTCCAGGTCCTCCTTGGGCTCGCCGGGGTAGCGGTAGGCGGCGATCGAGTTGTCGACCGTGTCGAAGGAGTTCGCCCAGCCGTCACGGGTACTGGCCGGGGCCAGGTTGCCGTTGGACAGCAGCGCCGGGTACTCGGTGCCGTGCGAGTCGATGTTCAGGTCGCCGGCCACCACGATCGGCTCGCTCGCCGGGATCTGCTTGGCGTCCAGGAACGCCTTCATCGCGCGCAGCTGCCTGCCCCGGATATCGGCGGCCTGGCCGCTGGAGCAGCCGGAGTCGGTGGACTGGAGGTGGGTGCCGACCACGTGGGTGCGCTGCCCGTTCACGTCGATCTGCGCGTAGACGAACCCCTTGTTGGACCACCAGTCCGAGCCGCACGCGTCCTTGAACACGTACTGCTCCTTGCGCAGGATCGGCCACTTGCTGAGCAGCGTCACCCCGCCGTCCTCGGGCGTGGCGCTGCTGTAGCTGCCGGAGGTGGCGTCCCACCCGCTGGTGGAGCGGCCGACCACGGGCGTGTGGTACGGGTACGCGGCCGAGGCCTTCGACACCAGCGCGTCGGAGGTGGCGTTGTCGAACGCCTCCTGCAGCACCACCACGTCGTGGCCCTGGAAGAAGTCCGCGCCCGCGATGGCCTGGGCCCGGTAGGACTGGCCCCAGTTCGGGTACAGGTTGGTGCTCATCAGGAAGGTGTTGTAGGTGAGCACGTTCAGCGGGGCGACGGTGAGCGGGGCGCCGTCGGCGTGAGCGGCGGCCTGAGGGACGGTCAACAGCGTTGCGGCAGCGGCGAGTACGGCGGCGACGCGGGTGGTGCGGGTGGCGGGCATGGAGGCTCCGGGGGTGTGGGGCGGCGGGTGTGGGGCAGTCGGTGTTGTGCAGTCAACTCGGGCCTTCGTGACGCGGACAAGACACCGGGGGGCGGGTGGGTGAACTCGACCGAAACACCCCCTACCGGCGGGTAGAAAACGGCCGGTGCGGCGACTGTCAACCGACGGTTGACACTCCTCAACTGTCAACCTAGGGTTGCCTCATGGCTGACACCTCTGGAGCAAAGCCCTCCATCCGGCTCGACGACCTGATCGAGGGCATCAAGAAGTCGTACCCCGAAGCGCTCGACCAGCTCTCCAACGCCGTCCTGGTCGCCGACCACCTCGGCGACGTGGCCGACCACCTGATCGGCCACTTCGTCGACCAGGCCCGCCGCTCCGGCGCGTCCTGGACCGACATCGGCCGCAGCATGGGCGTCACCCGCCAGGCGGCCCAGAAGCGCTTCGTCCCCAAGGACCCCGGCGAGGTCACCGAGATCGACACCGCGCAGGGCTTCAACCGCTTCACCCCGCGCGCCCGCAACGTGGTGATGGCCGCCCACCAGGCCGCCAAGGACGCCCACAACGACGAGGTCCGCCCCGAACACCTCGTCCTCGGCCTGCTCGCCGAACCCGAGGGCCTCGCCGCCGCCTACCTCACCACCCGCGGCATCGCCCTGGACACCGTCCGCGACGCCGCCCGGGCCGCCCTCCCGCCCGCCGTCGAGGACGCCCCCGAACTCGTCCCCTACGACGCCGGCGCCAAGAAGGCCCTCGAACTCACCATGCGCGAGGCGCTGCGCCTCGGCCACAACTACGTCGGCACCGAACACCTCCTGCTCGCCCTCCTCGAACACGAGGCCGGCACCGGCATCCTCACCGACCTCGGCCTCGACAAGCCCACCACCGAGGCCGCCCTCCTCGACGTCCTCGCCCAACTCACCCCCGACGCCTGACCGTTCGCCCCCCGGCGGGCCCACCCTCGCGAGGGCGGGCCCGCCGTCGTCCCGTTCCGTCCCGGCTGGCGAAACCCGGTTGACGGCCGGTCGCGGCGGGCGGTTCGCTGGCGATTCACCAGGGCGATGGGCGAAGGGTGGGGCGGGATGGGATACCGACTCGAAGGGCCGGTACTGGAAGGCGAGTTGGTGCGGCTGGAGCCGCTGGAGCAGCGGCACGCGGGGGAGTTGGCGCGGGCGGTGGAGGAAGCCCGGGACAGTTACGGGTTCACCTGGGTGCCGCGGGCTGAGGAGGTGGCCGGGTACATCGAGGCGCAGCACGCGCGGGCCGCGGACGGGCGGCTCGCGCCGTACGCGCAGATCGCGCTGGCGAGCGGCCGGGCGGTCGGGGTGACGGCGTACTGGGAGCCGCGGACGCTGCCGGACACCGACGTACTGTTCGCCGTGGAGGTCGGCTTCACCTGGCTGGCGGCCTCGGCACAGGGGACGGGCATCAACGCGGAAGCGAAGCTGCTGCTGTTCCAGCACGCGTTCGAGCGGTTGGGCGTGGCCCGGGTGGACCTCAAGACCGATGCGCGCAACGCCCGTTCGCGGGCCGCGATCGCCGCCGTCGGTGCCCGGTTCGAGGGCGTGCTGCGGAAGTCGAGCCGCTCATGGGTGACGGGCGAGGACGGCGGTCTGCGGGACGCCGCAGTCTTCTCGATCATCGACACCGAGTGGCCACAGACCAAGGCCGCCCTCCGGGAACGCGTCGCCCGCTATACCTGACGGAACGTTAGTTGTCATGCGGTGGCGCCCGGGTTGGCTGGCCCGGGCGGCGGCGGGGGCGCGCCGCCCATGCCGGTCGGTTTGCCGGGCGGGGCTTTCTGCGGGGCCAGGGCGTTCCTCCTTGGAGCGGGCGGCAGGTGAGGGTGCGGTTGTTTGCTGAGTGCCCGATGGCGGGACCTGCTATGCGGTGCCTTGCTGTGTCGCGCGCCGCCGCACCGGGCCCTGCCCTGCCATGCCGCGCCTCATCGTGCTGCGTCATGCTGTGCCCCGCTGTGGGGGGCGTCGGTCCGCCGGGGAGGGGTGGGGTTCGGTCGAGGGTGGGCGGCTCCCACGCGTGGTGTCGCAGGATTGCCCGGAGCGTCGGCCCCGGGGGCATCAGCGGCATGGCGGTATTGCGGATGGACACCGCGAGGTGGTGCGACAGCCCCGGCCCCATCCGTCCCGCCTGCCGGGCGGGGCTTTCTGCGGGGCCACGGCGTACCTCCTCAGAGCGGGCGGCAGGTGAGGGTGCGGTTGTTTGCTGAGTGCCCGATGGCGGGACCCGCTATGCGGTGCCTTGCTGCGCCGCGCGCCGCCGTACCGGGCCCTGCCCTGCCATGCCGTGCCTGGTCATGCTGCGTCCTGCCGTGCTCTGCCGTGCCGCGTCCCGCTATGCGGGGTGGGCCGCCGGGCCGCCGGGGTGGGGTGGGGTTCGGTTGAGGGTGGGCGGTTCCCACACGTGGTGGCGCAGGATTGCTCGGAGTGTCGGCCCCGGGGGCATCAGCGGCATGGCGGAGTTGCGGACCGCCACTGCGAGCGGGTGCGACAGTCCCGGTCCCATCCGGCCCGCCTGTCGGGCCGCCCGGGCGACGGCCTGGGCGCGCGGGCGGCGCGTCGCGTCGTACCGGGAGAGCGCGGACGGCAGATCGGGCGCGTCGGCGACGGCGGCCGCGAGGGTCACGGCGTCCTCCAGCGCCTGGCACGCGCCCTGGCCCAGGTGCGGGGTCATCGCGTGCGCCGCGTCGCCGAGCAGCGCGACCCGGCGGACCGTGAACGTCGGTAGCGGGGTGCGCAGTTCGCGCAGGTCGTGGTGGAGTACCGCGTCCGGCCGGGTGGCGGCGAGCAGTTCCGGGATCGGCTCGTGCCAGCCGCCGAACCGCGAGCGCAGCTCGGCCAGCGGATCCGCGAACCGGGTGCCGGGCGGCAGCGGAAGGACGGCGTGCCACTCGGCCCGGCCGTCCGGCAGCACGATGTGCCCGAACTCCGCGCCGCGGCCCCAGGTCAGCTCGAACTCGCCCTCCAGCGCCACCGGTTGATCGGTGATCGCGCGCAGAACGGCCGTGCCGGTGGCCACCGCGCCGGGGTGCTCCGGCAACAGCAGGCCGCGCAGCCGACTGCCGACGCCGTCCGCCGCGACCACCAGATCCGCGCACCGCGTGCCGTCGGAGCAGCCAACCCGGACCCGCCCCGGCCCGTCGTGCCCCGGCCTGTCCCGCCCCGGCCCGTCGTGCCCCGGCCTGTCCCGCCCCGGCCCGTCGTGCCCCGGCCTGTCCCGCCCCGGCCTGTCCCACCCTGGCCTGTCCTGCCTCGGTCCGTCGTGCCCCGACCCGTCCCGCCCCGGCCCGTCGTGCTCGACGGTCAGTGCGCGGACGCCGATCAGCAGTGCCTCGGCGGGCAGTGCGGCCCGGAGCAGCCGGTGCAGTTCGGCGCGGGTGATGCCGACGATCGGGCTGCCCACCGCGCGCTCCAGCGCCGCGCCGTCCATCCGGGCCAGCCAGCGGCCGTCCGGTCGGCGGGTGCCGCCCCGGTACTGTCCGTGCGAGGCGGCCCGGACCGCCTCGCCGACGCCGAGTTCGTCCAGCGCCCGCAGCCCGTTCGCGGCCAGCGAGATCGCCGCCCCGGCATCGTCCGGCACCGCCGAACGCTCCAGCACCGTCACGTCCCAGCCGACCCGACGCAGCCCGAGTGCCGCCGCCAGCCCGCCGATCCCGCCACCGACCACCGCCGCAGTACCGCGCACCGTCGAAACCCCCAGTCCTTCTACAGATGTAGAAGGAACGGTAACGGTGCTTACGGGAGCTGCCCGCAGCGCGGTGTTAGATGAGGGCATGGCCACCGACCGACGCACCCTGCTCGCCGACGCCGCCCTCGGCGTCCTCGCCGACCAGGGCATCCGCGGCCTCACCCATCGCGCCGTCGACCGCGCGGCCGCTCTGCCCGACGGCACCACCTCCGCGTACTTCCGCACCCGCGCCGCGCTGCTCACCGCACTGGTCCGCCGACTGGTCGAACTCGACCAGCACGAGCTGGAGTTGACCGCTGCGCAGGCCCCCGCGCCGCGCACGGCCGCCGATCTGGCCGAGGGCCTCGCGCTGCTCGCCCACCGCCGGCTCACCGGCGAGGGCCGCCGCCGCTCGCTGGCCCGATACGCCTGCGTGCTGGAGAGCGTCCGCGACCCGGAACTGCGCGAGATCCTGATCCCTCGCGAGAACACCGGCCGGGAGGCCGTCCGGCAGTTCCTCGCCGCGCACCGCGTCCGCGACGTCGAGGACCGCGCGCTCACCCTGTTGGCAGGCTTCGACGGGCTGGTGCTGGACGGGCTGGTGCGCGGCGAGACCCTCCGGTGCGAGGCGCTGGAGGGTCTGGTCGCGGCGGCCCTGCGACCCTGAGCTCCCGATCAGGAGTTGACCGCCCACTGGTGGGCGGTGCCCTGGTGCAGGGCGGCGTAGACCCGGTCGCGCAGGGCGTTGGCGTCGCTGTCGGTGAGGGTGCGGTGGAGGTGGCGCAGGACCACCTTGACCAGCAGGTTGTGCTGGTCGGGGCGGGCCCCGAGGCGGGTCAGGGCCTGCGGGGGGAGGACATGGCACGGGGTGGTGGAGAGGATCTCGACGGTCTCCACGCACTCCGCGTCCGCGCCGAGCGCGTCGCGGACGCGGTCGCCGAGGTCCTCCGCCAGGTCGATGCGGTCCACGGCGATGGACAGGTCGCGGCGGATCGCCGGCAGCGCCGAGACCGGACGGTACGGGGCGAGATCGGTCAACTGGGCCGTCACCGCAGGGTCGGTGGAGCGCAGGATCCGGATGTCCGGGATGCCCTTGATCAGCATCAGCACCCGGTCCAGTCCCATCCCGAGCGCCAGCCCGCTCCACTCCGGCCCCAGCCCGGCCCGGGCCAGCACGCCGGGGTGGGCGAGGCCGCACTCGGCGACCTCCACCCACTCGCCGCCGAGGTTGACGTCCAACTGCCGCCCCGCCAGCGTGTACGGGTGGGCGCGATCCTCGGTGCGATACTCCGCGCCCGGCAGCAGGGCGTCGGCCAGGGCGGCGATCATCTCCGTCAAGTCGGCGGATATGGTGGGAAGTTGGCGGCGGGTCAGGTACCAGAGGTCGAGCTGGTGCGGGGTGCCGGTGTGCAGCCGGTCGATGCTGTCGCGCCGGTACACCAGGCCCGGGCAGACCAGCAGGACGGACTCGGGGGCGGCGGGATCGGCCGGTTCCGCTGCGAGATCGCGCAGGGCGCGCAGGGCACGCAGCGCGCCGGGCACGAGCGCGCTGGAGTGGCTGCGCAGCATCCGCCGGTCGTCCACGTAGCGGGTGTACCGGGTGTCCCGAGTGACGTCGTCAGTACGGTAGTTGAGGTGGTCGTAGTTGTCGGCGACGGTGACGATCCGCTCCCCGCGATGCACCCGCACCGGGCAGTCCCAGCGCCGGGCCAGCGCATCGGCGGCGCGATCCACCACCAGCTGCACGGCGTGCGGCCCGGCGGCCGGATCGGTCAGATCGCGGACGGCCAGATCGCGGGCGAGCTGATCGGCGGACAGCGGACGAACGGAAGAGACGGGCAGAGCGGACACGACGGGCCTCCGGGCCTGAGCAGGGGACTTCGAGGGGGAACACACACCCCCGGCCCCTGGGCACGAGCCGCCGACCGGGACGAACCCCGCCCGGCTCGGCCGATCTGCTCGGCGACGCAGCGCTAACGGCGTGGCGAAACCCGACCCCAGCGGCACCCATCGGGAGCCGGGGGGCCGGTAAATCGGCGAGAGATCGCTACGACGGCCACGGGCAGAGTCTAAGCACCCCCAACCACCCGCCGGCAATCGGTTTTCGCGCGGGCCGGCCGGACGTTCGACACCCTCCGGCGTGCACTTCACCCTCCAGCGGGACGGACGGGCCGCGTCCTGACGACCCTGGCGCAGCTCGAACTCGGAAACAAGGTGCGGGGGTCCGCCGGGAACGGCCGACGCCCAACGCGCGGCCGGGCTGTTCTTCCGCACCGACTGGCGGGTGCGTCGATCGAATGTGACCGAGTGCGAGGTCGAGACCGCTTCGCGGAACTTGAGCCGACTCCGGGTGACCCCGTGCTTCGTTGGCAGGATCCGGAGCGAGGGTTCAGACTGGGCGCTTTCGAGGAGCGGGAGGCGCAGGGATGACGGACCACCAGGCCGGGGTAGGGCAGGCGTACGACGTGGTGGCGGAGCTGTACGCGACCATGTTCACGGGTGAACTCGCCAGTCGGGACGACGAGTTGGCGTTGATCGGGGAGCTGGTCTCGGCGCCGCCGGTGACCCGGCGCGGACTTCCCGTCGGCGACCTCGGCTGCGGCCCGGGCGAGGCGACGGCGCTGCTCGGCGGGCTCGGTGTGCGCGCCGTCGGGCTCGACCTGTCGGCCGGGATGCTCGCCCAGGCCCGGCGTCGCCACCCCGGCGAGAGTTTCGTGCGCGGCTCCCTGCTGTCCCTCCCGTTCGCGGACGCGAGCCTCGGCGCGGCGCTCGCCCGCTACTCGCTGATCCACCTGCCGCCCGCCGAAGTCCCGTACGCCCTCGCCGAGTTGCGCCGCGTCCTGGCCCCGGGAGGCCGTCTGCTGCTCGGCTTCTTCGCCGCCGACCCGACCCTTGGCGACGCCGACCACCCCGTCCCCTTCGACCACAAGGTCACCACCGCCCACCGCTGGCCCGTGGACACTCTCGCCACCCTCCTGACCGCCGCCGGCCTCACCGAGACCGCGCGCAGCGTGCGCCAACCCGGCCCGGGAGAGCGCTTTCCGCAGGCGACTCTGCTGGCCGAAGTCGCGTCCTGACAGCCCGTTTCCGGATGCCAACCACGCGCGTGGCCAACCCTGTTCAGGCCCCGATGCGACGGCAGCGAGCTGCTGCCGGGTAGTTGGTCGCGGCCGTGATGCCTCAGCCAGGAATCGGCTCGCCGGCCGGGAATCAGCTCGCGAGTCAGGAATCAGCTCGCGGCAGGCGGGTCGCAGCAGGGAATGTCCACCATGTGCTGGTCAACGACGTGAGTGCGGCGGGCACGACGGCGCACTCTTTCGGGTGGCTACCGCTGAACCGGCCTTGCCGGTGGCTGCGGGGGGTGCCACTTTGAGGTCTCAAGGTGAGGTCTCAAGGTGAGGGCTTTGCTCGGGCTTTGGGTGGGCGACACCTCGGACTCCGACATCGCTCAGGGCCGGTCCGATTTCCCTCGTTCGTGGGCGTTCGCGAAAAGGAGCCGTTATGCGTTTCGCTGGACTGGCGCGGTTGGTGGCTTCCGCCTCCGCGGCTGCGTTTCTCGTGCCGATGGCCACCGCCGCCGCCGCCCCGACTTCGCCGAACCGACACGTGCAGGCAGTCCCCGGATCCGTCGCCACGGCGCCGCGATCGGTCGATGAACCGCACTGCGCCGGGGAATGGATCGACTCCAACTCCGACGACACGCGGGAGATGAAGAGCTGGCTGTGCATGTACGACGCCGGAGACGCCAAGAACGTTTATGCGGGCCTGTGGACCGAATGCCGCTGGTGGAAGATCATCGGCTGGTCCGCGCCGCCCAATGGCTGTCGGATCTGGGAGCCCAGCTACTACAAGCTCACGGCACCGGACGGCACGGTGTACGAGGGCACCTTTCCCGGCGCGTCCGGTTCGAGCGCGGCCGCATCGGAGAGCGACCGATACCCCTGCCAGGAAGGCAGCTGGCACGTGTGGAGCTACTACGGCGTCCAGATGAAGGACGTTCTCGGCAACTGGGGCAGCAACGTGTCCGGCACCCACGAGGGCACCTTCACCGTCCACTGCCCCTGACCACCGCAGGGCTCCCCGCACGCCCTCACTCCTCGTCCGGCTCTGCCCCTCGCGGCCCGGCCCTCGAAATCACCGGGGACCGGGCCGCGAGGGCGTACGCCCGATGGCATGACGTCCCGGGCCCGGACACATCGCCGGACGCCCCCGGCGGAACCCAGAGGGACACGGCCTCCCGTTCCGGTGAGGCGATCCGTTCCCAGGGAGCACGCATGTCGACGGAGCAGAGCACACCGATCACGCCGCAGGTGGCCATGACGCTGGCCGCGATCGCGGCGACGGCGGCCACGCCGCGTCCCTCGGGCGAGACGGTGGCGGAGCAGCAGAGCCGGATCTTTCTGGGCGTCAGCGAGCAGTTGGCCGAGTCCTCCCTCGCGACCGGGAACGACTGGGTCCTGAGGTGGCTGGCGCTGAGCCCGGACAACGCGAACATGGCGTACCTGGCCGCGAGCCGTTCCTCCAATGCGTTCGCCGTGGTGCTGCGCGGCACGGTCGCCAACGTCACCGACCTGCTGGAGGACCTCGACGTGGGCACGGTGGTGCCGTTCACCGCCGCCGGCTCGCCGCCCGCCCCGGTGGCCGTCTCCAAGGGGGCGATGGAGGCGTTCACCCAGGTCGTCACCATGAGCGCGGGAGGCGTCACCCTGCGGCAGGCGCTCGCCGAGGCGTTTGTGGGCACTGAGTCGAAGCCCACCGTCTACGTGATCGGTCACAGTCTGGGCGGCTGCATCGCCACCATGGTCGCGCCCTACCTCCGGGCGCAGCACTGGCAGGGCGCCACCCCACGGTTCGGCCTCTGCACCTTCGCCGCCCCCACCGCCGGCGGCCAGGACTTCGCGGCGTACGTCGACTTCCTCGACTGGGTCGTCAACGAGCGTTACTACAACGCCTGGGACTTGGTGCCGCAGGCCTGGACGAGTCTCGACGACGCGAAGAAGTGGTACCCCCATCCGCCCGGCCCGGAGGCGAACGAGGACGTCAAGGCGGTGATCACGGCGATCGCAGCCCTGCGGGGTCCGCACGTCTACGCCCAGCCGGGCACGGCGCACCTGTTGCACCCGGACTACAAGAGCGACTACGACCATGCCATGGTCAGGAAGACGCTCCAGGACTTCATGGGCCAAGTCGCCTTTCAGCACGCGAACTCCACCTACCTGGGTCTGCTCGGTGCCCGCGACGTGCTGTCCGGCCCGGTGGTGCGGGCCATCTCCAGCAACGCCGGCCAGGCCGGCAGTGCGATCGCCATCGCGGGCAGCGGATTCGGTGCGGGCACGACGGTCGACTTCGGCACCGTCCCGTGCCAGGATCCGGTCGTCAGCAGCGACGGCCTCGGGATCAGCGTCTACGCGCCTCCCGGCGTCGGCGTGGTCGCCGTCCGGGTCACCACCAACCTGGGCACCTCGCCGGCCGTTCCCTTCGGCCAGTTCGCCTACGACGGCCCCGCCCCGGCGGTGATCACCGGCCTCACCCCGGACAGCGGCCGGAAGGGCCACCCCGTCACCATCACCGGCGTCAACTTCTCCTCCGACGCCCAGGTCTTCTTCGGCGACAACCGTTCTCCGTCCGTCGAGGTCAAGCGCACCGGCGCGCCCAGCGAGATCGTCGCCACCGCACCCGACCCGACCACCGGCGCCGGCAAGCCCCACACCATCGACGTCACCGTGCTGTCGAACGGCTACTCGTCCCCGACCGGCCCGGTGACCGAGTTCACCTACAAGGAACTGTGAGACTGCTCCCGCAGGCGCCGGGCAGGTGGTCGGCGACGGTCGGAGCGAACCCGGCTCCCAGCACCGCTCGCCGACCTGCCGGGCGATCGACAACCCGGCGCCGCACTCGCCGCAGGTCCCCACGCCGAACAGGCACGAGCGCGACGGCGAAGAGCCCGGCCTCGATGGCGGAGTCGCACAACACCCGTGCAGGGAACGGGTGGGGGGTACCCGCCGGGTCGCCGGGCTCCCAGTCGCCCACGGCGGAGAAGTAGTGGCCGGCCTCGCGCCGATGGAGACGAACCCTTCCCTCCCGCAGGGCGTCCTCGGCGGTGCCGTACGCGTGCTTCAACTGCGAACAGTCCGTCCTGCGGGCCATCCTGCCGGGCCGTGCTGTGGAGGCGGCGGCCTCAGTCCACCCAGCCCCGGCGGTGGGCCTGCCAGCCGAGTTGGATGCGGGTGTCGGCGCGGGCGAGGGACATGAGGCGGCTGATGCGGCGTTGGACGGTGCGCAGGCCGAGGCTGAGTTGTTTGGCGACGGCGGGGTCGGTGGCGCCGGAGAGGAGGAGGGCGAGGATGCGGCGGTCGGTCTCGTCGGGGTCGCCGGCGGGGACGGGGCCGACGGCGAGGGCGGGGCCGGTGCGGCCGAGGGGGTGGGCCCATTCCCAGGTCTGTTCGAACAGGACGGTGAAGACGGTGACCAGGGCCGGGGCGCGGACCACCAGGGCGACCGGGTCGGACGCGGACTCGCTGAGCGGGACGAGGGCGAGCGCCCGGTCCGCGACGATCAGCTTGGTGGGGACCTGTTCGACCACCCGGATCTGCTGCTGACGGCCCATCGCCTCGAACAGCGGCTGGGCGGCGCCCGGTTCGTCCAGGGCACGGCGCTCCAGCACCACCCGGTAGGTGACGCCGCGCTCGACGGCCGTCGACTCGGCGCCGGTCTCGTCGGCGGGAACCACCTGGTGGCGGCCCGTCACCAGCGCGAGGAGTTCGTGCTCCGCACCGACCTGCAACTGTGTGACGTGGTGACTGATCGCGGCCCGCCCGGCCACCACCTCGATCAGGTCGCGGTGCGCCTGGCCCTCCCGGGCGGTCGCCGAACGGTAGACCTCGGTGAGGGTGGACGCCGTCAACTCGGTCTCCCGCAGGGCGTGCCGCTGGCCGGTGAGCAGAGCCTCCAGGGCGACCGCCGGGGGAGCGGCGGTGTAGCGGGGCCCGGCGCCAGGGGCCACCAGCCCGCAGGCCTGGAGCAGTTCGAGCGAGCCGATCGGCAACGGGCCGCAGCGGGCGGCCAGTTCGGCGCGGGTCGCCGGGCCGTGGGCCACCAGGTGGGTGTAAACCCGCTCCGCGTGCTCGTCCAGACCTATCGCCGACAGCACCCGCGCTCCGTTCGACGCACGCTCACGCGCCGAGGCCCGCATGCACTGGCCCGCACGCACACGCGCCCAGGCCCGCACGCACCTGCCGCGCCCAGGCCCCCGCGTCGGCCGCAGGCCAGTGGCGGCTTGCCGCCGGGCGGTGACCTGCCAGGCCACCTCATGACCGGTCAGCCCCGTTTTCTGCCAGGCTCACCGGCCATAACCCGACACCTGGAGGCGTTCATGACACGGCCGGCGCGGATACGCGGCGCGATGGCACTGATGGCGGCGGGCATCCTCGCCACCGGCACGCTCACCACGATCGACCAGGCATGGGCCGCCCAGCCCGCGAACGTCGGCTCCACCCCTGACGGGGCGTCAGAGCGCCCTCCCGCACACCGTCACCCTGATCACCGGCGACCGGGTGCAGGTCGGCACCGGCACCGGCACCGACGGCCGCACCGCCGTCACCCGCGATCCCCGGGCCCCACCCCCGCACTGCTCCGGTGAGGCCCGCTCGCCGCCTCAGGCGGGCAGGCCGTGCAGGAACTCGGCCACCAGACGGTGCAGTTCGGCCGGATGATCCAAGTGGACGTCGTGCCCCGCACCCGGCACGCTCGCCGCATGCACGTC
This sequence comes from Kitasatospora sp. NPDC048662, assembly GCF_055587065.1. Classification (NCBI taxonomy): domain Bacteria; kingdom Bacillati; phylum Actinomycetota; class Actinomycetes; order Kitasatosporales; family Streptomycetaceae; genus Kitasatospora; species Kitasatospora sp. NPDC048662. The sequence continues at coordinate 82,728 of NZ_JBVJHA010000005.1, read as the reverse complement.
CGGACGCAACGCCAGCATCCGGTCGGCGTCCGCAGCCGGGATGATGCCGTGCTGGCCGAGCACCAACAGCGCCGGGCAGTGCGCCGCGCCCGCCCAGTCGTCCCAGCGCTCCCGGACGGCGTTCTCGGCCAGCGCCGCCACCATCACCTCCGGGTCGAAGCGCGGCCACCAGCCGTCCGCGCGCTGCTCCAGGCCGTCCGCCCACGCCTCGCCGAGCGGGCCGCCACCGAAGAACCGCACCGCCGACGCGTACTGCGCGAACGGCACCGGCCACGCCTCCAGCAACTGCCCGATCTCGGCCGGCGCGTCCGGTGACGCCCCGGCGGCGGCCTCCACCAGCACCACCCCGGCGAACCGCCCCGGGTGCGCGGCCGCCGCCAGCAGCGCGGTGTGCCCGCCCAGCGACTGCCCCACCAACAACGGACGTTCGAGGCCGAGCGCGTCCGCGACCGCGATCACGTCCGCCACGAACGCGTCCCGCCCGAGATCCGCCGGGCGGCGGGTGGAACGGCCGTGACCACGCTGGTCCACCGCCACCACCCGGTGCGCCGGAGCGAGAGCGGCCGCCAGCACATCCCACTCGCCCGCATGCCCCGCCAGCCCGTGCAGCATCAGCACCGGCCGCGCGCCCGCCGCACCCGCCCAGTCACGGCAGTGCAGTTCGACTCCGCCACCGGCCACCGTCCGGGCCGTCCACGGGCTCTGCGTGCTCATCCGCTCATCTCCCAACGCTACGGGGCCGGTCGGCCACGGGGTGTGAGGTGACAATGCCACGCGGGGCGATGTTGATCAATGGCACCGGCGAGTAGCGAACGACTGTGATCAGCGGTTGAGATGACGGACCGTCAACCACCGCCCCGAGGCCCGCCGCCCAGCTGTGACGCTCTCTGACGTTCCGTCGGGTAGCTGTGGTTGAGGTCGGTGGGTGCGGTCGGAGTCCGGCGGTGGTCGCTGTTGCCAATAGCCCGGTTCCCCGTTTTCCCCGCCGGAGGCGCTTCGCTCCCAGGGCCTCGTCGGGCAGTCGGCCTGCCCGCCGTCTTGCCGGAGGTGCCCCCCGTCCGGCCCTGCCAGGGCTGGTCGTGGTTGAGGTGGGTCAGGACGGTGCGGACCCGGCGGTGGCCGCTGTCGGCCAGTAGCCCGGTTCCCCGTTTTCCCCGCCGGAGGCGCCTCGCTCCACGGGCGCCTCGTCGGGCAGTCGGCCTGCCCCCCGTCTCGCCGGAGGTGCCCCCGTCCGGCCCCGCCAGGGCTGGTCGTGGCTGAGGTGGGTCAGGACGGTGCGGACCCGGCGGTGGCCGCTGTCGCCAGTAGCCCGGTTCACCGTTTCCCCGCCGGAGGCGCCTCGCTCCCCGGCGCCCCGTCCGGCAAGTCGGCCTGCCCCCCGTCTCGCCGGAGGTGCCCCCGTCCGGCCCCGCCAGGGCTGGTCGTGGCTGAGGTGGGTCAGGACGGCGCGGACCCGGCGGTGGCCGCTGTCGCCAGTAGCCCGGTTCACCGTTTCCCCGCCGGAGGCGCCTCGCTCCCCGGCGCCCCGTCCGGCAAGTCGGCCT
>NZ_JBVJHA010000005.1:27610-81088 GCF_055587065.1 Kitasatospora sp. NPDC048662 | reverse complement strand
GCCTGCCCCCCGTCTCGCCGGAGGTGCCCCCGTCCGGCCCCGCCAGGGCTAGTCGTGGCTGAGGTAGGTCAGGACGGCGCGGACCCGGCGGTGGCCGCTGTCGGTGGGCGACAGGGCGAGCTTGGTGAAGATGTTGCCGATGTGTTTGTGGACGGCGTTGTCGGTGATGACCAGGCGGGCGGCGATGGTGGCGTTGTCCTTGCCCTCGGCCATCAGCGCCAGCACCTCGCGTTCGCGGGGGGTCAGGGCGGCGATGGGGTCGTGGGCGGGGCGGGTGAGGAGCTGGCCGATCACCTCGGGGTCCATGACCGTTCCGCCGGCGGCCACTCGGCGCAGGGCGTCGACGAATTCGCTGACCCGGCCGACCCGGTCCTTCAGCAGGTAGCCGACGCCGCCGCGCCCGTCCGAGACCAACTCGCCCGCGTACTGGCGCTCGACGTACTGCGAGAGCACCAGCACCGGCAGGCCCGGGTGCCGGCGGCGGGCCTGAATCGCCGCGCGGATGCCCTCGTCGCGGAAGCCCGGCGGCAGGCGGACGTCGACGATGGTGACGTCCGGCCGGTGTTCGTCGACCGCGGCGAGGAAACCGGGCGCGTCCTCGGCGATCGCCGCGACCTCGAAACCCTTGGCGGTCAGCAGGAGTTCCAGCCCGCTGGACAGCAGCACGTTGTCCTCGGCGATCACGACCCGCACGGCAACTCCACCTCGATCGTGGTCGGCCCGCCGACCGGACTGTGTACGTGCACCGCGCCGTCCAGCGCCAGCGCCCGGTGCCGGATCCCGGCGAGGCCGGTACCGCGCGACGCGTCCGCGCCGCCCACCCCGTCGTCCGTGACCAGCACCGTCAACCGGTCGCCGTCCCGGCGTACTTGAACGCCCGCCCGGCCCGCCCCGCTGTGCTTGGCGGCGTTGGTGAGCGCCTCGGCGACCGTGAAGTAGGCCACCGCCTCCACCGCCGCCGGGACGGAACCGAGCGGCCCGGTGTCGAGGTCGGTGTGGATCGCCGCCCCGGCGGCCAGCGCGGCCAGCGCCCCCGTCAGGCCCCGGTCGGCGAGGATCGGCGGGTAGATCGTCCGGATCACCGCGCGCAGCTCCGCCATCGCGTCCTCCGTGCCCTGCTGCGCCTGCGCGAGGAGCCCGGCCACGGCCGCCGGTTCCTCGCCGAGCAGGTCGCGCGCCACCCCGAGCCGCATCGCGATCGACACCAGCCGGGCCTGCGTGCCGTCGTGCAAGTCCCGTTCGATGCGGCGCAGTTCCGCGCCGTGCGCGTTCATCGCGCCGACCCGGGTCTCGGTCAGCGCCGCCACCTGAAGGGCCAGCCGCTCGGCCGCCGACGGTGACAGCAGTGCCACGCAGAGCCGGGCGTGCAGCCGCGCCAGCGGCGGGACCACGAAGTACGTCAGCGCGGCGAACCCGGCCACCTGCGCCGTGCCCAGCGTCAACGCGGTGCCCCAGCCGGTCAGCGGGACGCCGGCCGCGAAGCCGCCCGCGCGGGTGCCGGGCGGCAGCGCCCACCACAGCGGGACGGTGACGGCGGTGGTCAGCGTGTTGCCCGCGCACAGGACGGCGAGCAGCCCGAACACCAGGCCGCAGGCGAGGTTCGCCGCGACCCACAGCAGCACCCGCCCCGTGCCGACCCGGACCGGACCGGACGGCGCGGCGCGCAGCAGCCGGTCCGCGCGCCGCCGGTGCCAGGACGCCCAGCCGCGCGCCACCCGCGGCACCAGCAGCACCGGCAGCGCGGCCGGCGTGGCCGCGCCCGTGCCGAGGCTGCCCAGCAGATACCCCAGGCCGCGCCACAACGCCCTCAGCCGGCCGCCCCGTTGATCATTCATTCGGAACAGTCTGAGCCATCGTCACCGGGCCCGGCACTACAGCCAGCTGCACCAATTTCCCACCAGTACGGGGTACCGACCGCGCACCCCCGCCCCACCTAGCGTCAACCACCATGACGAGCACATCGATTGACACTCCCCTCGACACTCCCCGCCGCTCCCGCCGCCGCACCCTGCTGCTGGCCGTCCTCGGGGCGGGCGCGCTGACCGCCGGCCTGCTGGGCGCGAACGCCGCCGTCAAGCGGCACGACGGCGGACACCGGACGAACCCCGTACTCCAGCGCAACGTCGACGCCCTCACCGCCCTCGGCGCCACTGGGGTGCAGGCCCGCCTGAGCGGCCCCGACGGCCTGGACGTGACCGCCGTCGGCGGCGTCGCCGACACGACCTCCCGGCAGGCCGTCCCCGCCAATGGGTACTTCCGGATCGCCAGCGTGACCAAGGCTTTTGTGGCCACCGTGGTCCTGCAACTCGTCGCCGACGGCAAGCTCTCGCTGGACGACACGGTGGAGAGCCGGCTGCCCGGCGTGGTGTCCGGCAACGGCAACGACGGGCGGGCGATCACCGTCCGCGACCTGCTCCAGCACCGCAGCGGCCTGCACGACGACTACCCGGACTACACCTCCGAGGAGGACTTCCGCAAGCACCGCAACGACACCGTCACGCCCCAGCAGACCGTCGCGCGGGCCATGGCCCACCAGCCCGACTTCAAGCCCGGCACCAACTGGAACTACGACAACACCGGTTACGTGCTGCTCGGCATGATGATCGAGCGGGTCACCGGACACCCCTGGCACCAGGAGGTGCGCGAGCGGATCGTCCGCCCGCTCGGCCTCGACCACACCTCCCGGCCGGGCACCGACCCGACCCTGCCGCAGCCGCACGCCGCCACCTACCAGCGCTTCCAGGAGGGCGGGCCGCTGGTGGACGTCACCGAGCAGGTCGGCGCGGGCACCAACGGCGAGGCCGGCCTGATCTCCACCACCGCCGACCTCGACCGCTTCCTCCAGGGCCTGCTCGGCGGCCGCCTGCTGCCGCCCGCCCAACTCGCGCTGATGCAGCAGACCGTGCCGGTCGGCCAGGACTTCGAACAGCTGATGCCCGGCGCCCGCGACGGACTCGGCCTGTTCTCCCGCCCGCTGTCCTGCGGCGGCGTGTACTGGGGCCACGAGGGCGGCGACTCCGGCTGGATCACCGCCACCGGCGTCACCGCCGACGGCCGCCGGGCCGTCACGGTCTCGCTGTCGGGCGTCCGGATCGCGGGCCCGGAGGACGTGGTGCGGATCGCCGCGGCCGAGAACAAGCTGGTGGACGACGCGCTCTGCGAACCGAAGGACGGCGGCAAGTGAGGGGACGGCCCGAACCGGGCGCGGCGCGGCGGCAGAAGCAGGTGACGGTCGTCAATACCGGGCGACGGGCCGTCAATCAAGGCGCCCGTAGAGGTCGGTGAGCAGCCGGTCGAGCAGCTCGGCGAGCCGGGCGCGTTCGGCGGGGGAGAGGCCGGTGACCAGCTCGGCCTCGCGCCCGAGAACGGCGTCCACCGAGCGTTCGACCAGCGCGTGGCCCGCGGGGGTGAGGGTGACCAGCACGGCCCTGGCGCCGGTCGGCGCGGGGGAGCGGCGCACCATCCCCTCGCGTTCGGCCCGGGCCACCCGCTGCGAGATCGCGCCGGCGGTGACCAGCGTCCGGCGGGCGAGCTCACGGGTGGTCAGCTCGTACGGCGCGCCTGAACGCCGCAGCACGGACAGCAGATCGAGGGTGGCCGCGTCGATCCCGGCCGCCCGCAGGACGCGGTTGCGGTCGTCGGCGAACAGCTTCCCGAGCCGCCAGACCGGGGTGACGATCCCGATCGAGTCGGTGGGGGTGCCGGGGCGTTCGCGCCGCCAGGCGGCCGCGATCGCGGCGGTCGAGCGGCCGTCGTCCGACGGGTCGAAGTCCTCTGCTGGCTCGGGCATTTGGGGAGTTGCCTCCGGCTTCCCGGCTATGTTTAGGTCTAAACGTAGCAGTCATCGAGCAAGGACACCGTGTAGCGGCATCGGCCGGGCCGTCGCGGCCCGGTTCGCCGCCGACGGCGCCGAGGTGCTCCTGACCGGCCGCCGGCCCGAGACGGTAGCCCCGAAGCCGCCCCCGCGCGCTTCCGGACTGAAGACGGCCGACAGCCAGACCTTCTACGTGACTCCGTCCTCATTCGTCCTGCCCACCTGACGGCCCGTCGGCAGGCGTTCTCCTCCCTCTGGCGTACCCGGGCCGGACGGCTCATCCTCCGAGCTGATGATCACCGCGGTGCCGTCGGCCAGCATGGGGGCCGACAAGCGGAAAGGGGGCGGCTTCCGGGGCGCCCACGAGCGAGGGGGACGGGCAGTGCGGCGAGGAACGATGTTGGTAAGCGCTTTCCTCGTTCTCGGCGCCACCCTCGGCGCCTTGGCGGCCTGCGACCCCGAGAGCACTGTGTTCGACAAGCAGGCCGAGTACGCAGCCCAGACCACCGGGCTGCGCACCGAGCTGGAGCCGATGGTGCGGCGGTTCCACCGCTTCGGTGAGCTGGAGAGCGCGCAGTGGGTGACACACGCGCCCGGCGTTCATCCCCGGTCACTGCCGAACCAGGACCAGCCGTATGTGCTGTACGCGGTGCTGCACCTGAAGCCCGGCCAGGTCAAGCGCCTGCTCGACGGCCGGCGCAGCGACCCCGTGGCCGCCCCCACCTTCGCCGCCGACGACCTGCCGGCCTACGGCCTGCCGCTGCCCGACGACCTGCCGGGCGGCCTGCCCGCCTCGCTCGCGCCGTACGTGCCGACCAACGCCGCCTGGGTGACCGCCCCGGAGCTCAACGAGGTGCTGGTGAAGGCCTGGCCCGAGGTGACGGTGTGGTTCGATCCGGCGAGCGACACCGCCGTGGTCTTCTCCATCAACCCCGGCGACCCGGACGAGGCGAAGGAGAAGGTGGACACCCACGGCCAGACCTTCCTCGTCACCCCGTCGCCGTTCGTCCTCCCGTCCTGATGGCCCGCCGCCCGCCGCCCGCCCACCGTCAGCCCGCCGAGGGCCCGCCGCCTCCCGTCCTGACGGCCCGCCGACGGGCGGCGCGGGCGGCCGCGCATAGCATCGGGGCGTCACAGCCCCGCACCGCCCGCAGGAGCGTCCGCCCATGCAGATCGATCTCGCCGTACCGCCGTTGCCCGCCACCGCGCCCGACCTGGCCCGGGCCGCCGAGGAGCGCGGGGCGGGCCGGTTCGTGCTGTCGGAGACCTCGCACAACCCGTTCCTGCAACTGGCCCGGGCCGCCGACCGGACCGAGCGGATCGGCCTGGCCACCGGCGTGGCGATCGCCTTCGCCCGCACCCCGATGACGCTCGCCTACGAGGCGTGGGGCCTGCACGAGAGCTCCGGCGGACGGGCGGCGATCGGGCTCGGGACGCAGATCAAGCCGCACGTCGTGCGCCGCTTCGGCATGCCCTGGGACCGCCCGGCGGCCCGGATGCACGAGTACCTGGCGGCCGTGCGGGCGATCTGGCACAGCTGGCAGACCGGCGAACGCCTCGCCTTCCGCGGCGAGTTCTACCGGCACACCCTGATGACCCCGGTGTTCGCACCCGCGCCACTCCCGTACCAGCCGCCGCCCCTGCTGCTGGCGGGCGTCGGGCCACTGATGACGGCCACCGCCGGGGCGGTCGCGGACGGGTTCCTCGCCCACCCGTTCGGCTCGCCGCAGCACCTGGCCGCCGCCGTCCTGCCGGCCGTCCGCGCCGCCCGCGCCAAGTCCGAGGCGGAGAACGCCCCTTGGACCTCCCGCCCGTTCGAGGTGGTCGCCAACGTGCTGGTCGCCACCGGCCGCGACGAGGACGAGTACCGCACCAACCTCCGCCTGGTCCGCGAACGCCTCGCCTTCTACGCCTCCACCCCCGCCTACCGTCCCGTCCTGGAGACCCACGGCTGGGCCGCTCTGCAGGACGAGCTCCACCCCCTGTCGGTGCGCGGCCGCTGGGAGGAGATGGGCCGGCTGATCGACGACACCGTCCTCGACACCTTCGCCCTCACCGGCGAGCCCACCGCCGTCGCCCGCGAACTCCACCACCGCTACGGCCAGTTGGCCGACCGCCTCTGCCTCAGCGGCCCGGACGGGACGGACGCCGCCCCGCTGCTGGACGTCCTGTCGGCCGCGGTCGGAAGCTAGCCTGTCCGGCCCTAGGGGCTCGGCAGTTCCTCGGCGGGCAGCCGACCGGCCCGGACGGCATCGACCAGCGCCTGGTGGTCGCGTTCGTTCCGGTCGGCGTACGCCTCGGCGAACGACACCAGCGCGCGGTCGAACACGTCCTTGGTGCCCAGGTACGCGGCGATGGCGATCCGGTCGCCGGAGCGGGCGTGGGCGCGGGCCAGGGTGAAACCGCAGACCTCGCCGAAGGCCTTCATGCCGGACGGCAGCAGCTCCTCGGCGACCACGATGCCCTTCCAGTCGCGCAGTTGGCGGACGTAGAAGTCGCGGCGCTTGCCGTCGATGCCCAGCACCCGCTCCCAGCCGAGGAAGATGTCGCTGGAGGCCTGCATCAGCCGCTGGCCGGCCACCACCCGCTCGCCCTGGTTGCGGTACTCGCTGGCGCCGACGTGCTCGGCCAGGACGGACGGGCCGGCCTCCTTCGCCTGGAGGAACAGCGGGTCCCGGTCGTCCCGGCCGAGCAGCAGGAAGATCCAGCAGCGGGTGCCGACGCTGCCGACGCCGACCACCTTGCGGGCCACGTCCACCAGCCGGAAGTCCTGCAACAGGGTGCGCCGGTCGGAGGCGAGGGTGGTGCCGTAGCGTTCGATCAGGCCGCGGAACTCCTGCTCCAGCACCGCGCGTTCCAGGTCCGGCAGCAGTTCGGCGATGGGCACGAGCAGCGGCGGGTCGGGGGCGATCCGCACCTCGCCGTCGACCACCTGGCTGAGCTTGTCGAAGACCTGAAGGCTGTCGCGGGTTCGGGCCTTCGCCATGGTGCGGGAGAGCGTCTTTTGGCCGTGCTTGTGAAGGCGTTCGGTGGCCATCGCCTGGAGTTGCTCGGCATCCATCCGGGTGTACCAGAGGTCGAGGTTGCGCATTCCGGCGAACCGGGTCATCGACTCGCGATACGAGCGGACGCAGGCCCGCACGATGCCGGCCCGCACCCGGTCGTCGAAGCCGTTGGCCCGCCCGGCGATCACCAGGCTGGCCGCCAGCCGCTTGACGTCCCACTCCCACGGGCCGGGCAGCGTCTCGTCGAAGTCGTTGATGTCGAACAGCAGTTGACGCTCCGGCGAGGCCAGCAGCCGGAAGTTCAGCATGTGGGCGTCACCGCACAGCTGGGCCCGGATGCCGGAGTCGGGCGAGCCGGCCAGGTCCGAGGCCATGATCGCGGCGGCGCCCCGGTAGAACCGGAACGGCGACTCCGTCATCCGGCCGTAGCGGATCGGCACCAGCTCCGGCACCCGGACCGCCGACTGCGCCTCCAGGATCTTCAACGGGTCCGGCCGGTTCTTCCCCGGCCGGAACTCCGCGTGGCTCGAACGCGGAGCGCGCCGCCGGGCCTCCTTGCCGCGCGCCACCCGCTCCTCGGGCGTCGCATTCGGCACGGCCCGGAGCGCCGTGGTCGACTCCTGTGCCATCAGAGGCCTCCTCACGCTCACCGCCCCCGTCCCGGCGCCCGGCGGGCACCCACCTCCGATCATCTCGGCACCGGATGGATCCGGCCTCTCGTACCGCGCACGCCTACGGGCCGGTGCGGGTGCACCGGCCCGCAGGGGTGGTTCGGGTACGCCAGCGGCGCCTGGCATGCCGAGGGCGGCTCGCCAGGACGAAGGCCGTGCCCGTGCCGACCACCAGCGTGCCGAGGGTGGCGCCCCGGGCGAGACCGGAACTGCCGGTGCAGACGAGCGCACCCTGCGGCGCACCGCTCGGGGGCGGCCCGGCGGGCTGGGACTCGGCGAGCCGGCCTGCGGGTCGTACGCGCCGGCGTCGATGGTGAGGTCAATCCCGCTTGGGTCGGCCGGTGCGGTGACCTGCGCGACCCGCCGGCCCAGCGGCCCTTCGGCCGGCGGGGTCGCATGAGAGTCGTGCCCCGGTGGTCGCGCGCTGCCGGCAGGCTGGTGTCGGCGGTGGATCGGCATGGTGTTCCGCTGCGCCGTTCCGCGTTGCTGCTGAGCAGACAACCAGCCGGAATCTCCCACAAGTTGACCGAAACTCAAACAAGGGGAAGGCCAACTTCCGCAGACCGTACTGGAGTTCTGTCAGCATCCCGCCGCGTGGTGAGCATCAAGAACAAGCGGGTCCGCCGGGGCGGTGCGGTGAAGTCACGGACACGCTGGGCGGCAGCCGCCCTCGTCGGCGTCCTGGCGGCCGCGGCAGCCACCTTCGTCCTGGTCGGAAACGGCGAGCGTGCCCGTCCAGGCCCTGCCGGAGCTCACCCCGGCGAGGTAGGCAGCAACGGCGCTCACCGCACCGGGACCGTGCAGCGCCACATCGTCCGTCCGCCCGTCCGCCTGTCCGCCCGTCCGCCCGCACCACCCGCCCCTCCGCCCCTCCGCCCGTCCGCCGGCCCGGCCCGCACCACCCGACCGTGCGGCAGTGCCACCCCCCGACCGGCGCCCGCGGCCGAATCCACCGCCCACCCGCGTCCTTCCCGAGGGCGGGCCCCGGCCGTGGCTAGCCTGGCGAGATGAGCGAGCAGCACAGCGGGCGGCGCCGGCCGCGGTATCGGGCGTTGTCGCCGTTGCGGGAGCTCCTGCGGGAGTCGTTCTGGTTCGCGCCGCTGGTGGCCTGTGTGGGGGCGGTGCTGCTGGCGGGGCTGACCGACCTGATCGACCAGGAGCTGTTCTTCGAGGCGGCGGCCACCCAGGGCACCGAGAACCTGCAGTCCTTCGCCACCGCGGCCAAGAGCGTGGTGTCCACCGTCAGCGCGGCGATGCTCACCTTCATCGGCGTGGTGTTCTCGATCTCCCTGGTGGCGCTCCAGATGGGCGCCAGCCAGATGAGCCCCCGGGTGCTGCGCCTGTACGTGCGCAGCCGGCTGACCAAGGCGACGTTCTCGACCTGCCTGGCGACGTTCGTCTTCACCCTGCTGGTGCAGCTGGGCTACGACGACACCACCGACCCGGCGCGCGCCGTCTCCGTCCCGGTGGTGTCGACCATCGTCGCGGTCGCCCTGGTGATGCTCAGCCTTGCGCTGTTCGTGCTGTACGTGCAGGCGACGATGCGGCTGCTGCGGGTGCCGCACATGATCGACCGGATCACCCGGGAGTCGCTCCAGGTCCTGCTGGCCTACCGCTGGCTGGCCCCGAATGCTGCCGCAGCGGGCGCTGCGCCGCAGGGCCCGACGCTGCTGCACGAGGGCCGGGCCGGCGTGCTGCGGGATGTCAACATCCGCCGCCTGGTGCGGGTGGCCCGGCGGCACGGGGCGGTGCTGCACCTGGTGCCGCGGATCGGCGACTTCATCGCGCCCGGCACCCCGACCGTCCTGGTGTCCGGTGGCACCCCGCCCCGGCCGGGGTGGATCACCACCGCGCTGAACGTCGGTGTGGACCGCACCATGCACCAGGACCTCAGCTTCGGCTTCCGCCAGCTCGTCGACATCGCCATCCGCGCCCTGTCGCCGGCCGTCAACGACCCCACCACCGCCGTGCAGGCCCTCGACCGGATCCATCAGCTGCTCGCCGTCCTCGCCCCGTACCAGGTGGGCGAGCTGCGCCACCGGGACCGCGACGGCGCGGTGCGGCTGGTGCAGCCGGTGCCGGGCTGGGAGGCGACGGTGGACCTGGCGTTCACCGAGATCCGGATCTGCGGGGCCGGCCAGCCCCAGGTCACCCGCCGGCTCGCCGCCGCCCTGGACGACCTGCTGCGGATCACCCCGGAGCCGCGGCGCGACCCGTTGCAGACGCAGCGCCGCCTGCTGGAGCGGGCCGTCGCCGTGGCCGTCCCGGACGAGCAGAACCGGGTCTTCGCGCTCAGCCCCGACCGCCAGGGCATCGGCTGAGAAGCTGAGCCGAGACACCCCGGCCCCAGAACAAAAAGCAGGATCCGCCCGGGAGAAGCTCCAGGGCGGATCCACGGAAACGGAAACGGAAAGCGGTTACCCGGCCGACCCGGCGCTGCGGTTCAGCGAGGCCAGGTACCGGTTGTACGCCGCCAGCTCGGCGTCGCCGTCGCGGTCGGCGGCCCGGTCGCGGCGGCGGGCCTGCCGTTCCTCGGACTTGGCCCACTGGAGAGTGAGGGCGATCAGCACGATCGCGGTGGGGATCTCACCGAACGCCCAGGTGATGCCGCCGGCGAGCTGCTGGTCGGCGTGCAGGTCGGTGCCGAGCGGGGCCATCTCGGCGGTGAAGGTGCTGACCAACTGCCCGGAGGCCATCATCACGGCCACGCCGAAGAACGCGTGGAAGGGCATGCCCATGAACAGCTCGAGGATCCGCATCACGAAGCCGGGGCGGTGCGGGCCGGGGTCGACGCCCATGATCGGCCAGAAGAACAGCATGCCGACGGCGAGGAAGTGCAGCATCATCGCCACGTGCCCGATCTGGTACTGCATGAGGTAGTCGAACAGCGGCGTGAAGTACAGCCCGTACAGGCTCGCGATGAAGATCGGGATGGTGTACGCGGGGTGCGAGACGATCCGGACCAGCCGGCTGTGCAGCAGCGCGACCAGCAGCTCGCGCGGGCCGCGTCCGCTGCCCTTGCGGGCGGGCCGCAGCGAGCGCAGCGTGAGCGTGATCGGCGCGCCGAGCAGCAGCAGGATCGGGGACAGCATGGACAGCACCATGTGCTGCATCATGTGGGCGCTGAACAGCACCATGCCGTAGTCGTTGAGCTTGGTGTTGGTGACCATGAACACGGTGCCGACACCGGCCGTCCAGAACAGCGCCCGGCTCACCGGCCACTTGTCGCCGCGCCGCCACAGCCGGATCGCCCCGGCCAGGTACAGGCCGAGGGCGAGCGCGCAGAAGATCAGGTACGGCCAGTCCGGCGACAACTCCATCGCCCGGGAGAGACTGAACGGCGGCAGGGGGCCCCCGCCGTGGTGATGCATCCCCGTCATGCCGTCGCCCATCGGGCGGCCCCGCTTTCGTCCATTGCCGTCCGGCACCGCGCGACGACGCGGGTCCGGTTTGGTCGGTTTCGTTCGGACCCAGCCTAGGCGTCGCTTACGGCGCGCCCGCCAGCGGCCCCCGCCACGAAGCCGTCCGGCCGCCGCTCGCCAGGCAACGGCGGCTCACCCGGGCGCGGGGCCGGGCAGCGGCAGCCCCGCCGCCACCAGCGACCCGAACGCTACGACCCGAACGCCACGACCCGAACGCCACCACCAGCACCAGCGCGGCCATCACCAGGCCCAAGCCCTCGGACCAGTGCCCGCCCGGCGGCGGGTCAGCTCCTTGGCACGAGGGTGTTCTCGTTGGTGCGCCCCGCGGTGAAGTCGTCGATGTTGCGGGCGGTGGCGTCGATGATCTGGCCGACGGCGGTGCGGGTGAAGTACGCCTGGTGGGAGGTGACCAGGACCTGCGGGAAGCTGATCAGGCGGGCCAGGACGTCGTCGGCGATGCCCTGGCCGGAGCGGTCGGTGAAGAAAACGTTGGCCTCCTCCTCGTACACGTCCAGGCCGACGCCGGCCAGGCGTCCGGCGCGCAGGGTCTCGACCAGGGCGACGGCGTCGACCAGGCCGCCGCGGGAGGAGTTGACCAGGATCGCGTCGTCCTTCATGCGGGCGAGTGCGGCGTGGTCGATCAGGTGGTGGGTGGCGTCCAGCAGTGGGACGTGCAGGGAGACGATGTCGCTGTGGGCGAGCAGTTCGTCCTTCTCGACGTAGCGCATGCCGAGCGCCTCGCACTCGGGATTGGGGGTGAGGTCCCAGCCGAGCAGGCTGGTGCCGAAGCCGGCGGCGATCCGGGCGAAGCATTCGCCGATCTTGCCGGTGCCGAGCACGCCGACCGTCATGCCGTGGATGTCGCGGCCCATCAGGCCGTCGAGCCGGAAGTCGAACTCGCGGGCCCGGTTGACGGATCGGATCAGCCGGCGGTTGACGGCCAGGGCCAGGGTCCAGGCGTGTTCGGCGACCGAGTAGGGGGAGTAGTAGGAGACCCGGGCGACGGTGAGGCCGAGTTCGGCGGCGGCGTCGAGGTCGATGTTGTTGAAGCCGGTGGAGCGCTGGGCGATCAGCCGGGTGCCGCCGGCGGCGAGCAACCGCAGGGTCTCGGCGGTCAGTTCGTCGTTGACGCTGCTGGAGACCACGGGGTAGCCGGTGGCCAGTGGGGCGGTGTCGGCGGTGAGGAAGACGTCCAGCAGGCGCGGGCGGTGCGCGGCCAGGGCGGCTTCGAGCAGCGGCCGTTCGTCGGACTGGACGCCGTACGCGAGGATCTCCATGCGGCGAAGGCTATCGCCGGGGGCGCGCGCGGTGAACCACGACGCGCCCCCGGCTTGAGAGTTGATGGTCCGTCAGATGACGGTCTCCGCCTCCAGGTAGCGGTCGGACGGCACCGTCTTCAGCTCGGCGACGGCCTCGCCGAGCGGCACCAGTCGGATGTCAGTGCCCTGCAGTGCGGTGATCTGGCCGAACGCGCCCTTGTGCGCGGCCTCCACGGCGTGCCAGCCGAAGCGGGTGGCGAGCACCCGGTCGTAGGCGGTCGGGGTGCCGCCGCGCTGGGTGTGGCCGAGGATCACCGGGCGGGCCTCCTTGCCGAGGCGGTACTCCAGTTCGCGGGAGAGCTGGGTGGCGATGCCGGTGAACCGCTCGTGGCCGTACATGTCCTTGGTGCCCTCCTCCCACGGCATGGTGCCGGGTTCGGGCTTGGCGCCCTCGGCGCACACCACGATCGCGAACTTCTTCTGCCGGTCGAAGCGTTCGCGTACCACCTCGGTCAACTTGTCGATGTGGAACGGGCGTTCGGGGACGACGATGGCGTGCGCACCGGCCGCCATGCCCGCGTTCAGGGCGATCCAGCCGGTGTGGCGGCCCATCACCTCGACCACCATGACCCGCTGGTGCGACTCGGCGGTGGTCTTCAGCCGGTCGAGCGCCTCGGTGGCCACCGACACCGCGGTGTCGAAGCCGAAGGTGACGTCGGTGCAGGCGATGTCGTTGTCGATGGTCTTCGGCACGCCGACCACCGGCAGGCCCGCGTCGCTCATCAGCTTCGCGGCCTTCAGGGTGCCCTCGCCGCCGATCGGGATCACCGCGTCGATGCCCAGGTCCGCGCAGTACCGCTTGGCACGCTCAACACCGTCGCGCAGGTGGCTCGGCTGGACCCGGGAGGAGCCGAGGATCGTGCCGCCCTGGGCGAGGATGCCGCTCACCGAGTCCAGGGTCAGCGGGCGGTGCACGCCCTCCAGAAGACCGCGCCAGCCGTCCTCGAACCCGATGATCTCGTCGCCGTGGTCGACCACCCCCCGGTGGACCACGGAACGAATGACGGCGTTCAGGCCGGGGCAGTCACCGCCACTGGTCAGGACACCAATACGCATTGCTTTGCCAACTCCCGAGCAGGATTCGGACGGCCGGACTGGTGGTTGAGAATCGGACATAGCGCCCGAAACGGACCTGCTGCACAGCATACGGTTCCTGCGTCCGGCCGGGCCGAAACCGACGCGGGGGCGGCTTCCTCGACGCACCACACGTAACTGCGACCCGACCGCCGAGGAGGGTGTTGCGCCCGGGCTTCCTCATTCTCCTATGAAGTTGTTCCACCGGGGACGGCTGACCACATGGCGGTCAGCCGTCCACCGGGCCAACGGCCGGCGGCTACGCCGGGCGGGCCGCCGCGGCGATCCGCTCGGTGCGCAGCGCGTCGTACCAGGTGGTGTCGGCCGGCGGCAGCGCGTTGACGTCCAGCGCCAGCTTGATCAGCATGTCGGCGACGCCGGGGTTGCGGGCCATCACCGGGCCGTGCAGGTAGGTGCCGAACACGGTGTCGCGCCAGGCGCCCTCGGTGCCGTCACCGGTGCCGTTGCCCCGGCCGACCTGCACCGTGGCGAACGGCTTGACGCCCTCGCCGAGGTGCGTGACGCCCTGGTGGTTCTCGAAACCGGTCAGCTGCGGCAGGTTCAGCTGCGGGTTCACCTCCGCCAGCACGTCGCCGACACAGCGCGCGCCCTCACCGCGGGTGGTCCACACGTCCAGCAGACCCAGACCCGCCTCGCGCTCGCCGAGGTCGTTGATGAACTCGTGGCCGAGGATCTGGAAACCCGCACAGACCGAGAAGATGATCGCACCGTTCTCGGCCGCCCGGACCAGCCCGCCGTCATTGCGCAGCCGCTCCGCCGCCAGCCGCTGCGGACGGTCCTCACCGCCACCGATCAGGTAGATGTCACCACTGGTCGGCACCGACTGGTCGGAGCGCACGTCGATCCGCTGCACCCCGAGGCCGCGCTGCTGCGCCCGCCGCTCCACCACCAGGGCGTTGCCGCGGTCGCCGTACGTGGACAGCAGGTCCGGGTACACCCAGACCACCCGCAGGCTGCTCTCGCTCATCCTCGAAGACCTCCCGTACTGCGGCGCCGCCTCCGGCGCACCGCCCCCGTACTGCTGCTGCGGCTCCTCGAACCCCCGCTGCCGCCCGGCGAACTGCTGCTCACCGTACGGCTGCTGGTCGTACTGCTGCTGCTGGCCGTGCTGCTGGTCGTACTGCGGCTCGCCGTACGACTGACCGCCGTACGGCTGCTGCCCGTACTGCTGGTGCTGGTCGTACTGCTGCTGCTCGCCGTACTGCTGGTGCTCGTCGAACTGCTGCCCGCCGTACGGCTGCTGGCCGTACTGCTGATAGGACTGGTCGCTCATCAGGCCACCACGGCCTTGCGCAGCTGCTGGAACGCCGTGTAGTTGGCGATCGCCTCGATCCGGCCCTCGGGGGCCGCGTCCACCGCCTGGGCGAGCGAGTCGACGACCTGGAACTGCAGGCCGGCGACCTCCAGGCGGACCGCCAGGTCGAGCTTGCGCTGGCCCATCACGAAGATCGGATGACCGGCCAGGCGCTCGTAGTCGACGTCCCACAGCCAGGAGGTGTCGGTGCCGTCGGCGTCCATCGCGTTCACCGACAGGATCACCGGCGCGGGCGGCCCGTCGATCAGCGAGAAGGTCTCCAGCCAGCCGGCCGGGTTCTTCGCCAGCAGCAGCCGGATGTCCCGGCCGCGGTACTGCACCACGTCGTAGCGGCCGGCCACCGCGGCCACCGACTGCATGCGCTGCAGCGCGACCTGCGGGGCCACGCCGAACACCGCGGCGACCGCCGCCGAGCTGGTCGCGTTGGCCAGGTTGGCGCGGCCCGGCAGCTGGAGCTGGATCGGCCAGGCACCGCGGTGCGGGTCGATCACGTGGGTGCCCTGCAGCGCCCAGTGCGGGTTCGGGCGGCGGAAACCGCACTCACCGCAGAACCAGTCGTCGCCCGGACGCTGCATCACACCGCCGCACGAGGGGCACGACCAGGCGTCCTCCTTCCACGCCTGCCCGGCGGCCACCCAGACCACCTTCTTGCAGGACGAGGCGGCCCAGGTCACCAGCGGGTCGTCCGCGTTGGCGATGATCACGGCCTCGGTGTCCTTCAGACCCTCGCGCCACTTCTCGGCCATCATGCGGGTCTCGGCCGCGCGGTCGAGCTGGTCACGGGAGAGGTTCAGCAGCGCTATGGCCTTCGGACGGGTGTCCCGGGCGACCATCGGCAGGTACTTCTCGTCCACCTCGATGACGCCGAACCTGGCGTCGGTGCCGCCCGCGAGCGCCGCCGTGATACCGGCCGGCATGTTCGCGCCCAGCGCGTTGGAGACCACCGGGCCGGCCGCCCGCAGGGCCTCGGCGATCAGCCGGGTCGTGGTGGTCTTGCCGTTCGTGGCGCTGACCAGCACCACGTCCAGGTGCTCGGCGAGGGTCTTCAACAGATCGGGGTCGAGCTTGAGCGCCACCTTGCCGCCGATCACCGACCCGCTGCCGCGTCCGGCCTTCTGGGACAGCGCGGCCGCCATCTTGCCGGCCGTCACGGCGATCTTTGCGCGGGCGGGCAGCGAGGCGTCGCGCGCGGCTTCCGAATCGGTGCCTGGCATGCTCAGGGGTTCCTCCTTGCTGCGGCACCGCCCGGGCCGTTCGGCGACCCACGGGCGGCAGGGACGGACTCAGCCTACCGACTCCCGCCCGCACACTTGAGCAGGGGCGACTTACCGGCCCGCGCCGGACCCGGACAGACCGCGCCGCGACGGGCCCGGCAACGGAACGGGACGCCCCGCTGCCGGGCCCGATGGGCCGTCAGCGGGCCGCCCACGGCGCGGGCAGTTTCTCCGCCGCCTCCAACAGGTGCGCGGTGATCACCACCGTGCCGTCCTCCACTTGGAAGTCCAGCGGCGCCGACAGCCGGCGCATGGTCGCGATCAACCCGGTGTTCGCCGCCGTGGTCACCGCGTACACCGTGCCCACGCCCGCCTCCAGCGCCAGCGCCGCCATCCGCCGCACCAGGTCCACGCCCAGGCCGCGACGCTGCCAGGCGTCCTCCACCAGCAGCGCGATCTCCGCGCCCTCGTCGTCCCACATCAGGTGCGCCAGCGCCACCAGCCGGCCCTGCGCGGTCTCCACCGCGAGAGTCTGCCCGTGCCGCGGGTCCAACAGATGGTCCAGGTAGCGGTCGGCGTCCTTCACCGGCCCGTGGTAGCGCCGCCGCAGCGACTCCGGCGAGCACCGGGCGTGCATCGCCACCGCCGCGCCCCGATCGGCCGGCGTGGCCCGGCGCACCGTCAGGTCGTCCCCCGCCGGACGGCTGATCCGCGCCTCGACCTGCGGCACCCGCGAGCCCAGCACGGCGTCCAGTTCCACCAGCGCCCGGGCCCGGGCGAACTCGGTCGGCGTGAACGGCAGATTCGGCCGGGACAGCTCCAACAGGTCCCCGTTCGGCAGCGGCAGCCGCATCAGGTGCCCGTCCGCGCCGGGCTGCGCCGAAGCGCCCCGCCCCGGGTACTGGCGGATCGCCGCCCGCCCGAACAACTGCCGCAGTGCGAGCGGCAGCTCCGCCGCGTCCAGCGCGGTCCGGGTGGCCAGCGCCAGCACCTGCCGGGGCACGTCCACCAGCTCGTGGGCGTCCGCCCGGTCGGTCCAGATCTCCCGGCCGCCGCCCGCCGCGACCGCCGCCACCAGCTCCGCCCGGCTCAGCGCGGCGGGCGCCCGGACGATGAACTCGTCCACCGTGCAGTCCGGCAGCGGGTGCGCCTGCATCGAGACGATGTTCACCCGCCGCTCCGCCAGCGCGGCGCACACCCGGGCCAGACTGCCCGGCGCGTCCGCGACGCTGGTCCGCAGCCGCCACAATGTTGTCGGCTCCTCCGGGGACGTCACCTCGGGCCCGCCCGGTGGTGCGAGGGCGTCCGGACCCGGCGGGTGCCGGTGCGCGAGCCAGCCGCGAAACAGTGCGGTGGCGAGCAGCGCCCCGGCGGAGGCGAGCAGCAGCACCGGCCCGTCGTGCCCGTGCACCACCACATTGGCGACCAGGTCGGCGGCCGCGACTGCGGCGAACACCGCCGCGAGCTCGACCGTCTCCCGGCGCCAACGGTGGCTGCGACGCTGCTGATTCGCGGTTCTGTGGGTGTACGCCAAGTCATCCATGCCTGAATGGTGGCGCTCCGCTGTTTCACGATCACGAACCCCCCGTGACCCGACGGTTAATGTCTGCGCGGGCCCCCGTCGGATCGGCGCTGATCCGCTCCCGCGATCACTTGGACGTGCGGCCCCGGTCCAGGAGTTCCGCACCGGCCGATTTCACCTCGTCCAGCAGCAGACGCAGATCCGCATCCGTGGTCGAGGAGTTCAGCAGGCACGCCCGCAGCATCTCCCGCCCCCGGTACACCGCGCCGGTCACGAACACCCGGCCGCGTTGCTGGATCGCCACCGGCAGAAGGGAGTTGAGCCGCTGGGTCTCCTCCTCGCCGAGGCCGGACGGGCGGTAGCGGAACGCCACGATCGACGTCTCGACCGGCGCCAGCAGCTCCAACTCCGGATCCTGCCCGACCCACTCGCCGAGCCGGCGGGCCTGCCCCGTGCAGTGCGCGATGTCCCGGGCCACCCCCGAGCGGCCGCGATGCGCGATCGACGCCCACACCTTCAGCGAACGGAACGGCCGGGTCTGCTCCGTGCCGTACTCCGAGAACCAGCCGAGTGCGCCCGCGCCCTCGTCCCGCAAGTACGACGGCACCAGGCTGAACGTGCCACGCAACTCCTGCGCGTCCCGCACCAGCGCGCAGCCGCAGTCCACCGGCACACCCAGCCACTTGTGCGGATCCAGCGCGAGGGAGTCGGCCCGATCGAGCCCCGCGTAACGGTGCGCGATCTGCGGATCCAGCACCCCGAACGCCCCGTACGCGCCGTCGATGTGGAACCACAGCCCCTCGCGGGCGGCCAGCTCCGCGATCGGCTCGAACGGGTCGACGGCGCCCGTACCGACCGTCCCCGCCGACGCCACCACCAGGAACGGCACCCGGCCCGCCGCGCGGTCCTCCGCGATCGCCGCCTCCAGGCCGTCCAGGCGCAGGTGGCCCCCGGCGTCCGACTCCACCACCCGCAGGTGCTTCGACCCGAGACCGAGCAGCTCAGCGGCCTTTCGCACACAGCTGTGCGCCTCGCCGGTGACGTATCCCACCAGCGGCGGCAGCCCCACGAGCCCGTCCTCCCGGACGTCCCGGCCGGCCCGCCGCGCCGCACGATTGCGGGCCGCCGCCAGACAGACGATGGTCGCCATCGAGGCACCCGAGGTCAGCAGACCGCCACCCGCCGGATGCGGGAACCCCACCAGCTCGGCCATCCACCGCACCACGGCCCGCTCCAGGTGCACATCGGCGTGATCACCACCCGCCGAGCTCGGATTCATCGCGGACGCGGCGAGAGCGGCGAGAATCCCTGCGGGCTGCGGCGAGGAATTCACCCACCCGAAGAACCGGGGGTTCCCGTTGCCCATCGGGTACGGCATGATCTTCCGCTCGACGGTCTCCAGCAGCTCCGCGAACCCCGCCCCGTCCTCCGGCAGCTCCAGCTCCAGCAACGCGGACCGCTCCGCCGGGTCCATCGGCTGCCACACCGGCCGCGACGGCAACTCGTCGAGAAAGTCGGCCACCAGCCGCGCGGCCGCCTGAGCGGCAGTTCTGAAGTTCTCGTTCATGGGAGGGGAGGGTAGAGCAGGCGGGTACGAGAACAGGGAGAGCACCATCAGGGGCGCGGGGAACTGCGCGAGCAAGGAGCGCACGTCCGCAAGGTCGCGATCAAGTGCGGGTCATTGTCCTGCGTCGCGATCTTGCGGACGGGGTGCCTTCCGCTTCGCGCAGTTCCCCGCGCCCCTGGTGGTGCTCTCCATACCCGGAGCGTTTTCAGTCCAGGGTGCTGGAAAGCCCGCCCGCCGAGCGGCAGTAGCCCTGGATCTCCTTGTCGGTGATCTTGCTGCACAGGCGCCCGGCGGCGCCGTTGTCCGTGTAGTTGACGGTGTAGTAGCTGACCAGCCCCTGCGCGCAGGCCTTGCGCTGCCAGGCGTCCTTCGCGGTGGCGCACTGCTGCGCCGCCCAGTCCTCGCGGTCCAGGTTGTACTTCATGGTGCGCGAGCCCACGCCTCGGGAGCAGTCGTTCTCGCCGCCGCTGGCCTTCGCGTTCAGGCACCACTGGAGGGCCTGGGCGAACACCTCGGGATGGTTGGCGTAGTCGTGCGAGGAGAGGAAGTAGGTGGGGGCGTAGAAGAAGCACGCGGACTGGTAGAGGGCGGGCTGCTCGGGGCAGGGGTACAGGGGGTCGGCGGCGAGCTTGTCCGCGGGGAGGTTGGCCTTGGCCTTCTCGTCCTCCTCGTCGGGGGCGAAGAGCTGCATGAAGACGCCCTCGGAGCAGGTGATGCGGCGGTTCTGGGAGGGGAACTTGTCGCACAGGGCGCGGGCGCCGGGGATGTCCTGCTTGGTGACGAACATGATGCCGTGGCCGACGCCGTGGATGCAGGGGCCGGTGTTGGACGGGGCGCACAGGGTGAGGATGTCGTGCTGCGGGTCCTGGGAGTTGGCGAGCATCTCCTCGACCGCGCCATGCAGGTAGCCGGCCGCGCAGGTCTCGTGGGGGAAGGAGATGACCTTCTGGAAGTCCTGGTGGTAGCGCTTCACGGCGGCGTGTCCGAGTTCGTGCGCGATGGGGTGGCAGAACCGTACGGTGTACGGCTTGTCCTTGGTGATCTTGTCCAGGTCGGCGAGGGCGACGCCGGGGTCGTTGGCGTCCATCTCGGCCATCAGCTTGTTGCGCAGCGTGGAGCGGGTCCACACCGCCGGGTCGCCGGTGGGGGAGGGCGAGGCGGCGCCAGGCGCGGTGGCGGTGCGGCCGGCCGGGTCGGCGGGGGAGGCGGCGGCGGAGGCGGGCTTGGGCGTCCAGTCGGTGACCAGGACCGACCCGAGGCCGAGCGCGGCCAGCAGGACGGCGGTGACGACGGCGAACACACGCGGTTGCATGACGGACGGTCCCCCTGTGATCGACACGGACAGTACGCGGCCCATCCTGCGGGGTGACCGCCGGAAACCCCCGCCCGGACACCGCCGATGGATGCAGGCGCCCGGCCGTGATCGACCGGGCACCGCCCGCACACCGTCCTTCAGCGACGGCCCCCCACCCGAGTGGGTCCCCGCCCACCCGTTCGGCCGTCTGGAATGACTACGCGTCAGGGAGGCGATCGGTTGCGTCCGGGTGCTGCCGGCGGTTCACCGACGGGTGGCGGCCGGTGCCGAGCACGACGAAGGCCCAGAGCCCGACGAGAACCGTCAGCGCGATCGGGAGGACCTCCGGCCCGAAGAGATCGTTCCCCTCGTTGAACTGCGGGCGCACCCAGCCGGCCGGGTCCACCAGGTACGGGAAGGGCTGCGGCTCCGACGGCGGCACGCAGCCGGCGTACTCGTACACGTCGTGCGGCAGCGTTCCGCCGTCCGCCCGGCGGAGCGCGCAGGGAAGGTCGGCGCCGGGCGGCGCCGCCACCACGACGAGGTCGGTTTTTTCGCCGCGCAGTTGCAGGATCTCGGTCTCGTACATCGCGGGTGGGAGGACGAGCAGGGGGAACCCGACCAGCATGCCCGCGACGACCCGTGGCCAGCCGACCCGGAGCGCCGCCAGGGCGAGGATCGCGCCCGCCAGCACCGCCAGCCGGGCGGGATCGCCGATGCACGCGTAGTCCGGATTCGCGGACAGCACCCCGAGGCCGATCAGGGCCAGCGGGGCGAGTGCCGCGACCGCCCACCGGGGGGCCGGCGGAAGGCTCAATGTGCGCATGGGGCAGGTCCTCTGACGCGTAGTCGGACGGCCGGACTGGTGTGGGCGCGCACTGTACGGCAACGGCGGCGGTGTCGTCCGACCGGGAGACTCTTCGCGGGTTCGGCCGCCTGCTCCGCGACTCGATCGAGCCGCACACGACGGGGCGCCTCCCGGTCGGCGGCGGGCCGTTCTTCGGCGAGTTCCGGCAGGTCAGCCGGCTCGCAGGAAGCGGGACAGCTCGGCGGAGGCGGTCGCGATGCCCTCGGCGAGGGCGGGGGTGGGGGAGGGGTCGAAGAGGGTGACGTCGGCCCGGCCGCGGCGCCAGGACCAGGTGCCGCGGGCGAGCCCGTCGGCGAGGACGGCGGCGTGGATCTGGCCGCCGCCGGGGCGGATCCGCTTCTCGTGGGCGGCCGGGACGGACAGCGCCGTGGAGCGGTAGCCGACCAGGTAGTTGTCGTACGCGGGCAGCAGCCGCACGTCGGGGGCGGGCGGCGGGGCGAGGTCGAGTTCGGCGGCCCGGTCGGCGGGGAGCGCGCAGTCCTGGTCGCGGACCCGGACGTGCAGCAGTTCGCCGGACGTGTCGAGGGCCCGCCAGGCGCGCCGGGCGGCCGTGACGGGCAGGCCGGACCAGCCCGCGAAGTCCTCGGGCGCGGCCGGCCCGTGGGCGCGCAGGTAGCGGCGGGCCAGCTCGGCGACGGCTCCGTCGCCGGTGGGCCCCCCGGGGGCGTCCGGCAGCCAGTCGGCGAGCAGGACGTAGGTGGCGTCGCCGTCGCGGTCGGGGCCGAAGCAGATCCGGCCGCGCAGCGCGGCCCGGCGGATCAGGTGGAACGGCGCCTGGCCCTGCGCCGGGAGGCCGGCCGTGGCGAGGTGCCCGGTCAACTCGGCGCGGGTGGACGGGCCGTGGGCGGCCAGGGTGTCCATGATCACCGTCTCGGCCCGGTCGCACAGGGCCTCGTCGAGGCCCAGTTCGCGGTGGCGGCGGGCGCTCAGGCGCAGGAAGTGCGGTCCGAGCAGGGCGAGCAACCAGCGCAGGTCGGCGGTGGTGACGGTGTGCAGGGTGCCGCGCAGGAACCAGCTCCGAACCAGGGTGCGGTCCTCCTCCAGGGCCGGCCGGACGTCGGCGGCGGCGAGATCGCGGGTCCTGACCCCGATGCCGACCAGGCCGGCCCGGGCGTCCTGGGCCTGGACGCCGACCACCCGTTCGACGGCCCCGACGGCGGTCGGGAAGGTGACACCGCCGCCGATGCCCTGCCCCCTGGAGCGCAAGGCCCGTACCTGATCGTCGTCCAGTGCAAGCATGCCGTCACCCTACTCGTGGGGTGCATCGGTTCGCGGTCCTGCCCGAAATCGGGCAAGATCTTTGGCAAATGAACACTTCACGCCTAGGCTCCCCGATCGTGCCTGCCTCACCGCACCCTCATGAGGACCTGCTCGCCCACCTCGCCCGGACCACTTCGCTGGCCCCCGGGGAGGCGTCGCGGGTCGTCGCGGAGGTGCTGGCGTACTTCTCCGAAACCACGGAGGAGTACGTGCGCCGCCGTCACGGTGAGTTGCAGGCCAGGGGCCTGACCAACGATCGGATCTTCGCCCGCCTCGCGGCGGAGCTGGCCGCCCGCCGGGTGGCCGCGCCTCAGCTGTCGGTGCGTCAGCTGAGGCGGATGGTCTACGGCTGATCGGGCCCGGTCCACGACAACCCTCGAAAACACCAGGAGTTCACGTCATGTGCGGAATCGTGGCCTACATCGGCCCCAAGGACGCGTCCCCGTTCCTGCTGGAGGGCCTGCAGCGGCTGGAATACCGCGGATACGACTCGGCGGGCGTGGCGGTCGTCGCCCCCGCCACCAAGTCCGTCCCCGCGAAGTTGAAGGTGTGCAAGGTCAAGGGCCGGGTCGCCGACCTGGCGGCCGCGCTGCCGGCCCGGTTCAAGGGCAGCGTCGGCATCGGCCACACCCGCTGGGCGACCCACGGCGTGCCCTCGGACGCGAACGCGCACCCCCACACCGACAACGAGGGCCGGATCGCGGTGGTGCACAACGGCATCATCGAGAACGCCGACGAGCTGCGCGCCAAGCTGGCGGCGGACGGCGCGGTGTTCCGCTCGGAGACCGACACCGAAGTGCTGGCCCACCTGATCGCCGCGCACCGCGCCGACGGCGGCGAGCTGGAGGACGCGGTACGGGCCGCGCTGAAGCTGGTGATCGGCACCTACGGCATCGCCGTGCTCGACGCCGAGCAGGCCGACCGGATCGTGGTGGCCCGCAACGGCAGCCCGATCGTGCTCGGCATCGGCGAGAAGGAGATGTTCGCCGCGTCCGACGTCTCCGCGCTGGTCCGCTACACCCGCCAGGTGGTGCACCTGGAGGACGGCGAGCTGGCGACGGTGCGCGCCGACGGCTTCCGGACCTTCACCGAGGACGCCCGGACCGTCACCCGGCAGCCGTCCACCGTGGACTGGGAGATCGGCTCCTACGACACCGGCGGGTACGCGCACTACCTGCTGAAGGAGATCCACGAGCAGCCCGGCGCCGTCGAGCGCACGCTGTCCGGCCGGCTCGACGAGCGGTTCTCCACCGCGCACCTGGGCGGGCTGAACCTGGACGCCCGGGAGCTGCGGGAGATCCGCCGGGTGAAGATCCTCGGCTGCGGTTCGGCGTACTACGCGGGCGAGATGGGCGCGCAGTTGCTCGAAGAACTGGCCCGGATCCCCGCGCACTCCGAACCGGCCTCCGAGTTCCGCTACCGCAACCCGGTGATCGAGGCGGACACCCTGTACGTGGCGGTCAGCCAGTCCGGCGAGACCTACGACACGCTGGCGGCGGTGCAGGAGATCAAGCGCAAGGGCGGCCGGGTGCTGGGTGTGGTGAACACCGTCGGCTCGGCGATCGCCCGCGAGTGCGACGGCGGCATCTACCTGCACGCCGGGCCCGAAATCTCGGTCGCCTCCACCAAGGCGTTCACCTCCACCGTGGTGGCGTTCGCGCTGCTGGCGCTGCACTTCGGCCGGATCCACGACCTGTCGCCCGCCGACGGCCGGCGGATCGTGGGCGCGCTGAAGGCGCTGCCCGAGCAGATCCGCGAGATCCTCGGGCAGGAGAAGGAGATCGAGAAGCTCGCCGCCGAGTACGCCGAGAGCCAGGGCATGATGTTCATCGGTCGGGTGCGCGGCTACCCCGTGGCCCGGGAGGGCGCGCAGAAGCTCAAGGAGATCTCCTACGTGCACGCCGAGGCGTACCCCGCCTCCGAGTTGAAGCACGGCCCGCTGGCGCTGATCAGCCCCGAACTGCCGGCCGTCGCGCTGGTGCCGGACGACGAACTGCTCGACAAGAACCTCACCACGCTCGGCGAGATCAAGGCCCGCTCCGGGCGGGTGCTGGCCATCGCACACCGGCCGATCGAGGCGAAGCTGGCCGACCACTGCGTGGTGGTCCCGAAGAGCGAGCCGGAACTCGACCCGCTGCTGCTCAACATCCCGCTCCAACTGCTGGCCTACCACGCCGCGGTGGCCCTCGACCGGGATGTGGACAAGCCGCGCAACCTGGCCAAGAGCGTCACTGTGGAGTGACGGAGGTCCTCCTGGGTTCCTCGCTGTCGGCTCACGGGTTGTGGGCTTGCGGGACGTCAGTTCTGTCGGCTCGCGGGCTGACGGTTCACGGGTTGTCAGTTCAGGGGCTGATGGCTCGCGGGCTGTCGGCTCGCGGGTTGTCAGTTCAGGGGCTGATGGCTCGCGGGCTGTCGGCTCGCGGGTTGTCAGTTCACGGGCCGGCGGCTCACGGGCTGACGGCGAGGACCAGGTAGGCGCCGAGGATCGTCAGGTGCACGCCGCCCTGGAGCAGGGTCGCGCGCTTCGGGATGACGGTGAGGGTGCCGACGGCCACCGTCAGCGCCAGCAGGATCATGTGATTGGCGCCGAGGCCGAGTTCGAGCGGCCCGCTCAGCCAGGTGGAGGCGATCGCGACGGCCGGAATGGTCAGGCCGATCGAGGCGAGTGCCGAGCCGAGCGCCAGGTTGAGGCTGATCTGCACCCGGTTGCGGACCGCCGCCCGGACGGCGGCGATCGACTCCGGCAGCAGCACCATCAGCGCGATCACCACACCCACCACCGCGTTCGGCAGGCCCGCCGACTCCACCCCGCGCTCGATGGTCGGCGAAACGCCCTTCGCCAGCCCGACCACCGAGACCAGAGCGACGGACAGCAGCGCCACGCTGACCAGCGTCGCCTTCAGGGTCGGCGGCTCGGAGTGCTCGTCCATCGGGTCGAGCACCTCGCCCGCCGGGGTGACGGGCAGGAAGTAGTCGCGGTGCCGGACCGTCAGGGTGGAGACGAACAGCCCGTAGATCACCACCGAGGCGGTCGCCGCGAACACCAGTTGGGTCGGCGAGAACACCGGGCCCGGCGTGGAGGTGGTGAACGTCGGCAGCACCAGACTCAGCGTCGCCAGGGTGGCGATCGCGCCGAACGCCGCGCCGGTGCCCTCCGCGTTGAACACCGCCACCCGGTACTTCAACGCGCCGACCAGGATGGACAGGCCGAGGATCCCGTTGCAGGTGATCATCACGGCGGCGAACACGGTGTCCCGGGCCAGGCCCGCGGTCTTGTCGCCGCCGCCCGCCATCAGCGTCACGATCAGCGCCACCTCGATGATGGTGACCGCGACCGCCAGCACCAGTGAGCCGTACGGCTCGCCGACCCGATGCGCGATCAGCTCCGCATGGTGCACAGCCGCCACCACCGACACCGCCAGGAAGCACGCCACCAGCGCCACCACCGGCCACGGCAGGTCACGGTGCCAGGTCGCCAGGAGCAGCATGAACGCCATCACCGGGGCGACGGTCGTCCACTGGAGATACTGCGGTCGCTGGGAGGGAGCCATACGGCCGAGCTTCGCAGATGGCACCTGCCGGGCCCGGAAGTGACACTCGTGGCGGCGGCCACGGCGGACGGTGACGAACAGTGAGGAGCAGCGGAATGGTTGGACGGCGGACGGTACTGACAGCGGCGCTCGGACTCGCGACGGGGTGCGCGCGATCGGTGTCGGCGCGGCCGGGTGGTTCGGGGGGTTCGGGGGGTCCGGTGGGTCCGGTGGGTTCGGCGGGTCCGGTGGTTCCTGAGGCGGCCGTCTTGTCCTCGCCCGTTTCTGCTGCCGCTTCCGCGTCTGCTTCCGCAACGTTTGCGCCGCCGAGCCGGGAGGAGGTGCTCGCCCGGTACGCGGGGGAGCGGCCCACCCGGTGGGGGACCGACCTGCCCGGGGTGGTGGCGGAGGTGCCGGACGGGGCGCTGGCGCTGACCTTCGACGCCTGCGGCGGGCCCGGCGGGAACGGCTACGACACGGCGCTGATCGACACGCTGCGCCGGCACCGGGTGCCCGCCACGCTGTTTCTGAACGCCCGGTGGATCGACGCCAACCCCGGGCCGTTCGGTGAACTGGCCGCCGACCCGCTGTTCGAACTCGGCAACCACGGCACCGCGCACCGCCCACTGTCCGTCACCGGCCGCTCGGCGTACGGCATCACCGGCACCGCCGACGCCGAAGCCGCCTACCGGGAGGTCGCGGACAACGAGGCGAAACTGGCCGGGTTGCTCGGGAAACCGCCGCGCTGGTTCCGGTCCGGGACAGCGCACTACGACGACGTCGCGGTGCGGATCGTGGGCGAACTCGGCGAGCGGGTGGCCGGGTTCGCGGTCAACGGCGACGGCGGGGCGACGTTCAGCGCCGCGCAGGTGGCGCAGACGGTGGCAGCGGCCCCGCCCGGGGCCGTGGTGATCAGCCACTTCAACCACCCCGACGCGGGCACCGGCCCCGGCTACGCGCAGGCGCTGCCCCGGCTGCTGGACGCGGGCCGCCGATTCGTCCGACTGTCGGACTGAGCGGAAGGTCGGGGCGCGCGCCGGTCGGGATCGCGGCCCCAGGCGACGAAGCGGACCGTCGCCACCACCCGGGGCAGCAACGCGGTGGGGACGGTGGACCGGCGGTGCATCGGGTTCGGGATGCTCAGCACCTCAACGCCCGCCGCGAACCCTGCGCTGCCGAGCATGAACGGCAGCAGCCCCGCCCCGCTCCCGGCGCCACCGTCCACGGCGTCTCCACCCAACGCCCCGACCAGCAGGCCGCGTTCACTGCCCATCAAAGCATCACTCCCCCCTCCCCAGCGCCGCGCTGCGCCTCGCGGCTCACGCGTAACACCCTGCTGATCGACGCCGGTCGCACGGTGCGCGGCGTGCTCCACCCCGCCCCCTGCCCGGGGACTCGGTGCCGGACGCTCTGGCGCTCAGCGACGCGGCTGCTGGCGGGAGTTGACGCCGGGGTTGATGCGGGCGTGGCGGGCCCAGTCGTACAGCAGGACGGAAGCGATGGCCGCCAGCGCGCACCAGGTGGAGATGAAAGCCAGCCGCCACAGCACGCCGCAGACGAGCGCCCCCACACCGAGCACCGCGCCGAGGCGCCGCAGGCGGTGGTCGCCCGAACAGAGCAGCGCGCCCACGGTGGCGGCCAGGTAGCCCGCCAGCAGCAGGCCTCCGGCCGGGACGCCCACCGCGTAGTCGAGGGTGCGGCCGTGCGCGTGCGCCGTGACGGGGTGCCGGGCCAGGGCGACGGCCAGTGGGACGGCGACGGCCGCGCCCAGCGCGGTGAACCAGGCCGCCGAGCGGCGGCGGGTCGCGCACCACACCGCCGCCGGCACGTACACCGGCAGCAGCGGCAGCGCGATGACCGCCCACACCGTGCGGGCCCACGCCCAGCCCGACCAGACGCCCGCCTCCACCAGCTGGTGCACGCCGAGCAACAACGGCAGTGCGGCCAGCGGAAGTTGACGCCCTGTCTTCGCGTGCAGCACCGTGGCGACCCCGACAGCCGAGACGGCGCTGCCGACGAGCAGATCGGCCCCGGCGCTCCAGCACACCCCGCCAGCGTACTGATCGGCCGCTGCGATCAGTACGACTGAAGCTCGATCAGCGTGCCCTGCGGGTCGCGCAGGTGGGCGCTGCGCAGCGTCGGCCCCCACTCCGGCCGGTCGGTCGGCGGCAGCACGGCCGTCCCGCCGTGGGCCAGACAGAGCGCGAACGCCGCGTCCACGTCCGCCACCCGGCAGACGAACATGCCGGTGTCGGCCGGGGAACGTCGGAGGGCGCCGGGGCGGTGCCGAGGGTGGCGGCCATCGCCGCCCGGTCGAACAGCACCAGCACGGCCTGCTCTCCAGGGTCGGCAAGGACGTCCGCAACCGCCTCGCCGAACTCCTCGCCGCCGACGGACTGCGGCTCTACCACCACGCGGCCCTCGCCGCCCTCGCCGACTTCGGCCCGCACACCCAGCGCGACCTCGCCACCCGCCTGCGCCTCGACCCCAGCGACCTCGCCAAGGCCGCCGACCAACTGGCCGCCGCCGGCTGGCTCGACCGCACCCGTGACCCCGCTGACCGCCGCCGCCTCACCCTCACCCTCACCCCCGCCGGAGCCACCCGCCTCGCCGAACTCGACGCCCTGGCGCGGGGCGTCCAGGACACCGTCCTCGCGCCGCTGACTGTTACTGAACGCGCCACCCTGCACGGCCTGTTGCTGCGGTTGCACCGGTAACTCCGATGCGGTGGCGATACGTTGCCGGCCCGTGTCCGGGGCGATTGCTCGACCACCCTCGACGACCGGGGGTCGGGGGCGCTTGGGTTGGCGTTCGCGGCGGGTGCCGGGTTCGCTCGCGCGGTGTGCGTTCCTGGGGTGGGGGGAGTGTGCCGACCGGGTGACTGCGTTCGCGGTCCCCGACAGGGGGCGGGTGCGTCTTGCGCCGGTGGAGACGCTCGAGTGGCCGGTCCGACTCGGCGTCCGCAGGGGTCTGGGCGGCGCGGGTCGGGCTCTGTCGTCCTTCTCGTCCTTCTCGTCCTTCTCGTCCCGCGGGTCGAACTACGGCCCGTGCGAGGCGCGTTCAGTTGCCGGCGGGCAGGGCCGGGTAACTCCTCGACCGCCACCGGTCGGTCGTCCTCCGGGGGTGGCGGACGACGACGCGACCGAAGTTCTTCCGGCCGACCAGCTCCACCCGCAGCGTGGTCGGCGTGGCCGGGTCCGGAGTCTGGCGGTTCCTGACCCTGCTGAACTCCAGCGTCAGGCCGTCGGTATCGACCACCACGCCCGGTGCGACGATCAGCGTCAGGGTCTTGCCGCGCATGTCCACATCGATCTCCAGGGTGTCCTGCGTGATCACCGCCTGCGTGAAGTCGAGTGTCACGTCGCACCACTCCACGTCGAGTACCAGCCGTCGCGGCACCACCCAGCGCCCCACCCGCTTGACCGGGCTCCACTTCTGCTCGATCCGCAGGACATCCTTGACCTCCGCCGCCACCCCACCGGCCGAGAGCGAGATGGTCGGCAAGTCGGCGGTGAGCGCGGCCAGTTCGCCGATCGTCCGCGCCGAGAGTGCGACCTCCAGACGCTCGTCGAGCTCGTCCGCCGTCAGTCGGCCGTCGCCTGCCGCAACCCGCAGAATGTCGGCCACCCGGTCCCGGTCCGCGTGCGAGGCCCGCAGCTCGGGCCGGGCGCTGAGGCTGGTGGGCTTCCCAGCGGGCGAGATCTCTCCGGGCATACTTCCCGTCCTGAGTTCGGCGAAAGGCTACGAGGGTCTGCATAGGTCTTCCCGCGTCGGGGCGCGGCGACGCGACAGAGACACGCTATATCGCGATATGTGTTTCCGCCAAGGTTGTTCGGAGAGTGGCTGGCTGTGCGTCAACCGGCGGTGGGCGTACGGGCGTTGGGTGGTCGGGGTGCGGTCGAGGTGTCGGAGGTTCTGCCTGTCGGCGGCTTCGGCTGCTGCGATAATCGACCGATGAGCGCCATCGAACGCCCCTTGCCGCCCCTGAACGCCGACGAGCACACCACGCTCGAAAGCTGGCTCGACTTTCACCGCGTCACCCTCGCCATGAAGTGCGAGGGCCTGGATGATGAGCAGGCCGCCGTCGCGTCCGTGCCACCGTCCGGCTTCACATTGACCGGCCTCGTCCAGCACATGGCGGAGGTGGAGCGGAACTGGTTCCGCCGAGTATTTGCCGGAGAACAGGCCCCGCCCATCTACGACCCGCAGGCCGACCCGAATGCCCCCGACGGCGGCTTCGAACTGGCCCAGGGCGCCACCTTGCACGACGCTCTCGCCACCTGGCACGCGGAGATCGCCCGCGCCCGCGAGCTCTGTGCCGACCGAGCTCTGACCGATACCGGCCGCTTCATGGAGCAGGACGTCAACCTCCGCTGGATCTACGTCCACATGATCGAGGAGTACGCCCGTCACAACGGCCACGCCGACCTGCTCCGGGAGCGCATCGACGGCACCACCGGCGTATGACACCGGATCAGTTGGTGTCCGGCCTGTTGTGAGGTGACGCGCCGCCGGGTTCCGTGCCCGGCGGCGCGCCGTGTCAGGGTGCTCGGGTGGCTGAACGTGTACGCGTGCGCGAGATCGACAACGACGAGGGCAGCGGCTGCTGCGGATCACCCGTCGGGGCGCCGGGGCTGTTCACCACGTGGATCAGCCCGATCCGCAGCCTCGGACACCGCTTCCGCTGGTCACAGTGGCGGCGGCGACACCAGGCCCGCGCCCGCAACTCCCACTACCGCCGCCGCCAAGCCGCCGTACAGCCATGAGGACAACGGTCTACAGCCGGGGTACTGGAGGAAGTTGAATCGGACAGCGTTGGGGCGGACGGAGCCCCAGGACATTCCGGTGTTGGGCGGAAGCATGTCCAGGGGGGTGCCGCTGCAGTCGGTGTTCTGTAGACGGTCGCCGTGCTGTCCGTCTCGTTGTCTGCGCCGGCCGCGGGGAGGCCGAAGCTGATGCACTCGCCGCTCGGCGGGTCGACCAGCGTGTGGTCCACCCCGTAGTCGGGTGGTGCGAGCAGGCGGCCTCGCAATCGCGATCATGAGTTCGGGGAGTACGGCCGCGGTCTTCCTGCTGGGGGAGGCGATCTTTGCGGCGGCGGCCGGGGGTGTCGTTCCGGTGTTTCCGGACGGGGTTCGGACGGGGTTGACGATCGTGGTGTTCGCCGAAGCTCCGGTGGGCGTCGGGACGGTGTTCGGGTTGGCGTTGCGGTGCGTCCGGCGGTGGCAGAAGCGTGCCTGTCGGCACCGGCGGCTCGTCGCGCCCCGATAGTGGGGGGTGGGGCGTCAGGGTGCCTCGAAGTCGCGGATCTTTTCGGCTGCCGACCAGAGCTGCCGCCCGTCGGCGTCGAAGGCGGCCAGGTCCACGGCTGTGCCGGGGACCACGGCGTAGGCGAAGAAGGCCCGGCCGTTGTGGGGGCGGGTGAGGGGGACGGGTTGCGGGGGGCTGGCGGTGAGGTGGGCGACGGTGGGGTCGGCGGCGCCGTAGATGAGTAGGACGCGGGGGTCGAAGGCGTCCAGGGCGACGTTGAGCGGGGCCGCGCGGGAGACGGGCGGGTCGCAGCCGCTGCCGGCCGGGTGTCCGGCGACGGTGGCCTGGGTGCAGAGCTCGCCCCCGACGGACACCAGGTCCACCCGCCAGGGGACTCCGTCCTGGGTGCCTTCGCCGATCAGCGCGACGGGGGCCGCGGAGATGTCCACGGTCGGTGGCGCGGTGGCGCGGGTCGGGGCGCAGGCGGTCAGTAGTGCGGTGAGGCAGGAGAAGGCGACCAGAACGCTCCTCGAAGTCACGGGTTCCTCCGGGAAGTTGAAGCAAACGGTCGGCCCTGGCGCCGAGGGAATCGGGCCGGCCGTGGGTGGGGTGCGCGGTGGAAGCGGCCGCGCAGGGGCGGACGCGTCGTGACCGGGGGGTGGGCATGTTCACGGTCGGGCGCGGGCGGGTCAGAGGTGTCGTGGGGTAGGAGGGGGTGACATTGCATTGCCTCGAAGTTGCGGGTTCTGCCAGTTAGTTGAGGCAAGCGGCTGGGCGGTGTGCGCAGGCGCGCGGTGGTGGACGTCAGGGTGTGGGCGCTCAGTGGCGTCGTGCGGCTTCGCCTCGAAGTCGGGGGAGTTTCCAGGCAGTTGAAGCACACGGCCGGTCCCGGGGTCGAGGAGCCGGGGCCGGCCGTGGGTAGGTGGGGCGGTGGGGTGGTGGGGTTATGCGGTGTAGGCGGATGCGCAGGGGGCGGAGGCGTTGTGGCCGCCGTTGTCCTTGCCGAACCAGCGGAGGTAGTAGGAGGTTCCGGTGTTCACGGCGATGTGGCGCGGGTCGGTGTGGCTTCGGCCGTCCGCGCCGTAGCTGTAGCTGGAGAAGACCTTGGAGCTGTTGTGGGTCCGGACGAGTTGGACGTAGAAACTGCGGGCCGCGCCGCCGGCG
The DNA here is from genome assembly GCF_055587065.1 of Kitasatospora sp. NPDC048662. Taxonomy (NCBI): domain Bacteria; kingdom Bacillati; phylum Actinomycetota; class Actinomycetes; order Kitasatosporales; family Streptomycetaceae; genus Kitasatospora; species Kitasatospora sp. NPDC048662. The sequence continues at coordinate 48,778 of NZ_JBVJHA010000005.1, read as the reverse complement.
CAGCCCTTTCCGCCGATCCTGATGCTGCCCGAGGAGGGGGTGAAGTCCTTACTGGCGTGGTAGGAGCCGCTGCCGAAGGACTGGGAGAACGCGCCGGCCGGGGCCGCTGCGAGGGTGAGGACGCCGGTGGCGGTCGCCGCGACTGCGGCGATGCGGGTGACAGAACGCCAACGTATTGCCATGGAATCGACGGTAGGAGCCGGGCGGATCGGTCGACAACAGAGCATCCGGGAATTCACTGGAACAGGGGACGGTGCGCCCACTTGTTCGTTTCGCAACTCCGCGTATGAGGCACGGAGTTGGACGTCAACATGGGTGCTCGGTCAGCCCGTGGTGACCACCTGGAGGACGGGCGGACAGGCGGCGTTCTCGCGGCTGTTGAGGTTGACCGCCAGGCCCACCCGGCCCGCGGGCCGGCCGACTGTCAGGGTGAGTGCCGGGTCGGCGGTGACGGCGGCGGTGACGTCCAGGGCCACCCAGTCGGCGGCGGTGGAGATCCGGCCCGTGCCGAGGGCGGCACCCGGGGCGGGGCAGCAGGCGGGGCAGCGGTTCCAGGTGGCGGCTGTCTCCTGCCAGGCGCCAGGCGCCGGGCGCGGTGGCGAAGGCCTGGAGGTCCGTTTCGGTGCCGCCCGAGTCCGCGACGACGCCGCGCACCCAGAGCACCGCACGCCGTACCTTGCCCGTCAACTGCGAGGTGTCGAAGGCGAATAGTGCCCGCCGGGAGAAGCCGGAGCCCGAGGTGTTGGTGTTCTTCACCGTCAGGATGGTGGCCGTTCCGTAGTTGGTGTCGGCGTACGAGCCGTCCCGTACGTAGGTGTCCTGCACCGGGGCCAGCAGGACCGCGTTCGCGGCCGCCGCCGGGCCCGAGGTGCGCAGTGTCACGGTGCGGGCGGCGCTCTGGGTGCCGCCGAGTTCCGCGAGCAGTTGGACCGAGGGGCCGGTGGCGAGCACCGTGACACCGGTCGCCGGGTCCGCCGTGACGTAGCCCGGGCGGGCCACCGTCACCCGCACCGTGGCGACGGTGCGGGACGGGTCGGCCACCGAGATGCTCACGGTGCCGCCCGACTCGCGGACCAGCACCGAGCACGGCGCCGAGGCGGTGATCGGGCCGGCGTTGCCCGAAGGGCAGGCAGGACACGACGCCTCCGGGAGGGGAGTGGGTGCGGGGCAGGGACTGGGAAAGCGCTTTCCGGGTGCGGGCGGTAAGCGCTTTCCCGTTGGGGCGTCAACGGGTCGGACACCCAGTTGGTAAGCGCTTTCCGCCCCTCCGGAGTGCGGGTTTGCGCATGCGGTGGCGCGCGCGGGTGCGGGCGGTGCGGGTGGCGTGGGGGCGGTGGGAGTCGCATGGTAGTGGGCGGGGGGTGAGCGTGCCGGGAGAGATGGGGGAGGCTGACTGACTGTGTGTCAGTGGCGGCTCGGGTAAGGTGCGTTCGGCTTGTGGGGCCGGTCCTGGACGGGCCGGTCCTGGACGGGCCGGTCGGACAGAAACGAGCCGGTCGGACAGACGGGGACGGAGTAGCAATGCGGATCGGAATCATCGGTACCGGTACGGTCGGCCAGACGCTCGGTGCCAAGCTGGTCGCCCTGGGCCACGAGGTCACGCTCGGGTCGCGCAGCAAGGACAACGCCGCCGCCATCGACTGGGCGGAGCGCAACGGCCCGCGCGGCCGGGCCGGGACCTTCGCGGACGCCGCCGCGTTCGGCGAGCTCGTCATCAACGCCACGGCCGGTACCGTCGCGCTCGCCGCCGTGGAGCTCGCCGGTGCGGAGAACCTCGCCGGGAAGGTCCTGCTGGACGTCTCGAACCCGCTGGTGTTCTCGCCGACCGGGGAGATGACCCTCGACCCGGTCAACGACGACAGCGTGGGGGAGCAGTTGCAGCGGGCCCTGCCCGAAACCCGGGTGGTGAAGGCGCTCAACACCGTGACCGTGACCGTGATGGTGGAGCCCAGCCGGGTTCCGGGTGAGCACCAGCTGTTCGTGGCCGGCCAGGACGCCGAGGCCAAGGCGCAGGTCACGGCGCTGCTCGGCGAGTTCGGCTGGCCCGCCGAGCGGATCCTCGACCTCGGCGGGATCGACGCCGCCCGGGGGATGGAGATGCTGATGCCGTTCTGGATGCGGCTGATGCGGCACTTCGGCCACGCCGACTTCAACTACTCGATCCGCACCGCGAACTGAGCCGGTCGGGACCGAACAAGGAAGGCGCCACCATGAGCACCCCCGCCGAGCAGCCCCCGTACCTCCCGCTGGACGAGGACTGGGACAGCGCCCTCGCGATCGTCGCCCACCCCGACGACATGGAGTACGGCGCGGCCGCCGCCGTCGCCCGCTGGACCGGCCAGGGCAAACGCGTCAGCTACCTGATGGTCACCAGCGGTGAGGCCGGCATCGACAGCCTGGAGCCCGCGCAGTGCCGGCCGATACGCGAACGCGAACAGGTCGAGTCCGCGGCCGTGGTCGGCGTCGACACCGTCGAGTTCCTCGGCTACCCGGACGGCACCGTCGAGTACGGGCTGCCACTGCGCCGTGACCTGGCCCGGGCGATCCGCCGGCACCGCCCCGACATTGTGATCACCACCAACTTCCGCGACACCTACGGCGGCGTGTTCCCCAACCAGGCCGACCACATCGCCGTCGGCCGGGCCGCGCTGGACGCGGTGCGGGACGCCGGGAACCGCTGGGTGTTCCGCGAGCTCACGGCCGAGGGCCACCGGCCGTGGAACGGTGTCCGCCAGCTCTGGGCGGCCGGCTCACCGGACGGGCAGCACGCCGTCGACACCACCGAGACGTTTGCTGCCGGGGTCGCCTCGCTGGAGGCCCACCGTGCCTACCTGGAGGGCCTGGGCGGGCAGATGGCCAACGCCGCCGAGTTCCTGGAGTCCATGGGCCGCGCCGCCGGGAGCCGGCTCGGTACCGCCTTCGCCGCGTCCTTCGAGGTGATCACGTTCCGCTGAGCCCCGGGGCCGGGTCGTCCTGGGCCGGGTCGCTGTGGGTGGGGTCCTGCCGGGAGCAGGTCCAGTGAGGTGGTCAGCAGGCCGGGGTTGAAGTCGGTCAGGGCGGTGGCGCGCCCGGTTTCGGGAGCGTGGTGGCCGCGCAGGGGTGGCGGCGGAGTACGGCGAGCAGGGCGTCCACCCGCACCGGAGTACGTCCAAGGGCGTGTCAGCGGTGGCCGTTGCCGTCGGCCGGGACGTCCTCGCCGTTGTCCTGGTGCGGGATCCGGCCCGCGGTGTCCTGTGGTGGGCGGCGGCGGTGGCGCAGCCAGGCGCGGGTCGCGAGCAGGGCGAGCACGGCAAGGACGGAGACCAGCAGCAGGACCTGGTAGCGGACGGCCTGCCGGTACAGGACGGTGATGTTGCTGCCCGAGAAGTAACCGACCATCGCCCAGACGCCCGCCCACAGCGCGGCGCCCGCCGCGTTGGCGGGCAGGTAGCGCCGCAACGGCATCTCGGTGGTGCCGGCGACCACGCCGTTGGTCTGGCGAAGCCCGTCCACGAAGCGGGCGCCGGTGACCACCAGGGTGCCGCGGCGGCGGAAGAAGTCCTCGGCGCGGGCCATCCGTTCCGGCGTGAGCCGCAGATAGCGCCCCCAGCGGTGGACGAATGCCAGGCCGCCGGTGCGGCCGATCAGGTAGGCCAGGGCGTTACCGGCGAACGCGGCCAGCACCGCGACGGTCAGCACCACCGGCAACGAGAGCCGCCCCGCGCCCGCGTACACGGCGGCCAGCACCAGGATGGTCTGGCCGGGCACCGGGATCAGGCAGTTGTCGAGGAACACCAGGACGCCGACCGCCAGATAGCCGTAGTCGTCCAGCAGCGGGGCGAGCTGGGCCAGTGGGCCCGGTAGGGGCGGGGGCAAGACGGACCGTTCCTCCCACCGGGCCGTGGCCCGGGATCAGCGCTGCTCCTCGGCGAGCCGGTGCTCGACGACGCAGTCGGGGCCGGGGTAGACGAGGCCGGAATGGCCGTCCTCGAAGCGGACCAGGTACGGCGGTTCGCCGTCGGTGCCGCGCACCTCGACGATCTCGCCCCTGCGGTCGTGCATGCCGACCGACCTGCTGTACATGTGAACGTGGTCTCCCACTGTGGCTTGCATCGCTGCTCCTGCGGTTCGGCGGTACCGGTGGGACGGGGGCGAGCCCCTGATTCCACTGTGCGGCGGCGCTCCGGGCCGTGCAATGGCGGAACCGGTCAGCCCACGGTGTGCGGCGGCGCGGTCACAGGGTGGCGGGTTCGGGTGCGGCGGTGCGCCCACGTGGCGCCGGGCCGTGCGGGGCTGGCCCGTGCGGGGCGGCGCGGTCACCGGGCGGCGGGGTCGAAGGGCGGCGGCGGCGAAGGGCGGCGCGGTCGAGGGGCGGCGCGGATGCTCGGGCCCGCAGCTCAGCCGGCGGCCGGCGGGGTGGCGAGGTAGCTGCGGACCAGGCGCTTGCATTCGGCGATCAGCTGCGGGTCGCCGTCCGGGTCGGCGCGGAAGGCGAGCTTGAGCACGGCGTCGGCGCACTCCATGGCGACCCGCAGGGCGAGGGCGTAGCCGGGCGCGGCGAACAGTTCGCCGCTGATGGTGCGCAGGCGCAGGGCGACGGCCGCGTTGTTGTCGAGCTCGGCGTCCAGCAGGTGCAGGTCGTCGATCTCGACGGGGACGGCGTCGACCAGGCCGAAGTCGAGGTGGCCGAAACCGGGGAGGGTGCGCTTCATTGCCACGAACTCCTCGACCGCGAGGTCGGTGAACTCGGCGACGCCCGGCCGGCCGGCGGCGTCCACCCGGCGGGCCAGGCCGTCCAGGAAGTACGCCAGGTTGCGTTCGGCGAGCGCGGCGAGCAGGCCTTCCTTGCCGGAGAAGAACTGGTACAGGGTGCCGATCGGCACCTCGGCGCGCAGCGCGACCTCCTTGGTGGTCAGCCCCGCCGGGCCGACCTCGTCGAGCAGGCCCGCGCACGCGTCCAGCAGCCGCTCGTACCGCTCCTGGCTGCGCTGCTGCACCGGGCGGCGGCGGGCGCCGGCCGCCGGGGCGCGGGAGGCGGAGACGGGGGCGGAGGGCTGCGCGGTCATGGCGGACACTCTGCCGCATCGGGTCGCGTCGCGGCCAATCCCCGTGCCAGGTCGGCGGGGCGGTGTGATTGGGTGGCCGTTCGACGGCGGACGGGAACGTTCCCCCGGTCCGGAGCGGGTGGTGTTGGAGCGGGTGGTGGAGGTGGCGGGTGTGGACGGGCGGCTGGTGACGGTGCAGCGGGCCGGGCGGATCGAGGACGGCGGCTGCCGGCACCTGTTGGTGTGGCGGGCCGGCCCGGGTTGGCGGATGGTCAGCTCCGGGGTGCTCGGCGGCGGCCTGGGCGAGCGCCACTGGGTCCTCAACGCGCAGGTCCGCGCCGGGTACGGGCGCCTCGACCCGGACGCGCACCTGGCCGAACTCGCCGCCGCGCAGGGCCTGGTGGGCCCTGGCGTGGGCCTGATGACGGCCGCGGAGGTGGACGCCTGCAGCTGGGCGGAGGACGGCGGCGTGACGGCCGTGGTCACCACCGGGATCGGCGTACCGACCTGGGCGGCCGCGCCCGGCGAAGCCGAATCTGACGGATCGTCAACTCCAGTGTCCGCCAAGGCTTCCTACGTCCCCGGGACGATCAACGTGCTGGCGGTGGTCCCGGCGGCGGTGGCGGACGCCGGGCTGGTGAACCTGCTGGCGACGGCCACCGAGGCGAAGGTGCAGGCCCTGCTGGAGGCCGGTCACGACTGCTCGGGCACCCCGTCGGACGCGATCTGCGTGGCCGTGCGGACGCCGGTGGCCGGTGAGCCCGTCGAGCCGTTCGGCGGCCCGCGCTCGTACTGGGGGGCGCGGTTGGCGCGGGCGGTGCGCGCGGCGGTGTTCGAGGGCGCGGTGCGGGAGCGCGAGCGCCGCGCGGAGTGGGACGGGCCGCCGGTGCACCCGGCGACGGTTCCGGGCTGCGAGCTCGCGGATGTGCTGACGCTTTCCGGGGGAGGGGCTGTCAGGTGCCGGGGAGCTGGTCCTGGTCGATGACGTAGACCCGGGTGCGCTCGGGTTCGTCGGCGCAGTGCTTGCCGAGTTTCTCCCACCGGGACTCGGGGGAACGCAGCGGCCGGTGGCACCGACGGCACCGGACGACCGGGGCGGGACGGCGCTCGACGGCTGTCCCGGGCAGCGGTGGCTCGATGGTTTTCAGGTCGGTGCTCATCCCTCCAGTTCATCATTCCGGTCCGGCGGCCGTGCGACGGGGGCCGGAAAACGGGGTCCGACCTCCCGTTCTCAGCTGGCAGCGGGCCGTTGGGCGGCCCGGCGGGGCGTCAGCTGCGGCGCGGGTATTCTGGGCGCTTCGCGCCGACGGGGGGAATCGGGACGCCATGGTGAGAGTGCTGCTGGCCGAGGACATGCACCTGGTGCGCGGCGCCCTGCGGGCGTTGCTCTCCGACGCCGGTGACATCGAGGTGGTGGCCGACACCGGGCACGGCGACCACGTCCTCCCCGCTGCCCTCGCCCACCGGCCCGACGTCGCCGTGCTGGACGTCGACATGCCCGGGACGGACGGCCTGACGAACGCGGCCGCGCTGCGTGAACGGCTGCCCGGCTGCGGGGTGTTGATCCTGACGGCGCACCGGCGGCCGGAGGTGCTGCGGGCGGCGCTCGCCGCCGGGGCGACCGGGTTCATGCCGAAGGACGCCCCGCCGGAGCGGCTCGCCGAAGCGATCCGGACGGTCGCGGCCGGCGGCACCGCGATCGACCCCGAACTCGCCGCCCGCGCCCTCACCGCCCCCGCCAGCCCGCTCACCGAGCGCGAGGCGCAGGCGCTCGCGCTGGCGGCGGACGGCTGCGAGCCGCAGGAGATCGCCAAGCGCCTGCACCTGTCGGCCGGAACCGTCCGCAACTACCTTGCCGCCGCCCAGGTCAAGCTCGATGCCCGGACCCGCCTGGACGCCGTCCGGATCGCCCGCGAGGCCGGCTGGCTGCCCGCCGGGGTCGCCCGGTAGCACGGTGGGTCGCGGGTGTTCAGGAGCGGTGTGCGCAGTGGCCGCGCGGAGAACCGCCCGGGCGGCCGGCTGTCCGTCAGAGCGCTGTGGGCGTCGGGCTGTCGCGCAGCACGCGCAGGCCCCGGACCTGCCAGGAGATCCGGCGGACGTCGGGGCGGGGGCGCAGGTGGCCCCACTGGCCGGCCGAAACGGACAGGTTGACGATGATCCAGGCCCACCAGTCGGTGCCGACGCCCTGGCCGTCCGCGTGCACCTCCCGGCCGTCGACCGACCAGACCACCGAGTGGGTGCCGAAGCGGCAGCTGACGGTGAACCAGGTGCCCGGGGTGACGAGCCCGTCGAGGTAGGCCGGGTTGCCCGGGTTGACGTGGTTGCTCAGCTCCAGCATCCGCGGGTGGTCCGGGTGGTACTCCAGCACGTCCACCTCGCCGTGCCCCGGCTGGGAACGGCCCCCGCCGAGGTCGCGCCCCCACGTCCAGATCGCCGGCCAGGTGCCCTGGGTGGCCGTCAGCAGGCACTGTGCCTCCAGTACGTCCTCCGGCCGGAGTTCGAAGCCGCCTTGGGTGTTCTCGGTGGTCACCAGCGGCGTCCGCCAGCTGAACGGGTTCTCGCGCACCGCCGTGAAGGTGTCGCCGTCCGGACCGAAGCCCGGCACCAGGTGGTCCAGCTTGTTGTCGCCGCTGTTGCGCCCGTCGGGCGGGTACGCGGAGGAGGTGCCGGCCGCCCACTGCGAGCGGTCCGAGAACGGTGCGTCGAAGACGACCACGGGCCCGGCGGGTTCAGATGCGGTGGGGTCGGTGGGGCTGCCGTTCGGGGGGATCACTTCGGTCACCGGACACTCTCCCGGGTCGTGCGATTGGTTCATCCAGGGGCATTCCCGGCGAAAACGTTCCCCGATCGCCCGACCCACCGGCGCACTGAGGTGCGAGCTCCGGCGAGGGGGCGTGCGCGGGCGCGGGGCAGGCGGGCGTGGGGCCGGCGGGCCGGCCGGGGTGTGGCAGAGTGACACGATGAAGACGATCGGGCTGCTCGGCGGCATGAGTTGGGAATCCACGGCGGAGTACTACCGGCTGCTCAACGAGCTCACCCGGGAACGGCTCGGCGGGCTGCACTCCGCCAAGTGCGTGCTGCACTCCGTGGACTTCGCGGAGATCGAGCAACTCCAGGCCACCGGGCAGTGGCAGGCGGCGGGCGAACTGCTCGCGGCCGCCGCGCAGTCCGTCGAGGCGGGCGGCGCGGACCTGCTGCTGATCTGCACCAACACCATGCACAAGGTCGCGGATCAGGTCGCCGCGGCGATCGGCATCCCGCTGCTGCACCTCGGCGACGCCACCGCGGAAGCCGTACGGGCGGCGGGAGTTCGGCGGGTCGGGCTGCTCGGCACCGCCTTCACCATGGAGCAGGACTTCTACCGGGACCGCCTGGCCCGGCACGGACTCGACGTGATCGTGCCCGACGCGGCCGGGCGGGAGCTGGTGCACCGGGTGATCTACCAGGAACTGTGCATGGGCGTGGTCCGGCAGGAGTCCCGCGAGGCGTACCGGAAGGTGATCGCCGACCTGGTGGCGGCCGGGGCGCAGGGGGTGATCCTCGGCTGCACGGAGATCGAACTGCTCATCGGCGCCGAGGACAGCCCGGTGCCGGTCTTTCCCACCACCCGGATCCACGCGGCGGCGGCGGTGGCGGCGGCGATCTGAACCACCTGACCTACGACGGTGTTCGCGCGCCGTCAGGTCGGGAGGGTGACGGCCAGCGTCCAGTGGTTCGGGGGGTGGGGGCCGGTGGTGAGGGTGGCGTGGTGGGGGGTGGCGCGGGTGGTGAGGTTGGGGGTGCCGTGGCCGGGGTGGTGGGGGCCCGGGTGGGGGTGGTTGTTGGTGAGGCGGAGGCCGGTGGGGTGGAGGGTGAGGGTGCAGTGGGTGGCCCGGCTGTGGCGGAGGAGGTTGGTGATGCCCTCGCGCAGGACGGCCGCGAGGAGGGGGCGGGCGGTGGCGGGGGTGGTGTCGGGGGTGCCGGTGAGCCGGAGGTCGATTCCGGCGGCGGCCAACAGGGCCTGGGCGGAGACGAGTTCGCGGTCGAGGTCGAGTTCGGTGTGGTCGGACGGCAAGGAACTGATCCGCGCCGTGGTCGACGCCCTCCCCGGCGCTAAGCCGCCTGCAGGAGGCGGAAGTCCGGGGAGTGCGGCGGAGGCCGGGAAGGTCGCCGGGGCGTACCGCGCCGCCCGCGTCAGCCGGGACAGCCTGATGCGCACCGAGGAACTGTTCGGCTCGGTCACCGTCACCCCCGAGGGCAGCGGCCTGCGCACCGAAGGCCTCGCGCTCGACCCCCGGCACCCCGAACAGCACTGGCTGCCGCTCGGGGACGGCCGCTACCGGGAACGCGACGGGCAGGCCGAAATCGCGTTCCGCAACGGGGTGTTGACCTCCTCCGACAACCCGTCCACCGCCTACCGGGCACTGACCTGGCGGAATCGGCCCGGCCCGCGCCTGGCCGTGCTGGGCGTGGCCCTGACCGTGCTGCTGGGCGCGGCCGTCGCCGTCCCCGCCACCGCGCTCGGCCGCCGACTGCGCCGGCGCCCCGCCCACCCGCGACCCGCACAGGCCGCCCGCGCCGCAGCCGCCCTCGCCGGGCTGCTCGCCGCCGGATTCCTCACCGCACTGCTGGCCCTGGTCTCCGACGGCAACGCCATGATGGAGGCCGTCCCGCTGGGCACCCCGCTCGCCCTCGCCCCCACCTGGTGGGGCGCGGCCTTCCCGCTCGCCGCCCTCGCGGTCACCGCCGGCGCGGTGGCCGGCTGGCTGCGCCACTGGTGGCGCCTGCCCGGCCGCCTCGCGATGACCGCGACCGCGCTGGCCTGCTGCGCGTTCACGGCCTTCCTCGCCCAGTACCACCTGATCGCCGGCCCGTTGGGTGCCCTGCTGGGCTGACCGGGGCCGCGCTCAGACCAGGCAGGAGAGGCAGAACGGGTGGCCGGCCGGGTCCAGCAGCACCCGCCAGCGGTCCGGGTCCGGCTGGAACTCGGGGACGACGGCGCCCAGTCGGACCAGCCGGGCCTGCGCGGCGTCCAGGTCGTCGACGCCCAGTTCGAGGTGCGCCTGCTTCGCCCCGGACTCGTCCGGCCAGGAGGGCGGGCGGTGGTCGGCGACCCGGTTGAACCCGAGGCCGGCCGCGCCCTCCTGGCCGAGCAGGACGAACCCGTCGGTGGAGTACACGACGGGCAGGCCGAGCGCGTCGCCGTAGAAGCGGGCCAGTTCGGCCGGGTCCGCGCAGTCGAAGGTGACGGCGCAATAGCGGATCGCGGAGGTGTTCTCAGTGGTTCCGGTGCTCATGGGGGGAGACGCTACGACCGGACCAGGACAGGTCCGGTCCTGGTCGTGCGGCACACTTCGGGGCGTGCTCACCACCTCCGCCCGGCTGCTGCGCCTGGTCTCCCTGCTGTCCACCCGGCCCTCGTGGACCTGCGGCGAACTGGCCGAGCGGCTGGCCGTCACCGACCGCACGGTGCGGCGGGACATCGCCCGGCTCCGGGACCTCGGCTACGGCGTCGAGTCCGACGCGGGCCCGTGGGGCGGCTACCGGCTGCGCGCCGGGGCACGGGTCCCGCCGCTGATCCTCGACGAGGAGGAGGCGCTCGCAGTGGCCGTCGGGCTGCGCGAGGCCGCGCTCAGCGGCGCACTCGGAGGCGATCAGGCCGCGCTGTCGGCGCTGCTGAAGCTGCGGCAGGTCCTGCCGCCGCGCATCGCGGACCGGCTGGGCGAACTGGACGCCGCCCTGGCGCACACCCCCAGGCCGGGCGAACCGCCGCTCGCGCCCGGCCGGTTGCTGGAGCTGGCCGCCGCGTGCCGGCGGGGCGAGCGCAGCCGCCTCTCGTACCGCGACCGGGACGGGAAGGCCACCGTCCGGGAGGTCGATCCGTACCGGCTGGTCAGCACCGGGCGCCGGTGGTACTTCGTCGCCCGGGACGTGGCGCGCGGCGAGTGGCGGACCTTCCGGGCCGACCGGGTCGGTCGGATCCGCCCCACCGGACACCCGGTGGAACTCGGCGACCCGCCCGACCCGGCGCTGCTGGTCGCCGACTCCCTCGGACGCGCCACCTACCCGCTCCACGTGACGATCCGGCTCCCGCTGCCGCTCGACCGGGCGCTGCGGCTGATCCCGCCCAGCGTCGGCACCCACCGTCCGGACGGCCCCGACGCCACCATCGCCGAGATCGGCGGCCCCGACGCGGACGGCCTCGCCAGGTACCTGCTCGGCCTCGCGACACCCCTGCGGGTGCTGGCACCGGAGGAGGTGCGGCAGGCGCTGCTGCGGCGCACCCAAGAACTCCTGGAGGACAACGCGCCGGGTTGATCCACGCCCGGCGCGAGCCGGCCCAGCCGCATCGCCGAGGACACCGCCGCGCTGAACGAGACCGTCCCCGCCGCGTTCCGGCACACGACCTGCGCGCCGTCGGCCTGGTCGGCCCCGCCGCCCCGCTGCCCGCCGACGCCTGACGCTCTTCCGCACGGCCCGGACACGCGCCCGCGTGGCCGGGCCGCGGCGTGCCCGGCGGGGCCCGGGAGGCCGGGCGGGTGTCCCCCGGGGCCGGTGGGTGGGGGAGTGCGGGGCTAGACTGGCGGCGGTCGCGACGCCGGGGTGCGTCCGGAAGGTGAGGAGGTGAGAGCCGTGGAGTGCAGTAGTCCGGGCCGAAGTCGGCCCCGCTCCGGGAAGTTCTCACCCGTTCCCGGCCACCGGAACCCCCGCCCGCGCATCGCCCGCTGAACGCCCCGCGTTCCCCGGCCCTGCCGTGCGGACGGGCCACCCGGGGCCGGCCGTCCCCCCGCCACCGTGCGGGCGTGACGGACCCAGACCCGTGGAGGTACCCGCCATGTCCGACTGGCGTGTGCGCGCCGTGCGCGCGAGCAAGCGACCCTTCAGCCGCAGCCCCCGGCTCGTCACCGACCACTCCGCGGCCCCCGAACACTCCATGGACCCGCGCTCCGACCAGAACGCCGACGACCAGGGGCCCGTCACGCTGGAACGCTCCGTTGTCGACGCCGCCGTCTACCGCGACGGCCGCCGGATAGAGACCCCCGGCAGCCTCGCCGAGATCTACCGCGAACTCCCCGGCAAGCCCGGCACCATGGCCTGGATCGGCCTCTTCCGCCCCGCCGAGTCCCAACTCCTGGAGGCCGCCGAGAAGTTCGACCTCCACGAACTCGCCATCGAGGACGCCATCGTCGCCCACCAGCGCCCCAAGCTGGAACGCTACGGCGACACCCTGTTCGTCGTGCTGCGCGCCGCCCGCTACCTCGACGACGTCGAGGAGGTCGACTTCGGCGAGATCCACCTCTTCGTCGGCCCCGACTTCGTCCTCACCGTCCGGCACTCCCAGTCGCCCGACCTCTCGATGATCCGCGGCCGCCTCGAAGCCGACCCCGAGCTGCTCGCCCTCGGCCCCGAAGCCGTCCTCTACGCCGTCCTGGACGCCGTCGTCGACGGCTACGCCCCCGTCATCGCGGGCCTCCAGCACGACATCGACGAGATCGAGACCGAGGTCTTCGGCGGCGACCCCCGGGTCTCCCGCCGCATCTACGAGCTCTCCCGCGAGGTCATCGAACTCCAGCGCGCCACCGGCCCCCTGCTGGAGATCATGCGCGCCCTCGAAGCCGGCTTCCAGAAGTACGGCACCGACGAGGAACTCCAGCGCTACCTCCGCGACGTCGCCGACCACGCCACCTACGCCGCCGAACGGGTCGACGGCTTCCGGCAGATGCTCCAGAACATCCTCACCGTCAACGCCACCCTGGTCTCCCAGCGCCAGAACGAGGAGATGAAGCAACTCGCCGAGGCCGGCCACGCCCAGAACGACGAGATCAAGAAGATCTCCTCCTGGGCCGCGATCCTGTTCGCCCCCACCCTCATCGGCACCGTCTACGGCATGAACTTCGACGAAATGCCGGAACTCCACTGGGCCTTCGGCTACCCCTTCGCGATCGGCCTGATGGGCCTGGTCTGCGGCAGCCTCTACCTCATCTTCAAGAAGCGCGACTGGCTGTAGCTCCGAAGGCCCGGGCCCGGGCGGCGGTTTCTAGTGGCCGAGGACGCCGCGGATCCAGCCGTCCACCGTGCCGGTCAGGTCGTGCTGACCCAAGGCGTGGTCCAGCCGGAACGTGCGCACCGAGTCGCCGCTGTGGAACATGCCGCGCTTGTCGAACTCCAGCACCACCTCGACCTGGTGGGGCGCGGTGACGAAGGACAGCTCGATCTCGTTGCACCGCCGGGCGAACTGCGGCGCCGCCTTGTACTCGATCTCCTGGTAGAACGGCAGCGTCTGGCCGGTGCCGTGGATCCGGCCAGCCTCCAGGTCGGCCCGGTGGAAGTGGAAGCCGAGCGCGGCCAGCGCCTCCAGCACCCGCTGCTGCACCGGCAGCGGCTCCACCGTGAGCGGGTCGCTGTCCCCCCGGTCCAGCTGACCGGCGATGTCCACATCGGTGCGGACACCGAGCGCCATGCCCGCCAGGTGGTGGCCCCCGACCGCCGTCAGCGGCGTCTCCCACGGCACCGGCAGCGCGAACGGGACGGCGCGCCGCTCCCCGGCGGCCAGCCGCAGCGGGCCGCAGACCTGTGCCCGGGTGAACTCCTGGACGGTGTGGCTCTCGCCGTCCTCGTGTTCGACCTCGACCCGGGCGACCAGCCCGAGCGTGATGCCGTTGATCTCGGCGTCGCGCTCGCCGCCGGCCAGGTTGACCTGGCCGTGCACGATGCCGCCGGGCTGGACGGACGGGGTGGACAGCACCGTGTCGACGGTGGGCCCGCCGACGCCCAGGGCACCGAGAAGTCGCTTGAACACCATCCGGGGGCACTCCTCACAGAGTCGGGTCTCGAACGGCAACCATCGTACTTTGCCTGCGCTTTGCCATCGCACGGACCGTCAGAGCTGCCAGCCCGGGCAGTACTGGACGCGGTGCGGGCCGGGGTCTCGGCCGGGTTTTCAGGCCGGGACGACCAGTGCCAGGTCTCCGTCGAGGCGGCGGTAGAGGAGGCGGCCGCGGCGGGTGACGGGGTCGGTGAAGAAGAGGTAGGGGAGCTCGGCGGCGGTGAGGCGGGTGGCGGCCTGGCGGTCGCTCAGCTGCGGGGCCGGGTGGGGGCTGAGGGTGAGGGGGGTGGCGGGGCGCGCCGGGGGTGCGGCGGGGAGGGTGCGGGCCAGGCGGTAGCCGGTGGGGCCCACTCGGTGGACGACCGCGTCGGTCTCGGTGGCCGGGTCGGTGAACAGGTGGATGTCGTAGTCCATGGCGTCCAGGGTGCGGACCGCCGCGTCGGGCGAACACCACACCAGCGGCGCCGACTTGATCCGGACGATGTGCTCGGTGCCGGTCGCCGGAACGCCGACCGCGCGGTCGCCCGCGGCGGGCCAGGGCCGCGGCCGCCAGCTGGCGGAGACGGTGCGGATGCGCTGGCGCAGCCCCTCGGCGAGCCGGTCGGCGGCCTCGCCGATGCCGCGCGCGGCCAGCTGGACCCGGACCCGGCGCCCGTCCACCTCGGCGTTGACCTGGGCGAGTACCCGCCCCGGTGCGCCGGTCAGGCGGATCCGGACGGCCTCGACCAGGGCGGAGGCGTCCTGCGCGACGGTGGCGACCCGGGCCCTGGCGAGAGCGGCCGCCTCGCCCGGCAGGCCGGCCGGGTGCAGGGTGATCGACTCGGCGACGTCCATGGCGATCCTTCCTTCGGGGGAGAAGGGGTTCAGTGCGGGCGGGTGCGGTTCAGGGCGACCAGCAGGATCAGCAGGCACAGTCCGACCGACCCGGCGACAGTGACCACGGCGGAACCGGCCGGCCCCGGGCGTCCCGCCAGCAGGGTCGCGGCGGCGGTCGCGGCGGCCACGGCGAGTCCGCCCGTGACCCAGCCGACGGTCGCGGCGGAGGGACGCACGCCGCGGACGGAGGGCAGGTCGTACGGCAGGGAGCCCCAGGCACGGTCCTGCTCGCGCCGGTCGGCGCGCCGCTCGGCTGCGGCGAGGACCCGCAGCGCCGCACCCGACAGGGCACCGGTGAGGGCCGCTCCGACCGGGATGTGCCAGCTGAGCGGGGTGGTGAGCAGGATCGCGGCCGCGGCCAGTCCGCACCACCAGAGCAGGCAGCCGGTGGCGGCCAGGCGGGCGGCGCGCGGGCGGTCCGCGCCGGCCCGCAGGTCGAGCAGCGCGGGCAGGTACCAGGCGCTGCCGGCGGCGGTGAGTGCGGCGGTGCCGAGGGCCAGGACGGGGTGGGCCATGGCGGGTCCTCCAGAGCTGAGGGGTGCCGTCCCCGCCCCGCCCGGACCGGGAGATACGGCGGGGCGGGGACGGCGGTCGTGGGTCCGTCAGCCCGGGGACGGGCCGGCGGCGGGCGGAACGGTCAGTCCTCGGAGGAGGACGTGGTGAGCCGCTTGCGTTCGCGCTCCGGCAGGTCGAACCGGGCCGGGGTGACGTCGCCGAGGTGCGGTGCCGGCTTGCCGTGGTTGTCGATGTAGTCGGCGGCGGCGATGTCCGGGTGGTGCAGGTCGAACGCCGGGGACTCCGAGCGGACCTTCGGCAGCTTGCTGAAGTTGTGCCGCGGCGGCGGGCAGGAGGTCGCCCACTCCAGCGAACGGCCCCAGCCCCACGGGTCGTCGGCCTCGACCTTGGGCGCGTACTTGGCGGTCTTCCAGACGTTGTAGAGGAACGGCAGGATCGACAGGCCGAGCAGGAACGAGCCGATGGTCGAGATCATGTTGAGGGTGGTGAAGCCGTCCGCGGCCAGGTAGTCGGCGTAGCGGCGCGGCATGCCCTGGGCGCCCAGCCAGTGCTGGACCAGGAAGGTGAGGTGGAAGCCGATGGTGAGCGTCCAGAAGGTGATCTTGCCGAGGCGCTCGTCCAGCATCTTGCCGGTGAACTTCGGCCACCAGAAGTGGAAGCCCGCGAACATCGCGTACACCACGGTGCCGAACAGCGTGTAGTGGAAGTGCGCGACCACGAAGTACGAGTCGGAGACGTGGAAGTCCAGCACCGGCGCGGCCAGCAGAACGCCCGTCAGACCGCCGAACATGAAGGTGACGAGGAAGCCCGTCGCCCACAGCATCGGTGTCTCGAAGGACAGTGAGCCCTTCCACATGGTGCCGACCCAGTTGAAGAACTTCACACCTGTCGGAACGGCGATCAGGAAGGTCATGAACGAGAAGAACGGCAGCAGCACTTGGCCGGTGACGTACATGTGGTGCGCCCACACCGTCACCGACAGGCCGGCGATCGCGATGGTGGCGGCGATCAGGCCCGAGTAACCGAACATCGGCTTACGGCTGAACACCGGGACGATCTCCGAGACGATGCCGAAGAACGGCAGCGCCAGGATGTACACCTCGGGGTGGCCGAAGAACCAGAACAGGTGCTGCCACAGCATCGGCCCGCCGTTCATCGGGTCGAAGACGTGGGACCCGAACTTGCGGTCCATCTCCAGGGCGAGCAGCGCGGCCGCCAGCACCGGGAAGACCATCAGCACGAGCAGCGAGGTCAGCAGCACGTTCCAGGCGAAGATCGACATCCGGAACATGGTCATGCCGGGCGCGCGCATGCAGATGATCGTGGTGATGAAGTTGACCGCGCCCAGCACGCTGCCGAAGCCGCTGAACGCCACGCCCATGATCCACATGTCGGCGCCGACGCCGGGGGAGTGGATGGCGTCGGACAGCGGCGCGTAGGCGAACCAGCCGAAGTCGGCCGCGCCCTGCGGGGTGAGGAAGCCGGCCGCCGCGATCAGCGAGCCGAACATGAACATCCAGTACGACAGCATGTTCAGCCGCGGGAACGCCACGTCGGGCGCGCCGATCTGCAGCGGCATGATCCAGTTCGCGAAACCGGTGAACAGCGGCATCGCGAACAGCAGCAGCATGACCGAGCCGTGCATGGTGAACGCCTGGTTGAACTGCTCGTTGGAGAGGATCTGCGTCCCCGGGCGGGCCAGCTCCGCCCGCATCACCAACGCCAGCACGCCGCCGATCAGGAAGAACGCGAATGCGCTGACCAGATACATCGTGCCGATCGTCTTGTGATCGGTTGTGGTGAGCATCCGCACTATCGCGCTGCCCGGTGTGCGTCGTGGAGCGGCCTCGGCCGCCCCCCGACTCGCCTCGATGGCAGCCATCGGCCGCCCTCCTTCGTCCTTGCCGAACCTGGTGGCGCCACCGCCCGACGGGCCGTCACCCGCCATGACAGGAGACGGACGACGCGACGCCCGCGACCGGGCGGCGGCGCAATGCCGGACCACCCGGTCCGCGGGGTGCTTCCGGGGAGTGGAGCACCTTCGCCGAGCGGCGGCGATCCATGCTCGTTCGTGGACGGGTCGCGGTCCCAGGGCCGATGGTCCCGCCCCCGGCGGCCCGACGTCCCCGGTCCACGGGCCCCTCCGAGCCGAACGGCCCGGGGACGGCAGGGACTGACGGGCCACCAGGTCGCGGCGCCGGGAGAGCGCGAATGCGCGCCGTCCCTACGCTGAGGGGACGGGGCGTCGAGGGGTGCCGAGGGGTGTCGAGGGATGCCGAGAGGTGCCGAGCGGGGCGCCGGTGCTGCGGGGACGCGAACGGGCGTCGCAGGGACGCCCGTCGGGTGCGCAGGGGGAAGCGGACAGTTCGCCGCAGGTGGGTGGACGGGCCGTCAGGCCGCGACCGCGTGGTGGTGCTGGTGGCGGGCGTCCGCGCCGTGCAGCGTGCGCAGGCCGGCCATCAGCAGGGCCGGGTCCTGGCGCAGCCACAGCCGGACCGCCGCGCCCAGCGCCGCGCACGGAGTGCCCGGGCGGACGCCGCTCAGGTCCGTCATCCGGTCGGCCAGCGCGGGCAGCAGCTCGGCCAGCTCCGGCGGCAGCCACACCGTCACCGCGCAGGGCGCGAACCGGCGCAGCTCGTCGGCGAGTTGGGGCGTGCCGCCGGTGAGTACGGCGGGCAGTACGTCCAGCAGGGCGTCCGCCACCACCTCGGACACATCGCCGCGGTGCCCGTGTGCCAGACGCCGCAGCAGCGTCCGGTCCGCGGTGGTGAGCCGGACAGCCAGCATGACCTCGTCGGTTTCCATCGCTCGGCCTCTCCGGGCACCCACGCCCAACCCGACCGGCCCGCCGAATGCGGGCCGGACACAGACAACGCTGACCTGTTGACCTGGGTGTCACTGTCCCCAAGTCGGAAACGGCGGCGGAAGGGCCGAACGGCCCCGTCCGCCGGGGCCTGACGGCGGCCCGGTGGCGCTGACCGGCCGCCTGCGGGCGGTCAGCGCGCGGCGGCGGCCACGCCGTCGTAGCGGATCCGGTCGTCCGGCACACCCGCGTCCAGCAGCAGCGAACGCGCCCCGGCGACCATCCTCGGCGGGCCGCTGAGCAGCGCCAGCCCCGGCACGCTCTGATGGCCGCGGAGCAGGGCCGCCAGTCCCTCCAGGTCCGGTCCGAGCACCGGCGTCAGCTCCAACCAGGAACGGTTGGCGGCGAGTTCGACCAGCGACGGCCAGTCGTACAGCTCCTCGCGGCCGCGCGCGGCGACCACCAGCCGCACCCGGCGGCCACGCGCGCGGTGCGCCACCGCGAACTCCTCCGCCAGCGCCTTCATCGGCGCCAGCCCCGTCCCGCCGCCCACCAGCAGCACATCGCGGTGCACGTCCGCCCCGTCGGCGTCCAGCGAGAGCGAACCGCGCGGCGGCCCCACCCGGACCTGGTCGCCGACACCCGTGCCCTCCACCAGCGCCGCGCTCAGCCCGCCCGGCGAGGTCCGGCGGACGTGGAACTCCAGCACCCGGTCCTCGCGCGGCGCGCACGCCACCGAGTACGGCCGCCAACTGTGCGGCAGCAACGGCGACTCCAGCGCCGCGTACTGCCCCGCCCGGTACGGGTACGGCTCGCCGGTGCGCACCCGCAGCACCGCCAGGTCCGGACGCCGCCGCTCGTGCCCGACCACCTCGCCGTGCCAGAACGGCGGCTCGGTGGCCGCACCCTCCGCGCCCGCGACCATCGCCGCCACCGCGAACCGCAGCATCCGCGTCCAGGCCGCCTCGACCTGCGCGGTCCAGGCGTTCCCGCCGCGCACCCGCAGCGCGGTGGTCAGCGCCTCCTCGAACGCCTCGTAGTGCGCCGGCCACACCCCGAGCTTGCGGTGGTCCGCGCCCAACGCCCGCAGCCTGGCGTCGAGCTCGACCGGGCGGTCGAGGTGGTCGATCAGGTGCTGGAACATGTGCCCCAGGTGCTGGCGCTGGAACTCCATCGACTCCGGGAACAACCGCCGCAGGAACGGCCGCCGGACGAACATCGCGTCGTACAGCACCTCGATCAGCGCGTCGAACGGCAGCAGCGGGGCGAGGTGGCGCACGATCAGGTCCCGGTCCCCGGGCTCCGGAAGCTCCACCGCCGGCCCCTGCGGGGTTGACCGGCCGGTTGGGGCGAGGATGCTGCGGCGCAATCGCATCGCGTGGTGGCGGGCGAGCAGGCGATCGTACTCCGGGCTGAATCCGGCCTCGTCGTGGACGCCGGCGGTGGTGAGGGCGGTGGCGCGGGTGGCGGTGTGGGTGGGGGTGGGGGTGGCGGTGCGCGGAGCTCCGCTGCTGATGTACTCCATGAACGTCAGGTTAACCATCGGCGTAGACGAGTTGATCATGGACTGTTCGGCCGCTCGAAGGAGGGACGTTCGGCCCTTGACCTGCGGGAATGCCGACTGTTCTGGCCGGGCGGTGGCGTGCGGGCGGCCCGGCGGGCGGCCCGGGGATGGCGTGCGGACGGCCGGGGGGCGTGCGGAGGGCCCGCCGGCGGCCTCGGAGGGAGGCTTCCGGCGGGCCCGGTGCGAGGGGGTGCGGCGGGTTGTCAGGCGGTGGCGGTGGCGGCGGCGGCCGAGGTCCGGGGGTTGCGGCGGAGCAGCGTGCCGAGGGCCAGGCCGCCCGGTCCGACGGCGGCGATCAGCAGGAACGCCCAGCAGAACATGGCGGCCGACTCGCCGCCGTTCTGGATCGGCCACAGGGCGTGCTCCTGGTGCACGCTGAAGTACGCGTATGCCATCGAACCCGAGCACACCAGTGCCGCCGGGCGCACCGCGACGCCCGCCAACACCAGGACACCGCCCACGAGTTGGATCAGCGCGGCCCACCAGCCCGGCCACTCCCCGACCTGTGGGGCCTTGCCGTGCGGGCCGCCGAGCACCCCGAACAGCGTGGCTGCGCCGTGGCAGGCGAACAGGAGCGAGACGGCGATCCGGGCCAGGCCGAGCACCGTGGGGCGGGCGCGTTCGGCGAGCCGCGACAGCTCTTCGAGCATGTGAACTCCTCGTATGGGGGACGAGACGGTTGACGACCGGCTGCTGGGAGCCCACCGGAGAGGGGAACGGGGTCCGGACCCGCTCCCGTTTTGACGAAGCGCCGACAATTCTGACGGTGGGTCAGTGCGGCGGCCAAGCGCCTCAACCTCTGAGATTCCTATGAGTGCGGGCGCTCCGCCGGTGCGGGTGCTCCGTGCCGCACGGGGGGAAGGCGGGTGGCCGCGGCGGGTGTGTCCTAGTCTGGGCAGCATGTCGAACCCCGATGGGCTGCTCGTCGAGATCGCCGCAATGGTCGAGTCCGAGCACAGCAACCAGATGTCCCTCACGGTGGTCGTCCCCGGCGCCGTGATCACCGGCAGGCTGGCCCCGGTGGCCCTGTGGTGGGAACGCGTGGCCGACGTCCTCCAGGCCTCCGACCACCTGAAGCCCTTCGCCGCCCTCTTCGCCCCACCCGCCGAAGGCCCCCCGGCCCGCCCCACCCACCTCCACCTGCACCGGGCGAGGATCCTCCAGGGCAACTTCGGCCTCCCGCACACCGGCGGCATGTACCGCATCGCCATCGGCGACATCAGCGCCTGGTCGGTCGGCGACCTCAGCTACTCGGACGCCTGACGCCCCGGGCCCGGTCCGCCGGAGGCTGCTGGTGGCGGCCCCCGGCGGGGTCGGCGTTCTCCGGCGGGCGGGCTGCGGCCGGTGCCCGGCCTGGTGGCGTCGTGTCGGGCGTCGCCCCATCGATGGTGGGCGGGCTGCGGTCGATCAGTGGCCCAGCAGGTGGCGTACCCGACCGGCCGGACGCCGCCGTCCCCGAAGCGCCCGGCGAACATCTGCTTCTGGCCGGTGCCCGGCCTGGTGGCGTCGTGTCGGGCGTCGCCCCATCGATGGTGGGCGGGCTGCGGTCGATCAGTGGCCCAGCAGGTGGCGTACCCGA
>NZ_JBVJHA010000005.1:0-27511 GCF_055587065.1 Kitasatospora sp. NPDC048662 | reverse complement strand
ACCGGCCGGACGCCGCCGTCCCCGAAGCGCCCGGCGAACATCTGCTTCTGGCCGGTGCCCGGCCCGGTGGCGTCGTGTCGGGCGTCGCCCCATCGATGGCGGGCGGGCGTGCTCGAACTCCTCCCGCCTCCGGCATGCTGGGAGGAGATGCCGACCCGCAGCTCGCCGCCCCCTGCCTGGGCCTGCGTCCTGCGGCGCTTGCCCGGCGCGGCGGGCGAGCCCGCGAGCGGGGTCGGCCCCGCCGCCCCCTCCTGGCGTGCTCAGACGCCGATGCCCCGGGCCAGTTGGGCGACCAGGTCCGCCACGCGGCCCGCGCCGTCCTCCTTCGCCATCCGCGCGGCGGCCGCTGCCGCGTGCTCCCGGTGGGACGGTTCGGCGCAGGCCCGCCGGATCGCGGCCGCGAGGCGTTCCGCGGTGAGGCCGTCGAACGGGATCGGCGCCACTGCCGCGCCGATCGCCGTCAACCGGCGGGCCCAGAACGGCTGATCCGCCGTCACCGGGACGGGAACCGACGGCGCACCGGCGCGGAGCGTCGCCGCTGCCGTGCCCGCGCCCGCGTGGTGGACCACGGCCGCCATGCGCGGAAACAGCGCGGCGTGGTCGAGCTGCCCCACCGGCAGCACGTCGTCCGCGTCCGCCGTCAGCCCGGCCCAGCCCGCCTGGAGCACCCCCCGCTGCCCCGCCGCTCGCAGTGCCTCCACCGCGAGCCGGCCCAGTCGTTCGCCCTGGCCCGCGCCCATGCTGCCGAACCCGATGAACACTGGCGCCGGGCCGGCTGCGAGGAACTCCTCCACCTCGTCCGGGAGTTGACCCGGGTCGGCCGGCCACCAGTTGCCCACCACGTCCAGCCCGGGCCGCCAGTCCGCCGGGCGGCGCACCAGCGCGGTGCTGAACCCGTGCAGCGCCGGCCACTGTTCGCGCACCAGTCTGCGCCGCATGGCCGGTCCGGACAGCGGTGGCAGGCCGAGCCGGGCTCGCAGCTCCGTCACCGCGTCCCGGTGCAGCCGGTCCACCACCCCCAGCGCGGCCCGCCCCGCCGCCCGGTTCCCCCACCGGCCGAGCGACCTGGCACCCCCCACCACCGGCCCGAACTCCCCCGTGGGCTCGACCGGTTGGAGATACACCCCCGCACTCGCCGCACCCAGGGCCTCCGCCACGTGCCACCCCAACGGCGCCGTCGAGGTGGACAGCAGCAGCACGTCCGCCCCCGGCTCGGCCACCTCCGCGATCCCCCGCCCGAGCTCCCCGACGAACTCCTTCGCCCGGCGGAGCAGCGCACCCTTCCCCTTCACCCCCTCCCCGCCCGCCCGCGGATCCCCCGGCAGCGGCCGGAACTCCAGCCCGCACCGCTCCACCATCCCGGCGTAGCTCCGGTGCGTCGCCAGCGCGACCTCGTGCCCGGCCTCCGCCAGCCGGACGCCGAGCCCCGTGTACGGCGCGACGTCCCCGTGCGAACCCGCCGCCGTGACCAGAATGCGCATCTCTTCCTCAACCCTCCATGATGCGACGGGCGTTGGCCTCGATCGCGGCGTGCAGGAACCGGGCCAGCCCGGGCAACTGCTCGGACGGCGGGACGAGCATCGCGAACGCCCGCGGATCGGTCAGATAGTCGCCCGCGATCACCCGGTGCGACTCCGGCGGACACGGCGTGAACCACCGCTCCACATGCGCCCGGTGCTGCTCCGCGAGATCCATCGCCCGCTCACCGTCGGCGGCCTGGCCGTCCTCGAACGCGACGATCAACTCCCCTCGCCACGCAGCCGATTCGGCCATCAGCTGCCGCCAGTCCTCCTTGCTGTGCCGGGCCGCCCGCTCCATCGACTCCCGCTGCCGCGCACTGTCCGCCCACTTCAGCTGGGCGTCCGTCGCGTAGCTCAGATCCCAGCGGACCTCACCGAAGATGTCGAACCGCTCCTCCGGCGAGAGCCGCACGCCCGTCCGCTCCATCTCGATGGCCTGCTCGGCGACCTCCACCATCCGCTGCAACTTGCCGATCTGCTCGTTGAGTTGACGGTGCCGCTCGCGCAAGTGGCTGAGCGCGGTGGCCTGCGGATCGGTCAGGA
Organism: Kitasatospora sp. NPDC048662; assembly: GCF_055587065.1. Classification (NCBI taxonomy): domain Bacteria; kingdom Bacillati; phylum Actinomycetota; class Actinomycetes; order Kitasatosporales; family Streptomycetaceae; genus Kitasatospora; species Kitasatospora sp. NPDC048662. Next base: position 25,448 of record NZ_JBVJHA010000005.1, on the reverse strand, counting down.
TGCTGCGGATCTCCTCCACCGGAAAGTCGAGTTCCCGGTAGAACAGGATCTGCTGAAGCCGCGCCAAATCCCGGTCGTTGTACAGCCGGTACCCCGCCGCACTCCGCTCACTCGGCGAGAGCAACCCCTCCCGGTCGTAATAGTGCAACGTCCGCACCGTCACCCCCGCGAACCCCGCGACCTGCCCCACCGAATACGTCACACCCTGCTCAGCCACACCCGTTCTCCTTCCGAACGCCCCCATGCTGAACCCTGACGCCAGGAGAGGGTCAACCCTGGCCTGCGGGTGAGGACACTGCCGGTGGTGGGAACGGAGGGGCGGGCACGGGTCGCCCGGGTGGTGACGGGGTGGGGGAACCCCCCGTGATCGCCGGTGCCTGTGCCCGCCTTGGGGTCGAGCGGTGGCGAGGCCTACACGAACGTCATGTTGGCGCCGGTGGTGACGTTCGGGCCGGCCGTGACCCAGGGGTCGGGGGAGGGGCCGCGGTTGGGGCCGAAGTGGACGGGGAGGGGGCCGTTGGTGCCGCAGGCGGGGTAGCCGTCGATGTCGGAGATGGCGACGGAGCTGCCGGGGGTGGAGAAGCCGGAGGTGCTGATGGGTTGGGTGCTCTGCCACAGGCCGGTGGTGGAGAGGTGGGCGAGGGTGATGGTGCCGTCGGTGGCGACGTAGCCAACTGCGGTGCCGGCGGCGTTCTTTGCGGCGGAGAGGGTGGCGCCGTCCGGGACGCTGCCGGTCGGGGCGGTGGTGTTGGGCTGTGGGAGGCCGATGGGGCCGGCGCCGGCGCCGATGGTTGCGCGGTTGAGGCGCCCGTCGCGGCCGGCGAAGAACACGGTGAAGGTGCTGGCGGTGGTACCGGGGGTCACCGCGATGCCGGCGCCCGGCTTGGCGCTGCCGGTGGGGGCGATGATGTAGGTGAAGAGGCCGCCGGTGGTCGGGGAGGTCCAGCCGACGGTCACGGCGCCGGTGTCGTCGACGGTGAAGATGCCGGGGCGGCCGGAGACCAGGACGACGGCGGCCTCCGAGGAGGGCGGGTAGGCGGCGGGGGCCGGGAGTTGGCGCCAGTCCACGCTCATCGAGAGGCAGGCGTCGCCGAGGCGCGAGGCCACCGCTGTCGGTGCCGCCGCCGGGCCCGTCCAGGTGCTGGTGACCAGGGCCAGTTGGGAGCCGGACCAAGTGGCGGTGATGCGTCCACCGGGCTGGGCGTTGGCGGGGCCGGTGAGTGCGATCGGTGCGCTGGTCGGGTTGTCCCCGCAGTACTCGTACAGTGCGCCGTTCGTCGCGACGACGTAGACGGCGGGCCGGTGGCCGGGTACCCGGACCGCCGCCACCCGCGCGCCGGGCGGGGCGAGTGCGGCGGGGCCTTGTCGGGTGGCGGTGGTCCAGGTGCCAGTGGTGTCCGCGTAGTGGTAGCTCCACAGGCCGCCGTCGCGGCCGATGTAGTACGCGTCCGCCTCTCCGGTGGCGGCGGCCGCGTGCGGCACGGGCCCGGCCAGCAGTGCGGCGGCGGCGAGTATCAGCAGGCTCAGCAGCGACCGCAGACGCGGTGCCGTCGGTCTGCGCGCTTCGATGTTCGACATGCCCTCTGCCTCTCCAACTCGGCGGTGAGGACGGAAGTTTGACAGTCCGTCAGGAAAGCTTCCAGGGGGCGGGAGTGGCGGCGCAGGTTCTGTCGCGGACGACGCGGGGAGGATGGGCGGTCAGTACAGTGCCTCGCCCATCGGGGATCCGTCGCCGGTGACGTACGCGCGGATCGATGCCAGGTACTCGTCGCGGCCGACCCGGCCGTCCGCGTCGGTGTCCAGGGCGTCGAACGCGGCCTCGGCGTTGTCGGCCCGGTTGCCGAGGGCCTGGCGCAGTGCCGTGAACTCGGAGCGTTGCACGGCACCGTCCTGGTCCGCGTCGGCGAGGTCGAACAGGGCCGCCAAGGCGTGGCGGCAGACGTGGTCGAACTTGTCCGCATCCACCCAGGCGTCGTACTCCTCGAAGGTCATGACGCCGTCGCCGTTGGCGTCCATCGCGGCCCAGGCCCGTTCGCCCGCCGCGTGGGCGGCGAGGACCAGGGGATCGTCCTGCGCCCGGCCGGTGGCCTGCCGGGCCCGTTCGATCCGGACGAAGTAGTCGTGCCGGGAGGCGGTTCCGTCGCCGTCCGTGTCGAGCATCGCGTAGACGCGGGCCTTGGGGCTGATGAGTCCGGCCGGGGCGGCCTGCGACAGGGGAGGGGAGGGAAACATGTCGGGTCTTCCTTCGCGTGCGGGCGGCGGGCGGGCGCGGGCTGCGTGCGGGCGCGGGCTGCGTGCGGGCGCGAGCTGTGTACGGGCGCGGGCAGCGGCCGGTGGGGGGGCGTTCAGGAGTCGTGCAGGACCGTTTCAGTGGGTGAGACGGAGCACGAGGGTCGAGTCGAGGGCGGTTTCGCCGGCGGGGGTGCCGCAGCCGGCGCCGTAACTGGTGCCCACGGCCTTGATGGTGTCGTTCGCGAAGGCCGCGCTGTCGTCGGTGACTGCGCCGCTGACGACGAGGGAGGCGGTGCCGTTCACCTTCATGACGTCCGTCCTGTCGAACCTGAACGTGGACGTGGTCTTGTCGCTCCAGTGGATGGTGGTGGTGGAGGTGTCTCCGTGTTCGTCGCCGGTGCACTCCGTGGACGGCATGGTGACGACTCGCTCGAAGGCGCCGGAGGCCAGGGGCGCGCCCGCGGAATCCACGCACGTCACGGTTCCGGTCATCGTCAGGGTGTCGGGGATCGGGGTGTCGGTGCCGCCGGCATCGACAGCGGTGGTGAAGACCCCGTGGGCGTGGAGGACGCAGGTGGCATCGGTCGTGGGCGTGGCGGAGTAGGCGCGGGCGGAGGTGTCGACGATCAGCGGCAGGGTGGCGAGCAGTGGGGCGGAGGCCAGCAGGGTGCCACGGAAGGCGGTCTTCATGGGGGGAGGTCTCCCGTTGTCCGGTGCGTGTGGTGACGGGTGCGCAGGGACAACGACTTTCGGGATCACCGGTTGCGGGCACTCCGCCGTACGGGGGTGGGCATTGGGCCGAATGGCGGTCACCCGGCAGGGTGAGGCGCCGGGCCCTCCAGGGTGGTTGGAGGGGTCGGCGGGCCAGGAGGCTTTCGCGTGGAGTGGCCTGCCGGGCGTGGAGCGTGACGGTCGTACGTCGCAGGTGTCGGGCGGTGGTCGCCGAGAGGAGACTGTCGGGGAGGGGTTGCGCGACGTGGCCGAGCGGGCGGCCCGGTGTTCCGAGCGAGACGGGAGCCGACCGATGTCGGATACCGGTGAGGGTGAACTGCGGGATCTGGTAGGCGAGTTGGCCGCTCTGGTCCGGCTCGCCGAGCAGGCGCTGGACGGCGCGAGCGCGGCGCTGACGGCCGAGGTCGGCGCAGCGGGCGGGGTGGTCGCGGCGGGCGGGGCGGTGCGGTCGGAGAAGGCGTTGGCCGAACTGCGCGGGCGGATCGAGGAGGCCGCGGATGCCGTGCCTGCGGGGTTGCGGGCCGTGGTGGTCGGCGTCCAGGTGGGCCGCGAGGTGGAGTGGCTGGGGGTGCTCGCCCAGCGGCTGCTGGAGCTGGCCTGGGCGCGGCAGGGCCGCGAGCCGTTTCCGGAGCGGCTGCTCACGCCCCTGCGCGGAATCGCCGAGGCGGCCGTCGGCCTGGTCGGCCGGGCGGCCGACGTCCTGGAGCAGCCCACGCCGGAGGGCGTCGCGGACCTCCTGTCGGAGGTGCCCGGGACGGCCCGGCGGCAGCGCCTGTTGTACGAGAGGCTGCTCACGGTGGAGGCCCCGCTGGACGCAGGCACCGCCGCGGACCTGGTACTGCTGTCCGGTGACTACCGGCAGTGCGCGGAGCACGCCGGTGCGATCGGGCGGTACGCCCTCCTGCTCGCCGGCCCTTTGTCGCGGCACCGCGACCAGCGACGGGACCAACGAGACCGGGACCACGGCCGGAGCTAAGGCGGAGGCGGGCCGGCAGCAGCCATCGCGTTGGTGAGCAGGCGCCGTGTGGCGGCGTGCCGGACGGCCCCGTGGTGCGTCACCACCATGGCGTCCTGCACCGGATCGGTCGGATCGACGTGGAGCCCGCCGGGGCGGGTCAGATGGGTCAGCAGCGCGAGCATGTTGTGCGCGTACACCTGCGAGGCCGTCGTGGGGACTTGCGCGGCGAGCTCGCCGGCGCCGATCACGATCACCCCGTCGCCGACCAGTGTCGTGGCGTCCGGCCGGGCGCACTGGAGGTTGCCGCGCGCCCAGCCGTCGGCCGGGGCGGGCCCGTGTGCGGGACCGGCCGCCAGGTCGACCAGGACCGAGCCGGGGCGCATCGCCGCCACCGCCTCGGTGCGCAGCAGCGTCGGCGGGTCCTCGCCGGGCAGGGCGAGTGCGGTCACCACCAGGTCGTAGTGGGGCACGGCCGCCGCGAGAACCTCGCTCAGCACGGAGCGGCGGTGCGCCAGCCGCTCGCTCAGCTCCAGGTCACCGGCCACCGGGTCGAGTCCGGGCAGGGCCAGCAGCTCGGCACCGAGCGCGACGGCCTGCGCCCGCTCGTTGCGGCGCAGTTCGACGACCTGGACGCGGGCGCCGAGGCGGCGGGCGGTGTCGACAGCCTGGAGCCCCTCGGGCCCGGCGCCCACCACCAGCGCCCGGACCGGATCGAACGCCGCGCCCTCCGTGCCCCACGGCGGCAGGCACCGGCCCATTCGTCCGGCCGCGAGCAGCACCGCCCGGTAGCCGGCGATCCGCGCCTGGGACGCCATGGCGTCCATCGGGCGGGCCGCGGGCAGCCGGGGGTCCGCCAGGTCGAGGCCGATCGCGGTGACCCCGCGGTCGGCCCACTGCCCCACCAGCTGGGGGATCGCGGTGGGGCGCAGCAGGGCGATCAGCAGGTGCCCGGGACGCAGGTCGGGCAGTCGGTCGAGGCCCGGCGGATGCACCCCCAGGAGCACGTCGGCACGGTGCAACAGCTCGGCGTGTCCGGCGACTTCGGCTCCGGCCGCGAGGAACGCCTCGTCGTGCAGCCAGGCCTGGGCGCCGGCGCCGGGCTCGATCAGGACCGTCAGCCCGAGGCGTCCGACGGCGGGAACCACTTCGGGCACCAGGGCCACCCGTCGTTCGCCCGGCACGGTCTCCCGGAAAACGCCGACAACGGTCCGGGTTGCTCCGGTCTCCATGTGCGTCTCACCGCCCTCCGGGACTGGCCGTATGTCCAGTATGTCCTTGTTTGCGACCCCGGCTCCCCCGGGCGGATACTCGACGAGGGGCGCGGCCGGGCGTGGCCCGCCGAACCGGCGTCCCGAAGCGGCGGAAGGGGCCGAAATGCCCGGCCGGGGCTGGCAGTTCTGGGTGGACCGCGGCGGCACCTTCACGGACGTCGTCGCGCTGGCACCCGACGGCCGGCTGCTGACCCGCAAGCTGCTCTCGCACGACCCGGCCCGCTACCGCGACGCGGCCGTGGCCGGCATCCGCGCCCTGCTCCCGTCCGGCGGCGAGCGGATCGACTCCGTGCGGATGGGCACCACGGTCGCCACCAACGCCCTGCTGGAGCGGGCGGGCGAGCCGACCGCCCTGGTGGTGACCCGGGGCTTCGCCGACGCGCTGCGGATCGGCTACCAGAACCGCCCACAGATCTTCGCCCGGGAGATCACCCTGCCCGAACCGCTCTACACCCGGGTGATCGAGGTGGACGAGCGGATCACCGCCGACGGAACGGTCCTGCGCCGGCCCGACCTGGACCGGCTCGCGGAGGAACTGCGCCAGTGCCGGCGGGACGGCATCGGCGCGCTCGCGGTGCTCTGCCTGCACAGCTACCTGCACCCCGCGCACGAGCAGCAGATCGGCCGGCTCGCCGAGCGGCTCGGCTTCGACCAGGTGTCGCTCTCCAGCGAGACGAGTCCGCTGATGAAGCTGGTGCCGCGCGGCGACACGGCCGTGGCCGACGCCTACCTCTCGCCCGGCCTGCGGCGCTATGTCCGGCAGGTGGAAGGGGAGTTGAGCGGTGTACCGGTGATGTTCATGCAGTCCAACGGCGGCCTCGCCGCGGCCGGCCACTTCCGCGGCAAGGACGCGATCCTGTCCGGCCCCGCCGGTGGCATCGTCGGCATGGTGCGGATGTCCCGACTGGCCGGATTCGAGCGGGTGATCGGCTTCGACATGGGCGGCACGTCCACCGATGTGTCGCACTACGCGGGCGAGTTCGAGCGGGTGGTGACCACCGAGGTTGCCGGGGTGCGGCTGCGGGCGCCGATGCTGGCGATCCGTACGGTCGCGGCCGGCGGCGGCTCGGTGCTGCGCTTCGAAGGCGGACGGCTGCGGGTCGGCCCCGACTCGGCCGGCGCCGATCCCGGGCCCGCCTGCTACCGGCGCGGCGGGCCGCTCACCGTCACCGACGCCAACCTGCTGCTCGGCCGGATCCAGGCCGAGCACTTCCCCCGCGTCCTCGGGCCGGACGGCGACCAGCCGCCCGATCTCGACCTGGTCAGGCGTCAATTCGCCGTACTGGCAAGCGAGATCGCCGCAGACTCGGGGACCGGCTGCTCGCCGGAGCAGGCCGCGGAAGGCTTCCTGCGGATCGCCGTCGGGAACATCGCCAACGCGATCAAACGGATCTCGGTGCAGCAGGGCCACGACGTCACCCGGTACGCGCTGACCACCTTCGGCGGCGCCGGCGGCCAGCACGCCTGCGCGGTCGCCGAGGCGCTCGGCATCCGCACGGTGCTGGTCCCGCCGATGGCCGGGGTGCTCTCCGCGCTCGGCATCGGCCTGGCCGACACCACCGTGCTGCGCGAACATGCCGTCGAACGCCGGCTGGAGACAGGGGCCATGGCGGACCTGCGCGCCCTGTCCGAAGAACTGGCGGCGGGCGCCATGGCCGAGCTGCGGGACCAGGGGATCGCGCCGGAGCGGATCCGGCTGGCCCACCGGGCCCGGCTGCGGTACCACGGCACCGACACCACCTTGGACGTCACGCTCGGCGAACTCACCGACATGACACGGGAGTTCGAGGAACGGCACCGGGCCACCTACTCCTTCCTGATGGACCGTCCGATCGTCGTCGAAGCCCTCACGGTGGAGGCCACCGGCCTCACCGAGCAGCCGGACCTGGGCGCGCCGGAGGTCCACCGGCAGGGACCAGCCGTGCCCCCCGCCGTCCGGATGGCCATCGGCGGCCAGTGGCGCGAGGTGCCGCTGCTGCAGCGCGAGTGGATGCGCCCCGCCGACACCGTCACCGGGCCGGCCGTGATCGCCGAGGCCGGCTCCACCACGGTCGTGGACGACGGCTGGCGCGCCACCGTCACCCCCGCCGGCCACCTGCGGATCGAGCAGATCGCCGAACGGGCCGGGCCCGCCGTCACCGCCGAGGCCGATCCGGTGCTGCTGGAGGTGTTCAACAACCTCTTCATGGCGATCGCCCAGCAGATGGGCGCCCGGCTGGAATCGACCGCCCAGTCCGTCAACATCAAGGAACGGCTGGACTTCTCCTGCGCACTGTTCGACCCCGAGGGCAACCTGGTCGCCAACGCCCCGCACATCCCGGTGCACCTGGGCTCGATGGGCACCACCGTCAAGGAAGTGCTCCGCCGCCGCGGACCGGCGATGCGGCCGGGCGACTCCTACGCCGTCAACGACCCCTACCACGGCGGCACCCACCTGCCCGACATCACCGTCATCACCCCGGTCTTCGACCCGGCCGGACACGAGATCCTGTTCTTCGTCGCCTCCCGCGGGCACCACGCCGAGATCGGCGGGATCACCCCCGGCTCGATGCCCGCGACCAGCCGGGAGATCGAACAGGAAGGCGTCCTCTTCGACAACTGGCTGCTGGTGGCGGACGGCAGACTCCGCGAGGCCGAGACGCTGCGCCTGCTCACCGACGCACCCCACCCCTCGCGCGACCCGAACACCAACCTCGCCGACCTGCGGGCCCAGATCGCCGCCAACCGCAAAGGAGTCGACGAAGTCAACGCGATGATCGAACAGTTCGGGCTCGACGTGGTCCAGGCCTACATGCGGCACGTGCAGGACAACGCCGAACGGGCGGTGCGCGAGGCGATCGGCTCGCTGTCCGACGGCTCCTACCGGTACGAGACCGACACCGGCGCGGTCATCGCGGTACAGATCCGGGTGGACCGCCGCCGGCGCACCGCCACCGTGGACTTCACCGGCACCTCGGCCCAGCTCGACAGCAACCTCAACGCGCCGTCCGCCGTGGTGAACGCCGCCGTGCTGTACGTCTTCCGCACCCTGGTCGCCGACGACATCCCGCTCAACGACGGCTGCCTGCGCCCGCTGCGGATCGTCGTCCCACCCGGCTCGATGCTCGCCCCACGCCCACCGGCCGCCGTCGCCGCCGGCAATGTCGAGACCTCACAGGCCGTCACCGGCGCGCTCTACGCCGCCCTCGGCCTGCAGGCCGAAGGATCCGGCACGATGAACAACCTCACCCTCGGCAACGACCACCACCAGTACTACGAAACCATCGCCTCCGGTTCCGGCGCGGGCCCCGACTTCGACGGGGCCGCCGCCGTCCAGACCCACATGACCAACTCCCGGCTGACCGACCCGGAAGTCCTGGAATGGCGACTGCCCGTCCTGCTCGACGAGTTCGCCGTCCGACCCGGCAGCGGCGGAACAGGCCGCCGACAGGGCGGTGACGGCGCGGTACGCCGGATCCGCTTCCGCGAGCCGATGACGGTCAGCATCCTGTCGGGCCACCGCCGCGTCCCCCCGTACGGCATGGCCGGCGGAACACCCGGCGCACTCGGCGCCAACCGCCTGCTGCGCCACGACGGCACGATCGAGCCCCTGCCCGGCTTCGCGACCGTGAACGTCGAACCGAACGACATCCTGGAGGTCGAAACCCCGGGCGGCGGCGGCTACGGCAACCCGGAACCACCGCACCACCCATGACGCCGCACGGACCCTTCCGGCACCCTCCCCGGAAGAGCCCCGAACAACCGCCGGCCCGGCAGACCCCCGCTCGCGCGGGGAGGGCACGGGACCGCCTAGCCCGTCAACGGTCAGACCCGGCAGACCCCCGCTCGCGCGGGGAGGACTCGCGGCGCGGGCCTGGCGTTCGAGCCAGGTGGTGCTGAGGGATTCGGGCAGGGTCGCGGCGTAGCAGCGGACGCCGCCGGATCCGGCGACGACGGTGGTGCCGCGGCGGGCGAGGGTGGTCAGGGCGCGGGCGGTGATGGAGGTGCCGGGGCCTCCGCGACGCCGGTCGCCTCGTCGCTGTCCATCGCGGCCTGCAATCCCGCGCGGTGTCGGGCCCGGTAGAAGTCCTGCAGCCAATACCGCTTCACCGGGCCCCCGTACTGGCGCCACTGGTACAGGTCCACCAGCAGCAGCGACCAGTCCACTCGTTCCCCGGCCTCGCGCAACTGCCGTACCGCACCCGGAAGATGACGAAGCAGGCCCTCCACGCTCTGACGGGCCAGCAGGTTCAGCCGCGTCTCCGCCGAGCTCTCGCGCATCCCCCCGGACGCCACCGCCTCCGCGAACGACCTGCCCAGACTCCACCGGACCGGCCGGTCCGCCCCCGGCCGACCGGCGTTCGGTGTCCCGCCGCTGCCAGGAGCCTCGGCAGCAGCGGCGATGTGGGGAGCCCCGGCAGCGTCGCAGGTGTGAGCACCCGCGACGCTCTCCGCCGATCCGTCGATCTCCTCCAAGTCGGCCAGGGTGTACTGGCTGCGGCGCTGCGCGGCGATCATTGCCGCCACCGCGTAGTACGCCCGCTGCACGTCCTGGCCGGCATCGGTCGGCAGCCACGGGGCTACGAACCGGTGCATCGACGGCACTTGGTTCAGCCCCTTGCCCGCACCCTGCCGCAGCGCCGCCCGCACCCCCGGGTCCGCCGCGCACCGCTGCTCGACCCAGCGGGTGAACGCCTTCGGACCGGTCGGCCGCGTCCGGCCGGCCTGCCGGGGGATACGGCCGGCCGGCGTCTGCGGCACCTGCCCGACCGTCGCCGCCTCACTCGTCACTTCGCCACCGCCTTCTTCGCCTCCCGGCGGGCCGCACCCTTGCGCTTGCCGCCGTACAGCTCGATCCGTGCCGCCTCGCACGCCCGCGCACCCCGCACCGACACCGTGGCCCCTGCCGTCACCGCATCGAAGGCCGTCCGGCACCAGCAGCAGCGCGTGTTGGGAGCGCCCCGTCAACGACGCACACGGGCCCGGGAGCTGCGGCGGCACCCCCAGCTCACCGTGCACGGCCTGGTCCGGATCGCCTGCGACGTGGACTACTCGCCGTCGGAGGACCCGGTGGAGGCGATGAGCCTGCTGACCGCCGCGGTGGTGACGTCCTCGGAGCTGACGGTCCGCCGGGCGCCGATCGATTCCTGGAGATCGAACTCGCGGTCCTGGAGGGCATGGGCCTCGACTACGACCTGAGCACGGAGTACCCGGCCGACAACGGCCGGACCCGCCTCGTCGACGTGACGGTGCGCCCGTCGAAGCTGGAAGCGCCGATCGACAAGATCCACCCCATGCCGTTCCCGGGCATCAACATCGACAACGTGCCGTTCTTCGCGGTCATCGCGGCCATGGCGCAGGGCTCGACGCAGATCCACGACTGGGTCTACGACAACCGGGCGATCTACCTGACCGGCCTGAACAGCCTCGGCGCGACGGTCAAACTGATGGACCCGCACCGCGTACTGGTCGACGGCCCGACCCGCTGGCGCGCGGCAGAGATGATGTGCCCGCCGGCCCTGCGGCCCGCGGTCGTGGTGCTGCTGGCGATGCTCGCGGCCGAGGGCACCTCGGTGCTGCGGAACGTGTACGTGATCAACCGGGGGTACGAGGACCTGGCCATGCGTCTGAACTCCCTGGGCGCGCAGATCGAGACGTTCTACGACCTCTGAGCCGGCCTCCGCGGCCGTTGGCCGGGAGTCATTTCAGCGCATCTGACCTGCGGGAGTACCTCTTGGAAACTCCCGCCGCTACTCGCTGGGCCTCGCTGTGGTGCGAGATGAGTGTGACCTGGCGGCGCTGATGGCTGACGACGAGTCAGCCTTGCCGCGTTGGGACGGGTTTCGTCACACTCCTCACCGGATGTGGCGAAACCCGCTCTTCGGTAGTCACAAGCAGCCGATCACCAGTCCCGCTCGGGGAACCCAGGCGTCCAAGGAGCTGGGGCACCGTCGGGTGCGCCACGGGGCAGCTGCCGCGGTCCGGGGTCGTTTCGTTCGGTGGGATTCCTCGTTCCCCTCTTCGGGTATTCGATTTTGGCCTAGGGTCGTACGGACATGTGGTGCCGTCGGGGGAGGGCGTAACGTGGCGATCGAACTGCCCGGCGAGGTAGTGGAGTTCTTGTCGTTCATCGGTATCAACTGGCCGACGGTGAACGAGGACAAGGTGCGTGAGTTCGGCTCGCACGTGCGGGAGTTCGCGCAGAACGTGGAGTCGGTGCACCAGGAGTCGACGGCGACGGTCCAGCGGCTGGGGCAGGCGTACGAGGGGGCGTCGTACGAGGCGCTGCTGGCGAAGTGGGCGTCGCTGTCGGAGAGCCATCTGACCGAGCTGGTGCGGGCGTGTCATGTGGTGGCGGACGCGCTGGATGTCGCGGCTGACGTGATCGTGGCGATGAAGGTCGAGACGATCGGTGAACTGATCGCGCTGGCGGCGGCGTTCGTCGCGGACCAGGCTGCGGCGGTGGCGACGCTGGGTTTGGCGGAGGCGGCGGTGGTCCTGATCGAGGAGACCGCGAAGCGCCTGATCAACTACCTGGAACAGCAGTTGGAGCAGTACATCATCGCGCAGGTGGTGGAGGCGGCGATCGGTCCGCTGGTGGACACGGTGGCGAATGCGGTGCAGGGGTTGGTGTTCCAGGCCGCGGAGGCGGCGCTGGGGGTCTCAAGCAGCAGTGGAGGAACGGGCTTCCGGATCGATCCGGACGCCTTGGACGAGCACGCGCGGATGATGCACGAGCAGGCGGAGACGGTGGCCGGTCACGCGCAGGCATTCCAGTCGAAGATCGCGGGGGTGAGCTTCGAATGAGCAACCAGATCGTGAAGGCGCTGGAGGACGGCGCGCAGAAGCTCGGCAAGACGCTGGCGGAGGATGCCGGCAAGGCGCTGAAGTCCTTCTACCGCAAGGCCGGCGACAACCTGAAGAAGGTCGCCAAGAACGTCCGGGAGATCGAGGAGAAGCACGTCAAGGATCTGGAGAAGATCCTCAAGGGCGACGGCAAGGGCGGTCTCCCACACCCCCGTTCGGGCAGTGGCGGGCGGGGGAAGGGCGGCGGTTCCCATCCGAAGAGGCGGGGCCGTGACCAGGTGAAGAGCCCCCGGACCGAGGGTCGCGACCACGGTTCCCGCAAATGTCCGGGCGAGCCGGTCGACATCGCGACGGGGCGGATGTTCATCGACCAGAACGACGTCACCCTTCCCGGCTCACTGCCTCTGGAGTTCACCCGCAGCTTCGAATCGGGGCTGCTGACGGGCCGTTGGATGGGTCCGAAGTGGATCTGCACCTTCGACGAGCGTCTGGAGATCGACGAGCAGGGCGTCGTCCACGTCCGGGCCGACCGCATCACCCAGGCCTACCCGCACCCCGAGCCCGGCGACCCGGTCCACGCATCCGCCGGCTCCCGCCACGAACTCGACCTGGTCGACGGCCACTTCACCGTCACCGACCCCTCAACCGGCCTCGTCCGCACCTTCACCCCCACCTCCGACGGCGACGAGGCCCTGCTCACCGAGGTCCGCGACCGCCACGGCCGCCACTACACCCTCGCCTACGACGAGGACGGCGTCCCCGTCTCGATCACCCACTCCGGCGGCTACCGACTCCTCGTCACCGTCGACAACGACCGCATCACCGCCCTGCGCCTCGCCAACGCCACCGACACCGGCGGCGACGCCCTCCTCACCCGCTACAGCTACACCGACGGCCACCTCACCGCCGTCTACAACTCCAGCGGCAAGCCCATGCGCTTCACCAACGACACCGCCGGCCGACTCCTGTCCTGGACCGACCGCAACAACTCCCAGTACCGCTACACCTACGACGCCCACGACCGCGTCACCGACGAGGGCGGCACCACCGGCGCCCTGCGCTTCACGTTCGGCTACGGCGACCGCGACCCGGCCACGGGCCTGCGCACCCACACCGAGACCAACACCCTCGGCCACACCACCACCTACCTGATCAACGGCCACGCCCAGGTCGTCGCCGTCACCGACCCCCTCGGCCACACCACCCATTACGAACGCGACGGCTACGACCGCCTGTTGGCCGAGACCGACCCGCTGGGGCGCACCACCCGCTACGAGTACGACGGCGCCGGCGACCTCATATGCGTCACCCGCCCCGACGGGGCGCAGGCCACAGCGGAATACACCGGCAGCCTGAGCCTTCCGGTCACCGTGACCGAGCCGGGTGGAGCGACCTGGCGACACACCTACGACGAGGCCGGTCGGCGCACGTCACTGATCGATCCGCTCGGAGCGGTCACGGCATACGCCTACGACGAGTCGGGTCATCTCGCCTCGGTCACCGACGCGTTGGGCCGCACCACGCTGGTGCGGTGCGACCGCGCCGGGCTTCCCCTGGAGGTCACCGACCCGGTGGGTACCACCACCCGGTTCGACCGCGACGCGTTCGGCAGGATCTCGGTCATCACCGAGCACCTCGGTGCGCGCACGAGGCTGACCTGGACGACCGAAGGCCACCTCGCCACCCGCACCGCCCCCGACGACAGCACCGAGTCCTGGAGCTACGACGGCGAGGGAAACCTGCTGAGCCACACCGACGCCCTCGGCCAGGTCAGCACCTTCGACTACACCCACTTCGAGAACCTCGCGACCCGCACCGACCCCGACGGCGCGCGGATCCGGTTCAGCTACGACGCCGACATGCAACTGGTTTCGGTCACCAACGCCCTCGACCAGATCTGGACGTACAGCTACGACCCGGCCGGCCGGCTGATCGGCGAGACGGACTTCCACGGCCGCAACCGGCGCTACGAGTTCGACGGCGCCGGTCAGGTCGCCTCGATCACCGACGCTTCGGGCCGCACCACCCGCTACTCCTACGACCTCCTCGGCCGCCTCCTCACCAAGGTCGCAGGCGACCGGACCACCACGTTCGGATACGACGCCGGCGGGCACCTGATCCGTGCGACCAACGCCGACGCGGACGTGGTCCGGATCGTCGATGTGGCCGGCAACCTCCTGGCCGAGACCGTCAACGGGCGGACTCTCAGCCACCTGCGCGACCCCATCGGCCGTCGGCAACGACGCACCACCCCCGCCGGCCACGTCAGTGACTGGTCGTACGACGCGGCGGGCCGGCCGAGTGCCGTCACGACGACCGGCGGGCGGATCGCGTTCGGCTACGACGAGGCCGGCCGGGAGCAGCAGCGCACCATCGGCGACCAGGTGACCCTCACCAGCCAGTGGGACCCCCTGCACCGCCTGACCGCGCAGACACTGCGCCGAACCGGGCCCGCCGGGCCGGAGGTGCTCCAACACCGGGCCTACGCCTACCGCGCCGACGGCAACCTCACCGGCATCGACGACCTGCTGAACGGACACCGGGCCTTCGACCTGGACGCCGCAGGCCAGGTGGCCGCCGTCCACGCCGACGGCTGGACCGAGCGCTACGCCTACGATCCGGCCGGCAACGTCACCGCTGCCGAATGGCCCGCCACGTCCGCCGGCGAAGCCGCCCTCGGGGCCCGAACCTACCAAGGCGCCCAGCTTGCCGCGGCCGGACGGGTGCGCTACGAGTACGATGCGGACGGGCACTTGACGCTTCGACAGGTCACGCGACTGTCCCGCAAGCCCGACACCTGGCAGTACACCTGGGACGCGGAGGACCGTCTCGTCGCGGTCACCACCCCCGACGGCACCCGCTGGCGCTACCTGTACGACCCGTTCGGGCGGCGCATCGCGAAGAACCGCCTCGGCTCGGACGGCGTCACCGTCGAGGAGCGGACCGACTTCACCTGGGACGGCCTCACGCTCGCCGAACAGACCACGCACGCCGCGTACTTGCCGGGCCCGCACACGCTCTCCTGGGACCACCTGGGACTCGACCCGCTCGCACAGACCGAGTCCATCGAGACCAGGCCGGCCGCGGACTCCGAACAGGCGCGGACCGACCGCCGGTTCTTCGCCATCGTCACCGACCTGATCGGCACGCCGAACGAACTGGTCGACGCGGTGACCGGCACCATCGCCTGGCGCACCACCCCGACGCTCTGGGGAAACACCACCTGGCCGGCCGACAGCACCACCTACACCCCGCTGCGCTTCCCCGGACAGTACTTCGACCCCGAGACCCGCCTGCACTACAACCTCAACCGCTACTACGACCCCGAGACCGCCCGCTACACCAGCCCCGACCCGCTGGGCCTGGCACCGTCGCCCAACCCCGGGTCCTACGTCCGCAACCCGCACACCTGGTCGGACCCGTACGGTCTGTCGCCGCACGGCAAGAAGAAGGACAAGCCGCACGTGTCCCCGATGGCGAGCGACTGGGCGACCAAGGGCGCCCACATCCACGTCGGACAGGACGAGGTCCGGGTGTGGGCCGAGAAGACGACGAAGAAGCTGAAGAACGGCGAGGAGGAGGTGTCGTTCCAGTTCAAGTCCGAGGGGATTCGCCTCAGCCACGGCATGGCCTCGCAGCGCAGCGTGGACACGGCGGCCGACCTGGTACATTCCGACCCGAAGCTCCGGGCCGACCTCATCGCGAAGGCCAAGTCCGCCCAGGACCATATGCGAAACGGCGGCAACTGGGGCAACAAGCAGAACCGCGCGGACGAGATGCAACATCTGATCGAGTACTTGGAGACACTGTCGTGAACGGTGCTGCATTCATCGCCTCTGTCATCGCCACCGGCAGACTCCACGGCATCGGCATCGGCTCCCCGATCGCAGACGTCGACCGGGCGTTCCGAAGCCGGTGGATCGACGACGTGGACGAGCCGAACCTGTCCTTGCGGCGGGACTACGGTCTGGTCGAGCTGTACTTCAACGGGCCCGAGTGGGTCGTGGTTGGCGGCTCCGTCGAACTCCACCGCCTTGCCACCGTGGACGGGCTGGCCGAGGAGTGGCAGAAGGACGAGGGGGTCGAGTTCTCCGAATACCTCGCATGGAGCGAGGTGGAGACCGCGCTCGCCCATCTCCCCGACGCCCCCGCTCTGACTGTGGACCGCCGTCAGAGCGGCTACGTCGAGTACCGGGCGCAGGCCCTGAGGGTCTCGGCGCTGGTGGTCGACAGCCACGAGGAGCGCGACGACTGGCCGGGGCACGGCGACGTGTTCAGCGTCGCGTTGGGTTAGTACGGCAACGGTGCTCACCGTGAGAATCACCGGTTCGGCGCGCCGGGTTGTTCATGGGCGGGGAGATGTCCGACGGTGGTGCCCATTGTGGGGCACGTGGGGTCGGGCCTGTGTTCGTCGTGTCCGTGCCGGGCTAAGACGTGGGCATCCTGGAGTCGAGCGCTTGGGTGAGAGCGGTCAGGGAGCCGGGGGCGACAGTTTCCATGGCGTCCAAGGCGGTGCGCCAGCCGCCGAGGTGGATGGCTTCGGCGCACAGTCGGCGCCCCTGCGGCGTGGGCCCGAGTGCCATGGCGATGTGGGCCAGGGCCAAGACACGATGTGTTCCCTGGAGGTGTCGGGCGGTCTTCTCCGCTGCCTGGAAATCTCCTGAGCGGACCTGGACTTGGGCGATTTCGGCCCAGAGGGCGGCGTCCTGGGGGTGTCCGATGCCGTGCTCACGCGCAATCGCCAGTGTCTGCCGGAGGAGGTCAGAGATCTCG
The DNA here is from genome assembly GCF_055587065.1 of Kitasatospora sp. NPDC048662. Lineage (NCBI taxonomy): Bacteria > Bacillati > Actinomycetota > Actinomycetes > Kitasatosporales > Streptomycetaceae > Kitasatospora > Kitasatospora sp. NPDC048662. The sequence goes on along the minus strand of NZ_JBVJHA010000005.1, from coordinate 8,696 downwards.
CCTGCTCGTTGCGCGGCCGGGAGCGCGGAGGCGATGGCGATCAGGGCACGGATGCGGGCGGTGGGCTTGCGCAGCCCCGTCGCGAAGCTGACTGCGAGGTCGAGATCGCTGGTGGCGAGGACGGACGCGAAGTCGGCGCTGAGGCCTGCAGTGAGCCGTTCGTGGTCCGCATCGGAGAGCCGGCTGAGAAGTACCAGGCACTGCCGGGCGTACTGATGTGCCTGCTCGGTGTCGCCGGCGACGTGGAACTGTTCGGCGAGATCGGCCAGGCACGTCGTTCGTACCGACAGCGGGCTCAGCCGTCGGACCAGTACCGCGGCCTGTTCGGCTGCACCGCACCGGTGGAGGCAGAAGGCCACCTCTGCGGTCAGACTGGCATCATGGTCGTCGTCGTCCAGTTCCATCAGCCAGGTGGAGAGGTCGTCGGCGAGGGAGCGGGCCTCCCGGGTGCGTCCCTGATCGGCGAGTGCGGCGGCCACATCCGCGAGGGTGGTGATCAGCATGCCCCAGTCGGTGAGTGTGCTGGCAAGTTCGAACGCTTCGTCGTCGTACCCCTGTTCCGCGAGGAAGCGTGCTAGGCGCGCGATCGGTCCTTCCCGCTCGTCGGGGTCGGACATGGTCGTGAGGACGGTCCGGGCCCGACGGGCAAGGGTGAGCGCGCCGTCGCGGTCGCCGATCTGGGCGAGGGTGGCGGCCAGATCCACGAGGACGTGCACGTTGCGGACCGCGCGCTCGTGCCCGGCGTCCGGGCCCGGCAGGAAAGACGCGGCCTGGCGAGCGCCCCGGCCCGGTGGCTGCCGTCGAGGCGTTCTTCGGCCCGCATGAGGTGCTGCCAGGACTTCGGCCACCGTCTGACGGGTAATCACAAACCGCTCCCATACGGCTTCCGCCTCCTGCAGCTCGGCCTGCAGAACCTCCACTCGCTGCCGGGCAGCACGCTCGCGCTCCACTCTGCCACCGAGACACCGAGACTATGCCTGACCAGCGGAAACGCACCCGCCGCTATCGGATGACAACGGCTTCTGAGATCGGAGCTGGAGATTTGGGGACTTGCCGGGGACCGCGCGTCGTTCATCGCCGTCGCTGAGGTGCCTTTCGGTGAACGAACAGCGCGGGCTGTCTACCGTCTGACGTGCAGCGATGTTCATCGCCGGGCGATTGGGGGTCAAGAGGTTGCAGGTTCAAGTCCTGCCACTCCGGTAGAGGCGTCGAGAGTCCCGCTGAAGCGGAGAGGCCCAGGTCGGGGGTCCTTCATGCTGCAGTGACGGCTCGCACGATGGGGTGCAGGCGCCATCCTTCGGTTCCTGCGGGGACCGGGTGGGGGCGGCCGAGCGGTCCGAGTCGGGATTGGTGAGCTCGGTCGAGCGGGGGCCGAGGTGCCGGCGGCATGCGTGGGGGCGAACCGCGCTTGCGATCGAAGCCCGGGGAGCTTGTGGTCGGGTTTTCGGTCGGAGCCCATGACCGCCGGCGCGGATCGGTCCTTGCGGGGTGTTGGTGGTGTCGGGGTGGTTGGTGAGCCGGCGGATCGGGCGTTCCTGCCTCTGGACCTGCACTCTCCGCCTTCCTAACATGAGCACTGCTCGCATTTTGTGACTCGTGTTGTGTGGAAGGACTCTCATGACGGACCGTTACGACCTCCCCGCCGGCTTCCGCTGGGGTGCCTCCACTGCCGCGTACCAGATCGAGGGGGCGGTCGAGGAGGACGGCCGGGGCCTGTCGGTCTGGGACACCTTCTGCGACCGTCCCGGCGCGGTGAAGAACGGCGACAGCGGGCGGGAGGCCTGCGACCACTACCACCGCTGGCCCGAGGACGTGGAGTTGATGCGCGGACTCGGGCTCGACACCTACCGGTTCTCGCTCGCCTGGCCGCGCGTCCAGCCCACCGGCCGGGGCCCCGCCAACGTCGCCGGGCTCGACTTCTACGACCGGCTGGTCGACGGGCTCCTCGCGGCCGGCATCACGCCGCTGCCCACCCTGTTCCACTGGGACCTGCCCCAGGCGCTGGAGGACGAGGGCGGCTGGATGCAACGGGAAACCGCTTTCCGTTTCGCCGAGTACGCGTCGGTGGTGGCCGACCGGCTCGGCGACCGCGTCCCCGCCTGGATCACCCTCAACGAGCCCTTCGTGCACATGGTGTACGGCTACGCCCTTGGCATCCACGCCCCCGGCCGTTCGCTGATGCTCGACGCCCTCCCCGCCGCCCACCACCAACTCCTCGCCCACGGCCTGGCCGCCGCCGAACTCCGCTCGCGCGGCCTCGACGTCCTGATCGCCAACAACCTGACGCCCGTCCGCGCCGCGAGCGACGCGCCGGAGGACCGGGCCGCCGCCGACGCCTACGACGCACTGCACAACCGCCTGTTCACGGACCCGCTGCTGCTCGGCCGCTACCCCGACCTGTCCGCGTACGGGGTAGGGGAGGACCTGCACGGCTCCGTCCGCGACGGCGACCTCGCGCTGATCGCCGCCCCCGGCCTCGACGGACTGGGCGTCAACTACTACAACCCCACCCGGGTCGCCGCCCCCACCGACCCGGGGCTCCCGTTCGCCGAAGCCCCCATCGAGGGCGTTCCCCGCACCCACTTCGGCTGGCCCGTGGTCCCGGAGGGTCTGCGCGAACTCCTGCTGCTCCTCCGGGACCGTTATGGCGCCGCCCTGCCCCCGATCACCGTCACCGAGAGCGGCTGCTCGACCGACGACACCCTCGACGACACCTTCCGCATCGACTACCTGTCCGGCCACCTCGACGCCCTGGCCCGCGCCGCCGCCGACGGCATCGATGTCCGCGGCTACTGCACCTGGTCGCTGCTCGACAACTTCGAATGGGCGGAAGGATTCGGCGAGCGCTTCGGCCTCGTCCACGTCGACTTCACCACCCAGGCGCGCACCCCGAAGGCGTCGTACGCCTGGTACCGCGACCTGATCGCGGCTCATCGGGCGAAGGCCGCGGCGCGGTAGCGGTGCCGGGAGGCGCCCGGCGCTACCTGCCGGGCGTCGAGGACCGTTCGGTGCGGCTCGCGGTGATGCGTTCGGCGGCCAGGGCGTGGGCCCGGTCGGGGTCGTCGCCGGTGAGGCGGGTGAGGATGGTCGCGAGCGGCCTGACCTGCCCGAAGCCGCCCCAGTGGCCTTCGGGGATCTCGGTGGGGAACACCCAGACCCGCGCCGGGTCGCGGGGCCAGGCGCCGTCCTCGGCGTCCAGGATGGCCTCGGTGACGTCGGCGATGACGCCTGCGCGCTTGTCGGCGTCGAGCTGTCCCTCGGGCACCGACGGGACGACCTTGTAGCGCGGCGCGTCCGCGAGCCTGCCTCCGACGTAGACGGCGGCGGGGCGGTGCAGGAAGAGCCAGGACACGGAGCGGGTGACCGGGTCGGCGGGGTCGAAGCCCTCGTGGCGGATCAGGATCTCGGTGATCCGGTCGAGCAGGACCGCCTCCGCCTCCGGGCGCAGCGCGCCCTCGGGGATGTGGACATCGAGCATCGGCATGGCCATGACCTCCTGGATTTATTTTCTCCACTCAGGTGGTGGGAGCCTAGCCGGGGCTGGCTGTAGATTGTCAACCCAGGTGGGTTCCGGAGAGTGGGGATCGAGACATGGCAGCGCAGCAGGAACAGCGGCGGCACGGGCGGATCGACCCGGCGAACTGCTCGATGGGGCGCGCCCTGTCCGTGGTCGGCGAGCGCTGGTCGCTGCTGATCGTGCGCGAGGCCCTCGATGGCGCCAGCCGCTTCGGGGACTTCCGGGCCCGGCTCGGCATCGCCAGCAACCTGCTCTCCACCCGGCTCGACGGCCTCGTCGCCGCAGGCGTACTGCAGCGCGTGCCGTACCGCGAGCCCGGTGACCGGCAGCGTTACGAGTACCGGCTCACCGAGAAGGGGGCGGACCTGCGGCCCACCGTGATCGCCCTGCTGGAATGGGGGGACAAGTACCTCGCCGACGAGCAGGGGCCGTCGGTTGTCGTGCGGCACCGCAGTTCCGAGGGGTCCGGCTGCGACGAACCGGTCGCCCTCGTCCTGGAGTGCGCGGCCGGCCACACCCACCTGCCGCCCGGCTCCGTCTACCGCTCTCCCGGCCCGGGCGCCCACTTCCTGCCCGCCTGAGCCGACGGGGCGGCGCTGGCCTGCCGCGCGGACGCAGCTGACGCACGGCAACGGCCGGCGGAAGCGGGTTGCGGGATTCCGGTTCGGCGCTGTCCGTCGTCCGCGTACGGTGATACCGGCCCGGAGCGGGGCCTGCTGAAGGGGGGCGTTGCGCCGGGTGCCGCCGGAGATGTTCCGGTTCACGGCGGGGGACAGGGCCGAGCTCCACGGGGCGATCCTGCAGGCGTTCGGCGCGGCCAACGAACGGCTGGAGACGGCACTCGGGCTGGACGAGGTCCGGGCCCGGCTGCGTGCGGTGGGGTGGCTCGACGCGATCGACGACGAGGACCTGCCGGACGCCCTGCGCCGGTTGCGCACCTGGGAGTTGCTCGAGGTCGTCCAGAACCACGCGGAGAACTACCGCACGGCCGAGGAGTACGAGCGCCGGAACCTCCAGTACTCGCTGACCCGCCGCGGCGAGGCCGCACTCACCGGAGTGGAGCACGCCCTGTCCGTGCTCGCGGCGACGGGCGCGCCGCAGCCGGTCCGCGACGGCTTCCAGTACGGCGGTCCGGGGTTTTCACCACGCTGCAGGCGCTGGAAGGCCACCTGGAAGCGCTGCTCGCCAACACCAAGGCGTTCAACGGCGAGTTGCAGCGCCTGCTGCGCGCCGAGGGCGCGGACCTGGCGACGTTCCGGGAGGTCAAGGCCGCGACGGTGGCGTACCTCCAGGAGCTCCTGCGCAACCTCGACCAGCGCGCGCAGGTGGTGGCCTCGGCCGTGCAGCGGGTCGAGCAGCGAGGGGTCGGCCTGCTGCACCAACGGGCACTGCGCGGCGCCGAGTTGCCGCCGGCCACGGACCGCGATCCCGCACCGGCCTGGCTGGAGCGGCGCCGGGCACGCCGGGAGGGACTGCGGGCGTGGTTCCTGCCGGCTGACGGCTCACGGCCCCGCGTGGAGCAACTGCACGACGTCGCACGGCGGGCCATCGTGACCCTCCTTCAGGTACTGGACCGGATCACCGAGTCGCGCCGCCGGTCCTCCAGCGCGACCCAGGACTTCCGGGCGCCGGCCCGCTGGTTCGCGGCCGCGCCCACCGAGGACGACCTGCACCGGCTGTGGTCGGCGGCCTTCGGCCTCGGCCCGGCACGCCAGGCCCATCTCGCCCACCCCGACCCCGAGTTGGTGCCCTCCGCACACGGCTGGGCCGAGGCCCCGCCGGTCGAGGTGTCCCACCCTGCTGCGCACCAGCGGACGGACCGAAGGGTTCACCCGCACCGGCAGGGTCCGTGACATCGGCGCGATCAAGGCGGCCCGGGCCGAACTCGCCCGGAAGGAACTCGCCCGGAAGGAACGCGCCCGGAAGGAACGCGCCGAACTCGACGCCGCCTGGGAGACCCGCAACACCGCAGCCACTTGAAAGGAACAGCTCGCCGAAGTCCTCGACTGCACCGCCTGGCACCAGTTCGTCGTCAAGCTGGACCGCGCCAACGGCCCCGGCCGGCAACTGCTCACCAAGAAACTCCACGGCGCGCTCTCCGGCGGAGAGAACGCCATCGCCCTGCACCTCCCGCTCTTCGCCGCCGTGGCCGCCCACTACGAGGCGGTGCCGGCCTCGCCCAGGCTGATCCTCCTCGACGAGGTCTTCGTCGGCGTCGACACCGTCAACCGCGGCCAGGTCTTCGGACTCCTCGCCGCGCTCGACCTCGGCCTGGTGCTCACCTCCGACCACGAGTGGTGCACCTACCGCGAGCTCTCGGGCATCGCCGTCCACCGGCTGATCACCGGCACGGACGGCGACGACGCCGTCACCAGCGCGCGCTTCATCTGGACGGGTGCGGAGCTGACGCCCGACAACTCGCCCTCTGCAGACGCAATATGACCGATCGTCATCACCATCGCCATGGCCTGGACGTCCCGGAACTCCGGCCGCTCTGGTGCGTCCTGCACGACCGCTTGTCCACCGGTCGGCCCGTCAGCCGGGTGCGCGTCGGCCCGCTGGACGAGGCCGGCCGGGAAGCCCTGGCCGACCTTCTCGGCCTCGACCGGCTGCCCGGCGCCGAACCGACCGTCCCACTCGCCCGGCTCGAAGCCGCCGTGGCGGAGGCCTGCGGCCAGTCCGTGGGGACGTGGCGCCGCCGTCCTCGGCCCGATCCGCGACCGGGCCGCCGAACGGGAACAGCAATCGACCCGGCGTGCGGCCCTGTGGGAATGGCTCGCCCGCCACCAGGTGGTCACCGCCGAGCCCGCCCTCACCGACTGGGTCACCCACCTCCGGGCCAACGGCCTCGTCGACGGCTCGCTCGACCGGACCCAGAGCCTCCTGACCTCCGCGCTGACCGTCCTCGCCGCGCTCCCGTTCGACGGAGAACCCCTCCCCGTCCTCGCCGCGCGCCTCCTCGACGGCAACTCCCACGCCCTCGACGACGGAACCCGGCTGTCCTCCGTGGTCCTGCGCGCGCTGGCGGCGCTGTACGGCGTCGAGATGCCGGACGGCGCCCAGGAACGGCGGTCGCTCTGGAACCGGGCCGGGGTGGCCGACGACGAGCTCTCCAGCACCGTGCTCGCCGTCGGACTCCGCCTCGACGGCGACGGCCCGCTCGCCCGGATCTCACGGATCAGCGCCGAAGCCGGGCACCCCGTCAGCCTGACCCTCGCCCAACTCCGCACACCCGGGGAACTCACCGTACCCACCGGCCCGGTGCACATCAGCGAGAACCCCAGCGTGCTCGCACTCGCCCTGCGCCGCTTCGGCCGCCATTGGCCACCGCTCGTCTGCACCTCCGGCCGGCCCAACACCGCAGTGATCCACCTGCTGCGCCGGCTCGCGACCTCCGGCGCCACCCTGCACTACCCCGGCGACTTCGAGGTCGAGGGCATCCGCATCGCCGCCCACATCCTGGCCAGGACCGGTGCCACCCCCTGGCGCATGGCCGCCGAGGACTACCGCACCGCCGCCGCCCGCCTCCCCACCCCCGCCCCCTGGTCCCCCACCCTCACCGCCACGATGGCCGAACTGCGCACCGCGGTGGTCGAGGAAGTGGTGGCCGACACCCTGCTCCACGACCTCGCCGCACACTCGGCACCTGCGGCACACGCAGCACAGACGGCACATGCGGCAACCGGGAGCCGGACGGCCTGAGGGCCGCTTCGGGCGCTCAGGCGCTGTCCGGACGCCAACGAAACCTGGCGGCCGCGAATGGGGCCGAATGGCCCCAGACAGGGGGGCGGTGGCGAACCTACGGTGGCGTTACCTACGGGACCGTAGGTTTGTTCGTCGATCGAGAGTTGGACCCGTGAGCAGCACCTCCTCCCATCCCCAGTGGACCGATGTCCGACTCCTGCAGGACCTGGAGGAGGTGGTCGAGCGCGAGCTCAACCGCCACCTGCGGGTCTTCAAGGAGTGGATGCCCCACGAGTACGTGCCCTGGAGCCGGGGTCGGGACTTCGACGGGCCGCTCGGCGGCGAGCCCTGGGCGATGGAGCAGTCGCCGCTGACCGAGGTGGGCCGGGTCTCGCTGGTGGTGAACCTGCTGACGGAGGACAACCTGCCCAGCTACCACCACGAGATCGCGACCCTGTTCGGCCGGGACGGGGCCTGGGGCACCTGGGTACACCAGTGGACCGCGGAAGAGGCACGGCACTCGATGGTGCTGCGCGACTACCTCATCACCTCCCGCGCCGTCGACCCGGTGGAGCTGGAGCGCGCCCGCATGACCCACATGCAGACCGGCTTCGTCTCCGACAACCGGCACTCGCCGCTCCACACCGTCGCGTACGTCGCCTTCCAAGAGCTGGCCACCCGCATCTCGCACCGCAACACCGGACACGCCTCGGGCGACCCTGTCTGCGACCGGATGCTCGCGCAGGTCGCCAACGACGAGAACCTGCACATGATCTTCTACCGGAACCTGCTCAAGGCCTCGTTCGAGCTCGCCCCCGACCAGGCGATGCAGGCCGTCAACGAGGTGGTGACGAACTTCCGCATGCCCGGCCACGGCATGCCCGGCTTCGAACGCGCCGCCGCGCGGATCGCCGTCGAGGGCGTCTACAACCTCCGCGTCCACCTCGACGACGTGCTGCTCCCCGTGCTGCGCCACCTCAAGGTGATGGAGATGGGCGGGCTCGGGCCGGACGGGATCAGGGCCCAGATGGAGCTGGGCCTGATGCTCGACGGCCTGGCCGCCCAGGCGACCCGTTTCGACGAACGGCAGGCGGCGATTCGCGCCCGGCGGGCCGCCAAGGGCTGACGCCGTCGTCCTGGAGCCGTCGTTCTGTAGCCATCGTTCTGAAGCACCAGCCTCCGCCCGCGATGCCGGCGGAGGCTGCGGACGTTGGGGCGGACAGGGCCGGTTGTCTCGGGCGCGGAGTTGGAGTACTGTTCACCAGTCGCTCGGCAGGGAGCACCGGACACGCATCTCGTGTGGACGGTCCCGGGGCGGCCAATCCCTGAGAACCACCCAGTTGATCCGTGACGGGTCGCGTCCTTTCGCGTCTCCGTTCGTATTTGCTGTGCGCGTTTTCGAGATTGCGGCGGATTCGCTTTTCGGAGCGGGGATCGGCTAGAGTTTGAAACGTCGGACGGGCCGTCAGGTCGGGAAGACGAAAGCGAGTCGGAC
>NZ_JBVJHA010000004.1:537095-581440 GCF_055587065.1 Kitasatospora sp. NPDC048662 | reverse complement strand
AGGCACGGATCCCCCGGTGATCATGAAGCGTAGAGAACTCCATGATCGGGTGAACCGTGCCTGCCCTGCTGCCAGCACCTACTGGCGGACGCCCTAAGCGGTGACGGAGACCAGGGAGAGCAGCCCGCAGACCGTCAGGTTGATCCACTTGTGGGTGGCGAGCACGGCGACGAACTCGCGGATGGTGGCGCTGGGCCAGAAGTAGGCGGCGGTCGGGGAGCCCGCGACCTGGCCGTTGAGGGATTCCTGGCGGGCCAGGAGGGCGGCGCGGAAGGCGTGGAAGTTGTTGGTGACCACGATGCAGCGGTAGGCGGGGTTGGCGGCGGTCATCAGCTCGCGGGAGAAGCGGAGGTTCTCCTCGGTGGTGCGGGAGCGGTCCTCCAGGAGGATCCGGTCGGCGGGGAAGCCGCGGTCGGTGAGGTAGGCGGCCATCGCGTGGGCTTCGGGGAGCTGTTCGTCGGGGCCCTGGCCGCCGGAGACGATCAGCAGCGGCGGGCGGCCGTTCGCGGCCTGGCGCTCGTACAGGGCGCGGCCGCGTTCGAGGCGGCTGGCCAGCAGCGGCGGGACGCGGGTGCCGCCGAGCAGTCCGGAGCCGAGGACGACGACGTAGTCCACGTCCTGACGCGGGATCAGCCGGCCGTACAGGTAGGCGTATCCGATGAAGCAGAGGAAGAGGAAGGACAGGTAGCAGGCGAGCAGGAAGACGGTGCGGGCGATCACCGCGAGGATCTGCGAGTCGGCCTGGCTGGCGGCGATCAGCAGGGCGACGACCACCAGGATGCCGAGGCCGCAGAGCAGCGACAGCAGATTGGCGAGCCGTCGGCCTTCCTTGCGGATCATCTTGAAACCGTTGGAGATCAGCAGGCCGGAGAGCACCAAGGTGGCGACGGTGGGAGAGAGGACGACCGCGATCAGGAAGACTTCGACGAAGACGGAGCCGGTCCTGCCGAGGGTGACGAGCAGGGCGAAGGCCAGGAAGGTGACGGCGAGTCCGAGGTACACGGCGTTTCTGAAACGGCGCCGGTCGCGCTGTACGCCGACGGCGGTCAGGAGCAGGAAGAAGATCGCGGGGGCGTACAGGAGCATGGGGGTCAGTTTATGGGGCGGCATGATCCGAACCGCCTCGAAACCTGGGAAACAAAGACAAGCGGGCCGACATTCACATGAAACGACGGCCGATCGCCGTGGCCGGGCAGTCAGAGACGGGCCGGCGCGCCGCTCTGCGGAAACCCTTCGGCGAGGTCCTCGGCGATCATGCGTTTGGCGATGGTGTCGGCGGCGGCCCGCAGTTCGGCGCTGCGGGGGCGGCCGATGTCCTGCTCCAGGCGGTGGCACAGCCACTGGGACCAGGCGCGGTTGATCGTCGCGGCTTCCCGCTCGCCGGCCTCGGTGTGCGCGTAGAAACCCCCGTGGGCCTCCAGGAACCCTTCGGCGACCATCCGGTCGAACACCGGCTGGAGGACCTCCGGGGGGATCCGGCGGCGGGCGGCGATCAGGTTGAGGGTGGCGTGGCCGACGCTGCGGGTGAACAGATCGACCTGCATGACGGCCCAGGCGCCGGCCATGTCGAGCCGGGTGCCGGAGGATTGAACGAGTTGCCGGGCGGTGTCCAGTCCGACGCCGCCGAGGAGTTTGGCGACGGAGAGTTCGAGCAGCTTGGCGGAGTCGCCGGAGGAGGGCTGCGCGAAGCCCTCGCCCATGTCGGTGCAGGTGGCGCGGGCCGAGTCGCGGAGTTCGACCTGCTTGAGGAAGAGCGCGACCACGAAGCCGAGCAGCGCCACCGGCACCGTCCACAGGAACACGGTGTGCAGCGAGTCCGCGTACGCCCCGATGACCGGTTCGGCCGCGGCCGGCGGCAGCCCCTGGACGCCGTGCGGGCTCTGCGCGCGGACGGCGAGCTGCTCGGGGCTCTCACCGGTGGCCCGGGCGGCCGCGGCGACGCCGTCGGCCAGGTTGGTCCGCAGCGCGTTGGTGTAGATGGTGCCGAACACGGCGGTGCCGAACGAGGAGCCGAGGGTGCGGAAGAAGGTGACGCCGGAGGTGGCGGTGCCGAGGTCGGCGTAGTCGACGGTGTTCTGCACGGCGATGGTGAGCACCTGCATGCACAGGCCGATGCCGGTGCCGAGCACGAACATGTAGAGGCTGGCCAGCCAGGCGCTGGTGCCGGCGTTCAGCAGCGAGAGCAGGTACAGGCCGAGCGCCATCACCAGCGAGCCGACGATCGGGAAGATCCGGTACTGGCCGGTCTTGGACACCGTGTTGCCGCTGAACACGGAGGCGATCAGCAGGCCGAGCACCAGCGGCAGGGTCCGCACGCCGGAGACGGTCGCCGAGTCGCCGTCCACGTACTGCAGGAAGGTCGGCAGGAAGGTCATCGCGCCGAGCATGGCGAAGCCGACGATGAAACTGAGCACCGAGCAGACCGTGAACACCTGGTTGCGGAACAGCCGCATCGGCAGGGTGGGTTCGGCGGCGCGGGTCTCCACCCAGCAGAACAGGCCGAGCGCGACCACACCGCCGACGAACAGGCCGATGATGACGGGCGAGCTCCACGCGTACTCGTTGCCGCCCCAACTGGTCGCCAGAATAAGGGCGCTGGCGCCGATCGCGACCAGCACGATGCCCAGGTAGTCGATCACCGGGCGGGCGGCGGAGCGCACCACCGGGATGGAACGGGCGGCAGCGATCACCACCAGGACGGCGATCGGCACGTTGACGTAGAACGCCCAGCGCCAGGACAGATGGTCGGTGAACAGCCCGCCCAGCAGCGGGCCGATCACGGTGGCGACACCGAACACCGCGCCGATCGCGCCCTGGTACTTGCCGCGTTCGCGCAGCGGAATGACATCGGCGATCAGCGCCATCGAAGTGACCATCAGGCCGCCCGCGCCGACGCCCTGCACGGCCCGCCAGGCGATCAGCAGCGTCATGTTGGTGGCGAGGCCGCACAGGAAGGAGCCGGTGATGAAGACGATCGCGGAGACCTGGAAGACCACCTTGCGGCCGAACAGGTCACCGAACTTGCCGACCAGCGCCGTGGTGACGGTCTCCGCGAGCAGATAGGACGTCACCACCCACGACATGTGCGCGGCGCCGCCGAGGTCCGCGACGATGGTGGGCAGCGCGGTGCCGACGATGGTCTGGTCGAGGGCGGCCAGCAGCATGCCGAGCACGATGGTGCCGAACACGACGTTCCGCTGCCGCCGGTCGAGGACGGGCGGGGCGGCCTGACTGGGCTCGCTGGTGGTGGTCACCACGGCATCGTCACACTTTGACCCGTTCTGTCCGTTCCGACACCCCGTTCGGCTGAAAAATGATCGATCGGCGTTTGTTCGACAGTGCGACAAGAGTGAAGTCCCACCGCGTTAGAGGGGCATGGACAGCACGACGACGACCGGCGCCGACGGCGGCCCCCCGGAGTTCCGGGACTTCGCTGCCGCCCGCAGCCGCCACCTGGTGCGCACCGCCTACCTGCTGACCGGCGGCGACGCCCACCTCGCCGAGGACCTCGCGCAGGAGGCACTCGGCAAGCTCTACGGCAGCTGGCGACGGGTCTCCCGGATGGCGAACCCGGCCGGGTACGCCCGCACCGTCCTGGTCAACACCTTCCTCAGCCACCGGCGCCGGCGCAGCAGCCGCGAACACGTCACCGACACCTTCGCCGAGTCCGCCACGCCCGCCATGCCCGCCGCCGACCCCGCGCTGCGCGTGACCCTGCTCCAGGCACTCGCCGAACTGCCGCAGCAGGACCGGGCGGTGCTCATCCTGCGCTACTGGGAGGACCTGGGTGTGGAGGAGACCGCCACCGCCCTGCGACTCACCCCGAGCGCCGTTCGCTCCCGCGCCGCCCGCGCACTCAGCCGCCTGCGCGGCCGCCTCGGCGAGCAGTTCGACGAGCTCGTCCGGCCCTGACGTTTCCTTCCGTCTCTCCCGGAGCCGTCTGCGCGCCCACCAAGGCGGGCAGTTCGGCAAGCTCCTCCCCTGACGTTCCCTCCGCACGTTCCCGCCGCACGTTCCCTCCGCACCGTTTCCGGAGAATGCCGATGACTTCCGAAGAGGACTTCGCCCGCGCCCTGCGGGCCTCCGCCGCGCACGCCCCCGAACCGCCCACCGAGCTGTTCGCGCTGGCCGCCGAACGCCGCGGCCGCACCCGGGTGCGGCGGCGCCGGGCGGCCGGGGCCTCGGCGCTCGCCCTGGTCGCCGCGGCCGGGTGCGCGCTGGCCCTGCTGCCCGACCGCTCCCCGGCACGCCCCGCACCGGCCGCCACGGCCGTCGGCCAAACGTTCATGTCCGACACCCTGAGCTCACTGATGCCCGCCGACGGCCGGGTCACCGACCTCTCGGGCACCTCCCCCGACGATCTGCAGCCCGGCCACACCCCGATGGCCTGGCTGGACTACGACGACGGCAACGGTCCGGCCCGGCTACTGCTGACCATCGACCGACTGCCCACCCCGCTCGGCGACGGTGCCGCCGCCCTGCAGTGCCCCGACACCCTCGCCCGGCCGACCGCCACCTGCGAGCTCGCCACCCGCCCGGACGGCTCGCGCCTGGTCACCACCGCGACCGCCCCACGCTGGGACGGCGACGACCGCAGCTGGACGGTGACGTTCGCCGACCCCGACGGCCGGATGGTCAGCGCCACCGAGATCGCCTCCGGCCGCCCGGGCCACCCGGCCCGCGAGCAGCCGCCACTCACCCGGGAACGACTGCTGGCCGTGGCCACCTCCGACGCCTGGCGGCCGGCCTTCACCGTCCTTCCCGCCTCCACCGTGCCGCCCGCCGCCCCCGTCGGCGGCCCCGCCGTGCTCACCGCCCTGCACACCGCGCTGCCCGCCGGGGCCACCTTCGACCCGGGCACGGGCACGCAGGAAACCCCGGGACGGGTGCACGGAACGGTCTCCCTCGGCGGCCACACCAGCCAACTGGTGGTCTCCGTCGAACACGGCTGGCAGCGCGGCTTCCCCGTCGAACCGGCCACCAGGTTCCGCAACCTCGGGTTCGACGGGAGCTTCAGCCAGACCCCGGACGGAACCCTGCGCTTCGTCAAGGAGGTCCCTGTTCCCGGCCCCGACGGCACCAAGGACACCCAGGGCACCGAGCGGATCGCGGGCGCGCTGCTCCCCGACGGCACCATGGTCACCGCCAAGATCTGGACGTACGGGCCCGACCACCAGGTCACCGCATTCCCCCCGGCGCTCAGCAGTGAGCAGCTGGTCGCGCTGGTCACCGTCCCGTCCTGGGCGCACGCCTGACGTCCTGCGGGGGCGGGGGGGGGGGGCGCCGCGGGGCGCCCCCCCCCGCGGCCCGTGGGGGGGTGGGTAGGGTTGTGCGGGGGGGGTGCGGGCGCGGGGCGCGGGGGCCCGCCCCCCCCCCCCCCCCCCCCGCCCTTGTTGTCTGCCGGTGGCGGGGTGGGCCCCCGCCCGGCCGGGGCCCCCTCCGTCCGGTCGGGGGGGGGCGCGCGGGGCGGGCCCCGCCCCGCCCCCGGACGCCATGATGGGGCGATGGACTGCCTGTTCTGCCGGGTCGCGGCCGGCGAGGTGCCGGTCGAGACCGTCCTCGCCGACGACGTCGTCCTCGCCTTCCTCGACCACCGGCCGCTGTTCCCCGGCCACCTGCTGGTGATCCCACGCCGCCACGTCCCCACCCTGACCGACCTCACCGACGCGGAGACCGGCCCCTACTACACGCGGGTCCGGCTGCTGACGGCCGCGGTCGAGCGGGGCACGGGCGCGGCCGGGAGCTTCGTCGCGGCCAACAACCGGATCAGCCAGTCCGTCCCCCACCTGCACACGCACATCGTGCCCCGCAACCCCAAGGACGGGCTGCGCGGCTTCTTCTGGCCCCGCACCCACTACCGCGACGCCGCTCACGCGAGCGAGACGGCGGCCCGCATCCGCTCCGCCCTCTGACCCCACGGCCCTGCCCACCCACCCACCCGAGCACCCCACCGCCGTCGGGCACCAAAGACAACGCTGCGCGAGCGAGGGCCGCAGGACCGGAGCCGCCACCCCACCACCGACCGGACAGGCCACGCCGCGCGGGCGGGGGCTGCAGGCCGGAAGCGCCGCCACCACCGACCGGGCAGCCCGCGTTGCGGGTGCCACCACGTCCCGTCCACGCTTCGCCGGACCGCCGCGCGGTACACGCGCGATCCCCCTCCCCCGCCGGAGGCACACCCCCACCACCCACCGAACCGGCCACGCCGCGCAGGCGAGACCTGCGCGCCGGAAGCGCCGCCCCACCGCCGACCGGGCAGACCACGCTGCGCGGGCGAGAAATGCGTGCCGGAAGCGCCGCCACCACCGACCGGGCAGACCACGCTGCGGGCGCCGCCACGTCCCATGCGCGCTTCGCCGGACCGCCGTGCGGAAGACGCTCGATCCCTCCGGACACCCCCTCCCCGCCAGAGGCGCACCCCACCGTCCACCGGACCGGCCACGCCGCACGGGCGGGGGTCGTTACGTCTCGTCCGCGCTTCGCCGGACCGCCGTGCAGAAGGCGCGCGATCCCCCAGACACCCCCTCCCCCGGCGGAGGCGCACCCCCTCCCCGCCGGACCGGCCACGCCGCGCGGGCGGGGGCTGTTACATCTCGTCCACGCTTCGCCGGACCGCCGTGCGGACGGCCGCGCGATCCTCCGAACTCCCCCGTCCCCCGGCGGAGGCGCGCCCCTACCGGGGGCCGGTTACGTCTCGTCTGTGGTGCCTCGGACTGTGGTGCGGAAGGCGATGGGGGTGGTGCCGGTGCGTTGGTGGAAGAACTTGGCGAAATTGGCGGCGTCGGCGAAGCCGAGGTGGTCGGCTATGCGGGCGGCGGGGGTGTCGCTGTGGGCGAGGAGGCGTTTGGCTTCGAGGACGACGCGGCGGTCGACGAATTCCTTGGCGCCGACGCCCGCGGCGGCGAGGGTGGCGCGGGAGAGGGTGCGCGGGGAGTAGCCGAGGGCTTTTGCGTAGTCCTCGACGCGGCGGGTGCGGGTGAAGTGGTGTTCGACGGCGTGCCGGAAGCGGCGGTAGGTCTCGCCGGGTTCGGCGGTGGTGGTGCCGCAGGGGGTCGCGGGGTTGGCGAGGCGCAGCAGGAGTGCGGCGAGCAGGTGGCGGAGCAGGGCGTGGTGGATGTCGGCGGGCAGGTCGGCGCCGGCGGCGTATTCCTGTTGGAGGTGGCGCAGCGCGTGCCGCAGGGCGTCGCGGGAGGTGCCGGTGGTGTGCAGGACGGCGGCGGCGAACGGGTCGTCGAGGTGGGCGGCGGCGACTGTCGCGGGGTCGGGGAAGCCGGGTTCGAAGAGGACGAGGGTGCCGTCGGCGTCGCCGAGTTCGCCCCACTGCTGGACCTGTCCGGGCCGGACCCAGAGCCAGCTGCCGGGGTGGACGGCGTGTTCGGTGAAGTCGACGGTGTGGTGGAGGGTGCCGCGGTCGAGGGTGAGCAGGTGGTGGAAGGCGGGCCGCTGGGGGCGGTGGAAGGCGCGGTCGGTGGCGGTGGCGCGGCGGGCGCGCAGTTCGGCGAGGGTCATCACTTCGACGCCGGTCGGTGCGCCGGGTGGCGCGGCGAAGGGGACCTCGGGGATCGTCGTCCCGGACGTCGGGTTGTCGCTGGCTCGCATGGTCACCACCCGCAGCCAGGCTACCTCCGGTGGATCTTCCGCCGGGAGGGCGGCGGTACGGTCGGTGGGGCAGCGGGACGGGAGGGGTACGGGGATGGAGCGGCGTTCGACCTTGCACGATGTGGCGAGGGAGGCGGGGGTGAGTGCGAAGACGGTGTCGCGGGTGGTGAACGGGGACGGGCCGGTGGCGGCGGCGACCCGGGAGCGGGTGCTGGCGGTGATCCGGCAGACGGGCTTTCGGCCGAACCTGTTGGCGCGCAGTATCCGGACGGGCGGCCCGGATTCGACGGTGGGGCTGGTGGTGCCGGATCTGGGCAATCCGTTCTTCGGGGCGCTGGCAGGCGGGGTGGAGGAGGCGGCGCGGGCGCGTGGGCTGACGGTGCTGCTGGGGTGTTCGGGCGGTGATCCGCTGCGCGAGGCGGAGGTGGTGGGCGTCTTTCTGGCGCGTCGGACGGCCGCGCTGCTGGTGGTGCCGGCGGCGGGCGGGGAGGCGTTGGCGCAGGCCCGGGCGGCGGGGGTGCCGTTGGTGTTCGTGGACCGGCCGGGGCCGGACACGGACTGTGTGCTGTCCTCGAACCGGGCGGGCGCCCGCGAGGGCGTGGCCCATCTGCTGGGCGCGGGGCATCGCCGGGTGGCGTTCCTGGGTGATCTGCCGCCGGAGCTGTACACCCGCCGGGAGCGCCTGGCGGGTTACCGGGACGCGCTGACGGAGGCGGGCGTCACTCCCGACGACGCACTTGTCGCGGAGGCCCGCACGGCGGCGGACGCGGAGCGTGCGGTGCTGCGGCTGCTGGCGCTGCCGGACGCGCCGACGGCGCTGTTCGCGTCCCATCTGAGCGCGGCGACGGGTGCGGTGCTGGCGCTGGGCCGGGCGGGCCGTCGCGAGGTCGCGTTGCTGGCGTTCGACGATCTGCCGCTCGCGGAGGTGCTGGATCCGCCGCTGTCGGCGGTCGCGCAGGCCCCGGCGGAGTTGGGTGCGGCGGCGGTGCGGCTGGCGCTGGCCCGGCTGGACGGGGACGCGACGCCGCCGCGCACCGAGACCGTTCCGACCCGGCTGGTGCTGCGCGGCACCCCCTTGACCGTCTGCCGGTAGCGGATGGAGGGTGGCCGCCACCATCGATCACCACCTCGAGGAGCGCGGATGGCCCCGCAGTTCGGCGACTACCAGAACGAGATCTACTTCGAGGCGCTGTTCGGTGTCGCGCCGAAGTACCCGATGACGTTCGCGGGCCTGGCGGAGCGGGCGCAGCAGGCGTTGGCGCCGGACCTGTGGTCGTACGTGGCGGGCGGCGCGGGTGACGAGCTCACCCAGCGGGCGAACGTCGCGGCGTTCGAGCGCTGGGGGCTGGTGCCGCGGATGCTGGTGGGCGCGAAGGAGCGGGACCTGCGGGTGGATCTGTTCGGTCTGGAGCTGGCGTCGCCGCTGTTCCTGGCCCCGGTCGGGGTGCTGGGGTTGTGCGCGCCGGACGGGCACGGGGATCTGGCGACGGCCCGGGCGGCGGCCCGTACGGGGGTGCCGATGGTGGCGTCGACGCTGTCGGTGGACCCGATGGAGCAGGTGGCGGCGGAGCTGGGCGGCACGCCGGGCTTCTTCCAGCTGTACACGCCCACCGACCGGGCGCTTGCGGAGTCGCTGGTGCACCGGGCGGAGGCGGCCGGGTTCAGGGGCATCGTGGTGACGCTGGACACCTGGGTGACGGGCTGGCGGCCGCGTGACCTGGGCAGTGGGAGTTTCCCGCAGCTGCGCGGGCACTGTCTGGCGAACTACACCTCGGACCCGGTGTTCCGGGCCCGTCTCCAGGACCCGGACGGGGATCCGCGCGGCGCGGTGATGGACTGGGTGCAGATCTTCGGCAACCCGTTGACCTGGGACGATCTGCCGTGGCTGCGTTCGCTGACCTCGCTGCCGCTGATCCTGAAGGGCCTGTGCCACCCGGAGGACGTCCGGCGGGCGAAGGACGCGGGCGTGGACGGGATCTACTGCTCCAACCACGGCGGCCGGCAGGCGAACGGCGGGCTGCCGGCGCTGGAGTCGTTGGCCGAGGTGGTGGCGGCGGCGGACGGCCTGCCGGTGCTGTTCGACTCGGGTGTGCGCAGCGGCGCGGACGTGGTGAAGGCGCTGGCGCTGGGTGCGACGGCGGTCGGGGTGGGCCGGCCGTACGTGTACGGGCTGGCGCTGGGCGGCGAGGCCGGGGTGGTGCATGTGCTGCGGTCGCTGCTGGCGGAGGCGGATCTGCTGATGGCGGTGGACGGCTGTCCGTCGCTGGAGTCGCTGCGGGTGCCGGGGGCGCTGCGTCGCTGCTGAGGGCCGGTGCGCGCACCGCCGGACTTATTGCGAGTCACTTGCAATAACGGAGTGCATGCAGCAGAGTGGGGCCGCGGGGTCGTCCTCCGATCGTCTTCCCAACCGGCGCCCGCCGGGACGCGGCGCCGGCCCCGCGCCGGCTTCCCCCGGCGCGTCAACAGAGCGGCAACCGCACCACCATGGTCTTGCCGCCGCCGTCCGGATCGGCCAGCGTCGCGGTACCGCCACCGGCGAGCTGCGCCAGCTCGTGCACCAGGTTCAGGCCCCAGCCGCCGCTGCCGTCCGGGTGCGGCGCCTGCGGGCGGTGCGGGCAGTGCGGGTGCCGGTCGTGCACCCGGACCGTCAACTCATCTGCCTCGAAGTCGAGTTGGAGTGTGGTGCGGGGCGATCGCACGGCCGCGTGCCGGACCGTGTTGGTGACCAGTTCGCTGACCACCAGCAGCACGGTGTCGGTCAGCGGATGGTCCGCGTCCAGGCCGCGGGCGGCCAGTTCGGCGCGCACACTGCGACGCGCCTCGGGCACGGACGCGGGCACGGTCGCCAGGCTCAGGCAGTACCGCACGGTCAGGGGTGGGTCCGCGACAGCCATGGTCGGTCCCTTCACAGCGGGGGCGACCGGGTCGGAGCGGGAGCGCCGTCGTGCGGCCGCGTCGGGGCTCGGCAGCCCTGCCCCGTCCGGAGGGACCGGACAGATTACCGTTAACCAGTACGGTAAGGCCGAAAGGCCCCGGATGCGGCGGCGGATGGTGGACAGTGGCCACAACTCGCCACCCCCGCCCGGCCCCTGAGGCCAGGTCGGACCGACGGCGTGTGTTAGGGCCTGCCCGGCCGATCTTGCCGGGCGCGCGACGCCGGATCATCCGCCCCCAGCCCTGGCGGGCCGGGAGGTGCCCCCACCCCCAGCCCTGGCGGGCCAGGAGGTGACCCCACGGGAGTGCCGGCAAACCATCCAAGTACACCCAGTACGAGGACGGTTCGCCGGCACTCCCGGCCGGGCGCGAAGTGGGGGATCTCGGGGTGTATCCAGCACCACCCTCAAGACGGAAGCCTGCATGATCGAGCGTCAGGGCGGAACCGGGCAGGATCGTGCCCATGAACACCACCTCGAACCGCAAGCGCCGTATCAGCGCTGTCGCAATCCTGGGTCTCGCCGTATCAGTGGCCGCGACCGGCACCGGACTCGCCGCCACGGCCCCGCCCTCCACCGTGCACGCGACCGCCGCCACAGCTGTTGCCGCGCCCCCGCGGTCCTTCCAGGGCGCGCTCCCCGCGCCGACCGGCCCCTACGCCGCCGGCGAGGAGGTCATCCACCTCACCGACACGAGCCGTCCCGACCCGTGGGTGCCGTCGTCCGGCCCCCGCCAACTGACCGTCACGATGGTCTACCCGGCCGTCCCCGGGACCGGGACTCCGGCCCCTTACATGACCCTCGGCGAGGCAGCCGGAATCGTCCAGCGGCAGAATTTGCCGGCGAGCTCCGGCGTCACCCCGCAGACCCTTTCCAGCGTCACCACTCACGCCTTCGACGGCGCGCGGCCGCAGCGCGGCAAGTATCCGCTGGTGGTCCTCTCACCCGCGTACGAGGACCCGCGCATCACGCTCACGGCGCTCGCGACCGACCTGGCCAGTCACGGCTACGTCGTCGCGCTCGTCGGCGACACCTACGAGGACAGCGGCGAGACGCTGGCGAACGGCCAGACGTCGCCGTGCGCGATCTGCGGTGACCCGACGCGGATCAACTCCATCCCCGCCAACCGCGCGCTGGACATGTCCTTCTTGATCGACCAGTTGACGCATGGCAATACCGCGTGGCGCCTGGCACACCTCATCGACAAGCACGAGATAGGCATGGCCGGACACTCCATCGGCGGAGCGGCGGCCGCCACCACGATGATCGCCGACCCGCGAGTACGGGCCGGAGTGAACATGGACGGCACCTTCCACCCGGAGCCGACGCCCGGCCAGATCAACCGGCCGTTCCTCATGCTGGGTACGACCACCAACACCGATTGGGAGCGCCCCTGGGCCGCCCTCGGCGGCTACAAGAAGTGGCTGACGGTCGCCGGCGCCGACCACCTCAGCTTCAGCGACCTGAACGTGCTTCTGGAGCAGGCCGGGTTCCCGACGCCGCCCCTCGACTCCGAACGTGGAATCGTGATCACGCGTGAGTACGTGACGGCGTTCTTCGACCAGACGCTGAAGAGGATCCACAGTCCGCTGCTGGACGGCCCCTCGCCGAACAATCCGGAAGTCCTCTTCCAGCACTAGCCAGGCAGCAGTTGCGTGACCGCTTGGGCGGGGGCCTGCGCCCGTGTTGCGTACTGGGCAGGTGGACGTTCGATCTCCAGGTGCTGAGCGGCGAGCCGGGAGAGGGCCAGCTGTCGGAATGTCATGAGTTCCTTGAGCTGCTTCTCCTGGGCTTGGCGGCCGACACGATCGATCGGACAGGCCCCGGCCGGCGTCAGATCGCGGGCGCGGTACCCGGGATCCGCTCGAACACCAGGTTGGTGCGGGTCTGCGCCACCGCCGGGTGGGTCGTCAGGTGCTCCACCACGAAGCAGCGCAGTGCCTCCGGGTCGGCCACTGCCACGTGCAGCAGGTAGTCCTCGCTGCCCGCCATGTGGAAGACCGCCAGAACTCCGGGCAGGTCCGGCGCGGCAGCGCGGAAGCTGCCGTTCTGCTCCCGGGTGTGTGCCCGCAGCCGCACCGAGATCATCGCCTGCAGCGGCAGCCCGACGGCCGGCAGGTCCACCTCCGCGTGGTAGCCGCGGATCACCCCGCGCTCGCGCAGCGCCCGCACCCGGGTCAGGCAGGTGGACGGGGCGATCCCGACCAGCTCGGCCAGCGCGTTGTTGGCCATCCGGGCGTTCGCCAGCAGCGCCCGGACGATCGCCCGGTCGGTCTCGTCCAGCGCCGCGCGGGCCCGTGGAATGTTCGGCACGGCACCAGCCTGGCGGCCCGCGTCGAACATTCGCAAGACCGCACCCGGCCCCTACCGAATGATCGATTACCGCTCTGGCCTTCGCCCGGCGGCAAGTTCACCATCAACGGCCATGAGCCGACTCGACACCAGAGCCGTGCACGCCGGCCGCGACGACCTCGCCGGCCTCGGCACGCACGTCCCCCCGCTCGACCTGTCCACCACCTACCCCGTGCCGGACCTCGCCGCCGGCGGCGACGCCTACCAGGCGCTGGCCACCGGCGGACGGCCGCCCGCCGAGGGTGGGCTGGTCTACCAGCGGCTGTGGAACCCCACCGTCGCCCGCTTCGAGCAGGCGCTGGCCGAACTGGAGGGCTGCGCCCAGGCGGTGGCCTTCTCCTCCGGCATGGCCGCGCTCACCGCCTGCCTGCTGGCCGCCGCCGCGGAGGGCCGCCGGCACGTGGTCGCGGTGCGCCCGCTGTACGGCGGCTCGGACCACCTGCTGGACTCCGGACTGCTCGGCACCGAAGTCACCTGGGCCACCCCCGGCACCGTCGCCGACGCCGTCCGCGCCGACACCGGGCTCGTCCTGGTGGAGACGCCCGGCAATCCCACCCTGGACCTGGTCGACCTGGCCGCGATCGCCCAACAGTGCGGCGACGCACCGCTGTTGGTCGACAACACCTTCGCCACTCCGGTGCTGCAGCGCCCCGCCGAGTTCGGCGCCGCGCTGGTGCTGCACTCCGCGACCAAGTCGATCGGCGGCCACGGCGACGTGCTGGCCGGCGCGGTCGCCTGCACCACCGAGTGGGCCGAACGGCTGCGCCGGGTCCGCGCCGTCACCGGCGCGATCCTGCACCCGCTGGCCGGCTACCTGCTGCACCGCGGCCTGCAGACCCTGCCGCTGCGGGTCCGCGCCGCCTCGGCGAGCGCCGCCCGGCTCGCCGACTGGCTGGCCGAGCAGCCCGAGGTGACGGCCGTGCACTACCCCGGGCGCTCCGGCTCCCCGCTGCTGGGACGTCAACTCCTCGGCGGCGGAAGCACCTTGGCGTTCGAGGCGGCGGGCGGCTTCGAACACGCGGCGGCGATCGCCGAGCGCTGCGAGCTGATCACCCACGCGGTCTCGCTCGGCGGCGTGGACACCCTGATCCAGCACCCGGCCTCGCTCACCCACCGCCCGGTCGCCGCCGCCCACAAGCCCGTCCCCGCCCTGCTGCGCCTGTCGGTCGGCCTGGAGGACCCGGCCGACCTGGAGGCGGACCTCGCCAAGGCGCTGCTCCGGTAGCAGGGGCGGCTCCCCCGCGGCCGCCCACCACGTGCCGATCGATCCGCACGAGGTGGCGGCCACCGGGGAGTTGACGCCCCGGCCGGGCCGGGACCGGATCAGCTCGCGGCGACCGTGCGCAGGTGGTTCAGCACCAGCGGGTCGATGCGGCCCGCGACCAGGCGGCCCTCGAGGTTCTCCACCCCGGCCCAGCGGTCGAGGTCGTCGTGGCCGAGCGCGGCGAGCAACGCGGCGACCTCGTCGGCGAGTTCACCGTCGAGCGCCAGCAGCGAGTCCGGGTCCGGGGTGCCGTGCAGGATCTCGTGCAGGGCGAGCAGGCGGCGCAGTTCGCCGACCGGGTCCGGGTGGTCCTCGACCCGCAGGTCGTGCGAGGTGTCGCCCCAGCCGCCGACGCCCTTGCCGGGCTCGACCGCGTACAGCGCGGCGCTCTGCCGGCCGCGGGAGTCGCCACCGGCCGCGTCACCCGCCGCGAGGGCGGCCAACAGCCGGTCGGCGAGCGGGAGTTCGGCGGAGGCCAGCCAAGCGGACTCCATGTCGCGGACCACCTCGGGCCCGGCGAGGATGTTGCCCTGGATCGCGTAGTCCTGGCCGGCCACGCCGCCCGCCCAGGGCAGGCACTCCTCGCCGGTCCAGCTGACGGCGCTCTCGGGGCCGACCACGCCGAGCTGGCGGTGCACCCGGCCGCCGTCGGCGGCGAGCAGCGCCGCGACGGTGTCGGCAGGCGAGGCGCCACTGCGCAGCATGGCCATGCCCTGCGGGCGGTAGGCGAGGTTGGCCCAGGCCTGGGTGGCGAGGGCGCCGGTGCCGGTCTCGGCGGCGGGAACGAGGGCGCCGACGGCGAGGAACTTGCTGGCCACGGCCACGCCATAGGCGTTTCCGTGCCGAGCGACGATGGAGAAGGTCACGACGGGCGACGATAGCTCTGCCGGAACCTTTCGTCCACGGTGAATCCCGGTTCGACACATTCCGTCAAGTCCCGCAAGTCCCACGGCGGGTGCCGGTCTCGTCCCCGGCACCCGCCGTCCGTCGTCCGCGCGACGGCTCAGAGATCGAACTTGGCGCGCTTGTCGGCGGGCACCAGGTCGACGTACTCGGGGTGCTTGGCGATCCAGCCGCGGATGAACGGGCAGTACGGCAGCACGCCCAGGCCGCGCTCGCGCGCCGTGTCGAGGACGGCGCGGGCCAGCTTGCCGCCCAGGCCCTGGCCCCCGAAGGCCGGGTCGATGACGGTGTGGACGAAGGCGATCTGCCCGCCGTCGCGGAGCTGGTACTCGGCGAATCCGGCCAGTCCGGCGTCGGTGCTGATCTCGAAGCGGGACTGCTCGGTGTTGTCGGTGACCTGGGGTTCCATCGGGCGCTGCTCCTCGTTCTCGGGGGTTCGCTGGGGTCTTGGGGCTTGCTGGGCCTTGGGGCTTGCCGGGGCTCGGGTCGCCGGGGGCTCGTCGCAAGATACGGGCGCGGTGGCCCGTCAGTGTGCTCGCAGCGCAGCGAGTTGTTGCTCGAAGGGCACAACCTGCTCGGCCTGCCGGGTCGCGGCGGGCCGCCCGGCCAGCAGGGCCGCGAGTTCGCGGGCGGCGCGGTCGATCCGGCCGGCGAGCGAGCCGTCGGCCCCGTTCGCGCCCCAGTCCTCGGAGGCGGCGAAGACCGCGGTGGGGACGACCACGGCACGCAGGTGGGCGAAGAGCGGACGCATCGCGTGTTCGAGGGCGAGGCTGTGCCGGGCGGTGCCACCGGTGGCGGCGATCAGCACGGGCGTGCCGGTCAGCGCGTCCTTGCCGAGGACGTCGACGAAGGACTTGAACAGGCCGCTGTAGGAGGCCGAGAAGATCGGCGTGACGGCGATCAGGCCGTCCGCCTCCTCG
The DNA here is from genome assembly GCF_055587065.1 of Kitasatospora sp. NPDC048662. NCBI lineage: Bacteria > Bacillati > Actinomycetota > Actinomycetes > Kitasatosporales > Streptomycetaceae > Kitasatospora > Kitasatospora sp. NPDC048662. Next base: position 565,469 of record NZ_JBVJHA010000004.1, on the reverse strand, counting down.
ACCGCCCGGACGGCGTCGCGCAGCGCGGGCGGCGGGAAGCCGGTGATCAGGTTGTCGGCGATGTCCCGGGCGAGTTCCCGCAGTTCGACCACCCGGACGTCCACCTCCCGTCCGGCATCGCCCGGTTCACGGGCGGCGGCGCCCGGTTCGCCGGTGGTGGCGCCCAGTTCGCGGGCGGCGGCGCCGGCCAGGCGGTCGGCGAGCAGCCGGGTGGAGGAGGGGACGGAGAGTCCGGCCGTCACCACGACCAGTTTCAGCGCGCTCACTTGGCGACCTCTCCGCTCCGACGTGCCGCCACCAGCGCGGCGTGGATGGGCCCGTCGGGGACCTCGGCGGGGCGATTCTTGGCGAACTCCTTGCGCAGCACGGGGACGACCTCCTCGCCGAGCAGGTCGAGTTGCTCCAGGACGGTCTTCAGCGGCAGGCCGGCGTGGTCCATCAGGAACAGCTGGCGCTGGTAGTCGCCGAAGGTCTCGCGGAAGGTCAGGGTCTTCTCGATGACCTCCTGCGGGCTGCCGACGGTGAGCGGGGTCTGCTCGGTGAACTCCTCCAGCGAGGGCCCGTGCCCGTAGACCGGGGCGTTGTCGAAGTACGGGCGGAACTCCCGTACGGCGTCCTGGGAGTTCTTGCGCATGAACACCTGCCCGCCGAGGCCGACGATCGCCTGCTCGGGGGTGCCGTGGCCGTAGTGGGCGTAGCGGGTCCGGTAGAGGTCGACCAGGCGCTGGAAGTGGCCCTTGGGCCAGAAGATGTTGTTGGCGAAGAAGCCGTCGCCGTAGTAGGCGGCCTGTTCGGCGATCTCGGGGCTGCGGATGGAGCCGTGCCAGACGAACGGCGGGGTGTCGTCGAGCGGGCGCGGGGTGGCGGTGAAGGACTGCAGCGGGGTGCGGAAGCGGCCCTGCCAGTCGACGTTCTCCTCGCGCCAGAGCTGGTGCAGCAGCGCGTAGTTCTCGATGGCGAGCGGGATGCCCTGGCGGATGTCCTTGCCGAACCACGGGTAGACCGGGCCGGTGTTGCCGCGGCCGAGCATCAGATCGACCCGGCCGTCGGCGACGTGCTGGAGCATCGCGTAGTCCTCGGCGATCTTCACCGGGTCGTTGGTGGTGATCAGCGTGGTCGCGGTGGAGAGCACGATCCGCTCGGTCTTCGCCGCGATCCAGCCGAGCATGGTGGTCGGCGAGGACGGCACGAATGGCGGGTTGTGGTGCTCGCCGGTGGCGAAGACGTCGAGGCCGACCTCCTCCGCCTTGAGCGCGATCGCCAGGATCGCCTTGATCCGCTCCCCCTCGCTGGGGGTCCGACCGGTGGTCGGGTCGGTGGTCACGTCACCGACGCTGAAAATGCCGAACTGCACCGCGCTCAACTCCCTCTCGGTTGATTCAACATTCAACCACTCGCTGCAACGAGACGCCACCCCGCCCTATTCCCGCCAGGATTCCCCCTCGACTGACCGAAACGCCGACACTCTCGGCAGCTGATCGGACACGCAGAGTTGACTGATGGTCAGGCATTCCGCTTACCTGATGCACGCCCTCGGGCGCGGACCGTCACCGGCCGCGCCGCTGCGCCCTCCCTGCCGTCCACCTCCCACCGGAGTGTCCGTGCGCCTGCGCCAGTTCCTCGCCCCGCTCGTCGCCACCGTCGCCCTGCTCGCCACCGCCGCGCCGGTCGCGTCCGCCGCGACCCCCACCGAGCTGCGGATCACCGTCACCACCGAGTGCTCCGCCGATTTCCAGCACGGCGACTCCCGGCTCGGCCCCGCCCAGCTGCCCAACGCCGGAGCGGTCGGCCACCAGCTGATCGGCTACCTGCGCACCGGGCTGATGAGCGAGCAGCAGTTCCTGAACACGTACTACGACAGCGCGGCCGGCAGCTGGAAGTACCCGCCGTCCAACGGCTACCTGCTGACGCCCGACGGCACCCCCATCGAGTACAACACCACCCTCAGCCCCGGCCAGGCGATCGACCGCTACGGCAGCGAGTACGGCTCCTTCCTCGCCCCCGAGGGCCTGCCGTACGCCACCCGCTCGATCCCGCCGTCCAGCCTCGACGGCAACCCGGCGGCGGGCTGCAACTACCACGACTACCGGGTGCTGAAGGCGTTCACCGTGCACTCCGGCCCGATCGCCCCCTGGTTCGGGCAGCCCGGCCTCGGCCTCCAGTACCAGCTGGACGCCGCGCTGGTGCCCGGGGCGCCGGAGCGGATCAACGTCGGCTGGCTGGTGACCAACGGCTATCTGGAGCGGCTGGTCTGAGCCGCGCTCAACTCTTCGCTTCCGGAATCCCGTTCAGGGCCTGGTCGAGCCAGGCCAGCCAGAACGACTCCAGCTGGATGCCCGCCTGCAGCACCGTGTGCTGCAGGCGGTTCTCCGTCTCCGCCCGCTCCGGCGGGAAGTCGCGGGCCTCGATCTCCAGGTACTCCGCCAACTGGGCCCGGTGCAGCTCCCGGTGGCGCGCCAGCTCCGCCTCCAGGCCGTCCACGCCGAGCACCGCCGCGGCGCGCAGCCGCAGCAGCAGCGGGTCCCGGATCGGCTTCGGGTCCTGCGCCTGCCCGACCCACTCGCGCAGCCGCTCCCGCCCCGCCGGCAGCACCTCGTACTCCTTGCGCTGCCCGCGCCCCGCCCCCGGCCCCGAGGCCCGCACCAGTCCCTCGCGCTCCAGCCGCCCCAGCTCGCGGTAGATCTGCTGGTGCGTCGCCGACCAGAAGAACCCGATCGACCGGTCGAACCGCCGGGTCAACTCCAGCCCCGAGGACGGCTTCTCCAGCAGGGCGGTGAGGATCGCGTGCGGCAGTGACATGCGGCCGATCGTACGGGCCGCGCGTCGCCGCGCATGCCTCGGCGCCGCGGTGGGCAGCGATGGGGGCGTCGGGAAAGCGCGGTCGGGGGTCTTGTGCCGCTCCAACTCCTGGCGAAATACTCCCGGATAGCGCTTGTCAGGGGCAGATCAGAACTGGGGCCGGGAGTCGACCGGTCCGCGATCTCCGCCTGCCCGCGCCTCACGGCCCGTCAGTTGTCCGGGCCTCCCCCACCCCTCAGGAGGAGAACTGTGAGGACCACGCGCACCACCCCCACGCCCCCGTCCCGCACCCGCGGACGCCTGCTCGCCGTCACCGTCGCCCTCGCCGCGGCGACCGCCCTCGCGGCGCCGAGCGCGATCGCGGCCGCCCCCGCTGCCGACGCCGGCACGCTGGCCCAGGTCAGCAACGCGGTCGAGCAGACCGGGGTCAACGGCATCGCCTGGCACACCGACCAGGCCACCGGCCAGGTCGTCGTGACGGCCGACAGCAGCGTCAGCCCCGCCGCGCTCGCCAAGCTCGGCAAGGCCGCCGGGACGCAGCACCTCAGGATCGAGCGCACAGCAGGAACGTTCAACCCGCTGCTTTCGGCCGGCGCGGCCATCTACGGTGGCGGTTACCGGTGTTCGCTGGGCTTCAACGTGGTCAAGGGCGGCGTCTACTACTTCCTGACCGCCGGGCACTGCGGCAACCTCGCCGGCACCTGGTACAGCAACTCCGGCCAGAGCACCACGGTCGGAACCACCGTCAGCTCCAACTTCCCGGGCACCGACTACGCGCTGGTGAAGTACAGCAGCGCCTCGGCCAGCCACCCCGGCGGCTACTCGGCGGCCAGCGCGTACGTCGGCGAGTCCGTCAAGCGCACCGGCTCCACCACCGGCACCCACGGCGGCACCGTCACCGCCCTGAACACCACCGTCCGCTACTCCGACGGCAGCACGGTCCGCGGCCTGATCCAGACCAACGTCTGCGCCGAGGGCGGCGACTCCGGCGGCCCCCTCTACGACGGCACCAAGGCCCTCGGCCTCACCTCCGGCGGCAGCGGCAACTGCACCACCGGCGGCACCACGTTCTTCCAGCCCGTCACGGCGGCGGCCGCGGCGTACGGCGTCTCGCTGTACTGACGCACCGCACATGCCCGCAGCCCCCTCGGACCGGCAGGCCGGAGGGGGCTGCGGCCTGACGGCGTCCGCCGGCCCGGCCGCCGCTCAGCGCGACAACAGGGCGTGGACCTCGCGGGGCTTCACCTCGCGCTCGTCGAACACCACCGCCTCACCGCACTCGCGGCCCACGGCGGCGAACGCGTCCTGGAACGCCTGCTGGGACTCGAACGCGCCCGTGGTGACGACGGCGTCGCCCTCGGGGGTGACCCAGACCTCGACCCGCAGAAGCCCCGGCTGCTTGCCCAGCACTGCACGGACCTGGTGGCAGCGGCCGACGAACTCCTCGACGTACTCCGGCTTCGGGTAGTGGAACGCGATGAAACCGAACGACATGGCGATGCCCTTCTCGCATTGTGCGACTGCGTATAACGAGAGCTTAGGCGCGCTGTACGCCACCGCACAACGCTCGGGCCTGTGAAGTGGACCACGCGACGGGCTGAGTGCGCTCACCGCGCGAAAAGCGGGGCGGGGAGGGCTCGTTGGCGCCGGCCTCGGGCGGAGTGGGTGCCGGTTTCGGGGGCGCGGGCGTCGGTCTCGGGCGGAGTGGGTGCGCCAGGGTCACCTCGCACCCGCGGCTGCGCCGCCTCGCCGTGCCCAGTGACGGACGGCGAAGTCGAGGCCCGCAGCCCGCTCGCGGAGGCCGGGCGCGGCCGGACGCGGGGACGATGCGCCGGCGGGCACCGCCCTCCGCTCGGACGACGGTGCCCGGTGTCCCTCGGCGAACGGCGCTGCGGGCAGGTCGGGCAGGTCGGGCAGCGCCTGGATCCGTGCCTAACCGGCTGCCGGGCGGCGTCCCCAGGCCGAGATGAGCGGTGCGAGTGTCAGGTCGAGTTCGCCCGCGGCGATGGCGGCCAGGTGTGCGTCGATCTCGGCGTCGTCGGTCAGGCCGGCCGCGAGCAGTTCCCCACGCACGTGGCGGATGGTCGCGGCCTCCAGCCGGTCGCAGGCCGGGCCGCCGACCGGGAAGGTGCCCGAGGCGGCGACGTCCACCAGGCCGGCCTCGCGCAGCGCCCGTGGCAGTGTCCGGCCGTAGCGCAGGTCGGCGCCCCGGCGTGCCAGCAGTTCCCGGACGGCGTCGCGCAGTCGGTTGGCCCGCCGCTGTGCGGGGCCGCTCTCGTCCAGGCAGGCCAGTGGTTGCAGGGCGGTGTCGGCGTCCTCGATCAGCAGCCAGCCGCCGGGCTTCAGCGCTGCCGCCATCGTGGCCAACGCCCGGGCCCGGTCGGGTACATGGACCAGCACGAGCCGGGCGTGCACCAGGTCGAACGTCCCCGGCTCCGGGGGCGGATCAGCGACGACGTCGTGCTTGCGCACCTCGTACCCCTCGCCGGTCTTCAGCCACGACGGGTCGATGTCCGTGGCCAGCACGTGCCCGGTCGGGCCGACGGCCGCCGCGAGCGCCTCCGGGATGCCGGGGCCACCGGCCCCCACCTCCCAGCAGCGCGAACCGGCCCCGACCCCCAACCGGTCGAAGTGTCCGCGCGTCACACCGTCGAACAGCTCGGCCAGCCAGACGAATCGCTCACCCGCCTCGGCACGCGCGTTGTCCAGCAGGTACCCGCGGGCGGGAGCGGACTCCCCGTCGGGCGTGGTGGTCCTGGCAGTGGGATCCGGTCGGCCATCGCCGTGCGGCGGGCGGGGCGTGGAAGTCATGACTCCATGGTCAACCTTCTTGGGCCACAGGCGCCATGACCGCGGGCGAGGGGTGCCTCACAGCACGTCCCGCTGACGGCCGACCGTCGTTGTTGGGAAGGCCCGCCGGCGTGCGCGGAACGGGGATGTACCTGGTGAGCGCGGGCGCCGAGAGGCGGTCCGGCGGGTCGGTCCCGGCCGCCGTGAACGAGGGGTCGGCGCGGCGGGGCCGCTCGACCGGACGGGCTGGTGCCGGTGCCGTTCGACGAGGTGACCGCGCTGCCGGGGGAACCTGCCGGGCAGCTCCGGCACCATTCAACTGACTGACCGGCTCCCGGACTTCGGGGAATCCCCGCACAACCTCCTCGGCCGGACCGGCCGCTGGACGCGGGACCTGGCCGACGCGATGCGCCTGCGGGTGGCCCGGCACTGCCTGCGACCGGGCCACCCGCCCACCCAACTACTGACGTGACGTCAGAGCGCCGTCGCCAGGCGGGTGCCCTGGTCGATGGCGCGCTTGGCGTCGAGCTCGGCAGCGAGGTCGGCGCCACCGATCAAGTGGGGGTCGATACCGCGTTCGCGCAGGGCGTCGAGGAGGTCGCGACGGGGTTCCTGACCGACGCGATGCACCTGCGGGCGGCCCAGCACTGCCTGCGACCGGGCCACCCGCCCACCCAACTACTGACGTGACGTCAGAGCGCCGCCGCCAGGCGGGTGCCCTGGTCGATGGCGCGCTTGGCGTCGAGCTCGGCAGCGAGGTCGGCGCCACCGATCAGGTGGGGGTCGATACCGCGTTCGCGCAGGGCGTCGAGGAGGTCGCGACGGGGTTCCTGACCGGCGCGATGCACCTGCGGGTGGCCCGGCACTGCCTGCGACCGGACCACCCGCCCACCCAACTACTGACGCGGAGTCAGAGCGCCGCCGCCAGGCGGGTGCCTTGGTCGATGGCGCGCTTGGCGTCGAGCTCGGCAGCGAGGTCGGCGCCACCGATCAAGTGGGGGTCGATGCCGCGTTCGCGCAGGGCGTCGAGGAGGTCGCGACGGGGTTCCTGACCGGCGCAGAGGACGATGGTGTCGACGGGGAGGACCTGTTCGGTGCCGTCCACGACCAGGTGCAGGCCGGCGTCGTCGATGCGGCGGTACTCGACGCCGGGGACCATCACGACGCCGCGGTGGCGCAGTTCGGTGCGGTGGATCCAGCCGGTGGTCTTGCCGAGGCCGGCGCCGATCTTGCCGGTCTTGCGCTGGAGCAGGTGGACGCTGCGCGGGACGGCGGGGCGGGTGGGAGCGGTCAGGCCGCCGGGGGTGGTGTGCTCGGCGTCGACGCCCCACTTGGCGAGGAAGTCGTCGGTGCCCGGGTCGGTGAGGTATTCGGCCACGTCGAAGCCGATGCCGCCCGCGCCGATCACGGCGACGCGGTCGCCGACCTTGGCGCCGTCGCGCAGCACGTCGAGGTAGCCGAGCACGCTGGGGTGGTCGATGCCGTCGATCTCGGGAACGCGCGGGGTGACGCCGGTGGCGAGCACGACCTCGTCCCAGCCGGTCAGGGCGTCCGCGTCGGCGAGCGTGTTGAGGCGCAACTCGACGCCGGTGCGCGCCAGTTCGTGCCGGTAGTAGCGCAGGGTCTCGTCGAACTCCTGCTTGCTGGGGACGCGGCGGGCGACGTTCAGCTGTCCGCCGATCTCGCTCGCGGCGTCGAACAGGGTGACCCGGTGGCCGCGGTCGGCGGCCGAGACGGCGAACGCGAGGCCGGCCGGGCCGGCACCGACCACGGCGATGCGCTTGCGCAACCGGGTGGGGGCGAGGACGAGTTCGGTCTCGTGGCAGGCGCGCGGGTTGACCAGGCAGGAGGTGATCTTCGCGCTGAAGGTGTGGTCGAGGCAGGCCTGGTTGCAGCCGATGCAGGTGTTGATGGCCTCGGGGGTTCCGGCGGCGGCCTTGTTGACGAAGGCGGCGTCGGCGAGCATCGGGCGGGCCAGCGAGACCAGGTCGGCGTGGCCGGTGGCGAGCAACTCCTCGGCGAGTTCCGGGGTGTTGATCCGGTTGGTGGTGACCAGCGGGATGCCCACCTTGCCCATCAGCTTCTTGGTGACCCAGGCGAACGCGCCGCGCGGGACGGAGGTGGCGATGGTGGGGATGCGGGCCTCGTGCCAGCCGATGCCGGTGTTGATGATGGTGGCGCCGGCCGCCTCGATCTCCTCCGCGAGCCGGACGACCTCGTCGAAGGTGGAGCCGCCGGGCACCAGGTCGAGCATGGACAGCCGGTAGACCAGGATGAAGTCCGCGCCGACCCGCTCGCGCACCCGGCGGACGATCTCGATCGGGAAGCGCATCCGGTTCTCGTACGAGCCGCCCCAGCCGTCGGTGCGGTGATTGGTCTGCCGGGCGATGAACTCGTTGATCAGGTAGCCCTCGGAGCCCATGATCTCCACGCCGTCGTACCCGGCGGAGCGGGCGAGTTCGGCGCAGCGCGCGAAGTCCTCGATGGTCTGCTCGATCTGCTCCTCGGTCAGCTCGTGCGGGACGAACGGGCTGATCGGGGCCTGCAGGGCGGACGGGGCGACCAGGTCCTGGTGGTACGCGTAGCGGCCGAAGTGCAGGATCTGCAGGGCGATCTTGCCGCCCTCGGCATGCACGGCGTCGGTGATCACGCGGTGTTCGGCGGCCTCCTGCTCGGTGGTGAGCTTGGCGCCGCCGGACCACGGCCGCCCCGCCTCGTTGGGCGCGATGCCGCCGGTGACGATCAGGCCGACGCCGCCGCGGGCGCGCTCCGCGTAGAACGCGGCCATCCGCTCGAAGCCGTTCGCGGCCTCCTCCAGGCCGACGTGCATGGAACCCATCACCACTCGGTTCCGCAGCGTGGTGAAGCCCAGGTCGAGCGGGGCCAGCAGGTGGGGGTACGCAGCAGTCATCGACGCCTCCGGTCAGGATTTGTTACCCAACGGTAGGGGGCGGCGGACTTTCTCTGCAACTAGTTGCACAAAGCTCTGGGCGGCTCGGCTCTGGGCGTCTCGCCTCTGGACGTTCAGCTCTGGGCGGCTTGGCTCTGGACGTTCGCCGCTGGGCGGCTCGGCTCGGCGATAGAGTCGGGATATGAGCACGGACGAGGCGAGCGTACGGATCGACAGCTGGATCTGGGCGATCCGGCTGATCAAGACCCGCTCGGCGGCGGGCGCGGCCTGCCGGGCCGGGCACGTGAAGGTGAACGGGGCCACCGCGAAGCCCGCGCAGCACGTCAAGCCCGGCGACGACGTACGGGTGCGGGTCGAGGGCCGGGAGCGGATCGTTCAGGTGGTCCGGCCGATCGCCAAGCGGGTCGGCGCGCCCGTCGCCGAGACCTGCTACGTCGACCACAGCCCCCCGCCGCCGCCCCGCACCGAGCGTCCCGCCGAGATCGGTCTGCGCGACCGCGGCGCCGGACGGCCCACCAAGCGCGACCGGCGCGACCTGGACAAGTTGCGCGACGGCTATCGCCCCTACTTCTGATCGGCCGCTACCCCTCGGCCTGTTCCTTCGCGACGCGCACCTGCTCGGCGAACTCCTCGGCGGAGATCCGCTCCACCGAGGCCCCGTACTTCGCGGCCAGTTCGTCGGCAGGTGCACTGTCGTGCTCGACCATGTCCATCACCAGCAGCGCCCGCCCGTTGTCCACCCGCGACGACAGCACGATCAGGCCCGCACCGCCGTCGGTCATTTCGGTCTGCTCGGCCGCGTTGCCGATCGCCGCACCCGCCGCGAAACCCAGCAGCGCCCCGATCGGCCCGCCGAGCAACCCGACCAGCCCGCCCACCAGCCCCGAACCGACGGTCGGCACGCCCGCACCCCGGATGTGGCTCTCCGGGATGTCGACGATCCCCTCGTCACTGCGCTCCAGCACCGCGAGCTGCCGCAGCCCCGGCAGATGCATCGCATCCTCGTACGCCCGGCGGCACGCCCCCTGGTCGGTGAAGCCGAGCAGCAGCACGTTGTGGTGGTGGTCGCTCATCGCAGTCCCCTTCGCCGACCGGTCGTCCTCTGCCACGCCACGCTGACGCGACACCCGCCCATCCTGCCCCCCAACACCCGCGCCCCGCCCCCGCGCTGCGCCGGACAGCCCTGGCGGGCAGCGGGGGCCGGAGCGGCCAGCGAGAGATGCCCTGCGGGCGGCGCGAGCGAGCGACGGCGGGGGATGCCCTGCGGGCCGCCGGGGCCCGGAGGTGGCAGGGGGTGGCCCTGCGGGCCGCCGGGGCCCGGGGTGGCAGGGGTGGCCCTGCGGGCGGCGCGAGCGAGCGACGATAGTGGCCCGGCGGGCGGCGGGGGATGTCCAGCGGGTGACGAAAGCGAGCGGCGATGATGGCCCGGAGCCCGACGGGCGGCCAGACCCGACAGGCGGCCGAGCGTCCGGCAGGCGACGGTGGCCCGACAGGTGGCCGGGGCCCAGCGGGTGGTCAGGGGCCGGGCGGGTGGCGAAAGCGAGCGACGGCCGGGGGCCCGGCGGGTGTGGCCCGGGCGTGCGGCGATGGTGGCCTGGCGGTCAACCGGGGCCCAACGGGTGGCCCGGGCCGGCGGGGCGGGTGGCCCGGGCCGGCGACAAGGGATGCCCGGTGAGTGGCGAAAACGAGGGCGGTGGCTGGCGAGCGGCCGAGGGCCCGGCGGGCGACGGTGGCCCAACAGGGGGCCCAGACCTGGCGGGTGGTCAGGTGCCCGGCGGGTGGCGAAAGCGAGCCACGACGGTGGCCCCTGGCGGGCGGCGAGGGGCCAGCAGGTCGTCAGGGGCCCGGCGGTAGCGAAAGCGAGCAACGGCCGGGGCCCGGCGGGTCGCCAGGGCCCGGCGGGCGGCGAGGGTGCCCGGCTGGTTGCGAAAGCGAGCGGTAACAGTGGCCTGGCAGGCGGCGAAAGCGAGCGGCCGGAGGCCCGATGGGCGGCGGGGACCAGACGGGCGGCGAAAGCGAGCCACGACGGTGGCCCCTGGCGGGCGGCCAAGGGTCCAACGGGTGGCGGAGGCCCGGCAGGTGGCCAGGGCCCGGCGGGCCGCGAAAGCGGGCGGCGACGACGGCCCGACGGGCGGCGCGAGCGGGCGGCGACGGTGGTCTGGCGGGCGGCGCGAGCGGGCGGCGACGACGGCCCGACGGGCGGGGCGGCTGGCAAGGCGGAGGTGCGGTCCTGGGCGGGGGTGGCGGAGGGTGCTGTGGGTCGCGGCGATAATGGTGGGCATGGCCCGCCGACGCACCCCCTCCCCCTCTCCTGCCGCTCCGACCACCTGTCCGTGCGGGCTGCCCGCCGCGTATGCCGAGTGTTGCGGGCGGTTGCACCGCGGGGAGGCGGCCGCGAGCAGTGCTGAGCAGCTGATGCGGTCGCGGTTCAGTGCGTTCGCGGTGCGGGACGAGCCGTACCTGCTGCGGTCCTGGCATCCGGACACCCGGCCTGCCTCCGTCGACTTCGACCCGTCGTTGCGCTGGGAGCGCCTGGAGATTCTCGGCGCCACCGACGGCGGGCCGTTCCATCAGGACGGGACGGTCGAGTTCCGTGCCCATTACCGTGAGCGCGGCCGGGCCGGTTCCTTGCACGAGAACAGCCGTTTCGTCCGCCAGCAGGGCGAGTGGGTGTACCTGGACGGCGTCATCCAGCCCTGAGCAGGCGGTACTTGAGGCCGAGCAGCGCCCCGCCGGCGCCGCGCGGCAGCAGGTGGCTGGTGTCGGTGCGGTCCTGCGCGCCGAACCGGTACTTGTACGGCTCGTCGCCGCGCAGGAAGTCGAAGACCCGCACGCCTTCTGTCGCGCAGCTGCGCACCGCCGCGTCGATCAGCGCGGTGCCGAGGGACTCGGCGGCCCACCGTTGGTCCCAGCCGATCTGGTAGTAGGCGAACCGGTCGGCCCACCGGAAGCCGTACAGCACGCCGATCAACTCGCCTTCGTGGCGGGCGACTTGGAAGGCGGGCCCGCAGTCGGGCACGGCGGCCTCCAGCAGCGCCCGGTGCAGCGGCAGGCGGCTGGCGTCGAAGCTGCTGACCCCTCCGGCGGCGGCCTGGCGGCGCAGTTGGTGCAGGCGCAGCAGTTCGTCCAGCAGGGTGGGTGGGGCGGCGGCGGGTGACAGCCAGTCGAAGGTGACGCCGACGGCGGCCAGGCGGCGGTGGGCGCGCCGGTTGGCGGCCCGGAAGTCGCGCGAGCCGAGCCGGTCGAGCCCGGCGGTGAGGTCGAGGCGCGGGCAGGCGCTGCGGATGACGGGTCGGGTGCCGGGCGGCAGCAGGTCGCCGTGCGCCGGGTCCAGTGCGGGCAGCCACAGGGTGCGGCGGCGGGCACGGGCGGCGAGCCAGGCGGCGACCTCGGCGCGCCGGTGCGGCCGGACGGCGGGCCCGCAGTGGTCGGCGGCGCCGGGCCCGGCACCGAGAAGGGTGAGCACCGGCAGCCCGAGCGGCACCCGGTGATGCGGCCGCAGCCGGGCGAGCGCCAGCGGCACCACCGCCTCGACCCGGCCGTCCGCTCCACGCCACACGGCGATCTCGCCGCGCTGCCCGGCCCCGAGCGTCCGCCACCACGCGAGCACCCAGTCCGGCCCGGCGAACCATGAGCCGTCCGGGTCATCGACGATCAACTGGCGCCATTCGCGGACGAGTTCACCGTCCAGTCCGGGCGTACGCAAGATCTCCGGCGCGTCCTTCATCACGCAACCCCCTCTCTCTTCGATCGCCACCGCGTGGGGCGGTGCCGAAGCAATCCCGATCCCTGCGCGCGCCGACGGCTGAACGGGGTAGGGCCACCCGACCGCCACCCCGACAGTGCCACAACGGCCCGGCCGCGTAGCCGAATTGACCCGCAACCGCCCGGCAAACCGGTGCACGGTGCGCCGGCCCTCGCGCGAAGGAATCGCGGAGCACCCGAGCCGGGACGCAGACCGGGCAGAGCCCCCACGCCACCTGAGCCCGCGCACGCGCCGACCCACAATCGTCCGCCGAACGCGAGCGCAGTGCGCCGACGGTCGAACACAGGCCACGCCACCGCCGAACGAAGACGGCCCGCCGGGCCGGGCCATGGCGCAACGGTCGAGGCCTGTGGGCGAGTTGGCCCGCAGCCACCCGCCACAAACGGACTCGCGGCAGCCGGGAGCAGGCACGACCTTCGGCACGTCCGCCACGACCCCGCCCCCTCCCGACCCGCAGTTGCCCGTCCCGAACGGCGCCCACCCCACGCCCGCGCCTCAGCGCCCCCCACACGCCCGCCCAACCGGCGCCCACCCCACGCCCGCGCCTCAACGCCCGCCCCCAACCGGCGCCCGCCGCACACCCGCGCCTCGGCGCCCACCGCACGCCCGCCCCAACCCGCGCCCACCCCACGCCCGCGCCTCAGCGTCCGCCGCGTAGGCGGTGCATGGCGGGGTGGAGGCCCGAGAGGATGGTGTCGAAGCGGTCGGGGCCGGTGTGGGAGTTGACGCGCAGGCGGCTGATGCGCAGGTGTTCGGCGGGGGCCAGGGCGGCGTGGCGGTGGTCGAAGAGGAAGGCGGTGCGGTAGCCGAGGGTGCGCAGCACGGTCTCGGCGCGGGGGTCGTGGTTGCCGTTGGGGTAGGCGAAGGTGGTGGGCGGGTGGCCCAGGCAGGTGGTCAACCGGTCGTGGGCGCGGACGAGTTGGGCGTCGAGGTCGCTGTCCTCGCAGCGGTCGAGGCACGGGTGGGAGGCGGTGTGGTTGCCGACGGTGAGGCCGCCTTCGGTCAGGGTGCGCAGTTCGGCCGAGCTCAACTGCCGTTGCGGGGGCGCCTGTCGGCTCGCGGTGGCGCGCAACTCGGCGAGGACGTGCAGGCGTTCGACGTCGGGGACGGTCTTGAGGTGGTGGACGGCGGCGGCGGAGTCGAGGCCGTGCAGCGTGTGGGTGTGGCCGCCGCGGCGGATCAGGTGGGCGGCTTCGGTCCACCAGTAGGGGCGGTCGCTGTCGATCAGGTCGGTGATCACGTACGCGGCGGCGGGGATGCGGAGACGGGCGAGGACCGGGAGGGCGTGGGTGAGGACGGTGGGGTCGCCGTCGTCGAAGGTGACCAGCACGCTGCGGGGCGGGAGGGGGCGGCGGTGTTCGGCGGCGTGGGCGACCTGCTCGGGGGCGACGGGGTGGGCGGTGCGGGCGAGGCGTTCCATCTGGGCGCGGAACGCGGTGGGGTCGTCGATGCCGTGGTAGGCGAGGACGGCGAGGCGGTGGGCGGCGCGGGCGCGGAAGACGGGCTGGAGCGGGGAGTGGCGCAGGAGTGCGTCGATCCCCCGGCGCCGGGCGGCGCGGTCGCGCCGGGTGGCGCGGTCCGTGGTCGGCATGGCTTCCCCCTCGGCCGGTGCACGTACGGGCACCCCGGGCGGTCGGCCCGGGGTGCCCGTCTCGGTTCAGGTCATCAGCGTCCCATGCATCCGTAATGTCTGTCCCAAGTTCCTGAAAGCTTCCTGGGAGCCCGCCGGACAGCGGCACTGCCCGTCGGCCCGCCACCTGTCCGGATCGCACCACTTTGCGGCTCATATAACGGATTGACATAGTTCTGGGAGACTGCTGCCCGTCCGCCCATGGGAGTGCCCTCACGATGACCATGCCCGGCTTCGGCTCGCTCGGCTCCGACGACGCCTTCTCCGAACTGCTGAATCGCTTCTTCGGCCTGAACCCGGCCGCTGCCCCGCCCGCCGTCCAGCGGGTGCCGATCGGGCGGCTGCTCACCGAGTCCGCCCGGGACCTGATCGGCCGGGCGGAGCTGCGGGCCCAGGAGGACGGCAGCACCGACCTCGACACCCCGCACCTGCTGTGGGCGGCCACCCTGACGGACCCGGCCCGTTCGCTGCTCGCGCAGGCGGGCGCCGACCCGGACGCGCTCGCCGCCACCATCGAACGCACCCTGCCGGCCGGGGAGGCCGACCCGTCCGTGGAGCCCGGCCTGACGCCCGCCGCCAAGCGGGTGCTGATCGGGGCGCACGCCCGTTCGCAGGCCGCCGGGGTCTCGTACATCGGGCCGGAGCACATCCTGGCCGCCCTGCTGGACGACCCCGACTCGGGGGCCGGCCGCCTGCTGTCCGCGCACGGTGCCGATGCCTCCCGGATGCGGCGCGGGGCCGAGGCGGCCGCCTCCCGTGGTGAGCGTGGCGTCCCGGCCAAGGAGGACAGCAAGACCCCGACCCTGGACGAGTACGGCCGCGACCTGACCGAGGACGCCAAGCTCGGCAAGCTGGACCCGGTGGTCGGCCGGGCCGAGGAGATCGAGCAGACCATCGAGATCCTCTCCCGCCGTTCCAAGAACAACCCGGTACTGATCGGCGAGCCCGGCGTCGGCAAGACCGCCATCGTCGAGGGCCTCGCCCAGCGGGTGATCGCCGGTGACGTCCCGAGCACCCTGAAGGACCGCCGGGTGGTCGCGCTGGACCTGTCCGGTCTGGTGGCGGGCTCCAAGTACCGCGGCGAGTTCGAGGAACGGTTGAAGAACGTCATCGACGAGGTCCGCGAGGCCGCCGACTCGATCATCCTGTTCATCGACGAGCTGCACACCGTGGTCGGCGCGGGCGCCGGCGGCGAGGGCGCGATGGACGCCGGAAACATGCTCAAGCCGGCCCTGGCCCGCGGCGAGCTGCACGTCATCGGCGCGACCACCATCGACGAGTACCGCAAGCACATCGAGAAGGACGCGGCCCTGGAACGCCGCTTCCAGCCGGTGCTGATCCCGGAGCCGTCCGTGGAGGAGACCGTGCAGATCCTCGAAGGTCTGCGCGACGCGTACGAGGCCCACCACCAGGTCCGGTTCACCGACGACGCGCTGCGCGCCGCCGCCGACCTGTCCGACCGGTACGTCTCGGACCGCTACCTGCCCGACAAGGCGATCGACCTGATGGACCAGGCCGGCGCCCGGGTCCGGCTGCGCGGCCTGGGCCGCTCCACCGAGGTGATCGGACGGGAGGACGAACTCGCCAAGCTGCGCCGGGAGAAGGACGAGGCGGTCGCCGCCGAGGACTTCACCCGCGCCTCCGAACTCAAAACCCGGATCGCCGACCTGGAGTCGCAGAACGCCGAGATCGAGGAACGCCGCGAGGGCGTCGTCTCCGTCACCGTGGACGACATCGCCGATGTCCTCTCCCGGCAGACCGGCATCCCGGTCTCCCAGCTCACCGAGGACGAGAAGGCCCGGCTGCTCAAGCTGGAGGACGAACTCCACAACCGGGTGATCGGCCAGGACCGGGCGGTGGTCGCGGTCTCCGAGGCGGTCCGCCGCAGCCGGGCCGGCATGGCCGACCCGAACCGGCCGGTCGGCTCGTTCCTGTTCCTCGGCCCGACCGGCGTCGGCAAGACCGAACTCGCCAAGGCCCTGGCCGAGTTGATCTTCGGGGACGAGGACCGGCTGGTGCGTTTCGACATGAGCGAGTTCCAGGAGAAGCACACCGTCTCCCGCCTGGTCGGCGCCCCACCCGGGTACGTCGGCTACGAGGAGGCCGGGCAGCTCACCGAGGCCGTCCGCCGCCGCCCGTACAGCGTGCTGCTGTTCGACGAGGTGGAGAAGGCCCATCCCGACGTGTTCAACGCACTGCTGCAGGTCCTCGACGACGGGCGGCTGACGGACGCCCAGGGCCGCACCGTGGACTTCCGCAACACCGTGGTCATCATGACCTCCAACATCGGCTCGCAGCTGATCCTCGCCCACCGCGGCGAGACCGAGGAGATCCGCGACCGGCTGATGGCCGAACTCCGCGGGCGCTTCCTGCCCGAGTTCCTCAACCGGATCGACGACATCATCGTCTTCGACGCGCTCGGCGAGTACGACCTGCTGCGCATCGTCGATCTGATGCTCGCCAACTCCGAACGCCGGGTGCGGGCCCAGGGCCTCGAACTCGACGTCACCGAGGCGGCGAAGCGGTGGCTGGTCGATCGCGGCCACCAGCCCGAGTTCGGCGCCCGGCCGCTGCGCCGCACCATCCAGACCCAGCTGGACAACCGGCTCGCCACCATGCTGCTCTCCGGCGACCTCCAGCCCGGCGACACCATCGTCGCGGACGCCCAGGACGGCGAACTGGTCTGCTCGATCGGCCGCCCCGCCGAGGCCTGAACCGGACCCGCCCGAACCGGGCCGGCATGAACCGGACCGCCACCTCCGCCCCGGGAGCCTCTCCCGGGGCGGATCCGCGCGTCACGGGGAGGTGTTGCGGGCGGCCCAGTCCGCGAGGGCCGTGCGATTCGGCTGGCCGGCCTTCTCCAGCAGGCTGGCCACGTGTTTCTCCACCGTCCGCGGCGAGATGCTCAGCCGGGCGGCGATCTCCTGGTTGCCGAGCCGCTGCGCGACCAGCAGCACCACCTCGTACTCCCGCACCGTCACCCGCCGTCCGCGCAGCCCCTCCGGGACCTGCTCGGTGCCGGTGCGCCGCTGCGGGACGCCGGCCCCGGCCTCGCGCAGCAGGCGGCGGCAGGCGGCTCCGACGGCCGGCACCCCGGCGCGGTGGAAGTACTCCTCGGCGCTGCGCAGCCATCCCACCGGCTCGCCCCAGCCGTCGGCGAGCGCGGCCTCGGCGACCAGCCGCAGCCCCAGGTGACGGGCCATCGCGAACGGGCGGGCCGCCCGGGCGGCCTCCGCGACGGCCTCGGCGGCGGCGTCGGCCTGCCCGGCCCGGCCCAGGTGGACGGCGTACGCCAGCCGCTCGAACTGCCGGTTCCAGGCCAGCCCGGCGGCGTGGTCGGCGGCCGTCCTGGCGTGCTCCTCGGCGGACCCGGTGCCGGCCAGCGCGCGCAGCAGCGGGTGCAGGCCGTGCGCGCCGTTCAGGTAGAAGACGGACGGGTGCCGGGCCTCCCAGCGACGGGCCAGGTCGAACTCGGCGAGGGCCAGCACCCGGTCCTCCTCCAGCAGGGCGCACACCGCCCGGCAGTTGCCGTACGCCAGCGGCAGCTGCAGGGACTCCGCGCCGTCCCAGCGGTCGAACTCGGCCAGCACGTCGGTCATTTCGGCCCGGCGGCCCTGGTGGGCGGCCACCATCGCCCGGGTCAGCAGCAGGAACTGGTGGTGGTCGACGTTGCGCAGCCGGGCGCTGGCCTCCAGGCCCTGGTCGCTGAGCGTGCGGGCCCGGGCGTAGTCGCCGCGCAGCACGGCGTGCATGGCGAGCGTCGACTCGGCGGAGCGGACCAGGTCGAGCGCGCCCAGGTCGAGCGCGGCCCGGTGTGCCCGCTCCAGCTGGACGGACTCGCCGACCTGCATGAACTCGTTGACGCCGAGCCGCAGTTGGGCGTCCACCTGCCAGCCGGGGAGCCGGTGCCGGGCGGCCAGGTCGAGCAGGCGCCGCAGGCATCCGTCCGCCCGGTCGAAGCCGTGCCTGCGCTCCAGCAGGGCGAGCAACTGCCATGCCTGGCAGGCGATTTCGGCCAGGCCGGCGGCCTCGGCCCGTTCGGCGGCGCGGCGGGCCAGCCGCTCGGCGGCGGCGGTCCGCCACTCGCCCTCCGGCACCCCGTCCCGATCCGTGCCGGAGTCCGCTGCGGGGCAGCCGACTCCGGCCAGGGCGAGGTGGGCCTCCACCACCTCCAGGGCGCAGGTCCGTTCGGGGCCGGCCGTGGGGCCGAGCAGGGTACGGACCAGGGTGGCCTGCTCGGCGGCGTCCGCGAGGCGGCCGGCGGTGACGGCGGCCCGGGCCAGGCGCAGGTGCAGGGCGGCGGTTCGGTCGTCGCCGAGCGCGGCCGGGCCGCCCAGCGGGAGCGTCCGGGCGAGGTCACGGGCCTGGTCGAACCGGCCGCTGTCGGCGAGGGCGTGCACCAGCTGCTCGCGGATGGCGCTCGCGGCGGCCGTGGCTGCGCCGTCCCCGCCGACCAGTTCCAGGGCGCGTTCCAGCAGCGCGACGGCGGACTCGGTGGCCCCGCCCAGCCGGGCCTCCTCGGCAGCCTCCGCGAACAGCCGGGCGGCGGCCTCCGGTTCGCCCGCCGACTGGCGCAGGACGGCCACCAACTGCCGCCATTCGCCGGGCAGTCCGGGGTAGGCGCGTTCCACCTCGCCGGCCGCGCGCCGGGCGATCGCGGCCCGCTCGGCAGGCAGCAGGTCGGCCAGCAGCGCGTCCGCGACCATCGCGTGCCGGAACTCGTAGCGGTCGGCGACCGGCCCGCTGGGCGACAGCAGCCGGGCGTCGATCCCGGCCCGCAGGTGGATCAGCAGGCTGCGGTCGTCCAGGCCGGTGACCAGTTGCAGCACCGGCAGTGCGAAGCGCCGCCCCAGCACCGCGGCGACGTTGAGCATCTCCCGGCCCGCCGGGTCGATCCGGGCGGCCCGCTGCACGACGCTGCGCACCACCGTGGTGGGCACGCCGGTGGCGACGTCGCCGAACACCTCCCACCCCCGCACGGGGTCGCGGCGCAGTGCCCCGGCGGTGACCATCCCGCTCAGCAACTCCTCGATCACGAACGGGTTTCCGCCGGCGTCCCGGACCACCCGCTCGACCACGGCGGCGGGCAGTGCGCCGGGGGCGGCGGACAGGCAGGCGGCGGCGAGTTCGGCGGTCTGCGCATCGTCCAGCGGGAGCAGGTCGAGCCGCCGGGCCTGTCTGCGGGCAGCCGCGTCGAGCGCCAGGTCGAGTGCGGGGCACGGGTGTTGACGCAGCGTCACGACCAGCAGAACGGGCAGGCCGTCGAGGTTGTCGATCACGTAGTCGAGCACGGCGAGGGTCTCCGCGTCCGCCTCGTGCAGGTCCTCGACGATCAGGAGGCAGCCGCGCGGCGGCCGGTCCGGGTCCTCCCGGCCGACCGCGCCGAGCAGCCGCAGCAGCGCCTCGGCGATGTCGGTCAACGACGGTGGCGTGGCCGGGCGTTGCTCGACCCGCCAGTCCGGGACCAGCGCCGCCAGCGCGGACCGGTACGGCGTGAGCGACGGGTCCTGCGGCGGCCCGCTTACCCGGAACAGCGACAGCAGTGCCTCGGCGATCGGCCGGAACGGCACCGGCGCGCCGGCGCTGCTGCCCCGGCCGCGCAGCACGGCCATTCCGTCCGCGACCGCCCGGTACGCGCAGTCGGCCGTCAGCCGGGTCTTGCCGATTCCGGCTTCACCGCCGACGAACACCGCGCGTCCCCGCCCCCGGCGGGCGTCGATCAACCCGTCGAGCAGGACCCGCAGTTCCTCGGCACGACCCACGACATAAGGCGAGGAGGTGAGCATTGACGCAGGCTAGCGGCCCGCGCCGTCACCGGGCCATCGGCCCTTTTGCACTGTTGCTCAGTTCTCGGTGAACGAGATGGAGGTGAGGGTGCTCCAGTCCGCCATGCCGCCGGCGCCGCCGTCCATCGCCCCGTGCTCCGGCGCGAGCCAGCCGGACAGCGCCAACGCCCTTCTCACCCGGGGGAGTTCGACGCGGCCGAGGGAGGAGACGATCTCCCCGGCGGGGTGTGCCGCCCACTCGTCGGTACGCGCCTCGGGGTCCTTCCACAGGGCGACGAGGGTCGAGGTGGTCATGGTGGTCCTCCTGACAGGAAAGATGTGGCGGGCGTCCGGATGCGGCGGCCCGGGCGGAACGAAACAGGCTGGGTGGAGCGGGGACGCGGCGGCCCGTACGGAACGGGACGTGGGACGGGCTGGGTGGAGCGGGGGTGCGGCTACCTGCGGGGCGGTTCCAGCAGCAGGACGCAGGGGACGTCGGCGGGGTGGGCGAGGCGGAGCAGGGTGTGGCCGATGCCGGCCAGGCCGGCCAGCAGGGCCGGGGTGGGGATCGCCGCGGGGGTGGCGCAGCGGGGGCCGGAGTGGTCGAGGTCGCCGAGCAGGTCGGCGGCGCGGGTGGCGGCGCGGGTGGGCCGGCCGGTGAGCAGGAGCTCCAGGGCGGCGCTGTCGCCGTGCAGCAGGCTGTGGTCCGCGGCGGGTCCGGCCGGTGGCGGCGGGGACACGGTGTCGGGGGTGTGGGCGGCGGCCAGGCGCGCCGCGGGGCCGAGCCTCGCGGTGGGCCCGGGCGCGGGCAGCCGCACGGTGCGGCCGGTGGCCGCGTAGCGGTGCAGGGCCCAGCGCCGGTGGGCGGCTCCGTCCGGGGTGGGGTCGGGGGTGGCGGCGAGCCGCTCGGCGCAGTGGTCGGCGGCCGAGGCGGCCTCCGGGTCGCCGGTGAGCCGGTGGACGGCGAGCATCGCGGCCAGGCAGCCGGCGTCGCCGGAGAGCAACTGCCGGTCCGGGTGCGGGTCTTCGGGCGGTGCGGTGCGGGCGGCCCGGGCGGTGAGCCGGACGGCCGTCGCGGTGGCCTCGCGGAGCTCGCAGGCGCCGCCGAGCAGCGTGTCGAGACGGGCGAGTCCGTACGCGATGCCGCCGAGGCCGGTGAAGCCGCCCGCGCCGACGGCGTCCAGCTGGGCGGGGTCGGCGGTGAGTGCGGCCAGCAGCGCGGGCAGCGGTCGCACGGCGCGGCGCGCGGTCTCGGCGTAGCGTGCGGTGCCGGTGAGGACGGCCAGTTGGGCGAGGAACAGCGCGGTGCCGAGGTAGCCGCCGTCGAGTGCCGCGCCCTGCGGCATCAGTGCCCATTGGCGGTCGGTGATCGGTTCCAGGGTGAGCCAGTTGACGCGGTGCCGGTCGCCGTGGGCGCGGGCCAGGATGCGGTCGGCGAGGTCGCAGGCGGCGGCGACCAGGCGGTCGGGGTCGGGGGCGACGGGCGGGCAGGAGCGTTCGTCGGGGGTGGCGGTGAGCGCGCCGGGCCCGCCGGACCGGGTGGCCAGGGCCGCCCGGACGATCCACTCCTGGTCGTACAGGTCGGTGCGGTCGAGTGTGGCGAACCGCCGCCTGGTCCGGTCGAGTCCGCTGTCGGCGGGGGTCGGGCCGCAGGGTCGGCCGTCGGCGTGCAGGCGTCCGTCGCCGGCGGTGGTGGTGAACAACGGGACGTCTCCGCACCAGAGTTCGTCGCGTTCGGCGGCGGCCAGCGGGCGGCGCCGGGGGTCGTCGGCTGATTCCCGCCAGAGCAGGCCGAGCAGCCGCTCGCGGTCGAGGCCGTCGCGCAGCGCGTCGGGGTGGGTGGCTTCCTCCAGCAGGGTCGCGTACCGCCGGGTGGGGCGGACCACGACGCGCACGGTGTCGGCCGCGAAGCTCTCCAACAGCCCGCCGGGGGCGGTGAGTCGGGGTGCGGCGTCGGCGAGCGCCCGGTAGCCGGCCCGGAATCCGCAGACCAGCGCCTCGGTGTACTCCTGCGGGTCGACGTCCGCCCCGCCGAGCCGGGGCCGGTTGGCGGCGCGGCGCAGGTGGCCCGGTGCGCGTACCAGCCGCATCCGGTCGGTGCCGGCCTCGGCCCAGCCCGGCACGGGCATGGGCAGTGGCGCACCGTCGTCGCCGCCGATCCCCGACACGTCGAGCGCGCCGTGTTCGCCGAACAGCGGGAACGGCAGCAGCGAGATCCGGTGCACCGACTCGCCGAGCACCCGCAGCGCCGGGTCGCCGCCGAGCGGTTCGACCGGCCCCTGCTCGGGGTGGAACAGCGTCTCCAGGTCCACCAGGACGGGCTGGTCACCGGCCGCGATCAGGTTCTCGTAGTGGATGTCGGTGCCGCCGAGCACGTGCAGCAGCGCCAGTTGCACGCCCAGCCGCCGGTAGAAGCGTTCCACGCCGCACCGGTCCGTGCACGGGCCCGGCTCGACGAACTCCAGCCAGCCGTAGGCGTGCCGGTCCAGTACGGCGAGGGTGCGCAGCGCGGCGTCCGGCACCGATTCGCCGAGCAGCCGCAGCAGCCGGTTCCAGTGCCGGTGGACGCCGAGCGGGCGCGGCTTGTACACCGCGCACGGCCCGGCGGCGAACCGCAGGACGGCCACCGTCCGGCCGTGCGCGTGCCGGTCGCCCGCCCCGGTGCGGACCTGGACCAGCCGGCCCGGGTCGGCGCCGTCGAACAGTTCCGCGACCAGGGCCGCCCGGTCGGTGGTGAACCGGTCGGCGAGTTCGGCCCACGCGGCCACCGTGTCCTCGCAGCAGCACGCCAACAGCCGTGCCAGCACCGGGTATTCGGCGACCAGTGCGGCCAGCCGGTCGGATGACGCGACCTGCCGGACGAAGTCGGCGAACCGCTCCGTGCCGTTCGTCCCGTGCAGCGCGCCGCCGACCCGCGCGACGTTCAGCTCCAGGACCAGGGTCCGGCTGGCGGTCCGCACCAGCCGGGACGTCAGGCTCTGCTCGAAGTCGGCTTCGAGACAGGACAGTTCGGCGTGCTCCGCGAAGGCCTGCCAGTGCGGGTCGGCCCGCAGCGCGGCCAGTGCGGCGGCGGCGAACGGGGCCACCACGGCCGCGAACCCGTCCGCCCAGGGCTGTGCCCCCTCGCCGGAGGCGCCCGGGCCGGCGGAGGCGCCCGGGCCGGCGGAGGCGCCCGGGCCGGCGGGCGCGGCGGGCGCGGCGGCCACCGCGCGCCGGACGAAGCCCGCCCAGTCGGGCTGCTCCCCGGCCCGCGCCGCCAGGCTGTCCGCCGACTCGGCCAGCAGCGCCCGCAGTTGAGCCCGGTCCGCGCCCAGATCGGCCAGCCATTCGTCCAGTCGGCCGTCGAACTCCCGGTGCCAGGCGGCGAGTCGGCGATCCACGGACGGCGCGGCCTCGGAAGGCACGGAGCCGGGCGCGGCGCCGGCCGGGCCGGTCAGGCGTTCCGTCAGGGTCAACGCCGGTGCCCACCAGGCGCCTTCGCCGTGCCGGCCCCAGGTGGCTGTGGAATCGGTCATAGTGGCAAGCATGGCCACCGGGCGCCCCCGCAACATGGGGGCCGGCCCCCATATTCCGGCGGCGGGACGGGCCCCCGTCCGGGGGGTGGGGGCGGGCCCCCGGGGGCGGGTTGCGGAATACGGGGGTCCGTCCGGATGGGCCCGCAGGGGTGGGCGCCGTCAGGCTCGGCACATGGATGCGACCACGAGAGAGACGACGGTGCAGGTTCTCGGCCCGATGGCCGCCGCGGTCGGCGGGGTGCGGGTGCGACTCGGCGGGCCCCGGCCGCGCGCGGTGCTGGCGGCGCTGGCCGCGGCGGGCGGCGCGGTCGTCCCCGAACAGGACCTGATCGACGCCGTCTGGGAGGACCGTCTGCCGGCCAGCCCGCGGCACGCCCTGCACACCTGCGTGGCCGATCTGCGCCGCGCCCTGGAGCCCCACCGCCCGGCCGGACAGGAGTCCTCCGTGCTGCGCCACGAGCCCGGCGGCTACCGCCTGCGGCTCGCCCAGGACGCGCTCGACGCCCGGCAGTTCGCCGCGCTCGTCGAGCGCGCCGGAACCTCCGCCCGCAGCCACCCGGTGAAGGCGCTCGCCGCGGCGGACCTGGCGCTGTCGCTGTGGCGCGGCCCGGCCTACGCCGACCTCGCCCACCTGGTGTTCCTCGACCCGGAGCGCTGGCGGCTGACCGAACTGCGCTGCGCCGCACGGGAGATCCGGGCCTCCGTGCTGCTCACCCTGAACGCCCACCACCTCGCCGTCACCGAGTGCGCCCTGCTCACCAGCGAGGCCCCGCTGCGCGAGTCCGGCTGGGCCCTGCGCGCCCGCACCCTCTACCGCAGCGGCCGCCAGGCGGAGGCGGCGGCCGTCCTGCACACCGCCCGCCGCACCCTGCGCGACGAGCTGGGCGTCCATCCGGGCCCCGAACTCGCCCACCTCACCCAGCGCATCCTGATCCACGACCCGACGCTCACCGCCGAACTGCACGGGTCGGCGAAGCAGCCGGCCTGACCGGCCCTGTGCGGGCCCCGGCCGCCGACCGGCGGTCGGGGCGGTCGTCATGACACCGGTGTGGGCGTCGCGCCCCGGCTCGCCGGGGCGAGCACCTTCCCGTCCACGGTGACGTCCAGGTTCCGCCGTCCCGCCAGGACCGCCGCCAGCACCAGGCCGAACAGGGCGGCCACCACGCCCAGCGCCGCGCCGGTGCCCCCGAATTGGAGCAGCGCGCCGGCGGCCAGTGGGGCGAGCGGCTGGAGGGCGCCGCCGATGAACGACGTGGTGCCGCTGACCCGGCCGTAGACGTCGTAGTCGACGACCAGCAGGGTGGTGGTGCCGAGCGCGGCGCCGACCACGGGGGCGAGCAGCAGGACCGGGGCGAGGGCCGCCGCGGGGCCGAGCCGGCCGGCGCTCAGGCCGACGGCGAGTGTGGCGAGCAGCCGCAGCGCGGCCGTGCCGGCCATCAGCCGCCACAGGCCGAAGCGGCGGTGCGCGCCCGCGGCGAAGAGCGAGCCGATCAGTCCGCAGGCGGCGGCGGCGCTGAACGCGAGACCGGTGCCGCCGCCGGCCGCGCCGGGGCGCAGCAGCAGGATGTACATGAGCATCGAGACCGCGAGGTTGCCGGGCACCGAGTAGGCGAGGGACGCCCGCAGGAACGGGGTGCGGCGGATGACGGCGAGTCCTTCCCGCAGTCGGGGCCAGCCGCGGGCCGACGGGCTGTCGCCGGCGCCGGACGGCAGGCCGCGGACGCAGGCCAGCGAGACCAGGTAGCTCACGGCGTCCCCGAGGAAGGGCGCGGCCCGGGTCAGGCCGAACAGGGCGCCGCCGGCGGCGGGGCCGACGATCGAGGCGCTGTAGCCGCGGACCTGGTTGGCGGCGACCGCCTCGGGCAGCTGGTCGGCGGGGACGATGGTGCGCAGCATCTTCCCGGCGGCGGGCCCGAACGCGGTGAGCGCGGTGCCGGAGGCGACGGTGGTGACGGCGAGCAGCCACAGCGGCGGGCCGCCCGCGAAGGTGGTGACGGCGACGGCGGTGACGGCGGTGAGCCGGACGGTGTCGCAGGCGAGCATCAGCCGGCGCGGGGGGATCCGGTCGGCGAGCTGGCCGCAGGGGGCGGCGGTCAGCCAGGTGGTGAGGAAGCCCAGGGTGGCGAGGATGCTGGCCTTCCCGGGTGATCCGGTGACCGCGACGGCCAGCATCGGGATTGCCAGCACGCTCATGGAGCTGCCGAGTTCGGAGGTGAACTGGCCGATCCACAGCCGTCGGAACATCGGGTTCGCCCCGACCAGCCGGAACCGGCTCAGCCACCGCCGGTTCCGGGCCGGTCGTACGTCGGGTGCAACGTCCGCGGTCACGGCAGCAGTCCGTCCACGGTGAAGTGGAAGTCGGTGCGGGTGCCGGGGCGGGCGAGGCGCAGCCGGTCGAGGAAGAGCGCGATGCCGATCGAGCCGGTGGCCAGGTCGCAGCTCTCCCGCAGGGCCTGTTCGCCGGGGAAGCCGATCCCGCCGGGGATCTCGCCGTCCTGTTCGATCCGGCTGAGCAGGATGCCGTCGGCGACCCGCCGGGCTTCGTCCAACCACCGCTGTTCGCCGAGCAGTTCGCCCGCGTCGAGCAGGACGTTGCCGAGTCCGGCGAGCCCGTGCGCGAGGTGCGGGAAGACGACGTAGCGGCGGGCCGAGTCGCGCAGCAGGTCCTCGGCGACGGCGGCGAGTTGCTCGTCGGGCCGGGCGGCGAGGTAGCGGACGACGGTGACCGAGACGCCGGCGGTGCCTTCGTCCCAGTAGTTGCGCAGGATGGTGCGGCCTTCGGCGGGGCCGGTGTGGGACGGGAAGCCGAGGGTGCCGCCGGGAAGGGAGCTGGCGTGCGCGAGGTCGTGGCCGAGCGCGGCGCGGCCGAGGGTGTACCAGCGTTCCTCACCGGTCGCGAGGTGCAGGTAGAGCAGGAACAGGGCGATGCCGCTGCCGCCGTGGCCGTGGCCGAGCCGGGTGCAGAGCCGGCCGTCGCCGGGGATGGCCTGCGGCCAGTGCGGGCCGTCGGGGCCGTGGACGGCGGTGGCGGCGAGGTGTTCGCCGTCGGCGACGGCGTCGGCGAGCAGTTCGGGGTCGTGCTGGCGGTGCCACAGGTGCAGGGCGGCGAGGCCGTGGCCGGCGGTGCCGTGCAGGATGCCGGGCAGGGCGTGCCGCAGCGGGTGGCGGCGGGCGGAGGCCATCAGCGCGCGGGCGACGGCAGGGTGGCCGAGCGCGTCGAACGCCCAGGCCAGGCCGGACTGGCCGAGGTACAGGCCGGGCGGGTACGCGGCGGGGTCGACGTCCTTGGCGAGCGCCCAGCCGAGCAGCCGGTCGGGCACGCTGCCGCGCAGCCGGTGCAGGCCGTACAGGATGCCGGTGGCGCCGTACGCGAGGGAGAGCGGGTTGGTCTGGTGGACCAGCGGGTTGCTGGGGAACAGCCGGTCGGCGCGCTGCGCGTCGGCGGCGGCCTCGATCTCGGCGGCGATGCCCTCGACGGTGGCGGCGAGGTCGGCGTCCCGCAGCCCCGGCACGGCCTCGGGGTCGCGGTAGCGGCTGGCGGCGGGTTCGGTGAGCGGGACGGGGGACGTCCACAGCGCCGGGTCGTCGAACGGCAGCGCGTCGATCCGCTTCAGCAGCTCCTCCGGGTCGAAGTCGCCGTCCACGGCCTCCGGGTCGGTCAAGTCCCGGATCAGCGAGGTGAGTTCGGCGGGCAGTGCGAGGTCTGCGGTGAGCGCGTCCAGGAACCGGTCCTGGGCGGGGCGGTGGAAGCCGGTGGTGTTGTTGACCACCATGATGGAGGAGAAGATCAGCGCGCCGAGGCAGTGCCAGTCGTTGGCCCGGTCGTAGCGGTTGGTGGCGCGCAGCCGGGGGCTGGCCAGGCCGATGGTGTGCACGCCGAGGTGCGGGTCGATGCCCTCGCGGACGGCGGCCTCCAGGTCGAGCAGCACGGCCCGGCCGTCCTTGGTGAGGTGCACGTTGGTGTAGGAGAGGTCGCCGAGCAGGATGCCGCGGCGGTGGGCGGCGGCGACGGCCTCGGCGATCTGCCGCCACAGGGCGCGTTGCGTGCGGTAGTAGGCGCGCAGGCTTTCGCCGTCCAGCTTGCCGGTGATCACGGGGTTGGTGGCGATGCAGTTGCGGCTGTAGTGCGGGCCGTCGATGTACTCCTCGACCAGGAAGGCGTGTCCGGCTTCGTGGAAGAAGTCCAGCGGCTGCACGAAGTACCCGGTGTCGGCGAGCTCCGACAGCACCTGGTACTCCTTCTCCAGCACCTCGACGGCCGCCCGCCCGGGCCGCCCGACCAGCACGCCCGGCCGGGCCTCCTTGAGCACCACCTGCGCGCCGGTCTCCCGGTCGGTGGCCAGGTAGACGCCGCCCCGGTTGCCGAACATCAGCGCGGAGGTGGGCAGGTAGCGGCCGTTCAGCGCGCTGTCCTCCTCGGCCTCCTCGGGCGGGAACGGGTCGGTGACCCACGGCGGCGACTCGAAGTACGGGTTGCGGATGTCGGGGATCAGGGTGCCGTCGGGGGTGGCGATCATCAGGTCGTTGATGCCGTCGGCCCGCAGCCGCTTGATCGCGGCGAAGCCGCCGTAGCGGTAGTAGACGGCCGTCGAGCCGGGCCAGCGCCGGTCGGAGAGGATGTACGGGCCGCCGCGGCCTTCCAGGGCGGCGGCCAACTCCTTGCCCACCGCGTGGAATTCGGCGTCGTCGGCCGGGTAGACGGTGATGAACTTGCCGCTGGCAGTCCGGGAGAAGGTCTTGCCGCTGGTCAGCTCGACCGACCACGGGTCGATCAGGAACTTGAACGCCACCCCGTGCGCGAACAGCACCGGCAGGGCGAGCCGCAGCACCTCCTCGCTCTCCCCCGCCGCCGCGGTGACGTGCAGTTTCCATCCCTGCGCGGGGGTGTTGCGGCCGGGCGGGTCGGCGATGAACCACAGGCCGCGCCGGCGGGTGGCCCAGCCGTCGGGGACGAGTTCACGGAAGGCCGCGAGGTGCGCAGGGTCGGGGCGGTGGCGGTCGGCGGTCTCGTACCAGCGCCGGTCGAACTGCAGGTAGTACTGGAGCGATTGCCAGGAGAGCACGGGCGTTTCCCTTCCGGACGGGCGGTGCGGAGAACGGGGCGGGCCCCGACGGCATTGCTCCGCCGGGGCCCAGGAGACCTGTTCGGGTCAGCAGCTGTGCGAGTCGCAGGACGAGACGCTGATGGACTCCTGGTC
>NZ_JBVJHA010000004.1:417197-536998 GCF_055587065.1 Kitasatospora sp. NPDC048662 | reverse complement strand
GTCGTCGATCGGGTTGCCCTCGACGGTGACCATCTTCTGCAGCTTCAGGACGTTCGCCATGGTGTGCTCCTCTGTGATCGTTTCCTCCGCCCGACCGGCCGGCCGGTGCGGTGAGGCGGCATTGCGCCACCGGTGCCCGGAAGACCTCTTCGGGTCAGCAGCTGTGCGAGTCGCAGGACGAGACGCTGATGGACTCCTGGTCGTCGATCGGGTTGCCCTCGACGGTGACCATCTTCTGCAGCTTCAGGACGTTCGCCATGGTGTGCTCCTCTGTGATCGTTTCCTCCGCCCGACCGGTCGGCCGGTGCGGTGAGAAAAGAACACCAGCCCCCGCTCCGAGACCGCTCCGAGAGCGCTCCGAGGAACGAAAACGGCGCCGCCCCGGCTCCCTCCGCCGCACAGCGAAGGGAGCCGGGGCGGCGCCACGGTCGGTACTACATGTTGATCATGTGACCGGCGAGGCCGTGGATGGCCTCCTTGACGGCCTCGCCCAGGGTCGGGTGGGCGTGGATGTTGCGGCCGACCTCGTGCACGGTGAGGTCCCACTGCTGGGCCAGCGTCAGCTCGGGCAGCAGTTCGGTGACCTCGGGGCCGATCAGGTGCGCGCCGAGCAGCTCGCCGTGGGTGTTGTCGCAGATCACCTTGACGAAGCCGACGGGCTGGCCGAGGCCGTGCGCCTTGCCGTTGGCGGTGAACGGGAACTTCTGCACCTTCACGTCGTGGCCGAGCTCGCGGGCCTGCGCCTCGGTGTATCCGAAGGAGGCGACCTGCGGCTGGCAGTAGGTGGCGCGCGGGACCATCACGAAGTCGATCTCCATGGTCTCGGCCTTGGCGATGGTCTCGGCGGCGACCACGGCCATCGCCTCGGCGGCGTGCGCCAGCATCAGCTTGGCGGTGACGTCGCCGATCGCGAAGATGTGCTCGGCGCTGGTGCGGCCCCGCCCGTCCACGGCGATCGCGCCGCGTTCGGTGAGCTGCACGCCGGTGACCTCCAGGCCGTAGCCCTGGGTGCGCGGCGCGAAGCCGATCGCCTGGAGCACCTTGTCGGCCTCCAGCACCTCCTGCTTGCCGTCGCGGGTGACGGTGACCCGGACGGGCTTGTTCGGGTCGGAGTCGTCGATCGCGTCGACCCGGGTGGAGGTGAGCACCTGGATGCCCAACTTGCGGTACTGCTTGGCGAGTTCGGCGGACACGTCGGCGTCCTCCAGCGGCACCATGCGGTCCAGGAACTCGACGACGGTGACCTTGACGCCGTAGTTGTGCAGCACGTACGCGAACTCGACGCCGATCGCGCCGGCGCCCGCGATGATGATCGACTCCGGCAGCTGCTCGGTGAGGATCTGCTCCTCGTAGGTGACGACCCGCTCGCTGAGCGAGGTGCCGGGCAGCAGGCGGGTGGTGGCGCCCGTGGCGATGATGCAGTGGTCGAAGGTGACCATCTGGAACCCGCCGGCGGACAGCGCGACCTGCAGGGTGTGGTCGTCGACGAAGGTGCCCCAGCCGTCGTACTCGGTGATGCTGTTCTTCTTCATCAGGTAGTGGACGCCCTTGACCCGGCCGTCGGCGACCTGCCGGGAGCGGCTGAACGCCTTGCCGTAGTCGACGGAGATCCTGCCCTCGACCTGGATGCCGTAGAGGTCGGCCTCCTTCAGCACGGTGTGCGCGAGTTCGGCGTTGCGCAGCAGTGCCTTGGAGGGAATGCAGCCGACGTTCAGGCAGACGCCGCCCCAGTACTTGGCCTCGATCACGGCGGTGCGCAGACCGAGCTGGGCGGAGCGGACAGCGGCGGTGTAGCCGCCGGGGCCGGCGCCCAGGACGACCACGTCGTAGTGCGTGCTCATGTTCCTCGTTCCTCCGGTGACTTCGAAGACCACGTTGGCTTCGCGGCCATGGTGTCAGTACATCAGGTCACGAACCGTCACAGCTCCGGGAGGTCGGGCAGCGCGCGCAGGTGCAGCCAGTCGTCCAGCAGCGGGCGCAGTGGCCGGTCGGTGTAGTGGGCGGCGTGCGCGGCGAAGTCCTCGGTGGTGACGACGGCGTGCCGGTGGCCGGTGGCCCAGTCGCGCAGCAGGCGGAAGAACGCGGCGTCGCCGAGGGCGCAGCGCAGTGCGTGGACGGTGAGGCCGCCGCGTTCGTACACCCGGTCGTCGAACATGTGCGCCCTGCCGGGGTCGCCGATGGCCAAATCCTGTGGCAGGCCGCGTAGTTGGCGGTGGGCTTCGGCGGCCTTGTGCTGGGTGGTGGGGCCGCCGGCGCGTTCGGACCACAGCCATTCGGCGTACTTGGCGAGGCCTTCGTTGAGCCAGATGTGCCGCCAGTCGGCGATGGTGACGCTGTTGCCGAACCATTGGTGGGCGAGTTCGTGGGCGACCAGGCGTTCCCAGCCGCGCTGCCCGTCGATGTGGTTGCGGCCGAAGGTGGCCATGCCCTGCGCCTCGACGGGGACGTCCAGTTCCTCGTCCACCACGGCGACGGTGTACTCGCCGAACGGGTACGGGCCGAACAGTTCCTCGAACAGGCGCATCATCTGCGGCTGCCGGGCGAAGTCGTGCTCGAACGCGGCCTGCAGCGCCAGCGGCACCCAGGCGATCTGCGGGACGGTGCCGGGGACGCGTTCGGTCAGCGGGAACTCGCGCAGCGGGGCGATCGCCAGCCCGACCAGGTAGGACGCGGTGGGCGCGGGCTGCTCGTACACCCAGGTGGTGGCGGAGGACCGGGTGGTGCGGCTGAGCAGTCGGCCGCCGGTGACCACGGTGTACGGCGACGCGGTGGTGACGGTCAGCTGGTAGGCGGCCTTGTCGGCGGGCCGGTCGTTGCAGGGGAACCAGGACGGCGCGCCGATCGGCTGGGAGGCGACCAGCGCACCGTCCTCGATCTCCTCGAAGCCGAGGCCGCCCCAGGGGCTGCGGACCGGGCGCGGGTTGCCGGACCAGTGCACCTCGCAGGTGAAGAGGGCGCCGGCGGCGGGGGCCTTGGCGGGTTTGATCCGCAGTTTGCCGTCGCGGTGCGTGTAGCGCGCGGCCCTGCCGTCGACCAATACCTTGCCGATCCGGAACGCCCCCAGGTCGAGGGTGAACTCGCGCAGCGGCTCGGGGCCCGCTATGGCGGCGATCCGGGCGGAGGCGGCGAGCCGGTTGGGGCCGGGGCGGTAGTCGAGGGCCAGTTCGTAGCGGTGGGCGCGGTAGCGCGGGTCCCCGTTGCGGGGGAAGTACGGGTCGGCGCTCACCGGTGTGGTTCCTCCTGGTGCCAGGCCTCGATCGGGTTGCCGAGCCAGCGGGTGTCGGCGGGCACCGTCTCGGCGCGCATCACCAGCGAGGCCGGTCCGAGGGTGGTGCGTTCGCCGACGGTGCTGCCGGGCAGCACGATCCCGCCCGGGCCGAGGGTGGCGCCCGCGCGGAGCTCCACGGTGTCCAGCCGCATGATCCGGTCGTGGAAGAGGTGGGTCTGGAGCACGCAGCCCCGGTTGATGCTCACGCCGTCGCCGAGGGTGACCAGGTCGGCCTCGGGCAGCCAGTAGCTCTCGCACCACACGCCGCGCCCGATCCGGGCGCCGATCGCGCGCAGCCACAGCGTCATCACCGGCGTGCCGGCGGCCCGGCCGACCAGCCAGGGCACGGCCAGCACCTCGGTGAAGGTGTCGGCGAGCTCGTTGCGCCAGACGAAGGAGGACCACAGCGGGTGCTCGACCGCCCGGAACCGGCCCACCAGCAGCCACTTCGCGGCGGCGGAGACCACGCAGGCGACGGCGCCCGCCGCCACCAGCACCAGCCCCGACAGCAGCGGCTGGTCCAGCGCGCAGAGCGCGGCGGCCGTCAGCACGGCCAGCGCGGCGGAGGCCAGCACCGGGACGATCCGGCCCAGCTCGGTCACCCCGCGCGCCCAGCGCAGCCGGGCCGGCGGCTCGTAGGTGAGCGCCAGGTCGGCGGTGTCGGCGGCCCGGGGCAGTCTGACCGGCGGCATGCCCAGGTAGGAGCTGCCGCGCTTGGCCTTCTTCGGCGTCGCCGACAGCACCCCGACCAGCCCCCGGTCCGGCACCGCCCGCCCGGGCGCGGTCATGCCGGAGTTGCCGAGGAACGCGCGCTCGCCGATCTCGGCCCGCCCGATCCGCACCCAGCCGCCACCCAGCTCGTACGGGGCGATCAGGGTGTCGTCGGCGAGGAACGCCCCGTCGCCGACCGTGGTCAGGCTCGGCAGCGCGAGCACCGTGGACACCTCGGCGCCCTTGCCGACCCGCATCCCCAGCAGCCGCAGCCACACCGGGGTGATCAGCGCGGCGTACAGCGGGAACAGCGTCTCCCGGGCCAGGTCCATCAGCTGGCTGACCGTCCACGCCTGCCAGCCGATCCGGCCGTGCAGCGGGTGGTACCCGGTGCGCAGCCCCCGCGACAGCAGCCGGACCCCGATCAGCACCTTCGCGGCGTACGCCAGCCCGTAGGCGAGCGTGGCGGGGACGAGGGCCAGCAGCGCGCCCCGCACGGCCTGGGCGAGGCCGTCGCCGGGGTGGACGAACCGGCCGGCGATCAGCAGGGCGGGCAGTGCGGAGAGCAGCGGCAGGGCGGACAGCGCGAACCCGGTGGCGCCGTAGACGGCCGCCCAGCGGGCGGTGCGCGGCGGGCGCTGCTTGGGCCAGCCTCGGGTGGCCTTGCCGGTCTTCACGGCGGGCGCGCCCGCCCAGCGCTGGCCGGTCGGGACGTGCCCGGTGACGCTGGAGCCGGGCGCGACCTCGGCCCGCTTGCCGATCTTCGCGCCGGGCAGCAGCGTCGAACGGGTGCCGACCACCGCGCCCGCGCCGATCCGCAGCGCGCCGATCTCCAGCCGGTCGCCGTCCAGCCAGTAGCCGGACAGGTCCACCTCGTTCTCGATCGCGCAGCCCTTGCCGAGCCGCAACAGGCCCGTCACCGGCGGCAGCGCGTGCAGGTCCACGTCCGGCGCGACCCGGCAGCCCAGCGCCCGCGCGTACCGCACCAGCCAGGACCCGGACAGCTGCACCGCCCCCGACGCCTCGGCGATCCGCTCCGCCGTCCACAGCCGAAGGTGCACGCCGCCGCCGCGCGGGTACGTGCCGGGGCGGACGCCGCGCAGCAGCAGCCGGGCACTGCCCGCGGCGATCGCCAGGCGGCCGGGCGCCGAGTACAGCAGCGCCGCGCCGGCCAGCAGCAGCCACCACGGCGCGGTGGGGGCCCACGGGTAGTCGCCGAACAGGCTCAGGGCGGTGCCGAGGACGGCCAGCAGCAGCGACCAGCGCAGGCCGGTCAGGGTGGCCGTGGGCAGCATCAGCAGCAGTTGCAGGGCCTGGGCGCGGCGCGGGGTCGGCTCGACGGTGCGGGCCGGGCCCTCGGGCTGTGCGGACTTCTCCAGCAGCCGGGCCAGCTTGCGCAGCGTCGGCTGCTGGTAGATGTCGATCACCGAGACCGCCGGACAGCGGCCGCGCAGCAGCGTGGTGAGCTGTGCGGCGGCGAGCGAGCCGCCGCCGATCGCGAAGAAGTCGTCGTCGGCGCCGCGCACCGGGGTGCCGAGGATCTGCGTCCACTGCTCGGCCAGCCACGCCTCGGTGCCGTACAGCTGCTCGGCGGGGCCGGAGGTCTCCAGGTCCGACAGCGGCCAGGGCAGCGCGTCCCGGTCCACCTTGCCGGACGTCCGGGTCGGCAGGTGTTCGACGGTGGCCAGCAGCGGCACCAGCGCGGCGGGCAGTTCGGCCCGCAGCCTGGCGACCGCCGCATCACGGTCGAAGCCGTCCTGGACCACCAGGTAGCCGACCAGCAGCTGGTTGCCGCCCCGCGCCGTCCGCACCGCGGCTGCCGCACCGGACACGGCGGGCAGCGCCTGCAGCGCCGCGTCCACCTCGCCCAGTTCGATCCGCCGGCCGCCCAGCTTGATCTGCTCGTCGGCCCGCCCGAGGAACACCAGCCCCTCGGGTTCGGCCCGCACCAGGTCGCCGCTGCGGTACGCCCGCTCCCAGCCCAGCGACGGGAGCGGCGCGTACTTCTCGGCGTCCTTCAGCGGGTCCAGGTACCGGGCCAGGCCGACCCCGCCGATCACCAACTGTCCGCTGCCGCCCATCGGCACCGGCGCGCCCGCCTCGTCGACGACCGCCAGCTCCCAGCCGTCCAGCGGCAGTCCGATCCGGATCGGGGCCCGCCCTGTCAGCAGCGCCCCGCAGGCGACAACGGTCGCCTCGGTCGGGCCGTAGGTGTTCCACACCTCGCGGCCCTCGGTCACCAGCCGCTCCGCCAGCTCCGGCGGGCACGCCTCACCGCCGAAGATCAGCAGCCGCACCTCGTTCAGCGCCTCGGCCGGCCACAGCGCGGCCAGCGTCGGCACCGTGGAGATGACGGTGATCTCCTGCTCGGCCAGCCACGGCCCCAGATCCGCACCGCTGCGCACCTGCGCGCGCGGCACCGGCACCAGGCACGCGCCGTGCCGCCACGCCAGCCACATCTCCTCGCAGGACGCGTCGAACGCCACCGACAGCCCCGCCATCACCCGGTCCCCGGGCCCGATCGGCTCCTCCCGCAGGAACATCGCCGCCTCGGCGTCCACGAACGCCGCCGCACTGCGATGCGTGACCGCCACGCCCTTCGGCTTGCCGGTCGAACCGGAGGTGAAGATGATCCACGCGTCGTGCTCCGGCCTCGGCGGGGCGGCCTCGTGGCCCGAGGGCTTCACCTTCTCCGGCCGGCCGTCCACCCCGATCACCGCGTTGACGTCCGCCTCGCCGAACACCAGCTCCGCGCGCTCGTCCGGATCCTCGAAGTCCACCGGCACGTACGCCGCACCCGCCGCGAGCACCCCCAGGATCGCCACGTACAGCTCGTTCCCACCCGAGGGCACCCGGACCCCGACCCGGTCCCCCAGCCCGACCCCGGCCGCCCCCAACTCCCCCCGCACCCGCTCCACTTCGGCCATCAGCCCGGCATAGCTCAAGGTCTGCCGCCCGTCGTCCAGGGCGGGCTCCTGCGGGTACGCGGCCGCTGTCGCCGCGAGCACATCCACCAGCGTCCGCGCCGCGGCCGCCGGCCGGGCGCGGAACAACGCGGTGTCGGAATCGGTGATCATGGCCATACGGTCCTTGTCCTGGGTTCCCCGGCAGCCAACCGAACGTGTCCAAAACGCGACAACCCGGGAAAGTCTAGGTGAACGGGGCCGTGACGCCAGGGGCACGGGGAACCGCGCGAGCCGGAAGGCACCCAACGGCAGGATCGCGACGCACGCCAATGACCTGCGCGTGGCCGCGACCCTGCCGTACCGGGCGCCCGGCTACTGCCCCCGCCGCACCGCGCCCGGCGCCTTGCGCGCAGGCCGGTCCGCCCTCTTCGCGGACGTCAACTGCCAGGGCACCGATATGACCATCACCCCGGGCGTGAACAGCAGCCGGCTCTTCAGCCACAGCGCCGACTGGTTGTGCAGCAGGTTCTCCCACCACCGCCCCACCACGTACTCCGGAATGAACACCGCCACCGCGTCCCCCGGCCACTGCTCCTTCAGCTCCCGCACATGCGTCACCACCGGCTTGGTGATCTCCCGGAACGGCGACTCCAGCACCCGCAGCGAAACCTCCAGGCCGCTGGCCTCCCAGGCGGACCGCAGGTCGGCCGTCGCCTCCGGCTCGACGTCCACCGTGACCGCCTCGACCGTGTCCGGCCGGAACGCCTCCGCGTAGCCCAGCGCCCGCAGCGTCGGCTTGTGGAGCTTGGAGACCAGCACCACCGCATGCACCTGGCGCGGGCGCGAGCTCTCCGCGGCCACGTCCTCGACGGAGAGCTCCTCCGCGACGTGGTCGTAGTGCCGCCGGATGCCCCGCATGGTGAGCCAGAGCAGCAGCGCGGCGACCACGGCCAGCCACGCGCCCTGGGTGAACTTGGTGATCAGGACGATGACCAGCACCAGCGCGGTGGTGACGGCGCCCAGCCCGTTGATCAGCCGGCTGCGCTGCGCGGCTGCCCGCACCGCCGGGTCGCGTTCCTCCGCCAGCGCCCGGTTCCAGTGCCGGACCATGCCGATCTGCGACAGCGTGAAGGAGGTGAACACGCCGAGGATGTACAGGTGGATCAGGCTGGTGACGTCCGCCTTGTAGAACCAGAGCAGTCCGCCGGCCACCACGGCGAGCGCGATGATGCCGTTGGAGAAGGCCAGCCGGTCGCCGCGGGTGTGCATCTGCCGGGGCAGGTAGCGGTGCTGGGCGAGGATCGAGGCGAGCAGCGGGAACCCGTTGAACGCGGTGTTCGCGGCCAGGATCAGCACCAGCGCCGTCACGGCCTGGATGAAGTAGAACAGCAGCGTGTCGGAGCCGCCGAAGACGGTCGCGGCGAGCTGCGCGATCACCGTCTGCTGGGTGTAGGTGTGACAGTCGCCGGCCAGGCCGGTCAGCTGGCAGGCGTCCTCGACGTAGTGCACGTGCGAGGTGAGGGCCAGCAGCGTGACGCCGGCGAACATCACCACCGCGACGATGCCCATCACGGCCATGGTGGCGGCGGCGTTGCGGGACTTGGGGGCACGGAACGCGGGCACGCCGTTGGAGATCGCCTCGACGCCGGTGAGCGCGGTGCAGCCGGAGGCGAAGGCGCGCAGGCCGAGCATCAGCAGGCCGAAGCCCTGGAGGGTGTCCTTGCCGTCCACGGCGGCGATGCCGAGGGCCGCCGTGGGGGCCTGCGGGTTGTCGCCGAAGGCCAGCCGGATCAGGCCGGTGACGACCATCAGCAGGATGCCGCCGATGAACAGGTAGGTGGGGGCGGCGAAGGCCCGGCCGGATTCGCGCACGCCGCGCAGGTTCATCGCGGTCAGCAGCGCCACGAAGCCGACCGCCAGCGCCACCCGGTAATCGGCGAGCGAGCCGAACGCGGAGATGATGTTGTCGACGCCGGACGCCACCGAGACGGCGACCGTCATCACGTAGTCGACGAGCAGCGAAGCCGCCACCACCAGGCCGGAGTTGGCGCCGAGGTTGCGGGAGACCACCTCGTACGAGCCGCCGCCGCTCGGGTAGGCGTGCACCACCTGCCGGTAGGACATCACCACCACGGCCATCAGGGCGACCACGCCGGCGGCGACCCACGGGGTGAGGTACAGGAAGGCGGTGCCACCGACGGTGAGGACGAGCAGGATCTCGCCGGTCGCGTAGGCCACCGAGGAGAGCGGGTCGGAGGCGAAGATCGGCAGCGCGAGCCGCTTGGGGAGCAGCGTCTCGCCGAGCTCCTCGCTGCGCATGGCGCGGCCGATCACGAGGCGCTTGAGCGCCTGGGGGAGGTTGAACACAGCACGGGAGCGTATGCGCCCCTGCCGTTAAGACAAGCAGCCTGTCCGATCAGTGGATTTGCCGCATTCCCGCAGGCCAGAGGCGGTGCAAGTGATCGAATCGAAGGCCCAGGGGCCGTAAAGGCTGCCGTTAAGGATTCGTCAATGTCTCTTGTCGGGCGCCGCAAAACGGGACAAAACAGTCACCGGGAGGCCGGCAGCCGGGCCTCGATGGCGGCCAGAACCGCCCTGATCGTCGCCACGTCGCCCTTGTCGGCCACCTGGTCGCCCTCCTTCAGCTTCACCAGCAGCGTGCCGCCCGGCTCCAGCACGATCAGTGAGGTCTCCTCCACCCCGTTGCCGCCCTGGTGCCGGATCGCCACGTCCAGGTCCGGCACCCGGATGCCCTGCCGGGCGACCTCCCGCAGGTCGTACCGGCCGTCTTGGCCCAGCACCGTCGGCGTCCCGTCCAGCAGCCGGTTGAACCACTCCCAGCGCGCCGCCTGCCGCACCAGCACCCAGTCCGTGAGCAGCAGCACCAGTGCCCCGTACAGGCCGCCCACCACCGAGTTGTCGTTCCCGATCACCGCGTTCTGCACCACATTCGACAGCAGCAGCATGACCACCAGGTCGAAGGTGTTCAGCTGGGCCAGCCCGCGCTTGCCGACCACCCGCAGCAGCACCAGCAGCGCCAGGTACACCAGTACGGTGCGCAGCGTCTTCTCGCCGTACGAGATCCCCGCCTGGAACATGTCGTGCCACATGCCCGCCACCGTAGGCACCGGCCCGATCCACCGCTCCGGCCCCCACGCCCGCACTCCCCCGGACGGCCTACCGGCGGCGGGTGCCCGGATCGCCACCCCCGGCGGGTGGCCGGCAGCAGACCGGTCGAACAGTCCAGGTAGCGCCTGCCCGGCGGTGGGTGTGCCCTCCGGTGGCGGATCGGGGACCGGGCCACGAGGGTGACTTCCGGGGGAACACCGGAACGCCTCACCGGAAAAGAGCGAGAGATGCCCGAAGTCACCAAACCGTACGAGACCGGCACTCCGTGCTGGGTCGATCTGATGGCGAAGAACCAGCAGGCGGCGCTGGACTTCTACCGCGACCTGCTCGGCTGGCAGGGCAAGCCCGGCCCGGCCGAGTTCGGCGGGTACGCGGTCTGCGAACTGAACGGCAAGGCCGTCGCCGGGATCGGCCCGGCGATGGCGCCCGAGGGCCAGCCGGAGCCGCCGACCGTGTGGACCACCTACCTGGCCACCACCGACGCGCAGGCCACCCAGGACGCGATCGTCGCGGCCGGCGGCACGCTGCTGGCCCCGGTGATGGACGTCGGCAAGCTGGGCCGGATGCTGATCGCCCAGGACCCGCAGGGCGCGGTGTTCGGCGTGTGGCAGGCCCTCGACTTCTCCGGCGCGCAGGTGGTCAACGAGGCCGGCGCGGTGGTCTGGAACGAGCTGCACACCAGCGACATCCCGGCGGCCACCGCCTTCTACGGCGAGGCGTTCGGCATCGAGATCGAGCCGATGGAAGGCGCGAAGGACTACTGGGCGCTGCAGGTCGGCGGCCGCGCGGTCGGCGGTGCCACCCTGCTCGCCAACGACCCGCCCGGCACCCCGGCGCACTGGCTGACGTACTACGCGGTGGACGACGTGGACTCCACCGTGGACGCGCTGGCCAAACACAAGGGCACCGTGCTGGTCCCGCCGTTCGACATGGTGGCCGGGCGGATGACGGTGGTCTCCGACCCGCAGGGCGCACCGTTCGCGATGATCAAGCCGAAGCCGATGTAGGCGCCTGTCGCGCTCCCGAAAGCCGCCCGCCCGGGTCCGTCCGGGGCGGGCGGTGCCGTGTGTTCCGGTGTGCGGTCTGCCGGGCGGACGGTACCGTGCGGCCTGCCGTGTGGTCCGGCGTGCGGTCAGGGCAGGACCGGGCCGCAGGTGAACAGCAGCGGGAGGACGGGGGCGGCGGCCGTGGTGAGCACGGCGGCGGCGCGCAGCGCGGGGTGCGGGGCGGTGGCGGGGGCCAGCAGGCGGCGGACCCGCAGCAGCGCGGCGGGGCCGCCGGCGGCGAACGCGGCCTGCGGGACCTGGCCGCCGGCCACCCGGTACATGGCGGCGGCGAGCACAGCGCGCGGGTGGCGGCGCACGGCCCGGTCGTCGGCAGCCATCTCCAGCAGCAGCGGGGTCTCCCGGGCGGCGAGGCGGGCCAGCGGGAGGAACGGGAACGCGGCGGCGAGCGCGTCCGCGGCGGTGCGGGCCAGGTGGTGACGGCCGGTGACGTGGGCGCGCTCGTGGGCGAGCACGGCGGCGAGTTGACCGTCCGTGAGGACATCGAGCGCGCCGCGGGTGAGCACGATCCGGGAGCGGCGGCCGGGCAGGCAGTACGCGGCGGGGATGTGGTGGTCGAGGACGTGCGCGCCGAGGCGCGGGTCGCGGGCGGCGACCAGGTCGAGCACCGTCCGGTGGCGGCTCCGGTGCCGGGCGGCGCGGGCCAGCACGGTGGCGAACCGGCCGAGCGGCCAGAGCGCGGCCGCGGCGGGCAGCAGCAGCCGCCATCCGCCGCCGAGGGCCGGCCCGGCAGGGTGGTCGACACCGCACAGGTGCATCAGGCCGACCAGCCCGAGGTGCAGGTGGCCGCCCGGGACGGCCAGGTGATGGACGGCCAGCACCAGGGCGGTGAGGAAGGACAGCGCCAGCCCCTGCCAGAGCGCGACGGCCAACCGGGGCGCGCGGTGCGTCCAGCGCGCCCGGGCCAGCGGCAGCGGGGCGAGCACGCCGACCAGCATCGCGTACCCGAACAGCGCGAGCGCGGCGCTCACCGTGCGCCCCCTGCGCCGCCGCGGCCCGGCTGCTCGCGGTCTACGGAGTCGATGGCGGCGCGCAGCGCGTCGAGTTCGGCCGGGGTGAGCTGCTCGACCAGGTGGGCGAGGGCGCCGGTGGGGTTGGGGCTCTCGCCGAGGACGTCGCGCATCAGGGCGGCGCTGTACGCCTCGCGGGTGCACGCGGGCCGATAGCTCCAGGCCCGGCCGGACTTCTCGCGGCGCAGCATGCCCTTGCGGTGGAGGATGTCGGCGACCGTCATCACGGTGGTGTACGCGAGCGGCCGGGAGCGGTTGAGGTCGTCGACGATCTCTCGGACGGTGGCGGGGCGGCCCCAGGTCCACAGGCGGTCCATGATCTCCGCCTCCAGGTCGCCGAGTCTGCGCACTGCCGTTCCGTCCTCTTCGGGTCCCACCGGTGGTCCGGCTCATCGTAGTGGGCGCGGGGTGGCTTGCCGGTCCTTCTACTGAACTACTAAGTTGTCTCGTAGTTAAGGCCCGGAGTTCTGAGGAGAGACGCAGCGATGGGAACGCACCGCCGCCCCCGACCCGCCGGACGCACCAGGACGGCCGTCCTCGGCGCGGCGGCCGGCGCCGCCGTCCTGCTGCCCACCGGCTCGGCCTGGGCCGAACCGGCCACCGGCACCATCGACCAGGTCAAGGCCAAGGTCGACGCCCTGTACGAGGACGCCGAGGCGGCCACCGAGCAGTACAACAAGGTGGACGAGCGGGCCAAGCAACTCCAGGACCAGGCCGGGAAGTTGCAGGACCGGCTGGCCGGACAGCAGGCGAAGATCCTGCAACTCCAGGACACCCTGGGCGCGTTGGCCGCCGAACAGTACCGCGGCGGCGGAGTCGACCCGAGCATGCAACTGATGCTCAGCTCCTCCCCCGACGAATACCTGCGCCGGGCAGGCCTCCAGGACCTGGCCGGCGGGCAACAGGCCGACGCGCTGCGCAGCGCGCTGCGCCTGCAGCAGTCGATCGACCAGGACCGGGCCGAAACCGCGGGCAAGCTGGCCGAGTTGGAGCAGGCCCGCAGCACCCTGGCCGCGAAGAAGACCGAGGTGCAGGACAAGCTGGCCGAGGCCAGCCGCGTCCTGGCCGGTCTCAAGGCCGCCGACCGGGCCCGCGTCCTCGGCGACAACAGCCAGGCGGCGTCCCGCAGTTCGACCCGCGGCCAGACCTACACCGGCCCCGCCACCGGCCAGGTCAAGGCGATCCTCGACTTCGCCTACGCCCAGATCGGCAAGCCCTACGCCTGGGGCGCCACCGGCCCCAACTCCTTCGACTGCTCGGGCCTCACCCAGGCCGCCTTCCGGGCCGGCGGTGTCAGCCTCCCCCGCGTCTCCCAGGACCAGTGGAACGCGGGCAAGCGCATAGCGAAGGCCGACATCCAGCCCGGCGACCTGCTCTTCTACTACAACGACCTGCACCACGTCGGCATCTACATCGGCAACGGCAAGCTCCTGCACGCCCCCCGCACCGGCAAGAACATCGAAATCGTGGACATGGACGTCATGCCGTACATGGGCGCGGTCCGCCCCTGAGCGGCGCCGGGCTACGGGTTGATCGAGATGCTGCGGACCCGAGTCGTGCTGGTGTTCGGCGCGTGCTCCGTGCGGTTCCTCAAACGCTCATGAGCCGGAATCGCCCGACTCCGTGACGGGCAGGCACTCGGCCAGGAGGTCGAGCATGTCGCGCCAGGCCCGGGCGGCTTGGCGGGGGTGGTGGCCGACGCCCGGGAGGACGACGGCGTTGACGGTGGGGTGGTGGAAGGCGTGCTGGGCGCCGCCGTAGACGGTCAGGCGCCAGTCGACGCCGGCGTCCTGCATTTCGGCGGTGAAGGCCTCGCGGCGCTCGGCGGACATGATCGGGTCCTCGGAGCCGACGCCCGCCCAGACCGGGCACGGGATGTTCGCGGCCTCGCCGGGGCGGCCGGTGGTGACGGCGTTGAGGGTGCCGATGGCGCGCAACGGGGTTCCGGCGCGGCCGAGTTCGAGGGCGATGGCGCCGCCGGTGCCGTAGCCGATGGCGGCGATCCGGTCGGGGTCGGTGCGCGGTTCGGCGAGCAGGACGTCGAGGCCGGCGCGGCCGATGCCCCGCATCCGCTCGGGGTCGGCGAGCAGCGGGAGGGCGCGGGCCAGCATCTCCTGCGGATCGGTGAACCAGCGACCGCCGTTGATGTCGAACAGCAGTGCCACGTAGCCGAGTTCGGCGAGGGCGTCGGCCAGGCCGCGCTGGAAGTCGCTCAGGCCGGGGCCTTCGGGGCCGATCAGCACCCCGGGCCGGCGGCCGGTCCCGGCGGGCAGCGCGAGGTGGCCGGCCATGGTCAGGCCGTCGGCGGGGTAGTGGACCGTGCGGGAGGTGACCGTCGTCATGCGATCGGACTGTACGGACCGTCG
This sequence comes from Kitasatospora sp. NPDC048662, assembly GCF_055587065.1. Lineage (NCBI taxonomy): Bacteria > Bacillati > Actinomycetota > Actinomycetes > Kitasatosporales > Streptomycetaceae > Kitasatospora > Kitasatospora sp. NPDC048662. The sequence goes on along the minus strand of NZ_JBVJHA010000004.1, from coordinate 522,544 downwards.
CACCCACTCGGTACCGTCCTTAGCTGCGGGCAGAGCGGAAGGGGTGCACGGATGCGGCTGCGCAACGTCGGGCCGGGGGACGTCGGGGCGTACCTCCGGATGCGGTGCGACCCGGCGATGACGGCCGAGTTGGGCGGGCCGCTGCCGGCCGAGGGCATGGCCGAGAAGGTCCGGCTCGATGTGGAGCGGACGGTGGCGGACGACTGGTGGGTCCGGATGATCGTGCCGGACGGCGCCGGGCCCGAGGTGGTCGCGGGGACGGTGACGCTGTGGCCGCACAAGGAGGACGGCGCGTCGATCTCCGAGATCGGGTGGATGGTGCTGCCGGAGTTCCAGCGGCGCGGACTGGCCAAGCGGGCCGTCCATGAGGTGCTCGAAGCGGCCGGCGCGGACGGGCGTTGGGGCCCGGTGCACGCCTTCCCCGGGGCGGCCAACGGCGCGTCGAACGCGCTGTGCCGCTCGCTCGGGTTCGAACTGCTGGAGGAGCGCGAGGTGGTGTTCGCGGGACGGGTGCTGCGGACCAACCATTGGGTGATCGAGCCGTAGGGCGGAGAGTTGGTGGCCCGGCCCCGGCCGCGGGAGACGTGTCGGCCGGGGCGGGCCGGTCGGTGGGCCGGGCGATCAGCGCTCGCGGCGGGTGCGCGGCGGCCGGGGGCTGCGGGCGGGCGGACGCACGGTGGCGAGCGGGCGGCGCGGGGCGGGGATGGCCGGCGGGCGGGACTTCTGGAACATGCGGGAATCCTCGTTCTCGATCGGCGGCCCGCCCGTGGGACGGGACGGGTCGGGTCCGCTCAGCATGCGGCACCCGCTCGGCCGCATCCGGACGGCGCAACGGGAAGCCACCCGAACGGGCCAGGGCGGCCCGCGTGTCGGGCCCGGGCGGCCCGCGTGCCGGGCTGGGGCGGCCCGCGTGCCGGGCCCGGCGGGCGCTGTGTCAGCATTCGGAGCACAGGCCGCTCCAGGGTCAGGACAGGCGGCCGGATCGGAGGGACTGTGGGAACCGTCGTCGCCCCCAAGCCGCTGCTGCTCCAGGACGGCCGGCCGGCCGCCGCCGGGTGGTCGCTGGACCCGTCGTTGCGGCATCTCAATCACGGTTCGTTCGGGGCGGTTCCGCTGGCCGCACAGCGCGCGCAGCAGGATCTGCGGGAGGAGATGGAGCGCGCCCCGGTGGTGTGGTTCCCGGCGCTCCCCCGCCGGGTCGCCCGGGCACGGGCCGCGATCGCCGAATTCCTGGGCGCCCCGGTCGAGTTCACCGCGCTAGTGCCGAACGCCAGTGCGGGCGCGAGTGCCGTGTACAACAGCCTGCCGCACCGGCCGGGCGGGGAGGTGCTGGTCACCGACCACGGCTACGGGGCGGTCACCATGGGCGCGGCCCGGCTGGCCCGGCGCTGGGGCGGCTCGGTCCGCACCGTGCACGTGCCGCTGGCGGCCGGTCCGGAGGAGGCCGCGGCGGCGGTCCTCGAGGGGATCGACGACCGCACGGCGCTGATCGTGCTGGACCAGATCACCTCCGCCACCGCGCGCCGTCTCCCGATCGACCTGATCGGTCCGACCGCCCGCGAGCGCGGCATCCCGCTGCTGGTGGACGCCGCGCACGTCCCCGGCCTGCTGGAGGACCCGCGGGCGGGCCTGGACTGCGACGCCTGGGTCGGCAACCTGCACAAGTTCGGCTGCGCGCCGCGCGGCACCGCCGCGCTCGTCGCGCGGGGCGAACTCCGGCACGCGCTCTACCCGTTGATCGACTCCTGGGGCGCGGAGGAGCCGTTCCCGGAGCGCTTCGACACCCAGGGCACGGTGGACGCGACGAGCTATCTGGCCGCGCCGACCGCGCTCGACTTCGTCGCGGAGCAGTGGGGTTGGCCGCAGACCCGCCAGTACATGACGGAACTCGCCGACTACGCACAGGAGTTGATCGGCGAGGCGTTCGCCAATGCCACCGGGGAGTCGGCCGCGGCGGAGGTCGGCATGCCGGTCAACGCGCTGCGGCTGGTCAAGCTGCCCGCCGGACTGGGGCGGACCCGGCTGGAGGCGGACGGCCTGCGGGACCGGCTGGCAACGGAGTTCGGGGTGGAGGCGGCATTCACCAGCTTCGGCGGGACGGGTTACTTCCGGCTCTCCACGCATGTGTACAACACCGCCGCGGACTACGAGTACTTTGCCGAGACCTGCGTCCCGGTGCTGTGCGCCTGGGCCGCGAAGCACCGCCAGGAGGCTTAGCCGGATGGGCAGTTACCGGAAGGTTCCACCGGGTCGGCGGCGGGTGCAGGTGGATCTGCCGGTGGAGCTGGCGGAGTGGCTGCAGAACTTCGCGGAACTCTCGCACCGGACGGCGACGGACGTGGTGCGCGGGCTGGTCGAGCTGGAACGGCAGCGGGTGGAGGCGAACTGGTCCCGCCCGGAGTGACCGGCCCTCCCACCGGCCACCGCTACGACGGGAGTTCGGCGTAACGGCGGCAGGTGGGAACGAACCGGCCCCGCGTGCAGTGCGCAGCGCGGGGTCACCGGCCTTCGCTACGCCGGGAGTTCGTAGTCGAGGTGGATGCGGTGGGTGCCGTCCTCGTCGATCACGATGCCGCCGGTGCCGGTGATGCCGGCCAGGCCCGCGGTGCCGCTGCCGGGAACGATCACGAAGTACTCGCCCTCACGGCCGGCGCCCAGCGTGGTGGCGGAGTGCGCGAAGTTGAACGTGCCTTCGGTGTCGTGCAGTTGGCCGGCGAAGGACTCCATGGCGAGGTACGTCCCGACGCCCGCCGCATGGTCGAAGGCCGAGGTGAAGAGCGTGGTGGAGCGCCCCTCGATCTCGCCCCGGAACTCCTTGCGCATGGTGGCCACACCGACGCCGACGGCGGTCTTGATGTCGCCCTCCGGGACGGGCGCGGGGGTGAACTCGGGGACGGTGAAGGTGCCTGATGCTCGCATGGGCGCGATGGTAGAGGCTGGCACCGACAACCGGCGGCCCGTCAGGGCGCGGCGGCCATTGGTGCGGGCGGTGCGGGGCGGCGACCGGGGCGACGAACCGACAACCGGCGACCCGTCAGGGCGCGGTGGTCACCCACTCCGGGTAGGCGGTCGGCGTGGGGCGGCGCCGGCGGCGGGCGAGCATGCCGAGGATCGCGGCGATCAGCAGGAAAGCGCGCCGAGCACCGCCACGACCAGTGCCGCCTTGCCGAGTCGGCCCCACTGCCGCATGTGCGTACCCGTTCCCCGCGCCGAACGCCCGGGCAGGTGCGCCCGGGCGTTCGGGAGTGTAGCGGGCGGGGTGTGGCGACGCCCCGTCAGTCCACCGTCCGCTCCCGGGCCAGGCCGAGGCGCTCCCGCAGCGCGGTCAGTGGGCGGGGCGCCCACCAGGCCCACCGGCCGAGCAGGCGCAGCGCGGCGGGGACGAGGACGGCGCGGACCAGGGTGGCGTCCACGGCGACGGCGACCACCAGGCCGACGCCGATCATCTGCAGGAACGCGAGGGAGGAGGCCACGAAGCCGCAGACCACCGTGATCAGCAGCAGTGCGGCGCTGGTGATGATCCCGCCGGTGCGCTGGAGGCCGAGGGCGATCGCCTCCTCGGGGTCGGCCCCGCGGTCGTGGTGCTCCTTGATCCGGGAGAGCAGGAACACCTGGTAGTCCATGGCCAGGCCGAAGGCGATGGCGACGATCAGTACCGGGAAGTCGGCGTCGATCGCGCCGATCGGGTCGAAGCCCAGCAGGCCGTGCAGGTGGCCGTCCTGGAAGATCCAGGTGATCACGCCGAACGCGGCGAACAGCGAAAGCAGGCTCAGCAGCACGGACTTGACGGGGATCGTCACCGATCCGAAGGCCAGGAACAGCACCAGGGCGGAGACGGCGGCGACGAACAGCGCCATCCACGGCGCCCGGGAGCCGATCATGTGGACGATGTCCGCCCGGGAGGCCGGCATGCCGGTGAGCAGGGCGCTCGCCCCGTCGGGGGGTGTCTGGGCGCGGAGGTCCCGCACCATGGCGGCGGCGTCCGGCGACATCGGGTCCATGGTGTAGTGCAGGGTGATCCGCGCGGTGTCGCCGTCGGTGGCCGTCACGGCGGCGTCGGTGACGCCGGGTCCGGCCGCCAACCGTCCGGTGTAGGCGGCCAGTTCGGGGCCGGCGGCGTCGGCGGGGCGGGGCAGGTGGACGACGGCGGTGAGCACCTTGGTGGGGTCGTGGTCGAAGTCGGTGGTCAGGCGTTCGGCGACCACCCGGGCGTCGGCATCGGCGGGCAGCACCCAGTCGCCGGGCCGGGCCCAGTTGACGCCGAGGAAGGGCGCTCCGGCGGTGAGCAGCAGGGCGACGGCCGCGGCGGCGGTCAGCAGCGGGCGGCGCATCACCAGCCGGGCGGTGCGGTACCAGCGGCCCTTCACCGGAGCCGTCGGGCGGCGCCAAGGCGTGGGTATCCGCCAGGAGTTGACGCGATGCCCGGTGACGCGCAGCAGCGCGGGCAGCACGGTGAGGGAGGCGAGGACGGCGAAGGCGACCACCGAGACGGCGGCGTAGCCCATCGAGCTGAGGAAGCGGGACGGGAACAGTGCCAGGCCGGCGAAGGAGATGGCGACGGCCAGGCCGGAGAAGGCGACGGTTCGTCCGGCGGTGGCGGTGGTGCGTTGGACGGCGAGGTCGAGCGGGGTGCCGTCGGCGAGCTCCTCGCGGAACCGGCCGACCATGAACAGGGCGTAGTCGATGGCCAGTCCGAGCCCGAGGATGGTGATCACGTTGATCACGCTGCTGGAGATCGGCACCGCGTAGGCGACGATCCGCAGCACGGTGAACGAGCCGAGCGCCACCACGGCGCCGGTGGCCAGCGGCAGCAGTGCGGCGATCGCGCTGCGGAAGATCAGCACCAGCAGCAGGAGCAGCAGCGGCACCGAGAGCAGTTCGGCGCGCCCGATGTCCTTGCCCGTCCTGGCGTTGACCTGTTCGGTCATCGCGGTGACACCGCCGAACGCTACGTCGGTGCCCGGGACTTGGAACCGGCCCTCGATGCGCTGCAGGGCCTGCACCCGCTGCTGGTCGTCGGACGCCTTGAACTGGACGGTGACGTAGGCGGCGTGGCCGTCGTGGCTGAGGAAGTCGGCGTCGCCGGTGGACCAGTAGGACTCCAGCCGGGCCACGTCCTCGCGCGGGACGGCATCCAGCACGGTGCGCAGTTGCGCGGCGAGGCCGGGGTCGTCGATGCGGCCCTCGTTGCTGCGGTAGAGCACCACGACGTCGGGTTGCAGGCGGCCGAGCGGGCCGGCCAGCACGCGGTCGGCGCGGACGGAGGCGCTGTCGGGGTCGTCGAAGCCGGCGCCGCCGGTGATGGCGCCGAACACCTGGGTGCCCCAGACGCCGGCCACCAGGGTGAACAGCAGCGTGGCCAGCAGGACCAGGCGTCGGCGGCGGGCGGCGAATCTTCCGAGCAGGGCGAACACGGGCGGCTCCTTGCCGAGGGCTTGTGGGCCCCGCACTCGCGGCTCGTGCGGTCCGGGGTGCGGGTTGCGGACCCCACACTCGCCGCCCGGCCGGGCCCGCCGCCTCGGGCGATCGGTCCGGGCCGGCCGACCGGAAGGAGGAGACGTCTCCTCCGCACGGGGGACGAAACCCCGGCCTGCGGGCCCGTAGGGTCGGATCCCGTGCTGCGCATGCGGATCGAACGAATCCTCGGCCGCAGGTTCGGCCCGATGCGGCTGGCCCTGCTGGCCTTCGGCCTCGGCTACCTGCTGCTGCTCCGCCGACCCGGTCAACTCGGGCCTGCGGACTGGGCGGTGGGCCTGGGCGTGCTGGCGCTGTCCGCGCTCGGCGGGCTCCGCCCGGCGGTGACGGCGCTCGGCCAGTGCGCGATGCTGGCGCTGGCCGAACTGGTCGCCCCGCTGGTGACGGTGGAGGCGAAGGTCGGGGCGGCGGCCGCCCTGTTCGAACTGGCGGTGCGCCGGTGGGGCCGGCCCGCCGCGGCCGCCTCGGTCGGCCTGGCGCTGGCCCAACTGGTGCACACCGGCTGGCCCTTGACGAGCGACCTGTTCCCCGCGCTGTACCGGGCGGCGGTGATCGTCAGCGTGCCCGTGCTGCTCGCCGGGTACATCCGCTCCGCGGAGCGCGCCGCGACCATCGCCCAGGAGCGGGCCCGGGAGGCCGAACGCAGCCGTGACCTCGCCGAGTGGGGCGCCAGAATGGGCGAACGGGCGTCGATCGCCCGGGAGTTGCACGACATGGTGGCCCACCACCTGGCGTCCACGGTGCTGCGGGTGGGCGTGGCGCGGCACGTGCTGCCGCAGACCGACCGGCGCCTCACCGAGGTCCTGGACGACGTGCACTCCAGCGCCAACACCGCGCTCACCGACCTGCGCCGCCTGCTCACCGCGCTGCGCGAACCCGCCGCCGACCAACTCGCCCCGCTGCTCGCCGAAACCACCGACCTGCCGGCCGCCGTCCAGGGCGTGGTGGAGCGCAGCCGACAGGCCGGACTGGACGTCCGGGCCGAGGTCGATCCGGCGATCTCGCGGCTGGACGCGATGCGGTCGCTGACGGTGCTCCGGCTGGTCCAGGAGGGGCTGGCCAACGTCACCAAGCACGCCGGGCCCACCGCCCGAGTGCTGCTGCGGACCGCGATGGCGGACGGCGAGCTACGGCTCGACCTGGCCAACACCCGCCCGTCCCGGGCAAGTTCACCGACCGCGGTCGGCCCGTCCGGTGGGCACGGCCTGCTGGGCATGCGCGAGCGCGTCGCCCTGGTCGGCGGGACGATCGAGGTCGGACCGACCCCGACGGCTGGCGGATCAGGGCCGTCCTGCCCGCCGACGCGAGCGGGGTGGGCGCGTGATCACCGTCCTGATCGTCGACGACCAGCATCTGGTCCGCGCCGGGGTGCGGATGCTCTGCGAGTCCACCGAGGACATCACCGTGCTCGGCGAGGCCACCGGCGGCGCCCAAGCCGTCTGGCTGGCCGAGGAGTTGGGGCCGGACGTGGTGCTGATGGACCTGCACATGCCCGGCATGGACGGCATCACCGCGACGGCCGAGATCCTGCGGCTGCGCCCGGCCACCCGCGTCGTGGTGCTGACCACCTTCGACGACGACGACCGGCTGTACCCCGCACTGCACGCCGGGGCCTGCGGCTTCCTCGGCAAGGACGTCGAACCGCCCGCCGTGCTGGACGCCGTGCGCCGCGCCGCCGCCGGGGACAGCCCCTACAGCCCGACCGTGCTGCACCGGGTGGTGACCCGCGCCGCCCGCGCCTGGGGCGGCCCGCCCGGCCGGGCGGGCGGCGGCTCGCCGTTCACCCAGCGGGAGACCGAGGTGCTGCGGCTGATCGCGGCCGGGCTCTCGAACAGCGAGATCGCCGAGCGGATGCACATCGGCCTGACCACGGTGAAGACCCACGTCTCCAGCCTGATGACCAAGACCGACACCACCAACCGGGTCCGCCTCGCCGTCCTGGCCAATCCAGGCGGGCATCACTGTCGATCACCCGCGCTCTGACAGGTGATCAGGTGGCCGGTTCCGGGGGCGGGATCACCTGGGGCCGAGGTGGGCACGGATCGGATCAGGTTGGGGTCGGCGTTGGTGGGTGGGCGGTACGGCCGTTGCAGGCGGTGCGGCCGTGGGGATGCTGTCCGCCGGGAGGGCGGCGAGGGGACTTCGGGGCGGTTCACGCCGACGCGCCGAGGTCAGTATGGTGCGCCCATGTCACCACACTTCCCGGATCCTGGACCGTTGACCCCATCGCAGGCCGACGGGCGCACGCCGGTCACGGCGGCGGATGTTGAGCAGGCCGTGCGGCTGGCGGTCGCGGCGCTGACGGACGCGCCGTCCGCAGGCTGGCGCGCCCGGGCCTGCGGACTGGAGTGGGACTGTTGGGAGACCCTGGAACACCTGGCGGATGCTTTGTTCAGCTACGCGACCCAACTCGCGCCCGCCCGGCCCCCGTTGGACGGGTACGTGCCGTTGCGCTGGCAGCGGGAGCGTCCCGCGGGGCCGGCGAGCGTGATCTTCGTCGATCGCGCTGTCGGACCCGCCGGCCTGCTTCAAGCCCTGGACGCCGGAGGCGGGTTGCTGGCGGCCATGGTCCGGACGGCTGCTCCGCAGGTCCGCGCGTTCCACTCCTACGGGGTGTCGGATCCGGCGGGTTTCGCCGCGATGGGCGTGGTGGAGACCCTGGTGCACACCCACGACGTGGCCGCAGGCCTCGGCCTGCCCTGGGACCCGCCTGCCGAGCTGTGCGACCGCGCCCTGACCCGGCTGTTCCCCGAGGCGCCTTCGGACACCGACCGGTGGACCACTCTGCTCTGGTCCACCGGCCGCGCCGAACTGCCCGGACACGGCCGCCGCGTCTTCGAGCGCTGGCACAGCGAACCGCTGCCGTGAGGACCGTCAGCCACTGCCCCAAGGGTTGACGACGGTGCGCGGTTCGGCCACCCACCCGGCTGCCAGCACCAGCCGGGAACCGCGGTGCACCGCGAGGAAGGCGAACGGGCGGTCGAACCGGACCTCGATCCGCCGGACCAGGTACGGAGGTTTGCGGCTCGACACGCCAGCGGCCGTCGCTCCGAAGGCCGTGGCGGACTGGGCGGCCGCGCCGATCGCGAGCGGCGCGGAGCTGATCCCCGGGAAGTGCCCCCGGATGGTGTCGGTGGCGGAGCGCAGTCCGAACAGGCCGGGGCCGGACAGCAGGTCGCGCTCCCCCGCAAGGTCGAACTCCGTGGTGCTGACGTCGAGTTGGTGACCTCGGCGGCGGCTTCGCCGCCAGAGCGCCCGCAGCCCCGGCCCGGGCTCGCCGTTGCCGAGTGCACTGCCGGGCCTCAGGGGGGCGGAGCTTTTCGACGGTGCAGACGGCGGCGGCCAGCACGGGTCCGGGTTCGGCGTCCTCGGCGTCCAGGCACAGGTGGACGTCGATGCCGTCCATGCCGAGCACGCGCAGCACCGTCAGCGGGCCGACCTCGGTGTCGGCGGCCCCGACCCGGTCGAGCAGCGCGGTGAGGCGGTGCAGCTCGGCGACGCACAGGCCCCGCCAGGGCCCGGCCTCGACCTCGCCGGGTTCGCCCCAGAACCCGGCTCGGTGTCGTCGCGGACCTCAACGGGCATCCGGCGGATCGCCCCGGCGGTCCGTTCAGCAGCCCAACTGTCCATCTCCGCCCGGCCCTTGGTGTCATCCACACCGAGAAGGCCGTGGCTGTGCGGGGGCAGGGCGGCCGACCGGCGCAGCTCGACGGGCAACCCCGCCCGGGTCCACACACCGAGCCCGGCGACCAACTCGCGCCCCGCCTCGGCAGCCCGGTGCGGCCGCACGCCCAGCGCGAGCGCAAGTTCGCAGACGGCCGGGCCAGCGGCCCCCACGGCCAGGAAGGCCGACGGCGCCCAGGCCAACGGGGCGCTGAACACCGCGTTCCGGCCGGGCGTCGCGTCCGTTCAGGCCCAACGGGCCGTCAGCTGGTTCACGGCGCGGACGGTGTAGGACGAGATCGGCCCGGCACGGCTCCTCGGAATACAACTGCGCCCGGAGTTTGGGCGAGCGGCGGAGCGCCCCGCGACCGCGTTATCCGGCCGCGGCGGTCTCCGCGTCCAGCCAGGCCAGGTAGCCGGGCGACCCCGAGGTGATCGGCACGGCGATCACCTCAGGGGTGTCGTACGGGTGCAACTCGCCGATCCGGTCGACGAGTTGCCCTACGAGCGCGGCCCTGGTCTTGAGGTCGATCCGCCACTCGGCGGCGTCCTGGACCTCGCCGTCCCACCAGTACACGGAGCGGACGGCGTGAACCTGGGCGCAGGCGGCGAGGCGTTCACGGACCAGGGCGGTGGCGAGGGCGCGGGCGGCTCCCTCGTCCTCGTGGGTGGTGGTGACCACCAGATGCTGGGGCTCGGTCATGGCCCGAGCCTACGGGGGCGGCAGGGAGGCACTGGGTGGGCTCGGGTGGCTTCGCGTGGCTTCGGGTGGCGGCACGGGCAGGGGTCACTGGCCACCGGCTCCGGCCGTGGCGCGCCATGGCGGCTCGGGCACCCCGCGCTCGGGCCGCCATGGCGCTTGACGGTTGGCGGCCGCACTCCCGGTTCTCCTCTCCCGGAGGTGCGGGCCGCGCCGCCGCTTCGGATGGCGGTCTGCCACCACGGGTGGCCGGCGCCACTTCGGGTGGCTGTCGCCGCTGACCGCCCCGCGTGGGGGTGGGAGCGGTCAGCGGCGGGACCAGAGGGCGGGGACGTTCGGGGGTTCCCAGCCGGCGAAAGCGGTGTGCGCCTGGATGCAGACGTACGTGACGCCGTTGTAGGTGGCCTGGTCGCCGACCTTGTAGCTGGTGCCGACCTGCCAGGTGGTGGTCCCGCCCGGGGAGGAACTCGGGCTCGGGCTCGGCGAGTTGCCGGTCGGGCTGCTGCTCGGCCTGGGCGTCCCGTTGACGTTGAGCACGAAGTCGAAGCTGGCCTGGCGCCCGTTGCCGACCTGCTGGACGGTCATCACCAGCGCCGGGTCGAAGATGCTGTCGGTGGCGTTGCGCGGCTCGTTCGGGAAGTACAGCTGCGTGGTGAGGATCGGCTGCCCGGGGGCCTGCACCTTGACGTGGATGTGCCGGGTGCGGCCCGGGTAGAGGCCCGGGACGATCGTGGTCAGTGTGTACGCGCCGTTGGCGTCGCTGAACTGGTGGCCGCGGAAGGTGTACCCGGCGTTGTCGTAGCTGCCGTTGGTGTCGGCCTGCCAGAAGTCCAGGAGCGCGCCGGAGATGGGGGCGCAGTTGCGGCCGAACACGTAGCCGCTGACCGTCAGCGGGGTGCCGGGGGTGCCTGCGGTGACCAGGTTGGTGCGCAGCGGGGAGCCCGGCTTGAAGTACGGGCCCTCGATCTGCTCGCCGGTGGGCGCGTCGCCGTCGTGGCACGTGGGCGTGAGCGGGGCCGTTCCGCCGGAGGCGGCGGTGTCGCGGGCCAGGGCGGTGCCGCCACCGATCAGCACCGGCACGGCGCCGACCAGGGCGGCGGCCTTGAGCAGGCTCTTGCGGCTGATCTGGCGGTCGCCCAGGGGATTGTGGGGGGTGGACATGGCTCTCCGTTCGGATGCTTCGTCGGACGCCGCCCGCCCGGATCCCGTGAGAGGACCATGACACCTGGAGAGGTCGGGTGTCCCCGTTCGGCGACGCTGTGGGGTGCCTCAGACGCTAGGCCCTGCCGCGCGGGCCGTCGATGGACGGGGGCCGCCGGACGTGGTGCATTCCTCAGCCGGGCTTTACCCACCGTTGACTGTGCCGGTTCTTGCCGGATTCGCTTCTCCCGCCCGGCCCCGTCAGCCGCTGTGTTCCCGGAACTCCTTTGGCGTACAGCCGACTTCGCGCCGGAAGAAGCGGCAGAAGTACGCCGGATCCGAGAACCCTCCCGCGAAAGCGACCTGACGGATCGTCATGTCGGTGGTGGCGAGCAGTCGTTTGGCCTCCAGGGTCTGCTGTTCACGGATCAGCCGGGCCGGTGTGCGGCCGGTGGCGTCCTTCACCACCTCATGCAAGTAGCCTGCGGAGACGCCGAGTTCGCGGGCCAGCGCGAGCACCGAGCGGCCCGCGCGATCAGGCTCGGCGATCAGCCGGGCGAACCGGTCCACCAGCGGATGCACCGGCGCTCTCGGCACCAGCGTCCCGTCCGCGCCCTCGCCCTGCCTGGCCACCCGCAGCGCGCGCACCAGCAGGACATGCAGCAGCGCCTGCAGCACCCCCAGCCGACCGTCCAGGCCGGCCCGGTACTCCGCGCTCAACTCCACGAGCAGCCGGGAGAGTTCACCGTGCCCTCGGCGGTTCGGGTGGGAAGCGGTGGCACCGGCCAGCGCGCGCAGCAGGGCAAGATCCTCCGGGTGCCGGTGCAGGAAGTCCTCGTTGAACAGCAGTACCCAGCCGTCGAGTTGGCGCGCCCGCACCCAGTGGTGGACCTGCCCCGGCAGCACCACGTACAACACCGGCGGCTCGATCCGGTACTCCGCGAGATCGACGGCGTGGGTCCCACTCCCCTTGGTCACGTAGATCAGTTCGTAGAACGAGTGCCGGTGCGGGAAGTCCGCCCTGGAGAGCGGCCCGATGGAGTCGAAACTGCCGGCGGCGAACGGCAGCAACCCCGGGTCCGGGACGTCCAGGTCGTGCAGTTCCAGGCCGGCGGGCGGTCGGAGCGTCATCGCGCCAGTGTGCGCGGACTCCCCTCGAACCGTCCAGTGGTCCAGACCATGGACGGCCACCGCTGGGTGCTGGCACCCGGTGGTGGGGTAGGGAAAAGTCGACCAGCAAGTCTCGACCTGGCCCCGCTGACGCCGCCCTGTCCACCGACTGGAATGGGCGGGTGCTCACTTCTCCCCGCCAAGTTCGCCGCAACCGCCGCTGGTTGTGGCCCGCCGGCTGGCTGCTCTGCGCGGCCTGGGCGGCCGCGTTCCCGCTGGTCTCCCCACTCGGCCCGCACCGCGACTGGGGTACCACGGCCGCCATCGGCTACCTGCTGGCCGCCGTCCTCAGCGCGCCGCGTCGCGATTGCCGACTGCTCTCCGCGGTGGTGGCACTCGGGGTCTCCGGACTGCTCCCGCTGCTTCTGGCCATCCGATCGGGCGAGGGCCAGAGCGAGGTCACGGTGATCGGCCGGGCCGGCACGGAACTGCTGGCCCACGGCTCGCCGTACCTCGACTCCCCCACCTCCGTCCTGGACCTGACGCCGTACCTCCCCGGCATGGCCACCTTCGGCCTGCCACGCGCCCTGCTCGGACCGGACGCCGCATTCGGCGACCCGCGACTGTGGTGCGCGGTTGGGTTCCTGGCGGCGGTGGGGGGCGCGTGGCAGGTGCTGCGGCGAGGTGGGGGGTCGCTGCATGCCGCCGAACTTCCGGCTGAACGGCTGCCGTTGGCGCTGACGGCGGGATCAACTGTCGGGCGGGGCGTGGGGCGCTCCGGCCTGCGGCGGCTCGGCCGAGCGACGCTCGCGCTGCGCGCGGCGGCACACCCGGCCTCGGTCGGCGACGGGCGGACCGCCCTGGGCCCGGGCGCACAGGCCCCCGCCAAGCGCGCCATGCGGCCGTCCGGCCTGCGGCAAGTCGGCCGATCGACGCTCGCGGCGGACGCGGCAGCCGATCCGACAACACTCCCGGCCCCGACTGGCGACAAGTACACCACCCAAGGCCACCCGCACCCATGGGCCCGCCCGACGCCACCAAACCCACAGGCCACCACCTTGCGCACCCTGCGACTGACCGCCCTGCGGCGATTCGGCCGATCGACGCTCGCGGCGGACGCGGCAGCCGATCTGACAACGCTCCCGGCCCCTGCTGGCGACAAGTGCACCACCCAAGGCCACCCGCACCCGGAGGCCCGGCCGACGCCACCAAGCCCACGGGCCACCACCTTGCGCACCCTGCGACCGTCCGCCCTGCGCGTCGATCGACCGGTCTTCGCATGGTGTGCCAGGCGGCTGCCGCTTCTCACCCAACTTCCGTCCTTCAGTGCGTCGTTGGCGCCTGGCGCACTCGCGTTGGTGGCCTCGCCGGTCGTGGCATTGCCGTTGGCGGTGAGTGGGGTCGATCTGCCGATGACCGGTCTGCTCTGCCTGGCGCTCGCCCTCGCGGCGCGGCGGCATGCGGGTGGTGCCGGGCTGGCGCTGGCGGTGGCGTGCACGTTGAAGTGGACGGCCTGGCCTGCCGTTCCGGTGGCTGTCGCGCTGCTCGGGGCTGTGGCCGGACGGCGGGCGGGGTGGCGCTGCGCCGGGGTCGCGGCGACGGTCGCCACCGCGTTGGTGGCGCCCTGGCTGGTGCTGGCTCCCGGACCGATGGTGCGCCAGGTGTTCGCCTTCCCGCTCGGCCTCGGCAAGTGGCGGACGCCCGCCGCGAGCCCGCTGCCCGGACGCCTGCTCGCCCAACTCGCCCCGGGCGGCTGGTGGCTGGCGCTCGCACTGCTCCTGCTCGGCGGGGGCGCGGTGGCCGTGTCCCTGGTCCGCCGCCCACCCACGAACGCGATCGCCGCCGCCGATCGCCTGGCCGTCGGACTGGCCCTGGCCTTCCTGCTCGCACCGGCCGGACGCTTCGGCTATCTGGCGCTGCCACTGTTCCTGGCCGTCTTCACCCGTCTCGCCTCGGGTCGAGCAGGCGCCCGGCGGACGTCAACTCCCGCCCCGCAACCTGGCGTCGGCCAACCGGTGCCACGGGGCGCCGCACCCAGCTCCTCGCCGACCGACCCGCCCACGGAACGTCGCCCCACCTCTCCCGAACCGGTGTCCACCGGGCGCCGTCCCTGAGCGCCACACACCGCACCCGCCACTCCGGCCACCCGCCCCGGAGCAATCAACTCCCCGTTCCCAAGCCTGAATTCACCGCTGTCACCTCCGCTGCCGCATCGCCGCCCCCTCCTCCGGCGCCGCGCCCAGCCCCCGGGGCCACCAGCCCCGCGAACCGGTCAACTCCCGCCCCACGCGGGCCAGTCCCCACCGGCCGCCACCGCTGACCGCTGTCTCGCACACCGCCCCCAGTCCGATCAACTCCCCTCTGGCAAGCCAGCGTTCACAGCAGCAACCTCCACCGCCGAATCGCCAATCCCTCCTCCGGCCGTGCGCCGAACAGCAACTGCTCCCCAGCCAGCGGCGTCAGCCGACCGCCGCATCCCCACCTCGGGTCACCAGCACCGGGAACCGGTCAACTCACCTCCCGCAAAGCGCAGTTCCTCCCCGCCGGCCACCCCAGGGCCGTCAGCCCGGGCCGATCCGTGTCGGTCCCGACCCGTGACCGCCCGATCGGGCCCCGCCATCCGATCCGCTCAACTTCCGTCCCCTACCCGCCACTTCCCTCCGAATCCACTGCGAGGCACCCATGACCACCACGCTGATCGTCACCAACGACTTCCCGCCCCGGCAGGGCGGCATCGAGACCTTCGTCCACGCGATGGCCGTCCGGGTCCCGGACCATGACGTGGTCGTCTACACCTCGGCCGAGCCGGGTTCGGCGGCGTACGACGCGACCTTGCCGTTTCCGGTGGTTCGGGATCGGTCGCGGATGTTGCTGCCCACGGGGCGGGTGGCGCGGCGGGCGGTGGAGATTGCGCGGGCGCACGGGTGTGATCGGGTGTGGTTCGGGGCGGCAGCCCCACTCGCGGCGATGGCCCCCGCACTGCGGCGCGGCGGCGTGCGGCGGCTGGTGGCCACCACGCACGGGCACGAGATCTGGTGGGCCCGGACACCCGGGGCCCGGAGCCTGTTGCGGCGGATCGGCACGCACTGCGATGTCGTCACGTACCTCGGCGAGTACACCCGGCGGCGGATCGGCCCCGCGCTCGGACCGAAGGCGACGCTTGAACGGCTGGTGCCGGGCGTCGATCCGACGCTGTTCCGGCCCTCGGCCACCGCGCGACGGGCGATCCGCGAGCAACTCGGCCTCGGGGACGCCCCGGTGGTGCTGTGCGTGGCCCGGCTGGTGCCGCGCAAGGGGCAGGACATGCTGATCCGCGCCCTTCCGTGGATCCGCCGCCGCGTTCCGGGCACCACCCTGTTGCTGGTCGGCCAGGGCCCGGACGAGACCCGCCTGCGGCGCCTGGCGGAGCGTCACGCCCCGGGCGCGGTGGTCTTCGCGGGCGGCCACCGGCACTCCGACACCGCTCCGTTCTACGCGGCGGCCGACGTCTTCGCGATGCCGTGCCGAACCCGCCGCGCCGGCCTGGAGGCGGAGGGCCTCGGCATCGTCTTCCTGGAGGCCTCCGCCACCGAACTCCCCGTCGTGGCAGGCCACTCCGGCGGCGCCCCGGACGCCGTCCTCCCCCACCGAACCGGCCTCGTCATCGACGGCCGCGACGTCCCCGCCCTCGCCGACGCCATCGCCTCCCACCTCGAAGACCCGTCCCACGCCGCCGAGTTCGGCCGCGCCGGTCGCACCTGGGTCCAGCAGGAGTGGTCCTGGGACGCCTCCGCCACCCGCCTGAACGCCCTCCTCGCCGGAACGGCGGCCGCCTCAGCCTGAGATGCCCGGCGCGAAGTGTCCCGTCTCATCGACGTCTGCACCGTTTCACCCGAGTCTGAGCGTGGACAATCGCATCGGCGTGGAGGAGCTCACGTCCCCTCGGTGAGGAACTGGCGGGCGCCGCGGAGCCTGGTCCGGAGCCGGTCCTGGGTGGCACGGCTGTCGAGACGGACGTCGAGTGCTCCGGGAAATACGCTGTCGGCCCGCAGGCCAGTAGGGAGCCGGGAGGCATCGAGCCCGTCGCGCCGGGCGATGAGGGTGCCGAGTTCGTGGCGGCTCACGGCATCGGTTCCGGCCAGGTGATGCACGCCGGACAGGTCGCTCGACGCAAGTTCCAGCAGGGCGGCAGCCAGGTCGGCGACGTGTACAGGGCAGCGGATGTCATCAGTGAAAAGGACACCGGTGCGGGCGCCTGCCGCGAGGTCGTGCACTGCGCGTACGTGTTCCGATCGCCGGTCGCCGATGATCAGGGAGGTTCGGGCGACGACGGCGCCCGGGTCCACAAGGCGGACGCCGGTCTCCGCTGCGGCCTTCGCGGCGCCGTAGGGGGTGAGCGGGTCGGGGAGGCGGGATTCGTCATAGTGGATGCGGGCGCCGGAGAACACGGCGTCGCTGGACACGTGAACCAGGCGGCTGCCGTGCTTCGCCGCGGTCATCGCCAGGCGGACCGGTCCCTCGGCCGTGACCGACCAATCAGGTCCGCCACTTGTCGCGTTGACGACCGCGCGAGGTCCCACCTTGGCCATGACTGCCTCGATGCGATCAGAGTCACGCAGGTCGAGGGCGTGCCACGAGACCTCCGGGGTGCTACCGGGCCGGGTGGCGAAGGTCGCAGCCGTCCCATGGCCCGCCGCTGCCGCTTGGCGGACCAGTTCGGCACCCAGGAATCCACTGCCGCCGATGATCAGGATGGTCATGGTGCAAAACAGTAGAGGGGTTGCCCCTCGCGCCGGCGGACCGCGCCGAGCGGCTTCGCAAGGAGCTCGCCGAGATCCACGCCGAGGTGGCCCGGCCGGCGTCCGCCGAGGTCGTGACCGGCCAATTCATCGAGACCGCACGATGCGGGCAGGCCGAGGATCCATCCATGGTCGAGGAGTTGGAGAAGCTGCGCGCGGCGTCAAGAGCCCGGTCGCATGTGACTCGGCGTTGCGCTCTATGGCAGCGGGGTCGCGATACGGGCTGGGTCAGACTGGGCGAGGGTAGCTGTCCCGTGGGGTGCACCGCTCGTGCCCTGTTCCCAGCCCCGCCCGGTCTTCGCCGGCGGCCCGAGTGTAGGCGCCCCGGACGATATCGCCGGGTTCCTGATGTCCGCGGGCACTCGCAACACGGTTGTCCTGCACCCGACGATGCCCGCGGCCTTCGGCGGCGCCGACGAGGCAGACTGGCAGCAGCCACCGCTCACCGCCGCCACCGACCCTCCGAAGGTTGGGCCACCGATGGACACCACACCGCAGGACCTGCTGGTCGTCGCCCTGGAGGCAGGGGCCGGCCCTCCCCCGGAACAAGGCGAACTGTCACTCGCACTCGCCGGCGCCGAGCTGATCGATCTGCTCGACGCCGGGGCAGTCCAACTGGACGGCACCCAGATCCTGCCCGCCGGCCCGGCGCCCGCCACGGAGGCGCTGCTGGCCGAGGCCGCAGCGGCGGTCATCCGACAGCCGCCGTTCGAATCGGTCGAGGACTGGCTGTGGC
Organism: Kitasatospora sp. NPDC048662; assembly: GCF_055587065.1. Taxonomy (NCBI): domain Bacteria; kingdom Bacillati; phylum Actinomycetota; class Actinomycetes; order Kitasatosporales; family Streptomycetaceae; genus Kitasatospora; species Kitasatospora sp. NPDC048662. The sequence goes on along the minus strand of NZ_JBVJHA010000004.1, from coordinate 504,942 downwards.
GCCGGGGCCGAGGGCTCGCGGCCGCCTACGCGACCGCGCTCGGCACACCGCCCAGCATCCGCCGCCCCCGCCTCCACCGGATACACGGAGCACAGGAAGCGCCCCAGGCGAAGCCCGGTGACCCCGCACCGCCCGAGTCCGCCGGACGCCGTGCGGCGATCGACCGCTGGATGTCGCGCGAGCCCGTGCTCACCACCCTGGCAGCGGCCGCCGGCATCGCGGCACTGTCGCCGGGCGCGCAGCCCGACATCACCGACGACGACTTGGCGGCAGTCCTCGCCACGGTCAACGACGCGGTCCGGGAACTGGACGCCGTACGCCGGCGTCGCGCCATCGAGAAGGCAGCGTTCGACAACATCTGGCGTGGCGCGGTCGGCTGAACACGAACCGGGCAGGCCGGCCGCCGGCGCTCCCGACCACCCGCGCCCCGGCCCCGCCCCGGCCACGCCGAGGCCGGACGGTGGGCCGGTGGCGGCGCAGCCGGTCAGCGGGGGGCGTCCGGGCGGTGGACGCTGAGGCTGCCGTAGGCCGACAGCGCGCCGGCCAGGTCGCCGGGCGCGTGCCGCAGCGTGGCGTCCAGGAAGGCGAGCGTGGTCGCGGCGACGACGCGGGGGCTCCCGGTGCGGCCGAGGGAGCCGACGATCGAGGGCACTGGCGGCAGGTACAGCGGGCCGTCCATGAAGGTGAGGTGGGCGGCGCCGGGGACGGTGAGCCGGTAGCTCGTCGCGGTGTTGGATGCGAGGGCCTCGGTGAGGCGGGGCAGGTATCGCGGGTCGGTGCTCGGGGTGACGGCCTGGGTGAGTGCGAGCACCGGCTGGTGGAGGGCCGGGGAGGCGGGGCCGTGGGGGTAGCCGTCCAGGTCGATGACGGCGGCGAACCGGGGGTCCTGCCGGGCTGCCTGCAGGGCGGCGGCACCGCCCATGGAGTGGCCGGTCCCCACGGCCCGGCCGGTGTCCAGACGTCCGGCCAGCGGGTCGCGTCCGGTCGACGGGTCACTTCCGGTCGACGGGTCACTTCCGACGAGCGGGGCGGCGATCGCGCCGCGGTCCAGGCCCTCCAGCTGGGTGAGGACGAAGCCGAGGTCGGCGGCCCTGACGGCCGTCCAGCCGGCCGCGAGCTCCTCGTCCGCGTCCCGGTCGCCGGTGGATGCGGTCGCGGCGCGGATGGTCCGGCCGTCGTCCAGGACGACCGCCGCGGAGTCGTACGGGTGGTCGAGGCCGGCCACCACGTAGCCATGGCTGGCCAGTTCCTCCGCCCAGGCGGTGTTCTGGGTGCGCACCCCGCCCGCTCCGGGAGAGAACAGCACGACAGGGAACCGTTCCCCCCCGCCGGCCACCGGGGCGTTGAAGACCGCGTGGGTGCGGGCCTGCGGTACGCCGTCGACCAGGAAGCCGGGCAGGCCGACGGCACCGGCCAGGGCATCGGAGACGGTGCGCGCCTCCTGCTCCGTGCGTCCGAGGTACTGGGCCCGCTGCGCGCCCGCGGGGCTCTTCCGCGCGGGGTACCAGAGCTGGACCACGACCGTGCGCCGGTCGTCCGGGTCGGCGGTGAAGGTCTCGGGGCGGTTCGGGTCGGTCCACTGCATCACCCGGGTGCCGACGGCGAAGGAGCCCGATGGCTCGGGGAACACGGGCACGGGAAACGCCCAGGCGGCCACCGCCCGGCGGCGATCAGGCCGAGGCAGGCCACCGACCCCGGCAACGCCAGCCACCACCGCGCCCGCCACGCCCGTCGGCCGGGACGCCGCCGGAGCGTTCGGAGCAGCGGGGAGAGGGCGAACAGCAGCGCGACGGCACCACCCGCCAGCACCGGCAGCACCTGCCAACGGATCCCCGCCACACCCAGCACGATCACGGACAGCACGAACACCGCCCCCGCCGCGATCGTGACGCGCGGACGGGCAGCAGGGGGAAGCCAGCGCGCCACCAGCAGCGCGACGGCGCCCAGCACGACAAGGAACTCCGGAAGGGACATGGACAGTCCCGCGATTGTCTCGGTCACCCCGCCATCCTCGAAGCGGCGCACACGGCGGCACATCGGCCCGCCGTCTCCGGCGCATGCCACCCCAGTCGCAAACGGACACCCCGAAAGGGAGGGCGCTGTGCGACCGCAGAAGGTACCCGGGCTCCTCCTGCGGTCGTACTCCGGCGCGGTGTCCTCCGACGGCGGACGGACGTGCGCCGCCGCCCCCGCCACCTACCGTGGCAGGACGGATCACGGCAAGGGGGGACCCAGGGGGCCGTGGGTCCTGTCCCCTGGCGGCCGGCTCCGGCCGTACGCGGCGGCGGCCCCGGCCCGCGGACCCGGACCGCCACGGCGCCGCACCGGCAAGGGACATCGACAGGGACGTGACGATGACGGAGGCTGCCGCAGGGCACGACAATGCCCACCCGGTACGCCACCGGGACCGCGCACAGCAGGCGACGACAACCGGGCTGCCGACCACGGCCCCCGACCCCGCCACCGCCACCGCCGCCGGGCGGGCGACGGGGCCGGCGGAACCGACACAAGCCGCCCGGCGCTACGGCCGGCGGCTGCCGCCCGCCGTACGGCGCGCTCTGCCGCCCACGCCGCTCCTGCTGATACCCCTGCTCCTGCTCCATGTCGCGGCCACGCGCGCGCCGCACGAGCTCTCGGCGGGCATCGGCAGCGGTGCGTGGCCACCGTCGGTGCCGGTAGCGCAGCCAGGCGTGCAGCAGTGTGGTCGTGGTGTCATCGAGGTGGACGATGTGGCGGCCGTGCGCGCGGCGGATCAGATTCTGTCGGCGGGCGAGCAGAACGTCGGAGAGGGTGAGGTTGCGCAGGTCGGTGCCGTTGGTTGCGTGGAGGGCGGCCAGGGCTATGACCAGGCGGTCGGCGGGGCGAGTGCTGGTTCAAGGAGCCCGGCGAGCCGGTCGGGGGCCAGAGTGGCGGGCAGCAGTTCACTACCAGGCCACCCTGGCCAACGCCGCAGCGCTGGACGGCGACAGGCCCACCGCCACCCGCTCCCTGGCCGCCTCGCAGACAGCCATCGAGCGCGCGACCGGCGCCCCCGGCGACTCGTGGGCCTCGCACTACAGCATCGGCCGCTGGGCGCACGAGGCCGGCATGATCCTGGCCCGGCTCGGCGACTCGGCGAGCGCACAGGACCAGCTCCACCACGCGCTCGACATCCACGGCCTCGACCGACGCCGCACCCGCGCCATCGTCCTGGCCGACCTCGGAGCCGTCCGGCTCCGCCAGGATGACGTGGACGGCGCCATCGCTTCCTCGAACGACTTCCTCGACTGCGCGGACGGCATCCGCTCGATCAAGATCCAAGACGCCGTCCACGACATGCGAGCCCGCCTCTACCGGCTCCGGGATGCGCGCGGAGTCGAGGAGCTGGACGAACGAGCAGCCGCCCTCGAATGACCGGCACGCAGGTGAGCCGGGTGCTGGAGCGGTCGGAGGGCGTCAGGCCGGGTCGGCCGCCGCGTGGTCGCGGTAGGCGAGGACGGCGAGGACGCGGCGGTTGCCGTCGGTGGGGTTGAGGTCGAGTTTGGTGAAGATGTTGCCTGCGTGTTTGACCACGGAGGCTTCGGTGACGGTGAGGCGGTGGGCGATGGTCTGGTTGTTGAAGCCTTCGGCCATCAGGGCGAGGACTTCGTGTTCGCGGGGGGTGAGGCGGCGCAGGGGGTCGTCGGCGGTGCGGTGGGCGAGCAGGATGCGGACGACTTCGGGGTCGATGACGGTTTGGCCGGCGGCGACGCGTTCGAGGGCGTCGGTGAAGTCGGCGACGTCCATGACGCGGTCCTTGAGCAGGTAGCCGAGGCCGCCCCGGTCGGCGGTGGCCGCGCCGAGCAGGCGGGTCGCGTAGGCGGTGGCGACGTACTGGGAGAGCACCAGGACGGGGAGGCCGGGGTGGCGTTCGCGCAGGTGGAGTGCGGCGCGCAGGCCCTCGTCGCGGTGTTCGGGGGGCATTCGGACGTCGGTGACGACCACGTCGGGGCGGTCCTCCTCGACGGCCCGGATCAGCTGTTCGGCGTCGCCGACGGAGGCGGTGACCTGGTGGCCGAGCCGGGTGAGGAGTTCGACCAGGCCGGCCCGGAGCAGGACGGCGTCCTCGGCGATCACGATCCGGAGCACGGGACCTCCAGGCGCAGGCGGGTCGGCCCTCCGGTGGGGCTGGTCACGGTGAGGCGTCCTCTCAGGATGGCCACCCGGTCGGCGAGGCCCTGCAGGCCGGCGCCGGTGGCGGGGTCGGCACCGCCGCGGCCGTTGTCGGTGACGGTCAGCACCAGGGTGTCACCGTCGAGCGCGCCGTGGACGGTGATCTCGTCGGCGTCGCTGTGCTTGGCGGCGTTGGTGAGCGCCTCGGTGACGGTGAAGTACGCGGCGCTCTCCACCGGCCCGGGCAGCCGGTACGGCAGGTCCAGATCGACCAGCACCGGTACCGGGTGGCGCAGCGCCAACTCGGCGACGGCGGCCGGGAGTCCGTGGTCGGTGAGCACCTGCGGGTGGATGCCCCGGACCAGGGTGCGGAGCTGGTCGAGGGCGAGCCGCGCCTCGCCGCGGGCCCGGGTGACGAGCGCGGCGGCGGGGCTGTCCTGGCCGCGCAGTTCGAGTTCGGCGAGGCCCAACGTCATGCCGAGGGCGACGAGTTGCTGCTGCGCGCCGTCGTGCAGGTCACGTTCGATGCGGCGCCGCTCGGCCTCGAAGGCGTCCGCCAACCGGGCCCGGGAGCGGGTGAGTTCGACCACCTGCGCGCCGAGGTCCTCGTCGCGGACGGTCAACAGCAGCCGGGCGAGCCTGACTTGCGCACCGGCCACCAGCGCACCGCTGTACGCCGCGATCACCAGGCCGAGCAGGCCGACGCCGCTCGCCGCGAGCCCGTCGAGCGGACCGGACACCGCACGTCCGGGCAGCAGCATGACGGTGTCCGGGCTGACCACCCAGATGAACACCGGCGCGGACAGCAGGAGCAGGCCGAATCCGATTCCCGCCGCGAACACCAGGCCGACGGCGGTGAACACCGTCGACTGCAGGGCGGTGTAGCCGAGTTCGCGCCACGTGGCCCGCTCGCGCAGCCGGGTGCGGATCCATCGCCGGGTCACCGTCCGGTGCGGATCGGCGAGTTGAACGGGCTCGACCAGGCGCAGGCGGTGGCGTTCCAGCGCCCCGACCGGCACCCCGAGAACGGCTGTCGCGGCGAGGATCACCAGCCCGACCCCGAGCCCCGACAGGGCGACGCCCGCCAGCACGCCGACGGCCAGCACCAGCAGCACCAGTACGCCCTGCACCGCGCCGCTCACCAGCAACGCCCAGGCCCGCCAGGGCCATCCGGACACCAGGAACCGCAGCGGCCGCCGCCGCACGGCCGCCCACACCGCGATGTCCATCCGCCCACCGCCCCCTTTCGTGCTCGGGCATGCCGCAAGCGGTCGGTCCTCGCCCGCCGGCGCCTCCCGCAGCGCGGTCTCCGGCTGCCGGAGGGCGGGCCGGTGCGTGAGGCGGGACGGGCGGCCGGCTGCTGCGAGGTCGCCGCGGCGCCGGGCGTTGCCGGCGGCGGCTGTCGAGGCCCGTGCCCAGTATTGGATCACGGCCCGCCGCCGCCCCGGCCCCCGGGTCCGCACGTCCGTCCGCCCGTTGGCCGCGCGCTCGGGCGTGCCGTCCGCGGTCAGTCCTCGCCCGCCAGCGCCTCCTTCAGCACGGCCGCCGGCTGGTGGAAGGCGGGCCAGTGCGTGATGCGGGAGAGGCGGTCGACCGCCCGGGCGAGCCACTCCGGGTCGCCGAGGAGCTGGGCGTTGCCCGCGGCGACGGTCGAGGTCATCAACTCGACGGTCAGCAGCACCTCTTGGGCGGGGTAATAGTGCGGGTGCCGGTCGAAGGTCAGCTTGCGGTCCTCGTACGGGTGGCGGAGGGTCAGGTAGAGGTAGCCGATGCCGGGCCGCTTGGAGGGCCACAGGCTGTCGAGCCCGAAGCCGGCCTCGAACCTGCTTCCTCGCGCGAAGCGCCCGATGTGGATGCCGATCCCGTCCATCACGCTGGACCAGCGGATCAGCTCGCCCTCGATGTCACCGGTGTGCGGCACCATGCCGTCCGCCCGGAGCTCCACCCAGCGGCCACTCAGCAGCGTGGAGTCCCCCACTGCCCAGCGTCCGTCGAGAACTTCCAGCGGCCCGTAGTACTTTCGTTCGTCCCCCATGGCAACGATTTGATCACCCGGGTCTGCGGAGCGGAAGCCCCCGCCGCGTCGGAGCGTCAACTGCCGGTGCCCTTGGGGCTGCTCAGACGATCACGAGTTCGCCGCAGGATTCGGTGAGGGCGGTGCGGGCGTCCGCCGGGATCTCGTGGTCGGTGATGAAGCAGTCGAGGTCGGTGAGGGCGGCGAAGCTGCTGAGGCCGACGATGCCCCATTTGGTGTGGTCGGCGACGGCGACGGTGCGGTGGGCGGAGGCGATGAGGGCGCGGTTGGTCTGGGCCTCGGCGAGGTTGGGGGTGGTGAGGCCGGCGTGTTCGCTGACGCCGTGGGCGCCGATGATGAGGAGGTCGACGTGCAGGGAGCGGATCGCCTGGTCGGCGAGCGGGCCGACCAGCGCGGCGGAGCGGGTGGGGGCGCCGCCGGTGAGCAGGAGGTCGGGGCCGTCCTCGGCGGTGTGGGTGCGCAGGAGTTCGGCGACGGGGAGGGAGTTGGTGACGACGGTGAGGCCGGGGACGTCGAGCAGGCGGGCGGCGACGGCGTAGGTGGTGGTGCCGGCCGAGATGGCGACCACGCTGCCGGGCCGGACCTGGGCGGCGGCGGCTTCGGCGAGCGCGGCCTTGGTGTCGGTCTCCAGCCCGGACTTGGCCTCGAAGGCCGGTTCCTCCGCCGTGGCGGTGCGGGCGACGGCGCCGCCGTAGACCTTGCGGACGGCGCCGGTGCGGGCAAGGGCGTCGAGGTCGCGGCGGACGGTCATGTCGGAGACGCCGAGCCGGTCGACCAGTTCGGCGACCTTGACGGCTCCGTTCCGGCGTACCTGGTCGAGGATCAGCGCCCGTCGCTGGGCGGCGAGCAGTGCGCCGTCGGTCACTCGGTCCTCCGCCGGGGTGTTGGGGAGCCGCCAGCATAGTCGACGGGTTCGACACTGTTCGGCTCTGGTGCTGTGTGTTTGAATGTGTTGAGTATCGCCGAGTATCCCCTATGTCGTGATCACCCGCTGGAGTGCCCGATGACCACCGACGCCGCCGCCACCAGCGCAACCGACGCCACCGAAGCCTTCGCCGCCGCCTACGGTGACGCCCCCGACGGCGTGTGGGCCGCGCCCGGCCGGATCAATGTGATCGGTGAACACACCGACTACAACGAGGGGTTCGTGCTGCCGGCGGCGCTCCCGCACACCACCCGGGTCGCGGCCCGGCGCCGTACCGACGGCCGGATCCGGCTGACCAGCGTGCAGGGCGACGGGAAGGTCACCGAGCTGGCCCTCGACGGGCTCGCGCCGGGCGCGGTGCCGGGCTGGGCGGCGTACCCGGCGGGCGTGTTCTGGGCGCTGGCGCAGGCCGGTCACCCGGTGGGCGGCGCGGACCTGGCGTTCACCTCGGACGTGCCGACCGGCGCGGGCCTGTCCTCCTCGGCCGCGCTGGAGTGCGCCACGGCGATCGCCCTGGACGAGCTGTTCGGTCTCGGCCTGGACGCCCCGGCCCGGGCGCTGCTCGCGCAGCGCGCCGAGAACGACTTCGTGGGTGTGCCGTGCGGCGCGCTCGACCAGATGGCGTCCAGTTGCTGCGTCGCCGGGCACGCGTTCTTTCTGGACACCCGCACGCTGACCGGCCGCCAGGTGCCGCTCGACCTGCCCGCCGTGGGCCTGTCGCTGCTGGTGATCGACACCCGGGTCAAGCACGACCTGGGGGACGGCGCGTACGCCGCGCTGCGGGCGGGCTGCGAGCGGGCGGCCGAGCTGCTGGGCGTGCGGGCACTGCGCGACCTCGGCATCGAGGAGCTGGCGGCGGCCGAGGAGAAGCTGCCGGCCGAACTGCGGCCGCTGGTGCGGCACGTGGTGACGGAGGACCAGCGGGTGCTGGACACCATCCGGCTGCTGGACGCGGGCGAGCCGCAGGCGCTCGGCCCGGTGCTGACCGCCGGGCACGCCTCACTGCGCGACGATTACCGGGTGTCCTGCCCGGAGACCGACCTGGCGGTGTCCGCCGCGAACGCGGCCGGCGCGCTGGGCGCCCGGATGATGGGCGGCGGCTTCGGCGGTTCGGTGCTGGCCCTGGTCGACACCGACCGGCTGGGCGCCGTCGAGCGGGCCGTGTGCGCCGCGTTCGCCGAGGCCGGGTTCGCCGCCCCGTACGTGTTCCCGGCCGTTCCCTCGCAGGGTGCCCACCGCATCAAGTAGGCAGGGAAGCACGGAGCCCCGCCCCTTCCCTGGGCGGGGCTTCGCGCTGAGGAACGCTGAGGAACGCCGAGGAACCCCGGTGGCTACAGCTCGCGCAGCGTGCGGGCGGCGGTCTCGGGGCGGATGTCGTTCATGAACGCGCCCATGCCGGACTCGGTGCCGGCCAGGTACTTGAGCTTGCCGGCCGTCCGTCGGATGGTGAACAGCTCCAGGTGCAGGGCGAGTTCGGCCTCGGCGGGGCGCGGCGCCTGGTGCCAGGCGGCGATGTAGGGGGCCGGCTCGGGGAACAGCCGGTCGAAGCGGCGCAGCAGGTCGAGGTGGAGCCGGGGGAACTCGGCGCGGGCCGGCTCGTCGAGTTGGGTGAGGTCGGCGACCCGGCGGTTGGGGTACAGGTGCACCTCGTAGGGCCAGCGGGCGGCGAACGGGACGAACGCCGTCCAGTGCTCGCCGGCCAGCACCACCCGGGAGTCGGGGTGGCCGAGGGTGGCCCGTTCGGCGGCGAGGACGTCGTCGTACAGGTTGCGGCCGGTGGCCCGCTGGTGGTCGGTGACCTTGGCGAGGGCCTGCGTGGTGCGGGGCGTGGTGAACGGGAGGGCGTAGATCTGGCCGTGCGGGTGGCCGAGGGTGACGCCGATGTCCGCGCCGCGGTTCTCGAAGCAGTAGACCTGGCGGACGTCGGGGCGGGTGTGCAGTTCGGCGGTGCGGTCGGTCCAGGTGTCCAGGACCAGGCGGGCCTGCCGCTCCGTCAGGTCGGCGAAGGACGCGCCGTGGTCGGGGGTGAAGCACACCACCTCGCACCGTCCGGTGCCGGGCGTGAGCGTGTACGGCCCGTCCGACCAGGGGGTGACGAGTTCGGCGGAGGAGCCGGCCAGCGACGGGAAGCGGTTCTCGAACACCGCCACCTGGTAGTCCGCGGCGGGGACTTCGCTGAGCCGGCCGTCCCGCGAGGGGCACAGCGGGCACTCGTCGGCCGGCGGGTGGTAGGTGCGGCCCTGTCGGTGTGCGGCGATGGTGACCGCGTCGCCGGTGAACGGGTCGATGCGGACCTCGGAGGCACTGGCCGCCGGGGCCGGCGGCCGTGCGTCGACCGCGTCGCGCACGGCGGGCTCGGTGTCGTAGTAGATCAGTTCGCGGCCGTCGGCCAGCTTGGTCACCGTCTTGTGCACGGCGGCGCTCCCTCGAGGTTCGAGCATCACATCAAACATCTTCGAACATGAAGCACCGCAATGCAACATTCGTGGGCGGCCGGGAGACCCACTGCGGGCCTGTCTGTGCCGTCCGCTAGAGTCCGCCCGAACGAATGGGAACGGCATGGGACCGTTTCCAGGGGGAGAACCAGAATGTTCAGGACCGGACGTACCTTCCTCGCCGCCACCGCCGTCGTGCTCGCACTGACCGCGACCGGCTGCGGAAACAAGGACGCCGACGGCAACACCGTCAACAAGGCCGGCAACTCCGCCGACAAGGGCGCCTCCTCGGCCCCCGAGCTGGCGCCCGCCGCAGCGCTCGCGCTGGTGGGCGAGAAGACCACCGCGGCCAAGTCCGCGAAGTCCGAGGTCACCATGCAGGTCGGCACCGGCAAGGCCACCACCGTGAAGGGCGCGATCTCCTGGGAGCACGGCCTCCAGGGTGAGCTGGCCGGCACCATGGGCGGGCAGATGGCCCAGAACCTCGCCAAGGCCGGCAGCGACGGCACCTTCACCGCGCGCTACCTCAGCGACGCCATGTACATCAACATGGGCTCGGCGATGGCCGCTCAGCTCGGCGGCGCCCACTGGATCAAGTACAACTACGCGGACCTCGCCCGGCTGATGGGCGCGGCCGGCGACAGCCTCAAGAGCCAGTTGCAGAGCTCCGACCCGGTCGCCTCGGTACGGGCCCTGATCGCCTCCGGAAAGGTCGGCAAGGCCGGGACGGAGAGCCTGAACGGCGTGCAGGTCACCAAGTACACCGGTGACCTCTCGGCGTCCGAGATCGCTCAGGGCACCACCAAGGGGCTCACCCAGGAGCAGGTGGACGCGCTCCAGAAGCAGTTCGCCGCCGCCGGGATCACCAGCGATCACATCGAGGTCTGGGTCACCGGTGACAACCTGCTGGTGAAGAAGGTCGAGCAGATGCAGAGCAAGGCCGGTCAGATCACGACCACGGCGACCTACTCCGACTACGGCACCGCGGTCACGGCCACCGCCCCGAGCGAGAGCGACACGGTGGACTTCACCAAGCTCGTGGCGGGCGCCAAGAGCGGGAGCTGACACAGCACGCGCGGGGCGGTCCGACCGCCCCGCGCGTGACTGCCGTCGATGTCGGGATTACTTCTTCTTCGGCGCCGGCTTGTCCTTGATCCGCTGCGCCTCCTTGCGGACCTCGGCCTGGATGGTGCGCTCGCGCTGCAGCCAGTCGGGGTTCTCCTCGCGGAGGGCGTTGATCTGCTCGGTGGTGAGCGCCTCGGTGATCCCGGCCCGGTTGAGGCCGGTGACGGAGATGCCGAGGCGGGCGGCGACCACCTGGCGCGGGTGCGGGCCGTTGCGGCGCAGGTCGGCGAGCCACTGCGGCGGGGTGGCCTGCATGGCGTTGAGCTCGTCGCGGGTGACGACGCCCGCCTGGAACTCGGCGGGGGTCGCCGCCAGGTAGATCCCCAGCTTCTTGGCCGCAGTCGCGGGCTTCATGGTCTGGGAGCTCTTGGGCTTGGGCGTAGTCATGGTCCAAGGGTATAGGGAGTGCGCACCTGCCCAGGTCACGGTGGGTAGCCTGGACGGTGTGACCGAGATCGAGCAGCCTTCCTCTTCCTTCCGCCTGGTGTACGTGCCCGGGGTGACGCCGACCAAGTGGCTGCGGGTGTGGGGTGAGCGGCTGCCCGACGTCCCGCTGGAACTGGTGCAGTCCACGCCCGTCGCCGGGCACGAGCTGCTGCTGTCGGGCGGCGCGGACGCGGGCCTGGTGCGGCTGCCGGTGGACCGGACGGTGCTGAGCGCGATCCCGCTGTACACCGAGACCACCGTGGTGGTGTTCCCGAAGGACCACTGGCTGGCCGCCGCCGAGGAGGTGTCGGTCGCGGACCTCGCGGAGGAGATCGTCTTCCACCCGCAGGACGACGTGCTGGAGTGGCCGCAGGGGCTGCCGGGCCGCCCGGCGTTCGAGCGTCCCGCGAGCACCGCCGACGCGATCGAGCTGGTGGCGGCGAACGTCGGCGTGCTGGCGGTGCCGCAGTCGCTGGCCCGGCTGCACCACCGGCGTGACCTGACCTACCGCGTGCTGGCGGACGTCCCGCAGTCGCAGGTGGCGCTGGCCTGGCCGGAGGCGGCGACCACCGACCTGGTCGAGGAGTTCATCGGCATCGTGCGCGGCCGCACCGCGAACAGCTCCCGGGGGCGCGCCGCCACCGAGCCCGCGAAGAAGCAGCCCGCAGCGGGCAAGCCCGCCGCCAAGCCTGCCAAGTCGCAGGCGCAGCCCGGCAGTCGGCAGCAGAAGCCCCGGCCGGGGCAGCGTGCCGGCGCGCCCCGGAAGGGCCAGCAGGGGCAGGCGAAGCGGGGCCGCAAGCGCTGATTCCCCGTCAGGTGTGCTGGCGCGTTCCCGCAGTTGGCGCGGTGTGGCCCGCATGATGGTCGGCGGGCATCCTTGCCGTACCGACCGAGGAGAGAATCCACCATGGTGCACGCACGGGCCGGGCAGCCGGCGCAGCCGCAGGACCTGATCGACGTTCCCCGCCTGGTGACGGCCTATTACGCGCTGCATCCGGACCCGGCGGAAGTCGGGCAGCGGGTGGCGTTCGGCACCTCGGGCCACCGGGGTTCCTCGGTGCGGACGGCGTTCAACGAGGACCACATCGCGGCGACGGCGCAGGCGATCTGCGACTACCGGGCCGAACAGGGCACCATGGGGCCGCTGTTCCTCGGCGTCGACACCCACGCGCTGTCCGAGCCGGCCCGGGTCACCACGCTGGAGGTGCTGGCGGCGAACGGCGTGACGGTGCTGCTCGACACGGCGGACGGCTACACCCCGACGCCCGCCGTCTCGCACGCGATCCTCGCGCACAACCGCGCCCGCCCGTCCGCCGCGGCGGACGGCATCGTGGTGACGCCCTCGCACAATCCGCCCGGCGACGGCGGGTTCAAGTACAACCCGCCGCACGGCGGCCCGGCCGATTCGACCGCCACCGGCTGGATCGAGCGCCGCGCCAACGAGTTGCTCGCCTCCGGGCTGAAGGAGGTCCAACGGGTGCCGTACGCGCGGGCGTTGGCGGCCGACACCACCGGGCGTCACGACTTCCTGGGCGCGTACGTGGACGACCTGCCCGCCGTCCTCGACCTGGACGCGGTGCGGGCGGCGGGGGTGCGGATCGGCGCGGACCCGCTGGGCGGCGCGTCCGTCGCGTACTGGGGGCGGATCGCCGAGACGCACCGGCTCGACCTGACGGTGGTCAACCCGTTGACCGATCCGACCTGGCGGTTCATGACGCTGGACTGGGACGGGAAGATCCGGATGGACTGCTCCTCCCCGTACGCGATGGCCTCGTTGATCGACAGGCGGGACGCGTTCACGCTGGCCACCGGCAACGACGCGGACGCCGACCGGCACGGCATCGTCACCCCGGACGGCGGGTTGATGAACCCGAACCACTACCTGGCCGTCGCCATCGACTACCTGTACCGGCACCGCGAGGGCTGGCCGGTGGCGGCCGCGGTCGGCAAGACGCTGGTGTCCTCCTCGATGATCGACCGGGTGGCCGGCGCGCTCGGCCGGGAGCTGCTCGAAGTCCCGGTCGGCTTCAAGTGGTTCGTGGACGGGCTGCTGAACGGGACGGTGGCGTTCGGCGGTGAGGAGTCGGCCGGGGCGTCGTTCCTGCGCCGCGACGGCTCCCCGTGGAGCACCGACAAGGACGGCATCCTGCTGGCCCTGCTGGCCTCCGAGATCACCGCCGTCACCGGCCGCACCCCCTCCGCGCTCCACCGCGAGCTCACCGCCCGGCACGGCGACCCGGTCTACGCCCGGGTGGACGCCCCTGCCGACCGCGCGCAGAAGGCCGCCCTGGCCGCGCTCGACGCCTCCCGGGTCACCGCCGACACGCTGGCCGGCGAGCCGATCAGCGCCGTCCTCACGCACGCCCCGGGCAACGGAGCGGCGATCGGCGGCCTGAAGGTCTGCACCCACAACGCCTGGTTCGCGGCCCGCCCGTCCGGCACCGAGGAGGTGTACAAGATCTACGCGGAGAGCTTCCTCGGCGCCGAGCACCTGGCGCGGGTCCAGGACGAGGCCCGCACCCTGGTGGCCGAGGTGCTGGCGAAGCCCTGACCGACGGACAAGGCCGACGGCCCGCCGGGTGCTCCCGGCGGGCCGTCCGTGCGCCTCGTCAGTGCTGGCGGCGCAGGTGGGTGTGCAGGCCCTCCAGGACTTCGGCGGCCTGCGGTTCGCCGATCTCGCGGCACCAGGCGCCGGCCGCCTCCAGCCGGGTCAGCGCGTCCTGGGTGCGGTCCAGGCGGGTGCCCTCGATCAGGGCCGCGTAGCGGATCGATTCGGCGCGGGCGAGCCGGGCCTCGGGGCCGGCGGCGCCGAACGCCTCGATCGCCAGTTCCATCTCGGCGAGGGCCTCCTCGGGGCGCCGGAGGCCGACCAGGGTGCGGGCGCGGGTGTCGTGCAGGGTGCCTTCGGGGCTGTCGCTGCACAGTGCGGGGCCGTCCCGCCGGGCGGCTTCGACCAGTTCGGCGGCCTCGGCGAGCCGGGCGAAGGCCTCGTCCTGGCCGTCCGGGCCGCGCGTGTCGACGGTGAGCCGGGCGAGGCGCAGCAGCATGTCGAAGACGGCGTCGGCCTGAGGTGCGGTGCGGTGGCTGTCGAGGGCACGCTGCCGGGCGAGGTCGGCGGCGGGCCACTGGCCGGTGCGGGCCAGGGCGACGGTGGCCTCGCAGGCGGCCACGGTGTGCACCTCACGGTCGTCGTCCCGGTCGGCGGCGAGTTCGGCGACGTGCAGGAACTCCTCTGCGGAGGCCCGGTGTTCGTCGAGTTCGCGCAGGGTGCGGGCGAGGTTGAGCCGGATGTGCATCTGCTCGCGGACGTCGAGGTCGGCGAAGCCGGGCTCCAGGCGGACGGCTTCCAGGACGGCGGCGGCGTCGGCGAACCGGCCGGCCGCGGCCAGCACCTGGCCGAGCCGGCCGCGGGCGGAGGCGGCTTCGTCGGCCTGCCCGGCGTGGTCGAGGCGGGCGGCGGCCTCGGTGAGGGCGCGGGCGGCGGAGTCGTATGCGCCGCGGGCGAGGTGCACCCGGGCCAGCAGGAGCTGCACCCGGGCCGGGACGGCGGAGCGGTCGCCGTACTGGGCGGCGAGCTTCAACCCATGGTGGGCGAGTTCCTCGGCGCGCTCCAACTCCTCGGCGTCCAGCGCGAGTTCGGCCTGCCAGCCGTGGATGCCGACCAGCTTCCACGGGACGTCCGCGGCCTCGGCCCGGAGCCCGGCCTGCCGGATCAGCTCGGCGCTCTCCTCCTTGCGGCCGGTCAGGAAGTAGGCGCGGGCGAGGAGTTGGTGGGCGCTGATCTCGGTCAGCGCGTCGCCCTGCCGGACGGCCTCCTCGCGCAGGCGGGCGACGGCGGCCTCGGAGCGGGTGAGGTCGCGCTGCTCGGGGCCGTCGGCGTCGTGCTGGTGGGTGTCCGGCAGGTCCTGGCGGATGGTGAGGACGGCCCTGGCGTGCAGCACGGTGGTCAGGGCGTCCTCGGCCCGGGTGGCCCCGGCCTCGACGAGTTCGCGGACCCGCTGCTCGATCCGGTCGAGTTCCGCCGCGGTGTCGGCGTCGGTGTCGGCACCGGCGTCGGCGTCCGGTGTGGGCAGGGACGCCGCCAGTGCGCGGCAGCCGAGGGCCTGGGCGGGGCGGTCGGCCTGCTCGAAGTGCTCGGCGGCCTCGGTGAGGTGGGCGGCCAGTTCGCCGTCGCGCAGGCCGTCGCGGCGGGCGCGCTGTTCGGCGAGCTCGGCGCGCAGCAGGACGAGCGGCCCGAGCTCGGGGTCGTCCGGGTGCTGGTAGTCCTCGGCGGTGGCGAGGGCCTCGATGCGCCGCCACAGCGCGACCGCCTCGGGGTGCCGCTGCTCGTGCAACTCGCGGGCGCGGGCGACGAGTTCGGCCAGCGTCTCGGTGGCGGCGGGGGTGCTCCGCGCGGGCTGCGCCGGGGCGGGCGCGGGCGCGGGGGTGGCGGCGCGCAGGCCGAGGGCGAGCGGTTCGGCGAACAGCGGGGCGCGGCCGAGGCGTTCGCGGCGGGCGTCGCCGACGGCGGTGGTGCCGTGGCGGGCGTCGAAGCGGGCAGCGAGCGCCTCGCCCTCGGTGCCGAGCTCGGCGAGCAGCGCGGCGGCGGTCCAGCTGGTGCCGGGCGGGCCGGCCACCGGCAGGTCGCCGTGGCCGGTGGCGGCGAGCCGGGCGAGCAACAGCTGGGCGCCGGTGAGGAAGTGCAGCCGGGCCAGCGGGTCGCCATGCTGGCCGAACAGGTCGCGGTTGTCGGCGAGGATCTCCAGGCCGCGCGGTTCGTTGCCGGTGAGGGCGCAGAACTCCAGGTGCAGGCCGATCTCCTCGGCGGCGCGGGAGCGGCCGCGGGCCCACCGGTAGCCGGCCAGGTGGGCGGAGCGGGCCTCGTCGGCGCGGCCGGCCCGCAGCAGCGGCAGCAGCACGTGGGCGCGGCTGACGTGCGGCTCCTCGGCGCAGGAGTGTTCGCCGTCGAGCACCGGCTGCCAGATCGTCAGCGCCCGCGCGTCCTCGCCGAGGCGGACGAAGTGCCGTGCCTGGGCGCGCAGTTCGCAGGCCTTGCAGTCGCTGAACGCGGAGCGCGGGCGGGCCGCCCACAGCTCGAAGGCGTTCTCGGCCCCCTCGCCGGCGAGCGCGGCGAGGTGGTACTGCTCGCCGTAGTAGGGCTGTAGGTCGTGGCCGGCGGTGCGGTAGTGCTCGCGCAGTTCGCCGTGCCAGCGGCGGACCGCCTCCAGCGGAACCTCGGGGACGCTGCGCAGGGCGTTCGCGACCCACTTGTAGCGCCAGTCGGTGGCGCGTTCGGCCCAGCCGTCGAAACCTTCGGGGTGCTTCTTGCGCAGGGTGACGATCCGGGCGAAGACCACCGGGAGCTTTCGCCGTTCGGCGTCGTTCTCGTAGGCCTCCATCAGGTCGAGGAGGGCGTAGGCGAGCAGCTCGGGGTCGTCGAACTGCTCGGCGGCGTCGACGAGTTCCTCGGCGGTGACGGTGCGCTGCCGGCCGTACGGCTGTTCGTCGTTGGCGCGCAGGGCGGCGCGGACGGCGTCGATGGTGTCGAGCATCACGGCTCCCGGTGCGGCGTGGTGGGCTCGTGGCCGAGCATGGCGTGGTCGAGCAGGGCGAGGAACGAGCGGTTGAGCAGGGCGGATTCGCTGGCCTTGAGCGGGCGCCGGGTGAGCAGCAGGGCCTGGCCGTACAGCGCTTCCACGGTGGTGGTGGCGAGTTCGCGGTGCCGGATCGCGGCAGCGCGCCGGACGAGTGGGTTGAGGTGGTTCAGGACGAGTTGGGCGCGCGGCGCGGAGCTGCCCAGCGAGCCGAGGATGTCGGCCCACAACCCGTCGGCCTGGTCGGCGAGTTGGGTGCGGGTGCGTTCGTGCCGGGCTTCCCGGTCGTCGAGCAGCAGGGCGGGGGCGCTGCTGGGGTGGAAGGTGCGCAGCGCGACGTCGCAGTCGAACCGGCCGAGGACTTCGCGGGCGGTGGCGAGGAACGCGGCGGCGGCGAGTTCGGTGGCCGCATCGACGTTGTCGAGGTGCGCGGTGACGGTGGCCGGGTCGAGGTCGGCGACGGTGGTGCCGGTGCGGATCTCGGGCAGCCGGTGCACCAGGTCGCGGTCATAGGTGTAGCCGCCGTTGACCACGCCGAGGCCGGCGGCACCGGCGATCGGGGCGACCTGGCGGAACTCCTCGACGGTGCGGGTGACCAGGATGACGGGGTGGGCGCGGGCGAACTCGTCGAGGGTGACGTTGCCGTCGGTGGTCTCGAACGGCAGCCAGGGCAGCAGCATCCGCAGCAGTTGGTCGTCGTGCCGGGCCAGCGACTTGACGGCCAGGTGGTGCACGGACAGGAAGCGGTGCAGCAGCGCCGGGTCGCTGGCGGACAGGCCGGTCAGCCAGTCGCGGATCCGCAGCCCGAGTGCCTCGCGGACGGCGGCGAGGGTCTCGTCGGCGTACAGCGCCTCGCGGGAGGCGGTGGGGCGCAGCCGTTCCGCGTCTACCACGCAGCGCACGAAGAACGCCCACTCGGGGAGCAGTTCGTCGGCCTGGTCGGAGAGCAGCATGCCCTTGAGGTGGACCCGGTGCCCGGCGCGGCGGGACGGCGGGACGGCCTCGGGCAGCACGTAGGCGACGCCGCTGAGGCCGACCAGCGGCAGGTCGAGGTCGATGGTGTCGAGCGGGGTGAAGTCGAAGGTGTCGCGGCAGTGCGCGGTGAGCGCCTCGCGGCGGGCGGCCGGGGTGTCGTGGCGGCGGGCCCAGGGCGCGGGGGTCTCGCTGATCCGCGTGCTGCGGCCGGCCGCGTCCAGCACCGTCACCTGGTGGCGCAGCAGGCTGCCGTAGTGCCGGGCGAGTTCGGTGACCCGCCGGGTGGACGTCCATTCCTCGGCGTCGGCCCGGGGGGTGAGGGTGACGGTGGTGCCGGGCTCGGGGCGGGCGTCGGCGGGCAGCGTGGTGATGGTGTAGCGGCCGTCGGAGCGGCCGCGCCACTCGATCACCGGGGCGTCGGGGGTGCGGGCGGAGCGGGTGCGGACGGTGATCTCGTCGGCGACCACGAAGCAGGCCAGCAGGCCGATGCCGAACTGGCCGATGAACTCCTGGCGGGCGTCGGCGAGTTGGCCGGCGTCCAGGGCGCCGTCCGGGGTGCGCTTGGAGCTGCGGCCGATGGTGGCGAGGAAGGTGTGCACGTCGGCCTCGGTGAGGCCGACGCCGGTGTCGGCCACCGAGAACTCCTCGCCGGTGGTGACGGTGATCGTGGCCGGCGCGGTCGCGTCGAGCTGCTGCCGGGCGGTGATCGCGTCGACCGCGTTCTGCAGCAGCTCGCGCAGGTAGACCCGCGGGCTGGAGTACAGGTGGTGGGAGAGCAGGTCGACCAGTCCGCGCAGGTCCACCTGGAAGGTGTGCGCGTTGGGGTCGTTCGGGGTCACCTTCGAGGTCACCGGGCGGGTCCTTCGCTTCGGAGGTCGGTGCGGGTCGCAGCTACGGCCGGACGGCGGGCCGTGCGGGGCACGGCTGCGGCTGGACGGAGGTCGGTACGGGGCACGGCGGTGGCCGGGCGTCAGGCGCACGCGGCGCGGATGCGGCGGAAGGTGTCCACCGGGTCGCCGCCGAGGTAGTTCCAGGGGTCTTCGCAGACGGCGTCGCCGATCTCCTGGAAGATCAGGTTCGCGGCGTGCGGCTGCCCGGCCAGGTAGAAGGCCAGCGCGAAGGTGTTGTGGGCCTGCGGCCAGTTCCGGCGGCGCAGGTGGTCGGGGTGCCGGATCGAGCGGTCGGCGGCCTCGTGGAGCTGCGCCCGGACCGGGTCCCGGTCCATGTAGGACGCGTCCTCGCCGGAGGGCAGGGCGAGCCAGTGCTCGATGTGGGCGAGGGCGACGAGCTCGCCGAGCGGGCTGCCCTCGGGGGCGGCGAGCATCGAGGCGCGGGCGAAGGAGTGCATCTGCTCGTGCGAGCCGCTCCACTTCTCGCACAGCTGCTGCAGCCGCTGGCGGTGCGAGGCCGGGTGGCCGGGGCTGCGGCGCAGCGCCGCGTCGAAGCGGTACCGGGCGGCGGCCCGGTCGATGGAGGCGCCGCGGCCGCTCATCTGCAGGAAGAGCCAGGGGCCGAGCAGCTCCGGGTCGAGTTCGGCGGCCTTGAACAGCAGTTCCTCGCCGGCCTCCAGGCGTTCGTGGAAGGTCCGCCACTGCTCCTCGCTGACGTACTGTGCGCGGGCGCCGGTGCGCGCCTCCCAGCCCCAGTGGATGTGCCGGGCCCCGTACGCGAGCAGGGTCACCGGGTCCTCGGGGTCGGCTTCGAGGGCGGTGCCGAGCCAGCTCTCGCTGCCGGTGTGGTCGGCGAGGTGGCTGATCATCAGGGCCAGGTCGTCCTGGTCGAGGGCGCGGTCGAGGACGGCGCGGACGCCGGGCCAGTCCCCGGCGGCGGCACGCTCCCGCAGCAGTGTCAGCTCGGGGTCGCCGTGGGCCGGGTCGATGGTGAGGCCCGGCGCACCGCCGCCCGCGTTCCGGCGGCGCGTCAGCCGCGCGAACAGTCCCATGCCCGGTTCCCCTCGAAGAGTGCTGTGTGTCCACGTGGGCGGCCTTCTGCTGCCCTCGGACGGATGTTCATATCACGTCCGTGCGACAGGTATGCGAATCTTTCCCGGGATCCGGACCGGGGGCCTGGGCTCAGGCTCGCCCGCTGATCCGGTCGGCGAGGGTGGCGAGCGGGGAGGTGCGGGCGTGCTCGTGCCGGTCGGCGTGGCGGTAGACGGCGTAGAGCGCGTGCACACCGAGCCAGCGCAGCGGTTCGGGCTCCCAGCGGCGGACCCGGTGGCCGACCCAGGGCAGCTCGGTGAGCTCGGTCCGCCCGCCCTTGCCGAGGTGGCGCAGCGTCAGGTCGCGCAAGGTGCGGCCGGCCAGGTTGGTGGTGGCGACGCCGCTGCCGACGTAGCCTCCGGCGAAGCCGACTCCGGTGGCGCGGTCGAGGTCTACGGTGGCGCACCAGTCGCGCGGGACGCCGAGCACGCCGGACCAGGCGTGGTCGATCCGGGCCTCGGCCGCGGCGGGGAACATCTTCCGGAGAATCTCCCGGAGTTGGGCCACCGTGCCGTCGGGGGTGGTGCCATCCTGGTCGATCCGCGAGCCGTACCGGTACGGGTAGCCGCGGCCGCCGAGCGCGATCCGGTCGTCGGCGGTGCGCTGCGCGTACATGTAGGCGTGCGCCTCGTCGCCGAGGACCTCGCGGCCCTCCCATCCGATCGCGTCCCACACCTCGGCCGGCAGCGGCTCGGTGGCGATCATCGAGGAGTTCATCGGCAGCCAACTGCGCTTCTGGCCCGCCAGGTTGGCGGTGAATCCCTCCGTGCAGCGGAGCACCACCCGGGCCTTGACGCCGCCCTGCGCGGTGGAGACCCGACCGGGGGCGATCGCGGTGACGGGCGTCGCCTCGTAGATCCTCACGCCCGCCCGTTCGACGGCCGCGGCCAGCCCGACCACCAGCTTCGCCGGGTGCACCCGCGCCCCGTTCGGCGTCCAGGTCGCTCCCAACACGCCCGGCACGTACAGCCGTTCGGCCGCCTGCGCGGCGTTCAGCAGCTCCACCTGGTCCGCACCGAACGCCTGCTCGTGCGCGAACCTCTCTTTCAGCCGGGCCAGTTGGGCGGGCGAGGTGGCGATCTCCAGCACCCCGCCCCGGTGCGCGTCGCACTCAATGCCTTCCGCGGCAGCGGCCCGCAGGGTCTCCGACACCGTCTCGTTCATGGCGAGTTGGAGCCGTCGCGCCGCGTCCTCCCCGTGCGACCGGGCGTACCGGCCGCGCCCCGCGATCCCGTTGTACAGCCATCCGCCGTTGCGTCCGGACGCCCCGTATCCGCAGAACTCCTTTTCCAGTAGCACCACTTCGAGCTCGGGCGCCGCCTGCTTCAGGTAGTGCGCGGCCCACAGCCCGGTGTATCCGCCACCGACCACACAGACGTCCGCCGTCACCTCCCCCATCAGCCCGGCCCGCCGCTCGGGCAGCCCGGTCGCCGCGTACCAGAACGAGACGCCGCCATTGACGGTGGTCATGTCCACCCGCTCCACCCTTCTTTGAACCACGCCCCTCGATGTGCAGGGACGCTATGTGCGCCGCCCCGCCCCGGGCAACGGGCACCGTGTCAGGCCGACCGGGCCCGGCCTGACACGCTGCCCGGCCGGTGCGGCACACGCGTCCGGGCCCCGGGTACTGGCCGCCCTCGCCGAACGCGTCGAGTCGGCGGCCCCGAGCACGCCGCGGCCCGGACCGGCCGAGGGCGGGAGGTGGCTCTGATCGTCCACTACCGCTCGACGACCGGTCCGGGCCCGGCGGCCGACGGCGGCCTATTCCGCGGTGAAGACCTCGCGGCCGCCCACGTAGGTGCGCAGGACGCGGGTTTCGGCGATCTCCTCGGCGGGGGCGGCGAACGGGTCGCGGTCCAGGACGACCAGGTCGGCGAGGTGGCCGGGGCGGAGGATGCCGGTGGTGTCGAGGTGGTTGAGGTGGGCGGTGCCGGCGGTGTAGGCGGCCAGCGCGGTGGCCAGGTCCAGGCGCTGGTCGGCGAGGAAGACCGGGGTGTCGGGGTCGGCGCCGGGTTCACGGCGGTTGACGGCGACGTGCAGACCGTCGAGCGGGACGGAGCTGGAGACCGGCCAGTCGCTGCCCGCGGCAAGGGTCGCGCCGGAGCGCAGCAGGTCGCCGAACGGGTACTGCCAGGCGGCGCGTTCGGGGCCGAGGAAGGGGATGGTGAGTTCGTCCATCTGGGGTTCGTGGGCGGCCCACAGCGGCTGGATGTTGGCGATCGCGCCGAGCTCGGCGAACCGGGGCACGTCCTCGGGGTGGACGAGTTGCAGGTGGGCCAGGTGGTGGCGGTTGCCGCGCCGGCCGTTCGCGGCGATCGCGGCCTCGACGGCGTCCAGCGCCTCCCGGACGGCGCGGTCGCCGAGGGCGTGGAAGTGCACCTGGAAGTCGAGCGCGTCCAGTGCGGTGACGTGCTCGCGCAGCGCGATCGGGTCGACGAAGCTCAGGCCGCTGTTGCCGGTGGCGCAGCCGCAGGCGTCCAGGTACGGGCTGGTGAGGGCGGCGGTGAAGTTCTCCGCGATGCCGTCCTGCATGATCTTCACGGCCCCGGCGCGGAACCGTCCGTGGCTCAACTTCTCGCGCCGGGCGACGAGTTCGGGGATCTGTTCGGCGCCGCGCTCGCGGTCCCACCAGAGCGCGCCGACCACCCGGGCGGTCAGCGTGCCGTCCTGCGCGGCGGTGAGGTAGGCGTCGGACGGGTCGTCGTTGCCGCCGAACGCGCCGAGCAGGGCGTCCTGCCAGGCGGTGATGCCGAGCGAGTGCAGCATCCGCTGGGCACGCAGCAGGGCGGCCAGGCGGTCGGCGGCGGTGGCCTGCGGGGCGTGCCGGCCGACCAGGCCGACGGCGCCTTCCTGGAGCATGCCGCTCGGGGTGCCGTCGGCCTCCCGCTCGATCCGGCCGTCGGCCGGGTCCGGGGTGTGCCGGTCGAGCCCGGCGATCTCCAGCGCACGGGAGTTGGCCCAGGCCCCGTGGTGGTCACGGTTGGACAGCAGCACCGGCCGGTCCGGCACCACCCGGTCGAGCAGTTGCCGGGTCGGCAGTCCGCCGTCGAAGCTCTCCAGCGACCAGCCGCCGCCGGTGATCCACTCCCGCTCGGGGTGGGCGGCCGCGTACTCGCCGATCCGCTGCAGGTATTCCTCGACGGTGACGGTGCCGGTGAGGTCGCAGGAGGCCATTTCGAGGCCGCCGTAGACCGCGTGGATGTGCGCGTCCTGGAAGCCGGCGATCAGCAACTTGCCCTGCAGATCGACGACTTCGGTGCGCGGCCCGATCAGCTC
This sequence comes from Kitasatospora sp. NPDC048662, assembly GCF_055587065.1. Lineage (NCBI taxonomy): Bacteria > Bacillati > Actinomycetota > Actinomycetes > Kitasatosporales > Streptomycetaceae > Kitasatospora > Kitasatospora sp. NPDC048662. Next base: position 482,059 of record NZ_JBVJHA010000004.1, on the reverse strand, counting down.
CCGGACTTCGTCGTGGCCGACGGCGGTGATCTGCTCGCCGCTGACGGCCAGCGCGCTGGCCCGGGTGCGGGCGGCGTCGCCGGTGTGGATCGGGCCTCCGGTGAAGACCAGGTCGGCGTGGTTCATGCGGGAATCTCCAAGTGGTGCAGAGGATGTGACGGTACGTCAGTCTTGCTCGGTGAAGTACGGCGAGCGGCGCCCCCAGCGCGACCAGGCCGCGGCCAGCAGTCCGGAGCCGATCATCAGCACCGGCACCGAGAGTTCGAACCACCCGTTGTCGGCGGCGAGTTCGAAGTGGTCGGTGGAGTCGTAGAAGGTCCAGGCGAGGTAGCCGCCGACCAGCAGCAGCACCGTTCCGCCGAGCAGCGGCGCGACCACCGCCTTCAGCCCCTCGACGAGGTTCTCGCGCAGCAGGTGCCGGAACCGCACCGCGGAGGCGATCGCCACCAGCGCGTAGTAGAGCGCGACCACGATGCCGATCGCGTTGACGGTCGCCGAGATCAGCTCGGTGACGGTCGGGATCACCAGGGACAGGGTGGCCAGCGCCAGCGCGATGCCGGTGATCAGCCAGGTGCCGGCGGACGGGGTGCGGTGGCGCGGGTGCAGCCGCGTCCAGACCTTGCCGAGGGTGCCGTCGCGGCCCATCGCCAGCGCGCCGCGCGCGGTCGGGATCACCGCGGCCTGCAGCGAGGCCGCCGCCGAGCAGGTCAGTGCCACCAGCGGCAGCGCGGCCAGCGGCTGGTCGGCGAGCTTCTCGGCGAAGTAGGCCAGGCCGGTGGCCCCGTTGTCGGCCAACTCGTCCAGCGGCAGCACCCGTTGGAAGGCGGTACCGGCGAACAGGAACAGTCCGAGCATCAGCAGCAGCGACCACAGGCCGCCCCGGGTGGCGTCCTTCGGGTCGTGCACCTCCTCGCCGACGCTGAAGACCGACTCGAACCCCCAGTAGCAGAACACCGCCAGCACCATGCCCTGGGCGAGCACGCTCGGCGACGTCAGCTCGAACGGGTTGTACCAGGACAGGCTGAACGGCTGGTCACCCGCGAACAGCCCGTATCCGCAGAACGCGAGCAGCACCGCGTACTCGAAGATCAGCAGGTACTTCTGGAGCGCCGCGGCCAGGTCAAGTCCGCGCACCGCCACGACCGTCGCGCCCACCAGCACCAGCATGCCGATCAGTGTGCACTGCACGCTGGAGTCCGGGTCCAACTCCACGCCGAGCAGGGAGTGCAGCCCTGCCTTTCCGACCAGCTGGACGAGCGCCGAACCGGTCACCGTGGTGGTGTACGCCATGAAGACGATGGTGGAGACGATGTTGACCCAGCCGGTCAGGAAGCCCAGCCACGGGTTGAGCACCCGGCCCACCCAGCGGTACGAGCTGCCCGCGTCGGGCTCGACCTGGTTGAGCCGCCCGTAGCCGCAGGCGATGCCCAGCACCGGCAGGAACGCCAGCAGCATGATGGCCGGCAGGTGCAGGCCGACCACCCCCGCCATCAGGCCCAGGCCGATGCCGATCGAGGTGGTGGCGGCCGTGCTGGACGCGGCGATCACCACCACCGCGCCGACGCCGACCGACTTGCGCATCGCCTCCGTGCCGCCGGCGCCGGTGCCGGTGCTGGGGAGGCCGTTGTCCTCGACCGTCGTTGCCAAGGGATCACCACCGATTCAATCGTGGGGGAACGCCCGTACGACGGGCGCGAATTGAGGGTGCACCGCCCGGGGTCGGCGGCGGCGCGGCAGTGCGGCGGCGGCCGCGAAGCGGGCGGCGCGCCGGGGTGGGGGAACGCACCGGCGGGAGAACCGGTGGCACGTCATGAAACCTGCGCCCGCTTCACACGTCAATGCTGTTGACGTAAGCTCGCCGACCATGAGCGACCGAGTCGTCCCGGAGACCGCACGCCGCCGGCGGCGCCCCACCAAGCAGGGCACCGTGCTCTCCGAGCAGATCATCATCGAGACCGCGCTGCGCCTGGTCGGCCAGCACGGCGCGCAGGCGTTCACCGTCCGCCGCCTCGGCGCGGCGCTGGGCGCGGACCCGAGCGCGATCTACCGCTACTTCCACAGCACGGACGACCTGCTGCTCGCCGTCGCCGACGAACTCATCGGACGCGGCCTGCGCGGCTGGCAGCCCACCGGCGACTGGCGCACCGACCTGCGTGAGGTCGGCCTGCGCATCCACGCCCACTCGCTCGCCCACCCGCAGGCCGCCGTGCTCGCCGCCTACCGCACCACCGGCCGCGCCAACGAGATCCGCGCCATCGAGACCATGCTCGGCATCCTGCGCGACGCGGGCTTCCCCGACCCGGATGCCGTCAGCCTCTACCACGCCTTCATCGACCAGGCCCTCGGCTTCGCCGTCCTCGACTCCGCGTCACTCGCCCTCCCCGCGCCCGCGCAGAACGCCGATCTCGCCGTCTGGGACACCGCCTACCGCACCCTCTCCCCCGCCACCCATCCGCACATCGCCGCCACCACCCACCTGCTCGCCGCCGACATGCGCCACAGCGCCTACCCCCTCGCCCTCGACCTCCTCCTCGAATCCCTCGCCGCCCGCCTCCCCGACCCGCTTCGAACTGCCCACCCCTGAGCGGACTTCCGCGTTCGCGTCCGCCCGGCGTGCCACCGGCGCCCGGGGTCACGGTCGGCCGTAGGGTCTGGGGGCGGGGATCGGCGGCGAGGCCCGGAGGGCGGCGGGATGCGGATCTACATCACCTCGGTGTTCGTCGAGGACCAGGCGAGGGCGCTGCGCTTCTACACCGAGGTGCTGGGCTTCGTGGTGAAGCACGATGTGCCGCTGGGCGGCGGGGCGCGGTGGTTGACGGTGGTCTCGCCGGAGCAGCCGGAGGGCACCGAACTGCTGCTGGAGCCGTCGGGGCATCCGGCCGTTCCGCCGTACAAGGCGGCGCTGGTCGCGGACGGCATTCCGGCGGTGTCCTTCGCGGTGGACGACGTGCAGGCCGAGTACGAGCGGCTGCGGGCCCTCGGCGTGGAGTTCACCCAGCAACCCACCCGGCTGGGGCCCGTGACGGCGGCGGTGTTCGACGACACCTGCGGCAATCTGGTGCAGATCGTCCGGGTCGTATAACGACGGGCGGTGCGTGGGCCGCGTCCGCTAGCCTCCCCGCGTGATCATTGAGGGGACGCGCGAGGGCGCGAGCTGGTGGGGAATCGTCAAGTCGCGGGCCGCGGCGGGCTGGTGGCGACTGTTGCTGTTGGCGTTGGTACCACTGCTCGCGGAGTGGGCGGTGCAGTTCGGCGGAGCGGCGGTCCGGGCCCCGTTGGCGATCACCCTGGTGCTGCCGGTACTGGTCGGGGTGGCGGTGTCGGCCGTGGTGTGGGCGCCGAAGCTGGAGGTGCTGTCGGGCCGCCGGGGCCTGCTGGGCACGGCAGGGGCCGGGGTGGCGGTGCTGGCGGTGGCCCTGCTGGTGCCGCAGGCCCGCCGCTTGGTGATCACGGCGAGCTTCCTCATTCCCGAGTCCGCCGTCGGCACCCGCAACAACGTCTTTGCCACGTTGGTCCTCCCGCCGGGCGGCGCGGTGCTCGAACTGGCCGCACTGCTCGGCTCGCTGGCACTGACGCTGCTGCCGATGGCGGTGCTGCTGGAGGGTGCGGGCGTGCGCCGGGCGTGGGCGGTGCTGCGCGGCGACTGGCGGACGGTGCTGCGCGCAGTCGGCATCACGCTGATCCCGGCGATGGTTTCGTCGCTCGTGCTCTCGGCGCTCATCTCCTCGCCTGCCATCGGCTTCGACCACGCCTTCGTGATCACGATGCAGCTGACCCAGGCACTGATCAATGCCCTGATGGACTCCGTCACCGCGGTTCTGCTGTACGCGACTTGGCAGCGCGCTGCGGTGGTGCGAGGCGGCAACGGCGCGGCGCGGGAGGCGGTGTCGGCGGGAGTGTGACCTCAGGCCAGGCTCTGGGCGAGGATCCGCCCGGCGACCAGGTCGGGCGCGTCCATCGGCAGTGAGTGCCCGGCACCGGGGACGATCTCCACCTGGGCCGCGGGCAGCACGCGTCCGATCCGGGCGGCGACCTCGGTGGAGTCGTGCAGCGCGCTGCGTGCGCCGAGCAGGAACAGCGCGGGCAGGTCGATCCGGCGCAGTTCCTCGTCGGTGAGCACCGGCGGGACGGGCAGCGCGCGGCGGAAGCCCATCGCGGCGCGGGTCAGCCGCATCAACTCCTCCTCCAGCACGGCACTGTTGCCGACCGCCCGGGCCAGCCTGGGCCGCAGCGCGCGGGGCGCGGACGCGGCGAGGCCGCCGGCGATCAGCCAGGCGTAGAAGCGGAAACCGAAGCCGTTGAACCCGGCCGGGTCGAGCAAGGTCAACGCGCCGACCCGCCCGGGGTGGTACAGCCGGTGCTGGAGCGCGACCCACCCACCGTACGAGCAGCCGACCAAATGGGCGTCGGCGAGGCCGAGTTCGGCAAGGACGCCCTCCAGCCAGGCAGCGGCGTCGGTGCCGTCGGCGATCGGCGCGGTCTGCTCACTGGCGCCCGGTTCGCCGATCGGGTCGAGGGCGAACACCGGGTGGCGCTCGGCGAGTTGGCCGAGCTGATGGTGCCACATCAGCGCGTTGCCGCCGGACGCCGGGAGCAGCACGATCGGCCGCCCGCGCTCGGCGCCGGTGCGATGGACGCGGGTGGTGCCGTACCCGCCCGGAACGTCGATGGCGGTGCAGGGGCCGGGCCAGAGGGCAGCCAGGGCGTGGTCGTAGGCCGTGCGGAAACGGTCGGCGGCCTGGGCGTTCCGGAACTCGCTGATTCGCATGGTACATGTGTATCACGGCATGATACGGGTGTACCAGGGAGGCCGGACCATGAACACGAAGCTCGAACACGAGGAGCGCCGACGGCAGATCGCCGAGGCGCTGCTCCGGATCGCCGACACCCAAGGACTGCAGTCCGCCAGCATGCGCGCGGTCGCCGCCGAGGCCGGCGTCTCACTGCGGCTGGTCCAGTACTACTTCGAGACCAAGGAGGGCCTGCTGCTGGACGCACTCGCCCGCCTCGGCGCCCAGCTCCAGGCCCGGATGGCCCGCTGGATCGCCGCCGCCGGCAACCCGCCCACCCCACGCGCCCTGATCACCGCCGTGCTGGCCTGCATCCTGCCGACGGATGCCGAGAGCCGACGCATCGCCCGCACCTACACCGCCTACTACGCCCTGGTCCTCAACGACCCGGCGGCACTGGAGAAGCACGGCACCGGCCAGGCCGACCTGCTGGAGTCCTTCCTCACCAAGCAGCTCCACGCCGCCCAGCAGGACGGCACCCTCTCCCCCGCCCGCAACCCCCGCATCACCGCCGCCGGCCTGGCCGCCCTGGTCAACGGCCTCGGCCAGAGCGTCCTCGGCGGCCAACGCGACGGCGAGGCCGCGCTCGCCATCCTCACCCACCACCTGGACGAGCTGTTCGCGCCAGCGAGTTGACGGCAGGGCGAGACCCGGACGAGGAACATCTCCCACTCGCTCGGCGGGCGGCCGGTCCCGTCATCGCACCGGATCTGCGGCAGCCACTCGACGGCCGGCAGCTCCCCGTCCTCGCGGACCAGCCACCGGAAGCGGACGGCGACGGACGCCTCGCCCCCCGGGAGCGCGCCCAGAACCGGCCGTTCCGGCCCGCGTGTCGAGGGGCTCGGGTAGGTTGCCCGTCATGAGTGATCATGGAAGTGTCCGCTGGCCGTCCGCTCCCATCAGCACCGAGCGGCTGGTGCTCCGACCGTCCGAAGCCCGCGACCGGGCCGCGTTCGTCGAGCTGTTCGCCTCGCCGGAGGTCGGCACCCACATCGGCGGCGCCCGTCCGCGCGAGGACCTGGAGCGTGCGGTGCCGGAGGTGCCCGGGCAGCGGCCCGGCGTGTTCGTGGCCGAGCTCGACGGCACGATGATCGGCCTCGTCACCCTTGAGGTGCGCCCCGCCGACCGCCCCGGCCACATCCGTCCGGAGGCCGGCGAACGCGAACTCGGCTACCTGTTCCTGCCGCACGCCTGGGGTCACGGCTACGCCGCCGAGGCCTGCACGGCCGCCCTCGACTGGTACGCCGACGCACTCCCGGCCGAGCCGGTGGTGCTCTGCACCCAGCTCGCCAACGGCGCCGCCGTGCGCCTCGCGACGAAGCTGGGCTTCACCGAGATCGAGCGGTTCGAGGAGTACGGCGCCGAGCAGTGGTTCGGCGTCCGGCAACCGCGCTGAACTCCGCTGCCGGGTAACGCCGTTCACGAACGGGCCGCTCGCGCCGGAAGGCGTGCGGTAGGTTGCCGGGCATGACCGACCTCGAAGCCGTCGCCTGGCCGCCCTCCCCGATCCGCACCGAGCGGCTCGTCCTGCGCGAGCCCGAGGCCCGCGACCGGGCGGCGGTCATCGACCTGTTCACCTCGCCGGAGGCCCGCGAGTACCTCGGCGGCCCGCGTCCGCGCGCGGAGGTCGAACAGGCGATGCCCGGGACGCCCACCCGGCGGCCCGGCGTGTTCGTGGCCGAGCTCGACGGCACGATGATCGGCCTCGTCACCCTCGACCGACGCGACACCGACCGCCCCGGCCACGTCCGCCCCGAGGGCCTGGAACCCGAACTCAGCTACCTGTTCCTGCCGCACGCCTGGGGCCACGGCTACGCCACCGAGGCGTGCACGGCAGCCCTCGGCTGGTTCGACGGCGCGCTGCCCGGCGAGCCGGTGGTGCTCTGCACCCAGACCGCCAACGAGCGGGCGATGCGCCTCGCGACCAAGCTGGGCTTCGCCGAGGTCGAGCGGTTCGAGGAGTTCAGCGCCGAGCAGTGGTTCGGTCTCCGCCTGCCGAGCTGAACTCCGCACCCGCGCACGCGCCGAGCCGCCACCACCGAGACCTGCGCGGACGCTGCCGGGGACCGGACGCTCATGCGACGGCGCGGACCTCATCGACAACGCCCTCAGCGCGCTCATCGGCACGGTTGCCCGCAGTCGTCACGGCCGTCGTCCGGCGGCTCGCGCCGCCCCACCGTGATGCCGCCGGGATCGTTGCGAACCCCACCGCCGGCCAGTACGAGACGGCGCGGCAGGTCGCCACACAGCTGTTCGGCCCTGGCACTGTGGTCGAAACCTGACGTTCAGTCGGATTCCTTGCAGAACAGGAGACTTCATGACCGTCCTCGCACACGAGCTGACCACTCCCTGGGAGGCGGTCTTGATGGAGCCGACCGCGGGCAACGGCACGGGCGTCCTCGTCCTGGCCGGGTCGAGCGGCCGGGTGGACCGCCAACGGGCGAGGCTTCTCGCCGAGCGGGGGTTCCTCGCTCTGGCCATCCGCTGGTACGGCGGACCGGGGCAGCCGCCGGGGATCTGCGAGGTGCCGCTGGAGACGTTCGTCGCGGCCGTCGCCCTGCTGCGATCCCGTGGAGCGGAACGCGTCGGCATCCTCGGCTGGTCCAAGGGCGCCGAGGCCGTGCTGCTCACCGCGGTCCACGAGCCGCGCGTGGACGCGGTGGTGGCCATCTCTCCGACGTCGCTGGTCTGGTGCAACGTGGGACCGGGGCTCGACGGGCGGGACCGGCCCTGGCGGTCCTCCTGGAGCTGGCAGGGGAAGCCGCTGCCCTTCGTCCCGATGGACGGTGACCGCTGGGAGCCCGAGGGGCAGGGCGAGGGTCCGGTGGCGATCCGCGGCTGGTACGAGCTCAGCGAGCGGACCTACGCCGGGCGCCTGGACGCCGCCGCGATCCCGGTGGAGCGGACGTCCGCCGACCTCCTGCTCGTCGCGGGCGGCGACGACGAGATGTGGCCGTCCCTGCGGTACGCCGAGCAACTGGCCGCGCACCGCCGAGCAGGTGGAGCCCCTGTCCAGCTGGTGAGCCGCGAGGACGCCGGGCACCGCCCGCGCTTCCCGGGCGAAGGCCCCGCCGCGCCCTCGGAGATCTTCGCCTACGGAGGGACAGCCCGAAGCGACGCCCTGCTCGGCGAAGCAGCCTGGGAACCCGTCCTCGACCTGCTCCATCCCGGGCTCAACTCAGCCTGACAGGCGCAGACTTGGCGGGCGGACGGACAAGGGCCGCCGGTAGCGTGGCGCCCCATGACTCCGCATCGGCGCCACACCTCCCGCATCCTGCTGCTCGACCACCACGACCGCCTGTTGCTGCTCTGCGGCCGCGACCCGCGCCGTGACGGTGCCCGCTGGTGGTTCACCGTCGGCGGCGGAATCGAGGAAGGCGAGGACGCATTGGCCGCCGCCGTACGGGAGTTGCGCGAGGAAACCGGGCTGACGGTGACCGCCGACCGGCTCGGCCCGCTCGCCTGGACCCGCCGCACCCGGTTCAGCGTCGACGGTCGGCACTTCGACCAGTCCGAGGCGTACCGCCTCTGCCGCCTCACCGCCGCCGAGGCCGCCGCCGCGCGGATCGAGACCGAGGAAGCCCGCTACGGCCACCACTGGTGGAGCATCCGGGAGTTGGCCACCACCGACCAGACCGTCCGCCCCCGCCGACTGGCCCACCACCTGGCCGGGCTGCTCCGCTCCGGCCCCGGCCAAGTGCCGCTCCACCTGGGCGACTTCAACGAGGACACCGCCCCGGATGCAGCTACTGGCGATGCGTCAGATTGCTGAAGCCGAAGCCGAGTTGCCAGCGAGACGGTCGGCGAGGCCGCAGACCATGGCGGCGACCGCGAGGAAGGCGACCATCGCGCGGAGCAGACCGCTCTCGGGATAGGTGTCGGCGACCGCGCGCAGGGCCAGGTAGGCGGCACCGAGACCAGCCGTCGCGGCGAGGGCGAGCGGCAGCAGCGCGTCCCGGACCTGGCGCCGGCACAGCGCGCCGAGAGCGGTGAACAGCCCGCCTGCGAGGGCGACTTGCGGGTGGGCGAAGCCCAGGCCGTAGCGCACCGCCAGGGCCGGCACCAGGAACAGCACCAGTCCGCGGCGCAGCACCGTCACAAGCGCGGCGTCCCGCTTCTCGTCGTTGGTCAGGTTCCCGTTCATCGGGGTGAGCGCCCGACGGCGAGCCGACCCGGTGCGTGGGCGCGGGGCCGGCTCCTGTTGTCAGTGCGGCGTGACCTTGCCTGCTGGCTGATTACTTCGCCTGGGAGAGCGAGACCGCGTCGGGGCCGGCGGGGAATCGCAGCTGGCCGGTCGTGTCGTGCACGGCTCGCCACACTGTCTCGGCGACGTCGCTCTCCTTGGTGAACAGGTCCTGGCCCGTGAAGTCGCCCATGGCCTTCTTCGCCCATGGTGCGTAGGGCGCCGGGACCAGCTCGTCCAGCGAGGCGCCCTTCGTCGCGTTGGCCGCGAAGTTCGTCGTCAGGCAGGCGCCCGGCTCGACCGTCTTGGCCTGCACACCGAAGGGCGCGAGTTCGAGCGCGAGGGATGCGGTGAACCCCTCGATGGCCATCTTGCTTGCCTTGTAGACGGCCGAGAGCGGCATGTGGCCCAGCACCACGCTGGAGGTCACGTTGACCACCACGCCGGAGCCGCGCTCGCGGAACTGGCGCAGCACCGCCTGCGTCGTCGCCATCACGCCGAACGTGTTGGTTTCGAAGACTTCCCGCACTCGGGCCATAGGGGTGCCCTCGAACACGCTGATCAACGGGACGCCCGCGTTGTTGACCAGGACGTCGATGGGCCCGGCCGCCTCGAACGCGGCGGTGATGCTCTGGGGCTTGGTCACGTCGAGCTCGACGACGCGGAGCCGGTCCGACTCGGGCAGGACGCCCGCACGCGGCGTCCGCATCGTGGCGATGACGTTCCACCCCTGCGAGTGGAAGTACAGGGCGGTCTCCCGTCCGTATCCGGATGAGGCACCAGTGATCAGAACTGTCTTCATGCGGTGATCCTTGCGATGTAGTGGGATCCGCGGATGGACGGGCATTTTCCTGCCCGCGGAAGAACGGGTGATCCCATTGAATCGCTCTGACCTGCTGGAATAGTAGAACTATTGTCGCTTCGTCTTGCACGATCCTCCCTCATGGTCCGGCCGCTCAAGGAAGGACGCCTGCAGTGCTTCGCAGGCGGGCCGCGTCCCGGCTCGGGGGTGCGCCGAACTGGCGGCGGTACTCGCGGCTGAACTGCGACGGGTTGTCGTAGCCGACGCGGTGGCCGACTCCGGTGACGTCGCCCGGGTGGGTGGCGAGCAGCAGCCGGGCCTCCTGGAGCCGGATCTGTTTCTGGAACTGGATGGGGCTCATCGCGGTCACCGCCTGGAAGTTGCGGTAGAACGCGGAGACGCTCATCCCGGACAGCCGTGCCACGTCCTCGACCCGGAAGGGCTCGGCGTAGTGCTCGCGGATCCAGCGCACGGCCCGGGCGACATGGCTGAGGCCGCTGTCGGCGAGGCCGAGCTGGCGCACCGTCGCGCCCTGCTCGCCGGTGATCAGGCGCCACAGGATCTCGCGTTTGACCAGCGGGGCCAGTACGGCGCGGTCGCTGGGCTCGTCGAGCAGGCGCAGCAGCCGGACCACCGCGTCGAGCAACGCGGGCGGGGCGTCGCTGACGGCGATCCCCGACGGAGTGCCTCCGGCGGGGCGGGGGATGTCGCCGGGACCGGCTTGCAGTAGCAGTTCGGCGACGGCGGACGGTTCCAGCGTGAGGCCGAAGCCGAGGGCCGGCTGCTCGGGGGCGGCCTGGGTGAACTGTCCGGTGACGGGCAGGTCGACGGATGCGACCAGGTACTGCCCCGCGCCGTACGCGTAGACCCGGTCGCCCAGCGCGAGGCGTTTGGCGCCCTGGGCGATGACTGCGAGCACCGTGCCGGACATCGAGGGCGCCGGCGGATCCGGCCGGTCGACCTTGGAGATGAGGACGCCGTCGATGGCGGTGGTCCAGTCGGGCCGGGCATGCCGGGCCAGCAGGGTGCGGAGCTCTTCGAGGTGCATGCGTCCATTGCAGCACTGTGCTGTGCTGCAATTCCCGTACTCGCGAGGATCGTGCAAGCACCAGCGAGCATCGTTCTAACGTTTACGCAGGTCACAGCGATTGAATGGAATCACCGCACTCCATCAACGCAGAAGAAGGCCGCCATGATTGCCAGGTACGGCTTCAACGCCACGCTGACCGCCAGGCCCGGAATGGGCGACCGGCTCGTCGACCTGCTGCTGACCGGCCTGCACGAGGGCAGCCCCGGCGCGAGCGAGTACTGCGTGGTCTACCTCGTCTCCCGTTCCGCGTCCGCCCCCGACGTCGTCCACGTCACCGAGGGCTGGACCAGCGAGGAGGACCACCACCGGATCTTCGCCGGCGAGGCCGCCCAGGCCATCGTGGCGCAGATCGGCGGACTGCTGGCCAAGGAGTCCGAGTACACCGACTACGTGCCGGTCTGCGGCAAGGCCGCCTTCTGACCCGCCGAACACACCCCAGCCGCTGCCGCCTCGGTGCCCGCCGAGGTGGCCCCCGTCCTCACCCGACCGTCCGCCACCACCCATGAAAGGCAACGACCATGACCACGGCACGCCCCTCCCTCGACCCCGAACTGCATGAACTCCTGGCCGACATGCCGCTGATGTCCCAGCTCAGCCCGGAAGTGCTGGCGCAGGTACGCCCCTTCTCCTCGATGCCCGTCGAACCCCTCCTGGAAGGTCGCGCGATCGACCGGCGCGAGGTCACCGCTGCGAGTCCGGACGGCACCCCGATCCCCTTGTCCGTCTTCAGCCCCGCGAACACCGATCGCGCCACCGCCGCACCCTGCGTCTACTGGATGCACGGCGGCGGGATGGTCATGGGTGACCGGTTCTCACAGATCGACATCCCGCTGGAGTGGCTCGACGAGTTCGGCGCCGTCGTGGTCTCCGTCGACTACCGGCTCGCGCCCGAGTCCACCGGTATCATCCCGGTCGACGACTGCTACCAGGGACTGCTCTGGATCGCCGAACACTCCGAAGAACTGGGCATCGACCCCGCCCGGATCATCGTCGCAGGCGCCAGCGCGGGCGGCGGCCTCGCCGCCGGCGTCACCCTGCTGGCCCGCGACCTCGGCACCCCGACGATCGCCGCCCAAGTCCTGATCGGCCCCATGCTCGACCACCGCAACACCACCGCCTCCAGCCTCCAGTACTCGAACGGGCCCGGCGTCTGGACCCGCGAGATGAACGGATTCGGATGGCGCTGCCTCCTCGGCGACCTCACCGACGACGAGGTACCCGCATACGTCTCACCCGCCCTGGCCGACGACCTCGCGGGCCTGCCGACCACCTACATCGACACCGGCTCCGCCGAAGTCTTCCGCGACGAGGACACCGACTACGCCACCCGCATCTGGGCGGCCGGTGGCCAGGCCGAACTCCACGTCTGGGCAGGCGGCTTCCACGGATTCGACGCCCTGTACCCGCAGGCACACATCTCGGCCACAGCCCGCCGAACCCGCACTGACTGGCTCGCCCGACTCCTGCCCACGAACCCCGCCGCATAGGGGAAGTCGACGAGTTTCGGTCGTCCGCTTCAGCCTTGGCCAAGACCTCAGCGTCTGCTGTCTCCGGGCACGAGCAGGCTGGTGACCTCGGCGATCGCCTCCGCCGAGGGGTGGAAGTAGCGCCGTACGTTCTCCGGCTTCCTGTGCCGGGATTTCGCCATCAGCATCAGCTCGCTTGCCCCGGCTTCGCCGAGGTGGGTCAGGGAGGAGTGGCGGTACTCGTGCAGATCCCAGCCGGTGCCGGGCCCGGCCAGCGCGGTGTGCTGGTCGAGCAGCGCGCGCCTGCCCGTAGGAGAGGCGGGCCAGGCCAGTGTCCGGGCAGACGTCGCGGGCGGAGAGCACCTTGCCGGGGTTGGGGCGGCGGTGGGTGACGAACACCGGGGTCCGGCGGCGGCAGCCGCTTCGCCCAGGCCGGGACCGCCGGACCGTCGTAGCCGCGCTCGACGCACCAGCTCGTCCACGAGAGCACCGCGCCGCGGCGGGCGTTCCAGGTGTTCACCGCCGAACTGCCCCACAGCAGCTCCAGCGCCTCACCGATCTCGTCGTCCGCGACGGCGGCGAGCGGGCGGCCCTCGCCGATCCGCTCGGCGGTCTTCCCGACGGCGATGCCGTAGTTCCGGACGGTGTTCGGGTTGCCGAGCGAGTCGAGGAAGGCGTCAGCCGCCGTCCGGACGGTCAGTGTCTTCCCGGTCGGCAGCAGCAGGACCGCAGGCACCGTCTCTCCCTTGCCACAGATAACAGGGTCGCTTCACGCAACGTGCGGAAGAAGTCCCCGCAGGTCGCACTCGGTGATACCGCAGATAATAGGGCGTTATCTGCGAACGACTTCAGCACCGCCCCGGCGTCGACGGCCCGTCAGCCGCCCACCAGCAACGATCCGGGCTTAGCGCCGGTTTTCGTTCCGATGTTCCTCAACCCCCGGGAGGCCCGCGAGTTCGCGGAAGCTGAAGGTCTTTTCGCGGGAACCCGAGGATGGATGGTCGTGTTCTCGTGGGTTCGGCTTCCGGGTTCAGGCGAACACGCGGGGCAGGTGCCGAGCGGGCCCGCCCCTGGGTGCCTTCCCTGGAAACGGTCCTGACCCGTAGGAGTCATGAGAGCAGAAGGAACGACACCGGAACCGGAAACCTCTATGCAGAGTGGGCTCACATCTCTGGGTGAGGTAGCGTGCCGTTATCAGGCGGATGAGATACGCCCGGAAGATCTGCCAATCGCTGCTGAGGCGCTCGCAGCCGGACTGGACACCCCGACATTGTGCGAGCTCGCCGGTTGGCCTCGCAACGCGGATGTCCGCGACATTCGTGACGCGTTCGAGCAAGCACTTGCCGAGTCCGGGATCCGGTTGCCGGATCGGGGCCTGGCGCGGCGCCACGCTCTGCGCCGGATGGCGGCGAGATTCATCGATGGAGAGATAACTCCCGCTGACCTGGCGACGGACGATTGGTGGGAGACGGATGTCGAGACCGCGGCGGAGCAATCGTTCGTGGCGCTGATCCCGCAGTGCGATTGCTGCATCGAGTACACGTTGGGGCTTGACCAGCAGACGTGGGCGGCCCAGCTGCGGAACGCTGCCCTCGCCCTGACATCGTCTCCGCCGATCAGCCGCGGATGCTGACTGTGCCTGGCGTGCTCATCCTCAGCAAAGGCGTGGACCGTTAAGCAGATTTCACTGAGCCTCTTTCATCCTCTGCTGGAGGGTGTTTGTGCGCGCAGAGAATACTTCGACGGCGCTGCCAGACAAGCATCGTTTGTACAGACCCGTAACTTCTACATGCAAGGGGCCTGTCTGCAATTGACGGCCCCGCGCACTGTATCAAGGGAGTGAGTCATGAGTTCTCAGGTGAAGGCATTCGGGTTCGGCATGCCGTGGGAGTCGCTGTACGGGTACAGTCAGGCCACTCAGGTCGGTGACACGGTTTATGTGTCGGGGCAGCTGTCTCATGACCGTCACGGCAACTTCGTGGGTGCCGGCGACTTCGAACTGCAGGTCCGCACCACGCTGGAGAATCTGGACCTGGTGCTGAGGCAATTCGGGGCCGAGCGTGGCCAGATAGCGGAGACCACGGTTTTGGTGAGGAACCTGCGGGAGAACTTCGACACGACAGCACGCCTCCACGCCGAGTACTTCGGGGAGCACCGGCCCGCCAGCACGGTCATGGGCGTTTCCGACTTGGCACTGCCGGACCAACTCGTGGAGATCGGCGCGCTCGTGCGTCTCGATGTGAAGCCATAGGTGAGGAGGCCGGCCTGATTCCTCCAGTGAACCTCTTACATCCTGAATAGTTGCAGGTCAGCAGCGTGTGGACGGCTTGGACGATGGTGCTGATAAGGCGGGTGGAGCATCTGGCTCGTCGCAGCAGCCGCCAGGCTTTCAACTGGGCGAAGGCGCGTTCGCCGGGGGCTCTCAGCCGGGCGTGATCGCGGATGAACTGCTGGTAATGCGGGGGCTGTTCGCGGTGGCCATGCGGGACGTCGAGCGGGGCAGGATACGGAACCAGCAGGGCCCCTTCGGCCGCCGGTGTGATGAGTGGAATCACCACGCCAACGACGAGGGGCCCTGCCTCGTCACCACACCCGCTGACCAGCCCATTTCATCCTCCAGCACAGGACGAAAGAGGTTCACTGAAGTGGCTGTTCAGCGGCCTGGTGCAGCAGCGTCCGTGCGGAGTCTGCGTAGCGCATCGCGGTCTTCTCGTCGAGCCCGAACACCTCGGCGAGGTGGAGCGGGTCGGGCCCGTGAGTCAGGGCCTCTTCGAATTGTCGGTCGACGCGGAGCCGCTCCAGCGTCGCGTCCTGCCCACGCATCGCGGCGCTGATCCAGTGATTGCTGGCGCGGCTGGTTTTCGTGGCGGTCCGGTTGTTGATCAGCAGGTGGAGATTCGCGGTGTTCGGCCACCGGCGGCGCCGGTGCTCCAGCCAGTCCAGCAGCAGCTTCCGGGTGAGATCGTCGAGCGGGCGGACGCGTCCGGCGATGGTCAGCCGGCGATTGCCGAGATCGACGTCGTCGAGCATGAGGTTGGCGATCTGGGCGACCCGGGCGGCGTGGACCGCCGCGAGGGCGAGGATGAGCCGCGTCGCCGGCGTGGTGGCCGCGGGTCTCGGCGAGCCGGTGGGCGAGGTACTTTGCCCAGGCCAGCCACGGGCTGGTCAGGTCGGCGTCGGCCAGGGCGAGCCGGCTGTAGTCACGGGGGATCTGTGCGAACAGCGGTAGCTGCTGCCATCCGGGATCCGGGTGCCAGGCCGGTGCAGGAGGCGGCTTGCGCGGGGCTCCCCGCCGTCCTCCGCGCGTCCGAAATGTGGGGGTCGGTCTCCTGCGGTAGTGCATCCCGACGAAGAACAGTTGGCGGTTCCCGCACCGACCGCGGCCCGTTCCGTCTCCTCGGCCCGGCCAGGGCGGCTGACCTTCTCCGGTTCGGGGATCAGCAGGTCGCCGATCTCGCAGCCGAGGACCGCGCAGATGACGTCCAGGTCCTCCAGCTTGAGCGAGACCGGCTGGCCGGACCACAGCCCGGACATCTTGCCGGCCGAGATCACCAGGCCGTGCTCGGACAGGCTCCGCTGGAGCTCGGACGCCTTCCAGATACCCTTGTGCGCGGCGGTCAGCCGCAGGTTCCACCTCATCGGGCCAGTCCTTCCAGCCGCTTCGCGGCCCGTTCCATCCCGGCGGCCCAGGCGTCCTCGACCCGGGTCTGCTGCACGTGGATATACCGCATGGTCGGGGCGATCCAGGAATGTCCTAAGACCTCCTGGATTGCGAGCAAATCCAGTCCGTTTCCATAGAGTTGGGACGCACAGAAATGCCGCAGGACGTGCGGTGTCAACCTTCCAGCTCGGCAGGTGAGCCTGGACCGCGTTGTCGAGCCCGTTGCGCAGGGCGTCGTCGCCGACCCGGCGGGCAGAGCCGTCGGTGTTCTTGCGCTCGCTCGGGAACAGCGGGGCACCAGGGCGAGCGTGATCGTCGTCGAACTGACCCCACGCATCCTCGATAAACCATCGCAGTGTCCGGTCGGCACCATTGATCAGCGGAACCATCCGCTCGCGCGGCCCCGAGCCGCAGGCCCCCTTGCCGTGGCGGACGTGGAGCTTGCCGAAGCGGCCCAGGTCCCACTTGATGTCGCCCAGGTCGAGCCCACACGCCTCGCTCACCCGCAGGCCGACCTGGGACATCAACTTCGAGGCGGTGTAGTTCCGTGCGGTCGGGGCGAACTTCCGGCAAGTGGCCAGCTCGCCGCCCCAGCCGGTGAACAACGTCCGGATCTCCGGCTCACTCGGCGGGATCCGCAGCTGGGTGTCCTTGGCCCCGCGCGGCCGGTTCATCTCGTCGATCGGGCACTCGACCACTCGGCCGGTCATCCGGTGGATTTCAACCTTGTGCCGCAGCTTCGCCCTCGAAGCGGTCCTCCCTGCCGAACCGCCCGCGTTTCCGAACGAGGGCCACCTGCTCGTCCGCAACAAATGACGGCGCGGGTCGGCCTGCCGGAGCAAGACCCTTGTGCCGGCACGCGAATATCGCCGAGTCAGCATGAACACCGCCGCGAGTGGCTTCCCACCTTCGTCGCGGCACGACTCAATCAGGGCCGACCACCTGGTGGTTGACATGGCCGACAAGCCTGGGCCCACACGACTGACCAACCCGGCGAACGGCACTGGCGGCCGACGCTCGGCCTAGCGGGCCCGGCCCGGCCCCGCCGCCCCGCACGTTCCGTCTGGGGTTCGGTGACGTTCCGTTGCCGTCGGGTGGTCAAGGGGGTGGCGTCGCGGGACTCCGGCGCGGGGTGAATGGGGGCTGACGGAGCGGTGGTGGTAATCGCTTTCCATTCCCGTGCGGGCGCAATCGGGAGGCGCTTGGGGCGGCGTTCGTGCGAAGGCAAAGGAAGCTGATTCGGGGCGGGACGGTCTCGGCTCGGGCGGCAAATTCAGGGGCATTTCGCAGCGGCCCCGTCCGGCATCACGGGTGCACCGACACCCCGCCCGGCAGTGGACCGGACCAGTCTCCGAGGGGGTCCGGAGACGAGTCGCGGGGCGGTCGGCGCCAGCTGGGGGGCTTGATCACGGACGGTGATCAAGGCGGAGGCGCGGGGAGTTCACAGATCGGTTACAGGTCTCTCGGGAAATCGACTCAACAACCATTGTGGGGCCGGGGGGCGAGAGGTAGAGTCCCGGTTCGCCGAAGCACGGACGGGCACCTCTGGGCATTTATCTTGGAGCGGGCATGTCAAAGAACGGTGACATCAACAGATCGGGCCCCGACCTGTTGGATGCGTTTGCGGAAGCCGTTCTCCGGTGGCCCGAGCGAACCGCGATCGAGTCCCCCGAGCACACTCTCAGCTACCAGCAACTCGCTCTCTCTGCACAACGGTTGGCCGATCGATTGGGTGACCGGCCGGGGCCGGTCGCAGTGTCGGCCGGGCATCAACCGGACACCGTGGTGGCGCTGCTCGGCATCCTCCTGGCGGGCGGTGTGTACGTACCGCTCGACCCGGGGTTCCCGGTGACGCGGCGCCAACGGATGGTCGAGGCGGCCGGGTGCCGGTTGCTGGTCGGTCCCAAAACGAGCAAAGAGGCCGGGCAACTCGGGCTGGAGTACCTCGAGTTGGACGACGAAGAGGCCACAGGGGCGGCAACGGTCGTCACGCCCGAGGATCCCGCGTACGTTCTGTTCACCTCGGGGTCCACGGGGCAGCCGAAGCCGGTGGTGACGCCGCGTCGGGCGATCTCGGCCACGGTCGCATCGCTGCGCGAGTTGTTCGAAGTCGGGCCGGAGGACCGGGTGTTGCAGTTCGCTTCGCTGAACTGGGACACCTGCTTCGAGGAGATCCTGCCGACGCTGACGGCCGGTGGCCGGCTGGTGTTCGACCCGGAGGCGCACTCGGCGTCGTTTCCCCGGCTGTTACGGATGGTCGAGCGTCGCGGCGTCACCGTGCTGGACCTGCCCACGGCGTTCTGGCACGAGCTGGTCCTGCATCTCACCGAGGACGATGCGAAGTCCGAACTCCCGGACTGTGTCCGGCTGGTGGTGATCGGCGGCGAGGCGGCGAGCCCGGCCAGGCTGGCGGACTGGAGCCGGCTGGCATGCAGCTCGCGGATCCGGTTGCTGAACACCTACGGCTGCACCGAGACCACCCTAATCACGCACGCGGTGGACCTGCTCGGCCCGCGCACCCGGGAGCCGGGCGGCAGATGGGATCCCGCCGAGCGGGCGCCGATCGGACGGGCACTCCCCCACGTGGCCGAACTGCTCACGCCTGACGGGGAGTTACTGATCGGCGGCCCCGCTCTCGCGACCGGCTACCCGGGGCTTCCGGAGGCCACCGCCGAGCGTTTCGTGCTGCGCGACGGGCAACGCTGGTTCCGGACCGGGGACCGCGCGGCCGCCAACCAGGACGGGGTGCTGACCCCGCTGGGACGGCTGGACCACGAGGTGAAGATCCGCGGCATCCGGGTCGATCCGGCGGAGGTGGAGGCCGGACTCGGCACCCACCCCGGGGTCGGCGCGGCAGCGGTCACCGCCACCACGCTGGCCGGACGGGCCGCCCTGGTCGCCTACGTCGTCCCGCGCACCGGCGGGCCCGACCCGGCGCTCGCCACCGAGCTCCTGCACTACCTGCGCGAGCGACTGCCCGGCCACCTCGTCCCGAGCCGGATCACCGTGGTGCCGGACCTGGTCCGCACCGCCAGCGGCAAGGTCGACCGCGCCGCCTCGCACCGCCTGCACAGCACCGCCCCGCGCTGAGTCGAACCTTCCCCTCGGATGACGGACGGCCGATCAGCGAGCTGACCCACCGTCAGCTCGCTCTCACTGCCGGGCCGCAGACCCCAGCGCCCACACACACTGCACCAGGCACAGCACCGCACACCACGCACCGCTGGCACCGCCGACACCACGCCGGACCACGCGCACCCCGCACCGGTCGAAGGAGACCCCCGATGAGCCTCGACATGCCCGTCACCGCACCCACCACAACGACGCCGGAGGCACGCCCGGTGGAGGAACGCCCGGTGGAGGCACTGGCTGCGGTGCTCTGCCGGGTCCTGGAGCTGGACGACGTCCCGGCCGACGGCAACTTCTTTCTCCTGGGCGGCGATTCGCTGATCGCCACCCGGGTGCTGAGCGCCGTCGCCCGCGAGCACGGCGTCGAGCTGACCTTCGAGGACTTCTTCGCCGACCCCACCCCGGCCGGCCTCGCCACCCGCGTCGCGGCGGAGAGAATCGCGGCCGCCCGATGAGCGCCGCCTCCCACCCGCAAACGGCAAGCCCCGCGTCCCGCTCCGAACCGGTGAGCGCCGCGTCCCGCCCGCAAACGGCAAGCGGCGCGCCCCGCAGGGAAACCGGACCGGCGCCGCGTTCGGTGATCGTGGTCGGCGCGGGCCTGGCCGGGCTGACGGCGGCGGTCGAACTGGCCGACCAGGGCGTGCGGGTGACGGTGCTCGAGGCCCGGGACCAGGTCGGCGGGCGAACGCGTGGGATCGAGGTGGCGCCGGGGCGGTGGATCGACGCGGGCGCGGCCTACCTGGGCGACCTGCACACCGAGCTCCACGGCCTGCTCGCCGCCTGTGACTTGAAGACCGCGCCGACCGTCATGCGGGGCGCCAGCCGCTTCGCCCTCGCCGAGAACCGGACGGACGGCGCCGCGACCCGCGACGGGCGGTTCCCGCCGCTGAGCGCCGTCGCGCTGGGCGACCTGTTCGAGCAGCTGGAGGAGTTGACGGCCGCCGTCCGCCCGGACGCGCCGTGGCTCTCGCCCGACGCCGAGCGGCTGGACGCCATCACGGTGGCCGACTGGGCGGAGCGGCAACTGTCGCACCCGGACGCCAAGTTGTTCTTCCCGTTGTTCCTGGGCGAGATGATGGCGGCCGACCCGGCAAAGATCTCGGTGCTGCACATGGCGTTCTACCTGCGCTCGGGCGGCGGGCTGCGCTATCTGAACGCCTTCGAGGGCGGCGCGCAGCAGGACCGGGTGGCGGGCGGCGCGCACCGGTTGTGCGAGCGGCTGACCAGGCGGCTGCTGGACCGGGGCGGGATCCTGCACACGGACGAGCCGGTGCTCTCGGTGGAGCAGTCCGATCGGGAGGCCATTGTCCGTACGCCCGAGGGGAGTTACCGGGCGGAGGCGGTGGTGGTGGCGGTGCCGCCGCTACTCGCGGACGCGATCGGGTTCGAGCCGCAGCTGCCGTTCCCGAGGGCGGCGTCGCGGACCGGGCGCGGCTGCGCGGTGAAGGTGAATCTGGTGTTCCCGGAGCCGGTGTGGCGGGCGCACGGCCTGTCGGGGTGGTCGGTGAACGCGGCCGGTCCGCTGCTGTCCACGGTGGACGACACTCCGCCGGAGGGGTCGCCGGGGGTGCTGACCGGGTTCGTCACGGGTGCGGAGGCGCACCGCTTCGCCGCTCTGACGCCCGAGGAGCAGCGCGCGGCGGCCCTCGCGCAGGCGTCCCGGCTGTTCCCGATGCTGCCGGAGCCGCTCGCGTTCCATGTCACGGACTGGGTCAACGAACCGTGGAGCAGGGGCTGTTACGCGGCACTGTTCGGGCCCGGCGACTGGTCGGCGCTCGGTCCGACGCTGACCGCGCCGCACGGCCGGGTGCGTTTCGCGGGCACCGAGACCAGCACCGAGTTCTTCGGTCTGCTGGAGGGCGCGGTCCGTTCGGGTCGCCGCGTCGCCGCCGAACTCCTCGGCTACTAAAAGTTTCTGCCGTTACGTCAGTTGCCCCCCAACCATTCCCCGGCCCGGCTGCGCTTCATGAGGGCGCGCCCGGGCGTCGAGTCCTGCTTCGGACGACCGAAGAGACCGGAGACCGCCATGAGCGATCAGACATCCATCGCGCCGCTCGCCGTCAGGGAGCGCTTCATGTCCGACCCGACCCTGGGTGCGGGCAACTTCCTCGACCGGGCGGTCGAGGCGAACCCCAACCGTGCGGTGCCGTTCGCGTTCAGCCACCGGCTGGACCACCGGGGGCAGGTGGTGCTGCGCGGGCACAGCCTGCTGGATCTGGTGGCGCTGCGCGACCGGTACGCGGCCTGGTACCACGCGAACGGGGTGCGGCCCGGCGACCCGGTGGGCGTGGTGATCGCCGAGGGCCTGGAGCCGCTGCTGCACTTCTTCGCGCTGACCGCGCTGGGCGCGGTGCCGGCCCTGGTGAACGATGCGATGCGGCACGACGTGATGGTGCGCTACCTGAGTCACGTGGGCGTAGTGGGGGTGGTCGCGGACGACACCACCCGGCTGGCCTCGGCGTACCGGCAGGATCCTCAACTGCGTCCGCGTTTCCTGTCGTTGACGGCCGAGGTGCAGGCGTTCGACGCGGCGTCGGCGCCGCTGCCCAAGGAGTACCCGTACCGGCACGCGGCCGAGGACGTGGTGGCGCTGATCCACTCCTCAGGGACGACGGGCACGCCGAAGTCGACCATTCTGGCGCACCGGCAGTTCTGGGAGGGCAAGCAGCCGCGGATGGTGCGGTTCCCGGCGGAGCCGTCCGACCGGCTGATGTCGTTGATGCCGCACACCCATGCGGGAGGCCTGAGTTACTTCCTGACGGCGACGCTGCTGGGTCTGCCGACGGTGGTGATGGCGGACTGGCGGCGGGTCACGGTGGAGCCGGTGATGGAGGCGTTCCGGCCGACCATGGTGGCCTCGTTCCCGCGCACCTTCGTGGAGTTGGCGACGGGCGAGCTGCCGGTGGTGGGCGCGTCCAAGGTGCACTCCTGGTTCAACACGGGCGACAGCGCGCACTACGGGCACATTCGCCGCCTGGTTCAACTCGGCGAGCGCCCGGCGGGGTTGATCCGGCCCTGGCTGCTGCCGCAGGAGCGGGCCGGGCAGGCGGCGCTGTCGGGTTCGCAGTTCGTGGACGGGCTGGGGTCGTCCGAGATGGGCATGGCGCTGTTCGGGCAGGTCACCTCGCCGGAGACGGGGCGCGCCGACCGTTGCGTGGGCAAGCCGTCGGAGGTGGTGGAGCGGGCGGCGGTGCTGGACGAGGACGGCGTGGAGGTCCCGGACGGCACGGTCGGGCTGCTGGCCGTCATCGCGCCGTCGATCACGCCGGGGTACTGGAACAACGAGCGGTTGACGCAGTCGTTCCGGCGCGACGGGTACTGGCTGACGGGCGATGTGGCCTACCGGGACGGCGAGGGGCGGTTCTTCCACCTGGACCGGACGGTGGACGTGATCGACACCCTGGACGGGCCGGTGTACAGCCTGCCGCTGGAGGAGGTGCTGCTCGCCGACTGCGCCGAGTGGGTGCAGGACTGTTCGGTGGTGGGCGTTCCGCACCCGGACGGCGGCCAGCGGCCGGTGGCCGTGGTGCGGTTGCAGGACGGGGCGAGCGCGGACGGGCTGTTGGAGGCGGCCAACGCGGAGCTGGCGAAGGCCGGTCTCGCGGAGCTGGCGGCACTCCAAGTGGCGTCCGGCGCCGAGGAGTTCCCGCTCGGCCCGAC
Organism: Kitasatospora sp. NPDC048662; assembly: GCF_055587065.1. Classification (NCBI taxonomy): domain Bacteria; kingdom Bacillati; phylum Actinomycetota; class Actinomycetes; order Kitasatosporales; family Streptomycetaceae; genus Kitasatospora; species Kitasatospora sp. NPDC048662. The sequence goes on along the minus strand of NZ_JBVJHA010000004.1, from coordinate 459,278 downwards.
GGGCAAGGTGCTCAAGCGGGAGCTGCGCACCCGGCACGCCGGCCTGCTGTCGCCCGCCGCATCTGCTGCGGCGCGTTCCTGATGGACCGTCGGGTTCGGCAGCCGTACCAGTATGTGCGGCGGGAGCTGGTGGAACCGGACTGGCGGCGGCTGCCGGGCTGGCGGGAGGTGACGGCCGCGCAGTGGCGGGACCCGCAGTGGCAGCGGGCGCACTGCGTGCAGAACGAGCGGCAGCTGCGGGAGCTCTTCGGGCGGCTCCTGGAGGACCGGTTCTATCGTGAACTGGCCGCTGACCAGGCCGAGTTCGCGACCATGTCGGTGCTGTTGCCGCCGCACATGCTGAACACCATGGCGGCGGGCGCCGCGCTGGATCCGGGGGCGTTCACCGAGGCGTTCCTGGCGGACCCGGTGCGGCGGTACATGCTGCCGGTACGCTCCGACCGGCACCCCGAGTGGCCCAGCCACCCACTGGCGGCGCGGGATTCGCTGCACGAGGCGCAGATGTGGGCGGTGGAGGGCCTGACGCACCGCTACCCGACCAAGGTGCTCGCCGAGTTGCTGTCCACCTGCCCGCAGTACTGCGGGCACTGCACCCGGATGGACCTGGTCGGCCGCTCGACCCCGCAGGTGGTCAAGGCACGGCTGGTGCTGCGGCCGGCCGACCGCGAGGAGCAGATGCTCGACTACCTCAAGCGCACCCCGTCGGTGCGGGACGTGGTGGTGTCGGGCGGTGACCTGGCGAACGTGCCGTGGCCGCGCCTGGAGTCGTTCCTGCTGCGGCTGCTGGAGCTGGGCTCGGTGCGGGACATCCGGCTGGCCAGCAAGTCGGTGGTGGGTCTGCCGCAGCACTGGCTCCAGCCGAAGGTGCTGGCGGGCGTCGAGCGGGTGGCCCGGCTGGCCGCCCGGCGGTCGGTCAACCTGGCCGTGCACACCCACGCCAACCACGCGGCCTCGGTGACTCCGCTGGTCGCCGAGGCCGCCCGGGGGCTGCTGGACGCGGGGGTGCGGGACGTGCGCAACCAGGGCGTGCTGATGCGCGGGGTGAACGCCACCCCGGCGGCGCTGCTCGACCTGTGTTTCGCCCTCCAGGGAGAGGCGAACATCCTCCCCTACTACTTCTACCTGTGCGACGTGATCCCGAACGCCGAGCACTGGCGGCTGCCGCTGTCCGAGGCGCAGCGCCTCCAGGAGGCGATCCTCGGCTACCTGCCGGGGTACGCGACGCCGCGGGTGGTCGCGGACGTGCCGCAGGTCGGCAAGCGCTGGGTGCACCAGGCGGTCGGCTACGACCGGGAGCGCGGCATCTCGTACTGGACCAAGAACTACCGCACCGCAGTTGAGCTTGGTTCGGCCGAAGAGCCGTGCGAGGACGGGCAGTTGGGCCGCCGTTTCCCGTACGTGGATCCGGTGGACACGCTGCCGGCGGCGGGCCGCGCCTGGTGGGCGGAGCGGGCAGCGCGCGGTGCTGGTGCGCAACTCAGGGAACTAGTGGGCCTTTTGGAGGGCGAGTGAGCGAGGCGCTGGCGCCGCTGCGCCGGATGTGCTGGATCTTCCCGGACCGGGAGTCGACCCGGTCGGGGGCGATGTGGAAGCACTATTTCTGGGACATGTTCGCGGAGGTCGCCGCCGGGATGGGGATGGAGTGGTCCCGGCACGCCCCGGAGGCGGTGACGGTGGACGGCACCGATCCGGGCCGGCCGCGGGTCTACGTGGACGACCGGCTGGTCACGCCCGGGGACACCTTGTTCATCACGGCGCTGTATTCGCTGCCGTACCAGTCGATGGACGTGTTCAATCAGCTCGCGCTGTGCACGGTGCTGGAGCAGGCGGGGTTCTACCTGCCGTTCCCGGCGCAGGTGTCGCTGCTGGGCAACGACAAGCTGGCGACCATGCTGTTCCTGGCCGACTCGCCGGTGCCGCCGATCCCGTCGGTGCGGATCGGCTCGGGCCGGGACGTCTCCAAGCACCAGTACGAGGTGGCGCTGGACGGGTTGACGTTCCCGGCGATCGTGAAGCCGGCCGGCTGGTGCGGCGGTGGCGGGATCTGCCTGGCCCGGTCGCCGGAGGACGTGCGCGGCCTGGCCAGTCTCGCCCAGGGCGGTGACACCACCCTGGTCGCCCAGCCCTACCTGGGCGACGGCACGGTGGACTACCGGGTGTACGTGATCGACGGGAAGCCGTACGCGGTGCTGCGGCGCACCCCGGAGGCCGGGTCGCCGGTGGCGAACGCGAGCCGCGGCGGCTCGATGGAGTTCTGCGGGATCCCGGCCGAACTCGCCGACGCGACGGCGTACTTCGCGAAGAAGCTGCCGATCCCGTTCTTCTGCGTGGACTTCCTGCACGACGGGGAGCGGTTCTGGTTCTCCGAGCTGGAGCCGGACGGGGTGATCGCCCCGGATCTCGACGACCCGGACCGCTCGGTCCAGCGGGACGTCACCCGGGCCCGGTTCGCGGCCTACCGTGACGCGCACGCGGCCTTCCTGGCCAGCGGGGGTACGGTTCGATGAGATTCTCGCTGACCGAGGAACAGGCCACCGGCGGCCTGGCAGTGGCCCGCCGCAACCTCGAACTGCTGCGCACCGTACCTGAGTTCGGCGATCGGTACGCCGAGGTCACACCGCCCGGCACGCTGGCGGAGCTCGCGGCGCTGCCGCCGCTGGCCAAGGACGACCTGAACACGGCCCTCGCCCACCTGGAGCCGACCGCCGAACAGGGCGCCACCTGGCTGTTCCAGAGCGGCGGTTCGACCGGCGCGCCGAAGGTCGGGTACGCGCCGACCGGGTTCTACATGGCGAAGGTGTTCGAGCACTGGCAGCCGTTGGACCGCGACGACATCTTCGTCAACGCCTGGGGTGCGGGCCGGATGTGGGGCGCGCACTTCCTGGCGGCGGGCCTGGCCGACCTGTCCGGCTGCCGGGTGATCGCGCTGGGGTCGGTCACCCGGGAGGAGTATCCGCAGTGGCTGGGCTTCCTCGCCGACCGGAAAGTCACCGCGATCGGCGGCACCCCGAGCGTGCTGCGGCTGTGGTTCGCGCACGCCCGCGCCGCCGGGATCGAACTCCCCTCGCTGCGCAAGGTGTTGTGGCTGGGTGAGGCCTGGCAGCCGCAGTTGGAGGAGGACTTGGCCCTCGTCGCGCCGAAGGCCCGCCGGCACGGCATGTTCGGCTCCACCGAGACCTGGGTGGTGGGCTCCAACACCCCGGACTGTCCGGCCGACACCTTCCACCCCTTCCCGCACCAGCTGGTGCACGTCGGTGACGGCGGCCTGCTCGACTTCACCTCCCTCGACCCGGCGATGCTCAACCCGGTGCTGCGCTACCGCACCGGCGACGCGGGCGAGTTGACCATCTGCCGGTGCGGCCGGCCGGGCCCGGCGATGCGGGTGCTGGGCCGCCGCGACAGCGTGGTGCAGGTACGCGGACTCGGCCTGCATGTGGACGAGTTGCTCGCCCGGGTGGAACGCGAACCGGGCGTGCTGCGCGCCCAGGTGGTGATCACCGAACAGGGCGGTCGCGCCCAGCAGGTGGACGTCCTGATACTCGGCGCGCTCTCCGATCCGGACGCGCTGCGACGTGAACTGCTGTCCGCCACCTTCACGTTGAGCACGGCCTTCGTGCACGACCCGGAGCAGGTCCGGGTCCGGGTGGTGGATGCGCTGGTCGGCAACGACCGCACCGGGAAGACCGCCGCGTTCGTGGTGCGGGACGAGACACCTGTGGTCGGGGAGGAATCGTGAGACTGCACGCGCCCGAGCAACTCGGCCGGGGCTTCAACCTGTTCTGGTTCGGCAAGTCGATCTCCAACGTCGGCGACCGGGTGACGGTGTTCGTCGTCCCCACCCTGATGATCTTCGTGCTGCACGCGTCCGCGTTCCAGGTCGGCATCGTCGCGATGGCCCAGTACCTGGGCATTCCGCTGCTCGGGCCGATCGCGGGCGTGCTGGTGGACCGCTGGGACAAGCGGATCACCCTGCTGGTCTGCGACCTGGTCCGGCTGGTGGCCGTCGGCATCATCCCGCTCGCCTACTGGCTGGACTTCCTCTCCACGCCGCTGCTGTTCTGCTGCGTCGCCGCCGTCTCCGGCGCCACCATCTTCTTCAACGTCGGCTACCTGGTGGCGGTACCGGCCGTGGTCGAGCAGCAGCAACTGGTGCGCGCCTACTCGCGGTTGGAGGGCAGCGGCTCGGTCGCCGAGGTGGCCGGGCCGTCCATCGCCGCCGCCCTGTACAGCGCGCTCGGCGCCGCCTCGCTGCTGGTGGACGCCGCCAGCTACCTGGTCTCCGCGGCCTGCTTCCGCTTCATGCGGCCGTGGGGCGAACGCACCGTCGCGCAGGGCTCGGTGTGGCGGCGCCTCACCCTGGGGTTCCGCCTCAACTGGCAGGACCCGGTGCTGCGCCGGGTGGTGCTGGCCGCCGTCACCCTGAACTCGGGCGGGCCGGTGTTCGTCACCGTGCTGCCGGTGTTCGCCTACCGGGGCCTCGGTGTCACCGTCGGCGTGTTCGGCGCCGCGATGTCGGCGGGCGCGGTCGGCGCGCTGCTCGGCGCCCTGGTCGCCCCGAGGATCAGCGGGCGCCTGGGCATCGGACGAACCATGGCGTGGGCGCTGCTGCTGCACTGCCTGGTCGGCCTCGGTGTACTGGCCGCGCCCGCGCTGCCCGCCGGGCCGGTCATCGCCGTCACCATGGGCTGCTACGGCTTCTTCATGTCCTGCATCAACGTGTGCTCCGCGCCCGCCCGGCAGTCCCGGATGTCCGCGCAGCACCAGGGCGTCATGCACGCCGCGTTCCGCACCGCCACCTGGGGCGTCATCCCGCTCGCCGCACTGGCGGGCGGCTTCGCCGTCTCGCTGCTCACCGGCCCGCTCGGCATCCTCGACGCCACCCGCTGGACCATGGTCGGCGGCACCCTGCTGGCCGCCTGCTCCTTCCTGCCCGCGCTCGGCGTCCAGGCCCGAATGGACGCCGACCTGCCGAAGGCCGCCGACAGCTTCACCGAGCTGGCGGAGGCCACCTCATGACGGTCCGTCAGGTCGTGCTGATCACCGGCTGCTCGTCCGGCATCGGGCTGGCCACGGCGGCGGCCGCGAGCCGGGCCGGCTGGACGGTGATCGCCACTGTGCGTTCGCCCGACCGCGCCGACGCCCTGCGGGCCGCCGCGCCCGACGCCCTCGTCCGGCAACTCGACGTCACCGACGAGGAGTCCATCACCAGGTGCTTCGCCGGCCTGGACCGGCTCGACGCGCTGGTCAACAACGCCGGGATCTCCAACTTCGACCCGACGCTGGAGATGTCCACCTCGGCCGCGCTGCGCGCCAACCTGGAGGTCAACTTCTTCGGCACGGTGGCCGTTTCGCGCGCCGCGATGCCGCTGCTGCGCGCCTCCGGGGGCCGGCTGCTCACCATCGGCAGCGTGCACGGCGTCATCGGCCAGCCCTTCAACGAGGCCTACTGCGCCGCCAAGTTCGCCGTCGAGGGCTTCATGGAGGCGCTCGCCCCCGTCGCCGCCGCGCACGGCGTCCAGGTCTCGATGGTGGTGCCCGGCTACGTCCCCGACACCCGCTTCGGCCACTTCCCGGACGTCAACCGCCGTACCGTGCAAGCCGCTTCGGGCCCGTACGCGGAAACCTTCGGCGCGTACGTCGACCGGCTCGGGCAGAGCTGGGCGAACGCCGGGCAGCCCGCCGCGGAGGTCGCCGACGCGGTGGTGCACGCGCTGGCCGCGGACCGGCCGCCGTTCCGCATCCCCACCAACGCCTGGGCCGCGACCTACCTCGACGCCAAGCTCGCCGACCGCGACGGCCGCACGATCCAGCGCCTCGCCCACGACTGGATCGGGCTCACCCCCACCTCCTGACCTCCACTGAGGAGCAACCGCCATGCCCGCCAGGCCACTTCAGGTGCTCGTCGACCACGCCCGCCACAACTCGCCGTTCTACCAGGAGCTGTACCGCGACGTGCCCGCCGTCGTCACCTCGCTCACCGACCTGCCCGTCATCGACCAGGTCGCGTTCTGGGCCGCCAACTCCTGGCCCGACAACCGCCTGTTGACCGGCCCGCTCACCGACGCCTGCGTCTACAAGTCCGGCGGCACCACCGGCGCGCCCAAGTTCTCCCCCTGGACCCGCGGCGAACACCTCGACTCCGTCACCGCGTTCGGCGCCGGCCTGGTCAACGCCGGCCTCAAGCCCGGCCAGCGGGTCGCCAACCTGTTCCGGGCCGGCGAGTTCTACAGCGGCTTCCTGTTCATCGAATACGCCCTCCAGCACGCGCCGATCGACAACGTCCGGCTGCCGATCGCCACCGCGCCCGACGAATACGTGGCCGACGTCATCCACGGCTTCGGCGCGGACGTGCTGGCGGGCGAGCCGATGAAGCTCTCCGCCGTCGCCGAGACCCTGCTCAAGCAGGACCGGCCCGCCCCGCAGGTCGAACTGATCCTGTTCGGCGGCGACATCCTCTTCAACGACCTTCGCCCGCTGCTCCGTTCGGCCTTCCCCAACGCCGCGCTCTCCTCCATCGGCTACGCCTCCGTGGACGCCGGCCTGGTCGCCGGCCCCGTCCCCGCCAGGGACGACCTGCGCGTCCACCAGGCGTTCCCCGACCGGACGGTGGTCGAACTGATCGACGACGCCACCGGCGAGCCGATCACCGAACCCGGCGTCCCCGGCCGCGTCGTCGTCACCAACCTGTTCCGCACCCTCGTCCCGATCCTGCGCTACCCCGCGGGCGACCGCGCCGAATGGACCGACGCCTCCTGCCGCACCTTCCGCCTCCTCGGCCGCTCCACCGAGGGCGCCCGGGTCGGCATCGTCTCCATGCCCACCGAACAGGTCCGCGACGTCCTGCTCGCCCACGACCCCGAACACCACATCACCGGCATGCAACTCGTCCAACGCCGCTGGGCGGGCCGCGACGGCCTCATCATCCGCCTCGGCCACACCACCCCACCCCCCGCCACCCTCACCGAAACCCTCCGCCGCGCCGTCCTCGACGCCCGCCCCACCTACGAAGCCGAAAGCGCCATCGGCGCCATCCACCCCCTCCACATCGAATGGGTCCCCCGCTCCCACCTCGCCACCAACCCCCGCACCGGCAAACTCCACCAGGTCATCGACGAACGCCCCACCCACTGACCCGCCGGCACCCAGCAAAAGGCCGGGCCCGGCCGGGGTTGGTGTGGGGCGGCTGTCAGGTGTTGGGGCCGGTGAGGGTGAAGGCGGGGTCGGACGGGGTGCCGGTGCGTGAACCGGTCCAGGTCTGGAGGGTGCCCTGCGGGGTGATGGCCCAGAGGGAGGGGGCGCCGTTGCCGATCAGTCGCCGTCGGAGCCGATGCGGGGCCAGGCGGCGGCAGTGATGCCGGTGGCGATTCTTCGCCGAATGGCGAGCCACCAGTTCTCCTCGAATCCGACACCGCGAGGGAGTCGGCGGAGGAGGCCGACAATGCCATCGCCACGCTGACGCAGTGGTTGCTCGGCCACTGACGCTCCGCGCGCCCTGGGCTGTCCGGGCGGCCCGGGGTCAGCGGGAGGTGGTCACCAGGCCCGCCTCGTAGGCGAGGATCACCAGGTGGACGCGGTCGCGGGCGTCCAGTTTGGAGAGCAGGCGGGTGACATAGGTCTTGATGGTGGTGACGCTGAGGTGGAGGTGGTCGGCGATCTCGGTGTTGGAGAGGCCGCTGCCGATCAGCGTGAGGACTTCCTGTTCGCGTTCGGTGATGGCGGTCAGGGCCAGCGTCGGCCGTGAACTGCCGGGCGTGGGGCGGGCGGTGAGGTCGGCGATCAGGCGGCGGGTGACGCGGGGGGCGAGGAGGGCGTCGCCGGCGGCGACCACGCGGACGGCGGCGAGGATTTCTTCGAGGCCCATGTCCTTGACCAGGAAGCCGGATGCGCCGGCGCGGAGCGCGCCGTAGACGTACTCCTCGTCGTCGAAGGTGGTGAGGACGAGGACGTGGGCGGCCGAGGAGGGGCCGGAGGTGATCCGGCGGGTGGCTTCGATGCCGTCCATGCCGGGCATGCGGATGTCCATCACGATGACGTCGGGCGTCAACTCGGTTGCCAGGCACACTGCTTCGTCGCCGGTGCCGGCCTCGCCGACGATCTCCAGGTCGGGGGCGTCCTTGACCACCATGGAGAGGGCGGCGCGCACGAGGGGCTGGTCGTCGACGAGGAGGATGCGGACGGTCATCGGGCACCTGCCGTGACGGGGAGGGTCGCCGCCACCCGGAAGCCGCCGCTCGGACGCGGGCCGGCCGCGAACGTGCCGTGCAGCAGTGCCACACGTTCCTGCATGCCGAGCATCCCGAAGCCCGCGCCGGCGGGCTGGGTACCGCGCAGGCCGCCACCGTCCAGTACCTCGATGGACACGGAATCCTCCCCGCAGGAGATGGTCACTTGGCAGGAGCGCGCCCCGGCGTGGCGGACCACGTTGGCCAGCGACTCCTGGACGACACGGTAGGCGGACAGGTCCACCTCGGGTGGCAGGGGGCGGCGTTCGCCGCGCCAGCGGAGCTCGACGGCGACGCCCGCGGCGGTGGTGGTTCGGGCGAGGCGGTCGAGGTCGGCGAGGCCGGGGGCGGGGGCGAGCGGGGGGCGGCCATCGGGGGTGTCCTCGGCGGCGCGCAGCGCGACGAGCATGCGGCGCAGGCCGGAGAGGGTCTCGCGGCTGGCGGTCTCGACCTGGCCGAGTGCGTCGCGGGCGGCTTCCGGCTGGGTGGTGAGGACGAGGCGGGCCGCGCCGGCCTGGAGGGCGACGATGCCGATGCTGTGCGCGACCATGTCGTGCAACTCGCGGGCGATCCGCAGCCGTTCACCCGCGACGGCACGCGCGGCGGCGTTCTCGCTCAGCTCGGCGGCATGCCGGCGGGACTCCCCGGCGGAGTTGCCGAGCAGGGCGGCGACAACGGCCGTGAGCAGGACGGCCAGCGCGCTGGAGGTGCCGATGACGAAGCCCGCGAGCACCCGTCCGATCGGGTAGCCGAGCAGCACCAGGGCGGCCATCCCGGAGGCGATCACCGCCCGACGGCGGGGCAGGGTCGCCGCGACGTACCAGAGCGCCACGTCCGGGCCGAGGACCAGCGGGACGTCGATCGCGGTGGAGTGCATCGCGAACGCGCCGAACACCGCGCCCGCCAGCAGCAGCCCGAGGGCGGTCAGCGGCACGCGGCGCAGCAGCACACAGCCGGCGATGGAGGCCACCGCGCTGAGGGCGAGCCAGATCTGGTTGCCGTCGGCCAGCAGCAGACCGCGGTAGAAGTTGTCCGGCGACTCGCCAGGCAGCCGGACCAGCACCACGAAGGAGTACACCAGGCCCGCTGTCCAGGCCACCGCCGCCCAGCCGCCGGGTGTCACGCGTCTGAGCAGGGAGGGCGAGTTCACGGGCATGAGGGTGATCGTAGCCAGCCACGCACCCGGCAGGCGTCGGACCCGGGACGTACAACCTGGGAAGACACCGGCCGCCGGAGGTGTCGGCGGCAGGCCGACGCGGGACGACGCGCCGACACGGAACTGTGGTTCCCGTGATCGAAGTCAACGAACTCACCAAGCGCTACGGCCGCACGGTTGCCGTCAACGGCCTGACCTTCACCGTCCGCCCTGGCTGCGTCACCGGTTTCCTCGGCCCGAACGGGGCGGGCAAGAGCACCACGCTGCGCATGATCATCGGGCTGAACGAGCCCACCAGCGGCACCGTCACCGTCCAGGGCCGCCGCTTCCGCGACCATCCGCGCGGCCTGCGCCATGTCGGCGCGCTGCTGGACGCCTCGGACGTGCACGGCGGTCGCAGCGCCGCTGCCCATCTCGGGGTGCTGGCCCGGACGAACGCGATCCCGCTGCGGCGGGTGGACGAGGTGCTGGAGGAGGTCGGGCTCGCCGGGGTGGCCCGGCGGCGGATCGGCGGCTACTCGCTCGGTATGAAGCAGCGCCTGGGCATCGCGGCCGCGCTGCTCGGCGACCCGCCGGTGCTGCTGTTCGACGAGCCGCTGAACGGCCTCGACCCGGAGGGTGTGCGCTGGGTGCGCGGCCTGTTCCGGCGGCTGGCCGCCGAGGGGCGCACGGTGTTCGTCTCCAGCCACCTGATGAGCGAAATGGAGCACACCGCCGACCACTTGGTGGTGGTGGGCCGGGGCCGGCTGATCGCCGACGAGTCGCTGTCCGCGTTCGCCGCCCGCGGCCGGGGCAGCAGCGTCACCGTCCGCACGCCGGACGCGGGCGCGCTGGCGGACGTGCTGACGGGGGCCGGCGCGCAGGTGCGGCCGGACGGGGACGAGCGGCTGGTGGTGACCGGTCTGGACGCGGACGCGGTCGGCGACCTGGCCCACCGGCACGGCCTGCGGCTGCGCGAACTGGCCACCAGCGCCGCCTCCTTGGAGACCGCGTTCATGGAACTCACCGCCGACAGCGTCGAATACCTCGCAGGAGAATCCCGATGACCGCGCTCAGCTCCGTCGCCCCGCCCGCACCGCTCACGGTCGACGAACCGAAGGCCCGCTTCCGTGACCTGCTGCTGGGCGAGTGGTTCAAACTGATCTCGCTCAGGTCGATCCGCTGGGGCCTGCTGCTCGGACTGCTCGGGCTGGTGTTCCTGAACGTCAACGCGGCCATCGCCGACGTGAACGACTGGGACCATTTCACCTCCGGGATGCGGGAGTTCTTCGTGCCCGCCGGGTCGCTGGCGGCCTCCTTCACCAACAACGCGTGCATCGCCACCCTGCTGATCGCGGGGTGCCTGGGCGCGGTCGCGCTGGTGAGCGAGTACTCGACCGGCCAGATCCGCACCACCTTTGCGGCGGTGCCGGCCCGACCGGCGGTGCTCTCCGCGAAGATCATCGTGCTCACGGCGGTGATGACGGCCTTCGGCACGGTGGTGACCGCAGTGTCCTTCTGGGCCTCGCAGGCGGTGCTGTCGAGCAAGCACGCGGGCATCTCGATCGCCGAACCGGGCATCTGGCGCGCCCTGTTGGCCTCCAGCCTGCTGCCGCCGGTCTGCGCGCTGACCGGCCTCGGCATCGCGGCCGTCGTCCGGCACAGTGTGGCCACCATCGTCGCCACCGTCACGGTGCTGCTGCTGATCCCCAACTTCCTGAGCGAGAACCACCATTGGTCGGCCTGCCTGTTCCACGCGACGCCGTTCCGCGCCTGGCAGGTCCTGCACGACCTGGTCGGCGCCCCGGTCAACCCGCACATCCCGTTCCCGGCGGATCCGGCCGGCGAGTGGTGGGTCTACGCCGCCTGGGCCGTGGGCGGAGCGCTGGCCGCGCTGGTGTTCGGCACCCGCCGCGACGTCTGAACTGTCGGGTGTTGCACGGCTCTTGGACAGCCAGGCGCCGTACCACACCTGAACGGTCAGGCGCTGTGCGGCACTCCGGCGACCAGCACGCTCTGGCCGCGGAACTCGGCGACCACGGTGCCGCCGACGCTCCGGACGGTGACGTCGTAGACGCCCTGCCGGCCGGAGCGGGTGCGTTCCACCGCCTCGGCGATCAGCTCGTCGCCGATTCGGGCGGGGGCGAGGAAGGTGACCTGCGCGCCCTGGGCGAGGGCGACCGGGCCGTAGCTGTTGCAGGCGTAGGAGAACGCGGCGTCGGCGAGCAGGAACACGTACCCGCCGTGGCCGATGCCGTGCGCGTTGGCCATCTCCGCCGTGACCGTCATCCGGGCCACGGCCCGTCCGCCGGTCACCTCGTCGAGCACGATGCCCGCGCCCCGGCAGGCCCGGTCGCGCTCGAACAGTGAGTCGATCCTGGTGCTTCCCATCCGGCTCCCCCCAGGTGAGCTGCCCGTTTCCCGGGCGTCAGCATTAGATCGACCGGACCGAACGGATGTCAACGCCCCACGCCGAAACGATGGTTGTCGAAACCGAAGGCCGCCGGGGCCCGCACCGACGGGTCCCGGCGGCCTTCCGGCCGGAGTGGGTCAGGCGCTCCAGCCGCTCTGCGCCCCGGCGGTCGGATCCTCGAACGCGACCGGCCCTTCGGCCGTCCTCCGCTCGACGTGCGCCGCACCTTCCTTCGGCGCGTGGTCGGCGTGGTCGAGGTCGGCGTTGGCGTGGTCGAGGTTGGCGTGCTCGGCGCCGAAGCCGTCGTCGATGTCCATCGGCTCGGACGTGTCGCCCGACGGCTCGCGGCGGGTGAACGTGCTGTAGCGCTCCATGAATTGCGGGTCGTGCGGCCCGGAGATGTTGGTCTCGTGCCGGTCCGCGACGGAGGCCCACAGCGTCCACGAGGAATCGAAGCTGTAGGGCATCTCCCCGGGCCGCGCGGGAACCACCCGGCGGTCCGTCAGGTCGGCCCAGCGCAGCACGCCGTCCCGGTCGTGGACCAGCGCGACGGCGTGACCGGCGCCGGTCGGCCCGGCGCCCAGCACGGTGGCGAAGCTGCCCTTGCCGCCGGCCCTCACCTTGGCCATCAAGTCGTTGACCGCGTCCGGCCCTTCGCCGAACCGCGCGGGCCCGTCGTGCCGCTTCCACAGGACGTTGCCGGGGATCGGCTCGACCGTGCCATTCAGGGTCTGCCCGGACACCCGGGGTCGCCCGAAGTGGGTGTCCCGGTACGCCTCGACGTTCTCGAAGCAGGCGTTCAGGTCGCTGCCGGGCCGGAAGCCCTCGGCGGGCCGGACCGGCGTCTGGTGCGGATTGACCTTCTGGAGCAGGGAGTTGCTCATCGGCGGATGCAACTTCGGTGCGCCGCCCAGGTAGTCGACCAGCTGGCCGGTCAACTCGTGCTGCGAGCCGACCGCTTGGTACCCGCGGTCATGCATGACGGCCTCGGAGTTCTCGTACGCGGGAGTGCGCTGCCGCTTGGCCTGCGGCCCGTCCGGCTCGGTCTCCCGACGCACCGCCACTTCCTCGTCCTCCCGACCGCGCTTGCGGCCGTTGCGGGGCTCCTCGCGCGGCGCGCTGCTGCCGCCCCGCTCAACCCCCGTCTCGCGCCGAGCAGTTGACGGCGCGGTTTCGATATCCATCGGCTCCACGTCCCGGCCGACGACGCGCTCAATCGACGGCACATGCCCCGCAGTCGGCGACACCGACTCGACGCCCACCGGCTCCCCGCCCTTGCCCGCGACAGCCTCAACCGACGGCACGTGCGCCGCAGTCGGCGACGGCGACTCGACGCCCACCGGCTCCCCGCCCTTGCCCGCGACGTGCTCGGTCGGCGGGGTGCCGCCGGCCTGCGTCTCCCGCAGCGAGCGGGCGGCGTCGGCGATGTTGGTCCGCCGGGTGCGCGACGCGGTCATCCGGTCGACGAACCGCCGGGGATCGAACTCCTCGATGAAGTCGACTGCTTTGTCCGGCAGTTGGCGGTCCGAGAGGTACCGGTGGGACAACTGTTCGGCGGCCTCCCGGGCAGCCGGGGTCGGCGGCTCGATCTCCATCGGTTCCACGTCCCGACCCACGAGGTGCTCGGTCGGCAGGGTGCCATGCCCGCCCGTGGCGGGCGAGCCGAAGCCCTCGCCGGTGGCCGAGGCGTTGTGGGCCTGGAGCTGCTTCTCGCTGTCCTGGCTCATCCGTTCGATCCAGTGGCCACCGTTCTGCGGTTCGAGCGCCCGCAGCATGGTGTCGATCCTCCCCTGCCGCGAGTGCGGTTCCGCGCCCGGGCCGTGCCCGGCGGTCTCGCCCAGTAGCGTGCGCATCGAGCCCTCGATCAGCAGCTTGCTGTCGTTCGCGACGGCGTTGTGCCGAGCGGCGCCGTCCGCCAACCGCTGGGCGGTGTTGCGCACGTCCTGCAGGCTGTGGCCGGGCTGTTGGAGCCCGATCACGGTGCTCAGCTGCTCGGTGAGGTGACCGCGCAGCTGCCCGAACTGCTGCTCCAGCATCCCGTGGACCGGGCTGGTGCGGTCCAGGTCGCGCAGCGCCAGCTCGGCGGCCCGGTCGAAGTTGCTCAGCTGCTCGCGGGCGGTCGCCTCGTACGTGCCGACCGTCATCCGGACCCGGTCGGCCTCGGTCGGCGGGTTGAAGTTCAACGGCCGCCGGTTCTCCCGGCCGATCCCGAACTCGCCGTTGTGGTCGACCACTTCGTGGCTGATCACCTCCCAGCCGTGCTCGCCGTACTTGAGCATGTTGGTGACCTCGAACGGTCGCGACTGGCCGGGCGTCATGTACTCCTCGACGCCGAACCAGTCGGTGACCGACTTGGTCGCCCGGAAGTCCGCGGTCATCTCCAGGTTCGAGGACGCCGAGTACGACTGGACGTGCCACACGGTGAAGTCGTGCGGTGTCACATCGGTGATCGCGAACGCGCAGCCGTTCATGCCGCCGGTCAGCACCAGGCCGTCGTTCGGCCGGGACGGATCCGGGTGCAGCGGGACCACGGTCCTGCCGATCGCGCCGGGCACGTTCGGGTCCGGGCGGCCGGTCTTGTACGGCACGTACGAACCGGTGACGTAGTGGTGGTCGGGCTGCGGCGCGGGCAGCGTGGTGCCGGCCGGGGGACGCGGGAACGACGGGTCGTGCTCGGCGTACTTCTCCCAGGCCGGGGTCAGCACGAAGCCGTTCTTGCCCGCCCCGACGTGGGTGCGGTCCGGCACCAGGGCGAACCAGTGCCGGTCCGCCTTCTCGATGGCCGCGACGAAGGAGTTCGCCTGCTGCTTGTTCAGTCCGGGCATCCGCTGCATCGCGCCGTCGGCGTAGTTCACCGTCACCGGCGCCTTCGACAACAGATCGGCCGGGTCCTGCACCAGCCAGCGCTCCACCGTGCCGGGCGGCGGCAGCAACGGCCCGCCGTGCAACGGCTGTTGGGCGTCGAACGGCCGGTCGTGCGACGGTGCTTCGGACAGCGGCGCTTCGTGCAGCGGCGCGTCATGGGACGGCGCGTCGTGAAGCGGTGCCGCATGGACGGGCGACTGGGGCGAAACCGCCGACGCGCCGTCGTGGACGCTGCGCACCGGCGGGGGCGGCGGCGGTGCGGCCGGGCTGCCGAAGCCGCGGGTGCCGGTGCCCGCGCCGTGCCCGCTGCCCGCGCCGTGGCCGGTGGTGGCGGGCGGCGGCGGGGGCGGCGGAGGCGGGGTGGGGCCGGTCAGGTTGAGGTCGTTCAGGCGGCGGCGCACGGCGTCCGGCCCGGGCTCGCCCTCGCCGTCGGACTCGCTGTCGTCCCGGCGGCGCTTCCGCTCGGGCCGCACGAGGTCGGCCGTCCCGTCGTGCATCTGCACGTCCCCGTCCGGGGTGTGACCCGTGGACTGGCTCGCGTCGGCCATCACCACGTCGTGGTCGGGCGCCGGCTGCGGCACGTGGTCGGGCCGGTACAGGCCCTCCACGCCGAGCCGGTTCAGCTGCTCGTCCGTCAGCTTGGCGGTGTCGGCGCGGCTGGCGAAGTCGCCGGACGAGGAGACCGGCACCTTGGCGGCGTGCGGGGACGGGATGCCGAGGTCTTCGACGATGGTCGTCGCGCTGTCGCTGAGCTTCCCGGCCGTCCGCAGCTGCTCCAGGTCGGCCTGGGTCTTGGGGGCCATGAGGTCGCGCAGCTCGGGCGGCACCAGGCCGTTCGCCTCCAGGCTGCGGACCGCCTGCAACAGGCCGGCGGTGTGCGGCGTGTACAGCACCTCCGGCGGCAGCTGCTCGTGGGCGACCGCGGTGAGCAGGTCGGGCTCGCGGATGATGTGCGGGTCCAGGAAGTTCTGGATCCACTTGTTCACCGCCTCGTCGCCGAACCGCAGGTTGGAGGCACTGTTGGACAGGTCGGCAGTGATCTTCTCGACCAGTGCGGGCACGTCGTCGAGGTGCGCGGTCAGTGCCTGCTCGAACATCGCGGCCGGGTGGTTCTCCCCGTCCCCGGCGCGCGGGTACGAGCCGCCGTACTGCTTGCCCGCCGTCTCCAGATCGACGGTCGCCCGGGCCACCCGGCCCGCAGCCGCCTTCTGCGCGGCCGAGGGCTTGGTGACGCCCGACAGTTGGCCGTCGTAGACCTCTTTCACCCGGTCGCGCAGTGCCTGGGCGGTGGCCAGGGTCTGCTGGGCACCGGGCAGCTTGGCCTTCTCGTCGGCCACCTTCTTCGCCGCCTTGTCGGCCTCGTCCTTGGCCTTCTTCTCGGCCTTGCCGTCCGCCTCCGCGCGGGCCTTGTTCGCGGCCGTCGGGGAGTCCTCGGCGAGCTTGGCGGACTTCGCGGCCGCCTGCTCGGCGGTGGTGTGCGCGGTCCTGGCGGCCGCCAATTCCCCCTCGGCCTCGGCGATCTTCTCCTCTCGATCCGTCACCGCCTCCTTCGCGGTGGTCACCTCCTTCTCCGCCGGAGCCTCCGGCTTCCTCGGGGTCTTGCCCTTCGGAACCTGCTCGTTCAGCAGTGTGTCGACCTCGTGCTGTCGTACGCCGGGCCGGTCCTTCGCCAGCTTGTCCGCGACGTCGCTGTACCGGCGCGGGGTGAGCCGGTCCGGGTGGTCGCGCAGGTCGCTCGCCAAGTCGCGGACCGGCTTCGGGTCCTTGCGGGCCGCCTGGAGGTGGTCGGCCAGGTCGTCCAATGTCTTGGCCAACCGCTTCTGCTGCTCGGGCGTCCGGGGCCCGCCCTCGCCCTCGGCGAGTTTGCTCAGCAGGGCCGCTGCTTCGTCCAGCTTCTGCGGCCCGGTGACGCCGTGGACCAGCGCCAGGTCGTCGACCGCCTGCTCCTTGATCTTCTGGTGGACCGCCCCCACCGCCGCGTGCACGTCGGCGAGTTGCTTGGCGGTCGGGCTGTCCGGGTGCACCTCGGCCACCGCGGCGTTCAGCCGGTCGAGTTGCTCGCGGGCGGGCACGTCCAGGCCTGACCGGCCGAGCTCGCGCTCCAGGTTCTTCGCCGCCGTCTCGGCACTGCCGCGGTCGGTGATGCCGGTGGTCCCGAACGCGCCCGGCAGCCGCTCGTTGCCGTACGTCGCCGTCAGGTCGACAGTGTCGGGGGTGCGGGTCAGGTCGTGGTTCCTCAGCCCGGCATGGTCGTAGGCCTCCATGTCGATCCGGGCCTGGGCCGCCTTGCCGATGGAGTCGTGGACCCCCGCGCCGATCCGGGCCTCGGCCGCCTTGCGGATGAAGTCGTGGACCCCCGCGCCGATCCGGGCCTGGGCCTTCTTGCCGAAGGAGTCGTAGATCCGGTGCTGGTCCGGCGCCATCGCGGAGACGAAGTCGCCGAACGCGTCCGAGGCGGCCCGATGGCTGCTCTCGTCCATCGTGCGTGCCTTGAACACCGCCGCCGTCACGTACTTGTGCACCATGTAGTCGGCGATCACATGGTTGCGGTTGACCTTCGCCGCGGTCATGTCGACCTTGTCGGCCTTCACCCGCGCCGAGACCTTCTCGGCGTGCGGCTGATGGCTCATCACGCCCTGGTCGGAGTAACCGAACGCCTTGCGGTAGTCCTTGTCGAACTTCGCCCAGGCGGCCTTGTTGTCCAAAACGTCCACTCCGCCCTTGCGGGTGCCACCCGTCGGGGGCGCCGCCACGGGTGGCTTCTTGACCTCCGCGTCCGCCTTCCTCAGGTCGTCCTCGCGCTGCTTGAGGTCGGCGGCCAGCTCTTCCTTGCGACGCTTCAGGTCGGCGTGGCGCTCGTTGTGAACCTTGTTGCTGTATTCGCCGGTGGGCTGCTTTCCGGCCTCGCGGCGCTGATCGGCCTGCGCGAACAGCACGTCGTTGCGCAGCTGCTCGGCCTTGATCCGCTCAATGCTGCCCGGCAGGACCCGGACCTCGGCCTCGTACCGGGCCCTGGCCAGCGCGTCCTTCTCGGCGCCGTCCTTGAGCCGCTCGTGCTCGAAGATCGCCATCCGGTCGCGCTGCTCCTGGATGCCGGCCTTGGTGGTCTCCAACCTCGCACGCTGCGATTCGAGTTCGGCGATCCTCTCGGGTGGGTGGTTGCCCGTGGTCAGCTCGTGGTCGACCGCCCGCAGCCGCTCCTCGACCTTGGCGATCGCCTTCGGGAGCTGCTCGGCGTTGCGCGACAGCACATCCACGTGCTGGAGCTTCTCGATCCGGTACTGGGTGAACATCGCGGCCGTGTCGTCGTCCTTCAGCGCCGCCCGGTCGTAGCCCTGCACCTGCTCGCGGACCCGCTGGAACTCCGGGGAGTCGCTGAGGAACTTGTCGAGGATCTCGAAGGTCTTCTTGCCGTCGATCTTGTGCTCGTAGTCCCCGTTCGCCCGGTTCTGCCCCGAACCGTCCGCGTTGTTGACGCGCGGCGGCAGGGGTGGCAGTTGCTCGGCGGTCGGCGGCTTCTGCTCGGCCGCCGGGGGCACGTTCTCACCTGCCAGGGGCCGGTGCTCGGCCGCCGGAGGCTGGTGGTCGCCAGGGGCGGTGCCGTCCACGTGCTCCATGAACTCGCGGAAGCCCTCGTACGTGGCGTTCTGCGCGGTGGTCTCGTTCACCGGGTTCGCGGTGCCGTCGTGGATGGCGGACGGGTTCTCGCCGTACAGCTTCTTCAGCAGCGGGTACAGATCGGGCTCGTGCTGCTTCACCCACTCCGGGCCGTTGTTGCGCGGCTCACCGGTGTACGGGTCGGTGCCGCGGTTGGTTCCCAGGTAGGCGTTGGTGGCCTGGGCGAAGTACTCCCGCTCGTCCCGCGAGGAGTAGTTCCCGGGCGTGTTGCCGTCGGGCCACTGCACGGGCGCCTTGCCGTTCTTGGGGTCCGCAGCCTCCTCGGCGGCCTTCGACTTCTTCTCGAAGGCGTCCGTGATCGCCTTCTTGTCGTGCTCGCTCAGCCCGTACTCGTGCACGGTGTGGCTGAACTCGTGCGTGGTGGTGGAGTATCCGTCCTCGTAGTGGCTGCCCTCGCCGATCGTGGTGTGCTCGCCGAGCAGGTTCTCCTCGGTGACGGCGGAGTGCTTGCCGCCCGAGCCACGCATCTCGTCGTAGCCGCGACCGCCGCCCGCCTCGGTGTCGTTGGTGACACCACGCAGCTCGTGCAGCCCCGGAACGTCGGGCATCCGGACGTCCTTCGGGACGATCACCACGTCCGCGCCGTTCTTCATCAACTGCGCGGCGGTGTCCGGGTCCTGGAGCATCCGGGCGACCTGCTGCTGCGCCTCGTGACGTGCGGACGCGGCCTGTTCGGCCCGCGGGTCCACGTGCACGATCAGGTCGGCCGTCACCTTGGCGAAGTCCTTCGCGGGCAGCGCCGACTTCAAGGAGTCCACGAACTCCGGGTCGCGAGCCAGCCAACGCCGGTGCTCCGGCTTCAGGTTGGCAAGTTCCTGGGCGCGCTGCTCCGGCGTCATGCCCGGCATGTCCTGCCGCAGCCGGTCCGCGTCGGCGGGACGGACCCTGGGAACGTTCCGCCGGGTACCGCCGAGTTGCTCAACGGCATCCCGCACGTTCGTCGCCCGCCCCAGCCGGTCGAGTTCCGTCTGGCGTTCCTGCCGCTGACGGTCCAACAACTGGTCGCGAACCTGCTCCGGGCCGGGCCGGGACGCCGTGGACTTGGCGTCGCTGCCCGCCTCGGGGGTCCGGCCCGCTTCCGGGGTACGACCCGCCTCGGAAGTGCGACCCACCTCAGGGGTACGACCCGCCTCGGAAGTGCGACCCACCTCGAAAGTCCGGCCCGCCTCAGGGATACGGCCCGCCTCAGGGGTACGACCCGCCTCGGAAGTCCGGCCCGCGCCGGGGCGGATCGTGGCACCGGCCGGGGTGGCCGCGTTCGGGGTGGCGGCCGGCTTGGCCCCGCCCTGCTGCGGAACGGTCGTGGACGGCGTGGCGTGTGCCGAGGCCCCGGCCCCGCCGTGCCCACCGGCGCCGCCGACCGGGCCGGACGCGAACCCGCCCGCCATCGGCGTACCGGCCATCGGGTTCTGCGTGGTGCCCGTGGTCGCCGGGGCCTCGCCCAGGCCGTCCGGCACAATCTGCGGGACCGCCTGCTCCGGCCCCGCCGGACGGGCCGTGGCCGGCCCGGCGGACAGCCGCGTCCCGCCGTCCAGATGGGTGCCGCCACCGGCCCCGGCCAACTGCCCGGCGCCGCCGAGCACGCCCGCCAGGTTGGGCATCGCGGACGCACCACTCGGGCGCGGCTCGCGCGGATCGTTCTGCGGAAGGGGCTCGTGAACGGTCGAAGTGTCGTGCGCCGCAACCGGGTTGACGCTCTCCTGACGCGACACCGAATGCTGCACGGGGGTAGCCGGTTCCGTGCTGTGCGAGGGCGTGACGCTCTCCTGGTGCGGCACCGAGCCGTGCGTCTGCGGCGCGGTCTGCGTCGGGACCGACTCGTGCGACACGTTCTCCTGACCGGGCGCCGCCTCGTGAGTCCGCGCGATCGGCTCCGAACGCGGCACCGACTCGTGCACGGGCGCAGCGGGCTGCGACTCCGTGTGCGGCGTGACGGCCTCGGTGCCCTGGCGCGGCACCGACTCATGCACAGGCGCGGCAGGCTGCGACTCCGCGTGCGGCGCCACGGCCTCGGTACCCTGGCGCGGCACCGACTCGTGCACGGGCGCGGCAGGCTGCGACTCCGCGTGCGGCGCGACGGCCTCAGTAGTCTGGCGCGGCACCGCCTGCTCCCGCAAAGGCGCAACACTCTCCTGACGCGACACCGACTCATGCACAGGCGCAGCGGGCTGCGACTCAGTGCGCGAAGTAACGGCCTCAGCACCCTGACGCGGTACCGATTCCTGCACCGGTGCGACCGACCGCGACTCGGCCCGAGGGGCCATCGACTCCTGGACGTGCGTCGCCGCCTGCTCGTGCGGGGTCGGCGTCGGCGCCGTGTTGTGGCCGGCGATCGACGAACCTGCGGACGGAACGTCCCCGGCCCGTCCCCCACCGAACGGGGTCAGCCCGTTCACCTTCGACGCACCAGCACCAGCGCCCGCACCCGCACCAGCGCCCGCGTCCGCACCCGCACCGGAACCCCTGTGCGGCGTCCCGGAACCGCCGGACGGCCCGTGGTACGCGGACGCGCCACCGGCGGTGTCCGGCTTGCTGAAGCTGGGCGTCCCACCGTGCTCGCCCGCGGCCGCGCCCGCGCCCGTGCCCGCTCCGGCGCCTGGCAGCTTCGGCGCTTCCGCCGCCTTCGGTGCGGCGAGGTGTCCCTTGATCTTGGACGCGCCCGCGTGCAGGCCTGCGCCCGCGCCGCCGGAGAGGCCGGAGCCGAGCAGGGAGCTGCCGTCCACCTTGCCGGTGGTGAGCAGTTGGGCGGAGACGTCCGCGCCGACGCCGACGGCCGCGCCGGTGGCCATCTTGCCGCCGGTGGTCTTGAGTGCGCCCTCGACGCCGAGCTTCTCGCCGGCCTTGCCGATGCCCTTGCCGATCAGGTGGCCGGAGGCGCCGCCGGCGGCACCGCCGGCCGCGCTCATTCCGACTTCCTTCATGTCGATGCTCTTGCGGTGGCCCTCGGCGAGTTCGATGCCCTGGGCCATCAGGTTGATCGCGGCCATCTGGGCGGCCTGCTTGGCCGCCATCACGATCATTTCCTTCAGCAGGAGCTTCAGCGTTGCCGAGACCGTGGCCTTGCTCGCCGCGATGAACGCGGGCACCTCCAGCATCGACGCGCCCGCGGTGAACGGCGCTTCGGCCTCTGCGGTCGCGATCTCGAAGGCCAGGATGCCGAGTTGGGCGATGATCTGAATCTTGGCTGTCTCCGCGGAGTTGGCCACCTGCTCCAGCATGTCGCCCATGCCGTTGAGCGCGTTGATCGCGCCGGGCAGGTAGCCGGGGTCCTGTTCGGTGCCCTTGCCGACCGAGTACTTCTCCCAGTACTTGCCCAACGCCTCGGCAGCAACGCCCTGTTGGCCTTCGAGCGCGCGCTTGATCGTGGCGTCGCCGCTCTGCGCGGCGTCCTTCAGGGTGTCCGCCGCCTTTCGGCAGTGGTCGGCCATGTCGCGGAGCTGGTCCTCGTCGGCTTCCGGCCAGCGGCAGCCCGCGAGCAGCAGGAGCACCCACTGGAGGGGCTCCGGGAGTTCGACAGCCATCTGGTCAGTGCCTTCCGCTCTCGTGGGTCCGCGGGGTGATCCGCATGGGGGCCGAGTTCGGCAACTGCGGCGAGGCGGGCATCGGCGCGGTGCCGGGGTCCACGCCGTTCAGCTCGGTGATGACGCCCTCGTCGGCGCCCTGGTAGCCGTCGGCCATCGCCTTCAGGCCGTCGGCGATGCCTTTGAGGGCGGCCGGCAGGCCCTTGATGACGTCCAGGGTGTCCTTGCTGTATTTCAGGTAGCCCTTCTCGCCCTCGGCGAACTGCTTGCCCGACTCGTCGTTGCCCCAAGGGTGTTGTGACTCCAGCGACGGCAGGTACGAGCTCAGCGCGGCGTACAGCGTGCCGACCTGTTCGGCGACGGCGAGCATCGGCGACACTGCGGCCCGGTACTGCGCGGGGTCGACCTGGAAGCCCTGGCCGGCGTTCCCGGACGAGTCCCGGTTGACGGCGGCGGGCCTGGTGCTGATCCGGTTGGCCGCGACGGTGTCCGGCTTCCCGCGGGCGGCGAGCGGGGCAGTGGCGTGCTCCCCGGCCGGCGTCCGCTCCGTCGCCTTGGTGGCGGCCGCCGGTTCCACCGGGTGCGCGGCGGCCGCCGGTTCGGACCGGGTGAGCCCACGAGCCGTGATCCGCGGGGTCTGCGCCCCTTCGAAGGGCTCCACTGGCGAGGCGGCGCCCGCCGCCCGCTCGAACGGCCGCAGGGGGGCGGCCGGTTGGTCCCGCTGGAACGCCTCCGGCGCGATCCGCGCCGCGTCCGTCCGCTGCTCGAACGGCCGGAGCGGGGTGGCCTCGGCCTGCTGGAACGGTTCGGGGCTGATCCAGTCGGGCTTCTCGGCGGGGACGGCCTGGTGGCGCGGCTCCACCGGGACGCTCGCGGGGAGGACGGTGCCCACCCGCAGCCGGGCCGTGTCGGCGGGTTCGGTGGCGGCGTACCAGGCCTGCTCGTCGTTGCTCATGGTGCTCCTTCGTCAGGTCGGATCGACGGCGGGCCCGGTCAGCCTGCGGCGGGAGCGCCGGGCGCTGCGGCCAGGCGGGACAGGGCGGCGCGCAGGAACGGGCTGGGCACCTGGAAGCCGCCCTCCTCACGCAGCGGGGCGCGCTGCGGCGTCCCGCTCCCGCCCGACGCAGCGGCCGCACCGGCACCGGCCGCACCGGCCGAACCCGAGGACCCCGCCGCAGCGGCCGACCCGGCTGCCGCGACGGCCGGTGCGTCCCCGTGGCCACGCCGGGCGGCGGCGCTGCGCGCACGCTCCAAGTAGGCGTCGTCCGAGCTGCCGGCCGACGTCTGCGCCGGGGCGGCACCGGTCTCCCGACGCGCCGTCGGGCCGCTCGCCGGCGCATTCGCCTCCGACGGCGCCGCACCGTCAGCCGCCGCACCATCGGCCGCCGCGCCCCCGGCACCCGCGTCCGCACTGCCACCCGTCCCGAGCAGCACCCCGGCCAGCTGGCTCAGCACCTCCTGCTCACTCGCGGGCCCGGTCGGCGCGGGCGGGGCCGCGGCGGTCTCGGGCGTGACGAAGTGGCCTTCGACGCGGGCGTCGTCCAGCCAACGGCGGCGTGCGCGCTGCCAGTTGCGGTCGCGCGGGTCGACGTCCCCGGCCTGGCCGAGGATGCCGCTGTCGTGCAGCAGCGCCTCGTCCTCCTCGCCCTCGGCGCCGAACCGGGTCGGGCCGAGGAAGCGGTTGGCGCCCTTGTTGTCCTTGCCGCCACCGCCGCGTCCTGCGCCGCCCATGCCGGGCAGGTGACCGCCCGCGCCCAGGCCGGCGGCACCGGCGGCGGCACCACCGCGCCCGGCCGCGCCGCCACTGGCGAGCCCGCTCGAACCGACCCGCCCGGACGCCGAGGACGCACCCGACAGCCCCCTGCCGGACGCGCCGAGCCCGGCGCCGCCGCCCGCCCGGGAGGCCAGCGAGCTGTTGCCGAGCCCGCTGCCCCCCGCGCCGCCACGCATCGCCGAGCCGACCCCGCTGCCCGCGCCGCCACCGGCACCGCCGCCACGCATCCCGGAGCCGCCGACGCCGCCGCCGCGCGCGGTCGAGCCGCCCGCGCTGCCGAACGGGCTGCCGCCGCCACCGCCGAACGGGGTCAGGCGGCGGGCCGGAGAGCCGCCCGAACTTCCGGTGTGGCCACCGATGTTGGGCATGCCGCCGATGGTGCCGAACGGGCTCCCGCCGGGGGCTCCGCCGGTCAGGCCGGGGCTGGGGGTGTGGTTGCCGCTGCCGAGCGGCGCGTAGTGGCTCCCGCCGGGCACCCCGGTGCCGATGGTGCCGAGGTCGCCGAGGCCCGCCAGGTTCAGCGGGCCCGCACCGGAGCTGCTGAGCGGGTTGAACACGGGTGCCCCACCGCCGGAGCCGCCGCCCTGGAAGCTGGGCATGTTCGGGGTGGGCAGCTTGAACGGCGTCAGCGCCGGACCGCCGCCCGCCGATCCGACCCCGCCGACCCCGCCGACGCCACCGGCCGATCCGACCCCGCCGAGGCCGCCCGCGGATCCGATTCCGCCGATGCCGCCCGCGGCCCCGGCCCCGGCCCCGCCGAGGTGCGAGCCCGGCCCGCCGGGGGCGTCGGGCAGCGAGAACGCCCGGGGCGTGGCCGGGGCGCCCGCACCGGCGAGCGGGCTGCCAGGGACATCGCCGTCCGCGCCGGTGCGCAGCCCGGCCGGCACGACGGAGGGGCTGCGCCCGGACATGTCCGTGCCCGCCGCGCCCGCACCGCCCGAACTCCCGGCGCCACCGGCTCCGTTGAGGGCGCAGGTCTGGCCCATTCCGGTCATGTCGGCGATGTGGCCGGCGTTCTTCCGCAGCATGCCGTCCACGTCGCCGCCGATCTGCCCGACGTACTGGTGGTAGACGGCGGCGGCCTGCTTGATGCCCTCGGAGTTGGCGATGTCGTCGTGCTTGCCGGCCGGGTTCTGCTCCATGTACGTCTTGGCGTACTGGAGTTCACGGACCATCTCGTTCTTGGTGTCGATCACCGCACCGGACGCGCCGTGCAGCGACTTGGCGACCGCCCGCCCGGACTGGAGGGTGGTCGCGACGTGCGAGTCCTCGCCGCCGGCGAACTTCTGCAGGTACTGCTGGAAGGTGTTGGCGGCGGGGCCGGACATGCTGGCCATCGCCCGCTGGGCGGCCTCGGTGATCGCGCGGACGTGGGTGTCGGCGACCTGGTTCCACTTGTCCCAGGCGGCGGCGAGGTCGGCGAGGAGTTCCTCGTTGGCGTCGGGGAAGGCGATGTCCTTCCCGTTCTCGTTCTTCTGAACGGTCTTCAGTACCTCGGCGAGGTCTGCGGGCAGCTGGATCATGGCGGGAGACTCTCCGGTCGGACGTTCGGAGTCGGCTCGGGGGTGTTGCTGCCACCCCCGGCGACGGTGGGACGGGGCGGGTCGGCCGTAGAGCCCGTCCGGGCGACAACTCGCCCGGCGGGCACGTCAGATGACCTGCCGGGTGCCGGGGCCGGTGCCACGGAACTGCGCGTCCGTGGGCTCGTCCTTGTGGTGGTTGTAGTCGAGCGTGGGCGCGTCGGGGCGGTGGTAGTCGCTGCCCGCGTCGGTGTTGCCGATCGGCTTGACCGGGGCCGGCGGCGGCGGGGCCGCCGTGGTGTCGGCGGCCGGTGCGACGGTCTCCTGCGGCGCGCGGACCACGCGGTCCGCGGTCGCCGGGTCGGGGCCGGGCTGGGCGCCGCCGGCCAGGCGCGGGGAGGCCGGCAGGTCGCCGTTGGTGCTGATCCGGCCGATCTCGGTGCCGTGCTGCTCGTCGTTGGTCCGGTGCCGGGCCGCCATGGTCTGGAGGTTCTGCCCCATCGCGTTGGCGTTCTTCAGCAAGGTCCGGATTCCCGCGAGGGTCTGCTGCTGGTGCTTGGCCAGGCCGCCGACCGAGGATCCGGCGCCTTTGAGGGCCTTGCCGAGCAGGTCGGTGCCGTACACCGAGTCCTCGACCTGCTTGATCACGGCCTCCAACTGGTTGGCCGGGCCTTCCAGTTCATGCAGCAGGCTGATGATTTTCTTCGCTGCCGCATCGACCTCGTCGAGGTCCATCCATACCGTTTCGTCCGCCACTGTCCACCCTCCAGGTCACCGCCCCCGGGCAGCCGGACGTCCGCCGGGCCGCCCACCGGCCGGGGGCGCGCCGCAGCGCCCGCGCCGGATCCAGGGCAGGCCGAAGGCACTCGCGGCTGCCGCACCCGCTCATTTGTCAGGTAACTTTACTAGGTGTCCGAGGACGCACCGGCCAAGCGCGTCAACCGAGGTGACGGGACGTCACCTCGGTACGAGCTTCGCAGAGCGGCAGAACAGGGCACGAGGCCCGAAGGTATGCAGTTGGTAAATTCCCGGCGCGAATCACCGGCCATGTGGCAGAAGGGGGCGCTCCGTTCAGGGAGGTCGTGAATGTCCAGTGAGGAATGGGCGGCTTTGGGTGAACTGTGGTGGTGGCGGCCGGACTTCGTCGCGCCGAGACCCGGCCGCCGGTGGACGGCGACATCCACCCCCACAGGCGGTCACCGTCCGGCGTGGCGCTCCTGGTAGGCGGCGATCACCGCGTCGATCGGGATCGACGGCCAGGTGCTGAGCTCGCCGGTGCCGCGGTCCACCACGCCGGTGGCGTCACCGAGGTTGGCCGGCGGCCGGACCTGCCCGGTCACCGGGTCGACCTCCAGCGGCGCGGGCGCGGCCCACACCACCCAACCGAGGTCGAACTCCCGGAACTTGACCTCACGCGCGGTGCCCTCCGGGGCGCCTTCGTTCAGCCATGCGTGCGCCTTCGCGATGGCCTCGTCCTGGGTGATCATGCGGGGTTCCTCCTATGGTGCGATGTGTGCTGCGGGCGGTGCGGCCGGAGCCGCGACGCCCGCGATGGCGGCGTCCGGACCGGACGGCCCCGGGCGGGGCTGTCCGGTCCATGATCCCGGTCGGGCGCGACCCGTCGATCGGCGGCTCAGTGCTCGCGCCCGGGGGCGGTGAAGGCGTCGAAGGTCTCGGTGAAGTACGGGTCCGGCGGGCCCGAGATGGTGTTCTCCTCCGAGTCGGAGACCGAGGCCCAGAGGTTCCAGCCCAGGCCGAAGGTCCTCGGCATTCCGCCGGTGGCCTCGAACACCCGGCGTTCCGTCAGGTCGGCCCAGCGCAGGCGGCCGTCCCGGTCGTGGACCAGCGCGACGGCATGGGCGCGCCCCTCCTCGCCGACGCCCAGCACGGTGGCGAAGCTGCCCTTGCCACCGGCCTGCACCTTCTCCATCAGCGCCTTCACCGCGTCCTCGCCCTTGCCGAACGCGGCCGGCGCCTCGGGCCGCGTCCACGCCGTGCCGCCGGTGACCGGCTCCGCGTCACCGGGCAGGCTCGCCCCGGACACCCGGGGACGCCCGAAGTGGGTGTCCCGGTACGCCTCCACGTTCTCCACCGACGCGTTCAGCTCGGGGCCCGGCCGGAAGCCGGTCCCGTCCTGCTCCGGCGCCTGCCGCGGATTGACGTGGCCCAGCAGCGTGTTGCTCATCGGCGGGTGCACATGGCCCGGCCCGCCGACGTAACCGGCCAGCTTCTGCGCCCTCGGGTCGTCGTCCGGGACAGGCGCGAAGGCCCGCTCCTGCGACGCGCCCGCCGGGTCGGCCGGCGCCTGGTCCGGCACGGGCTGCTGGGCGGCGGCGTCCCGCTTCTCGATCTGGGCGGTGGCATCGTCGGCCATCACGCCGATCCAGTCCGACTTGCCGAACTCCGAGAACAGGGTCGCGGTGGTCCGGTACTGGTGGTCCGTCAGCACCTGGTTGGCCAGCGACTGGATGTGGTTCTCGTGGAGGGTGAGGAACCTCCGCCTCTCCTCGCTCTTCGCGCGCAGCTCGGCCGCGGCGGACTGGATGTTCTCCAGGGTCGCCTCGGGCCGCTGAAGGGCCTCCACCAGGTTCTTCTGCTCCAGGAGCATCTCCCGCATCTGGCCCATGCGCTGGTTCAACGACCTGACATGGGGGTTCGTCAGGCTCAGGTCCTTGGTCAGACCGTAGGCCGCGTCGTCGAAGTGGCCGAGCTGTTCCTTCGCGTTGATCAGGTACGGGTCGACCGTCATCTTGACGACGGCCTGCGGGGTCTGCGTCCCGACCTCGAACGGGACCGCGGACTGCCGGGAGACCCGCGGCAGGGTCAGCGGGTTCCGCGCGTCCTTCTGCACCTCCTGACTGACCATCTCCCACCCGTCGGGGCCGTACCGCAGCATGTTGGTCGCTGCCGGGGTGTGCCCGGGGGGCAGGATCGCCGCGTAATCGCCGCCACCCATCCAGGTGGTGACCGTCTGCGCGGCCCGGAACTCGGCGGCCGTCCGAAGGGCGTCCGAGGCCGAGTAGGACTGGTAGTGCCAGGCCGTGAAAGTGTCGCCGCCCGGCTCGACGGTGGCCACGAAGGCGCAGCCGTTCATCGCGTCGGTGAACACCAGACCCTCCCGGGGGCGGGCCGGGTTCGGGCGCAGCGGCACCTCGGTGTGGCCGATGGTGCTCAGATCGTCGAGGCTGGCCCGCTTGTCCGCCTCGTAGGGCACATACGCGCCCCTGACGTAGTGGCTGTCCTCCTTCACCGGCGGCAGCCCGCCGCTGGGCCGGGGGAAGTCGGAGTAGTGCTCGGCGTACTTCTCCCACGCGGGCACCAGGTGGTAGCCGGGCTTCCCGGTGGCGGCCGCGGCCGGGTCCGGCACCATCTCGAACCAGTGCTGGTCGCGGCCCCGCATCGCCCTGAGCAGGTTGTTCTCCTCGAAGGGCTTCAGCCCGGGCATCCGCTGCCGGACGCCGGCGGCGAAGTCCACCGAGACCAGGTTCTCGTCCAGGAAGGTGCGCGGGTCGTGCATGATCCCGTGCTCCGGCGTGCCCACCGGCGGCAGCGGCTCGGGCGTGACGGGCGGGTGCTCGGCGCCGTCGTGCTCGTTGTTGGCGTGCTCGTCGTTGCCGTCGTGCTCGTTGTTGGTGTGCTCGTCGCCGTCGTGCGCGCCGTTGCCGCCCTGGTCCTGGTGCTCCCCGTCGGCGTGCTGCGACGATCCGCCGTCGGGGGCGGCGCCGGGCGAAGCGTCCGGACGGTGCTGCGAACCGCCCTCGTGCTCCCCCGCCGACCGCTCCTGCGGCTGGTGTTCGCCGAGGCCGGCCGGGTCCGCCGGCGGGCGGACGTCGGAGACGTACTCCGAGCGGGCCGACGGGACGCCCAGGTCGCCGAGCGCCTTGTCGAAGTCCCGGGCGGCGCTGAGGAATTCGTCGCGGCCGCGGAGCATCGTCTCCGCGCTGTGCTTGCGCCGCTCGGCGAGCGCCGCCCGCTCCTCGCGGCCGGTGCTCTCCTCCCACTTGAGCTGCTCGGCGCCCTCCGCGAAGTGCTTGGCGCCCTGCTCCGCCCGGTTTGCCAGCCGGTGCAGCTCGGCCTTGAGCGCCGGGTCGGCGGCCAGGTCGGCGACCTGGCGGCGGGCCTTGATGTTGTCGTGCAGGTCGGCGGCGACCTCGCCCGCGATCCGCTCGGCCATCGGGATCTCCTGCCGCACCTGGACGGTGGACTTCGGGTCCGGGTGAGCAGACAGGTCGGGATTGCCGTGGTGCGGCTCGTCGAGCCCGAAGCTGCGGAAGCCGGCCATCGCCAGCGCCGCGTGCATCGCCACGTCGTCGGAGGCCCGGTCCCAGGCGTTCTGGAACCTGGCACCGTGCTCGCCGACGAACACCTCGTCGCCACCGTCCGGCGAGTACTCGCCCGCCCGGTCCTTGGCCGCGGCGCGCAGCTCGGAGAACTTCTGCTGGATCGCCGCCGGATCGTAGGCGACGCCCTGCTTCTCGTTCTCCTTCAGCCAGCCGATGAACTCCTTCTGGTAACCGGGGTCCGGCGGCGGCCAGCCCTCGGGGTAGAACTCGTTGAGCTCCCTGATCGCCCGCTGATGCTCCTCGGTGCGGCTCATCATGAAGCCGTGCGAGCTCTCGGCCTGGCCCTCGCCGGTCAGTTCGGCGCTGCCGTACTGCTCGGTCATCTTCTTGTTGCCGGACCAAAGGTTGTACTGCACCTCGGAGTTGGGCCGGTCCGCCTGCCCGGTCAGCCCGTCCTGGCCGAGCTCCAGCCGGCCCAGGTTGGTCCGGATCTGCTCGTAGATCTGCTCGGTGTGCACCTGGAGTCCGACCAGCTTGTCGCCGGCCTCCTGGTTGCCCTTGGGATCGTCCTTGCCGGTGAAGGCCGGCATCTTCGCCAAGGTGTCCTGCGGCAGCGGCTCGGGCGCGGACCGCGGCGCCGGGACGCCCGCCGGGTCGGCCGGGGGCCGGGGGGACTCGACGCCCGCCGGGTCGTCCGGGACCTGCTGGGCGGCCTCGTCGCGCTTCTTGATCTGGGCGGTGACGTCAGCGGCCATGTGGTCGACCCAGTCCGGCTTCCCGGGCTCGATCGAATAGCCGAACTCGGAGAGCACGGTGTTGCCCGACCGGTTCGGGTGCAGCGGCGTCGCGTCGATCGCCAGGCGCTCGATGTCGGCCCGGTGCTCGTCCAGGAACATCTGGCGCGAGCGCTTGATCCGCTTCAGCCCGTTCGACAGCTGCTGAAGGTCCTCCAGGGTCGCTTCCGGCCGGTTGTACGCCTTCACCAGGTCGTTCTGCGCGCCGAGCATGTCGTTCATGTCGGCGAGGTGTCCCTGCAACTTCTTGAGCGCGGGGTTCTTCGGGTCCAGTCCCGTGGTCAGGTCGTGCGCCGCCTGCTGGAAGCGGTCGAGTCGCTCCTGCGCGATGACGTGGTACGGGTCCAGCGTCATCTTGACGACGGTCTCGGGGCTCTGCGTCCCCACGTCGAACGGGATCCGCTTCGGCGGGTACAGGGTCGGCGGGAACTTCCGCATCGTCTCCGACGAGCCGTCGTACGTGTGCGACTCCTGGCTGATCATCTCCCAGCCGTTCGGGCCGTGCTTCAGCATGTTGGTCGCCGCCGGCTTGAAGCCCAGCGGCAGCGGGTGGGAGTAGTCGCCCACGCCCATCCACGCCGTGACGGTGTGCTGCTTCCGGAAGTTGTAGCCGCCCTCCAGGTGCCCGGCGGACGAGTACGACTGGAAGTGCCAGGCGGTGAAGGTGTCCCTGCCCGGCTCGACGGTGGTCACCAGGGCGCAGCCGTTCATCGCGTCGGTGAACACCAGCCCCTGGCGCGGCAGGTCCGGGTGCGGGTTGAACGGCACCTCGGTGTGGCCGATGGTGTCCGGCTTGGCCGGGTCGGGACGCTGCTCGGACTTGTAGGGGATGTACGCGCCCTTCACGTACTCGTGGTCCTCCTTGACCTGCGGCAGGCCGGATTCGGGCCTCGGGAAGCCCTCGTAGTGCGCGGCGTACTTCTCCCACGCCGGCACCAGGTGGTAGCCCGACGGCTCGCCGTTCTTGCCGACCCCGTTCGGCTCCAGCACGAACCAGTGCTGGTCACGCCCCTTGATGGCTTCCAGGAACGCGCCGACCTCCCCCGGCTTCGCGTGCGGCATCCGCTCCTTGACGCCGGTGGCGAAGTCCACCGAGACCTGCTTGGTCTTCAGGAACTCGGCCGGGTCGTGCATGATCCCGTACTCCGGCGTCCCCACCGGCGGCAGCGGCTCGGGCACCACCGGCGGGTGCGCGGCGTCCTCGCCGTGCGGTGCGGTGGTGTCCTGCTGGTTGGTGCCGTCCTGGTGCTGCGAGGACCCGGCATGCTCGGTGGCACCCGGCGAGGCGTCCGGACGCGAGTTCTCGCCCGACCGGCCTTCGGGGCGCGGGCCGGCCTGCTGCTTGCCGTCGCCGGCGGGCGGGCCCGACGGGTGCACGGGCGCACGGTCCGGGGTGAGCGGGACGGCGAACAGGCCGCCCTCGCCCGCGTACAGCGGCCGGTCGCTGGTGCGGCCCAACTGCGGGTCCGCGTACACGATCGTGCCGTTGTGGTTCATCGCGTTCCAGGCGTGGGTGCGGCCCTCGCTGTCACGGCTGATGATCACCGCCTGCGAGCCGTGCCCGCTGTCCAACAGGGTCTGCGCCAACTTGTCGTGCCCGGCCTGCCCGGCGCCCAGGTGCTCGAACTTCCCGCCGAGCGACTGCTCGATCCGGTCCCGGCCGCCCTTCTCGCCGACCGAGTTGTTCTCGGTCCGCGGCGCGGCGACGGTCGGGTGACCGTCGTAGGTGTCGACCAGCGAAAGCGCCGCGTCCGCGCAGTTGTTGGCCCGGCCCGGGGCGCCCGGGCCGTCGCCGTTCAGCTTCTTCAGCCAGTCTCCCGAGGTCGGATCAGGGTGCCGCTGCGGCGAACCGTCCGCGTGGTGCGGCACCGCGTCCTGAAGCTGCTTCAGGTCGTGCTCCGACGGCCGCTTCAGCCCGCCCTCGACATCGAACGGCCGCTGATCCGTGGCCGGGTGCCGCGGACCGCCGCCCTCGTGGTCTCCCAACGAGCGCTCGTGGGACGGCTGTTCGTGGTTCGGCAGCTCGTGGCTCGGCTGCTCGCGGTTGGGCAGTTCGTGGTTCGGCAGCTCGTGGCTCGGCTGCTCGCGGTTGGGCAGTTCGTGGCTCGACTGCTCGTGGTTCGGCAGCTCGTGGTTCGACTGCTCGTGCGAGGGGTTGCCGAGGCCGGCCGGCTGCTCGGGGGCGACGTCCTGGGCGTGCTCGTTCACCTGCTGCTGGTGCGGGGCGTTCTCGTGCCCCGCTCCGGGCGGCGGGTTGCCGCCCGGGTGCTGGGCGGCCGGCGCGTGCGGCGCCGGGGCCGCCGGCTGGGGCTCCGGCAGGTGTCCCAGCCGGAGGTCGTGCACCGCCGTGCCACCGACGGCGTTCGTCCCGTTCGGAGTGGTCAGGCGCACCGACGGCGCCCCCAGCATCTCGGCCGTGCCGGGAATCCGTGCGCCGCCACCGCTGGTGGTGGAGTGCTCGTGCACATGGGCCTCGCCGGTGACCAGGATGTACTTCCCCGACTGCCCGACGCGGTCGGAGGTGATCGCGTCGTGCATGTACGAGTTCAGCATCCGGGCCCGCTGCTCCAGCGGGCCGTAGCCGGGTCCGTCCGGCCTGCGCGCGGGGTAGCCGTCCACGGCCCGGACCCGCATGCCTTCTTCCTGCGCCTTCACCACCGTTTCGTAAAGACCGGCGTTCTCCGGGGAGTTGTTGTTCCGGTCGTAGGACCGGAGCATCCTCTCCAGGTTCGGCGGCATGGTGCCGCCGGACTCCAGATAGGTGTCCAGCTCGTGCTGGAGCGAGTCGTCGCGAAGTGCCTCGACGTAGATGGTGTCGACGCCGGCCTCCTTCAGACCGGCCATGTTCTCCTTGAGGAACTTCCAGCTGGGCGAGTTGCCGTGTGCCTCGCCCAGCACGATCCCGGGGGGCTCCGGGTTGACGCCGTCCCCGTTGAGCAGGCGCTGGACGCCGTCCAGGGCCGAGGCCTGCCCGTCCAGCCGCTGCTGCACCTGTGCCCCGTCGACCGGGTGCCAGACGGTCTCCGCGTCCTGGCGGGCCAGCCGCTCCAGCACGTTCTGACGCTCGCGCTGGGCCTGGAAGTTCGGATCGGTCCGGTAGTCGAGCTTGCCGCCGTGCTCCAGCAGCTTGTTGCCCGGGTAGACGTAGGCCTCGGTCTCGCCGGTCGCCACCAACTTGGTACGCAGCCCCTCGTTCAGCGCCGACGCCGCGTCGGGGTGCAGCGCCTTCAGCGTCAGCGGGTCGAGGTGCGACTTGAAGCTCTGCGAGTACGGGCTGACCTTGACGTCGGGCGTCCCGCTCGCCGTGAAGGAACCCGAGTGGTGGCGGCCCTTGTCGCTCTGCGGCAGGGAGTTGGCGGACACGGCCAGATCACCGGTCAGGGTGAACTTGAACTTGTTGTCCTTCTTGTGCTGCGCGAGTGCCGTCGGGTCGGCGGAGGGCGGGTAGATCAGCGCCGGGCCGGGCGGGTCCTGGTGGAGCTTGGCCTTCTCCTCGGCAGTGGGACGTTGCTCGATCGGAGGAAGCGGCGGCTCGGGACGGACTGCCATGCCCGGGTCCGAATCCGGCCGTTGGGCGTCCGGCTTCGGGCCGGCCTGGTGGTTGCCGTCACCGGCGGGCGGGCCGGACGGGTGCAGGGGCGCGCGGTCCGGGGTGAGCGGGACGGCGAACAGGCCGCCCTCGCCCTGGTACAGCGGCGTGTGACTGGTACGGCCCATCTGGCCGTCTGTGTACACGATCGTGCCGTTGTGGTTCATCGCGTTCCAGGCGTGGGTGCGCCCCTCGCTGTCACGGCTGATGATCACCGCCTGCGAGCCGTGACCGCTCTCCAGCAAGGTCTGCGCCAGCTTGTCGTGCCCCGCCTGACCCTTGCCCAGGGACTCGAACTTCCCACCGAGCGACTGCTCGATCCGGTCCCGGCTGCCCTTCTCACCGACCCCGTTGTCCTCGGTCCGCGGCGCGGCCACCGTGGGACGGCCGTCATAGGTGTCAACCACCGAAAGCGCCGCATCCGCACAGTTGTTGGCCCGCCCCGGAGCACCCGGACCGTCACCGTTCAGCTTCTTCACCCAGTCGCCCTCGAACGGGTCCGGGTGCCGCTGCGGGGTGCCGTCCGCGTGGTGCGGAACCGCGTCCTGGAGCTGCTTCAGGTCGTGCTCCGACGGCCGCTTCAGCCCACCCTCGACATCGAACGGCCGCTGATCCGTGGCCGGGTGCCGCGGACCGCCGCCCTCGTGGTCCCCCGACGGCTGCTGGTGCGGCTGCCCAGGGCTGTTGTGCTCGTTCCCGGCCTGGCGGTCGGTGTTGCCCTCGTGCTGATGGGGCTGGTTGGGCTGGTCGTGCTGCGGCCCCTGGCCCTCCAGGTACTCGGAACTCCCGTGCGGCGCCTGCGCGTCGGGGTGAACCGGGCCGAGTCCGCCCGGGTTCCCCGGCGCCGACGGGTGGGTGGAGTCGGTGTGCTGCGGCGGCGCGCCGGCCGGGGAGTGGTTGTCGGGGGTGGGCAGGTAGCTGAGCCGGACGTCGTCCGGAGGCGTGCTGCTGCTCGCCCGGTTCGGCGCTTGGTGCGGTGTCCCCGAACCGTCGGTCAGGTGCACGGCCGGGACGCCCAGCAGGTCGGCCGTGCCGGGGATCCGTCCACTGCCCGAACCGGTCGTGGAGTGCGCATGGCTGGCGCCGACCACGACCACGTACTTGTTCCCGCCACTGGCGGCGTCCGAGCTGATCACATCGTGGGCGTACGAGTTCATCAGGCGGGCCCGCTCGTGGACCCCGCCGTCCTCGTTGATGGTCCGGGCCGGGTATCCGTCCACCGCACGGACCTTGACGTTGTTGGCCTTCGCCGCTTCCAGCACCTCGGTCAGCTTGGCGCTGTGGGAGCTGTCGTACTTCGCGGCCGCTTTCTGCAGGCTCGGGGGCATGGGCCCCTGGTGGGACGGGTCCAGGTACGTGTCCAGGTCGTGCTGGACGGCGTCGTCCCGCAGGGCCTCCAGGTAGATGGTGTCGACCCCGCTGGCCTTGAGCTGCGCCATGTTGTCCTTGAGGAACGGCCAGGTCGCGGACTGGCCGTGTCCTTCGCCGATCACCACTCCCGGGAATCCGGCGTCGCCTCCGTGACCGTTCAGCAGGCGGTTCACACCGTCCATCGCGGAGCTCTGGCCGGCGAGCTGGCCCGACACCCGGTCGCCGTCGATCCAGGTGCCCTTGTCCGTGTTCTGGTTCGCGAGGTCCTTCAGCAGCTGCCGGCGCTCCTGCTGCTGCTCCATCGTCGTCCTGGACCGGTAGTCCAGCTTCGCGGCCTCTTCGAACACCTTGTTGCCCGAGTACGCGATGGCGTCCGGGCCGAGGGCGTTGCGCAGCGGCTCCCGAAGCTTGCCCCCGACCGGGCCTTCCACCAGGGTCAGGGTCGCCGGGTCGACGTAGGCCTTGAAGGTGTGGTCCTTGATCTTGGCGTTCGGCTTCCCGCTCGCCGTCGAACCCTCCGACTGGTGGGTGTTCTTGCCGTCCTTCACCGGCAGGTGGTTACTGACCTCCTTCAGCTCCGGCGAAAGGTCGGACTTGAACTTGTTCGCAAAAGCCGTCCCAAGGTGCGCCGCCCTGCTGTTGCTCGGCGGGTAGACGATGGACGGCCCTTCCGGGTTCTGGTGCAGAACCTTCCGTCCCTCGGGGGTCAGCCCCTGACTGTCCATCAAGGACTTCCGGCTGCCCAGCCCGGCCGGCTCGGCGTCCGGCCGTAGCCCGGTCGGCGTGTCGTCGGGGCGCGTGGAGGTGGGGTGCGTCGAGTCGCCCAGGCCTCCCGGACTCTCCGGGGCCCGGGTGTGCGAAGTGTTGGCGTGCTCGTCCCCGAACGGGTTCGACACCTCCGAGCTGGGGCTGTTGTGGCCCGACGAAGCGGCGTGCTCGTCCCCGAACGGGTTCGACACCTCCGAGGCGGGGCTGTTGTGGCCCGACGAAGCGGCGTGCTCGTCCCCGAACGGGTTCGCGCTCGACGCCCCGGCAGTGGGACGGTTGCTCGGCGGAACCTCCGGCGGGGCACCGACCGGCCGTTGAGTGAACGGCGGCGGAACCGGCGGCGCGGAACCGGCGTGCTGCTGAGCGGGTCGCGGGGGAACCGGCGGCGCGGAACCGGCGTGCTGCTGAGCGGGCGGCGGCGGAACCGGCGGCGCGGAACCGGCGTGCTGCTGCGTGAACGGCGGCGGAACGGGCGGAGCGGCCGGGGCGTGCTGGCCGGCGAACGGCGGCGGAACCGGCGGCGCGGAACCGGCATGCTGCTGCGTGAACGGCGGCGGAACCGGCGGCGCGGAACCGGCATGCTGCTGAGCGGGCGGCGGCGGAACCGGCGGCGCGGAACCGGCGTGCTGCTGAACGGGCGGCGCGCCCTCTGGCGCGGGCGCGGCGGTCGTACCGCCGGCGGCAGCCGCAGCGTCCGCCCGGTTCTGCGCGTTCAGGTGCTCGACCAGGTACGCCTTCGCGAAGTTCTGCTTGACCTTGGGGTAGTTGGAGTACGGCTCCCTCCCGGTCGCCTCCACGATCTGGTCGAACAGCCGCTGCTCGTTCGGGGTCTTCGGCATTCCTGCGACCGTGTCCCAGTACCGGCTCGGCGGGAAATGGCCGTCCTCCGGCAGGCCGAGCAGCTTCTTGACGCCCTTCTGTTCCTCGCTCGACAGTCCGCCCTGCCCGTCCTTCTTCTGGTATGTCAGGCGCGGCTCCTTGCCCTCCTCGTGGAACTTCACCTCGTTGGTGAGGATGTTGTGGTATTCGATGAGCGCGGGGTTGTTCTGCGTCTTGTCGATGTCGATCTGGTCGAGCGCCTGCTTGTGGTGCCCGAGCTCGTGCTGGATCACGTGCTCCTGCGCGAACCCGTCCTTGATGTTCATCCGCTGGTTGACGACCAGCACGTCGGGGGCTCCGTCCGCCCCCTTGACGTACGCTCCGCCGCCCTTGCCGGAGATCGCCGTGGCTGCGGGGGTGCTGTCACCGTCCTTCAGTCCGTCGATCTTTCCGATGGTGAGCTTGCCGCCGTCCTCGGACAGATGGCCGACCCGTCCGTCCCCGTATTCGGAGAACGGCGTGGAGACGGTGGCCGTGTCCGGCACGAACACCATGACCGGGAGCTGGTCGTCCGGAATCCCCAGCCGCCGACCGATCTCCTGCGTCTCTTCGAGGGTGGGGATGTGCCGCTTGTCCTCCAGGCCGGGGAACGGCGACGGGTCTTCGTGCGTCTGACCGCCCGGCGTCTCGTCCGGCCGCACCTCGTCCGGCCGCGGTTCCTCGGGCCTCGGGGACGTGTCGGACTCGGGCCGGGCACTGGGGGCCGTCTCGGGCTTCGGCTGGGCCTCGGGCCGCGGTTGGGCCTCGGGCCGCGGGGACGCCTCCGGCCGCGGGGACGCCTCCGGCTTCGGGGTGGTCTCGGTCTTCGGGGTGGTCTCGGGTCGGGCGCCGGCCTGGTGGTTGCCCGTGGTGTTTCCGGCGCCGTGGTTGGTGGGGTGCAGCGCGCTGCCGTTCGGGCCGAGCGGGACGGCGAACAGGCCGCCCTCGCCGGCGTACAGCGGCTTGTCGCTGGTACGGCCCATCTGCGGATCGGCGTAGACGATCTTGCCGTCGTGGTTGACCACGTTCCAGGCGTGCGAGCGGCCGTCGCCGTCGGTGCTGATGATCAGCGCCTGCGAGCCCGGACCACTCTCCAGCAGGGTCTTCTGGAGCTTGTCGTGACCTCCCGCGCCCGCGCCCTGGTGCTCGAACCTGCCGCCGAGCGACTGCTCGATCCGGTCGCGGCCGCCCTTCTCGCCAAGGCCGTTGTTCTCCACGCGCGGCGCGGCCGCCGTGGGGTGGCCGTTGTAGGTGTCGATGAAGGAGAGTGCCGCGTCGGCGCAGTTGTTGTTGCGTCCGGGCGCGAACGGGCCGTCGCCGTTGAGCTGCTTGATCCAGTCGCCGTCCTGCGGGTCCGGGTGGATCTTCGGCTTGCCGTCCTCGTCACGCGGGACGGCGTCCTCGATCCGCTTCTGGTCGTGCTCGGAGGGCTCCTTCAGGCCCCCGGGCTCGTCGATCCGCCGCCCGTCCGTCTTCCGGGGCTGCGGCTCACCCTCGTGGTCGGCACCGGGCCGGTTGGGGTGCTCCTCGTGCGACTTCTGGTCGTGCGGCTGCTGCTCGTGCGACGCGGGCGGGTGCTCCGTGCCGTGCGGCGCCGCGTCGGCGTGCTCGGTCGGCTTCGGGGCCGGGGCGTGCTGCTGCTCCGGGACGGTGTGGGCATCGGGGCCCGAACCGCGACCGCCACCGGGGCGGAGCGAACCGCCCCCCTGCTGGCTGCCGCCACCGCTGTGGACGGTGCCGCTCTGGCTACCGGGCCTGGGCGCACCCGAGGTTGACGGAGCGTCGGGACGGGCGCCGCCACCACCGATGTGGCTGCCGCCACCGACCGGGCCGTGGGCGAACCCGCCGCCCATGGGCGGGACAGCGGTCTGGTTCGGGCTCTGGGTACCGGAGTTGGGCGGAGTGTCGCCGAGGCCCTCGGGCATGCCCTGACCGGGGACGGTCGCCGCGTCCGGGCGCGGCAGCGTCGCGCTGCGGGCACCGTCGAGGTGCGTGCCGCCCGCATTGCCGCCGCCACCGCCATGGCCGGACGAGGACGCGGCGCCGGCAAGGCCCGCCGCACCGCCCAGGACGCCGGACAGGTTGGGCATCGCACCCGCGCCGGTCGGACGCGGAGTGCTGTCATCGCCCGACGAACTCTCGTTTCCGGCGGACGAGTTGTCGCGGGCCGGCGCACTCGACGCCTCGTTCCGCACCGGCTGCTCGTGCACCGGACGGCTCGGCTCCTGCCCCGAGAGCGGCTCGTGCGACGGCCGCACCGACTGCCCCTCCTCGCGAACCGGCGCACCGGACCCCCGCGAATCGGGCCGGGTGCTCTGCCCCTCCGCCTCGTTCCGCACCGGCTGCTCGTGCACCGGACGGCTCGGCTCCTGCCCCGACAGCGGCTCGTGCGACGGCCGCACCGCCTCCACGTGCTCGCGCGCCGGCTGCGACGGAGTGTGCTCGGTCAGCGGCTCGCGCGTCGGCCGAATCGCCTCCGCCTGCTCGTGACTCTTGCCACCACCCGACTGCTCGTGCGCCTGCGGCGGAGCCTGCTCATGGGCCCGGCCACCACCCGACTGCTCATGCGCCTGCGGCGGAGCCTGCTCATGGCTCCGGCCACCACCGGACTGCTCGTGCGCCGGCGGCGGAGCCTGCTCATGGGCCCGGCCACCACCCGACTGCTCATGCGCCTGCGGCGGAGCCTGCTCATGGCTCCGGCCACCACCCGACTGCTCGTGCGCCTGCGGCGGAGCCTGCTCATGGCTCCGGCCCGCTCCACCCGACTCGGAGTGGGACGGCGGGGCGTCTCCGCTGGTGCGGCCGGAGCCGAACGGGGACAGGCCGCCGGCCGTCGAGCCGCCCGAGCCCGAGCCAGCCGAACTCGACTTGCCCGAACCCGAACCCGAACCACTGGAACCCGAGCCCGAGGCACCCGAGCCCGAGCTACTGGAGCCCGAACCCGAGCTGCTGCCACCCGAGTTGGAGCTCCCGCTGTCGCCGGACGGGCCGTGGTAGGAGCTGTTGTCGCCCGAGGAGGTGTCAGGCTTGGTGAACTTCGGCGGGCCGTCCTGGCGACCGCCTTCGCCGGGGCCGACGGGTCCGGGAATGTGCGGGGCATCGCCGGGCTTGGGCGCGGGGCCGTGCCCGTTCATCTTGACAGCACCGTGATGCAGGCCCACGCCCGCACCACCGGACAGGCCCGAGCCGAGCAGCGAGGAGGTGTCGACCTTGCCCGTGGTGAGGAACTGGGTAGCGGCGTCCGCGCCGACGCCGGTGGCCGCGCCGATCGCCATCTTGCCGCCGAGCGAGTTGGCGGCGCCGCCGAGGCCGACCTTGCCGGCCGCGCCGCCCAGGCCCTTGCCGATCAGGCCACCGGCGGCGCCGCCGATGGCGCCGCCCTTGGCGTTGTCGCCGACTTCCTTCCAGTCGATGCTCTTACGGTGGCCCTCGGCGAGTTCGATGCCCTGCGCCATCAGGTTGATCGCGGCCATCTGGGCGGCCTGTTTGGCCGCCATCTTGGCCAAGTCGAGCACCAGGGTCTTGAGGGTCTTGGTGACGAACGTCCGGGCCGCCGCGATGAACCCGGGCACCTGGAGCATCGACGCACCGGCCGTGACCGGCGCCTCTGCCTCGGCGGTCGCCAACTCGAAGGCCAGAATGCCGAGTTGGGCGACAATCTGAATCTTCGCGGTCTCGGCCGAGTTGGCCATCTGCTCCAGCATGTCGCCCATGCCACTGAGCGCGTTGATGGTCGCGGTCAGCCGGCCCGGGTCGTCCTCGGTGCCCTTGCC
This sequence comes from Kitasatospora sp. NPDC048662, assembly GCF_055587065.1. Classification (NCBI taxonomy): domain Bacteria; kingdom Bacillati; phylum Actinomycetota; class Actinomycetes; order Kitasatosporales; family Streptomycetaceae; genus Kitasatospora; species Kitasatospora sp. NPDC048662. The sequence goes on along the minus strand of NZ_JBVJHA010000004.1, from coordinate 418,714 downwards.
GACGGTGTAGGTGGCCCAGAACTTGGTCAGCCCCTCGGCGGCGCTGCCCTGCTGGCCCTCCAGCGCACGCTTGATCGCCGCGTCCACGCCCTGGGTGGCGTCCCGCAGCGTCTCGGAGGCCTTGCGGCACTCGTCGGCCATGTCACGCAGTTGGTCTTCGTCCGCTTCCGGCCACCGGCAGCCGGCGAGCAGCAGGAGCACCCACTGGAGGGGCTCCGGGAGTTCGACAGCCATGGGTCAGTGCCTTCCAGTCGAGCCGGTCATACCGGGGGTGAACATCGGACGGACGTGGGTCGGCACGGTCGGTGCCGCACCCGGCGAGGGCGGTACCGGAGCCTGCCCGCCGTCCATGCCGGTGAAGGAACCGGCTGCGCCTTCTTCGGCGGCCTGGTAGTTCTCGCCCATCCGCTTCAGGCCGTCAGCGATGTCGCGGACTTCCTTGACCAGACTCTGAAGCGTCTTCAGGGTGTTGTGGCTGTACTCCAGATAGCCCTTCTCACCCTCGGCGAACTGCTTGCCCGACTCGTCGTTGCCCCAGGGGTTCTGCCCCTCCATCGGAGGCAGGTACGAGGTCATCCGGGAGGCCAGCGAGGCGATCTGCTCCGACGCGGCGAGCACCGGCGAGACCGCCGCCTTGTACTGATCGGGATCCACCTGGAACCCCTGCCCGGCCTTGCCCGTGTCCGAGGAACCCGAGCCCGAGCCCGACCCGGAGCCTGAACCGGCGTTGGTGCCGTTGGCCGCCCCAGCCCGCTGCCCGGCCTCGGCCGACTTCTGCGGCACCCCGTTCTCGATCGGAGTCCCGCTCGACTTCATCCGCGCCGCTTCCGTCCCGGGCGCGAGCGGCTCCCCGGCCGTCGCCGGCACCCCCTCCTGGAGCGGGGTCCCCTGCGCCTTCAACCGCCCACTCTCGGCAGGCATCGCAGGCACCGTGTCACCCAACGGCACGCCCTCCGACGCCTTCAACCGCGCCGACTCCGCAGGCATCGCAGGCACCGCGCCACCGAGCGGCACACCCTCCTGGAGCGGGGTCCCCTGCGCCTTCATCCGCGCCGTCTCGGCGGGCATCGCGGGCATCGCCTCATGCAACGGCACGCCCTCCGATGCCTTCATCCGCGCCGTCTCGGCGGGCATCGCAGGCACCGCCTCATGCAACGGCACGCCCTCCGACGCCTTCATCCGCACCGACTCGGCGGGCATCGCAGGCACCGTGTCACCCAACGGCACACCCTCCGACGCCCTCATCCGCACCGACTCCGCAGGCATCGCGGGCATCGCCTCATGCAACGGCACGCCCTCCGATGCCTTCATCCGCACCGACTCGGCGGGCATCGCGGGCATCGTGTCACCCAACGGCACGCCCTCCGACGCCCTCATCCGCACCGACTCCATCGGCTCGCCAACGGCCGTCCCGACCCGGAACGCAGGCATCTCGTCCGGCGCAAGCCGCCCGACGTGCGCCGCCTCCGTGAACGGCGAGCTCCCGTCAATCCGCTGCGCAGGCATCACATCCGGCT
>NZ_JBVJHA010000004.1:0-417100 GCF_055587065.1 Kitasatospora sp. NPDC048662 | reverse complement strand
GCTCAACCCACCCCACCCGCGCCGCCTCCGTGAACGGCGAACCCCCCTCAACCCGCTGCGCAGGCATCACATCCGGCTCAACCCACCCCACCCGCGCCGCCTCCGTGAACGGCGAACCCCCCTCAACCCGCTGCGCAGGCATCACATCCGGCTCAACCCACCCCACCCGCGCGGCTTCGCCGAACGTCGGCGCCTCCACGCCGATCCGCTCACCTTCCGGAATTCGCATGGTGCGCGCGGGTTCGACGTCGGGGTCGATCGCGAACCAGGGCACGTCGTTGCTCATGGGGGGTCCTTAGTGAGTACGGATCAGCGCGGAGGGGGAAGCGGGGGCGGTGTCAGTCCGCGGGGGCGGCCAGGCGGGTGAGGGCGGCGCGCAGGAACGGGCTGGGAACCTGGTAGCCGCCTTCCTCCCGGATCGGGAGCGGCTTGGCGGCCGCCGCCGCAGGAGCCGCCGCGCTCACCGGAGTTGCGGGAGTGGCCGGCGTGGCCGCCACCGTCTCTGCGGCCTCCCCGTGTCCGCGCCGCGCGGCGACGCTTCGCGCCCGCTCCAGGTAGTCGCCGTCCGCCTTCGCCCCACCGGACGCCCCGGACTCCTTGGTCGCCCCGGAGGACTCGGCCGCGACGCTCTCCTGACGCGGCGCCACCGCCTCCCCGGCCGCCGCAACAGCCACCTCGGGTGCGTCGCCGTCGGCAGGGGCGGGGGCACCCAGCAGCACTCCCGCGAGCTGGTTGAGGACGGCCTGCTCGCTGGTCGGAGCCGCCGCGGCCTCTGCTGCCACGGGCTCGGGCTCGGGCGCCGTGAGCACGCCCTCGGCGCGGGCGTCGTCCAGCCAACGGCGGCGGGCGCGCTGCCAGTTGCGGTCGCGCGGATCGACCTCGCCGGCCTGGCCGAGGATGCCACTGTCGTGCAGCAGCGCCTCCTCTTCCTCGCCCTCCGGTCCGAAGCGGGTGGGGCCGAGGAAACGGTTGGCACCCTTCTTCTCGCCCTTGCCGCCCCGCCCGGCGCCGCCCATGCCGCCGCCGTGGGCCCCGCCCGCAACACCCGCACCGGCACCCGCACCGCGCGCACCGGCACCGCGCGCACCCGCACCGGCCGCACCGCCGCCGCGCATGCCGCCGGCGCCACCGGCGCCCGCGCCGGCCAGCGCGCCGCCGGCCCGGCCCATCGCACCCATCGCGTTGCCGAAGGCGCCGCCGCTCATCCCGCCGGCGCCGCCGAAGCCGCCGCCGCCGAGACCGGCACCGCCGAGTCCGCCGCCGCCCGCGCCGCCGAACGCGGAGAGTCCGCCGCCCGCGCCGCCGAGCCCGGAGTGGCCGATGCCGAGGCCGGTGCCGCCGGAGCCGAGGTCGCCGAGGCCGGCCAGGTTGAGCGAGGCCTTCGGGCTGACCGGGAGGGGCGTGAAGGTCGGCGGGTGGCCGCCGCTGGACAGGTCCGGCACGTGGCCGGGAGGCGGCGGCGAGAACGGCTTCAGGATGCTGGGCGTCTTGGCACCGCCGTGACCGCCCGCGCCACCACCGGCCCCACCACCGGCCCCGCCGCCCGCCCCGCCGCCCGCGCCGCCACCCGCACCGCCGCCGCCACCGGCCCCGTCACCCGCACCGTCCCCACCGGCACCGCCACCGAGGCCACCGAGGCCGTCGGGTCCGCCGAGGCCGCCCGCGCTGTCGATGCCGAGGCCCGATCCGCCGCCCGCACCGCCACCGCCGCCGCCACCGCCGTTGAGGGTGCAGGTCTTGCCGATGCCGTTCATGTCGGCGATCTGGTTGGCGTTGTTGCGCAGGATGCCGTCCACCTGGGAGCTGACACCGCTCACGTACTGGTGGTACAGGCTGGCGGCCTGCTTGACGCCCTCGGAGTTGGCGATGTCGTCGTGCTTGCCCGCCGGGTTCTGCGCCATGTACGTCTTGGCGTAGTCGAGTTCCCGGATCATCTCGTTCTTGGTGTCGATCACCGCCTGGTGCGCGCCGTGCAGGCCGCTGGCGATGTCGGCACCGGCCTTGACGGTGGTGGCGACGTGCGAGGCGTCGCCGCCCGCGAACTTCTGCAGGTACTGCTGGAAGCTGTCGGCGGCCGCGCCGGACATGCAGGACATGGCGCGCTGGGCGGCGTTGGCGATGCCGCGGATGTGGGTGTCCGCGATCTGGTTCCACTTGTCCCAGGCGACGGCGAGGTCGCCGATCAGGTCCTCGTTGCCGTCAGGGAACGAGATGTCCTTGCCGTTCTCGTTCTTCTGCACGGTCTTGAGTACTTCGGCGAGGTCGGCCGGCAGCTCGATCATGGCGGGAAGCTCTCTCGGATGGTGGGTGCGGCGGCGGCTGACACCGGATCAGCCGCCGTGGTGCGGGTGTGCGGCGTGCGTCAGATCAGGTTGCGGCCACCGCCGCCGACCGGGCCGTGCGGCTCCGGCGGGGGCTTGGGCTTGTTGTAGTCCAGGGACGGCCCGTCCTGGGTGTGGTAGCCCCCGGTGTCCGGCTGCGGCGCGGGCGCAGGTGCGGGCGCCGGAGAAGGCGACGGGGTCGGGGACGGGTTCACGGCCGGGGTGAGCGGAGTCAGCGGGCTGCCGTCGCCGGTGCTGATCCGGCTGAGCGAGGCGGCGTGCTCCTCGTCGTTGGCCTGGTGGCGGGCAGCCATGGTCTGGAGGTTGGTGCCCATCGCGGTGGCGTTGCTGAGCAGCAGCTTGATACCTGCCAGCACGTCCTTCTGGTGCTTGTTGAAGCCGCCGACCGAGGAACCGCCGCCGGTCAGCGACTTGCCCAGCAGGTCGGTCCCGTACACCGAGTCCTCGACCATGGTGATGTGGGCTTCCAACTGGGCGAACGGGCCTTGCAGTTCCTCCAGCAGCGCTGCGATCGTCTTGGCTGCCGCCTGGACCTCGTCCAGGTCGATGTTCACACCGTCTCCGGCCATCCGTCCCGCCCTCTCCCTGTCTGCTCCCCGACAGTGCGGGCCGGTGACGGGGCGTTGCAGGGGGCCGGGGGCGACCGGGCGAGCGAGGGGCTGTACGCGGTGCCACGGGCAGTCCCGCGCACCCGCGGCTACCGCACCTGCCCATCCTTGCGGTAGCCGTTTGCCTTCGGCTTGCGCCTCACTAACGCGTCGATTTCCGGCCCCCACCAGCGACTTGGGACGGGCTCAGTGCGGCCCGAGTTCCTCCGCCCGCCGCCGGTGAGCGGTCGCGGCGTGGGCCAGCCCGGCGGCGTCCTCGGCGGCGGCGAGCGCGGCGAGCACTTCGGCGGTGGCCTCGTCGTGGCCGATCTGCTCGGCCTCGGCGAGGGCCGCGTTCAGCCGGCTGCGGGCCTCGGCGTGGCGGCCGAGCGCGGACAGTGCCTCTCCGCAGCAGGTGTGCAGCAGCACCCGGCGCGCGGACGGCACCTGATCGGCCGTCAACTCCAGCCCGTACAGCGCCCGTTCGATGGCCTGGGCGGGGCGTCCGGTGGCCAGCAGATGGCGGGCCAGGTGCTGGAGGGCGAGGGTGACGGTGTGGGTGTGGCCGATGGCGAGGGCGATCTCCAGGGCCTGGGTGAGGTTGCCGCCGGCCGTGGCGGTGTCGCCGAGTTCGGCCTGGACGGCGGCCAGGTTGACCAGTGCGACGGCCCGGCCGACCTGGTTGCCGGCCCGGGCGGCGAGTTCGGCGGCCGGGGAGAGGCAGGCGACGGCTTCGGGGAGGCGGCGGTTGGAGACCAGCACCCAGCCGAGCATGGCCCGCACCTGGCTCTCGCCGTCCAGGTCGCCGCACTCCAGGGCGGCCTCCAGGGCGTGTTCCAGCTGGGTCACCCAGCCGTCGCGCAGGCGGCGCAGGATCAGCGGCCACTGGGTGAGGACGAGTCGCCAGACCCGTTCCGGCGAGGTGGTGGCGATCACCTGGGCGAGGGTCTCGCGGTGGGCGCCGAGCCAGCGGATCGCCTCCTCGCCGCCGTCGAACTCCGGTACGGCGCGCGGCCGGTGGCTGCCGGCCGGGGGTTCGCAGCAGGGTTTGCTGCCGGGTTCGGCGGCCTGTGCGGCGACCAGGCCGGTGTACAGGTACTGGTCGGCGAGCCGTTCCCGGGCGAGGCGCTGTTCGGCGGGGTGGGCGCGGCTGCTCAGTTCGCGGGCGTACAGCCAGACCAGGTCGTGCAGGGTGTAGCGGCCGCCGTCGGTCTCGGTGATCAGGTGGGTGGCGGCCAGCCGGTCGAGGGCCTCGGCGGTGGCCCAGGGTTCCAGGTCGCTGAGCGCGGCGGCGGTGTGGGCGTCGATCACCGGGCCGGGGTGGAAGCCCAGGGTGCGGAACAACTGGGCGGCGGAGGGCGGGAGTTGCTCGTAGGAGATGCGCAGCGCGCTGGCCACGCTGATCTCCTCGGCGGCCAGGTGGCCGAGCCTGCGCTGTTCGTGGCGGAGCTGTTCGGTGATCGCGGCGAGGCCGCGGCGCGGGTCGGAGGCGATCTTGGCAGCGGCGATCCGCAGGGCCAGTGGCAGGCCGTCGCAGAGCCGGGCGAGTTCGCGGGCGGCCTCGGGTTCGGCGGCGATCCGGGCCGGTCCGAGTACCCGGGCGAGCAGCGCCGCGGACTCCTCGGGGCCGAGCACGGCGAGCGGCAGCGGGCGGGCGAGTTCGGCGGCGACCAGGCCGAGCATCCGGTTGCGGCTGGTGACCACGGCGACGGAGTCGGCGCCGGCCGGCAGCAGTGGCCGGACCTGGTCGCTGTCGCGGGCGTTGTCGACCATCACCAGCAGTCGGCGGCCGGTGGTGATCCGCCGGTACAGGGCGGCGCGGGCGGTGGTGCCGGCGGGCAGGTCCTCGCGGGCGACGCCGAGTGCGGCGAGGAATTCGGCGATCACCTCGTCGAGGTCGCGGTCGGGGCGGTCGCTGAAGCCGCCGAGGTCGGCGAAGAGCAGGCCGTCGGGGAAGCGTCCGGCGTTGCGGTGTGCCCAGTGCAGGGCGAGGGCGGTCTTGCCGACCCCGGCCGGTCCGGTGATCAGCGCGATCGCGCCGTCCGGTCCGCCGCGTGCCGCGTCGGCGAGGGTGGCGAGTTCGGTGTCGCGGCCGTGGAAGCCGCGCGGGGCGCGCGGCAGCAGGTCCACGGCGGGGAGGTTCTCGATCGCGGGCGGCCCGGCGGGCGCGGGCACCCTCAGATCAACCAGCTTGTGAGCCACCGGAGTCGGGGGCGCTACGACCGGGGCCGGAATGGGCTCGGTGGGCTCGCCGCGCAGGATCCGCTCGTACGCGGCGTTCAGCGCCCGGCCGGGGTCCACGCCGAGCCGGTCGGCGAGCGATTCGCGGGTGCGGTGGTACCAGTCGAGCGCGTCGCACTGCCGTCCGGCCCGGAACAGCGCCAGCATCAGCGCGGAGACCAGCGATTCGCGCAGCGGGTGGGCGACCGTTTCGGCGCGCAGCAGTTCGGCGGCCCGGGCGGGGTCGCCGAGCCGCTGGTGGTGGTCGGCGAGGGATTCGACGGCGGCGAGCCGGTTCTCCTCCAGGGTCTGCCGCCAGGCCTCCAGCGGGGGGCTGGCGACGGTGCCGGTGAGGGCGGGTCCGCGCCAAAGGGCGAGCGCGGCCTCCAGCGCGTCGACGACGTCCACCGAGCGTGCCTCGACCCGGGCGGCGGCCACCAGGGTGTCGAACTGCTCGACGTCCAGGCACCCTTCGGGCAGTTGCAGGGTGTAGGCGTCGCCCGCGGTGGCGAGTTGGACGCCCTTCCCGGTGGCGCCCTGCTCGGTGAGCAGGGCGCGCAGCCGGGATATGTGGCTCTGCACCACGGTGCGGGCGTTGGCGGGCGGTTCGGCGATCCACAGCGCCTCGGTGAGCTGGGCGACCGAGACCGCCCGGTTGCGGCGCAGCAGCAGCAGGGCGAGCACGCTGCGCCGCTTCTCCGGTCCGAGTCGCAGTTCGCCGCCTTCGGCGTCCTCCGCCGAAACGGCCCCGAGCAGCCGGAACTTCACCGCAGTAACCCCCAAACCCCCCCGAGTTTGTGTTCGGTGACGGAGGCTACCGGGTCGTTATCCGGTACATGTAATCAGGGCCGCTGGTGGGGAGCTCCGGACGGGCCGTCAGAGGGTGACGGCGCCCGCCGGGGTGACGATCCGCAGGCCGGCCTCGTCGAGTTCGATGGCCAGCGGGGTGCCGTCCAGGGCGGCCTCATTGAGGAGGGTGGCGCTGCCCAGGTGCCACAGCCGCAGGGTGCCGGCGGCGTCTCCGGCGGCGAGCAGCGCCTCGCCGTCGAACTCGCGGCCGACCACGGCGCGGACGGCCGCGCCGCCGCCGGTCAGCTGGGCGGTGCGGCTGCCGCTCTGGACGTCCCAGACCAGCACGGTGCCGTCGGCGGAGCCGGCGATCAGCACGGGGCGGCCGCCGACCTCGGTGAACGACAGCACCTCGGCGGGCTGGGCGAGTCCTTCGCAGACCGGTCCGGCGGCGCCGCTGCCGGCGTGCCACATCCGTACCTTGAGGTCCTCGCCGGCGGTGGCGAGGATCGGCTGCCTGCCCGCGACGACGGCGGCCAGCGCGGTGATCGGGCCGTGGCCGGTGGCGAAGCGCCGGCTGTCGTCGCCGGTGGCGGCGGCGCGGACGGCGATCACGCCGTCGCGGCCGGCCGAGGCCAGCAGCGGCTGCTCGCCGGTGGTGAAGGCGAGTCCGGTGACGGCTCCGGCGTGCGGGACGGGCAGCGGGTTGGCGGCGCCGTCGGCGAGGCGGTGGCTGCGGACGGCGCCGGCGGTGGTGCCGCAGACCAGCAGCGGGCCGTCGGGGCCGCCGTCGGTCAGGTCGAGGGTGTGCACGGGGCCGCCGTCGGCGGCCAGGTCGAGGAGTTGGCTGCCCGTCGGGGCGTCCCAGGCGGCGAGCGTGCCGTCGCCGAAGCCGGCGGCGAGCACCGGGCGGCCGTGCAGGGCGCCGGTGGCGAGCGCGGTGAGCGGGCTGCCGGGGCGGCCGGCGGGGGCGGCGTCGGTGCGGGCGGCGCCGGTGGCGGCGTCCCAGGCGGTGATCCGGCCGGTCTCGTCGCCGGTGTACAGGACGCCGTCGGCGGCGGCCAGCGCGGTGAGCCAGCTGCCGGCGGGCCAGCCGTGCAGGGGGCGGCCGTCGTACACGTCCCAGGTGCGCACGGTGCCGTCGAGGGCGCAGGAGGCGAGCACGGGGCGCTCGTCGAGGGTGGTGAAGGCGAGGCCGGTGACGGTGCCGGTGTGGCCGGTGAGTTCGGCGACCGGCTGGCCGGTGGCGAGGTCCCAGACCCGGACGGTGCGGTCGTGGCCGCCGGTGGCGAGCACGGCCTGGTCCTCGACGGTGAGGACGGCCATCGAGCGGACCTCGCCGCGGTGGCCGACCAGCAGGTGCAGCTGGTCGCCGGTGCCGGCGTCCCAGACCCGCACGGTGCCGTCGGCGGCGGCCGCGGCCAGCAGGTCGATTCCGGCGCAGTGCGCGGCGCGCAGCACGGTGGCGCCGTGGCCGCCGGTGGGCAGGTTGCCGAGCACCCGGCCGTCGTCGGCGCGCACGGCGCGCAGGTCGCCGCCCTGGCCGGCCGAGAACGCCACCGGGATGTCCCGGCAGATCAGTGCGGCCACGGCCTGGGCGCCTTCGCCGCCGGTGGAGCCGTGCACGACCTGGCCGGTGGTGGCGTCCCACACCTGCACCGAGCCGTCGCTGCCGCCGACGGCGAACAGCGAGCGGCCGCCGGCCTCGCCGAGGGCGACGGCGGACGGGGCGAGGCCGGCGTCGGCGTCGGAGCCGCCGAGCGAGGCGGCGTCGTCGAGCGCGGTCAGGCCGAACGAGCCGTCCTCCTCGACCAGGGCGTACGCGGCCCGGCCGCCGACGGTGCCGACGGCGGCGGCGCTGCGGGCGGCCTGCGCGGCCGGGTGGCCGAGGGCGACCGCGCCGGGCAGCGCGGCGGGCTCGCCGGGTTCGCCGAACGCCTGGGCCAGCAGGGTCGCGAACGGGGCGACGGCGGCGGGCACGGGCGCGTCGGTGCCGTCGGCCCACTGCCGGTCCGGGCGGCCGTTCAGTCCGGTCACGGTGAGCCGGCGGCCGGCCGCCGGGGCGGCGGCGCCGGGCACCGGCGCGGGGGCCTCGCCGAGCACGGACAGCACGCGGACGATCAGCGCGGCGTCCACCCGTCCGGTGCGCTCCTGCCCGGCCCGGGTGGCGCGGAACCCGTCGGCGGTGATCAGCAGCTCGCCGAGCGTGCTGTCCTCCAGCCGGAGGCTGCTTCCTGACATGTCGTCACTCCTGGTTCTGGTGCGGGGAGTTGAGATCCCCGAAGGTCAGCAGAGGTCTTCCGGTACGAGGGTCGCGTACACGGCGTCGTGCAGCCGCTGGGTGCGGGAGCTGCGGAACAGCGCGGGGCGGTAGCCGGCCCGGCGGAAGCCGATCGCGGCGCCCGTCACCTGGCTGGGCATGTTGTCGGCGGCGGCGAAGGCGTCGATCCGGCGCAGGCCGAGCCGCTCGAACCCGAACCGGCACACCAGTCGCATCGCGCTCTTCGCGGTGCGCAGCCGGCGGTGTTCGGGCAGCAGCCAGACGGTCATCTCGGCGCTGTCCTGTTCGGCGTCGAGGTTGACCAACTCGGCCCAGCCGACGGCTTCTCCGGCTTCCTCGACGGCGAAGTAGGCGGCCCGTCCGGTCTGCCAGAGCAGCGGCGGGATCTCGTCCAGCCACCGCGCGGCGGCGGCCTCGTCCCGGTGCGGGATGACCGCTTGCAGGAACTCGCGCACCAGCGGGTCGTGGGTGCCGCGGTGCACCAGGGCGGCGTCCGCGGGCAGCGGCCTGCGCAGCACCACCTCGCCGTCCGTCAGCGGATCGTCCCGCACCTCGGCGAGCGCTCTCATGGCCACCCCCGTCGCCTCACCGGGCCGCCCGGCGGCTGCCCCCGGCGTACCCTTCCCCGCCCATCGACCACGCGTCAAGTCAACCATATTTCACGGCCGTTCCTGCACGTCAGCGGGACGTTAGTGGGACGTGAGCCCGCCCCGGCAGACTCAGTTGCGGGGTTCGTCACTCCAGTCCCGCCGCCCACCCGGCCCACCTCTCTCCCGGGCCGGGCGCCCCCGCTACGGGCGGCGGGACGCCCCCTCACCGCACGGCGCTCGCGCCCTCCGGCAGCGGGGCGGCGCGCAACTCCCGCACCACCGCCCGCACGGCGGCGGTCCGCGCCAGTTCCGGCGTGGTGACGTAGCCGACCTCCCGGGACGGGCGCTCCGGGCCGAGATCGGTGACGGCGAGCCCCTCGGGCAGCCGGTCCAGGGTGAGCATCGGCATGATCGCCATCCCGAGGCCCTGCGCGGCGAGCGACAGCACCACGGTGTCGTCGGAGACGTTGATGGTCGCGGACGGGATCCAGTCCTGCCGGCGCCACCAATCGGCCGTGTACGAGCCGCAGTTCTCGTCCCAGTCGACCAGCGGCAGACTGCGCGGATCCGGATGGCCCCGCTGGTGGGCCAGCGCGTAGCCCTCCCGGTACAGCGGCACGGCGACCAGCCCGCGCGGGATCGCCCCGCCCAGCGTGGCCAGCGCGAGATCGGCCCGGCCGTCGGCGACCTCCCCGGCGGTGCCCCGGCCCAGGTCCCGCACCACCCGCACCTGCGGCTCCAACTCCGGGAAGTTGACCGCCAGTCGGGCCAGCAGTGCCGGCAGCACCCGCTCCGCCGCACTCCGGAACGCCACGATCCGCACCGGCCCGCGCGGCCGGCCCGACTCCCCCTGCCGCGCCTCGCCGGGCAGCGCCGCCAACAGCCGCAGGATCCTCCGGGCGTGCCCCACCACCCGCTCCCCCGCCGCCGTCGGCACCGCCCCCCGCCTCCCCCGCTCGAACAGCACCGCGCCCAGCTTCCGCTCGCAGCCCCGCACCGCGTGCGACACGGCCGACTGCGTCAGCCCCAGCCGCTCCCCCGCCGCCGTGAACCCACCGCTCTCGGCCACCGCCACCAACACCCGCAATTCCTGCGGAAGAAGATCCTCTGCCACCTCCGCAGCGTACGGCGTCAGGGCCGGCGCCGACCCACGGCACCGGCGCCGTACGCCACCCCCGCCGCGAGGAGCAGCACGGCCGCCGGTACCGCCAGGTTCAGCAACTGCCGGATGCCCGCCGGGTCACTGAACACATCGACCGGAAGGCCGAGAGCGTGAAACACGCCGAAGGAGTCGCGGGTGGCGAAGACGTAGGCCAGGGCGCAGAATCCGACCGCGAACGCGAGCAGCCCGGCACTGCGCTCGACCACTGCCAGCGCGAGCAGCACGGGGGCGATCACCAGCAGTGGCGTGGCCCCGTTGAACACCATCAGCATCGGCGTCTCCGCCCAGGCCGACGGCGAGCGGAAACCGTGCCAGTCCGCCCAGGTCAGGGCCGTCGTGACCGCCGCCAGCAGCACCGCGACCAGCACCCCCACGACGGCCCGGCGAGCTTCCCCCGCCCGCCGGTACCACCACCCGAGCGCGCAGCTGCCGAGCACCAGCGCAACCAGCCAGTACAGCTGGACCGCTCCGGGGTGCGCCAGCGCGTAGCCGCCCAGAATCCCCTGCGGCGACGAAACCTCCGCGACGCACCCGAACCCCCCTTCCACCTCCGGAAGTTGCGGCCCGCAAAATCGACCCGGCGTCAGATAGAACGGCAGGGAGAGCCCGAGCAGCACCCCGCACACCATCAACGCAAACCAGTACCGCCGTGCCGCAGCCATCGCCGCCATCCCTCCCAGACCTCAACCGGACAGGCCTTGGACGCACCCGGGCGGGACCCGGTTCCGCGACGTCCCCCGGTTCCGCCGGACCGGGGGACGCGCCGCCTCAGCGGGCCAGCGGCGCTCGGGCGATCAGGACCTGCTCGTTGCTGTCCCTCAACGCGACGACCGGCGCGCGCAGCAGCAGCACCACCTCGTAGTCGCCCGGGTGCGCCCAGATCTGCGGCCAGGTCACGGACGGGCACAGCGTGTTCTGCTCGCGCAGCTTCATGTCGAACGGCCTGTCCTCCCGGACCACCCACACTTGGCCCATGAGCTCCCCCGACGGCGGCGGCGTCGGGTCGCCCCGCCCGATCCGCACGGGTCCACCGCCGACGACGACGCCGTCCTTGAGGTACAGCGCCTCCAGGCCCGGGGCCGGCCAGCCGTTGGCGTGCACCGTCCGCTCCGTGCTGAGCGCGGCGTCGATGGCCGGACCTGCCTCGTTGCTCAGCCGTTGGACGGAACGCACCGACATCTTGACGCTTTCGATGGTGGGTGCCGTGCCCTGGGTCGACAGCGGTTGGCCGCACTTCTGGCCCCACGCGCTGTCGAACGACTGCCCGGACGCCGACCCGTTCGCCCCTGCTCCGCCCGCTCCGGGCGAGGCCGCCGCCGGGCCCGCCGGCCCGGCCTGCCCGGCCACGGTGAAGACGGCGCCCGCCAGCGCCAGGACGGCCCCGGCCGTCAGCGTGGAGCGGGTCCTGCGGCGCCGGCGGACCGCCCGCGTCAGCCGCTCGGTGTCCAGCTGAAGCGGTCCGGCCAGCTCGGCCGCGTCGGGCAAGCTCCTACGAATGTCTTCCGGGTTCATGCGCTCACACCTTCCCCAAGTTCTCGACAGGTTTCCGCGAGTGCGACACCCAGCCGCGCCAGCGCGTCACTGAGGTGCCGTTTGACCGTTCCTTCGCCACGACCCAGCCGCTCCGCGACCGCCGCCACCGGCAGGTCCTCGTAGTACCGGAGCACCACGCAGGCCCGCTGGGTCGGCGACAGCGTCCCGAGCGCGACCAGCAGTTGGAGCCGGTCCGCGAGCTCTTCGCTGCCGTCCGGGCCGACCGGACTCTCGGCCAGCTGCGGCACCAGTGCGCGGTAGCGTGCCCTTCGCCGGTACAGGTCCAGGTAGCGGTTGAGCATGGTGCGGCGGACGTATCCTTCGATCTCCCCGAGCCCCCAGGCGCGGCGCGGGCGGGCGAACACCCGCACCAGCGCCTCCTGCACCAGGTCCGCCGCCTCGGCGCGGTCCCCGGTCAACAGGAATCCGTAGCGCTGAAGTTCGGCTCCCCGGGTCGCCACCAACTCGGTGAGCTGATCCGCCCATTCGGCCACATTCCCCCCTCTCCTCGCCTCTCACCCGTCACCACGAACAGCGGGCCGGTTTCGTTGGGGGGTGCCCGGAGCACTGCGCGGGGCCGGATCCGCCAGGCATGAACACCGCTCATGGATCACGGGCAGCCATCGACGCGGGCCTCTGCCACGGCCGTTCCGCCCGGCCTAGCGTTTCTCCTCGTCAACCCCCTTCTTCTCGCGGAGTGTTCACCATGTCCAGCACCTCCACCCGCCACGCCCGAGCCGTCCACCTGCTCTCCCGCCCGACCGGGCTGCCGACCGTCGATCAGTTCGCTTTCGTGGACGACGAGCTGCCGCCGCTCGCCGAGGGCAGCGCGCTGGTGGAGAACGCCTACCTGTCCGTGGACCCGTACATGCTCGGCATGATGGAGGACGCCGAGGACGGCAACGAGCTGAACGCCCCGATGGAGGGCCGGACGGTGGGGCGGGTGGTGGAGTCCCGCAGCGCCGCGCTGCCGGTCGGCACGGCGGTGATCCACCGTCACGGCTGGCGCACCCACGCGGTGGTGACGCGCGAGGACGTGCGAGTGCTGCCCGACCTGCCGGGCGTCCCGCTCAGCGCGTACCTGGGCGTGCTCGGCGGCACCGGCCTGTCCGCGTACGTCGGCCTCACCCGGATCGCGAAGCTCGCGCCCGGCGAGGACCTGTTCGTCTCGGCGGCGGCCGGCGGCGTCGGCACCGCCGCCGGGCAGCTGGCCCGGCTGATCGGCGCCCGCCGGGTGATCGGTTCGGCGGGTTCGGCCGCCAAGACCGCCTTCCTCACCGACGAGCTCGGCTTCGACGCCGCGTTCGACTACCACGACGGCCCGGTGGCCGAGCTGCTGACCGCCGCCGCCCCCGACGGCATCGACGTCTACCTCGACAACGTCGGCGGCGACCACCTGGCCGCCGCGATCAACTCGATGCGCGACTTCGGCCGGATCGCCTGGTGCGGCGCGATCGGCCAGTACCTCACCGAAGCGCCCGCCGCCCCGTACAACCTGTTCGAACTGGTCGGCCGCAGCATCCGGCTGGAGGGCTTCCTGGTCCGCCACCACATGGACGCCCAGGAGGAGCTGTACGACCTGCTCGGCCCGCACCTGCGCTCCGGCCGGGTGATCTCGCCCGAAACGGTGCTGGACGGCTTCGACCGCACCGTCGAAGCCTTCCTCGGCGTGCTCACCGGCGCGAACACCGGCAAGATGCTGGTCCGGCTCTGAGCTATGCCGACTTTCCTTCCGCCAGCCGCAGTTGCTCGTCCTCGACAATCCGCACCGCGAGTGCGCGGTCCGAGATGTCCACCGCCTCGGGGGCCGACTCGGCGAGGTCGCTGCGGCGCGCGTAGCTGTCGAACAGCTCGGCCTTCCCGCGCAGCCGCTCGACCAGGCTGCGGTCCAGGCTGTCGGTGGCGAGCAGCCGGTGCACCCGGACCCGGCGGATCTGACCCATCCGCTGGGCCCGGGCCACCGCCTGGTCCTCCAGCGTCGGCTTGAGCTGCGGCTCGCACAGCACCACCACGTTCGCCGCCTGCAGATTCAGGCCCAGCCCGCCCGCCTGAATCTGACACAGCAGCACCGCATGGCCGACCACGGCGGTGAACCCGTCCACCAACTCCTGCCGCGCCTCGGCGGGCAGCGACCCGGAGACCGTGCCCGCCACCGCCTCCCCGAGCGCCTCGCCGACGGTGGCCAGCACCTCCCGGAAGTACGAGAACACCACCACCTTGTGCCCGCTCTCGGCCGCCTCCGCGACCAGTTCGCGCAGCCGCCGCAGCTTCGCCGAGTGCGCGGGCTCCGCGTAGGCGGCCCGCCGCATCGCCATGAAGTTGCCCGCCGCGACGGCCTCGGCATACGCGGCCCGGTCCGGCCCGGACAGCTCGTCCCACTCGTCCACCCGTACCACGTCCGGCAGTTCGGTCAGCACGTCCTGCTGGTTGCGGCGCAGGTACGCGGGCGCGACGGCCCGACGGAACGCCACCGACCCGGCCACGCCGAGCCCGGCGGGCAGCTGCGCCAGCAGCTCGGGCTGAAGATGGCCGATCAGGGTGCGGAACTCCTCCACCCGGTTCTCCATCGGCGTGCCCGTCAGGAACAGCACGTGCTCAGTACGCCCGGCCCACTGCGCCACCAACCGGGTGCGCAGCGCGGCCGGGTTCTTCACGAAGTGCGCCTCGTCCACCACCAGCGCGGCCACCTGGTCCTCGGGCAAGGTCCGCAAGGACTCGTAGGTGGCGACCAGCACCCCGCCGCCCGCCAGCCACTGCGCCCTCGCCGCCTCCCGCTCCTGGCCGTGGTACCGGTACGCGGCCAGCGTCGTCCGACTCCCCGTCTCCCGCTGCCAGTTGACCAGCACCGACGCCGGGCACACCACCAGGAAGTGCCGCTCCCCCGCCGCCGCCAGATGCGCCAGTACGGCGAGCGCCTGCACGGTCTTCCCCAGGCCCATCTCGTCGCCGATCATCACCCGCTTCCGGGCCAGCGCGAACCGCGCCCCGAACGCCTGATAGCCGCGCAGCGAGACGGTGCAGCCGCGATCGTCCAGCCGCTCCGCCCGCACCGACTCGGCCAGCGCGTCCGGCAGATGACCCTCGGCGGCGCCCCGATCGACCCGGCCGATCCTTCCTTCCTCCTCCAGCAGCGCCAGCTCGGCGTAGAACTCGGCCGCCCGGTGCTCGAACTCGACCCAGACCTCCACCTCCCCCGCCCCCGGCCGCAACAGATCCGCCCCCGCCTGGGCGAACCGCAGCGGCACCCCCTCCGCCTCCGCGAACGCGACCTGCTGCTCCAGCGACTCCACCGCCCGCCGAGCCCTCTCCCGCCCCTCGGCCCCGGCCACCAGCCCCCTCACCCACCCGCAGGCCGGCCGGGCCGCCGCCAACGGCCCCGCCAGCGCCGCCTCCAGCTCTGCTGCCTCGCCCGCCGCCCGCCGCGCCCCCGGCCCGGCCACCACCAGCCGGTGCAAGGCGATCAGCAGCTCCGTGCTGTCCCCGTCCGGCCGCGCGGGATCGATTCGCACCGCCGTACTCCGCTCCACCGCCTCGGCGATCTGCCGCGCCGCCCCCACCAGCTGACTTGCCGTCGGCCCCCCGATCCCCGGAATCCGCACCAACTCCTGCGCGCTCGCCCCACACACCTGCGCGACCGTCCGGTACCCCGCCCCCACCAGCACCCCGATCTGCAAGCGCCCCTCCGTCACCTCCTTCAACCGCTCCACCGGTATCCCCTCCAACTCCCCCCGCACCACCCCCCGAAAAATCCGCCCATGCGCCTCCGCCACGGCCCCCACCGCGTCCTCCCACCCCGCCACCACCCCCTTCGCCGCCTCCCACAACCCCCCGGCCCGCCCCACAACCTCCTTGCCCCGCCGCCCACTCCCCACGACCCCACCCTTCCGCCACCCAACCCACCAACCCGGGCAATTCTGGCACCCACCACCCTCACCCCAAGCTGCCCGGACCACTCGGTCGTCGCGCACGGGGAGGGCAGCAGAGCGGGCATCGTGATCACGGAAATCCGCCGGGTCGGAAATGGGGTGCCCCGACCACACCTCGCTGGGAGACTGGCCGCCGTGACGCGACCTGAACTCTCCGAGTTGGAGCACCTGAAGGAGATCGAGCTGCTGGCCAGAGCGGTGACGGCCGCCGCCTCGGCCGAAGGCTGGCTCTCGTTTGCGCCCGGGGCAGAAGACGCGACGCGCTTGCAGCGGGCAGTGAACGCGCTGGCCCGGGGCCTTCGCCACTACCACTTCGCCGGGGACGGCTGCCTCGACGAGGAGGACGAGCGGCCCGAGTTGAAGCTCGCGGGCGTGGTGGTCCTGCGGCCCGGGGCGATGCCGGACGGCATGGAGGAGACCTACGAGGAGGCCTGCGCCCGGCTCGGGGTCGAGGCCCGGCCCGAGGGCTGGGCCCTGTGGAACACCTGGGGCGACGGGAATCTTCAGGTGACGATGTGGTCTCCGCGGTCGACACCACCGAGGGCCTGCTGATGAACTGGTCCCGGGGGCTGGTCCGCTATCCGGTGACGCCCCTGCCCTCGCAGGTCGCTCTCGTCCACCACGGCTGGGCCGCCCACATGATCTTCTCCCCGTTCGGTGTGAAGAAGCTCGGGCTCGGCGGGCAGCCCTGACCTCGCGTCATCTCGACTGCCCGCCACCCGGCACTTGGCCGAGCTGAACCGACCGGGAGCTCGGTTCAGGCCAGGTCGAGGACCTCGGACAGGCCGGCGGCGGCGAACGCGGCGGCGAGTGCCTCGCGGCCTTCCGTGAAGTGGGCCCAGCTGTCGAAGTGGACGGGGACGACGCGGCGGGCACCCAGGAGGCGGGTGGCTTCGGCGGCGTGGGTGCTGTCGAGGGTGAGGAGGGCGTTGTCGAAGAGGCCGCTGCGGGCCGCGCCGGCGAAGAGGACGGCGGTGTCGATCGGGGCGTAGCGGTCGGCGATCCGGGCGACGACGTCGAGGGAGGCGTTGTCGCCGGAGACGTAGACGGCGGGCAGGCCGGGGCCGGTCAGGACGAAGCCGATGACCTCGCCGATGACGGGCTCGCAGCCGTCGGGGCCGTGCTGGGCGGGGACGGCGGTGATGGTCACGGGCACGCCGTCACGGCCTGTCAGTTCGGTGCTCTGCCAAGGGGCGAGGCCCTGCGCGGTGCCGCCCAGGCGCTCCGCGCCGCCGCGGGTGGTGAGGGTGAGCGGGACGCCGTCGAGGAACTTGCGGCCGCTGTGGTCGAGGTTGTCGGGGTGTTCGTCGTGGGAGAGCAGGACGGCGTCGATCGGGCCGAGGGCGGCGGGGTCGGCGGCGGCCGGGTGGGTCTTGACCAGGGCGCCGCCGCGCGGGAGCGGGTATTCGCCGGGGGCGTCGAAGGTGGGGTCGGTGAGCAGGCGCAGGCCGCCGTACTCGATCAGCGCGGTGGGGCCTCCGAAGACCTGGACGGCGGGGACAGCAGCAGTCATGACGCACCTCACGGGAGAGAAAGCGGTTTACCGTGAGAGAAATCTAACGGGCCGTCACGGAGAACCGCAAGCTTTCCCATGAGAAGAAGTGGCGACAGCACTCCCCACCTGCAAGGGAGGCCTCTACCATGAGGGCCATGAGCCAGCGCACCGCCACCACCGCCCACTCCCCCGCCCCCGGCGCCGAGCAGTACCCGGCGCTGGACTTCGCCAACTCGCTGCTCAGCCTGCCCACCGGCCCGTTCGACCTGCTCGGCTCGCCGGAGGCGGCCACCGCCTGGCTGATCGACCACGAGCTCGCCCCGGTCGGCGGCCGGATATATCAGCCCTGCACCACCCGGCTGCACGAACTACGGGAAGCCGTAAGGGAGTTGATCGCGGCCCGGACCACCGGACAACCGGCCCCGACCGACGCGCTCAAGGCAGTCAACGCGGCCCTCACCGCCACTCCGTCCACCCCACTGCTGCACTGGGACGCCGAGCGCGGCCTGCACCGCGCCCTGCCGCACCCGGCCGACCGGATCGCCGACCATGCGATGGCCCAACTCGCCGCCGACGCCGCCGAGTTGCTCACCGGCCCGGACGCCGACCGGCTGGCGGCCTGCGGCGGCACCCCGTGCACCCGGTTCTACGTCCGCACCCACGCCTCCCGGCACTGGTGCTCGACCCGCTGCGGCGACCGCGTCCGCGCCGCCCGCGCCTACGCCAGGAAGCGCGCCACGAGCCCGAGTTGAGAAACAACCCGAGTTGAGAAACAAACGGACCCCGCCCGGCCACGAAGGCCGAACGGGGTCCGCAGAGAACCGACAAGCAGCGTTACGCGGCCGGGCGGGGGAAGGTCGGGTACTCGACGCCGGAGACGTGCTGGACGACCCGGACGACCTGGCAGGAGTAGCCGAACTCGTTGTCGTACCACAGGTACAGGATCGCGTTGTCGCCCTCGACCTTGGTCGCGCCCGCGTCCACGATGGAGGCGTGGCGGGAGCCGATGAAGTCGCTGGAGACCGCGTCGGGCGAGTCGATGAAGTCGATCTGCCGCTTCAGCGGGGAGGTCAGCGAAACCTCGCGCAGGTGGTCGAGGACGTCCTCGCGGGTGGTCTCGCGGGCCAGCTGCAGGTTGAGGATGGCGATCGAGACGTCCGGCACGGGGACGCGGATCGAGCTGCCGGTGATCTTCGCCTTGAGGTCCGGCAGGGCCTTCGCGACGGCGGAGGCGGCACCGGTCTCGGTGATCACCATGTTGAGCGGCGCGGACCGGCCGCGACGGTCGGCCTTGTGGTAGTTGTCCAGCAGGTTCTGGTCGTTGGTGAAGGAGTGGACGGTCTCCACGTGGCCGCGGAGCACGCCGTACTCGTCCTCCATCGCCTTCAGCGGCGGGACGATCGCGTTGGTGGTGCAGGACGCGCAGGAGATGATCTGCTCGTCCGGCTTGATGGTGTCGTGGTTGACGCCGTGCACGATGTTCGGGACGTCGCCCTTGCCGGGGGCGGTCAGCACGACCTTGGCGATGCCGGGGCGCAGGTGCTTGGACAGGCCCTCGCGGTCGCGCCAGCGGCCGGTGTTGTCGATCAGGATCGCGTCGTTGATCCCGTACGCGGTGTAGTCCACCTCGCTGGGGTCGTTCGAGTAGATCACCTGGATCGCGTTGCCGTTGGCGACGATGGTGTTGGTCGCCTCGTCCACGGTGATGGTGCCCTGGAACTGGCCGTGGATGGAGTCGCGCCGCAGCAGCGAGGCGCGCTTGACCAGGTCGTCGGCGCCGCCGCTGCGGACCACGATGGCGCGCAGCCGCAGGCCGCCGGCCTTCTCGACCAGCAGGCGGGCCAGCAGGCGGCCGATCCGGCCGAAGCCGTACAGCACCACGTCGCGGGGCGCCTGGCGCTCCAGCTTGTTCTCGCCGGTGGCGCCGGCCACTGCCTCGGCGGTGAACTCCTCGACGCTCAGGCCGCGGTCGTCCGCACGGTACGCGGCGGCGAGCAGGCCCAGGTCGATCTGGGACGGGCCGAGGTCGAGGGCGGTGAGCGCCTGGAGGAACGGGAAGGTCTCGGTGATCGAGAGCTCCTCGCCGGCTATCTGGCGGGCGAAGCGGTGGGTCTTCAGGATGCTGACCACCGACTTGTTCACCAGGGAGCGGCTGTGCAGCAGGACGGTGACGTCCCGCTCGCGGTGCAGCCTCCCGATGATCGGGATCATCGACTCCGCGAGCTCCTCGCGGTTCTTCCAGTCCGTGAACACGTCGTCGTTGACAGTCACAATTCAACTTTCGAGGGTAGAGCCAGGGCTAGGCGCCCCCATGCTAGCTTCGGCCAACCTGTCGGCGGGGCGCGGTCCCCCCGCTGACCAGCGGCGGTACCCGCGCGGAGACCGTTCCGGACGTGATCGCGGCCACACCCGCGACACTCCCCGACCGCTCCGGTGCAGCTCGGTACCGAATCTGACGCCTCGTCAGCTCTGTTCCGGGCCCGAGGGGGCGTGACCAAGCTCACCCACGTCTAATTCATCACCCCACGGGGTGATGTCTCATCATTTTCGGCCACTTGGCGCCTGCGGATGGAGGAGAGTGGGAGCCCCGGCCGGGCGGCCGCCCGATACCGGGGGGTGCAGGT
Organism: Kitasatospora sp. NPDC048662; assembly: GCF_055587065.1. NCBI lineage: Bacteria > Bacillati > Actinomycetota > Actinomycetes > Kitasatosporales > Streptomycetaceae > Kitasatospora > Kitasatospora sp. NPDC048662. Next base: position 397,551 of record NZ_JBVJHA010000004.1, on the reverse strand, counting down.
CCGGCCGTCCGAGGCCGGGCCGCCGCGAGGAAGGGACGGCCGTCCATGCCACACCTGGCCTACCAGCGGGCCGCGCTGGTGTTCACCCTGTTCGACGCCAACGACAACGGGGTGCTCGACGCCGAGGACTTCGATCTGATGACCGAGCGCGTCCTGGCCGTCGCCGGCGATTCGTCGGAGGCCGACCGGCAGGCGCTGGCCGACAGCATCAACAACTACTGGGAGGTGATGGCCAAGACACTGGACATCGACGGCAACGGCCTGATCACCCCCACCGAGTTCCGCGGCTTCGTCCTCAACCCGGAGCTGTTCGGCGCCACCGCCGCCGTGTTCGCCGACGCGCTGGCCGCGCTCGGCGACCCGGACGGCGACGGCCTGATCGAACGGCCCCGCTTCCTCGCCCTGATGACCGCGATCGGCTTCGAGAAGCCCAACATCGAGGCCCTGTTCGACGCCTTCGGCCCGGACGCCACCGACCGGATCACGGTCGCGGTATGGGCCCAGGGCATCCGCGACTACTACTCCCCCGAAAAGGTCGGCATCGCCGGCGACCGCCTGGTCCCGAATCCGCTCTGACCTCTTCCTCCGCTTGTGAAGGAGCCCGTTTTGACCGCACCGCTCATTGCCCTGGCCGTCGGCCACGGCACCGGCCCGGACCTCGCCTCCGTTTTCGAACGGGTGCTCCGCCGGATCACCCGACTGCACGGTGTGGAGGCCGAGTTGGTGCGGTCACCACGGCTCTACCACTCGTACCTCTCGCTGCGCGCCGAGTGCGCCGACACCGCCGAGATCACCCGGATCACCGCGCAGGACGCCGCGCACTACGAGCAGTTCTGCCGCGAGCAGGCGGCGGCCGGCGTCCGGGCCGTGTTCCGCACCGCGATCAACGCCCAGTCGCTGTACCTGGTGCGCCAGCGCCTCGCCGCCGTCAAGGTCGAACCGCTGGCCGCGGCGGGCGCCCGGCTGCTGCTGGTCCGCGACCAGGCCCAGGGCTTCTACACCGGCGAGAACCGGCACACGCCCGGCAAGGTGGTGCGCACCATGGAGTTCAGCCGCGCCGTCACCGAGCAGGTGGTGCGCTACGCCGTCCGCCGGGCCCACGACCTGTGGCCGGAGGGTCCCGCGCGGGTGCAGATGGCCTACAAGTTCCACCTGCTGGACGGCGCCCTGGACGACTGGACGGCCGAGCTGTCCGCCGAACTCGGCATCGAGATCGCGCTGTTCCAGCCCGACACGGTCAACCGCAATCTGATCACCCACGGCCCCGAGGACCGCACCGTGCTGGTCGCGGGCAACGAGTGGGCCGACATCATGCACGTGGTGCTGCTCGACCGGTACGGCTCGGAGCGACAGGAGAATCGTTGCACCGAGAACGTCCACCTCCACCCGGAGCTGCACGGCCTCACCGAGTACCAGACGGTGCACGGCTCCGCCGACGCCCTGGCCGGCCTCGATGTGGTCAACCCCGTCGCCACCGTCCGGGCCGCCGCCCGGATCGCCGAACGCCACGCGAACTGCCCCGGCGCCGAGGCCGCGGTCGAGGCGGCGCTGGCCGCCGCCCACGCCCGCGGGGTCCGCACCCCCGATCTCGGCGGCACCGCCGGCACCACCGAGGTGGTGGACGCGGTGCTCGGCGAGCTCCGGGTCGCGTTAAAGCCCTTCGTGCCCGCCGCCAGGTCGGGCGCGACCCGCGTCGCCGCCGCCTCGGGCACCGATCGGGCGGGCGCCCGGTGAGTACCATCGCCACACCGACGGCCCTGGTGGTCGTCGACGTCCAGAACGACTTCTGCGCCGGCGAGGTCGCCGCCGCCCGCTTCCCCGGTGACCCGGCCCGGCTGGCCCGGGTCGCCGAGCGCACCGCCACCGCCGTCGACCGGGCCCGCGCGCTCGGCGTCGAGGTGGTGTTCGTCCGTTTCCTCGGTGATGTCGCCCACCAGGGCCCGGCCTGGCGGCGGCGGGACGCCGCGCTCGGCAAGCGGCCCAAGTGCCTGGAGGGCAGCTGGGGCGCCGAGTTCCACGCCGCCCTGCCCCGCCCGGAGGAGGCGGTGTTCACCAAGCTCGCCTGCTTCGACGCCTTCCTCGACCCCGCGTTCGAGCCGTACCTGCGCTCCCGCGGCATCCAGCACCTGGTGCTGGCGGGCGTGTTCACCGACGTGTGCGTGGACTCCACGGCCCGCACCGCCTTCCAGCGCGGCTTCCACCTCACCGTGCTGCGTGACTGCACCGCCGCACTGCACCTCGCCGACCAGGACATCCTGCGCTTCATGACCAAGGTGTACGGTGCCCGGATCACCGACCTCGGGGACGAACAGCCCTTCGTGCTCCCGGAGTTGACCACCCCTGCTACCGCCGGGGCAGGGCAGTCGTGACCATGAGCGCCACCGTCCTGGACGACCCGGGCGTCACCGCCGGCGTCGGCCGCACCGCGCTGCTGGTCGCGCACGCCCGCGCGCTGGAGGCCCGCCGGCCCGACGCGCTGGCCGTCGACCAGTTCGCCGAACACTACGTCCGCGCCGACCCGGGCTGCGCCGACTGGCCACTGAACCCGGACGAGATCGCCCCGGGCGACCCGCTGTGGGGCCGGCTGGCGAGCTACTTCGCGCTGCGCACCCGGGTGCTGGACGCGCACCTGCTGACGGCCGCCCGGGCCGGGGTGCGCCAGGTGGTGCTGCTCGGCGCGGGGCTGGACTCGCGCGCGCACCGCCTGCCCTGGCCGCCCGGCACCACGGTGTGGGAGCTGGACCGGCCGGAGGTGCTGGCCTTCAAGCAGCGGGTGCTGGACGAGCTGGAGGCCGTCCCGTCGGCCTGCCGCCGCACCGTTGCGGTCGATCTGCGCGGCCCGTGGCCGCAGGCGCTGACGGACGCGGGGCTGGACCCGCGGCTGCCGGTGGCCTGGCTCGCCGAAGGGCTGTTCCTGTACCTGCCCGCCGAGGCCGAGCTGCAGGTGGCGGGCGCGCTGGACGAGCTCAGCGCGCCGGGCTCCACGCTGGCGTACGAGGTCAAGATCGGTCTGGAGGCGGCCAAGGTGCGCGCCAACCCGGTGTACCAGGCCGCCCGGACCAGGATCGGCGTCGATCTGCTGGGGCTGTTCGCCCCCGGACCTCGCCCGGACACGGCGGCGCACCTGGCCGCGCTGGGCTGGGCGACCACCGTCCGCACGCCGTTCGACCACGCGGCCGGGCTGGCCCGGGCACCGCGCCCGGAGCCGGACGACGCGCTGGCCGCGAACCGGTGGGTCACCTGCGTCAAGGGCCGATAATGCAACAGCGGGGCCGGGTGGTTGACGCCCGGCCCCGCTTCGGTGCGAGGGACGGTCAGTACGGCTCGACCAGCACGTGCGCGGCGCCTGGGACACCGATCTTGAGGAGTTCGTCCTCCTCCGGGGTGGTGGGCGTGCCGGTCTCCTGCTTGAGGATGGCCCGGGACAGCGCCTGGACGAACATCGCGCGCGGGCGGCGGCGGTCCTCCCAGGCCCGGAGCGCGGCGGGCACGTCGGCGGCGGCCTCCAGCTCCTGGGCGAGCACCAGGGCGTCCTCGACGGCCATCGCGGCGCCCTGCGCCAGGTGCGGCGTGGAGGCGTGCGCGGCGTCGCCGGCCAGCACCACCCGGCCGACGTGCCAGGGCGCGTCCACGGTGACCTGGGAGATCCGCGAGTAGACCACGGTGGACGGGTCGGTGATCTGCGCGAGCGCCTCGGCGACCGGGCCGGTGAAGTCGGCCAGCCGCTCGGCGAGCTGCTCGTGGGCGCGCTCCGGGTCGGGGCGGAAGTCCTCGGCCTCGGCGAACACCGAGCCCAGGTACATCAGTTCCTCGGTGATCGGGGTGAGCAGCGCCTTCGCGGCCAGGTTGCCGGTGCTCATCAGCACACCCTGCAGGTCGGCCCGCCGGGGCAGGGTGACCCGCCAGTTGGCGAAGCCGGTGTACTCGGGGCGGAAGCGGTCGCCGTACAGGCGGGTGCGCAGCGGGGAGCCGATGCCGTCGAAGCCGACCACCAGGTCGTAGCGGCCGGTGCTGCCGTCGGACAGCGTGACGTCCACGCCCTCGCCGTCGTCGGCGAGTTCGGTGATGGTGGTGCCGAAGTGGACGCGCGTGCCGGCCTCGGTGGCGGCCCGGCCGAGCACCTGGGCGAGCGCCGGGCGGGGGATGCCGTTGTTGGCGGGGGCCCCGTCCATCCGCGGCTGCGGGATCTTCGCGACGGGGTGGCCGGCCGGGTCGCAGATGGTCAGCACCTCCCATTCGAAGCCCACCGCCAGGCAGTCCTCCAGGATGCCGAGTTCGCGCATCACGTGCAGGGCGTTGGAGGGCTGGATGATGCCGACGCCGAGCGCGTCGAACTGCTCGCGGAGCTCGGCGACCTCGACGCTGTGGCCGCGGCGGGCGAGGGCGACGGCGAGGGTGAGTCCGCCGATGCCGCCGCCGTGGACGAGGACACGCAGGGGTGTTGCCATGGTCATCTCCGATGGGTTCGGGGGTGGGGGCGCGGTGGCCCCGCAGGAAGGTCAGCCGACGGGCAGCGCCATCAGGTGATCGACCAGGGAGAGCAGCACGTCCCGGCCGAAGGCCCGCTCCCGGACGTCGCCGACCAGCATCGGCACGTGCGGGTCGAGGTCGAGCGCGGCCCGGATCTCCTCGTCGGTACGGGTGTTGACGCCGTGGAAGCAGTTGATCGCGACCACGAACGGGATGCCCCGGCTCTCGAAGAAGTCGATCGAGGCGAAGCTGGACTCCAGCCGGCGGGTGTCGGCGATGACCACGCCGCCGAGCGCACCGTTGACCAGGTCGTTCCACATGAACCAGAAGCGCTCCTGGCCGGGCGTGCCGAACAGGTACACCACCAGCTCGGGGCTGACGGTGATCCGGCCGAAGTCCAGGGCCACGGTGGTGGTGGTCTTCTGATCGACGCCGGCCAGGTCGTCCACGCCGACACTGGCGGTGGTGAGGTACTCCTCGGTGCGCAGCGGGGCGACCTCGCTGACGGCGCCGACCAGGGTGGTCTTGCCGACGCCGAAGCCGCCGGCGACCAGGATCTTGACCGCGGCGGCTCCCGCCTGGGTGATCGTCATCTCAAAGCCTCCTCAGTCCCTCACGTACGGCGGCCAGCAGGCCGCGGTCGGCGCCGCCCGAGGCCCGGGCCACCGAGATCGGGGCCCGGGCGGTCAGGAGGCCCTGGTCGACGAGGTCGCCGAGCAGGATCTTGGTCACGGAGACCGGCAGGTCGAGGTCGGCGGCGACCTCGGCGACGGCGGCGGGGGTCTGGCAGCGGATGAGGATCAGCCGGTGCTCGGGCTGCAGCCGGCCCGGCCGGATCGGCGCGCCGAGGGCGTCGACCGGCTCGGCCACGGTCGTGAGCAGCGTGATGAGGCTGAAGTCGTCCCGCTCGGGCGCGGTGCGGCCGCTGGTGATGGTGTACGGGCGGACCATGCTGTCCGCGCCGTCGTCCGCCTCGTCGTCGTCCCAGTAGGGGCTCACCCGCGCTGCCCGCCCCGGGCGGCGAACGCGTCGAAGTCGCCGCGCTGCGGGGTGCTGAGCTTCTGGCCGACCTGTTGGACCAGGTTGTGCATGGCCAGCGACATGACCTCGGCATCGACGTCCTGAGAGGCGACGACGGCGAGGTGGGTGCCCTGGCCGGCGGCGATCACGAACAGCCACAGGTCGGCGAGTTCGACGATCACCTGGTGGACGGGGCCGCCGGTGAACAGCTGGCCGACGCCGCGGGCCAGGCTCTGCTGGCCGGTGGCGATGGCGGCGAGGCGCTCGGCGTCGGGGCGTTCGATGGTGCGGGAGTGGCTGACCACGAGACCGTCGTCGGAGAGCAGGACGGCGAGCCTCGTCCCGGCCACCGAGTCCACCAGGCCGTCGAGCAGCCAGTCGAGGTCCTGGTGGGTGGAGGTTGTGCGCGTCATGACCGGTCTTCTCTCGTCGGGATGGTCTGGGTGTTCCAGGTGTCACCGGGCTCGGGCCGCTCGGCGGGCTGCGGGGTGGTGTCCGCGGTCGGCTTGGCGGCTTCGGCCCGCGCCTCTCTGGACCGCCGCTGGAACGCTCCGACCGCTGCCCCGGCCCGTCGGGGGGCCGGTCGGAACAGCGGGTTCTCGTCCCAGCGCGGCGGAGCGGGGGCGGCCGGCGCGGTGGCCGGGTCGATCCGCAGCTCGTCGACCAGGCTGGCCTGGCGGACGCGGCGCGGCAGTGGCGGCTCGGCGCCCGGCAGTGCCGGGGTGGGCGGCACGTACGGGGCGGGCGCCGCCGGGGCGGGCCGGTACTGCGCGGGCACCCCGTACGGAGCGGGCGCGGCCTGCGCGGGCGTGGCCTGCGCGGGCGGCAGCTCGGCAGGGTACGGGTGCTCGTGGCCGGCGGTGGGCCGGTCCCCGTCCTGCGCGCCGAACGGCTCGTGCGCCTCGTACGGTCCGGGCCGGTCCTGCTGGTCCTGCTGGTCCTGCTGTTCGTGCTGCGGGAGCGGGTCGCCCGCGCCGTACGGGGTCTCGATCGGCGTGATCGGCGGGTACGCGGCCTCGATCGGCACGTACGGGGCGTCGATCGGCGCGTGCGGGGCCTCCAGCGGCGGGTACCCGTCCCCGACCGGCGGGTACGAGGTCTCCTCGGGAGCCGCGTGCAGCTCCAGCAGCGCGTTCTCCTGGTCGGGCGTCCGGGCGAGCGAGGTCGCCGCGGCCAGCGCCTGGCCGCGGGACCGGGTGGGCAGGCCGCCGGGCTGCGGCGCGGCGACCAGTCGCGGGCGGGCGTTCGGCGCGGGGACGATCAGCTCGTCGGGGACGAGCACCACGACGCGGGTGCCGCCGAACGCGGACTGCCGGAACTCGATCCGCAGGCCGCTCTGGTGGGCGAGCCGGGCGACCACGTAGAAGCCGAGGCGGATGTCGTCGCCGCGGGCCAGCACGTCGGCCTTGGGCGGGCGGGTCATCAGCAGGTTGGCTTCGTCGATCTGTTCCTCGTCCATGCCGAGGCCGCGGTCCTCGATCTCGATCGCGACGCCGCGGCTGACCCGGCCGGCCCGGACCTCGACGGGGTTCGGCGGACGGGAGAAGCTCAGCGCGTTCTCGATCAGCTCGGCGAGCACGTGGGCGACCGCGCCGACGGCGCGTTCGGACACCCAGGGGCTGCCGTCGAGGTCGATGACGACCCGTCGGTAGTCCTGCACCTCGCCCTGGGCGGCGCGCATCACGTCCAGCAGCGGGACGGGCTTGCGCCAGCGCCGGTGCGGGGTGCCGCCGGCCAGGATGACCAGGTTCTCCTCGTAACGGCGCAGGCGCGCGGTGAGGTGGTCGAGGTCGAACAGGCCTTCGAGGATCTCGGGGTCCTCGTGCTTGCGTTCCAGCTCGTCGAGCTTCTTCAGCTGCTGACCGATCAGCAGCTGGGTGCGGCGGGCGATGCGCTGCAGCAGCCGTTCGTAGGCGCGGTGCTGCTCGGCCTGGCCGACGGCGGCCTGCAGGGCGCTGGTGCGGGCCAGGTTGAACGCCTCGCCGAGCTTGGCGAGTTCGTCCTCGGTGCGGGACCACGGGTCGCGCTCGATCGCGCGGGCGTGTTCCTCGACGTCGATCTGCTCGCCGTTGCCGAGCCGCTCCACCACCTCGGGCAGGGCGTTCTCCAGGTCCTCGGCCTGCTGCTGGAGCCGGCCGATGCGGCGGCGCAGCGTGCGGGTGAGGCGCCAGCTGGTGAGGGCGACCACGACGAGGGCGATCAGGCCGGCCACGGTGGTGAGGCCCAGGCGGACCGCCAGGTCGATGGTGATGCTCTTGGCCTTCTCGATGATGGCCGCGGTGCGGTACTCCATCAGCCCGACGAGCTCGGGGTTGACGCCGTCGATGGACTGGCGCCAGGTGTCCTTGTCGGTGCCGAGCGGGATTCGGCCGTTGCGGTCGGGCGCGACGGGCTTCAGCAGGTCCTGCTCGGCGCGGCCCTTGGCCAGCCAGGCCGGGCTACTGGTGATCTGCTGCCACTTGGCGGCCTGGTCGGGCTCCAGGTTGGGCGCGACCTTGACGCCGAACTGGAAGCTCTGCTCGGAGATGGACTGCCGCAGCTGCTGGTAGTCCTCGACGCTCAGCGAGCCGGTGGGCCAGCCGCGGGCGAGCAGCGCGTCGGCGCGGGAGATCATCTCCTTGCCCCAGAACAGGTCCACGAGCGGCGCCGAGACGGTGGCGATCCGGCCTTCGTCCACGTGGCTGAGCGCTCCGAACAGTCGCAGGTCCACGGCGATCAGGTCGGTGTAGTAGCCGTAGACGGCGGCCTGCTGCTGGTCGCCGCCGCTGTCCACCAGGGCGCGCTGCGCGGGCAGCTGGTTGATCGCGGCCCGGGCCTCGTGGACGGCGTCGCGGACTTCCTGCGGCGCGTTGCCGGCCTCGACGCCGGACAGCTTCTGGAACGTGGCGACGGCCTCGTCGGTCTTGCCGCGCTGGGCGCGCAGTGCTTCGGTGACCCCGGTGTGCCCGGCAAGGACCTCGGCACTCAGGCGCCGTTCCTCCTGCAGGTTGTAGTACACGATGTTGGACGGCTGGCCGGCCTGTTCCGCGAGCATGCCCTGGGCGGCCAGTCGCTGGAAGGAGTACAGGAGCTGTCCGCTGGTGACCGCCCACAGGGCGGCCAGCGCCACTGCCGGGACGATGGCCAGCACGAGCAGGGTCGCTCGGAGCGACAGCCGGCCCTTGATCCGCCGAGAGGCGCGCGTGCGCAGGACATTCTCCTTGGAGACGACGCCAGTCGTTCAGAACTGGTCGAATCTGATGAGGACTCTGACGGATGGATCTTAGTATCACCGTATAACGGGCCAAAAAGCCGAGGCGGTCCCGCGCCCGCGCGGCACCGCCCATGGTGTCCCAACACCCGCTCCGAACAGGCACGATGAGCCGCTCGGAGGTCAACACCCCACTGCTCGGCGGCTCTTCACCGCAGGCCGGATCCGGCGCCGCGCGAACTGCCCGCCTCAGCACCGGAACTGAAGCCCCACCCGGCGCCGGACCGGCCCGCGAACCATCCGTCAGGGCCGCCGGCCGAGCCGATCCGGAGTCTAGCGCTCCCCTCCCCGCCCAGGGCATGGCCCCTGTCGAAACTTCTCAAAAACCGCACATCAACAGTCGGAATCAACCCGAAGCGTCCAGGAATCGCCCAGAACGACCGGCTCCGCTTTTCCTTACCGACTCTTGACACGGCCTCACTTACCGACCGGCCCCCTGCTCACCGCCCCGCAGCACCGGTCCGAGTTCGGCGATCAGCCGGCGGTAGGTCTCGAACGCCGCCTTGCGGGTGTGGTCGTCGCGCAGCAGGCCGAACCCGTGGAACAGGCTCTCGCCCCGGCTGTCGGCGTCGCGCAGCGCGAACAGCGTGTACCCGTCGATGTTCAGCGCGGCCGCCTGCCCGGCGACCGCCCGGACCACCGTCTCCAGCGCCCGGGACTGCGCCTGCTCCGACCGCCCGGGCCCGGTGGGCCAGCCGTTCTCACAGATCCGGACCGGCACCTCGGCCGGGATGCCCGCCTTGGGCAGATCGGTGTGCCGGAAGCCGTGCAGTACCCAGGCCACCCCGTCCACCAGCCGCTCCGCCGGGACGGGCCTGAACACGTCCGGGAAGAAGTCCAGCCCCACGTAGTCGAGCGCGTCCAGGAAGCGCCGGTCGGCGAGTTCGCCCAGCGCGTCCCAGAACAGCCCGGCCGGGCCGAAGGACGGCACCGCGTTGAAGCCGACCTCGGCGGACAGACCGAGCGAGCGCACCTCCTCCTTCGCCGCGACCACGCCCGCCACCAACGCCTCCCGCACCCCCGGGACGCTGCCGTCCAGCACGGACAGGTCCGCGTTGGGCTCCTCGCAGATCTGCACCGAGCCGAGCCGCGCCCCGAGTTCGCGCACCTGCCCGCGCACGTACCGCTCCCACCCGTCCCGGCTGCCGGTCGGCTCGCGGAACTGCAGCACCAGATCGACCCTTCGTCCGGGCCGCCCCAGGTATGCCTCCCAGCCGTCCGGGGTCTGCCCGGGCGCGGTAACGGTGGACGCGAAGGACCGGTACACCCGGACCAGGAACTCCCCCTCCGCGCCCTGCAGTTCGTCGAGCGCCTCGGCCACCCGCCGCGGGTCGTCCGGGCTGACCGGGTGCACGATCCCCCGTTCGTCACCGAGCAGCGCCCCCGGGTAGATACCGAACCTGAACTGCCGCTGCCTGTCGTCCACTTGACCCCCCGGGCCGATATTTTTGGTGTGACACCAATTTTTCAGTGACACTACCATTCGGGGAGGTGCCCGGCGCGGGGTTCCCTAGCATGGGGCGCATGGGCCTTCGTGAGACCAAGAAGCAGCAGACCCGGACCGCCATCGCGGACGCCGCGCTGCCACTCTTCCTCGAACACGGCTTCGACCAGGTCACCGTCGCCGAGATCGCCCGGCACGTGGGCGTCTCCACCAACACGGTCTTCAACTACTTCGCCACCAAGGAGGACCTGTTCTTCGACCGTCAGCACGAGGTCGAACAGCACCTGGCCACCGTGGTCCGCGAGCGCCCGCCCGGCACCTGCCCCGTGGCCGCCCTCCGCGACGAGCTGCGCACCGCCTTGGAGCGCGCCGACCTCACCCCCGGCTCCGCGACCTTCTTCCGCACCATCGAGGCCAGCCCCGCGCTGCGCGCCCGCGAACGCGAGATCGCCGACCACGCCGAGACCGCCCTCGCGGCCGCCCTTCCCCCGTCCCCCACCGCGTTTCTGCTGGCCGGTGCCCTCGTCGGCGCCCACCGCGCCACCCACCGCGAGCTCCGCCGCCGCCTGCTCGCCGGCCACCCGCCACACGCCCTCGTCAGCGAGCTCGCGGCGGCCGTCACCACCTTCTTCGACGCTCTCTGCCGCTGCCCGCAGCACTCCTGAGTCCCGCTACTCCCGCGCGCCCGTCCCGGCGACCGGGCCCCGGCGCACCGCGGGCCAGATGGTGACCAGGACGGTGCTCAGACCCAGCAGGGCGGCGGCGGTGACCGACAGTTGGGCGGGCAGGTACCGCACCCGCCCGGTCCGCCCGGTCCGCCCGGTCCGCCCGAGGATCTCCGCCGCTACGGCCGCAGTTCGAGGGTGCAGCACTTCACGGCGCCGCCGGCCTTGAGGAGTTCGGTGGTGTCGGCGCCGATCGGGTTGAAGCCGTGTTCCCGCAGGCGCTCGGCGAGACCAGTGGCGGCCTGCGGGAGGACGACGTTGTAGCCGTCGGAGAAGGCGTTGAGGCCGAACGCGGCGGCGTCCCGGGCATCGGCATGGATCGCATCCGGGAACAGGTGCTCCAGGACGGAGCGGCTGCCGGGAGTGAACGCGGCCGGGTAGTACATGATCTCGGTGTCGGAGAGGGCCGCGAGCGCGGTGTCCAGGTGGTAGTGCTCCGGGTTGACCAGGGTCAGCGAGGTGACCGGCAGGCCGAAGAACTCCTGGGCCTCGTAGTGCGACCGCTGGTCGGTGCGGAAGCCCGTACCGGCCAGGATGCGACGCCCGACGGGCAGGTAGTCGCCCTCGCCCTCGTTGATGAACTCGGGCCACAGCACGTCCCGGTAGCCCTGCCGGATGAACCAGTCCAGGTACGCCGGCCCCTCGGCGGTGCGCTCGACGTGCCGGAACCGGGCCCCGAGCACCTTCCCGTCGACCACGGTGGCGCCGTTGGCGGCGAAGACCATGTCCAACAGGCCGGGAATCGGCTCGATCACCTCGACGGTGTGACCGAGCGAGAGGTACACCTCGCGCAGCCGCTCCCACTGGTGCAGGGCCAGCGCGCCGTCGACCGGCCGCTCCGGGTGCATCCACGGGTTGATGGAGTACGCCACGTCGAAATGCTGCGGCCGGCACATCAGCAGCCGGCGCGGGGTGGCCGTCCGACCGCTCGGCCGCACAGATCCGGCCTGGTCAACGCCAACGGACACAGTGTTCTCCTCTGCGACGGCCGATCTGCACCGTCTCGGCTATCCCCGACCGGAACGTATCAGCGCCCGCGGAACACTTCGCCCCCGAAGGGCTGTTGGTGGACGATCCCATGGCGATCAGGTGACTACTCCGAAGTCCCGTTTCCTCCCCGCGCCCCGAAGGACAGGGTGCCATGAGCGGAGCCCCCATTCGCGACCCCCCTCAGCAAGGAGTTCGACCGTGTTGGACGCTGAAAACCCGGATGGGACCGAGCGCACCAGGATCGTGCTGGCGGACGCCGAATTCATGAAATCCCGATGGGACGATGTGCTGTCGGCGCTGAACAGCGCCTTCGCGGACTCCGTCTTCAACGACGCGGGCTACACCACGGACAACCCAGTGGCCTTCACACGTGCGGGCGTCGACGGGAAGCTCGGCCCCGGCATGAAACACGTGCTCGCGCTCGGTACCCGCGAAGCCGTGGTCGGCGGGTGGTTCTGCATCCCGACCGCACGGACGACGGACGCGACCGAGTGCGACGCGGGCTGGATCTTCGTCGTACCGGGTATGGAACGGGCCGCACGGCGCCAACTCGTGGACAGGATCGTGGAGATGGGCTTCCAGACCATGCGCGACGCGGGATTCCGGTACGTCGTCTCGAACATGGGGACCCCGGCCGGCGCGAAGTCAATGAGTCGCTACGGTTTCGTCCACCAGCCGATCGAGGGAAAGCAGAACCGCTGGACCAAACAGCTCTGAGCCGCCACGAGCGCGCCGCCGTTTCGCCGGTGCACGAACCGGAAACCCTGCGGGGAAACGGAACTTCCGCAGGTCGAAGGCGGTGCGGCATGGAACTCCCCAGCGTGCTCGGTGTGTTCGCACACCCGGACGACGAATCCCTCTCCGCCGGCGGCCTGCTCGCCCGGCACGCGGCGGCCGGGGCCCGGACGGCCGTGGTCACCGCGACGTGGGCGGAGGGCACCCACCGGATTCCCGAACTGGCCCGGGCGCTCGACGAGTTGGGGGCGGGGCCGCCCCGGCTGCTGGGCTACGCGGACGCCAAGGTTCCGGACTCGGCGCCCGGGCGGGCTCGGCTGCTCGATGCCCCGCTGGACGAGGCCGTGGCCCAACTCGTCGCCCACCTACGGGAGCTCCGCCCCGAGTGGGTGGTCACCCACGACGCGTACGGCGGCATGACGGGCCACCCCGATCACCAGCACACCCACCGCCTCACCGTCCTCGCCGTCCACGCGGCGGCCCTCCCCGGCCTCCACCCCGAACTGGGCGCCCCCTGGCCGGTCCGCCGGCTCCTGCTGGCCACCCACCCGCACAGCGCCGCCCGGGAGTTGGGCGCCCTGTTGCTGCGCCCCGGCCGCACCGCCTACAGCGTCCCGGACGCCACGGTCGAGGCCCTCGACGTCACCCCGTGGCTCCCCCGCAAACTCGCCGCCGTCTTCGCCCACCGCTCCGAGGTGCTGCGCGGCGCCCTTCCTGGCCGCCTCGCCGCCGCCCCGCCGTCCGTCCGCGCCCGCCTGGTGCGGACCGAGTGGTACCAGCCCCATCCGCTCCCCAACGCGCCTGTACCCGTGGCCAATTGAGTGGCAGGCCAACGACCCCGTCTGCTAGAGAGTCGACATGCGGCGCCCATCCCTCCAAGGAGTCCCGTGTCAGACCTGACCGTCCGCCTCGCCACCACCGCCGACCGGCCCGTCCTGGAACGCCTCTGGCTGATGTTCAGCCACGACATGTCGGAGTTCGACGGCCTCCTCCCGAACCCCGACGGCACCTTCCGCGACGAGCGCCTCCACCAGGCTCTCACCGACCCGGGCTGGGCCGCGTACCTCGTCACGACCACCGGCAACGCCCCGGCCGCTTTCGCCTTCGTCCGCGGCCTGACCGGCCCCACCCGCGTCCTGAACAGCTTCTTCGTGGCCCGCGGCGCACGGCGCTCGGGCATCGGACTGCGCGCCGTCCAGGAGATCGTCGCCAGACACCCGGGCCCGTGGAAAGTCGCCTTCCAGGACACCAACCCCACCGCAGTCCACTTCTGGCGCCGCGTCGCCACCCGGCTCGCCGGCCCCGCCTGGACCGAACAGCACCGCCCCGTCCCGGGCCGTCCGGATCTGCCGCCCGACACCTGGATCTCCTTCAGCCCGCCCACGTCGCCCTGAGCCCCGACCGGGTTCAGCACCGGCGCGAGCCTGTGATCGGATGATCCGAGGCTCGACGTGGCACCCGGCCCGCCCTCGCCGCCGACCCGCAGCAGCGGCACCCGGCCCGGCCACCCACGCCCCCAAGTCCCCACGCCGGCCCCGACCTTGACACACCATCTTCCCCACCCGCACAGCAGAACCCCAGCCCCCTCGCTCGCCCGGGGCTTGACGTGGCAACGACCAGAAGCGAAGGTGGCGGCACCATCTGACATGTTGCGTGTGAAATAGTACTGACCCACTCGCAAGGAAAGGCCGGGCCATGGACCTGGAGCTGCGGCACTTGCGGGTGCTCTGCGCGATCGCCGACACCGGCAGCGTCGGGCGGGCGGCCGCGGCCATCGGCGCGTCCCAGCCTGCCACGAGTACTCAGCTGCGAAGAATCGAGCGGCACTTGGGCGCCGTGGTGTTCGAGCGGACGGCAACTGGTGTGGTGCCGACCACTTTCGGGGCGGAGGTTCTCGCCGCCGCCCGCGAGGTGCTCTCGCGGGTGGACCGCCTGGGGGACGCCGTCGCCGCCAACGGTGAGCGGCCGCACCGCGAGTTGCGGGTGGCCGCGGACTGTCCGGCGCTGTTGCCGGGGACGCTGGCCCGGACCCGGCAGCTCCGCCCGGAGCTCCGGTTCTCGCTCACCGCCGGCCCGCAGGAGCCGTTCGATTTCGCGCTGGCCCTCGACCACCCCGACTCCGGCCTGCGCCCCACCCCGACGTTCGCGGCGCGCGTTCTCGCCACCGAGCCGGTGTTCGTCGCGCTGCCGGCCGGCCACCCGATCCGGCATCACGCCGAGCCCGCGCTCGGCGATCTGGCCGGCGAGACCTGGTTGCTGCCCGCCGCCGACGGCACCGCATGGCCGGCGGTGGTCCGGGCGGCCTGCGAATCGGCGGCGCTGCCACCCACAACGGTCCGCCACCTTCCGTTCGGGCAGCGGGAGATACAGGACCTGGTGGCGGCGGGGCTGGGTGCGACCCTGGTCCCGGCCAGTACGCCGCCCGCCCCGGGTGTGGTGATCAAGCCGCTGCTCGGTGCGCCACTGTGGTTGCGGTACGTCCTGCTGTGGCGCCGCGCCACGCTCGGTCCGGCGCTCGCCGACACCCTGTTCGGTGCGGCCACCGCCGCGTACCGCGAACTCGCCGCCGGGGCACCGCACTTGCACAGCTGGGCAAGCCGGACCTTCCGTCCGCCGCGCACCTGAGGACACCGCCCGCGACCGGCGGGAGACCAAGAACAGCACTTCGGTGTTATGCCACCGCAGTGCAATGTCATATGACCTGTGACATTGTTCTGACCCCTGCCCCAGTGCCACGATGCATGCACTCCCCCCATCTCCCCAGCCCCCACAGGAGAATCAGTGCGCATATCCCTCCCCGCACTGGCGGCCGGCCTGTTGGCCGGTTGCGCCACGGCGGCCACTCTGTTGCCCGCCCCGGCCTTCGCGGCGACCGGCGGACAGTCGAAGGCCGCCGCCCCGGCCACGTCCGCCGCCGGCAGCGACCGCAGCGCCGCCCCCAAGCCGCTCGGCCCGATCGTCGCGGCCGCCACGGAGGCCCCCGCCCCGGTCTCGGCCCCGCTGCCCCCGGCGCTGCTCGGCCAGGTGGTGATGGGTCAGCCGGCCGGCACCACCGTCCAGACCACGCCCCGCCCCCAGGCGAAGCAGCCGGCCACCCAGAACAAGGCGGCGGGCCTCGCCGCGCAGACCTGCACCCCCGGCGACTTCGGCAGCCGCTCCGGCGCCGACCTGGTGGCGTTCGTCAAGGGATCGACCACGAGCTGCCTCGGCACGCTGTACAACGTGACGGGCAGCGACGCGGGCGCGATCTTCAAGCAGGCGAACATGCTGACCGTCGCGAGCGCCTTCAAGGACCTGGCGGCGACGTACGACGGCACCAACAGCGCCAACATCCTTCAGCTGGTGCAGTTCCTGCGGGCCGGCTACTACGTCCAGTCGTACAACGCGGACTCGGTCGGCAACTACGACTCGACGCTGACCGCCGCCACCAAGGCGGGCCTGGACACGTTCCTCGCGGGGCAGCACTGGAAGGACGTCTCGGACGCCAACGGCATCGTGCTGTACGACGTGCTGGTGCTCACCGACAGCGCCAACGTGCAGGCGAACTACCTGGGCACGTACAAGCAGGTGCTGAGCGGCTACAGCAACAGCTACAACGCGTACCCGAAGATGGTGAACGCGGTGAACGCGGTGCTGTTCGCCCCGCTGTGGCGCGGCAACTGGAACACCGACTTCGTCAACGCGCTGAACGCCGACACCTCCCTGGTCTCCACCCTCGGCAGCTTCATCACGAACCACAAGGACCTGCTGGGAACGGCGAATTCCTTCCTTGAGGTCAACGCGGGCAACGACCTGGCCCGGATGTCCGGCGACAGCTCCACCGTCGAGGCGGCGACCCGGCCGCTGATCAAGCAGATCCTCGACTCGACGCCGATCGTCGGCGCGAGCGGCCCGCTGTACGTGCACACGGCCTTCCAGTCCAACGAGTTCAACCGCACCCAGTGTTCGACCTTCGGCATCTGCGACCTGCCCAACAAGCTGATCAACGCCGTCCTGCCGAACGTCCTGGTCTGCGACAACAAGACGCTGCGCGCCCAGGCCCTGACGGTGGCCCAGCTGGGTCCGGTGTGCGAGAGCCTGCGCGGCGAGGACGCGTACTTCCACAACCTGGTCAAGGACAACGGCCCGATCCCGGGCCAGTACGGCTCCACCCTTGACCTGCCGGTGTTCGCCAGCGCGGCCGACTACCAGACCTACTCGTGGGCGATCTGGAACAACTCCACCGACAACGGCGGCGTCACCCTGATGGACCCCACCGACCCGAACAACAAGCCGGTGGCGATCATGTACCAGAAGTCGTGGAACGACGACTTCCCGGGCAACGTGTGGAACCTCAACCACGAGTACACGCACTACCTCGACAACATCTACGACATGAAGGGCAACTTCAAGACCGAGACGTCCGTCCCGGACATCTGGTGGATCGAGGGCGTCGCCGAGTACGAGTCGTACGGCTACCGGGGGGTGACGGACACCCAGGCGATGTCCGAGGCCGCCAAGCACACCTACAAGCTGAGCACGATCTTCCAGAACACCTACTACAACGCCGACTCCACCCGGGTCTACCCGTGGGGCTACCTCGCCGTCCGCTACATGATGGAGAAGCACCCGGCGGACGTCACCAACATGCTCGGCCACTTCCGCACCGGTGACTACCAGGGCGGGTACGCGGTCTACAACGGCCTCGGCACCTCCTACGACGCCGACTTCGACGCCTGGCTGACCCAGTGCGCGGCCGGCGCGTGCTTCGCCACCGGCCCGACCGCGCTGTTCGACCAGTCGGTGAACGGCTCGACGGTGACCCTCACCGACCGCTCGGTGGTCACCAACTCGCCCGCGCAGCTGGTCTCCTGGCACTGGACCTTCGGTGACGGCAGCTCCTCCGACGAGCGCAACCCGTCGCACACCTACGCCGCGGCCGGCACCTACACCGTCGCCCTGACCGTCACCGACTCCACCGGCCGCTCCACCGCGACCCCGACGAGCGTCACCGTCAAGACCGGCAGCGGCGGCGGCACCACCCTGCCGACCTGCACCGACCAGCGCACCGACGCGATGGGCCAGAACTGCCAGCGCACCGGCCGCACCCGCACCGCCGGCAACGTCGACTACCTGTACGTCTACCTGCCCGCCGGCACCAGCACCCTGAAGATCACCACCAGCGGCGGCACCGGCACCGCGTACCTGTACTACAACGACGCCACCTGGGCCTCCCCCACCGCCTACACCGCCTCCTCCACCACTCCCAACAGCACCACCCAGACCATCACCGTCACCAACCCCCAGGCCGGCTACCGCTACCTGAGCCTCTACGCGGCCACCGACTTCACCAACGTCACGGTCGCCACCCAGTTCTGACCCCCACCCCCCACCAGCTGACGGGCAGTCGCCGCCTCCCATTCGCGACTGTCCGTCAGCTGCTTTCGCGCGCGAGCCGCCGCGCCGCCGCCGCCCGCAGCTCCGGCGACTCCACCGGGCTCGCGCTCAACTCGGCCAGACGGCGGCGCAGTTCGGCACCACCGGGCGCATGCTCGACGGCGAACAGGCGGGCGTCCCCCACCCGGCGGGGGCGTTGTTCAGGCCCGGCCCCGGACCAGCGGAAGGAAGACCTCGTCCACGATCTCCACCAGGACCTCGTCGGGGACGGCCGGGACGCCGCGCAGCAGGTATTCGGTGCGCAGCAGGGCCATCGGCGTGGCGGCCACGCGTGGGTGGACGGCCGCGGCGGGGGCCTCGCCCCGGGTCGCGGCGCGGGTGAGGACGGCCAGCCAGGCCTCGTCGAGTGGGTCGGGGCGGTCGGGGTCGCGGAGTTCGGCGAGGAGTTCGGGCGCGCCACCGGCGGCCGCGAGCAGGCCGCGCAGGATTTCGCCGTACGGGGAGGACCAGGTGCGGTTGGCTCGGCGCAGCAGGTCGAGGGCGTCGTCGCGGAGGGCGCCGGTGTCGGGCGGTCGGGTTTCGGCGGCGGCGAGCCTGCGGTAGGCGGCGATTCCGAGTGCGGTGCGGTGGGGCCAACGCCGGTACAGGGCGTTCTTGTTGGTGCCGGCCCGGCGGGCGACCTCGTCCATGGTGAGTCCGGCCACGCCGTGTTCGAGCAGGAGTTCGCCGGCGGCGGTGAGGATGGCGTCCTCGAGTTCGGCGCCGCGCCGCCTGGTCGCTGCCACCTGCCCACCTCCTGCTCGCTGTTGCCGCTGATCCCGGTTCGCATGGTACGTCCCCACCAGAACAAGGTACCGGCCGTACCCAATTCGCCGTAAGGTACGAGCCGTACCCTACTTCGCGAGGAGAGGACGGCTTCGCCGTGCGCGTTTTCGGCATCACCTACGACACCGGCTTCCGCAGCACCATCGACACCACCACCCGGGAACCCTTCGACCCCGACACCGTTCGCCGCGAAATGCTGGTGATCCGCCAGGAGTTGCACTGCGACGCGGTGCGCATCACCGGCGCCGTACCGGACCGGCTGGAGACCGCCGCCCGGTACGCCGCCGAGGCCGGACTGGAGATCTGGTTCTCACCGTTCACCAACGGGCTCACCCAACCCCAGCTGTTCGACCTGCTGGTGGACTGCGCCGAGCGCGCCGAGAAGCTGCGGGCCGGCGGCGCCGAGGTGGTGCTGCTCACCGGCTCCGAGATCTCCCTGTTCACGGACGGCTTCCTGCCCGGCGCCGACTACCTCGAACGCGCCGGCGTGCTCGCCGACCAGCCCCGTTTCCGCGTCCTGCTGCCCGAGCTGCACCGCACGCTGAACGCCTTCCTGGCCCGCGTCCTCAGCGCCGCGAGGTCGCGCTTCGGCGGCCGGATCGGCTACGCCTCGCTGCCCTTCGAGGGCATCGACTGGGCCCCGTTCGACATCGTCGCCACCGACGCGGGCTACCGCGACGCCACCAACGCCGAGCTGCTCGCCCCCGGCCTGCGCGCCCTCACCGACCAGGGCCGGCCCGCCGCCGTCACCGAGTTCGGCTGCGGCAGCTTCACCGGCGCCGCCGCGCTCGGTGCGCGCGGCGACCGCGCCGTACTCTTCGACGCGCACGGCCGCGCCGACCGCTTCGCCGAACCGTTCGCGCGCGACGAGCAGGAACAGGCCGACTACCTGCTCGACCTGCTCGCGGTCTTCGAGGACTCCGGCCTGGACGCCGCCTTCGTGCAGACCTTCGCCCACTACCACCTGCCCGGCTCCGACGACCCCGACCGGGACTTCGACCGCGCCTCCTTCGGCATCGTCCGCCCCCTCCCGCCCGGCCGCCCCTCCACCACCCACCCCGGCCTGCCCTGGGAGCCGAAGGCCGCCTTCCACGCCCTCGCCGCCTACGGCCGCGACCGCGACCGTTCCTGACGGACCCGAGGAGCCTCCGCCCTGACCCGGGGGGTGATGGCAGAAAAGGTGGGGTATCCGTCATTGCCGCCGCCGGGCCGCCGCCTGTCACCACTTCGGCATGGGTACGCCTGCCGGTACTGGGCCGAGGCCTTCGCCCAGGCCCGCAGGCTTGCCCGGTCCCCCAGCAGCTCGGGGTCGGCAAGGTGGCGTCGGCCATCGCGGTCGCGAGTGTCCCCGGTCCTCGGGTCGCCCGGGTCCCGGGCCTCGGCCTCCCGGCGGGGCTTGGCGAGAAGAACGAACTCCCGTTCGCCCAGCCGGTGTTCGAGCTGGGCGAGGAAGCCCTCGAAGCCCTCCGGAACCATCGCCCGGGCCGGCGCCAGGGCTTCGCGTTGCGCGGCCACGCAGCCGGGGCCGAGGCCGAGTTCGCGCATCAGCTCCAGGACGGCGCAGGCGCGGTCGGGCAGCAGGGTCCGGTCACCGTCGGCGAGCCGGTGCAGCCTGTCCCGGCGGGCGCCCAACTCGTCGATGTGGACAGCGAGTTGCCGCCCGACCTCGGCGAGCGCGGCGCCGAACTGCGCGGCCGCCGCGTCGAGCATCGACCCGGTCTCGGCCAGCGGCACGCCCGCGCCGGCCGGCATCCGCACCTGCACCAGTTGCAGCAACTCGCCGGAGCCGCACCGCCGGTAGCCGGAGCCCTGACCCGAGGTCAACCTCAACCGGGATCCGGACCACAGCCGTGGGGTGATGGCAGAAAAGGTGGGGTATCCGTCATTGCTGCCGCCGGGAGCCGCTGCGAGGGTGGGGACATGGCCGATCGCAGCGTGCTCTTCGTGCTCTTCGACGGGGTGCAGAGCCTCGATGTCACCGGCCCGCTGGAAGTGCTCGCGGCGGCCGGCTATCGGATCCGCACCGCCTCGCCCGGCGGGCTCCCGGTGCGGACGGGCAGCGGGCTGTGCCTGCTGCCCGACGAGGACCTCGCGCGCGCGGCCGCCCCGCACACGCTGATCGTCCCCGGCGGCCCGGGCACCCGGCACCCAGCGCCCGAACTCGTCAGCAGGATCGGCGAGTTGGCCGACAAGGCGGAGCGCATCGCGTCCGTCTGCACGGGCGCGTTCATGCTCGCCGAGGCGGGGCTGCTGGCCGGGCGCCGGGCCACCACGCACTGGGCGCACAGCGAGTCGCTGGCCCGGCGCTTCCCGGACGTCACCGTCGAACCCGATCCGATCCACGTCCGGGACGGGCGGGTGGCCACCTCCGCCGGGGTCACGGCCGGCATCGACCTGGCGCTCGCCCTGGTCGAGGAGGACCTCGGCCGCGAACTCGCCCTCCGCATCGCCCGGCACCTGGTGATGTTCCTGCGCCGCCCGGGCGGCCAGGCCCAGTTCTCCACCCAGCTGGCCGCCCAACTCGCCGTCCGGCAGCCGCTGCGCGAGGTGCAGCGCTGGATCACCGAACACCCCGACGCCGACCTGTCCGTCGAGGCCCTGGCCCGCCGCGCCGCACTGTCGCCGCGCCAGTTCGCCCGCGTGTTCGCCGCCGAGACCGGCATCACCCCCGGCCGCTACGTGGACGGTGTGCGGCTGGAGGTGGCCCGCCGCCTGCTGGAGGACAGCGACGACGGCATCGAACAGGTCGCCCGCCGCAGCGGCTACCGCAACCCGGAGGCCATGCGCCGCGCCTTCGCCCGCACACTGTCCGTCAGCCCGCTCGACTACCGCCGCCGCTTCCGCACCACACCTCGACGGAACGCCGGCCCACCACGGAGAGGCACCCGATGAAGATCGCCGTCCTGCTCTACGACCGCTTCACCGCACTGGACGCCGTCGGCCCGTACGAGATCCTGGCCCGGATGCCCGGCGCCGAAGTGGTGTTCACCGCCGACCGGCGCGGGCCGGTCCGCGCCGACCTGGGCAGCCTCGCGCTCACCGCCGACGCCGCCCTGGACGAAGTCACCTCCGCCGACCTGCTGCTCGTCCCGGGCGGACCGGGCTCGATCGCGCAGCAGGAACGACCCGAGGTGCTCGACTGGCTGCGCGCCATCGACGCCACCACCACCTGGACCACCTCGGTCTGCTCCGGCTCGGTCCTGCTGGCCGCCGCCGGGCTGCTCACCGGCCGCCGCGCCACCACCCACTGGTTCCTGCCGAAGGCGCTGGCCGCGTTCGGCGCCGAGCCGGTCGAGGAGCGGGTGGTGTTCGACGGCAAGTACGCGACCGCGGCGGGCGTCTCGTCCGGCATCGACCTGGGCCTGCACCTGGTGGGCCGGATCCACGGCGCCGAGACCGCCCAGGGCATCCAGCTGCTGACCGAGTACGACCCGCAGCCGCCGTACACCGCCGGCTCCACCAGGACCGCCCCGCCCGCCGTGGTCGAGGCCGTGCGCGCCCAGTTCGCCGTCCCGAGCTGAGCCGAGCCGGGCCACGCAGTCCCGTCCCGAGTCGAGCCGGACCGTCCCGAGCCGGTCCGTCCCGCGCCGAGACCCCGCAGCCCGGGCCCGGTCACCCCTCGACGGGGCCGCGCCCGGGTTGCGGGACGACGAAGAACTCGCTGACGAAGCCGGTGACTTGGCCGGCGGCGTCCCGGCCCACCCAGGTCGGGTAGTGGCCGTCGCCCCAGCCGGTGGTGAACGCCACCATGCTGTGGCCGCTCGCGGGGTCGGTGACGGTGGCCGGGCGGAGGTGGGCGTCGTGGATGGCGTCGATGACCGGGTCGGCGTCCTGTTCGACCAGTTCGCCGATCGGGCCGACGGCGGACGCGTCCAGGAAGCAGCCGGTGCCCGCGTCCACGCCGTACCCGAAGAAGTCGCCCCGGCCGAGCCGTTTCTCGTCCTGCCCTTCGCTCAGCGCCAGCTCCCACCGCACCGCCGGGCGGTCGCCGACCCGCAGCAGGGCGGCGGCGATCCGGGTGTCCGAGGAGCCGGGGCCGTACGCGTTGCGCACCTCGACCACGGCGAGCGCGACGGGGTAGCTGCCCGGCGGCGCCACGGCGAGGAACGGCTCGTTCTCGTCCACCAGGCCGATCACCGGGTCGCACGCCACCAGCCGCCCGGTGGGCAGCGCCAGCACCGCTTCGGGCAGCGCGACCACGGTGGCCGTGCGGTCGTGCCCGCAGTCGTACTGGCTGCCCGGAGTGAACAGTCGCGCCACATCGGGGGCCGCAAGGGGCATCAGGGGCTCGCTCTCGTCGCACTCGTCGTTCACGGACCGGATGCGGACGGGCGTTCCGGACAGATCATCGGACGAACACCACCCGCGCGCGGCCCCCACGGTAGCGCCCCACCCGCCCCTGGCCGGAAACCGCCCGGCCGTTGACGATCCGCCAGGGCCCGGTCCGGGTCGCCGGGCGGTCCGGCGGCCGGTCCGAGGGGGCGTGCGGGTGCCGGGCACCGCATCGGGTGGGAGATCATTCTGGGCATGACCCCCGTGCTGCTGTTCGGTATCGCCCTGGTGCTCTCGCTGCTGACCCGTCGGCGCTGGAGCGGCGGCACCGTACCGGCGCCGGCACCCGTGCAACCCCCGGTGGCCCCCACCCCCGACGGCTTCGATCCGAAGCAGTACGGGCTGGTGCCGAGCGCGGAGCTGGACCCGGGGCGCGCGGGGCCGCCGCTGCCGCTGCTGCGGCGCAAGGAACTGGAGGCACTGGCCGACTCCTGCCTGGCCGGTGGCTGGCGGGCGGCCGCGGCGTACGTGGCGGCGGCCGGGGAGGACTGGGACGAGCGGTGGTCCCGGCTGGACTTCCTGACCCGGGTGGCGGCCGAGCGCGACGAGTGGCTCACCGCGTGGCGCGAATCGGGCACCGAGGCGTGCGCGGCCACCACCGTGCACGCCCGGCTGCTGGTGCAGCGGGCCTGGGAGGTGCGCGGCAGCGCGCTCGCGCGCCAGGTCCCGGCCGAGCACCTGACCGCCTTCAAGGCGCGGCTGGCCGAGGCGAACGCGGCCGCCCGGGAGGCCGCCGCGCTGGACCCGCGCGACCCCGGCCCATGGGCGGTACTGGTCACCACGGCCCGCGGCGTCCCGCTCAGCCACCGCCGGTTCCGGGCGCTGTGGCAGGAGTTGACGGCGCGCGCACCGCACCACGTGGGCGGGCACTGGCAGGCCATGCAGTACTGGTGCGCCAAGTGGCACGGCAGCGACGCGCAGATGCTGCGCTTCGCCGAACACGCCGTCCGCACCGCCCCGCCCGGCTCCGCGCTGCCCGGGCTGTACCTCCAGGCACTGACCGAACTGGAGCAGCGGCACGGCCTGTACGGTCTGCCGGACGCGGGCCGGCTGCGCGAGTTGCTGCCCGCGGTGGCCTCGGCGCTGGACGCCGCCCCGCCGACGAACGACCAACTCCCACTGCTGCGGCACCTGTTGGCGCACTTCGCGCTGGTCTCCCGCCAACCGGCCCTCGCACTGGAGCAGTTCCGCCGGCTCGGCCCCTGGTGCGGCGCCCACCCCTGGACCTCCACCCCGCACCCCGTCCGCGCCTTCGACCACGCCCGCGCCGTCGCCGCGACCCACACCCCCACGGGCTGAACACAGGCACGGCAAGTGCCGTTACCGCCCCCGGGTTCGGTCGTTATGCCCGAACGTGAGTGCCGATCCCCTGGCCCCGACGGGCGTTCGTGACGAAACGATTCAGCACGCCCCGATCCACACCGGGCTGGTGGCCCTCTGGCACCGGTCCGGCCGCACCGCGCCCGGCCGCAGCGACCCGGAGTGGTCCCGCCTGATCACCCCGCCCCGCTTCGCCACCGAGGCCGCGCCCGAAGGCACCACCACACCCGAAAGCGCCACCCCGCCCGAGTCCGTCCACCCGAGGGAGACCCGGTGAACCACCGGAACACGCCGAGCACCTGGCTCCGACCCGCCGACGACCCGGACTGCGTCCTGCTGCTGAACGTCACCGTGCGCCCCTGCCCGGGCCTGCGCGTCCGCGTCCCGGCCCGCCTGCGCTACTACCGCACCGACCCGTACGCCGTGCACCTGGACTGCCACGCCGACCTCGAGGAGCCCATCACCTGGCTGTTCGGCCGCGAACTCCTCGCCGAGGGCCTGAACGGCCGCGCCGGCCTCGGCGACGTCACGGTCCGCCGCTCCCCCACCGACCCCCAGCTGCTGGCCATCGCCCTCACCACCCCCGGCCACACCGCCGTCCTGCACACCCCCTCCGCCCCGGTCCGCGACTTCCTCCGCCGCTCCCACCAGGTCGTCCCCCCGGGAACGGAACACCACCACCTGGACATCGCCACCCTGCTCCGCGACCTGCTGACCGACCGCCCGGCCCGCCCCGAGTGAGCCCGGCGCACCGGGCGTCGTCACCGAACGGCTGGTGCGCCGCACCGATTTCCGCTTCCGCGCGTTGAACAGGGGGCGTTTGTCGCATGCCGGTTCTCGCCGCCGACGCCGACCGTTGATCCGGGGGCCGGCCTCTCGGCGGTCCGCCCAAGGAGTTGTCGATGCCGCACGTCCGTGGACCGAATCTCGCGCTGCGCACCCGCATGGCGGAGGCCGGGTGGAACGGGCCCGCCCTGGCGGCGGCGCTGCAGAAGGTGGCCCGGGAGAGCGGGTTCAGCGTCGGCTACGACCGGACGACGGTGGCGCACTGGCTGTCGGGCACGCAGCCCCGGCATCCGGGGCCGCAACTGCTGGAGGAGGCGTTCGCCCGGCGGCTGGGACGGCCGGTGTCCCGGGCGGAGCTGGGGCTCCGCCCGGCCGGTCCCGCGACCGGTGAGGACGCCGAGACGGAGCCGGCCGACGCGCTTGCGGGGCTGCGCCGGCTGCACGCCCGGCCGCACTTCGGGGAGGCCTCGGACGAAACGTTTCATCCTCCGCTGTTCCGAATCCGCCTGCTGCCCGCCCCCCGCACCTCTCCCCCGTCCGCGCCCTCCGCCCCGCCCGTCCCCGCCGTCCCGCCCGTTGCCGCCGTCCCGCCCGTTGCCGCCGTCCCGCCGACCCGGCTCGCGCCGGTGCTGCGCCGCTCCGGCCCCGAGCGGGTGGGGGCGCGGCAGGTCGAGGCGGTGCGGGAGATGACGGCGTTCGGGGCGCGGCACTACGACGGGTACGGCGGCGCGATCGCCCGCAGCCCGCTGCTCGGGTACCTGCGCGACCACGTCCTGCCCTGGCTGACCAGCTCCGCAGGCGACCTGCGGCACCGTGAACTCCTGGTCGCCGCCTCCCAGTTGGTGCGCCTGGTGGGACGGACGTACACCGACGACAACCGGCACGGGGAGGCGCAGCGGCACTACCGGTTCGCGTACCGGCTGGCGGCGGAGGCGCAGGACGGCCAGGCGCAGGCGATGGCGCTGCGCGACCAGAGCACCCAGGCGGGGGCGCTGGGCCATCAGGCGTACGCGTCCCGGCTGGCGGAGGCGGCGGCCGAGCACCTGCCGCCGGACGCGGCGCCGGGGGTGCGGGCGTTCGTCCTGGCGCAGCAGGCGGTGGCGGCGGCCCGGCTGCGGCAGTCCGAGGAGGCGCTGCGGGTGCTGGACGCGGCCCAGCAGTGGGCGTCCCGGTCGGCGGCGGAGGGCGGCCCGCACCGGTACCCGGAGCCGGCGCTGCTGTACCAGGCGGCGCAGGTCCACCGGTCGTTGCGGGCCACCGAGTTGTCGCTGTCCTACCTGCGGGCCTCGCTGCGGGCCCGCCCGGCGGGCGAGCACCGGACCATCGGGGTGTCGTTGCTCCAGCTCGCTCACCTGGAGCTGGACGCCGGGAACATTCACCAGGCCCGGCGGGCGTACACGAGCTTCCGCGAGCGGCACGACGTGCTGCGCTCTCCGGCCACCGCGCTGCAACTCTCCCGTCTGGAGGGCCGGTTCGCCCGCCTGGGTGGTTAGCGCGAGCCCTGGGAACCGCCCCGGGCCGGGTGGGTGATCCATGGGGCATGAACGATCCCGCGTACTACCCGCTGCTGTCCCCGCCACCTGCCCCGGCCGACGCGCCTCCGTCCGCTCCGCCCGCTCCGCCCCCTCCGCCCCCTCCGCCGGACGAAGGCGTTGAGGCCCGCACGCCGGTGGGCGGCCGCGACACGCGCTGCTGAGGCCGGTCCGGCCCCGGGTGGGGTTGCCCGGGGCCGGCCCGCTTCGTCGTGACCCGGGGGGCAGAAAGGGTTCTTCCATTTCCTCCCCCGGGCGTTCTCAGGAGGCCCGTCCGCCCATGGCGGGGACCCGGAGGCGGGCGGTGGCCGGGACGGGGACGCGGCCGACGGGGGCGACGGTGGAGAGCGGGCCGATGGGGCGGACCCGGTAGCGGTTCAGGTGTCGGCGTTCCGCGTCGCGCAGCGGCCGGCTGCGGCCGGTTCCGGCGTCGGTCGGCACCGTGACCGTCCGGGCCTCGAAGGCCAGCTCGCCGTCGCGGCGCGCCTCGCAGGTGGTGGCGATGGACGCCGTACCGAGACGTTCCACCCAGATCTGCACGGGCAGTGGGGTGGGGCAGTGGTAGAGCGGCGAACGGTAGTCGATCTCATGGCGGGCGATCATGAAGCCGTCCTCGAACAGCTGCTGGCCCTCGCTCTCGTCGTACAGCAGGCAGTAGACGGCCTCCTGCACGTACTGCAGCACCTTCAGGTTGTTGATGTGCCCGAAGGCGTCCATGTCGCCCCAGCGGGTCCGGCACAGGTAGGTGTACAACGGTCAGCCGTCCGTTCGGTGTTCGGTCCCGAAGCCGAGAGTGCGGCGCAGGTAGCCGTAGGCGTACGGGGAACGGCGCAGCGCGGCGTCGTCGCCCTGCTCGTAGACCTCGCTCGCGGTGTCCAGGACGGCGAGGCCGAGAATCTTCTCCGTCCGTCGGCAGAGCCGTTCGAGTTCGGTGAGCCGCTGGGACGCGGGCAGGCCCGCGAGGGCCGCACACTCCTTCTCCACCTGATCGACCCCGCCACGGTAGTCAGTCATCGGTTCCTCTTTTCCTGTCGGACTTGATTCGTGTAGGGCCTCATCCGCCGAGGGGAAGGACAGGCGGATCCGTTGACGCCGAAGGTCCTTCCGGTGATCAAACTCGGTCCCCCCGCAGCCGGACATGGTGGGGCTCCCTGTGTTTGGTTGAAGATCGCTGCGTTCCCGGACTCTTTCAACACAGCCCTCCACCCGAGCCTGTTTCAGCGGTGGCCGACCTCCTGAACCGTACGTACACCAACCCAGAGGGCGCGATCGACACCCGGGAATGATCCAAAACGCACGACCATAGGGTGATCACATGACCAGCCAGGACGCCTTCCGCCGGCGGGAACTCAGCCCACCAGCGTGAGGGCGAGGACGGCCTCCGGGAGGGCGGCGATCACCAGACCGTCCGGGGTGACGGCGAGGGAGCGGATGGGGGCGCCCAGCCGGATGTCGGCGCCGCGGTGGCGCTCGCCCCAGCGGCGCAGGCGCAGCAGGCCGTCGGACCAGGCGGCGGCGAGGAGGAGGCCGGCGGGGGTGGCGCCGAGGGCGGTGGCGGTGACGGGGTGGGGGCGCTGATCGACGGGGGCGGGCAGTGGGGGGCGGCCGGGCATCCAGGTCCAGACCCGGCCGTCCTCGCCGCCGCTGACCACCAGGGTGCCGCCGTCCGCGTCGGTGACGCCGAGCGCGGTGACGGGGCCGTCGTGCAGCGGGGTTTCGGGGCGGCGGGTGACGCCGGTGGACAGGGTGTTGTGGCTGGTGGAGCCGTCGGGGTGGCCGAGGACGAGGGCGTCGTGGTGGCCCGCGACGGCCGTGCAGGGGCCGAGCGTTTCGAGGGCGCCGGGCGGTGCGCCGACCGCGCCGTCCAGGGTGATCGAGCCAAGGGTGCCGGAGGCGTCGAGCAGCAGGGCGCCGCCGAACGCGGTGGCGGTCAGGGCGCGCGGGTGCGGTTCGGCCAACGGGGCGCCGGGCAAGGAGAGTTCGCCGGTCGCCGGGTCGGCGAGGTGCAGGGCGGCGCCGTCGAGCAGCAGCAGTGAGCCGGTCCGCGGGCCGATGCCGAGCGCGGTCATGCACGGGCCGCCGGCCGCGGCGGCGGGGCGGTTCCAGACGGTGTGCCAGCGGGCGGCGGCGAGTTCGGCGCAGTACGCGGCGGAGGTGTCGTCGCGGCCGGTGAGCCAGGCGTGCAGGACGGCGGCCCGCTCGGCGGGGCGGGCGAGTGCGGCCCGGTCGGGTGCGGCCAGCCGCCAGGCCTCGGCGAGGGCGGTGGCGGGGGTGCCGGCGTCCTCGGCGCGCTGGAACGCGGCGGTGACGGTGGCGGGTTCGGCGTGCAGCAGCAGGTCGAGCTCGTCCAGCATCGGCGAGGCCGGGTCGGCGGCGGAGGCGTGCCGCAGCAGCAGCGCGAGGCGTTCGGGGTCGCTGGCGGCGAGGTCGGGTCCGCCGTCGGCGCGGACGGGGATGCCACCGGCCACCTCCCACATCATGGCGGGGTGGTCGACGGGCGGGCGGTCGGCGGCGACCCGGTCGGCGACCTCGTCGGGGCGCAGCCGCCAGCGGTCGGCCATCGGCGGCGGGGGCAGCAGGTCGGCGGCGGACTTGACGACCTGTTCGCCGCCCGCGCCGGGGAGGGAAGCCCACAGTTCGGTGCTGAGCGGCCCGTCGGCGGTGGACAGGGCGGTCAGGGCGCCGCGTTCGGCCTCGGGCAGCGCGGTCCACCAGGTGTCGGCGAGGGCGGTGGCGCGTTCGGCGGGCGTTCGGGCCGGGTCGAGGACGGCGCCGGGGGTGCGGGCGGCGAGCTGGGCGAGTCCCGGGCTGGGGTGGGTGGTGGCGGGATCGACCTGGTGGCCGGTCAGGCGGGCGCACCAGGCGCCGTACTGCGCGGGGTCGGTCCACTGCGGCTGGTCGAGGTCGAGGACGGCGCCGCCGGGGGCGACGGCGGTGAGCCGGTCGGCGGCGGGCCCGTGGTCGGCCTCGACGACCAGCAGCAGCCAGGGGACGGACAGCAGCGGGGCGAGCAGTTCGGCGGCGATCCGTTCGGGGGTGCCGGGCAGCGCGGGTCCGCCGGCCCGGTCGAGGTCGGTGACCACGATGGTGCGCGGAGTGCCGTCCTGGAGCGCTTCGAGCAGGTCGGCGGGGGTGCCGGCGGTGAGGCCGAGCAGGTCGGCGAGCCGGGCGGTGGCCGAACGGACCGTCAGCCCCTCGACGTCCAGCAGCGCGTGGACGCGTCGCCCGGGCCGGGGGTGGTCGGGCGGGCAGGCGGCGGCCAGCCAGGTCAGCAGGTGGGTGCGGCCGCTGCCGGACGCCCCGGCCACCCGGCACAGGCGCGGGCCCCGGGTGTCCTCCAGCCAGGACAGCAGGGCGCGCCCGGCGGGCCGGCGCCCGGCCCCGAGCGGGGGCAGGCCGGGCGGCGTGGCGTCGGCCGGGACGGGGTCGGCGAGCGGGCGGCGGTGACGCGGGTGCGGCCGGTACGCGGCGTCCGCGCCGGGTGGCCAACTGCCCTGCACCGCATGGACGGGGACCCGCCCGGCCGGGTCCACGCCCTCGTCCAGTCGGTACCGCCAGAGGTTGTCGCCCTGCCCCTGCGTGCCACTGTCCACCGCTGTGCCGTTCATTGTGTGCGCTGTCCTTCGTGTCCGTCCCCGTGCGCCGGCCCCCTCCACGGGGCGGTGCGCACGGCCCGGCTGTCGCGCCCGGCCCGGCTCGTCCCCCGTACATCTCCGGCGGCGGTCAGCCTACTGGAGGTGCGGGTACGTCCGTTCGAGCCGTGCGGGCGGCCCGGAGCCGCTCTGTGAGCCGGCTCACACCGCCCGCCCGCCATGTCACTTTTCGCCCGCCGGGAGCGCTCTCACCTGCAACACGATCGACTGAGAGGAACACCCAGGATGACCGGGGACCGGACGGGGCAGGCGGAGCGGGCGACGGCGGCGGCCTCCGACGAGGCCACACGCGAGTACGCGGAGCACCGGGAGTTGCTGTTCTCCCTGGTCTACAACCTGCTCGGCAGCGTCGCCGACACCGAGGACGTGCTGCAGGACACCTGGCTGGCCTGGGCGGCGCGGCGCGCGGACGGGACGGCGGGGCCGGTGGAGCACCCGAAGGCGTACTTGGTGCGGGTGGCGGTGAACCGGGCGCTGGCGCAGCAGGCGGCGGTGAGCCGGCGGCGCGAGACCTACGTGGGGCCGTGGCTGCCGGAGCCGCTGGTGGGCCCGTTGGCGGAGCCGGGGGCCGCGGTCGGGGACGGGCCGGCGGAGGCGGAGCGCGCCGAGGCGGTGTCCTTGGCGTTGCTGGTGGTGCTGGAGACGCTGTCGCCGCTGGAGCGCAGCGCGTTCGTGCTGCACGAGGTGTTCGGGTACAGCGGCGCGGAGATCGCCGGGATCCTGGGGCGCAGCCCGGCGGCGGTGCGGCAGTTGACGAAGCGGGCGCGGGATCACGTGCAGGCCAGGCGGCCCCGGTACGAGCCGGAGCCGGCGGTGCGGCGGCAGGTGACGGAACGTTTCCTGGCGGCGGCGCTGGGCGGGGATCTGGCGGCGCTGCTGGAGTTGCTGTCGCCGGAGGTGACGCTGTGGGGCGACGGCGGCGGGAAGGCGCCCGGGGGGCTGCGTCCGCTCACCGGCCGGGCCAAGGTGGCGCGGCTGCTGGCGGCGCTGGCGTCGAAGTCCGCCGGTCGCGGGCTGGTGGCCGACTGGCGGAGCGTCAACGGCGCTCCGGCGGTGGCGCTTTCGGCGTTCGGCCGGGCGTTCGCGGTGCTGGTGCTGGACCTGGTGCCGGACGGCGACCGGATCTCCGGCATCTACGCGGTGTCCAACCCCGACAAGCTGGGCGGTCTGGCGTGAACCGGCTGAGGTCGTGGCTGACGGTGCCCGCAGGCCGGCGCGGCAAGTGGGTGGTGCTGGCGCTGTGGGCGGTGCTGCTGGTGCCCGCGCTGCTGCCGGCGGGGCGCCTCGGCGAGGTGGAGCAGAACGACAACGCGGCGTGGCTGCCGGGCGGGGCGGAGTCCACCGCCGTGGTGCAGCGGGCCGCGGCGCTCGGGGCGGCGGACACCGTCCCGGCGATCGTCCTGTACGACCGTCAGACCGGCATCACACCCGCTGATCTGACCAAAGCACAGTCCGACGCGGCGGCGTTCGCCTCCGTCGAGGCGGTGGTCGGCACCGTGCAGGGGCCGGTGGCCTCGCCGGACGGGCAGGCGCTGCAGACCGTCGTCCAGCTGCACAAGGGGCAGGACGGCTGGGAGGGCCTGGGGCGCACCGTGGACGCGCTGACCGCGATCGGCACCGCGCACGCCGACGGCCTGGGCTTCCACGTCACCGGGCCGGCCGGGTACGCCTCCGACTCGATCAAGGCGTTCGGCGCGGGCGGCGGCCTGACCACGATCACGGCCGTCGTGGTGGTGCTGATCCTGCTGCTCACCTACCGCAGTCCGTGGCTGCCGCTGCTGTCGCTGGTCACCGTCGGCGGGGCGCTGGCGCTCGCCCAGGCGCTGGTGTTCGTGCTGGCCCGGTACGCCGGGCTGGTCGTCAACAAACAGACCGGGTTCATCCTGGTGGTGCTGGTGTTCGGCGCGGCCACCGACTACGCGCTGCTGCTGATCGCCCGCTACCGGGAGGAACTGGCGGGCCACCAGGACCCGCACGAGGCGATGGCGCGGGCGCTGCGCCGCTGCGCCCCGGCGATCACCGCCTCGGCGGCGACCGTCGCGGCCGGGCTCCTGCTGCTGGTCCTGGCCGAGCTCAACTCCACCCGCGGCATGGGGCCGGCCTGCGCGATCGGCGTCCTGGTCGGCTGGCTCGCCATGCTGACGCTGATGCCCGCGCTGCTGGTGGCCTGCGGGCGGCGGGCGTTCTGGCCGCGCCGCCCCGAGTACGGCGCCGCCGCACCGGAGGGCGGCCGGGCCTGGACCCGCCTGGGCGACGCGATCGCCCGGCGCCCGCGCACCATCTGGATCGGCACCTCCCTGGCCCTCGGCGCCCTCGCCGCCGGCTGCTTCGCGCTGCGCGCGGACGGCCTCGCCGACACCGAACAGTTCACCGGCCGCCCGCAGACCGCCGTCGGCAAGCAGATCCAGGCGGCCCACTTCCCGGCCGGCGCGGGCGACCCGCTGTACGTGGTGGCCCGGTCCGAGGCCGCCGACGCCGTCCGCACGGCGCTCACCTCCGTGCCGGGCGTCCGGGCCGTGCACCAGCCCCCGCTCACCGGCCCGCAGGCTCTGTTCACCGCGGAACTCTCCGCCGACCCGTCCGGCCGGGACGCGATGCGCACCGTCTCCCTCGCCCGCACCGCGGTGCACGCCGTGCCGGGCGCCGACGCGCTGGTCGGCGGGACCACCGCGATCGCCCTCGACACCCGGGACGCGGCCTCCCGCGACGACGCCGTGATCATCCCGGTGGTGCTGCTGACGGTGCTGCTGATCCTCGCCGTCCTGCTCCGCTCGGCCCTCGCCCCGCTGCTGCTGATCGGCACCGTGGTGCTCTCCTTCGGCGCGGCGCTCGGCGTCTGCGCCCTGGTCTTCCGCCACCTGTTCCACTTCGCCGGGGCGGACGCCTCCTTCCCCCTCCTCGCCTTCGTCTTCCTGGTCGCCCTCGGCGTCGACTACAACATCTTCCTGGTCACCCGCATCCGCGAGGACGCCCGCACCCTCGGCACCCGCCGCGCGGCCCGCACCGCCCTCACCGCCACCGGCGGCGTCATCACCTCCGCCGGCCTCGTCCTCGCCGGCACCTTCGCCGCCATGGCCTCCCTCCCGCTCGTCTTCGCCGCCGAACTCGGCTTCACCGTCGCCTTCGGCGTCCTCCTCGACACCCTCCTCGTCCGCTCCGTCCTCGTCACCGCCCTCACCCTCGACACCGGCCCCCGCCTCTGGTGGCCCGCCCGGCACCCCTGAACCACCCGGCAGGATTCATCAATACGAGCGACCTGACGCCCCGTTCGAAACGGCCCCACCCGGCCGCACCTCGGGTGTGGTGCCGCCGAACGGGGCCGTTGACGCCGGTGGGCCTACTGCCGTCAGACCAGGTGGTCGAAGGCGCCGGCCTTCACGCCCTGGACCATGGCCCGGATCTCGTCACGGGTGTAGACGAGAGGCGTCTGCTGCGGCCGCTTGGAGTCACGGACCGCGATGAACGCGCCGACCACGCCGAACTCCACGCAGTTGTCGTTGCCCCCGCTGAACGGGGACTTCTCCCAGACGACATCCGAGAAGTCCAGCTCGGCGGGGACGGGCTTGGTGGTGCTCAACTCTCACAGCTCCTTGAGAATCTTGGTGATCTGGCTGCGGGTCTCGGGTGGGCCGAGGGCACGGGCCCGCAGGTGGTCGAAGACCTCGGTGTAGCGCTCCACATCCTCGGATCCCTCGAAGTACACCGAGTTGGTCAGATTCTCCACCCACACCACGTCCGGATTCGAATCCGGGAAGCCCATGAGCATGAACGATCCGTAGAGTCCTGGATGAAATCCGGCCACGAACGGCAGCAGCTGAAGTGCGATGCCCGGGCGGGGCGAGACGTCCAACAGATGTTCCAACTGCCCTTTCAGAACAGTACGGTTGCTACCGATCCTTCGTATTGCTGCTTCGTCGATCACCGCCCAGAGTTTCGGGGCGTCCGCGCGGCCCAGCAGCTTCTCCTGCCGTTCCATCCGCACCGTCACCAATGCGTCGATCTGTTTGGCCGTCAGATCCACCCGCATCTCGGTGATGACCCGGCGCGCGTAGTCCGCGGTCTGCAACAGGCCGGGCATGAGCTGCGGTTCGTACGACCGCAGGCTGGTGGCGCTGGACTCCAGCGCCAGGTAACCGCCGTACTGGGTGGTGTTGATGACCGCCGAGTACTTCTTCCACCACTGCTGGCGCTGGGCCTGATCGGCGCGGACCAGGTCGAGGATGTCCTCCCGCTCGCCCGGGTCAATGACCTGGTAGCAGTCCAGCAAAGCCTTCACCAGTACCGGAGTTGTTCCCCGGTCGCCGTTCTCGATCCGGCTCAGTGAGCTCTGGTTGACCTCCACCACCTCGGCGACCTGAGTGAGCGTCAACTCCCGGTCGTCTCTCAACTCCTTGAGTCTGGACGCGAGCTGACGTCGGTACACGGACTTGGGGGCGGGGTTCCTCTTCGCCATGCGCGCCAGTCTCCACCGCGCCTCAAGCGGACAGCAACCGATCGAGGGAAAACCCGCTGGGCATATTGCCCACCTGGCAGCCCGGCGGGCATGCTGACTTCCGGTAGCACGGCGTGACCACCCGGTCGCGCCTCGTGGCACAACGCCGCTGCCTTCCTTGCGTCGGCCGACGGGGCGTCAACTCGCCCTCGCGGTCGGCGGCTTGCTCAGCCGCACGGGAGCCCGCCATGCGCGAAGACCGCGCCCCAGCACCGCCCGAACCCGACTCCGCCACCCGCGGCTTCTACCTCTCGCCGCGCCCCGACGGGTTCGTCCTGCACATGAACGCCAGCGCCGAACACCTGGTCGAGATGCGGGCCCGGGTGTTCAAAACGGTCACCTCGGCCGGAGCCGCCGAGGAAGTCGCCGAGGCCGCCCGCCTGGTGGCGAGCGAACTCGTCGGCAACGCGGTACGGCTGTGCGGCCCGCACGCGCCGGTGATCGTACGCCTGGCCGACGCCGGTCACGAGATCGTCGTCCAGGTCCACGACCCCGAACCGGCCGTCCTGCCGAGCCGGTCCGCCGAGCCGCCGGACAACCCGCGCACCGGCACCGGCCGCGGCCTGTGGATCCTCGACGCACTCGCCCCGGGCTGGACGGTCACCCCCACCCCGCTCGGCAAGCAGATCACCTGCACCCTGCCGCGCGCCCGCTCCGCCGCCGCATGACGCCTCCCGGGAATTCCGGTGCAGGGCCGCCGACTTGCTCCGCACAATGATCTCCATGACATGGGACGGACTGATCCAGCTCGGCGACGGCGCCGTATGGGCGAGCGACAGCGGGGGTGACGGGCCACCCCTGGTACTGCTGCACCCCGGGGTAGCTCCTCACCCCCATCACCGGCCGTAGGCCACCGCCCCTCCCCAAAACCGGCCCCGCCGGCCGCAGGCCCACCTCCCCCGAGACCCGCCCCGCCGGCCGCAGGCCGCCTCTCACCAGGCCCGCCGCCCCCGCAGCGGGTTGCGCAGGTGGGTGACCAGCTCGCGGCGCAGGGCGCGGTCGCGCGCCGTCTCGGTGGGGAGGTCGAGTTGGACGATGTCCACGCCCGCGGCGCGGAGGAGGTGGATGCGGGCGGCGACGGTCGCGGGGGAGCCGGTGTACGCGCTGGTGAGCTTGCGGCGGATGTAGGAGGCGACCTGGTCCGGACCGGCGGTGCCGCGGTCGCGGTCGAGGGCGACGGCGTCCAGGTGCCGGGCGGCATCGGGCCCGGCGGCCAGCCGAATCGCGTCGCGGCGCAGGCGGCGCAGGTGCTGCTGCGCGGCGGTGTCGGTGTCGGCGAGCACGACGGTGACCTGCCGCCAGATGCGCAGGGTGCGGCCGTGGCGGGCGGCGGCGGCGCGGGCTTCGGCGATCCGCAGCCGGGTGTCGGGAAGCGGTAACGGGGGGACGGCGTACACCTGCGCGTACTTCGCCGCGAGTTCGACGCCCTGGGGCGAGGAGCCGCCGAAGGAGATCAGCTCGCTGCCGGGGGCGGGCCGCAGGCCGGGTCTGGCGGCGCGCAGGGTGTAGTACTCGCCGTGGTGGTCGAGGTCGGTCTCGGTGGCGAGGTAGCGGGTGAAGACCGAGAGGTACTCCTCGGCGCGCCGGTACCGTTCGGCTTTGGGGAGGGTGTCGCCGTCCCGGGCGACCTCCGCGTCGCTGGAGCCGGTGATCACGTGGGCGCTGATCCGGCCGCCGGAGAGCCGGTCCAGGGTGGCGAGTGAACGGGCGTCCACCGTGGGCGAGTTGGTGCCGATGCGGTGTGCGGCGGCGATCCGCAGGCGGGTGGTGGCGGCGAGTGCCCAGCCGGCCACCAGCCACGGGTCGGGCCAGGAGGAGGACTGGACGACGAGTGCGCTGTCGAGGCCGTCCTCCTCCAGTTCCCGTGCGGTGCGGCTGATGTGGGCGGGGTCGGCGGTGCGTTCGCGCGGATCGGGTGCCCAGCGCAGGGCCTGCCGTTCGGCGGGGGTGTCGCCGAGGACGGGGGCGGCGCGGACGCCTCCGCGCAGTTCGAGTTCCATCGGGTGGTCTCCTGGTGAGGGTGGCGGGCTGGCCTTCGAACCAAGGCCCGCCCCTGGACAGTTCGAGCTCACCTCGCGGCGGGCCCGAGCCGGGCGAGGGTGTCGAGCAGCCGGGTGCGGCCGGCGAACACCTCGGGCGGCAGCGAGACGTACAACTGGATGGCGGTGACGCCGGGTTGCTGGTAGCGCAGGATCTGCTCGCGGCACTCCTCGGGCGAGCCGCTGACGAACAGGGTGTCGACGATCTCGTCGGGCAGGGCGCGCTGCGCGCCCTCGTGGTCGCCGTCGGCCCAGCGTTTGTGCGTCTCGGCGAGCAACTCGCCGTTGCCGAGCCACTGGTGGAACTTGCGGTAGGGCTCGCGGTTGAGGATCCAGGCGAGGAACGGCCGGCTGGCGCGGTGCGCGTACGCGGTGTCCTCGGTGGGACAGACGAACACCTTGACGACGAGTTCCTTGCCGGGCGGCTGCGGCCCGACGGCGTCGAGCACCTTCGGCAGGTCGTGGGCACCGAGCAGGTTGGTGATCGCGCCGTCGCCTTCGGTGAAGCCGAGTCGCAGCATGCCGGGCCGCAGCGCGCCGAGGATGACCTTGACCGGCTCGGCGGGCGGGTGGGGCAGGCGGTAGCCGGTGATCGAGAAGGTGTCGAACTCGCCCGCGACGTGCTCTCCGCGCAGCGCGGCGGTGAGGAAGCGCAGCACGTCCCGGGTGCGCTTGAAGGGCTCGTCGAACGGGATGCCGTTGATGTCGGTGACGTGCGCGGGCACGGACGCCCCGATGCCCAACAGGACGCGCCCGGGCGCGAGTTGGGCGAGGGTGGCGGCAGTCTGGGCGAGCACGGCGGGCCCGCGGGTGTGGACGGGGACGATGCCGGTGGCGATCCGCAGGTGCGGCGACCAGGCGGCGGTGGCGGCGAGCGGGGTGAACGCGTCGGTGCCGCCGCCCTCCGCGCTCCACACGTCGCCGTAGCCGAGTTCCGGCAGCCGTTCGACCAGGAAGCGGTGACGGTCGATGGTGAGCCCGGGCAGCGGCAGGGTGATGCCCCAGGCGGGCGCCGCCTGGTGCTGCGGAAGAGGGTTCGTCACGAACATGCCTTTCTCATGAGCCAGTTGATGGTCCGTCAGTTACCGACTCGGACGGTGGTGAGGTCGAGGAACCAGGACTGCGGCTGTACGAGGCCGTGGACGGTGGGGGCGAGGGCGCGCGGGTTGCGGTCGTTGACCACGAACAGCCACGGCGCGTCCTCGGTGACCTGCCGCAGCGCGCTGCGGTAGTCGTTCTGGCGGGCGGCTCGGTCGGGGTTGGCGGCGGCGCCCGCGAGCAGGCCGTCAACCTTCGGGCTGGTGTAATGCCCGGTCCAGAACGGGCTGTTGGAGCCGAGGAACAGCGGCAGCAGCGCCTCGGACTGGAACAGTGTGGTGGACTGGGCGATGGCGTCGGAGCCGAGCGCGACCTGGCCCTTGGCCTCGGCGCCGATCAGTGTGGTCCAGTCGGTGGTGCGGATCTCCACCTTGATGCCGACGGCGGCGAGGTCGCGTTGCAGTGCCTCGGTGATCGGCACCGGCAGCAGGTTGCCGGAGCCGCCGGTGGGCACCGTCACGGAGGTGCTGAAACCATTCGGGTAGCCCGCTTCGGCCAGCAACTGCCGCGCCTTGGACGGGTCGTGGGCGTAGCGGTCGCCGGCCGGGTCGTAGGCGGCGGTGGCCCGGGGTGCGGCCTGGTAGGCCGGGTCGGCGGTGCCGTGCAGCAGCTTGTCCGCGACGGCCTGCCGGTCGATGGCGTAGTTGGCTGCCTGCCGGACCCGCACGTCCGCCCACGGCCCCTTGGTGGTGTCGAGGATCCAGTACCAGAGGTGGTCGTAGCTGTTGGTGAGGATCTGCGCGCCGGCGGCCTTCAGGCTGTCCAGGTCGTCGGGGTTGGGGTACTCGATCCAGTTGACACCGCCCGAGCGCAGCGCGGCGGTTCGGGCCGCCGCGTCGGGCAGCGCCTTGACGATCAGCCGGTCGAGCTTCGGGGCGCCGCGCCAGTACGCCCGGTTGGCGGCGAGCTCGACCTGCTGGCCCTCGGTCTGCGAGACGAAGCCGAACGGGCCGGTGCCGACCGGGTGTTGGGAGAAGTCGGCGCTGCCGCTGCGGCGGACGGCGGTGGGGCTGGCGATCAGTACGTGCGCGAGGTCTTCGGGGAAGTGCCCGTTGGGGGCGGTGGTGACCAGTTCGATGTGGGCGTCGTCGGTCTTGCGGTAGGAGGCGATGTCGCCCGCGTACTCCTTGGCGGCCGCGCCGAGCGCATCGGTGTACTCCGGGCTGGACTTGTCCAGGTAGCGGTGCAGGTTGAACAGCACCGCGTCGGCGTCGAACGGTGTGCCGTCCTGGAACGTGACGCCCTTGCGGAGGGTGAACGTCCAGGTCAGCCCGTCCGGCGCGACCTGCCAGGACTCGGCGAGCGCGCCCGTCACCTGGGGCGGCCGGTCGGTGTCCTTCAGCAGCTCGTAGCGGGTGAGCCCTTCGTAGATCTGGAAGCTCAGCAGGCGTTTGCCCTCGAACCCGGCGCCGCCGATCACGGTGTCCAGGTTCGGCAGCTTCCCGGTCGCCCCGATCACCAGCGTGCCGCCACCCGCGCCGCCCCCCGCCCCGGCGTCCGGGCCGGCACACCCGGCCGTCGCCAGCAGGACGGTGGCGGCCGCCAGCGCGGCGGCTCTGGAACGGGTGCGGATGTACGTGCTCATGACGGTCCTTCGCTCGGTTCGGTGGTACGGGTGTGCGGCGCGTTCGCGGGGTGCGGGCCGGCCAGCGCGACGTGCGGGCCGGCGGCGGCCAACAGGGCCTGGGTGTAGGGGTGTTGGGGATCGCTCCAGAGGGTGTCGGTGGGGCCCTGCTCGACCACGCGGCCGGCGCGCAGCACCAGGGTGCGGTGAGCGAAGCGGGCGACGGCCGACAGGTCGTGCGAGACGAACAGGTAGGCGGTGCCGGTGCGTTCGCGCAGTTCGGTCAGCAGCTCCAGCAGCCGCCGCTGGGTGGCCGGGTCGAGCGCGGAGGTCGGCTCGTCACACACCACCAGGGCCGGTCCGGTCGCCAACGCCCTTGCCACCGCGACGCGTTGAAGCTGGCCGCCGGACAGCTCGCGCGGGAACCGCCGGGCCAGCTCGGGCGCGAGACCCACCTGCCGGAACAACTCCGCGACCCGATCGGCCCGTTGACGCCTCGGCACGCCGTGCGCCCGCAAGGCGAACCCGACCGCCTCGCCGGCCCGCAACGCCGGGTTGAGCGATCCGCGCGGATGCTGCGGCACGAACTGCAACCTGCCCCGCACCGCCCGGTCCGCCCGCGCCCGCAGGCGGGACGGGTCCCGCCCCTCGAACGCCACCGTCCCGCCGTCCGGCCGCAGCAGCCCCAGCGCGAGCCGCGCCAGCGTCGATTTCCCCGACCCCGACTCCCCCACCAGCGCGACGGTCTCCCCGGCCCGCACCTCCAGGCTCACCCCACTGACGGCGGGCCGGCCCGCCCAGCTCTTCGACACGGCGTCGAGCCTCAGCAGGGGCGCCCGGGTGCTCGACGCCACGGTCATCGGCGCGCTCCCCTCGTTTCGGCCGGGACGAGGAGGGTCTCGGCGGGTCCGGTGGTGGTCAGGCGGCCGTGCTGAAGGACGGCGACGGTGCCGCCGATTCGGGCGGCGGCGGAGAGATCGTGGGTGACCAGCAGCAGGGCGAGGCCCTGCTGGGTGCGCAGGGTGGTGAACAGGTCGAGGATGCGGGCCCGGACCAGGGCGTCCAGGGCGGTGGTCGGCTCGTCCGCGATCAGCAACTCGGGCCCGCACGCCACCGCGAGGGCGATCGCGGCACGCTGCCGCAGCCCGCCGGAGAGTTCGTGCGGGTACGCGGCGGCGGCCCGCTCCGGGTCCGGCAGCCCGGCGGCGGCAAGCACCGGGAGAGCCGCGGCGCGGGCGGCGTTCCGGTCGTCGGCCAGGCCGTGCCGGCGCAGCACCTCCGCGAGCTGCGAGCCGATCCGGCGCAGCGGGTCGAGGATCGCGGACGGGTCCTGCGGGACGTAGCCGATCCGCCGGCCCCGGACACCCGACCACTCCCGTTCGGGCAGCCCGAGAAGCTCGGCCCCGCCGAGCCGCACCGACCCATGCACGACGGCGCCGCGCCCGGGCAGGCCGAGAATGGTCCGCGCCACCGTGGTCTTCCCGCTGCCGGACTCCCCGAGCAGCACCAGCGCCTGCCCCGCCGGTACCTCCAGGCTCACGCCGTCCACGGCCCGCACCCCACCGGGGTACTCGACCGTCAGCTCCTCGATCGTCAGCACGCCGGTCGGTGCACGACCAGGGAGAGCACCACCAGGGAGAGCACGACCAGGGAGAGCACCACCAGGGGCGCGGGGAACTGCGCGAAGAGGAACGCGTCCACCAGCCAGATCGCGACGCGGGACAGTCAGTTGCAGGTGATGGCGACCTCGCCCACGGGCTCGCGCCCCCGGTTTCGCATCCTCTCCGGCGCGCGCCCTGAGCGTCTCGCCGAGGGTGTTGAAGAGCACCGAGACCGCGAGGATCACCAGCGCGGGGATGGCGGCGAGCCAGGGGTGGGTGAAGATCGCGGGGCGGAGTTCATCGAGCATCGCGCCCCATTCGGGCGTGGGCGGGGCGACGCCGAGGCCGAGGAAGGAGAGACCGGCGGCGTAGACGATGGCGAGGCCGACCAGCGAGGTGGCGTAGACGAGCACCACGGGGGCGACCACCGGCAGGACTTGGCGCAGGACCAGCGCGGGCCAGGTCGCGCCGCTGACTCTCGCGGCCTCCAGGTACTCCGCGCCCCGAATCCGCCGCGTCTCGGTGAACGCGACCCGCGCGACCGCAGGTGTGAGCACCACGGACAGCGCCAGCACCGTCGCACCGAGGCCCGGCGTGAGCAGGGACGCGACGGCGATGGCGAGCAGCACGCCGGGGAAGGCGTACAGCACGTCGAGGGTGCGCAGCAGCGCCTGTTCGGTGGCGCGTCCGCCCAGCCCGGCGGCGATGCCGAGCAGCGAACCCGCCAGGCCCGCCACCGCGACAGGCAGCAGTCCGGCCGTCAGCGAGGGCCGGGCCGCCCACAGCAACCGGCTGAGCAGGTCCCGACCTTGGCTGTCCGTGCCGAGCAGGTGCCCCGCGCTGCCGGGGTCGAGCAGCCGCTCGGCGAGCTGCCCGGCAGTGGGGTCGGCGGGCGCGAGCAGCGGCGCGGCGACGGCCAGCAGGACGGGCAGCAACACACCTGCGACCAGCGCGATGACGGGAAGTCGTTTTGTCGTCATGTCCTCAGCCCCGCACTCTGGGATCGATCGCGGCGTGCGCGGCGTCCACCAGCAGGTTGATGCCGACGAAGGAGGCGCCGACGATCAGCACCCCGCCCTGGATCAGCGGCAGGTCGCGGGCGGTGAGCGCGTCGTAGAGCAGGCGGCCGAGGCCGGGCCAGGCGAACAGGGTCTCCACGAAGACCACGCCCTCCAGCAGGTAGGCCAGTTGCAGGCCGCCGATGGTGAGCAGCGCGGGCGAGGCGTTGTGCGCGCAGTGGCGCAGCACCGCGGCCCGGCCCAGGCCGCGGGCGCGCAGGCCGTCGGCGAGCTCGCCGTCCAGGACGGCGGACAGTGCGGCGCGGTGGACGCGCGCGGTGAGGCCGAGCGGGACGAGGGCGGCGGCGGTCGCGGGCAGCAGCAGGTGGCGCAGCAGGTCGCCGGGCCCGCCGCCGGAACCGAACGCGTCGTGGGTGCCGCCGGCCGGGAGCAGTTGCCAGTGGACGGCGAACACCGCGATCAACAGCAGCGCCACCGAGTACTGGGGGGCGGAGACGGCGAGG
Source organism: Kitasatospora sp. NPDC048662 (assembly GCF_055587065.1). NCBI lineage: Bacteria > Bacillati > Actinomycetota > Actinomycetes > Kitasatosporales > Streptomycetaceae > Kitasatospora > Kitasatospora sp. NPDC048662. The sequence continues at coordinate 354,777 of NZ_JBVJHA010000004.1, read as the reverse complement.
GTGGAGGCCGCGCCGCACAGGCGTCCCCACCGGCCGCGCGGGCGCAGCGCGCCGAGGGTGCCGAGCAGGACGCCGCCGGCCAGGACGAGGGCGAACGCGGCGGCGGTGAGCGTGAGGGTCTGGCCGATGGCGGGCAACAGCAGTGCGGTGACCGGGCGTTGGGTGGACGTCGAGGTGCCGAGGTCGCCGGTGAGGGTGTGGCCGAGCCAGTCCAGGTAGCGGACGGGCAGCGGCCGGTCGAGGCCGATCCGTTCCGCCAGGGCGTGCCGGGCCTCGGCGGGTGCGCCGGGGCCGAGGAAGGCGGTGACGGGGTCGCCGGGGACGAGTGCGACGGTGGCGAACACGACGGCGCTCACCCCCAGCAGGGTGGGTACCGCGAGCAGCAGGCGGCGCAGCAGGAAACGGGTCACGGGGTGCTCGGGTCGAGACGGGCGCTGTCGGACATCGGCGGGCAGGTCCTCCGGTTCGGCGACGGGGCGGGGGCACCAGGGCCGGTCTTCAGACGGCCCTGGGTGCGCTCGGTGCTCGCGGCGCGGCCCGTCGGGTTGTCCACGAGGGTTGCGAACAGTGCGCGTGGGCAGCCAGCCAGGCGTTCATGCTGGTACCGGTGGTCATAGGAGCAGCGGGACGGGGTATCGCGCTGGGGCCGACTCCGGGGCTGCGGACCGTCCTTGACCGCCCCTCGACGGCCTACATACGATTTCCGGTATGGCATATCGGCGGACCGACTTCACCCTCTGGGGGATCGGCGGCTCGTGGCACCGCAGGTGCTTCGACGAGACGTGTCGCCCCGGCACGGTGCGCCGCCCCCGGGCCTGACCAGGCCCCGGCGGCCGTCCGTCCTCCGCCGGGATCCGCGTGCCGCCGTCCGGCCGCCGCCGATCCCCACCTCCCGTGCCGGGCCCTGTGCCCCGGCCCGCCGCCTTCGAGGGGACCGATCCGCCATGCACTCGCACCCCGTCACGCCCTCCCGCCGGGAGGTGCGGTGCCCGCGCTGACCCGTGGCTCCACCCGCGCCCTGCGCCCGCCCACCCGGCGTGGCACCCGGACCCTGGACGCCCTGCACACCGAGATCGACAACCCGCTCGACCTGCTGGCGGGCCATCAACTGCTGACCGACACCGCCCCCGCCTGCGCCTGCGGCCACCCGCTGTGCCCGTCCGGCGGCACCCACCGGCCGGACGCGACCCGGATCTTCCTGGTCGAACGCCACCCGGTGGTCAGCGCCGGGCTGCGCAGCGTCCTCGCACCCGATCCGGGCCTCGCGGTGGTCGGCACCGCGACCGACGCGGCGCACGCGGTGGCCGCCGTCCACCGGGCCCGCCCCGATCTCGTCCTGCTCGGCCGGGGAACCGGGCGGGGCACCGGTCTGGACGCCGACCTCGCCGCCGTCGCCGCACTGCGCCGGCCCGAGGGCGCGCCCGACGCGCGGGTCCTGCTGCTGCGGCGCGCCGCGACCACCACCGAGGCCAGCCGCATCCTGATGGCGGGCGGCAGCGGCTGCTTCCCGCTCGACCTGCCGCCCGAGCGCATCATCGACGCCGTCCAGCTCGCCGCCGCGGGCGCGACCCTCTTCCTCCCCGCCCCCACTCCGCTGCGCCCGCACCCCGCCCCGGCCGAACGTCCCCTCGATCAGGCCGGCCTGACCGACCGCGAACGCCAGGTCCTCACCCAGCTCGCCCTCGGCCTCAGCAACGCCGAGATCGCCCGCCGCCTCACCCTGGCCGAGGCCACCGTCAAGAAACACCTCACCCATGCCATGCGGAAAACCGGCCAGTCCGACCGCCTCCGCGCGGCGCTCTACGCCGTCCGGCACGGCCTGACGGGCTGAGCGCCCGCGAGGACTTTCCGGCCCGGACGCCCCGACCACCGGAAGGTGCTGCCCGGTCGGGAGTTCGAGCAGCCGGTGGCTCCCGGCCGCCCGTGGAACACCGCGCCGTCGTGCTCGGTGAACGGCCGCAGCTCGCGAAACCGGCTCCCGGCGAGCAGTCGCGACCGCAGCTGCGGCCACTCGCGGGCCGGCGACTCCACGGTCGGCGGGTAGCCGGTCCGGTGCCGGTCACTCCTGAGCGTCGGGGCGACTCCACTCCAGCTCCAGGACGAAGTGGGCGTCACCGGTTCCCTTGGCGACGACGAGCCCGGCCTCGGCCGTCAGGCGGATCCCGAACTCGGCCCGGATGCGTTCGGGGCTGCGGGGCAGGTCCGCCAGCCGTTCCAGCAGGGCTTCGGCGACGTGCCGGACCCGGCCGAGCCCCGATTCGAAGGTCTCGGTCGAGGACTCGACCAGCGCGTCGCCGCGGCTCGCCCGCAGGACGCCCGTCCCCTGGCCTTCGGGCAGTTCGACCAGGATCTCCTTGCCGCTCTCGAAGGGCACGCTGAGGTACACCCGATTCCTCCCCTGGTGGATCGCCGGCCGGGCCCCGCGCGGGCCGCCGGTCTCCGTCATGGTAGGACGCGCACGGCCGGGACGCCGACTCTTTGCACCGGAACTCCTTTGGCACGTCCGGGAGTTGGATCAAGGAGCGACCGGCGGGTGTCCGTCACTCCCCTCTCGTTCCCGCCACCGCGCGGCGGGTGGCCCGGGCGGTCGTGGCGGCCGCGGCGGCCAGGGTGACGGCCGCGCACAGGGCGGCGGCGGCCAGCAGCTCGGGCCAGGCGACAGCGGTGTGCGGGGAGGTCAACAGGCGGGCCAGTGCCACGTGTTGGGTCAGCGCGGTGAGGGCCGTGGCGGCCGCGGCCAGCACGACTCCGGCCAGGACGGCGATCGCGGTTTCGGCGGCCGTCACGGCGACGATCTGACGGCGCACCGCGCCCGCGAGCCCCAGCAGCGCGAACTCGCGGCGGCGTCCGGCCATGGCCATGGCGACGGTCCCGGCGACCGAGATCAGCGCGTAGGCCAGTGCGACGCCGAGGATCACCACGGCCGCGTTGTCGGTCTGTTGGGCGGCCCGGGCGTGCGCGGCCGCCAACTGCTCCTGTCGGGTGGTCAGTTGCGCACCGGTACCGGCCAACACGTCCCGGACCGAGGCGAGTTGCCCGGCGTCCAACCGACCGTCCGGCCCGTCGAGGTACAGCATGGTGGGCGCTGCGGCCCCGATCAGCGACGCCGACAGGTATGCCTCGTCGCCGCCGAGCCCGCGCGCCACCACCGCCGCGACCACCACCGGAACACGGGCACCCGTCGGCAGCAGGGCCACCAGGTGGTCGCCCACGGCGATGCCGTCGGCCTCGGCCGCGTGTTCGTCGATCACCAGGAAGTCGGCGGGCAGCGCGGCCGTCGACCCCTCCCGCACCGGCGGCGTGAACGTCCGGCCGAACGCCGCCGCCGGCACCGCCTGTACCCGCAGCGAGTCGAGCTGCTCGCCCTGCGGCGTACCGATCTTGACGTTCAGCGAGGTCACGGGCGTGACCCGGAGGCCGGGAACGGCGGCCAGGCGCTCGGCCAGACCCGTCGCCCCGGGTGGCGCCAGCACCACGTCCGCCGCCCGCACCTGCTGGCGCTGCCGGGCCAGCACGGCGGCGTCCGCACTCTGCTGCACCGTCAGCAGCGTGCCGACCAGCCCGACCGCGACCACCACCGGCGCCACCGTCGCGGCCGTGCGCCGCCGTTCGGTCAGCAGGTTCTCCCGCACCAGCATCGGGCCGGCCTTCGCGGAGCGCCGCAGCGGCCAGGTCAGCATCCGCACCAGCGGCGGCACCACCACCGGCGCGAGCAGCGCGAACGCGCCGACGTACAGCACCGGGACGGCCTGGTACTTGCGGGCACTGGCCGCCAGGTACGGCTCGGTCCGGGCGAGGACGGCACCCGTGACGACCGCGCCGACCAGCAGCGCACCACCCAGCAGCAGCCGCACCGGCACCCGGCCGCGCCGCTCCACCGCGCTCTCCCGCAGCGCCTCGGCCGGGCGGATCACCGACACCCGCACCAGCGTCGCCGCCGAACCCGCCAGTGCGGCGGCCACCCCCAGCACGAACGCCACCAGCAACGGCAGCGGGTGCACGGGCACGGTGAACCAGGACGGGGCGACGTCGTGCCGCAGCATCCAGCCGCGCAGCGGACCCACGGCGAGCGGCGCGAGCGCGCAGCCGAGCAGCGCGGCGGCCGTACCGATCAGCGCGGCCTCACCGAGCACCAACCGCCGCACCTGCCGGGGCGCGGCCCCGACCAGGCGCAGCAGGGCGAGTTCGCGGCGGCGCTGCTCGGTGGCGAACGCGAAGGTCGCGACGACCACGAACACGGCCACGCAGACGGCCAGTCCGGTGGTACTCCCCGCCATCGCCTGCGCATTGGCCAGCGCCTGCGCGCCGCCGGTGTCGTCGGGGTCGAGCCGGGTCCGGTCCCGACCGGCCAGCACGACGGCCCGGTCACCGACCAGCTCGCGCAGCCGAGTGTCCGTCAGGTTGCTCACCAGGGCGTTGACTCCGGGCGACAGGCGCTGCGCCTCGGCGTCGGTGAAGAACGCGGCCCGCTCGAACCAGCGCCCCTCGGTGACGCCGACCACCCGGTAGCGTCCGGCCCCCGTCTCCACCTGCCGCCCGATCAGCTCCGCCCCCGCGCCGCTCAGCACGGTCTCCTCGGGTGCCAGCGGCGGACGTCCGGCGCGCAGCCGGTAGCCGGCGAACGCGGCCGAGGACCACGGGTGGCCGGTGGCGTCGCCGTCGATCCGGACCGGGAAGCTGCGGTCGGCGGTGGCGCCGGCTTCGGTCAACTGCCGTACCAGGCCGGCGTCCAGCACCGCCGGGGCCTTCATCGGCCGTCCCCCGAAGCCTGCCGGGGCGACGACCGTGCCCGCCTCCCGGAAGCGCTGCGGGCCGGGGTGCGGGGTGCCGAAGGTCGCGGTCAGGACCAGCGCCATAGTGCCGATCATCGTGGTGCCGAGCGCGAGCGCGACGAACGCGCCGAGGAAGCTCGTCCAGCGGCCCTTCAGCGTGGCCGCCGCCAGCCTCAACACGCCTGCTCCCCCGCCTCGCCCGGCTCCAGCGCGGCCATCCGCAACGCGACCGCCTCCGCCGTCGGCTCGTGCAGCTCGCCGACCACCCGCCCGTCCGCGAGGAACAGCACCCGCTGGGCGTACGAGGCCGCCACCGGGTCGTGCGTCACCATGACCACCGTCCGGCCGTGTCGCTCCACCACCTCGCGCAGCAGCGCCAGCACCGCCCGCGCCGCGCGCGAGTCCAGGGCGCCGGTCGGCTCGTCCGCGAAGATCACCTTCGGCCCGGCGGCCAACGCCCGTGCGATCGCCACCCGTTGCTGCTGCCCACCCGACAGCTCGGCGGGCCGGTGGTTGCCACGCTCCCCCAGACCGACCTCGGCCAACCGCCGGTCGATCTCCACCGGATCGATCGGCCGCCCGGCCAACCGCAGTGGCAGCTCGACATTCTGACGGACAGTCAGTACCGGGACCAGGTTGAACGACTGGAACACGAACCCCAGTTGCTCCCGGCGCAGTTCGGTCAGCGCCCGCTCCGACATCCGGTGCACGGGCGAACCGTCCAGCAGCACCTCCCCAGCATCGACCGGCTCCAGCCCCGCCGCACAGAGCAACAGCGTCGACTTCCCCGACCCCGACGGCCCCATCACCGCCGTGAAACTCCCCGCCGCGAACCCGGCGTCCACCCCGTCCAGCGCCCGCACCACCCCCTCGCCCCGCCGGTACGCCCGCCGCACCCCGGCCAGCCGCACCACTTGCTCCCGCGTCACACCATCACTGTTCACCGACCGGACGCTAGGCCCCCGCCCCTCCCCGGCACCTCCGGGAAGCCCCCTGATCCCGCCCCTGAACCACCCCTGACGGCCACCAGGGTCGGCGCCACGACCGGCTCCCGCCCGTCACACAGCACAGCGCCACAGGAGGCGACCGCACTGTCCGCCAACAGCAGTCCCGTGACGGCCAGTTCGCGGGCGCATCGCGGTCGGCGGCGGTGCGGGAGTCGGGCGGCTGGCGGCGGTGTCCCCGAACGCTGTCCCCGCGGTCGAACTCCGAACCGGGGGGCAGGTGTTCAGGACCGCGCCGGCACATCAGGACTGCCACCGCCGACAGGCCGTGGCCGTTGTCCCGCAGGGCGGTCCGGTGGGCGAGGACGACCCTCCCTCGTCCGCGATCACGTCATCGACCGCGGCACCGCCCGGGGCCGGATCGTCGCCGACGTGGCCGCTGATCGGGTGGCCGGCCCCGTGGGGCGGGAGTGTCGCGGCCGGTTGTCCGACCGGGTGACCCAGTCTCGTCCCCAAAAGGAGGCGATGACCATGACCCCCGTACGCCGCTCCAGGCTTCTCACCCCCGCCCTGCTCGCAGCCGCCCTGCTGACCGCCGCCACCGGATGCGGCAGCAGTGGCAAGCCTCCTGCCGCAGCGGGCAGCCCCACGGGCGGTGGGCCGTCGGCGACCGTCACGGTGACCGAGAAGGAGTACTCCCTCACCTTCTCCCAGACGCAACTCACGCCCGGCAGCCACACGTTCGTCGCCCACAACGCCGGAACGACGGACCACGCGCTGGCCATCTCGGGCCCCGGCGTCTCCACCACGCAGACCTCGACCATCCCCCCGGGCGGCGACGCGCAGTTCACCGTCACACTCCAGCAGGGCAGTTACGAACTCTGGTGCCCGATCGACGGCCACAAGGCCCTCGGCATGGACGCCCACATCCAGGTCGGCGGGGGCGGGACAGGCTCGCAGCCACCGGCCACCGCCACCACACCGACCGGCAACGGCTACTGACCCAGCCCTGGCGCCGAGCGGCCGTCTCCCGGCCACCGCCAGAACGCAGGGCCCGACGGCCTACCGGCGCACGGAACACTCGGGCGGTGACGACCGAGCCGGTCCACCGCGTCTCACCTGCCGGTGGCCACCCCGTCCTCGCCCTGGTGCGCCGCAGTGGGGTGGCGGGTGACCGGGTATCCGATCTCGTACGCATCGGCCGACATGCGGGTGTCATTGACCTCCACCACGGTCCCGTCGGGGGCGGCGGCGGTCCGCAGAATGCGAAGCACCGGCGTGCCCCTGGGGAGGCGGAGATCGGTGCCGGCCACTACGGCGGCCAGAGCCGTCCCGGACCGTCATCTCTCCTTCACCGAACACCTCTGCCCCACAGACCGTGGCACGCCGGTCCTCGTGACTTCCACCCGATCGGGGCGGACCCCGGGCTCCGCAGCGGGTTGCAGGTCCGCCGTCCCACCCACGCGCTGGGCAAGGTGATCGACGTTCAGGCCGCAGGTGGGACGTTCCCCATCACCGGCACCGGCTGGCCCACCCGGGACGGCTCCGGCATCCGGGACTCCCTGCGCTGGCGCGAGGTCCGCGACGGCGTCATCGGTGACGACTGAGCAGGGCTATTTTCCGAGGCGGGACGCGTTCGCGGCGCGGCGGGCGAAGACGTCCGCCTGGCGGTCGGCCATCTCGCGGAGGGCGGACTTGCGGGCGCGGGCCGGGAGGCGGTCGAGGTAGAGGCGGCCGTGGAGGTGGTCGGTCTCGTGCTGGAGGCAGCGGGCGAAGTAGCCGTGGCCCTCGATGGTGAGGGGGCGGCCGTGGAGGTCGAAGCCGTGGGCAACGGCATGGTCGGGGCGGGCGAGTTCGCGGTGGGGGCCGGGGACGGAGAGGCAGCCTTCGGGTTCTTCGAGCAGGCGGCGGTGGAAGGCGGGGGTCTCCTCCAGGACGGGGTTGGCGAGGTGGCCGACGTGGCGCACGCCCCAGTCGTCGGTGATGTCCCAGATGAAGAGCTGGAGGTCGACGTCGATCTGATTGGCGGCCAGGCCGGCGCCCTCGGCGATGTGGTTGGTGGCGAACATGTCGTCGACGAGGCGGGCGAGTTCGGGGGTGCCGAACTCGGTGACGGGGCGGCAGCGGCGGTGCAGGACGGGCTCGCCGACCACGGTGATGCGGCGGACCGCGCCGCGCACGGTCTCGGGGGCGAGCGCCGGGTAGGCGTCGACGGGTTCGCCCTGGACGCGGACCCGGCGGTCCTGTGGGGCATCGGCCATGGGGGTACCTCAAATCGACTGTCGGACTGACGGCTTGTCATCTGCTCTGCAAAGTAGCACGCTTTGCAAAGTGACCGATGAGATTCGCGAGAGCCCCAGCCCCCTGCCGCCGGGCGTCCGGCGGCCGCTGCCCGACCACCCCGTCCGGATCGCCCTGCTCGATCTGCTGGCCGAGGCCGGCACCGTGACCTCGACCGAGGCCGCCGCGCGGCTCGGCCTCAGCTCGGGGCTGTGCTCGTTCCACCTGCGGCAGTTGGCCCGCTACGGCCTGGTCGAGGAAGTCCCGCAGGGCGGCCGCGCCCGTCCGTGGCGCCTGCGCTGGGAGACCGACGCCACGCCCGCGCCGCACCCCGTCCACGCGACCACCGAAACCGCCCAGACCCCCGAGGCCGCCGAGACTGCCGAGGCCGCCGAACCGTTCACGGCGGTGCTGCACCTGACGCCCGCGGAGGCCGAAGAACTCGACCGAGCGGTCCGGAAGTTGCTCAGCAGGTACGCCGACCGGGAGCACCGTCCGCGCAACGCCCGGCCGTACGCCGCAGCCGCCCGGATCGTTCCGCTGCTGCCCGGCTGAGGGCACCACGGAGGCGACGAAGGTCGCCCCGGGGGGATCCGTTCGGGGCTTCTGGGGCCCGGTGGGTGCTGCCTAGCGTGGCGGGCAGGACGCAGCCGTGCGGGTCGGAGGGAGAGCACCGATGGGCGTCGTACCCGAGCGCAGGACGGGGCCGGACGGGGTCGCACTCCTGCCGGTGGACAAGGAACAACAAGAGGCAGCGGAGAGTTGGCGCTCGCCGTACCGGTCGATGACGGACGGCGAGCGCTCCGCGCTCTGGCGGCGGCGCCTGCACGAGGCCGAGGCGGGGCTGACCAGGTACCTGGTGAGTCTCGGCGATCAGCCGCAGCTCGCGGAGTGGTTCGCCTTGCAGGGCGAGATCTTCGCCGATCTGCCGGACGGGGCCGCGCCGTCCGCGCAGTGGCAGCGGTTGTTCTTCCGCGGGCAGGCGCTGATGGAGCGGTTCCTGGTGCGGCACTACGGCGAGCGGGTGCTCGCGGCGTGGGCGGCGTCCAACGCGGAGGTGCACCGCGCCGTCGAGCCGGACCACGGCCGGGGTGCGGCGGATCCGATCCACCGGATCGCCCGGCAGGCCGAACTGTACGGCTCCGACTACGAGTTCGACGACGCGCGGCCGCCGGGCCCGCAGCGCGCGGCGCTGACCATCACGCACTGCGCGATCTGGGACTACCGCGAGCAGGCCCGTCGCAGCGGGGTGACGCTCACGCTCGCCTCGCCGTGCACGTACTGCACGCACGCGCTGTCCGCGAACATCCGCGCCAAGGGCTTCCGCCCGGCGCACCGCCTGCTCTCGGGGCCGGCCGGCCACGGCTGCCACTGGGAGGCGAGCGTCGACACAGCAACCGACGGGACGACGGGGGCATCCTGATGTGCGGAGTGACGGGCTGGCTGGACTGGGCGGAGGATCTGCGGCCGCACGCGGAGACGGTCCGCCGGATGACGCGGACGCTGGACTGCCGGGGGCCGGACGCCGACGGGGTGTGGCTGTCGCGGCACGCGGCGCTGGGCCACACCCGGCTGGCGGTGATCGACCTGGCGGGCGGGCTGCAGCCGTTCACCGACGGCGAGCCGGTCCGGGCGGTGCTGGCGTACAACGGCGAGCTGTACAACCACCGTGAGCTGCGGGCCGAGTTGGAGTCGCACGGGCACGTGTTCCGGACCCGCTCGGACACCGAGGTGGTGCTCCGCGCGCACCTCCAGTGGGGGCACCGGGCGCCGGCCCGGTTCAACGGGATCTTCGGGTACGCGCTGTGGGACGCCCTGCGCGAGGAACTCCTGCTGGTGCGCGACCACTTGGGCATCAAGCCGCTCTACTGGCACCAACTCGCGGGCGGCGGCGTACTGTTCGGCTCCGAGCCGAAGGCCGTGCTCGCAAACCCTTTGCTGCCCGCCGAGTTGGACGCCTCCGGCATCGCGGAGCTGTTCGCCCTCCCGGCCGCGCCGACCGCCGGGCACGGCCTGTTCCGCGGCCTGCGGGAGGTCCGGCCCGGGCACCTGGTGCTGGCCACCCGTCGGGCGATCAGCGAACTCCCGTACTGGCAACTGGAGTCGGCCCCGCACCTGGACGACGAGCGGACCACCCGGGCCACCGTGCGGGCGCTGCTCGCGGACGCGGTGGAGCGGCAGTTGGTCAGCGACGTCCCGCTGTGCACGCTGCTGTCCGGCGGCGTCGACTCCTCGGCGATCACCGCCCTGGCGGCGGCCGCCCGGGAACGGAACGGCCAGGAGAAGATCACCAGCTTCTCGGTGGACTTCCCCGGCAGCGCCGACCGCGCCCCCGACGCCTGGCGCACCGGCCAGGACGCCCCGTTCGTGCAGGCCGCCGCCGCGCACATCGGCACTGTGCACACCAGCGTGCTGATCCCCGACGACGACCTGCTGGACGCCCGCGCCGCCGTGCTGCGGGCCCGCGACCGGCCCGGCTGGGGCGAGATGGACGCCTCGCTGCACCTGCTGTTCCGCGAGGTGCGCCGCCGCTCCACGGTCGCACTGTCCGGCGAGGCGGCGGACGAAGTCTTCGGCGGCTACCCGTACTTCCACGACGCCCCGGCACTCGCCTCCGGCACCTTCCCCTGGCTGCACGGCCGCGCCACCCCGGCCGCGCTGCTGCGCCCGGAGGTGCGCGCCGAGGTCCGGCCGGCCGAGTACACCGAGGCCGCGTACCGCGGCGCTCTCGCCTCGGTGCCCCGACTGGACGGCGAGGACCCGGCGGCGGCGAAGGTGCGGGAGACCTTCCACCTGGCGCTGACCCGCTGGCTGCCGCCGCTGCTGGACCGGGTGGACCGGGTGTCGATGTCGGTCGGGCTGGAGGTGCGGGTGCCGTTCTGCGACCACCGGCTGGTGGAGTATCTGTGGAACGTGCCATGGGAGTTGAAGTCCCCCGGTGGCCGCCCGAAGGGGCTGCTGCGGGACGCGGTGCGCGACCTGCTGCCGCCGCAGGTGGCGGACCGTCCCAAATCCGGTTACCCGTCCACCCCGGCGGTGCGCTACACCGAGGTGCTGACCGCCCGCGCCCACGAGCTGCTGGCCGACCCGGCCGCGCCGGTGTTCGACCTGGTGGACCGGGAGTTGGTGCGCCGCCACCTCGCCGAGGGCCGGCCGCTGCCCGGCCCCCGCACCGCGCCGAACCCGGTCGGCGGCCTGGACCACCTGGTGCAGGTCGACGAGTGGCTGCGCGCCTACCGGGTCGGCCTGCGGTGAGCGCGCCCGCCCGTGCGGCGCTCACCGAGACCGCGTTCCGTTCGGCCGCCCGGCACTGGCCGACCGGCGTCGCCGTGCTCACCGTCCGCTGGGCGGGCGTCGAGTACGCGAAGACCGTCTCCTCCTTCAGCACCCTCTCGCTCGACCCGCCATTGATCGGCGTCGCCGTCTCCCCGCACAGCCCGCTGACGGCCGCGGTACGCGCGGCGGGACGCTTCGCCGTCGCCGTCCTGGGCGAGCAACAGGCGGCGCTGGCAAGCCGGTTCGCCACCCCGGGCGCGGGCCGGGCGATCGGCCGCTTCACCGACCTGGCCACCCTCGCCGACCCGACCGGCGGGCCCGTACCGGTCGGCGCGCCGGCCTGGTTCGACGCCCGGCTGTACGCCGAACTCCCGGTCGGCGACCACCTGTTGCTGGTCGGCGAGGCCCTCACGGCCGGCGAGACCCTCACGGTCGGCGACGCTCTCACGGCCGGCGAGGGCACCGGCCGCCCGCTGCTGCACCACGCCGCCCGCTACCGGCAACTCGGCCCCGAGATCACCCCAACCAACCGCCCCGCGCAAGGAGTTGACGCATGACCCTGCCGCCCCCGGAGCCGCGAGGCCTGCTCACCGGCGCCCGCTACCTGGCCGAACTCGACGACGGCCGCGAGCTGTACCTGGACGGCCGGCGCGTCGCCAACCCCGCCGTCCACCCGGCGTTCCGGCCCGCCGCCGAGGAACTCGCCCGCCTGCTCGACCTCCAGCACCGGCCCGAGCACCGCGAGTTGCTCACCTTCAAGGACCCGGAGACCGGCCGGCGGCTGGCCCGCGCCTACCAACCGCCCACCAGCCTGGAGGAGTTGCGCGTCCAGCGCCGCAGCGCCGAGTTCTGGCACGCCGAGGCGCTCGGCCAACAGGGCCGCTCCCCCGCCTTCATGGCCTCGATCGCCGTCGGCGTGCACGACTTCCGCCACCAACTGGCCACCGCCGACCCCCGGTTCGGGGCCAACGCCGAAGCCTGGTACCGGCATTGCGCGCAGAACGACCTGGTGCTCTCGCACGCGCTGGGCGACCCGCAGATCGACCGGTCGGCGAACCCGCTGGACGATCCCGACCTGGCGCTGCGCGTCCTGTCGGAGAACGAGCAGGGCATCGTGGTGCGCGGCGCCAAGCAGCTCACCACGCTCGCTCCGCTGGCGCACGAGGTGCTGGTGTACCTGTCGGCGTCCTTCGCCCAGGGCCGGGCCGAGCAGTTCGTGGTGTGGTTCGCCCTGCCGCTGAACACCCCCGGCCTGATCACCCTGGCCCGCGAACCGCTCGGCACCGCCCCGTGGGGGCACGGACACCCGCTCGGCGCCCGCTACGACGAGCAGGACGCGATGCTGTTCTTCGACGACGTCCTGGTGCCGTGGGACCGGGTGTTCCTGCTCCGCGATGCCGACCTCGCCCGCCGCGGCCTGGCCCGGATCAACGCCTGGAGCGCGTACGTCGGCCACATCCGCTACCGGGAGCGCCTGCGCACCCTGCTGGCCACCGCCACGCTGCTCGCCGAGTCGATCGGCGTCAGCCAATTCCGCAACATCCAGGAGGACTTGGGCCGACTCGCCGGGTACGCCGAGCTCACCGAGTACTTCCTCGACGCGGCCGAGAACCGCGGCGCCCTCACCGACGCCGGCCTGTTCGCCCCCGGCGACACCTTCGCCTCCCGGGTCTGGTCCGCCGAAGTCGCGGGCCACGCCGTCGAGATCGTCCGGAAGATCGGCGCCTCCGGCCTGCTCATGCAGCCCTCCCCCGGCGACCTCGCCAACCCGCGACTGCGCCCGCACCTGGACCGGTACATGCGCGGACGTGACATCGACGTCGCCCTCAAGTCCCGCCTGTTCAGGCTGGCCTGGGAGCTCACCGGGGACGGCTTCGGCCAGCGCCAGGACCTGTACGAATACGTCCACCGCGGCGACCTCGCCCGCAACCGCATCACCGTCTTCCACCGCTACGACCAGTCCGCGACCAGGGCCCGCCTGCTCGCCCTGCTCGACGACCCCACCGCCAACGCTCAGGAGGCCCGCGCGTGAGCCCGTCCGCCGTCGAGATCCAGGCCCGCACCCTCGCCGGGTACGCCGACGCCAGCCGCCTGCGCCAAGTCCAGGACCGCGACTGGGTGTTGGACCGCGTCACCGGCACCCCCGAGACGCTGATCGACCTGGGCAGCGGCATCGGCCAGCTGCTCGCCACCGCCCTGGACCGCTTCCCCTCGCTGCGCCTCGCCGTCGGCCTGGAACGCTCCGCACACCGGATCGCCGAAGCCACCGACCGGCTCGCCCCGTACGGCGACCGGGCCGTCCTGCACTCCGCCGACCTCACCGCACCCGAGCAACTCCCGTACCGCGCCCAGGTGATCACCCAGACCTCGGTGCTGCACTGGCTGTACCCGGACGAGGACCGGATCTTCGCCTGGGTCGCCGCCCACCTCGCCCCCGGCGGACGCTTCCTGCTCACCACCTACCACCCGGCCCGCGACGCCCACGGCCTGGGCGGCGAGGACGAGTTGGTCCGCGAGGCACTCACCGCGCTCGGCACCCCCGCCGCCGACGTCCCCGCGCTGCTCGCCGCGCACGGCGTCCTGCCGATCGCCACCCGCACCCGCACCGTCGACGACCTGATCGCCGTCCTCGCCCCGCACCTGCGCCTCGCCGGCCACGCCGAACGGGACGCGACCGTGACGGTCGACTCGGCCGCGCAGTACGAGCACTTCCACGCCGCGACCTTCGGCGACTACTACGCCCGGGTGCTGCCCGCGGAACGCCGCGCCGACTTCTACCGGGCCGTCGGGGCCGCCGCGTGGCGCCGCCAGGACACCCGCGGTCAGGTCAGCCACATGCCGGTCCGGCTCTGGGAGTTGACGGCACATGAGGAGTTTGTTTCAGGAACCGGAAGCCGCCCGCCACGCACCTAGGCTGAGGCGACGACCCCGGAACCACCCGCGACGAGGAGCCGCCCGTGTCCACCCCCGCCGTCAGTCAGGAGCTCGGCGCCTTCCTGCGCGCCCACCGCGAACGCCTCCAGCCCTCCGATGTCGGACTCACCGCCACCGCGAGGCGGCGCACCCCCGGGCTGCGCCGCGAGGAGGTCGCCTCGCTGTCCGGCGTCGGCCTGGCCTGGTACACCTGGCTCGAACAAGGCCGCGTCACCGCCTCCCGGCAGGTCCTGGAGGCGGTGGCGCGAGCCCTGCGCCTGGACGCGGCCGGCCTGCGGCACGCGATGCGACTGGCCGGCTACCACGAACCCGCCCCCGCGCAGCTCGCCGCCGAACGGCTGGCCGACGCGGTCCGCCCCGTCCTCGACTCCTGGACCGCCAGCCCCGCCGTCCTGCTCGACCGGCACTTCGACCTGCTGGCCTGGAACGCCGCGTGGACGGCCCTGTGGGGCTCCCCCGAGAAGGTCGGCGCCGACCGCCGCAACCTGATGTGGCTGATGGCCGTGGACCGCCACCTGCGCACCGTCCTGCACGACTGGGAACCGCTCGCCATGAACGTCTTCCAGCACTTCCGGGCCCAGGCCGGCCCCGCGATCGCGGATCCCCGCACCGACGAGCTCTACCGCCACCTCGAAGCCGACGCCCCCGACCTGCGCCAATGGTGGGGCTGCCACACCGTCGCCGAACTCACCGCCCGCGAGGTGGTGGTCTCACCCCCCGCGAGCGGCGCGGTCCGACTGACCCTGAGCTCGTTCCACCCGGTGGACGATCCCTCGGCACTGGTGCTGCTGTTCACCCCGAACACGGCCGCGGACCTCGCCCGGATGACCGACCTGACGACCCGCCCGCTGCGCGCCACCGCGTAGTCGCACCCGTTCAGTGCCCCTTGCGCAGTGTCCGGGTCACCGACTCCCCGTCGGCCGGGGTGAACGGCCCGTCCGGCCGGTGGCCGAGCGCCGCCGCGAGGGTGTGGACGTGCAGGTCGACGGCGGACTCGACGAGTTCGGCGAGGTGTTCCATGCTCTCGCGGCCCCGCCACCGGCCGAGTGCCAGCACGGCCGTGCCGATGGCGGCTGCGGGCCACCACCACAGGCCGAGGGCGAGGTAGAGGATGCCCCAGGCGGCCGTTCGGGCGGCGGTGGTGAACGCGGTCTGTGCTTGGGCCAGCGGCACTCGCACCTCGTCCGGGAGGATCAGCCAGAGCCGGGGCCAGACGGTGGCCAGGTCGAGGTCGTAGGCGGTTCGGACGCGTTCGCCGACGGCGAGCATCCGGTCGCCGGTCCAGGTGGGTCGCTGGGGCCGAATCGACGCGATGCGGTCGCGGGCCGCAGCCGTCGCCACGGTGTCCGGTGCGGTCACGGGACCCGGGCCGGGCTGCCGCGCCGAGCGCAGCAGCCGTGCTTTCTCCCGCAGGGCGTCCTCGTGGCGGGCGGCAGCCTCGTCCCAGCGCCGCCGGCGCCGGCGTACCAGTGGCCGTCCGTACCGGCCCCAGGGGCCGGTCCAGATCCGGACCATCAGCTGTTCGATTCCCTGGGCGGCCGCGGAGGCCGCCACGGCCAGGGTCACCAGACCGAGCGTCACCAGCAGGGTGGCGGCACCGCCCCGGGCGGCGGGCGAGGCGGCCAGCCGGTCGAGTTCGGCGCGCAGCAGGGCCGTGTCCGACCAGTGGCCGTGGCCGAGTGTCAGGGCCACAGCGGCGGCGCCGACGAACGCCACTCCGGGCAGCATCAGGGTGACCAGCCACCGCTCCGCGAGCTTGCCCCCGAGCGAGGCGAGCCAGGAGTTCACCGTTGCCGGTCCGTCCGGAAGCGCGGCAGCGGACTCGCCCACACCGCGCACCTGGGGGCCTGGGCGGCTCCGGGCCGGGGGATCTCGACCCGGTCGCACAGATCGCCGGGGCAGACGTACACCTCCTCCAGCGGTCGCGCCGGGCCGAGACCGGGCAACGGCTGGAAGGGGGCCTGCCCCGGTTCGCCCCGGACGGTGGCTTCGCCGACACCGGCGAGCCCCTCCCGCCTGAGCATTTCCGCCAACTCGGCGATGGTGTCGCGGACTTGTTCGTCGGTGGTGTTCCTGGCCCGCAGCCTGGCGAGCACCCCGGTGAACTCCGGTCCGACCAGCTCGTCCACCTCGACCAGGTCCTCGCACATCCGTGAGAGTCGGGCGGATGTCTCCGGCGTGACACGGACCCGCGCCGCCGGCTCCCGATGGCCCATCCCCGTCCCCTCCCCGTCCGCGCCTCCCGACCGCAGGCCCGGACAGTGCGCCCGCGATCACGCGTATTGTCGAGCGTAGTCGAGAAGTTGACGGTCCGACAGATGATCGGCGGCAGCGGGAATGACTCGAGATGACGGCACCTGGTCGGTGCAGGCGCGCATCCAGGAGGCGCAGCGCCTGATCGCGGAATACCAGCGGGGACTCGGGGACGGGCGCCTCTTGGACAGCGCGGAGCAACTGCTGCACAGCGTCCGCGGCCCGGTTCCGGCGATGGCCCGTGCGACGGTGACACACACCCTCGGCATCGTCGCCGTTCTGCGCTGGGAGTCCACCGGTCTGCGCGAGCGTCTGGCCGAAGCCGTGACGCTGTTCCGCGTCGCGCTGAACGAGGTAACGGGCCCGGGGTCCGAGCCCGCCCCCGTGTTCCTGGTGAGCCTGGCGCAGGCCCTGCTCCAGCACGGCGGCGGACCGGCGGAGCTCGACGAGTGTGTGACGGTCCACCGGCGGCTGCTGGCCGTGGGCAGCGAGGCCGATCCCCGGTACGTCGATCACCTGCACGGCGCCACCGAGGCGCTGAGGGCCCGGTACCGCTCGACCCGGCAGCGCGCCGACCTGGTGGAGTGCCTGGAGCTGTACCGGCGGGAGGCCGAGCTGCTGCCGGCCGGGGACCGGCTCCGCGCCGAGGTCCTGCGTGCCAGGGCCGGCGCTCTCGACGAGCTGTGCCAACGGGACTCCGGACGGCCCGTCGCCGACGAGGCGGTCGCGGCCTGGCGGGCCCTGCTCGCCGTCCCGCCGACAGGTCACCGGGAGCGCCCGGCGGACCGGTTCCGTCTGGGCGCCGCCCTGCTGCGCCGCTACAAGCGCGCTCCGGCGCGGGAGGATCTGGAGGAGGCGGTGCTCGTGCTCGACGCCGCCTATCGGGAGGCGCCGCACCCGGGCGGCGGAACCGTGTCGATGGCGATGGCGCTCTGCGAAGCCCTGACGGCCCGCGCGGCCGTCCGGGAGTCCGGCGGGTCCGCCGCCCACGATCTGGACCTCGCTCTGGCGGTGCTGCGTCACGCGACGGGCGTGCTCGGTCCGGAGAACCCCGACTCGGTCGCCCTCGGGGTGATGACCACCATGACGCTCCGCAGGAAGTACGAGGCGACCGGTGGGATCGAGGTGCTCGACCTGGCCGTCCGGGAAGGCCGCCGGGTGCACGCCGCCGCCCGCAGCGTCGACCGCGGCAACCTTGCCGTCGCCTGCGGAACCCTCGCGGAGGCACTGCTCGCCCGCCACAGACTGACGACCCGCCCGGACGACCTCGACGAGGCGATCGCCCTGTTGCAGGCGGCGACCGCCAGCGCCTCGCCCGCCAACCGCACGGGTCTCGCGCAGACCCTCGCGAACTGTCTGCTCGCCCGGGCGGCGGGCACCCGGCACACCGGCGACGTCCAGGACGCCATCGCCGTCCTGCGCGCGGCCAGGGACGCACTCGGGCCGGGCGACCGGTCCGGCCGGCATGCAGGACTGTCCATGAGTCTGGGCAACGCGCAGCTCAGACTGTTCGAACGTACGGGTGACCCCGCCTTCCTCCTGCGCGCCACCGAGGAGTACGGGGTCGGGCTCGACTCCCTCGACCCCCGTGATCCGCAGTACCGAGGCGCCCTGGCCGATATGGCCCACGCACTGCGCACCGCTCACGAACTCACCCGTGCCCCGGAACTGCTGGATCTCGCGGTGGGCCACTTCCGCCGGGCCTTGGCGCTCTGCCCGGCGGAACACGAGGAGCGCTGGCTGCACCTCGACAACCTGGGCTATGCCCTGCGCAAGCGGTACGACGCCACCGGCGACCTCGCCGACCTGCGGGAGTGCACAACTCTCCTGCGGGAGGCGGTCGCCACGTTCCCCGCGCAACACCCCGGGCAGATGGCCGGTCGTCACTCGCTCGCCCAGGCGCTGCGCGCGGAGCATCTGCACACCGGAGACCTGGCACTGGTCCGCGAGGCCGCCGAGGTCTCCGCCGCGGCCTCGCGGGTGCTCACCGCCCGGGTGAGCGACCGCATCGTGGCCCTGGACAACCTGGGCCACTGCCGGGCGACCCTGGGCGACTGGCCGGGTGCGGCCGACGCCCTGGGCGACGCCGTGGCGCTGCTGCCGCGACTCGCTTCGCGTGACCGGTTGACCATGGATCAGCACCACGATCTCGGCGGCCTGTCGGGGGTGGCCGGCCACGCCGCGGCCTGCGCGCTCAACGCGGGCCGGCCGGAGCGGGCGCTGGAGCTGCTGGAGCAGGGCCGCGGCATCCTGCTCGGACGCCGGCTGGCGGCCGGCGACGGCCTCGCGCCGCTGTGGGCGGCCGACCCGGACCTGGCTCGCGCCTTCGCCGACCTGCGGCGCGCGTTCGATCCACCCGTCCCGGGCCCCGGTTCCGGTCTTCGTGCGGCCGCGCCCTGGGCGTCCGGCCGGGGCGGCGGCCGCGAGGCCGAATGGGCCCGGTTGCTCGACCGGATCCGCGCGCTGCCCGGTCTCGGCGACTTCCTGCGGCCCGCCACCACCGGCGAACTGCTGGCCGCGGCCGCCGGAACCGCGGTCGTCCTGATCGTGCCCGCCAGGTACCGCTCCGATGCGCTCATCCTGCGCGACGGGCGCCTGGAGGTGCTTCCGCTCCCGGAGTTGACACCGGACGAGGCCGCCGACCGGGCCGAGGCGCTGCACGCGGCCGTCGCCGAGGCGCATGACCTGACGGTCCGGGCAGGCCATCGGCTGGCCGCGCAGCAGACGGTCCGCGAGGTCTTGGACTGGCTGTGGACCACCACCGTCCGGCCGGTGCTCGACCACCTCGGCCACCGCACGCCACCACCGCCGGGCGCGGCCTGGCCGAGGGTCACGTGGTGCCCGACCGGGCCGATGGCGTTCCTCCCGCTGCACGCGGCGGGCACGGATCCCGGCCGGTCCCGGGCCGACCGGGGAAGAGCCCGGCGCGGACCGGACGAGTCGGGGTCCGCGCTGGACCGCGTGGTGTCCTCCTGCACGCCGACCGTCGAGGCGCTGATCCGGCTCCGCTCACGCCCGCCGGCCCACCCGGCACGGCGCAAGTCGTGCGTGGTCGCGATGAGCACCACGCCCGGTGGGTTCAGCCCGTTGCCGTCCGCGATCCCGGAGGCCCGGATCGCGGCGGCCTCGCTCCCGAACGCGCGGACGGCGGCGGACGGCGGCGCCAACCGCGCCCGGGTGCTCGCCGAGCTCTCCGACGCCACCCACGCCCACTTCAGCTGTCACGCCGTCGCCGACCCGGCGAACCCCGGGGCGGGGCGGCTGCTCCTCCACGACCACGCCGACCGGCCGCTCACGGTCGGCGACATCTCGGCGATCGGCCTGGACCGGGCCGAGTCGGCCTACCTCTCGGCATGCTCCACGACCCGCCCCGCGCCCCGTCTCGGCGACGAGGCCGTGCACATCACCGGGGCGTTCCTGCTGGCCGGCTTCCGGCATGTCATCGGCACTCTGTGGCAGACGGACGACGCCGCGGCGCTGGAGATCGCCCGGCAGTACTACGCCGCGCCCGGGGCGCCGCCGTTCGCGCTGCACACGGCCGTCCGTGCGCTGCGCGACCGCTACCCCCGCACACCGACGCTCTGGGCGGCGCACATCCACACGGGGGCGTGACCCGACGGCGCGCGGACGGACCGTCCGGCCGCCGGGCCGGGGCGCGGCCCCCGGCGTCGGTCATTCCGCGCGCCCACCGCCCCGCAGGCGTGCCAGCGTCTCCCGGGCTGCCACGGTGTCGGGGTGGGCGGCGCCGAGGGCCCGCTCGTGATCGGCCAGCGAGGTCCGGGCCTGGTGTTCCGCCTCGTGGTGGTCGCCTGCTGCGGACAGCATGCTCACGAAGGCGGCCTGCGCCGCCAGGGTCTGCGGATGGCGGACACCGAGAGCCGACCGGTACTCGGCGACCGTTTCGGCCATGACCCGGACGGCCGCATGGGGCTGTCCCTCGCCGAGAAGAGCGTCGGCCAGACCGTGACGGGCGTGCAGCACCACGGGATCCCTACGGCCGAGTGCCTTCTCGGTGTCGTTCACCAGCCGCTCCGCCAGGCTCACGGCCTCACGGGTCCGGCCGAGGCTGATCAGGACCGTCACATGGTTGCTGCGGGCCTGGAGCGTGGCCGGGTCCGTCGGCCCCTTGGCCCTTTCCAGTCCGGCCGCCGCCGCGGCACAGATCTGCTCCGCGTCGTCGAGCCGCCCCTGGCCGCGCATCGCGCCGACCAGTTTCATCCGGGCGAGCAGGGTCTCCGGGGCGTCCTCGCCCAGCGTCCGGACCATGCCCGCGACGACCGGGCGCAGGACCTGCTCCGACTCCGCCGGCCGGCCGAGCTGGAGCAGGAGTTCCCCCAGGTTCATGCCGCTGACCAAGGTCTCGCGGTCGTCGGGGCCCAGAACCCGGCACCTCTTCTCGTACACCGCCCGCTGCAGCCGCTCCGCCTCGGTGTACTCGCCGCGGATATGGAGCGCGAACGCCAGGCTGTGTTCACTCGCCAGGGTGTCAGGGTGGTCGGGCCCGAGTGCGAAGCGCTTCGCTGCCAGCAGCTCGCGGTGGATCGTCACCGCCGTCCCCGTCTCACCCTGGTCCACCAGCATCCGGGCGTAGGCGGTACCGATGCGCAGGGTCATCGGGTCGGTGGCACCGTACTGCTCCACGGCCTGGTTGTACCTCACCGCCAGGCTCATCAGCGGCCCGAGCTTCACCTCTATGACGGGCGTTCCGTGCGCCTCCGTCGTGCTCGTCACGGTGAAGGGCTCTTCCGGGCCGCCGCCCTGGCCCGTCTTCCGCTCGGCACCGCCGTTCCTTCCGAAGAACCGACGCCATCCGCCACCGCCCACCGCTGCCCCCTCGGTCTCGGCTCGGCCCGGCCCTGCTTCGGGGAACGCCGCCGTGCGGCCGTCGAGTCCTCCCCCAGGAGCGACCGACCGAACGGGCCGTCCGAACAACGACAAGGTTCTTCCCGCTCCCGGAGGACGGCAATCGGGAGTGCCCGCTCACCTCCTCGGCCGCAGGCTCCGCGTCACCAGCCAGGCCCCGCCCGCCGCGACCACCGCCAGCGCGACGCCCACCACTGACGCCCCGTCGGAAACCTTCCCGAAAGCGCCGATCGCCCACGCTCCGACGCCCGTGCCGGCGTACATCGTGGAGGTCAGCCAGGCACTGGACGTCGCCCGGTGGGCGGGGGCGAGGGTGCCCGCCAGCGTCTGCTGGTCCGTCACGAAACCGCCGGAGGCGACGAACCAGACCAGCACGCCCAGCAACGAGAGCACCAGCCCAGGACCGGCAACGGCGAGGGCGATGCCGGCGGCCAGCAGCAGGGCCCAGACCGGGAGCAGCGGCAGGTCGGTCCGGCCCGCCGCGCGGGCCTTGTCGCCGAGGCGGCCGCCGAGCAGGGAGCCCGCCACGCTGCCGGCGCCGACCAGGATGCCGACCAGGCCGAGGGCTTGGACGGAGAGGTCGAAGCGGTCGCCGAGGACGGCGCCGAGGAAGGTGTAGGCGCCGAGGTTGGCGGCGTTGAAGGCGGTGTTGACCAGCAGGGCGCGGCGCAGGGCGGGGTGCTGCCAGGCGGCGAGGACGGCGCGGACGGCGCCGCTGGGCGACGGGGCGGGCGTGCTGGGGGCGACCTGGCGGAGCAGCAGTGGGACGGCGGCAGCCGTGCCCGCGGCGAGCGCCCAGAACGCGGCGCGCCAGCCCGCCGCGCCGGCCAGCAGGCCGCCGAGCGGGACGCCGACGACCTGGCCGGTGGAGAACAGGGCCATGCCGAGTCCGAGGGCGCGGCCGCGCACCGCGTCGGGGGCGGTCTCGGCGATGTGTGCCCAGATCGCGGGGCCGGCGGCCGCGGCGGCGAGTCCGGCCAGGGCGCGGGAGAGCACCAGCAGGGTGAGGTCGGTGGAGAGTGCGGCGGCGGCGTTGGAGAGGAGGAACAGCGCGGTGCCGGCCAGCAGGGTGCGCCGGCGTCCGAGGCGGTCGCTGGCCAGTCCGAGGAATGGCGCGCAGACGGCGTAGACCAGCACGTACGCGGTGACGCTGGACGCCGTGGCGGCCTCGCCGGCGTGGATCGAGCCGGCGATGGTCGGCAGCAGCGGGGAGACCAGGAAGGTCTCCGTCCCGAACAGGAACAGCAGCGCGAACACCCCGGCGTACCGCCACCGCCGGAACGCCGGTTCGGCCGCCGGTGTCTCCGCCGCGGCCTGGGGAAGATCGGACACGTCGCTCACGGCGACCACCACCTCGTCAGCGGCGCGCGGCGCGTCCTCGGACCGCGGACGCCGTCGGCCGCGCGCAGGGGGTACGGAGGTCCGATGCGGCCATCCTGGGCAGCCGCCGGTCCCGCAACCAGACAGGCGTTGGTCCTGTGACCGCCGCTCACACGCTGACGGAGCGCCGCTGTGTGCGCGGCGGCAGGACGCGATAGAAGGGCCGCATGCGTGTTGTTCCGGAGTCGGTGGCGGCGGTGGTGCGTCGCGGTGCCAGGGACCCGTTCGTGGTGCAGACGGTGCGGGCCACGGTGGCGGCGACGCTGGCGTACGTGGTGGCGACCTGGCTGAGCCGGGAGCCGGTGCCGTTGACGGCGCCGCTGACGGCGCTGCTGGTGGTGCAGGTGACGGTGTACTCGACGCTGAAGACCAGCGTGCGGCGGGTCAATTCGGTGGTGGTCGGGGTGCTGATCGCGATCGGGTTCTCCGCCGTGGTGGGGCTGTCCTGGTGGAGCCTGGGGCTGATCATCCTGGCGTCGCTGACGGTGGGGCGGTTCGTGCGGGTGGACGAGTTCGTCCAGGAGGTGGCGATCAGCGCGATGCTGATCCTGGGCGTCTCGCAGGTCACCACGCAGGCCTGGGACCGGGTGCTGGAGACGCTGATCGGCGCGGCCGTCGGCCTGCTGTTCAACCTGGTGTTCGCGCCCCCGGTGTGGGTGGACACGGCCGGGGAGAAGATCGAGGACCTGGCCCGCCGGGCCCGTCACCTGCTGCTGGACCTCGCCGAGGAGTTGGGCCGCCCGGTGCCGGTGGAGCGGGCCGCCGCGCGGCTGCACGAGGCGCGCCGGCTGGACCAGGCGATCGCCGAGGTGGACGGTGCGCTGCGGCAGGCCGAGGACAGTCTGCGGCTGAACCCGCGGATCAGCGAGGGCCTGCTGTCGCGGCTGGTGCTGCGCACCGGCCTGGACACGCTGGAGATCTGCGTGGTGGTGATCCGGGTGATCGCCCGTTCGCTGACCGACCTGGCCAAGCGGCGCACCGTCGACGAGCGGCTGTTCCCGTCGGAGGTCGCGGTGGCGCTGGAGGAGCTGTTCGCGCACATCGGCGGGGCGATGGTGAGCTTCGCGGTGCTGGTCACCACCCAGGTCAGCCGCAACGCGGACGAGGCCGAGCAGCGGCTGACGTCCGAGCTGGCCGCCGCCTGGAGCTGCCGGGAGAACGTCGCCCACCTGCTGCTGCGCCGCATCCAGCAGGACCCGCAGGCCTGGCAGTTGCACGGTGCCCTGCTCGCCGAGGTGGACCGGATCCTGGACGAGCTGGACCTGGAGCACCGCACCCGCCGCCTGATGGAGGAACTCGACCGGGCCTCGGTCGCCGGCCGCGAACGCTTCTCCCGCTTCGCGGGCATCCGCCGCCTGGCCCGCGGCGAACGCCTGCGCCCCCGCCGCCGCCCCCGGCCGGACCGGCAGGCGGCCTGACGCTCCGGCCGGGGACGGCCCGGACCGCCTGCCGGTCCGACGGCGCGTCAACCGTGACGACGGGAGGCGCGCCAGGTGGTGAGCACGCTCGCCGCCACCGCCGTCGTCAGTGACCCGAGCACGGCCGTGGCGAGCGTGGGCAGGTGGCAGGTGCCGGCCGTCCTGCGGTACCTCGGGGCCTGACGGGCCCTCGGGGTGGGGGAGCTCGGCCGTTGGTGCGAAACGTCGTACCGGACCGGAGTGTTGTCGCGGCGGGGCGGCGAGGGCCCGGTGACGCTCGTGGGGTGTCGGCGCGGTGCCGGCAAAAAAACTCCCGTCCACCCTCAGGAGTTCTCCATGGCCTCAACCCTGGCCGGGCGGCGTCTGCTTGCCCTGCGTGCCGGTGTCCTCGCCGGTGCCGCCGCGCTGCCGCTGGCCGCGCCCGCGGTGCCGGCGTTCGCCGCGCCCGGCGACCGCGGCGACGTGAAGATCCACAGTACCGGCGTACCGCTCAACGATCCCCGGGACGAGACGAAGGTCTGCAGGTTCTACCTGGACGCCCTCAACTTCGACACCGTGCCGTTGGTGTCCTGGGAGATCGACCAGCAGCAGCCGGCCGGCACCAAGGCGCTGTCCGGATCGATCGTGCTGACCGGCGGCACCGGACACACCACCAACCTCTCGGTGCCGGACGGCAGTTACAGGCTGACCTGGAGCTTCGTCGGCCAGACCGGGCCGGCCCGGCAGAAGACGTTCACGGTCGACTGCGCGTCCGGCGACCCGTCCTCCCCGGCGCCCAACGCGGCCAACGCGCCCGCCGACCCGCCGGGCAACCAGCAGGGCAGCCAGCCAGGAACTCAGCAGGGCGCCCAGCAGGGCAGCCAGCAGGGCAGCCAGCCCGGTTCCCAGCAGGGCTCCCAGCACGGCAGCCAGCAGGGTGACCCGCCGGCCGCGCACCCGGCCACCCAGCCCAAGCACCAGGGCGACATGCCCAAGGGCGGGATCGCGGCCGGTGTCGGCGGCGCCTCGCAGGGCATGAACCCGGCGGAGATCGCCGTCGGCGGCTCGCTGCTCGTCGGGGCCGCCTGGCTGGTGACTCGCCGACTGCGCCGCTCCCGCCGTTGACGGCACCTCGGCGGACTCCCCGCCACCGCCCGGTCCGTGGCGCCGACCCCCTGGTGGTCGGCGCCACGGCCGTGGCGTTGCTGTTCGGCGCCATGCTGGTGCGCGACGGCCTGTCCGGCTCCCAGCCGCCCCCGCCCGGCGCCGCCGCTTCCGTCCCGTCGCACGACGGCGGGCTCGCCGCGGACTCCCCCGCACTGGCCCCGTCCGCGCCGCGCCGCCTGCGCATCCCGTCGATCTCCGTGGACGCCACCTTCACCGACCTCGGCCTCGACGCCAAGGGCGCGCTGGAGACCCCGCCGGCCGAACGCGCGAACCTGGTCGGCTGGTACCGCGACGGCGCCGCCCCCGGCGAGGACGGCACTGCCGTGGTCGTCGGCCACGTGGACGACCGCCGCGGCCCCGGCGTGCTGTACCGCCTCGGCCTGCTGCGCCCCGGCCTGGCCATCAGCGTCACCCGGGAGGACCGCAAGGTCGTCACCTTCACCATCGACCAGGTGCGTTCCTACCCGAAGACCGCTTTCCCGTCCGAAGAGGTCTACGCGAGCACCGGCCGGGCCGAACTGCGGGTGATCACCTGCGGCGGCCACTACGACCACAAGAACGGCTACGATTCCAACACCGTGGTGTACGCCCACCTGACGTCCAGCAGCCCGGCCCCCGCCTGACCGGTCAGCGTCTAGCGTTTGACGTCGCGTCGGGCCGCGCCGGTCAGGAACGCCGCACCGAGCAGGGCCGCCGCCAGGGCCGCGACCAGCAGCGGGTTCAGCCCCGCCGGGTGGCCCGCGTCGCGGACGGCGCCCATGAAATCGATCGGGGCGACGTGGTTGATCAGCAGGTACCACAGGGGCAGGTACAGCGCCTGGAACGGCCGGTGGCTGCGGGCAAGCGTGCCGAGTCCGAGGGCCAGGGCCGGGACGAACAGTGCACCGGCGAGCCAGTGGGCGGCCCCCGTCGAGTCGCCCGCGACGAGCATCCGCAGCAGCGGGCCGAGGCCGGCCACCGCCGCCAGTGCCACGCCTGACGCCCATTCGGCCAGCAGGCGCAGGCGAGGCGCGGGGTAGGCGGCGAGCAATTCCTCCAGGCCGTGCTCGACCTGCTGGGTGCCCAGGCGGGACCAGATCAGCACCGGCCAGAGCCACAGCACCGGCAGCAGCAGCCCGGTGGCGAGCGGCAGCGGCACCGCGAGGGCGGCCGCGCCGAGCGCACCGGTGACGGCCCACCAGGTCCATGGCACGCCCTGCACCAGGATCCGGGCCTGCCCGGCCAGCAGCCGCCCGAACGCCCCGGACCGGACCGGCGCGGCCGTGGGCAGCGCACCGAAGGGCGCGGGCGCCGCCATCGGTTCGTCGGCCACCGGTTCGTCGGCCACCGGTTCGTGGGCCACCGGCGCCGAGGCCGTCCGGCCGGGGTTGCGGGCCGGGTCGAAGCGGCCGAACCACAGCGCGGGCAGCACCGCCAGCACGGCCGCGCACAGGACGATCACCGGCCGGGTCGCCAGGAAGCCGCCGGTGAAGTGCGCGCCGTCCCAGACGAAGGTGTGCAGCGGTTGCGGCACCTGGGTCAGGCCGAGACTGAACTCACCGTCGCCGACCGCGAGTTGCTGCCGGTCGAGGGCGTCGGTGAGGGACTGCGTCAGCTGCTGCACGCCGATCCCGCCGAGCGGGGCGCCGGCCGACTGCCCGCCGATCGCGAACACCAGCGACAGCACGAACCAGACCACGTTGCCGAAACCGGCCCGCAGCGGCGGCACCGTCTCGAACAGGACGGCGGCCGCGGCGGTCAGCGCGATCAGAGGCAGGGCGATCAGAACGAACGGGCCGAACAGGGCGAGCGGATCGACGGACCGGTCCTCGCCGCGGACGAGTTGCAGGACCAGCGCTGTGCCGGCCAGCACGCCGAGCATCGAGCCGAGCACCAGCAGGTTGGCGAGGAACTTCGCGGCCAGGTAGCCGCCGGCGCGCAGCGGGGTGGCGGCGAGGATCTCGCCGACCCGGCCGGCGGCGTCCCGGGCGATGCCGCCGCGGACCACCCAGAATCCGCCGACCGTGAGCCACAGCGCGCCGGCCAGGGCGGTCGCGGTGCCGACCCAGGCGCTGTTGTAGACGCCCCGGTTGCCGCCGACGTCGAGGATCACCCAGTGGCTGTCGGCGGCGGGCACCGCGAGGTAGCCGAGTGCGACGGCGGCCAGCAGTGTCACCGCGTACACGGGCCGGCGGACCCGGTCGCGGAAGTCCCCGGCGGCGAGCCGGACGAGCGCGGTCATCGCAGGGCCTCCGGCCGGGCGGGGGCGCCGTGCACGGCGGCCAGGTAGGCGTCCTCCAGGTCGGGCGGCACAGGCACGGCGCCGGGAGTGGGCGGGTGCCCGGCCAGGACCCGCAGGCGGACGCCGTCGGCGGTGCGCACCGCGCGGCCGACCTGGTGGCGGGCCTGCACGGCGGACACCTGGGAGGGTGCGACCAGCGTCTCCCAGACCTGTCCGTCGAGTTCGCGGAGCAGCTGGTCGGGGGTGCCGCGGCGCAGCAGCCGGCCGTGGGCGAGGACGGCGAGGTCGGCGGCGGCCGCTTCGACGTCGGAGACGATGTGGGTGGACAGCAGCACGATCCGG
Source organism: Kitasatospora sp. NPDC048662 (assembly GCF_055587065.1). Classification (NCBI taxonomy): domain Bacteria; kingdom Bacillati; phylum Actinomycetota; class Actinomycetes; order Kitasatosporales; family Streptomycetaceae; genus Kitasatospora; species Kitasatospora sp. NPDC048662. The sequence continues at coordinate 326,948 of NZ_JBVJHA010000004.1, read as the reverse complement.
TCGGCGGCGAGTTCGCCGAGCAGGTTGCGCAGCCGGACGCGTTCCTCGGGGTCGAGTCCGGCGGTCGGCTCGTCCACCACCAGCACCCGGGGGTCGGCGAGCAGTGCCTGGGCGATGCCGACCCGGCGCAGCATGCCGCCGGAGTAGCCGCGCAGTGGGCGGCGGACGGCCTCGGTCAGGTTGACGAGTTCGATCAGCCGGTCGATCCGGGCGCGGGCGGAGCGGGCCGAGAGGCCCTTGGCGGCGGCCAGGTAGGCCAGGAACTCGCGCGCCGTCAGGTTCGGGTACACGCCGAAGTCCTGTGGCAGGTAGCCGAGTTCGCGGCGCACCCGATCGGGCTGGGCGAGTGCGTCGGCGCCCCGGTAGCGGTAGCTGCCGCGGGTGGGGCGGGTGACGGTGGCCAGGATCCGCATCAGTGAGGACTTGCCGGCGCCGTTCGGGCCGAGCAGTCCGGTCAGTCCGGGGCGCAGGGTCAGGGTGAGGTGGTCCAGGGCGCGTTTGCCGCCGCGGTACTCCTTGCCGATGCCGTCGAGTTCGATGGTCAGGTCCGTCATGGGTGGGTCTCCGTGGTGCGCGGGGGCGGTCAGCCCTTGAGGTCGGTGGGGCGGCCGTCGCGGGTGACGGCGACGTTGCGGGGCACTTCCACCCGGAACCTGGCCTCGCAGTCGGCCAGACCGGTGCAGCCGGCGTGCAGGTCGAGGGTGCCGTCCTCCAGCGTCCAGCTGAGCTTCTTGCCGCCGACCTGGGCGCCGGTGTCGAACCAGCGGGTGACCTTGACGTCGGTACGGTCGGCGGGGATCAGGTCGGTGGGGTTGCCGTGCGCCTTGACGTCCAGGGTGGTGCCGGTGAACGCGAAGGTGTGTTCCTCGGGCTCCGCCTCGGAGGCGTCGGCGCAGGCGGTCAGCGGCAGCAGGGCGGCCACCGCGAGGGCGAGCAGGACGGTCTTCGGGTACGGACGTCGGTTCACCGGTTCCTCCGGGCGATTCGGTCGGGTACAGTGCCGAGCCTCGCCGATCCGGGCGCGCCTGCCATCTGCCGTTCGGCAGATATCCGCCGGGCCGTGGGGTCTGCGCAACGACCGGTGCCGGGCCGCGAGTTCGGCGAGAATGGCGGCCGCCGCCCCGGACCCGGGGCGAGGAGGGGCGGTCATGGCTGGTCGAGGGCCACCCCCGGCTGGGTTTCGGCCTGGGCATCCGCCGCGCGCCCGGCCGCGGCGGGCCCTCGCCCGAGCCGGAGGGCGAGCGCACGCCGTTCCTCGGGATCCTGTGCGAGGACGACCGGTTGCGCGACGCGATCGCCGGCCGGCTCGGCGACAGGCAGTGGGGCGGGTACTGGGCCTGCTGGGAGTACGCCCCGCTCACGCCGCAGCCGGAGGGCGCGGAGTTCCTGCCGCACGCCGCCCGGGAGATCGCCGGGGCGGTCGAGCGGCTCTGGCGCGACCACCTGCCCACCGTCGAGGCGCTGAGCGGATGACCTCACCGCTTGCGTCCGGCCGGTCGCGGGCCGTACTGCCGGGGCTTGGACTCGCGCGGGCAGACCATCCGCCCTGACGCTGGACAGGTGAAGGAGGCGTGAATTCATGATCACCGAAGAACAGATCCGCTCCGTGCTGCACCACCCCGTGCACGACGCCGACGGCAACAGAATCGGCACCGCGGACCACCTTTTCCTCGACGACGCCACCGGCCGGCCGGAGTGGGTCAGCATCAAGACCGGACGGTTCGGGTCCAACCAGTCCTTCGTACCGGTCCGCGACGCCGAGATGGTCGGGGACCACCTCCAGGTCCCGTACGGCAAGGACAAGGTCAGACGCGCCCCGAACGTGGACGTGGACAGCGGCGGCCACCTCTCCGAGCAGGAGGAACGCCGGCTGTTCAGCCACTACGGCATCGAATGGGACGATGCCTGGAAGGCGGCCAACGAGCCCGGCGAGGGAGGCTGGGCGCACCGCGACAGCGGGAGCGCGGCCACCACGGGCCGGGCCGGGGGGACGGGTCGGGACGAGACCACCACGGCGGCGACCGCCCCGACCACCCCGACCGCTCCGACCGCCACACCCGCGCCGACCGACACCCCGGCCGCCGGCCGGGACACCTCCACCCGGGTCACCGCCACCAGCGGGGCGGGCACGACCGGCGCCGCGGCCACCGGCGTGGCGGCGACCGGCGGCATGGCGGGTGCCCGGACCACCGAGGCCCGGACGGCTCGGGACGAGACCATGGCCCGGTCCGAGGAGCGGATGCGCGGCCGGACGGGGCAGGACGAGGTGATGACCCGGTCCGAGGAGCGGCTGCACGTCGGTGTCGAGCGGTACGAGACCGGACGCGCCCGGCTGCGCAAATACGTCGTCACCGAGGAGGCACGGCAGACCGTGCCGATCCGGCACGAGGAGGTCCGGGTCGTGCGCGAGCCGGTCACCGAGGCGAACCGGACCGCCGCGATGACCAGTGAGCCGATCGCGGAGGCCGAGTACGACGTCGTCCTGCACGCGGAGCGCCCGATCGTGCACACCGAGGCCGTACCGGTCGAGCGGGTGCGGCTGGTGACCGAGGAGCACGTCGAGCAGCGGACCGTCACCGGCGAGGTCCGCAAGGAACGCATCGAGGCCGAGCTGCCCGACGGGACGGCGGCCCGGCGGTCGATGACCGGCGAGGACAAGGGCGGCCCGGCCCCCCGCTGACGGCACCTCGTTCCGGGCCGGGGACCGCGACCGGCCGATCCGGTCGCGGTCCCCGGGCCGTCAGTGGTACACGCCGTAGGAGTCGATCGAGTTGGTGCCGGGCTGCTCCGACGACTCGCAGACGGTGAGCAGCCTGCCCGGGGCCTTGACGAACTCACAGCCGGCGGCGGGACCGGGCGAGTGGCCGTCCGGGCGCGTCAGTGCGCCCTTGACGGTGGGCTGATCGGACTTCAGGTCGTAGGCGATCAGATCCTGATGGCCGGCGACGCCGCCGGTGGTGTCGCCGTCGGTGACGAACAGCACCTGGTCGGGCGAGATGTCGTCGACCAGTCGGTAGATCTTTCCGGCGGGCGTGCGCCAGAGCAGTCTGCCAGTGTTCAGGTCGAGCGCGGCGTAGCCGTGGGTCTGCTGGTACTCGGCGATCAGCAGGTGCTTGTCGGCGACCATCCGGTACCGGCTGTCGAAGTGGAACTTCTCCAGCTCGCCGGTGAGTTCGATGAGCTTGCCGGCGCCCTCGTGGGTGAAGGTCTGGATCCAGCGGTGCTCGGAGTCGGTCTCGAACAGCACCGTCACCGGGTCCTCGCCGAGCACCGCCAGGACCTTGCGGCCGTCGGCCGGGTACGAGTCGTTTCCGCCCTTGGTGTCCAGCTGGGAGAAGACCGTCACGCCCTCGCCCGGGCAGTCGCTGGTCATCACGCCGTGGTAGTCGCCGAGCGCGTACCGCTTCGTGCACTCGCCGCTGTGCGGGGCCGGCCGGGGCAGCGGGAGGGTGGTGCCGAGGCGGGCGTCGAAGCGGGTGACGCCGGCCTGCCCGAGGTCCGCGGTGATCATGTTGTCGTTGGCGGTGAGGATCGGCGTGGAGCTCTTGACGCCGCCAGCCAGGTTCTTGGACCACAGCACGGTGCCCGCGTTGGTGTCCACCGCCGCGATCACCGAGCAGTCGCCGCCGCCCGCGTCGTACGCGACGGCGCCCAGCCCGTTGGCGGTCGCCCGCCAGGACATCGCGCACGGCCGGCCCACGTGGTCCGGCGGCTTCAGCGTCCACTTCGGGGCGCCGGTGGCCCCGTCGAAGCCGCGCACCCCGCCGCCGTCGGCGAACACCACGGTCTGGTTGACGGCCCACAGGCCCGGCAGTCCGGTGAGCCCGGTCCCGCTCGGCTGCGTGCGCGGCACGCTCTGCTCCCAGTCCCGGGTCAGCGTGTTGCCCGGCTCCCGGACCCTGGTCGCGGCCGCGTCGCCGCCCTGGTGCCGGAAGTACACGAAACCCCCGACGCCGAGCAGCCCCAGCACCACCACGACCGCCACCACGGCGATCGCCACCGCCGCGCCCCGTCCGCGCGGAGCGGACCCAACCGGCGGCCCGGGCGGGCCGGGTGGCACGGGCGGGCCGGGTGGCACGGGCGGGCCGGGCGGCCGGCCCCAGCCGGGCGGCGGCGGATAACTGGCGGGCGGCGACGGGTAGTTGCCTCTGGGCGGTGGGGGCGGCGGTGCCGGGTAGCCCCCCGCCGGGGGTTGTGGTCCCCAGGGCGGAGGTGGTGCCGCCCCGCCGAAGCCTTCGCCTGCGCCGCCGTTGTTCGTCATGCCCCCGTAGCTTTCTTCGCCGATCCGTCCGGGCGGCGGCACGGTGCGTGTGCCACCGACCGCCGGTAGGGCACGGTAACCAGCCGGTCCGTGACGGGTCGTCAATCCAGGGGTTGACCTTCCCCGGCCCGCTACCGCGCTGGTTGCAGCGCCCCCGTGCGGGTGTCAGGCGGTCGGGTCCCAGAGGCCGCCGGCCTCGCCGCGGGCGAGGTGTTCGGCGTAGACGCCGACCTTCCAGGAGATGACGGAGCGGCACTCCTCGAGTTCCCGGATCCGGGCGTCGACGCGCCGCCGGTGCGCTTCGAGCAGGCCGAGGCGTTCCGCTTCGTTGCCGGGCCCGGAGCGCACCAGCTCGGCGAAGCGCCGGAGTTCGGCCAACGGCATTCCGGATTCCCGGAGTTTGACGCAGATCAGCAGCCACTCGACGTCGAACGCGGTGTATCTGCGACGGCCGCCGGCGGTGCGTCCGACCGGTCCGACCAGCAGGCGTTCGCGCTCGTAGAAGCGCAGCGTGTCGATGCTGAGTCCGGTCCGCTCGGCGACCTCGCCGATGCCGAGCGGCTCCGCAGGGGTCCCGGTGGCTGCCATGGCCGACAGCCTAGGACTTGAGCTGGACCTCGCTCCAGCTCGTAGCGTCCTCGCCATGACCAGTTCTGCCATCACCCGCCCTGCCGTGCCCGCCACCGTTCAGCGGCCGATCGGCTCGCCCTTCTCCGCTGCCAGTACCGCCCAGGACGTGCTGGCCGGCCTCGACCTGTCCGGCACGAACGCCGTCGTCACCGGCGGCTCCTCCGGGCTCGGCCTGGAGACCGCACGTGCGCTGGCCGCCGCCGGGGCCCGGGTCGTCGTCCCGGCCCGACGTCCCGGGCCGGCCCGCGCCGCGCTCGCGGGGGCGGCGGGCTGCGAGGTGGTCCCGATGGACCTGGCCGACCTCGGCAGCGTGCGCGCCGCCGCCGACCGGATCGCCGACGCGCTCCAGAGGATCGACCTGCTGATGGCGGTCGCCGGGGTGATGGCCACCCCCGAGCGGCGCGTCGGGCCGGGCTGGGAGAGCCAGTTGGCCGTCAACCACTTCGGACACTTCGCCCTGGTCTGCGCGCTCTACCCGCGGCTCGCCGCCGCGGACGGCGCGCGCGTCGTGGTCAACAGCTCGGCCGGCCACGCCCTGACCGAATTCCGCTGGCAGGACCCGCACTTCGGTACCGGCTACGACAAGTGGCTGGCCTATGGCCAGGCCAAGACCGCCAACGCCCTGTTCGCCGTCCACCTCGACGCGCTCGGGCGCGGCGACGGTGTCCGGGCCTTCTCGCTCCACCCGGGAAAGATCATCACCGGCCTGCAGCGGGAGATGACCCTCCGCGAACAGATCGACCGCGGCTGGATCGACGAGCAGGGCACGGTGATCGGCGCCGGGTTCAAGACCCCGTCGCAGGGCGCCGCCACCGGCCTGTGGGCCGCCACCTCCCCGCTCCTCGCCGGACACGGCGGCCTGTACCTGGAGGACTGCGAGGTCGCCGGCAGCGCCACCCCGGGAACGCCGATGGACGACGGCGGCGTCCACCCGCACGCCGCCGACCCGGACGCGGCCGCCCGTCTGTGGGAACTCTCCCTCGCCGCGACCGGCGCGCCACCGATCACCCGCTGACGCCCGCCGCCCGCGCCCGGGGGCCTTCGGCACCGGACCTCCGGACGCCGCCGATCACTCGCTGACGCCGCCCGCTCAGGGGCTGTCGCTGCCCGGGGTCACCAGGCCGCTCTCGTAGGCCACCACCACCGCCTGGGCGCGGCTGGTCAGGGCGAGTTTGGACATCACGCGGTTGAGGTGGGTCTTGACGGTGGCGACGGTGACCACCAGGCGGGTGGCGATCTCCTCGTTGGTGAGGCCCTGGGCGACCAGGTGGAGGACGGCGGTCTCGCGGTCGGTCAGGGCTTCGAGGGCGGTGGGGCGCCGGCGGGACGGGTCGGCGCGGCGGGCGAAGGCCTCGACCAGGCGGCGGGTGACGGTGGGGGCGAACAGCAGTTCGCCGCCCGCGATCAACTCGACTGCGGCGAGCAGGCGTTCGGGCGGGGTGTCCTTGAGCAGGAAGCCGCTGGCACCGGCCTTCAGGGCGGCGTAGACGTACTGGTCCAGGTCGAAGACGGTCAGCATGACGACCTTCGGCTTGGGTTCGGCGGCGTCGGCGAGGATGCGTTCGAGCGCGGCGATACCGCTGATGCCGGGCAGCCGGATGTCCATCAGCACCACGTCGGGGCGGTGGCGGGCGGCGAGTTCGACCGCCTCCTCGCCGGTGGCGGCCTCGCCGGCCACCTCCAGTCCGGGTGCGGCGCGCACCAGGGCGGCCAGCCCGGCCCGGATCAGCACCTGGTCGTCCACGATCAGAACGGTCGTCACCCGCACCGTCTCCCCCCGTCGGCGGAGCGGCCCTGCGCCGCCCCTACCCATCGGCCGCCGGAACCGGGAGCGAGAAGGCCACCGCGAACCCGCCGTGCGGCCGGGGGCCGGCCTCCACCGACCCTCCGTAGAGTTTGACGCGCTCACGCATTCCGATCAACCCGAGTCCACCGCCCGGCAGTTGGGTACCGGGGCCGCCACCCGCGCCGTCGTCGGCCACCTCGGCGTCCAGGCGGTCGGGACGGTACCGGAGGGCGATGGTGACCCGGACGGGCGGGCCGGCGTGCTTGATCACGTTGGTCAGCGCCTCCTGGACGACCCGGAACGCGCACAGGTCCACGCCCGGGGCGAGCGGGCGGGGCCGCCCCGTGACGGCGACCTTCACGTCCAGCCCGGCGGCGCGGGCACGTTCGACCAGGTCGTCCAGGCGGTCCAGGCCGGGTGTCGGCGAATAGGGGCCCTCCTCCTCGCCGGACGCCTCGGGGGCGAGCCGCAGCACCTGGAGCAGGCCGCGCATCTCCTCCAGCGCCTCCCGGCTGCTCGCCCCGATCGAGGACAGTGCCGCCCGCGCGGCGGGCGGGTCGGAGTCGAACACGTAGCCCGCAAGACCGGCCTGCACAGCCAGCGCGGACAGGTGGTGGGCGACCACGTCGTGCAGCTCGCGGGCGATCCGCACCCGCTCCTCGACCACCGCGTGCTGCGCCCGAAGCTCCTGCTCGCTCCTCAACCGCTCGGTCAGCTCGGCCAGTTGGGCGTTGCGCCGGGCCAGGCTCCGGGTGCCGGTGGCGAACAGCCACACCGCGCCCGTCCCGATCAGCGACTGCGCCAGCGACACCTCGACACTCACCCGGGCCGCGAACCCGGCCGCCAGCCACAGGCCCGCCACCACCGCCGCCGCCCCGGCCGCCGACCGGGCCGGGCGGCGCACGATCACGCTGTAGCCGGCCAGCAGCGGCGACCACGGGTTCACCGACGGCTGGTACCCGGCCGCCAGGTACACCAGCAGCCCGGCGGCCGACACCAGCAGCACCGTCCACGGCAGCCGCCGCCGCAGCGCCAGCGGCAGCGTCACCAGCAGGCACAACCCGACCGCCCAGCCGTCGAAGGCCCGCCAGTCCTCGAACCGGTACCGCTCCTGGTACGCCTGCACCGAATAGACGACCGTCACCGCCGCCAGCACCACCGCCAGCACTGTGTCGACCACCAGCGGATCGAGCCGGATCCGCCTCCCACCCATCTGCACACCGGCAGCGTAGACACCCGCCGACCGCGGCACGTCAACCCTGGGGTTGACCCCGGTGCGCACGTGACAGCGCAGGTGGGGGATCGTTGGAGTTCGCACGAACGACTTTTCCGCGGGCCCGGCCCGGCCCCGGAGCACGAGAACGACGAAGGAGACCCCATGATCTTCATCGCGGTGAAGTTCACCGTCCGCCCCGAGCGCAGCGACCAGTGGCTGGACCTGGTCGCCGACTTCACGGCCGCCACCCGCAACGAGCCGGGCAACCTGTTCTTCGAGTGGTCGCGCAGCGTCGAGGAGCCGCACCAGTTCGTCCTGCTGGAGGCCTTCGCCGACGACGAGGCCGGCGCGCAGCACGTCAACTCCGCGCACTTCAAGGACGCCATGGAGAAGATGGCCGGCGCGGTCGCCACCACCCCGGAGATCGTCAACGTCAAGGTCCCCGGCAGCGGCTGGTCCGAGATGGCCGAGCTGCGCCCCACCAACTGACCTTGCCCAGCCCGGTTTTCGGGCACCGGCGCAGGAACGGCCCGTGGCCGCCGGCCGTCTCGGGCGCCGCCGGCAGGATCCGGATGATGGGGATTCGCGCCGGGGGTGCCCGGGACGCCGGGGAGGTCGCCCGGCCCCACGTCGAGCCGGGAGCACGCGCATGCGGGGCCGATGCGCGGCGAGTGCCTGTCGGGGCCGCTGGAGCCGAGCAACTCGGCTTGTGACAGCGAAGATTGACGGATCGCTTCCACCTGGCGCCGGTGGAGAACGGGGCGGCGACGTGCGTCATGCCGCGCAGCGTGCGCGAGGCGGTGAGCCGGGCAGAGGCACGGTCGGGTTTCTCGGCGGGCGCCGTCGGCAGGATCGGCCCGTGGCCGGCGGCCGTCACCGTTCGCCGCCCGATCACGGCCCGTGCCGCGCGTGGTGGCCGGGCGCTCCGTGGTGGTGCGCCCGGCCCGGGGCGGGCGGGGTGTCCGGCGCGTCCCGGTCAGCCGGCCTCGCGGCGGGCGGGGCCCTGGGCGGTGGCCGCGCGCAGCAGCGCGGCGACCGTGCGGCGGACGGCGGTGCGGCGGGTGGTGGCGGCCCGGAGCAGCCGGGCGTCCACGCAGAGGATCTCGGCCAGCAGCCGCAGGCCCGGGTCGGGCGCCGACAGGCGGGCCGGCACGGGTGGCTCGAACTCCTCGTCCAGTTCCCGTAGTTCGTCCGGTCCGTACTGCTCCGGGTTGCCCAGCAGGGCCAGCCAGCCCAGGTACAGCGCCCGGTGGTCGCCGGCCGCCAGGCCCGCCCGGACACCGGCCAGCCGCTCCAGCGGGTGGTCCGCCCTGGCGCCGCGTCCGGCGAAGTCGGTGCGGAACGCGATCAGGCCGTGTTCGCCGACCGTCCACGCCTCGGCGCCGTACTGCTGGGCGAGCTCCGGCGGAACGCCGCCGCCGGGCAGCCGGAGGATCACCTCGCGGGTGCCCCAGGGCGAAGCGGCGAGGTGGATGTCGAAGTGGCGTTCCATCAGCCGCCTGGGGTCGGTGCGGAACACCCCGATCGCGGTGCTGGTGAGCAGCGCCTCCCCCGCCGGGCCTTCGACGGGACGGGCGTCGTCAACGGTGAAGAACCGGTACGTCATGCCTTGCTGCCTCGCCTCGGTGCGGGAGCGGTCGCCGGGGCGCGCGCCGGTGCCGCGGTCGGTTCCCGGTGTCACAGCTGCGCGACGCCGTCGAGCAGCCGGCCGATTTCGGCGTCGGTGTTGTAGTAGTGCACCGAGGCGCGGACCACCTCGAACGGCTTCTGCGCGCGGGTGTCGAACCTGGCGGCGGACGGCCGGGACACCATGGCGGTCACTCCGGCGGCCCGCAGGCCGTCCACCAGGTGCTGGGCGTCGCGGCCGTCCTTGGTGAAGGTGACGATGCCGCTGCGGACCTGCCCCCGGTCGTGCACCCGGACGCCGTCGAGCCCGGACAGGCCCGCGCGCAGCCGGTCGGCCAGGGTGTCGATGCGCTCCCGGATCGGGTCGAGGCCGAGGTCGAGGGCTTCGTCCACGGCCGCGCCGAGGCCGAGCAGGTCGGCGTAGCCGCGCTCCCAGCTCTCGAAGCGGCGGGCGTCGGGGCGGATCTCGAAGGTGTCGGGGCCGGTCCAGGTGGCGGCGTGCAGGTCGAGCACCGGCGGGTCGAGGCTGGTCACCACGTCCCGGTCGACGTACAGGAAGCCGGTGCCGCGCGGGCCGCGCAGGTACTTGCGGCCGGCGGCGGACAGCAGGTGGCAGCCGATCTGCCGGACGTCCAGCGGGAGTTGGCCGGCCGACTGGCAGGCGTCCAGCAGGTAGAGCGCGCCGGCCCGGCGGGCCAGCGCGCCGATCTCGGCGGCGGGCTGCACCAGGCCGTCGTAGGTCGGCACGTGGTTGACGGCGACCAGCCGGACGCCGCCCTGGTCGAGCATCTCGGCGAGGGCGTCGAGATCGACCTGCCCGTGCTTGTCGTCGGGGATCGGTTCGACGGAGACGCCGAAGCGCTGCTTGGCCTGGAGGAACGCCAGGCCGTTGGACGGGTATTCGCTGCGCGAGGTGAGGATGCGATCGCCGGGGCGGAACGCGATGGCGTAGAACGCCATGTCCCAGGCCCGGGTGGCGCTGTCCACCAGGGCGATCTCCTCGGGCCGGGCGTTCAGCAGGCGGGCCACCGAGGCGTACACCGCCTCCACCCGCTCGCTCTCCCGCTCGGCCGCCGCGTAGCCGCCGATGCGGTTCTCCAGTATCAGGTGGTCGATGACGGTGTTGGTGACGCGCTCGGTGCGCAGCGCGGACCCCGCGTTGTCGAAGAACGCGGTCTCGGTACAGCCCGGCGTCCGTGCCCGCAGGTGCGTGATGTCCATGGTGCCAACTCTCGTTCGGGCGGGCGCGGTCGCCCACCGCCGCGCTACTCCTACCCCGCGCACGGCGGCGGGCATGCCTGGCTCGGTGCCCGCCCCGTCGGGCCGGCGGGGCGTCAGGCGCCGGTCGGGAAGTGGCAGGCGGCTGTGTGGTCCACGCCGGGGGCGGCAGGGGTGGGGGGCGGCGGTTCGGTGGCGCAGCGGGTGCGCCGGTCGGGGGTGAGGGCGGCGTGGACGGGGCAGCGGGCACGGAAGGGGCAGCCGAGGTGGCGTTCGGCGGGGGACGGCGGGTCGCCGGCCAGCAGCAGCCGGGGGCGGGCCCGTTCGGCGGCCGGGTCGGGCAGCGGGACGGCGGCGAGCAGGGCGCGGGTGTAGGGGTGGCGGGGCTCGGCGAAGACCCGTTCCACGGTGCCGGTCTCGACGGTGCGGCCGAGGTACATGACGCTGACCCGGTCGGCCAGGTGCCGTACCACGGACAGGTCGTGGGAGACGAACAGGTAGGCGAGGCCGAGTTCGGCCTTCAGTTGCTGGAGCAGGTTGAGCACCCCGGCCTGCACGGAGACGTCGAGCGCGGAGACCGGCTCGTCGAGGACCAGCAGGTCGGGGCGGACGGCGAGGGCGCGGGCGATGGAGATGCGCTGGCGCTGGCCGCCGGAGAACTCGTGCGGGTAGCGGTCGGCGTGGGCCGGGTCCAGGCCGACCTGGCGCAGCAGTTCGGGGATCCGGCGGCGGGCCTCGGCGGCGGGGGTGTGCTGGGCGAGCAGGGGTTCGGCGATCACGTCGCCGACCGGCATCCGCGGGTCGAGGGAGGCGGCCGGGTCCTGGAAGACGATCTGGACGCGGGCCCGCAGGCGGTGCGCGGCGGCCCGGTCGAGGTGGGCGGTGTCCTGGCCGAGCAGGTCGATCCGCCCGCCCTGCGGGGCGGCCAGACGGAGGATCTCGTACAGGGTGGTGGACTTGCCGGAGCCGGACTCGCCGACCAGGCCGAGGGTCTCACCGCGCCGGATGTCCAGATCGACGCCGTCCACGGCGAAGGTCTCGCCGGTGCGGCGGCGCAGCAGGGTGCCGCGGTAGCGGGGGAAGCTGCGGGTGAGGCCGGTGACGGTCAGTACGCTCTCGCGTTCCTCGCGCGGCCGGGGTTCGGCGGCGGGCACCGCGGGGACGGGGTAGACCTCGGCGGGGGCGGGCCGGGTGGCGGCGAGGTGCTCGGCGCGCACGCACGCGGCCAGGTGTGCGCCGTCGCCCGCGAGTGGTGGTTCGGCGGTGCGGCAGCGGTCCTCGACCAGCGGGCAGCGGTCGGCGAACGGGCAGCCGGGGCCGCGCAGTTCACCGGCCACGGGCGGGCGGCCGGGGATCGGGACGAGTGGTCCGCCGCGGCCGTCGAGGCGGGGGACGGCGCCGATCAGGCCGAGCGTGTACGGGTGCCGGGGCGCGGTGAACAGCTCGTCCACCGGGGCGGTTTCGACGATCCGTCCGGCGTACATGACGGCGACCCGGTCGGCGCTGCCGGCGATCACGCCGAGGTCGTGGCTGACCAGGACGAGTGCGGCGCCGGTCTCCCGCTGGGCGGTGCGCAGCACGTCCAGCACCTGGGCCTGGATGGTGACGTCGAGGGCGGTGGTGGGTTCGTCGGCGAGCAGGATGTCGGGGTCGTTGGCGACGGCCATGGCGATCATCGCGCGTTGCCGCATGCCGCCGGAGAACTCGTGCGGGAAGGCGTCCAGGGCGCGGGCCGGGTCGGGGATGCCGACCAGGTCGAGCAGGTCGGCGGCGCGTTTGCGGGCGGCGGCCCGGCCGACGGCCTGGTGGACCCGGACGGCCTCGGCGATCTGGTCGCCGATCCGGTAGACGGGGGTGAACGCGGACAGCGGGTCCTGGAAGACCATGGCGATCCGCCGGCCGCGGATCTCCGCGAGCTGCCGGGCGGGCAGCCCGACCAGTTCGCGGCCGTCGAGCCGGACCGAGCCGCCGATCCGGGCGGTGCCGGGCAGCAGGCCGAGCACGGCGAGCGCGGTGACGGACTTGCCGGAGCCGGACTCGCCGACCAGGCCGAGGGTCTCACCGCGCCGCAGGTCGAGGTCGACGCCGCGGACCGCCGGGTGGTCCCCGAAGTCGACGGTGAGGTTGCGGACGGTGAGCAGGTCGGGGGTCACGGGGTGCTCCGGCGCGAGGGGGTGACGGTCTTGCGGTTCTGTGCCCGGCGGGAGGGCCGGCGTCCGGCCGCGGCGGTGGGGTCGAGGGCGTCGCGCAGGCCGTCGCCGACCAGGTTGACGGCCAGCACGAACAGCACCAGCAGGCCGGCGGCGAAGTAGAACAGCCAGGGGAAGACGGGGGCGTCGCCCGCGCCGGCCGCCAGCAGGGTGCCGAGCGAGACGTCGGGCGGGCGCACACCGAAACCGAAGTAGGAGAGCGCGGCCTCGCTCATCACGGCGCCGCCGACGGTGATGGTGGCGTCGATGATCAGGAAGGAGGAGACGTTCGGCAGGATGTGCCGCCAGATGATCCGGAACGGCCCGACGCCCATGAACCGGGCGGCGGCGACGAATTCGCGCTCGCGCAGGGAGCGCGTCATCGAGCGGATCACCCGGGCGGTGATCATCCAGTTGAAGACGGCGAGCAGCAGCACGAACGCGATCCAGCCGCTGCCGCGCAGCCGGGGCGAGATCACCGCGATCACCAGGAACGCCGGGAAGATCAGCATCAGATCGACCAGGAAGGTCAGCAGCCGGTCCGTCCAGCCGCCGAAGTACCCGGCGCAGGCGCCGACCAGCGAGGCCAGAGCGGTGGAGAGCACCGCCACCAGCAGGCCGATCACCAAGGACTTCTGGAGGCCTCGGACGGTCTGCGCGAACACGTCCTGGCCGAGGCCGTTGGTGCCGAACCAGTGCTGCGGGGACGGGGGTTGGCGCAGCGCGGTGTAGTCGGGGGTGGCGTAGTCCCAGGGCGTCAGGTACGGCCCGAGAAAGGCCAGCAGGAACAGCAGCGCCAGCACCACCAGCCCGAGGACCGCTCCGCGAGAGGCTGCGAGCCGCCGGGCCGCCAGCCGGAGCCGGCCTGCGGGTGCGGCGCCGGAGGTGGTTTCGGCGGTCACCGGGCCGGTGCCCGGGACGGACTCGGTGCTCATGCCGTCCTCACTCTGGGGTCGAGGGCGGCGTGCAGCGCGTCGGCGAGGAAGCCGGCGGCGAGGACGACCACGGCGGCGAAGAGGTTGACCGCGACGACCGAGTTGACGTCCTGTTCGTTGACGGCCTGGATGAACCACTCGCCCATGCCGTGCCAGCCGAAGATGGTCTCGGTGAAGGCGGCGCCGGTGAACAGGCCGAGGAAGGCGTAGGCGAACATCGTGGTCATCGGGATGATCGCGGTTCGCAGGCCGTGTTTGAGCAGGGCCCGGCCGCGGGTGAGTCCCTTGGCCTCGGCGGTGCGCAGGTAGTCCGCGCCGAGCACGTCGAGCATGGTGGAGCGCTGGTAGCGGCTGTAGGTGGCCAGGCCGCCGAGGGCCAGCGAGAGGGTGGGCAGCAGCAGGTGCAGGCCCCAGTCGGCGAGGTGGGTGCCGAGGCCGCCCGCCAGGTTGGGCGTCTCGTAGCCGGTGAACGGGATGACGTCGTGGCCGGCGGCGTTCTTCGCGGCGATGGCGCCGTTCTTGAGCAGCAGGGCGAGCAGGAACACCGGGGTGGAGAGCAGCACGAAGGACAGCACGGTGAGCGCCCGGTCGGAGAGCCGGTACTGCCGTACCGCGCTCCACGCGCCGGCGGCCACGCCGAGCAGCATGCCGAGCACGCTGCCGATCAGCAGCAGTCGCAGCGAGACCCAGATCCGGCGGCCGAACTCCTCGTTGACGGAGGTGTCGTGGATGGTGCGGCCGAGGTCGGCGTGCAGCAGGACACCGTCCGCCCAGGTGGCGAAGCGTTCGACCACGGGGGTGTGGTCGTTGAGGTTGAGCGCGGTCAACTGCCGGTCCACCGCGGCGGCGGAGGGTCGCGGCTGCTTGGCCTCGAAGTAGGCGCGCGGGCCGAGCGCGCTGCCGGTCAGCGCGTAGGCCAGGAACACCGCGGCGGTCAGCAGGACGACGTAGTAGCCGAGCCGCCTGGCCAGGTAACCCGTCACGGAGCCCCTCCGGCCTGGTTCGCACACCTGCGGAACATGGTCATTTGCCTTCGCTAGTACGGACTTTGACGCACTTTTGCGCAGCAGTTGTACGCCACGCCCGACCGGCCCGTCCAGGGTCGATCGCGTCGGCGGTTCGTCCGGTCCGGCGAACCCGCTGGTCACAGCTGATCAGACGGGTACGGACGGGGTGTTGCGGCGGTGTTTCACTCCGTTTCGTTTCGATCAGTTCCGCGCATCACCCTGGTGGGGGCAGCTGATGGGCTGTTACGTTCGGCCCGCCGGTATCGATTTGGCTGCCCACGATCAAGCGCCGCCACACCTGACGACGGCCACTGGCTCTTCGAAACCCTCCGAAGCCCCCCGAAGACCCCGCGAACCCCCCGAACCCTCCGAAAGCCGAGGACTCCGCCGATGGACACATCGCCCGCCACCCGTCGAATCGGCCGCGCCGCTGCCGCCGCTCTCGCCGCGCTCCTGGCCGCGACCGCCTGCAGCAGCAGCCAAGGCGGCTCGGCGGACGGCGCCACCAAGACCGTGGTACCGACCGTGGACGCCGAGGACAACAACCCGCAGCCGCTGGAGAACATCAGAGACGGCGGCGAGCTGCGCGAACCACTCCAGCAGTGGATCACCCAGTGGAACCCGTACCAGGTCGACGGCACCTACGGCGACGCGGTCGAGATCATGGGCTACCTGGAGGCCAAGCTCTTCCGCTCCGACGCCCAGGGCGTCTACCACCCCGTCCCCGAGTACCTGGTCTCCGCGCAGGTCACCTCCACCTCGCCGCAGGTGGTGACGTACAAGCTCAACCCGAAGGCGGTCTGGTCCGACGGAACGGCAATCGGCTACCGGGACTTCGAGGCGGTCTGGAAGTCCTCCAACGGCAAGGACCAGGCGTTCAACCTGGCCGACTCCTCCGGCTACGAGCAGATCTCCGCCGTCGAGCAGGGCGCCGACGCCAGCGAGGTCAAGGTGACCTTCTCGGAGCCGTACGCCGACTGGCAGAGCCTGTTCAGCCCGCTGCTGCCGGCCTCCGGGATCTCCACCCCGCAGGCCTTCAACGAGGGCTGGATCGAGAAGGTCCCGGTCTACGGCGGCCCGTTCGTCCTGGCGAACGCCGACAAGACCGCGCAGACCATCACCCTGACGCCCAACCCCCGCTGGTGGGGCCCGAAGCCGAAGCTGGACCGGATCACCTTCCGGGTCCTCGACGCCGCCGCGATCACCCAGTCCTACCTCAACAACGAGATCGACTTCGCCTCGGCCGGCACCGCCGCCTCCTACGGCCAGCTCAAGGACGCCAAGGACTCCGTGATCCGCACCGGCACCCCCTGGGACGAGGTGCACATCTCCTTCGGCGGCAACGGGGCGCTCGCCGACCAGAAGGTCCGCCAGGCGCTCGGCAAGGCGCTGGACCGGGCATCGCTGATCAAGGTCGCCAACAAGGGCGTGCCCGTGGAGTTCAAGCCGCTCGACAACCACCTGTTCATGACCAACCAGAGCGGCTACCGGGCCAACGCCGGCGACTGGGTGACCTACGACCCGGCGACCGCCAAGAAGTGGCTGGACGAGGCGGGTTGGAAGGACTCCGGCGGCACCCGCAGCAAGGACGGGCAGCCACTGGAGCTGCACTACGTGATGAGCGACGGCTCCACCCAGGCGCAGGCCGACCTGGCCACCGCCACCCAGAACATGCTCCAGCAGGTCGGCGTCAAGCTCACCATCGACAAGGTGCCCAGCAAGGAGTACTTCTCCAAGTACATCGACCAGGGCAAGTTCGACCTGGCCAGCTGGCGCAACACCGGCTCCTTCCCGCTCTCCAAGACGGTGCCGATCTTCCGCGCCCCGCAGGGCGACAACGTGTTCGGCAACTACTCGAAGCTGAGCACCCCCGAGATCGACGGCCTGCTGCGCAAGGCCGCCGCCACCCTCGACCCGGCGAAGGCCGCCGAGCTCTACAACCAGGCCGATGTGAAGATCTGGGAACTCGGCCACACCGTCGAGCTCTACCAGCGCCCCAGCATCGTCGCCGTCCGCAAGGGCCTGGCCAACTACGGCGCCGGAAGCCTCGCCGACACCGTGATCACCTCGGTCGGCTGGCAGAAGTAGCTCCGCCGTGGACGCCCCGCCACGCGCTGCGACGGGGCGTCACTTTTCCTGCTACCGGCGGTGCTTGAAGTCCTCCAGGGCCTGTCGGACGGTCTCCGTCATGGCCTGGCTCCCCACGTGCCCGGAGTCGTCGAAGATGTGCAGCTTCGCGTCCGGCCAGGCCTTCGCCAGCTCCCACGCGGTCTGCGCCGGGCAGCCCATGTCGTACCGGCCGTGCACCAGCACGCCCGGGATGCCCGCCAACTTGTGTGCATTGCGCAGCAGTTGGTCCTCCTCCAGCCACGCGCCGTTGCTGAAGAAGTGCGAGCAGATCCGGACGAAGGCGATCCGGTCGTCCATCTCACGGTTGCTGTACATCCCGGGGATTCCGTTCGGCTCCCCCTCGATGACCGCGTCCTCCCACGCCAGCCACTCGTTCGCGGCCTTCTCCCGGACCGCCCGGTCCGGGTGCTCCATCAGCCGCGCGTACGCCGCGAGCAACTGGTAGACGTCACCGCCGCGTTCACTCTCCGGGACGCCGTCACGGAACCGGTCCCACGCCTCGGGCCGGAACCCGCCGACGCCCCGGTAGAGCCAGTCGGTCTCGGCGCGGCGGGTGGTGGTGACCGCCTGGATGACGATCTCGCCGACCCGCTCCGGGTGCTGCTGCGCGTACGCCAGGATCAGCGTCGATCCCCAGGACGCGCCGTCCAGCAACCACCGATCCACACCGAGGTGTTCACGCAGCCGCTCGATGTCGTCGATCAGGTGCTGCGTGGTGTTCAGCGCCATGTCCGCCGCCGGGTCACTGGCGTGCGGGGTACTGAGCCCGCAGTTGCGCTGGTCGTACCGGATCACCCGGTAGCACTCCGGATCCCACGCCCGGGTCGGCCGCTTCGGAAACCCCGCCCCGGGCCCGCCGTGCACGTACAGCGCGGGCTTGCCCTCGGGGTTGCCGAGCTGCTCGTAGTAGATGCGGTTGCCGTCTCCGGTGTCCAGGAAACCACTGTCGTAGGGGTGCATCGGCTCGTAGAGATCAACCATGACCGTCGATCCTAGGACGTGGACCGCCCGCACCGCTCAGCTTTTCTGACCTGCCGTCAATCCGCCCGGGCAGGCGGTACTTCACCCACAGCAGAACGGCGCTCCCTTCCCCTCGCGCGCGGGATGTCTACGCTGAAGAGGTGAGCACTCAAGGCCAGAACGAAGCCCGTGTCATCCCGCTGCGCCCGCAGGGCGGGGGGGCCAAGCAGCCGCCGGCGCCGAAGGAACCGCTGTGGCGCGATGTGGTGGGCGGTGTGCTGCGGCGTGAACGGCTCGCCCAGCAGCGGACGTTGAAGGACGTCTCGGAGGCGGCCCGGATCTCCATGCCGTACCTGTCGGAGCTGGAGCGCGGCCGCAAGGAGGCCTC
The DNA here is from genome assembly GCF_055587065.1 of Kitasatospora sp. NPDC048662. Lineage (NCBI taxonomy): Bacteria > Bacillati > Actinomycetota > Actinomycetes > Kitasatosporales > Streptomycetaceae > Kitasatospora > Kitasatospora sp. NPDC048662. The sequence continues at coordinate 308,602 of NZ_JBVJHA010000004.1, read as the reverse complement.
CTCCGAGGTGCTCGCGGCGGCCGCCCATGCGCTGGGGCTCGGGCTCGGCGATCTGCTGTCGCTCGCCCAGGACGACCTCGTCCGCTACTCGCAGATCCGCCGCGCCGCGCCGGCCACTCCGTACAACGGGCTGTGCCTGGCTGCCTGATGAAACGCGGGTGAGTGCGAAGCCGGGGGCGGGAGGTACCCCCCCGTGCCCCGGTTTCGCACCCCTCGCACCCGCTCGCACCCGCTCGCGCCCCTGATGTGCATTCACCTGGGTCAGACTGGAAGCAACCGCCGGCTCAGCACCTCGTCGGCCAGGCCGTAGGCGACGGCCTCCTCGGCGGTGAACACCTTGTCGCGGTCCATGTCCGCGCGCAGCGTCGCCGGGTCGTGGTGGGTGTGCCGGGCGAGCACCTCCTCGACCTGCGAGCGGATCCGCAGCATCTCCTTCGCTGCCAGGCTCAGGTCCGAGACCGTCCCCTGCCGCCCGCCGCTGGCCGGCTGGCCGAGCAGCACCCGGGAGTGCTGGAGCACGAACCGCCGCCCCGGGTCGCCGCCGGCCAGCAGCACCGCCGCCGTGGACGCCGCCTGGCCGACGCAGAACGTCGAGATCGGCGACTGCACGAAGGTCATGGTGTCGTAGATCGCCATCAGCGAAGTGAACGATCCACCGGGCGAGTTGAGGTAGATCGCGATCTCCTCCCCCGGGCTCGCCGACTCCAGGTGCAGCAGCTGCGCGATCACCACGTTGGCCACGCCGTCGTCGATCTCGGTGCCGAGGAAGATGATCCGCTCGTTCAGCAGCCGGCTGAACACGTCGTAGGAGCGCTCGCCCTGAGCGGTCCGCTCGATGACGTAGGGAACCGTGTACGAGCCCATGTCACAGCCCCATCCGTCGGCGGTTCGCGGCCGGGCGGATGTCGGCCAGCGACTCCACCACCTGGTCCACCATCCCGTACTCCAGGGCCTGTTCGGCCGTGAACCAGCGGTCCCGGTCGCCGTCCCGGGCGATGGTCTCCGCGCTCTGGCCGGTGTGCGCGGCGGTGATCCGCTCGATCGCCTGCTTGGTGAACTCGAGGTTCTCCGCCTGGATCGCGATGTCCGAGGCGGTGCCGCCGATGCCCGCCGACGGCTGGTGCATCATGATCCGCGCGTTCGGCAGCGCGAAACGCTTGCCGGCGGCGCCCACCGTCAGCAGGAACTGCCCCATGCTGGCGGCGAATCCCATCGCCAGCGTCGAGACGTCGTTCGGGATCAGCCGCATGGTGTCGTAGATCGCCAGGCCCGCCGTCACCGACCCGCCCGGGCTGTTGATGTACAGGCTGATGTCGGTGCGCGGGTCCTCCGCCGAGAGCAGCAGCAGCTGCGCGCACACCCGGTTCGCCGACACCTCGTCAACCTGGGTGCCGAGCAGGATGATCCGCTGCGCGAGGAGCTGCGCCGCGAGGTGGTCGTCGAAGCGGCTGGGCGGCGTGTCGCCGTCCTCCGCGCGGGGTTGGAGCGAACTCATCGGGGTCTCCTCGTCGGGGCCGGAGTACGTCGTTCACTCCACTGTTCACCCCGCACGGCCCCCGGCAGACGCTTCTCTGCCCGCCGCAGATTCGCCGACGGCAGAGCCCGCCGGCTCAGACCCCGGGGGCAGGGCGCACCGTGATCCCGTTGCGCTCCAGCAGCGCCGCCGTCACCCCGTCGCCAGGCACCAGCACACCCGCGAACGAGCCGTCGTACACCGCGCCCCGGCCGCAGGACGGACTCCTGGGCATCAGCACCGCCTCCGTGCACCCGGCCCGCTGCGCCGCGACCAGCGCCCGCTCGGCCCCCGCCACGAACTCCGCCGTCACATCCTGCCCGCCGTCGTCCACCACCCGCGCGGTCCCGTCCAGCACGTCGTACCCGTCGCCCCCGATCAGCTCCGCCGGGGGCCGAGGGGTGGGCAGCCCGCCCGCCACCTCGGGGCAGAACGGCACCGCCCGCCGCCCGTCCAGGAGCTCCGCGAGCGCGGGCGACGCCTTGTCCCGCCCGTCGAACCGGCACGGCACCCCGCGCAGACACGCACTGACCAAAATCGCTTCCACCCACCCAGGCTACCGGGCCCCACCCCCACCCGACCCCGCCCCTGACCTGCCGGAACCTTCAACCGGCCACCCGCCGCACTGGCGGGCCGTCAGGCCTTGCCGGTGGCGGCGACGGCTGTCAGGCCGCCTTCGGTGGGGCCGTAGACGCGGCCGCCTCCGGCCCAGAGGGGGACGGTGAGGGAGATGGTGGGGGCCTGGAAGTCGTAGGTCCAGCGGGCGGTGCCGGTGGCGGGGTCGAGGGCCCAGGTCTTGCCGTGGAGCCAGAGGTAGAGGGTGTCGTCGGCGAACTGGGCGCCGAGGTTGGTGACGAGGGCGCCGGCGGGGAGGGTGCCGGCCCAGCGGACGGTGCCGTCGGTCGCGTTCAGGGCCTGCACCCTGAGGGTGAGGGTCTTGTAGTCGATGCCAGCGGCGAAGACGGTCGATCCGTCGGTGTTCGCCACGACCGCCTGGTAGGTCATGGTGGCGTCGGTCTTCCACGCCACCGTCCCGTCGGCCGGGTTGAGGGCGTAGACGCGGTCGGCGAGGTAGAGCAGGTGGTCGCCGGCCGAGGTGTGCGGGCCGTCGGTGAAGGTCTGGAAGAGGGCTGCCGTGCTGGGGGTGGTACCGGGCGGGCTCTGGTGCCAGGCCGAGATGCCGGCGTCCTGGGTGTCGAGCCCGGACAGGGTGGACGTGCCGTTGGACATCTCGGTCCGCTCCCAGAGCAGGTGGGTGCCGGTGGTGGGGACGGCGAGGCGGCCGCTGCCGAAACCGGAGGTCGGATATCGCTGCTCCCAGCGCCTCGTGCGGGTGGCGGTGTCCACCGCCCACACGAACATCGTCTGGCCCGCGACCCCGACGGCCGAGCCGTTGCCCTGGACGTAGAGGGTGCCGTCCAGGACGCCGCAGACCGCGCCGACGGTGGCGCGCATCGCGGCGTCGGTGTACGTCCACGCGGTTTCGCCGGAGGCCAGGTCGATCGCCTTGAGGGAGGTGCGCATGCTGAAGTTCGGAGGCGCGCTCTGCTCCCAAGTGAGGTAGTAGCCCTTGCCGTTGGCGGCGACGACCTGCCCGAGTGTCGGGGCCGGCATGCTGCCCTGGGCGGTCTTCGGCGCCCAGCGGGGCTTGCCGTCGCGGTCGAACCCGCGAATGGCCTTGGCGTCAACGGTGAGGATGCTCTCGCCGTCACCGACGATCTGGGTGAGCTGTTCGGACACGGGCACCGTCCACAGCGCGGTGGCGATGTTGGTGGTGTCCAGCGAGCGTTCCGGGTTGGTGAGGTCGGGCGCCGGTGCCGAACCGCCTTTCGCGGTGGCCGACTTGTCGGCGGTTCGGCCCATCGTCAGGTACACCGCCGTCCCGCCGCCGGCCAGCGCGACCGCTCCGCCGGCCAGCCCGTACAGCAAGGTCCGCCGCGTGGGACGCTTCGACTCCGGCTCGGCGGGCGGCAGTTCCATCGTGGGCGGAAGCGGCGGCGGTGGCAGCGTGGGCGCCAGGACGGCCGCCGAGCGCTCGACGGCGGCGAGCAGCGTGGGGTGCAGCCAGGCCCCGGGAGGCAGCGGTTCGAGCCGCTGGGAGTCGACGAGTTGGCGGGGTGTCGGCCGGTCGGCCGGGTCCTTGGCGAGGCAGGCGGCGACCAGTAGCCGCAGCCCGGCCGGGACGCCGCTCAAGTCGGGTTCCTCGGCCGCGACCCGGCGGACCACCTCGATGGGATGGCCGCCGCCGAACGGGCCCGCGCCGGTGGCGGCGTGCACCAGGGTCGAGCCGAGCGAGAAGACGTCGGCGGCGGGGCCGGCCGGGCGGGCGAGGGCCTGTTCGGGCGACAGGAAGGAGGGGGTGCCGAGGATGACACCGTCGGCGGTGAGCACGCTGTCGTCGGCGGCGCGGGCGATGCCGAAGTCGATGACGTGCGGGCCGTCGAGGGCGAGCAGGACGTTGCTGGGCTTGATGTCGCGGTGGACGAGTCCGGCGGCATGGATGGCGGCGAGTTCCTCGGCGATCCCGGCGGCAAGGATGCGCAGCACGGACTCGGGGAACGGCCCGACCAGGCGGACGGCCTCGTCGAGCGGGATGCCGGGGATGTACGCGGTGGCGAGCCAGGGCAGCGGCGCGTCCGGGTCGGCGTCCACGACGGGGGCGGTGAACGCGGAGGACGCGGTGCGGGCGGCCGAGACCTCACGCCGGAAGCGGGCCCGGAACCGCTGGTCGTCGGCGAGTTCGGGCCGGATCAGCTTGATCGCGACGGTCCGGCCACCGGCCGACCGGCCGAGGTAGACGGCGCCCATCCCACCCGCGCCGAGTCGGCCGAGCAGCAGGTAGGGGCCGACGTGCGCGGGGTCGGTGGGTGCGAGCGGGTGCATCGTCGTCAACTCGCTTTCGCAGATGGGTCGGTGAGGATCGACGGGCTCGGGGTAGCGAGGCACGGGCGTCGGGCGCCGGGCGTCCGGATCACGGTCAGGGGGCTGCTCGGGGCGAGTGGGTGCATCGTCGTCAACTCGCCTTCACAGGAAGGGTAGTGAGGATCGAGGGATGCGAGACGGCGAGGCGACGGGCGCCGCGCGGCGGCCGTCCGGATCAGCGCCCCGGGGGCGAGCGGGTGCATCGTCGTCAACTCGCTTTCGCAGGCGGGGCGGTGAGGATCGACGGGCTCGGGACGGCAAAGCATCGGCGCCGCACAGCGGCCGTCCGCATCAGCGCCACGGGGCCGTTCGGACCAAGCAGGCGCATCGTCGTCAACTCACCTTCGAAGGAAGGGCGGTGAGGATCGAAGGACTCGGCGCGGCGACGTACACCCGTCCAGAGCCGGCCGTCCAGACCAGCGTCGCGGGGTCGGTGTCCTTGTAGCCGGAGTACTTCCAGCGGGGTTTGCCGGTGGCGGGGTCGAGGGCCCAGACGACCGCGTCGCGGCCGATCCGGTAGAGGGTGTCGTCGGCGTAGAGCAGGTCGGCGCCGTATCTGCCGGTGCCGGTGCCGGTGCCGTCGGGTGGGAGGGGGGTCTTCCAGCGCGGGGTGCCGCTTTTCAGGTCGAGGGCGCCGATGGAGAAGTCGCCGTCGCTGTCGGTCCATTGGCAGTACAGCAGGCTGTCGTCGGGTCCGTGTGCGAGGGCGCTGCCGTGCAGGCGGGGGATGGTGATGCCGGGGGCGTTCCAGGTGGGTTTGCCGGTGGCGGGGTCGAGGGCGGTGAGGGCGCCGTCCTTGTCGGGGGTGAGGAACCAGCCGCCGCCGGCGGCGATGCCGAAGGATTGGATGCCGGCCTGCCAGGTGACGGTGCCCGAGCCGTCGATGGCCTTGAGGCGGTCGGCGCTGGAGACCAGGATCCGGTCGCTCCCGGGCAGCAGGGCGGCTTCCACCAGCAGTGCGCCCTCGCCGTGGAACCAGGCGGTGCGCCGCCCGGCCAGGTCGATCGCCCACACGTTGCTGCCGTCCTGGCGCTGGCCCTGGCCCAGGCCGATCACGTACGCGGTGCCGCCGCGGATCCCGGCGAAGCGGAGCACCCCGGCCGCGTGCGGCTGGTCGAGCGTCACCTTCCCGTCGGTTTTGCCGTTGGTCGGGTCGATGGCGAGCAGGACGGTCGTCATGCCGCCGGGGACACTCGTGCCGCCCGTGCCGGCCATGCCGCCGATGCCGGCCAGTTGGATGCGGTGGCCGTCGAACCCGGCGACGGGGCTGGACTGGGACGGGTCGAGGGCGAAGGTGACGCCCGTCGTGGCGGCGTCCAGCGTCCACGTGGGCTTGCCGTCGTCGCCGACCGCCCAGGCCTGCCGGGTCGTGATGCCGACCACCGCGCCGTCCAGCGACAGCAGTTGGGCGCACGGCAGGGTGACCTGCCGGTTCTGCCAGAGCGGGACGGCTTCCTGGACGTCCGCGCTCGGCCGCACCGGCGGGGCGGCTTGTTTGCCGGACGCGCCGTCGTCGCGGCCGCGGTCGATCAGCGCGACCGCCGTGCCCGCCGCACCGGCGAGGAGGACGGCGCCGCCGAGGCCGAGCAGCGTCCGGCGGCCGAGCCTGCGCGACGGCGCGAGGCCGGGCGGCACCTGGTCAACGGGTGCGGGCTCGGGGGCGTGCGGGGGCATCGGCGGTGGTGCGGGCGGCGCGGTGAGCACGGCGCGGACGGCGCGCACCTCGGTGGCGACGGCGGGTGGCAGCCAGCCGTCGGGGTCGGCGGGGTGGCCGGCCTGGGCGACGTGGGCGACGAGTTGGCGGGGTATCGGCCGGTGCACGGGGTTCTTGGCGAGGCAGGCGGCGACCAGGGCGCGCAGCTCTGCGGGCAGGTCGCCGAGGTCGGGTTCGGTGTTGACGATCCGGAACAGCACGGCCGCGCCGGCGCCCTCGCCGAACAGGTTCCGGCCGAGGGCGGCGTACGCCAGGGTGGAGCCGAGCGAGAACACGTCGGCGGCGGGGGTGAGCGGATCGCCGAGGGCCTGCTCGGGGGACATGTACGGCGCGGAGCCGATCACCGAGCCGGTGGTGGTCAGTCCGCTCTCGTCGGCGGCCCGGGAGATGCCGAAGTCGATGACGTGCGGCCCGTCGAGGGCGAGCAGGACGTTGCCGGGTTTCAGGTCGCGGTGGATCAGTCCGGCACGGTGCACCTCGCCGAGCGCCTCGGCGAGTCCGGCGGCCAGCGTGCGGACGGTGGCGACGGGCAGCGGGCCGTGCCGTTCGACGGCCTGCCGCAGCGACAGACCGGGGACGAAGGCGGTGGCCATCCACGGCAGGGCGCCCTCGGGGTCGGCGTCCACCACGGGCGCGGTGAACGCGCCGGAGACCCGGCGGGCGGCGGCCACCTCCTGCCGGAAACGCTGCCGGAACCCGGTGTCCTCGGCGAGCTCCGGCCGGACCACCTTGACCGCGACGGCCCGCCCGCCGGCCGACCGCCCCAGATAGACCGCACCCATGCCGCCGGCGCCGAGCCGGCCCACCAGGGTGTACGGCCCGACCTGGCGCGGATCGGTCGCGTCGAGTGCTTGCACCTGCCTGTCCCTTCCCCGTCGGGTGCGCGGTTCCGAACCCTACGGTCTGTGGCGGGGGCGAGGCAGCCGATCACACCGAATCCTCACCCGGGCAGGTGTTTTGGCGTTGCCTCAGGTCGGTACGGCCCGGTGGACGAAGCGCGCGGCCCGGACACGGTTTCTCCAGCGCGAGGCGGGCGAGGATCGGGCCGACCCGGCTCTTCACATCCACTTCGCCCAGGCCGGGGGCGTCACCGGTCCGGGCGCGGACGGCCAGCACCAGCACCTGGGGTTCCCGCTCGGCGAGCAGCTCGACAGACGGACTTTTTACCAACGCATCGTCAAGTGTTGGCAGAAGGACGGGCCGCAACGCGGCGAGCGTGTCGATCAGACGGCGGGCGACGCCCGGGGCGCGCACCGACTCGGCGTCGGGCGGCGCGGTCGCGTGGCGCGTCTGCTGGATCAGCACGGCGGTGGCTCGCTCGCTCCAGGAGTTCGCGGAGTGCGGCGTCTTCCGGTGACCAACGCCGCCGGCCATCGCACGCGGCCCGGCCCTGCGGGGCTCCCGCACCGCCTGACCGCCCGTCGAACCGTGCGGTCTCGGGCCATTGCCGGGGCGCGCAGCGGACAGGCGGGTGGGAGGGCGCGCGCTAGCCTCGGCGGCTCGACCGGCCGTCGCGGATGGCGGCGGTGTGCGAGGAGCCGAGGGTCTGGTGACGATGAGACGCAGTGCGACCGAGGAGTCCGCCTGGGCGCCGCTCGGGGAGAAGGTGTTCCGGGCGCTCTGGGTGGCTCAGTTCGTGTCGAACGTGGGCGGCTGGATGCAGACCGTCGGCGCGCAGTGGCTGCTGGTCGGGCACGGGGCGGGGCTGGTGTCGCTGGTGCAGGTCGCGGCGGGGCTGCCGGTGCTGCTGCTCGCGCTGCCGGCGGGCGCCCTCGCGGACCTGGTGGACCGGCGCCGGCTGCTGCTGGTGGTGCAGGCGGCGATGGCGGCCGTCGCCGCCGTCCTCGCGGTGCTGGCGCTGCTGGGGGTGCTCGGGCCGTGGCTGTTGCTGCTGCTCACCTTCCTGCTCGGCTGCCTGGCTGCGCTGAACGGCCCGGCCTGGCAGGCGGTGCAGCCGAGCCTGGTGCCGCGTGAGCAGTTGCGGCAGGCCTCGGCGCTGGGTGCGGTGAACATGAACGTGGCCCGCGCGGTGGGCCCCGCGCTGGGCGGCCTGCTGGTCGCGGCGGCCGGGGTGGGCTGGACGTTCGCCCTCAACGCGCTGTCGTTCCTGGGCATTCTGCTGGTCCTGCTGCGGCGCTTCCCCGATGGCCCGGCGCCCGTCCGGGAGCGGGAGCGCGAGCAGGTGCTGGCGGCGCTGCGGGCCGGCGGGCGGTACGTCCGCCGGGCGCCGGGGGTGCGGCGGATCCTGTTGCGCTGCGCGCTGTTCGTGCCCGGCGCGGCGGCGCTGTGGGCGTTGCTGCCGGTGGTGGCGGTGCGGCGGCTGGGCCTCGGCTCGTCCGGGTACGGCCTGCTGCTGGCCGCCGTCGGGGTGGGTGCGGTGGCGGGCGCGGGGGCGCTGCCGCGGCTGAGTGCCCGGCTGCGCGGCAACGGTGTGCTGGCGCTGGCGGGGCTGCTGACGGCGGGCGCGCTGCTGGTGGTGGCGCTGGCCGGGAACGCCGCGCTTGTGGGCGTGGCCCTGGTGGGCGCGGGCGCGGCCTGGATCTGGGGGCTGTCCACTCTGAACGCCGCCCTGCAACTGGAGTTGCCGAACTGGGTGCGGGCCCGCGCGGTCGCCTTCTACCTGCTGGTCTTCCAGGGCGGCAACGCGCTGGGCGCCCTGGTCTGGGGCCAGTTGGCGCAGCACGCGGGCCTGGTCCTCGCGCTGACCGTCCCGGCCGCCCTGCTGCTCCTCGGCGTCCTCTCGCTGCGTCAACTCCCTTTGCTGGACGGCCAGGTGGACCCGTCGCTGTCCGACAGCTGGCCGGAGCCGCGGCTGATGGTCGAGCCCGCGGCGGCCGACGGCCCGGTGCTGGTCACCGTCGAGTACCGGGTGACGGAGGACCGCGCGGGGGCCTTCGTGCGGGCGATGGACGAGGTCGAGGCGTCCCGGCGGCGGACCGGCGCGGTCAGCTGGGGCCTGTACCGGGACGCGGCCGAACCGGCCCGGTTCGTCGAGACGTTCACGGTGGCCTCCTGGGCCGAGCACCGGGCGCAGCACCACGAACGGTGGACCGGCATCGACCACGCCTTCGAGCGCACCGCCCGGGCGCTGGTGACGGGCGAGCCGGTGGTGACCCACGCGGTCACCGCCCGGGCGGCGGGGTGAGGCACCGTCGGCCGGTGGCCCCAGCGACCCGACACGGCGTCAACTTCCCTGCCCGGACGGGCGCCGGTGGGCGCCGAGATAGGTGAGGACGGCGAGGACACGCCGGTCGCCGTGGTGACGGCGACGCTGCTCGGCACCGTGATCGCCACCGTCCGCCTGTCCACCGGCTCGGTCTGGGCGGCCATCGCGGCGCACCTCTCGCTCAACGAGTTCGCACTGCCGCTGACCCGCGAGGTCTCGGACCGGCTCGTCGATCCGCTGCTCGCCGGCCCCCTGAGCATCTCGACCTGGCCCGCAACGACCCAGGCGGTGCTGGGAGCCTGGCTGACCCACCGCCGCCGCACGGCGAGGGCGGCAGCGGCGTAGGCCGGAGCGCGACGAGACCCCGCTGCTCGGACGGGCAGTGGGGTCTCGGGCTCAGACTTCGCCGAAGCGCCCGGCGGCTGCGGCGGTCACGAAGGCGCCCCACGCTTCGCTGGGGAAGCCCAGGACCGGACCGCTCGTGTCCTTGCTGTCTCGGACAAGCAGCACACCGTGCGAATCGGAGTAGCCAATGCTCCACTCCACACAGTCACCGTTACCCGCCGCGTCGCTGTACGACGACTTCCGGAACTCCACCTTCGCGGGGTCTACTCCAACAGGCAGACGATTCGGGGTGGTCATGTTCGGATCTCCTTCATGGCGCATCGAAGCCACTGCCGCGACTCCTCCGGCGGCAGTGCAGCCGCCTGCAAGAGATCGTAGGTGAGGGCGATCTCATGCACCCGGTACGGGGACTCCAACAGCTGGCCGGAGACGGAACCTTCGACATACGCAGCGCGGGGCGCGTCCAGGAAATCCAGCAACGTCACCGAGCCGCCCATCGCACCGTGACCACCTGCGGAGAACGGCAGTACCTGGACAACCGCGTTGAGGCCGTCACCGAGATTGAGGACGTGCTCGATCTGACGGCGCATGACCGAGCCGTCTCCGATCTGCCGCCGGACCACAGCTTCGTCCAGCACCACCCACACGTGCGGCGGAAGGTCCCTGGCCAGAATGTCCTGCCGCGACTCTCGCGCCGCCCAGACTCGTTCGACCTCCTCCACTCCTGCGCGTGGTCGGCCAAGTCGGATCGCGGCCTTCCCGTACTCCGCTGTCTGCCACAGGCCTGGGAACAAGCCGGCCGAGTACTTCCGCATGTACGACGCCAGCTGCTCCAACTCCATGAACCGGCGCGACCAGGCCGGGAAGCTCTCCAGATGCACCAGCCGATACAGCCGACCAAAGAGCCCACCGGCCCCAAGTGCCGTGTCCAGCTTGGCCGGTAGGTCCGGCGGAATCGCGCGGTCGGCCGTCTCGATGTTGCCCAGGTGGGTCTTGCTGTAGTCGACGACCTTGGCCAGCGCAGCCAGCGACAGACCGAGACGCCTCCGGGCCTCCCGAAGCTCGAACCCGAACAAGTCGGCCACCGACCGGTCGGGTTGGAGCGCACGTTCCTGGAACACCACCGCTGACACCGCCTGTCCTCAGACGCTTTGCGGACGCGCCGCAGCTTCCAAGGGTAGCGCCGGGGCGCCACGCTGGAACTACTCACAGTGAAGACAAGCGGAGCCGAACGTCCGTACGGAGCTTGCGTCATGACGGCACATCGACCCAACGCGGCGCACTCTCTCTACGGGTCGCCACCGGCCAACCCGTACGAGCCGTCGGTATTCGGGGAGCTGGTCACCGACGCCCGAACCGGACAGCCCGTGCGGCGTCCCGAATCGACTTCCGAACCGACTACGAGAGCTTGACGTACAAGGTGTGCGGCGTGCCCGAAGTGGTCGCCGACGGCGTGCGGTCGTTGATGGCCGTGTTCGGACTCCGGTACGCGGCACTGGACTTCCTCGTTGACAACGACGGGACGTGGTACCTCGTGGACCTCAACCCCAACGGTCAATTCGGCTTCGTCCCGGACCTCCGCGAACCGATCACCACCGCTCTTGCGAACCTCCTCGAAGGAGTCCCCCGATGACCCTCCCGACGGCACCGGCCGACCTTCGTCTCCAACTGGCCGACCACCTTCGGAACACCGGTGCCATCAAGTCCGACTGCTGGCACGAGGCGTTCGCCGCCGTTCCGCGCGAGGCATTCGTTCTGGCCTTCGCCGTCGGTACGCCACATGGCCCCGTCCACCTGACACCCGACGACCCCCGGTGGTTGAGCACGGTCTACAGCGACGACTCCCTGTTGACCCAGTTCGACACGGCCGGAGTTCCGACCAGCTCGTCAACGCTGCCAACTCTCATGGCGTTGATGCTCGAAGCCCTGGACGTGGCCGACGGCGACAAGGTGCTCGAAGTGGCCACCGGAACCGGGTACAACGCCGCTCTCCTGAGCCACCGTGTCGGCGACGGGAACGTGACCACGGTCGAAGTTGACCCGGACCTGGCCCGCGACGCCGAACAACGCCTCGGCCGGGCCGGATACCGCCCCACGGTCCTCGCCGGCGACGGACGGATCGGCCACCCCGACGGAGGTCCGTACGACCGGCTGATCGCCACCTGCGGCTTCTCCAGCGTTCCCCCGATTTGGCTCACGCAGCTGCGCCCCGGCGGCGTCATCGTGTGCTCGGTCGGCGGCGGCATTGTGCGGCTCGTGGTCCGGGGCAACGGGACCGCCACGGGGGCGTTTCTCCCGGACGCGGCCTTCTTCATGCCCGTTCGCGGGATCGGCTGCACCGGGACGACGCCCGTTCCGCCGCCCCTGCCGAACAGTTGCAGCTCCCGTCCGTGCTCCGTGAAGCCCGCGGACCTGCTGGACGACGGAATCCACTTTCTTCTGACCCTCGCCGTGCCCCGGGCGATGCACCGCTACACGTGTGACGACGCCGGCGAGATCACCGCTGTGCACATCTGGCAGCCGGACGGGGCGTGGGCCGAGCTGCGAGGTGGCATCGCACGGCAGTCCGGGCCCCGAAGGATTCTGGACACGGTGGAAAGCGCCATCACGGCCCACCAGGCCGCCGGGCGTCCGGCCCGTGACCGGTACCGGCTCACCGTCCACGCGGAGCGGCAGTGGGCATCTGTAGCGGACACCGAAGGCCCCCGGTGGGAACTGGGCTGATTCGGGCGGAACCCGCCGCCGCCCCTCGCGGCAGCTCCGGGCACGAGCCTCTCAGTCGGTGGCCAGCCGGTAGCGGCCGGACTCGCGGGCCAGCAGGCCGTCGTCCACGAGGGCGCGGCGGAGCGAGACGGCGTCCAACGGGCCGTCCTCGCACCAGGGTTGCAAGTGCTCGGTGACCGTTCGCTCGTCGCATTCGGCGCCGGAGGCGAAGGTGTTCTCGGCGATGTGCCCGAGGACGGCGCGGCGGGCGTCCTGGTCCTCCTCGGGGAGGTCCACCAGGGCGCCGCCGCGGACGTGGCCACGCAGCCGGGGGTCGGGCTGGTCGGTCGCCGCTTCCTCGGCCAGGCGCCGGGCGGCGGTGTCCGCGGCGGCGGCGAGCGCCTCGCCGTTCAGGGCCACGGTGCCGCGGCCCTGGACGAGCAGGCCGGAGCGGACCAGCCGTCCGATGGCGGGGGCGGCGTCCGGTGCGGCGAGGCCCGAGACGGTGAGCACCTCGGCTGAGGTCGTCGCGCCCAGGGCGACCGCCGCGAACACCCGGCGCTGGACCGGATCGGCGAGCTGGAGGGCGAGTTGATCGGGTGTCATGCGGGGAACGCGTCCTTTCCGGGGCCTGCGCGATCCCGGACGGGCTGCCCGGAACCGCAACTCACGTTACCCGCAGCCGAGTTCGGCTCCGAAGCGTTTTTGCCGTCAGCCCGCCCGCCGACCCGCGCTGCCAACTGACGACGCCGGCCGACGAAGGCCGTTAGCCCGCGGTGCGCCGCGCCCGCCACTGGCTCGGCGGGACGCCGTACGCGGCGCGGAAGGCCCGGCTGAAGTGCGCCGGGCTCACGAACCCCCAGCGCTGTGCGACCGCCGAGACCGGCGGACCGGCGGGGCCGCGCCGGGCGAGGTCCTGGGCGGACGCGTCCAGCCGGGCCCGCAGGATCAGTCGGCCGACCGTCACTCCCTCGCCCTCGAACAGCCGGTGCAGGTAGCGCACCGAGATGTGGTGGGCCCGGGCGATCGTCTCCGGCGACAGGTCGGGGTCGCCGAGGTTGCGCTCGATGTGCTCCCGGATCCGCCGGATCAGCGGGCCGTTGGGGGCGCGGGAGTCGTCGGCGGTCCGCGCCGCGGACAGTTGGGCGACCATCGTGCCCACCAGGTCGGCGACGCTGCCGGCCAGCCGGTCGGCGACCGGTGCGGCGTAGGAGGGCGCGGAGTCGGCCAGGGTCCGCAGGAACGGCAGCAGCACCGCCCCGAACCCGTCGGCCGCCGTCACCGGGGTGCCCGTCACCTGCTTCAACTCGCGCTCCGGGACGCCCAGCAGCCGGCGCGGCAGGTGAAACAGGTGCGCGCGGGACGGCCTCGGGTACTCGATGACGTACGCCCGTGCGGTGTCGTACAGGACGAACTCGCCCTGGCCCAGCACCGTCCGCTGCCCGTCCTGGGTGATCATGCACTCCCCGGCCAGCTGGAGCCCGATGCCGACCATCGGCTCCTGCCCTGCCCAGGCGTACCGGCCCGCGAGGCGGGGCGGCAGCGCCACGGCCGTCTCCAGCGTGGCGACCCGCAGGTACCCGAGCCGGGACAGCATCGCCCGCTCGCCCGGCGAAGCCCCCGCGAACGCCGGGTCCGGCGCGGCCGGCGGCCACGGCCACGCCGCGCCGGGCACGCACCCGTTCGCCATCCACACGCTCATCCGACTGCCTTCCGGGGTGTTGCCGAGCTTCGGGAGCACCTTGCGCAGCTGTGCCCCCGCCCGCGCGGAGCCCCAGGCTATCCCCCGCCGGTCCGGCCCGGCACCGCGCCCCTGAGCTGCGCCGATCACCCCGGTGAAGCAGGCCGGTTCACTCCCGGTAGAGCAGCGCGGTGAGGCCGGCCAGCGCCGCGCCCGCCACCAGCGCCCAGGCGAGCTGGCCGTGCAGGACCAGGACGGCGCCGGGGATCGCACCGGCCAGCATGGTGGCGACGGACAGGATGCGGCGGCGCTGGCGGGGTGCGGCGCCGCCGGCCAGGCGGGAGTCGGCGGCCAGGCCGGTCAGGGTGAGGGTGAGCACGGTGGTGGTGAGGTCGGGCACGCCGAGGGCGCGCACGGTGCCGTTGCGGATGCCCATCGCGACCGCGCCGAGCGTGATCACCGCGTACCGGGCGGCGGACCCCTCGACGCTCCAGGCGAACGCCACGGCGGCGGCCGCGCCGTGCAGCGCGACCTCCAGGGCCAGCGCGGCGCGCAGCCGGCCGGTGGGCCGCCCGGTGGTGAACCGGCCGGCCAGCACGGCGCCGAGCAGGAACGCGCCGAGCGAGGTCACCGAGGCGGCGACGGAGAAGCCGGGTGCGCCGGCCAGGGCGAACGCGATGACGACCACGTTGCCGGTCATGTTGGCGGTGAAGACGTGCCCGAGGCCGAGGTAGCTGACGGCGTCGATCAGTCCGCTGGCCATGGTGAGCCCGAACAGGGCCAGCGCCAGCGGGTGGCGGTCGGTGATCTGCGAGGTGGACGGGGCGGGGGGTGCGGGGGTGGACACGGCGGCGCCTCCGGAGTGCGGGATGCGGGCGGGGGCACCGCCGTTGGCACACACGGCGATGCCCCTGGACGAGGTGTGCGTCAGAGGAAGCAGGGGTCCTGCGGCGCCGCCGACTGCCCGGGAACGGCGTGCCCCCTGGCCAGTCGCCAGGCGTACTGCTCGTCGGAGGCGGCGGCGGCCTCCAGCACCCGGTCGGCCTGCCGGGCGCCGGCCAGGCCGGGTGCGGCGCCGGCCAGGCCGGGTGCGGGGCTGGCCTGGTAGCCGCCGAAGCGGGCGACGGGGCTCCACTCGGGGCTGATGGCGGGCAGCTCGGCGGCCAGTCCCTCGTGCTCGGCGACGGCGTGCACGATCCGGCCGCCGACCACGGTGAGGACGGACTCTATGTGCGCGATGTCGGCCTCCTCGACCGTGAAGTAGTCGGCGCTGAGCACCGCCAGGTCGGCGTAACTGCCCACCACCAGACGGCCCTTGACGTCCTGCTCGCCGGTGAGGCGGGCGCCGCCGAGGGTGAACAGTTCGAGTGCCTGGGCGCGGTCGAGGCGGTTGTGCTCGGCGGCGAGGCGCCGCCCGCTGACGGCCCGGCCGGAGACCAGCCAGTGCAGGGCGACCCACGGGTTGTAGGAGGAGACCCGGGTGGCGTCGGTGCCGCCGGCGACGGTCAGGCCGCGGTCGAGCATGGCGCGCAGCGGCGGGGCCTCGGCAGCGGCGGCGGCGCCGTAGCGGCTGACGAACGCCTCGCCCTGGAAGGAGAGCCGGTTCTGCACGGAGACCGCGCCGCCGAGCGCGGCGATCCGGTCCAGGCTCTCGCCGCCGACGGTCTCGGCGTGGTCGAACAGCCAGCGGTTGCCCTGCGGGAAGAGTCCTTCGGCGGCGAGCTTCTCGAAGACGGCGAGGTCGCGCCGGATGGTCTCCTCGTAGGTGGCGTGCAGCCGAAAGCCCCAGCCGTTTTCCATCAGCAGCCGGACGGCCTTCTCGAACTCGCTCTCGTAGGAGCCGAGTTGGGGGCGCGGTTCGGTGAAGTTCTCGAAGTCGGCGGCGGCCCAGGTGAGGTTCTCGCCGGCGCCGTTCAGCCGCAGCCACTCGTCGCCCTCGCCGGGGCGGACGGTGTCGATCCAGCGCTTGAGGTCGTCGAGTTCCTGTCCGGCGGTCTGCGGGAACAGGTGGTAGGCGATGCGCAGCGTCAGTTCGCCGCGGCGGGCGAGTTCCATGACGGTGCCGTAGTTCTCGGGGAACGCCTGGAAGCCGCCGGCGGCGTCGATCGCGGAGGTCAGTCCGAAGCGGTTGAGTTCGCGCAGGAAGTGCCGGGTGGAGTCGAGCTTGTCGGCCTCGTCGAGCGTCGGCGCCTTGGCGAGGGTGGAGTACAGCAGCAGGGCGCCGGGGGCGGCGATCAGCAGGCCGGTGGGTTCGCCGTCGTGGCCGCGGACGATCTGGCCGCCGGCCGGGTCGGGGGTGTCGCGGGTGAAGCCGGCGGCGCGCAGCGCGGCCTTGTTGAGCAGCGCCGACTGGTACAGGTGCAGCACGAAGACGGGGGTGTCGGGGGCGGCGGCGTTCAGCTCCGCGAGGGTGGGCAGCCGCCGTTCGGCGAACTGGTCGGCGGACCAGCCGCCGACCACCCGCACCCACTGGCCGGGCGGGGTGCGCTCGGCCTGCTCGCGCAGCATGGCGAGGGCCTGGCGGAGCGAGCGGACGCCGTCCCAGCGCAGTTCCATGACGTAGTTGAGGCCGCCGCGGATGACGTGCAGGTGCGCGTCGTTGAGCCCGGGGACGACGCGGCGGCCGAGGGCGTCGACCACCCGGGTGTGGGGGCCGACCAGCGCGGCGATGTCGGCGTCCTCGCCGACCGCCCGGATCACCCCGTCGCGGATCGCGACCGCGGTGGCCTGCGGGCGACCCGGGTCGTTGGTGTGCACCTTGGCGTTGCGGACGACCAGGTCGGCGGGCTGTTCGGGGGTGCCGGGGCGGATTCCGGCGACGGGCATGGTGGACAAGGCGGGTCCCCTTCGGGCGGTGCGGGTGGTGGTCAGTGGAAGCCGAGGACGGGGGCGGTCGGTCCGGACTGCGGCTGCTGGTCGGCGGCGGCGGCCGCCAGGGTCAGCGCGGCGAGTTCCCGCCCGGCGCGTTCGATCCGGGTGGGCAGGGTGTCGGTGTGCGAGTCGCCGGTGCCGCCCCAGTCCTCGGAGGCCGCGAACACGGCGGTCGGGGCGACCAGGGCGCGCTGGTAGGCGAACAGCGGGCGCAGCGCGTGGTCGAGGGCGAGGCTGTGCCGGGCGGTGCCGCCGGTCGCGCCGATCAGCACCGGTTTTCCGGCCAGCGCGCCGGGGTCGAGCAGGTCGAAGAAGGACTTGAACAGGCCGCTGAAGGACGCCGAGAAGATCGGCGAGACGGCGATCAGCGCGTCGGCGCCGCTCACCTCCTCCAGCGCGGTGCCGAGCGCGGGCGCCGGCCAGCCGGTCACCAGGTGGTTGGAGATCGGGCCGGCCAGCGGGCGCAACTCTTGCAGCTGGACGCGGACTTCGCGTCCGGTGGCGGCGAGCGCGGCGGTGGTGGCCTCGGTGAGGCGGTCGGCCAGCAGGCGGGTGGAGGAGGGGACGCTGAGGCCTCCGGAGACCACGGCGAGGGTGATCGCGCTCACTTGGCGCCCTCCGTCCGCTGCCCGGCCGCCACCAGCGAGGCGTGGGTGGGGGCGTCCGGCACCCCGGCGGGGCGCAGCTTCGCGAACTCCTCGCGCAGCACGGGGACGACCTCCTCGCCGAGGATGTCGAGCTGCTCCAGGACGGTCTTCAGCGGCAGGCCGGCGTGGTCCATCAGGAACAGCTGGCGCTGGTAGTCGCCGACCGCGTCGCGGAAGCCGAGGGTGCGTTCGATGACCTGCTGCGGGCTGCCGACGGTCAGCGGGGTCGCCTCGGTGAACTCCTCCAGCGAGGGGCCGTGGCCGTAGACGGGGGCGTTGTCGAAGTAGGGGCGGAACTCGCGCACCGCGTCCTGCGAGTTCTTCCGCATGAACACCTGCCCGCCGAGGCCGACGATCGCCTGATCGGGGGTGCCGTGGCCGTGGTGGGCGAACCGGGTGCGGTACAACTCGACCATCCGCCGGGTGTGTTCCTGCGGCCAGAAGATGTTGTTGT
This sequence comes from Kitasatospora sp. NPDC048662, assembly GCF_055587065.1. Classification (NCBI taxonomy): domain Bacteria; kingdom Bacillati; phylum Actinomycetota; class Actinomycetes; order Kitasatosporales; family Streptomycetaceae; genus Kitasatospora; species Kitasatospora sp. NPDC048662. The sequence continues at coordinate 290,586 of NZ_JBVJHA010000004.1, read as the reverse complement.
GGAAGAAGCCGTCGCCCCAGTAGGCGGCCTGTTCGGCGATCTCGGGGCTGCGGATGGAGCCGTGCCAGACGAACGGCGGGGTGTCGTCGAGCGGGCGCGGGGTGGCGGTGAAGCCCTGCAGCGGGGTGCGGAAGCGGCCCTCCCAGTCGACCACGTCCTCGCGCCAGAGCCGGCGCAGCAGCGCGTAGTTCTCGGTGGCGAGCGCGATGCCCTGCCGGATGTCCTGGCCGAACCACGGGTAGACCGGGCCGGTGTTGCCGCGGCCGAGCATCAGATCGACCCGGCCGTCGGCGACGTGCTGGAGCATCGCGTAGTCCTCGGCGATCTTCACCGGGTCGTTGGTGGTGATCAGCGTGGTCGCGGTGGACAGCACGATCCGCTCGGTCTTCGCCGCGATCCAGCCGAGCATGGTGGTCGGCGAGGACGGCACGAACGGCGGGTTGTGGTGCTCGCCGGTGGCGAAGACGTCGAGGCCGACCTCCTCCGCCTTGAGCGCGATCGCCAGGATCGCCTTGATCCGCTCCCCCTCGCTGGGCGCCCGCCCGGTGGTCGGATCGACCGTCACGTCGCCGACGCTGAATATCCCGAACTGCACGGGGTGGTACCGCCCTTTCACTGGCTGCGCACGACCCGATCGGGCCGCGCCTCGACCGTACGCAGCGGGCGGGGGGGCCGAACGCCGTTCCAGCGCATGGCCAATTGCCCTGGAGTGCACTGAAGTTGCCGCCCCCGGACGGTGTGCGTTGTGAGAACAGCGCCGGGCGCGCAGCGGGCAGAACCGGCCGCCGATCGCGGATTAGCTTGGTGGACGTGGCACCCCGGCAGAACCGGCTGAGTGCCCGACGCCCCGTCAATTCCCCCCGATTTCCCACGAAGAAGGAACCGTCATGGTCGACTTCGCCAACGTCAAGGCTGCCCCGAGCCCGGACCTGCTCACCCCCGACAACTCGATGATGCTGTTCGTCGACCACCAGCCGCAGATGTTCTTCGGCACCGGCTCCGGCGACCGCACCTCGATCATCAACTCGACCGTGGGCCTGGCCAAGGCCGCGAAGATCTTCGACGTGCCGGTGGTCCTGTCGACCGTCGCCGCCGAGTCCTTCTCCGGCCCGATCCTGCCGCAGCTGAAGGCGGTCTTCCCCGACCACCGGATCATCGACCGCACCTCGATGAACGCCTGGGAGGACGAGGCGCTGGTCGAGGCCGTCAAGGCCACCGGCCGTAAGAAGATCATCCTGTCGGGTCTGTGGACCGAGGTCTGCCTGGTCCTGCCGGCGCTCTCGGCGCTCGGCCAGGGCTACGAGGTGTACGTCGTGGCGGACGCCTCCGGTGGCGTCAGCCCGCTGGCCCACGAGCACGCCCTGCAGCGGATGACCGCCGCCGGCGCCGTGCCCGTCACCTGGGTGCAGGTCCTGCTGGAGCTCCAGCGCGACTGGGCCCGCTCGGAGACCTACGTCGCCGTCACCGACCTGGTCAAGGAGCACGGCGGCGCCTACGGCATGGGCGTGTTCTACGCCCAGTCGATGATCAACCCGCACGCCGCGGGCTGACCGACATGAACACCGGTCTCCTCCTGCTCCGCCTGGTCGTCGGCCTGCTGATCGCCGGACACGGCGTCCAGAAGGTCAGTTACCACCTGGGCGGCAGCGGACTGGCGGGCGGCACCGCCGAATTCCGGGGTGACGGCTTCCGGGGCGGGATGCTCACCGCCCTGGCGGCCGGCGGTACCCAGATCGGCGCCGGGCTGATGCTCGCCGCCGGCCTGCTCACCCCGCTGGCGGGCGCGGGCGTCATGGGCGTCATGACCGTCGCCCTGACGGTCAAGTGGCCGCACGGCCTGTGGGTCCAGCACGACGGCTACGAGTTTCCGTTCGTCCTGATCGTGGTCGCCGCCGCACTCACCGCCACCGGCCCCGGCCAGTGGTCGGTGGACGGCGCGCTCGGCCTGGCCGACTGGCCCCTGTGGTGCCTCGCCCCGGCGCTGGTCGCCGGTGTCGGTGGTGGTCTGGCCACCCGGTTCGCCCTGCACCGCAAGTAAGGGCAGCACCGCAGACGGGCTCGGGCCCCTGGAGCGAGCGATCGCCCAGGGGCCCGAGCCCGTCTGCGCTCCATCAACTCCCCCATTCCCCAGCGCAAGGAGCAGAACAGATGACGGCAGCGACGACGGAAGAGCACCGGCAGGCCGCCCCCGCACCCCGGCCCGAGCTGCACACCATGACCAGGATCAGCCTGCGGCCGATCGCCTCCCCGATGCCGCTCGGCTTCTTCGCGGTGGCGATCGCCTCGGCCGTCACCAGCAGTCTTCAGCTCGGCCTGATCGACGGCGCGTACCGGCAGGCCGTGTCGCTCACCGTGTTCTCCGCCTTCGTCCTCCAACTGCTGGTCGGCATCCTGGCGTTCGGCGCCCGGGACGTGATCGCGGCGACCCTGATGGCCGGGTTCGCCGGGGCCTGGCTGTCCTTCGGCCTGGTCACCGCGACGGACGCGCCCGGCGGCGCCCGGGTGCTGGGCGTGCTGAACCTGACGTTCACGGTCTTCGCCGCCCTGATGGCCTCGGTGGCCCGGCCGAAGAAGGCCCTGTGGGCGGTCCTGCTGGTCGCCACCCCGCGCTACCTGGTGGCCGGCCTGGCGGGCGTCACCGGCGTCGAATGGCTGGGCCGCGCCGCCGGCGGGCTCGGCATGCTCCTCACCCTGGTCGCGATGTACACGGCGTACGCCCTGATGCTGGAGGAGCTGCGCGGCCGCGACGTCCTGCCGATCGGCCGCAGCGGCCCCGTCGAGCACGCCATGCACGCCGAACTCGCCGAGCAGTTGCACCGTTTGGAGCGCCAGGCGGGTGTCCGCCGCACCCTCTGACCCGGACAGCGGAGAAGGGGCCGTCGAAAGACGGCCCCTTCTCGGTGTGTGCACCGGCGCGTGTCTACAGCTCCGGGGTCTCGACCAGGTGCTCGGCGAGGAACCACACCTGGGTCTCGCCGCCGCGGATGATCTGCGAGACCAGCAGGTCCTGGGTGCCGTCGTCGCCGAGCTCGGCGGTGCGGGTGGCGGCGTCCCGGGCGTCGGTGAGGATGCGCTCGTGCGCGTCCAGCAGCCGGGAGAGCATCGAACGCACGTCGTCGATGCCGTCCGGGGGCCGCGGCACCCCGGTGATCTCGGCGGCGTGCCGCAGGTCGCCGACCGCGACGCCGCCGAGGGTCTGCACCCGCTCGGCGAGCGCGTCGATCAGCTCCAGCTGCTCCTGGGCGTGCTTGTCGAAGAGCAGGTGCAGCTGGTAGGCCGTCGGGCCGCGCATGCCCCAGTGGTACTTCTTGTACAGCCCGTACAGGAACTGGGTGTCCGCGAGGACGCGGTTGAGGCGCTGCGTCGAGTACAGGCGGGCGTCGTGCGACAGCGCGATCGGCAGCTGCGTGACGGTGCCGAACTCCTGGACGGCGGGCCCGCGCTGGTGCAGGCGAGGCTGGCTGGACATGGTGCTCCTGGGGAATCGTCTCGGGGTCGGAAGGGCATCAGCGTAGGAACCCCGCGGCCCGCGGCCTGTCCTGACCGCGCACCGGTCGCAGCCGCTGAGCGCACCCGCCGGGGAAGTTGACGGCCGGTCGGCGAGGAAGGCGCTCTGGGACGACCGGATGTGCTCTCCTGGACGAGCCACCGCCTCCCGGCACTCCTAGCGTGTGACTCGTCAACAGCCCGCCAGCCGGGCCGACTTCCCCCGAACGAGAGTGAACTGCCATGCCGTACATCACCGTTGGCCAGGAGAACACCACCTCCATCGACCTCTACTACGAGGACCACGGCACCGGCCAGCCGGTCGTCCTGATCCACGGCTTCCCGCTCAACGGCCACTCCTGGGAGCGCCAGGAGGCCGCGCTGCTGGAGGCCGGCTACCGGGTCATCACGTACGACCGCCGCGGCTTCGGCCAGTCCTCGCAGACCACCACCGGCTACGACTACGACACCTTCGCCGCCGACCTGAACACCGTGCTGGAGACCCTCGACGTCCGGGACGCCGTCCTGGTCGGCTTCTCGATGGGCACCGGCGAGGTCGCCCGCTACGTGTCGACCTACGGTTCGGCCCGGATCGCCAAGGTCGCCTTCCTGGCCTCGCTGGAGCCGTTCCTGCTGCTGACCGACGACAACCCGGAGGGCGCGGCCCCGAAGGAGTTCTTCGACGGCGTCATCGCCGCGGTGAAGGCCGACCGCTACGCCTACTACCGCGACTTCTTCGAGAACTTCTACAACCTGGACGAGAACCTCGGCTCCCGGATCAGCGAGGAGGCCGTCCGCAACAGCTGGAACGTCGCGGCCGGCGGCGGCGCCTTCGCGGCCTCGGCCGCGCCCGCCACCTGGTACACGGACTTCCGCGCCGACCTGCCCAAGATCGACGTCCCGGCGCTGATCCTGCACGGCACCGGTGACCGCATCCTGCCGGTCGAGAACACCGCCCGCCCGTTCCACCGCGCGCTGCCCGCCGCCGACTACGTCGAGATCGAGGGCGCGCCGCACGGCCTGCTCTGGACCCACGCCGAGGAGGTCAACACCGCGCTGCTGGCCTTCCTGGCCAAGTAGTCCGGCCCGACCGCGCCAGACCCGCGCCCGGCATCCGCATCCCGCGGACGCCGGGCGCGAACCATTTCCCGACAGCCCGCCACCAGCCGCCCGCCACTTCGCGGATCGGCTCGCCCGACGGCGCCCGGCCACGGCGTGCGAGGCGACGGCGAGTTCCCCACCCAGGCACCGACCCGCCCGGCGGCGAAACGGGCACCATCCCGTGGCGGCGCCCGTCACCAGCCGCCCGCCGCTTCGCGGATCGGCTCGCCCGACGGCGCCCGGCCACGGCGTGCGAGACGACGGCGAGTTCCAACACCCGGGCGCCCGCCGGAGGGGGCCGGTCAGGCGGGGTGGGTGCCGTCGGCGCGGGCGGCGGCGTAGGCCTGCCACTGCCGGGGGGAGACGCCGTAGGTCTCGCGGAACGCGCGGGAGAAGTGCGAGTGGCTGACGAAGCCCCAGCGGTGCGCGACGGCGGAGACGCTGGTCTGCCGGCGCGAGGGGCGTTCCAGTTCGCGGCGGCAGGCGTCCAGGCGCCGCTGTCGCACCCACTGGCCGACCGTCGTGCCGTCCTGCTGGAACAGCTTGTGCAGGTAGCGCACCGAGATGTGCTGCGAGCGGGCGATCGACTCGGGCGACAGCTCCGGGTCGGCGAGGTTCTCCTCGATGTGCTCGCGCAGCCGCGCGAGCATCTCGCCCGCGCCGGACGGCTGTTCGGCGCTCTCGCGCTCCAGCAGTTCGGTCACCAGGATCGCGATGATGTCGGAGACGCTGCGCGCCAGGTGGTTGCCGGGCCGCGCCCGGTGGGCCCGGGACTGGCCGGCCAGGGTGCGCAGGAACTGCGAGGCGAGCGCGCCGACGCCCGCGTCGCCGCGCGCCAGCAGTCCGCCGGTGCGCCGTACGTCGGCCTGCCGGACGCCCAGGTAGAAGCACGGGACGCGGAACCGGAGCATCCGGCACTCGGCGTCGCGCAGCAGGCCCGCCGGGTGCGGGGTGGTGCCGATCAGCAGGTCGCCGGGCGCCAGCACGGTGCAGACTTCGCCCTTCCGCAGCGAGGCCGTGCCCTGGAGGTGCAGGGCGAGGTACAGGCAGTCCTCGGGGTCGCTGCCGGGCGGCGGGGCGAGGATGTCTGTGACGCCGCCGAGGAGGGCCTGGTCGAGCAGCGAGCAGTCTTTTTCGGGCATGGGTGAGGAACCCGAGGGGATCACGGGAGTCTCCGACCGGTCGATGGTGGTGCGAATTGCCGGGCCGGGCAGGCCCGGGGAGAGGAACTTCTCCACGGCGGCGTTGACCTCGTCGGGGTTCTCCGGGAACGGGAAGTCGCCGGAGTACCGGCTGGTGCGGATCAGCCGCACCAGCGGGTCGTCCGGGACGACGGAGCGGCCCGGTTCTTCGGCCGGCCCGTCCAGCGGGGCCCCGAGTGCCTCGCCGCCAGGACGAGCGCGATGGATCAACCTCGTCATGATCAAGCCTCCCGCCGCATTCATACAAGAAGCCAAACTCGATGGCCAAACGTTCAACAAACCGAGAAAACCACCCCGCCGACCGCCCCCGACACCCTTCCGCAGCCCGCAGCGAAAGCGCGAAGTCCACTTCGCCCCAAGTGAGTTGACGATCGCCTCCGCTCTCGCGTGCCGCTGCCGCGCCGGGCGGTCCCGCCCCCGGCGGCGGGCGAACGGTGCACGGATCGTCACGTCGCCGTGCATCTCCGGAACATCCGCGCGACCAGCCCGCGCGTAACCTGCCGGAAGGCTCCACCCCCCTCTGACTCCCCGCAGGCAGCTCCAGGACCAGGGGGCGAGAGCACCTCGCTGCCGCCGACCGGCCGCACCTTCGCCCGCGCGCAGCCCGGACGGCCCCGCCCGTCCCCCGCGCCGGGCCCGTCCCGACACCGATCCAGGAGAACCCCATGCCCGCCCCCCACCCGCTGTCCGACCCGCAGCCGGAGGCCATCAGCACCGACCTCGCGCTCGACGCCCGGATCGTCCTCGGCGAGCAGCAGTCCATCGACGTCCCCGTCCGCCTCGGCTACTGCGCCGACGACCCGTACGCCGTCGCCCTTGAATTCCTCGGCCAGGCCGCCGAGGCGGGCGTCTGGCAGTTCTCCCGCGACCTGCTCTGGGACGGCCTGCAGAAGCCCGCCGGACTCGGCGACGTGCGCATCTGGCCGCCCTGCCCCTGCCACGGCCGCACCGAGCTGCGGATCATGCTCCAGGGCGAGGACGGCAGCGTGCTGCTCGACCTGCCGGCCCGCCAGATCCGCCGCTGGCTGCGCCGCGACACCTTCACCCTCGTCCCGCCCGGCACCGAGGACACCCGGATCGACTGGGACGCCGAACTGCACAGCCTGACCGGCTGACGCTCAGCCCTCCGACCGGCCGAGCAGCTGCCACTCCCGCGGTGTCATCCCGAAGGACTCCCGGAACGCCCGGCTGAAATGGCTGGAGTTGACGAAGCCCCAGCGCCGGGCGATCGCCGCCACGCCGAACTGCCCGGCCGTCGGCCGGCGCAGATCCCGGCCGCACCGCTCCAGGCGCTGCGCGCGGATCCATGCCCCGACCGTGGTCCCCTCCTGCTGGAACAGCTTGTGCAGGAACCGCACCGAGACCTGGGTGGCCTCCGCGATGGCGGACGGCGACAGGTCCGGGTCCGGGAGGTTGCGCAGGATGTGGTCCTTGATCCGCTCCAGCGAGGCGGCGCTGTGCGCCTGCTTCGGCCGCCGGCGCCCGCACCGGTCCTCGACCAGCAGCGCCAGCAGGTCGAGCGCGGTCGCCGCGGCCCGCCGCCCGACCGCCTCGTCCAGCGCCGGCGCCTCGCGGGCCATTCCCGCCAGGTAGGTCGCCACCAGTGCGGCGCTGCCCTCGGCGGGGTTGAAGGCGGTCGCGGTCAGCGCGCGCAGATCCCGTTCCTGGACGTCGAGTTCGGCGCGCGGGAACTGGAAGGACGTGAACACGAAGTCCTCGTCCACCCGCTTGCGGAAGGTCCGGGACGCGTCGGTGATCGAGAACGCCCCGGGCCGGATCAGCGACTCCCGGCCGTCCTGCTCCTTGAGCGCGGTGCCGCGCTGCTGGAGCGTCAGGATCAGCGCGGCGGAGTCGTCTTCCGCGATCATGCGCCGGGTGCGGGTCACCGTCTGCGGCCCGGCCTGCACCTGGAGGATCCGCACCGGACCGAGCCGGTGGCAGACGATCGTCCCCGGCGACGGCTCCGCCTCCAGGAACTCCACGGCCATCGGTACGAACGCGGTGGACACCGCCTCGTGCCAGCTCTCCGCACGCTCGGCGGCGGACAGCGGTCCGGTGGAGAGTTCGGCGGGCACGGGGAATTCCTCTCGTTTCGGCGCCGGCCCGTCGGGAGCCGGCGTCGAAATCACACCATCTCCGCACGCCCCGGCCCAATTCGGGGCCCCTGCACGCCAGGGCGCCGGCGGGAGCAGTGCCTCCCGCCGGCGCCCGGCTCACACCTGTCGGCCGGTCAGAGTGCGGACACCCAGTACCGGTCGAAGGTCATCGTCCCGTTGCCCGAGGCGCCGGTGCGGGTACCGGTCGTGGTGGTGGCCAGGGTGTACCAGGAGTCGGCGTAGTCCGGGTCATCGGTCCACCAGGAGGACGGCATCGCGTCGATGACCGCGTTGACCAGCGGGATGTACGCGCCCTGGTCGGTGATGGTCAGCAACACGGCCGCGAGCGCCTTGGCCAGCGAGGAGTAGTTGGTGTCGCCGTCGTCCTCCATCATCACGACGTCGGCCAGGTTGTACTTGTACAGCGACCAGTTCACCAGGATCTGGTTCGGGTAGTACGTCTTGTTGGCGTCGTCCAGGTACGGCATGGTCACGGTGTCGACCCGCACCTTGCCGTCCAGGCCGAAGCCGGTGACCAGGTCGAAGATCTCCGCGGAACCCTTGAACCAGGGCTCCTTGACGTCCTTGACCGTGACGGCGGTGACCCGGCTGGTCCAGAAGCCGGTGGCGGCCGCGGCGCTGTTCACCGGCGCGCTCACCGGCGCTCGGAGACCGGCGGCGGCGAGCTCCTGCTGGAGCACCTTCATGCCGGCCTCGGTGGCCTTGTCGGTGTCCACGTCCACCAGGATGACCGGGCGGTCGGGGGCGTGGTCGGCGGCCAGGTTGTACGCCTTGCCGGTGCTGTCGTACGCGAGGACCACGGCGGCGTTGTCGTCCGAGGGCGAGGAGGCCACCAGCGGCTCCATGCCCTCGACGGCGGCGCCGACCAGACGGGCCTGGAGCAGCGGGCCGACCTCCGCGCCGAGCCCCTTGGCGTCGGCGACCTGACGGTCCGCCTTCGCGAGGTGCGCACCGAGACCGGCCGCGGCGGCGGTCGCCGACCCGGCGGTGAGGCCGCGCAGGCCGACCGCCTTGCCCTCGGCGAGAGCACCGGAGACCTGGCGCTGCCAGGCCTTGTCGCCGAGCGACAGCGCGAGGGAACGCGCGGCGCCGTCCTCGATGGCGTCCACGGCCGAGACGCGCGCCGCGTGCCGCTGGGGGGCGGGAACGGGGGCCGCGGCCGCCAGGCCCGGTGCGGCGGTGACGGCGAGGCCGGTCAGCGTGAGACCGGTCAGCACCGCACGGAACCGCTGTGCAGAGTGCAGGGAGAACATGGGGGAGCCTCCACCTGTGGTGGCCGCCCGGTTCCGGGCAGGCCATGAACGCCGGCCCCGGGTCGGGTCCGGCGTGATGGTTCCAGGAGCGGCACCATGGTGGGGTATCGGACGTCTACGCGAATAGACCCCGCGCGACCGTCCAGTACGACCGGTCACGAAGTGTCCGTAATGTCTGTGCCAAATCGTGACCGTGTCTGCTCAAAATCTCCCGCGGGGCCGCGAACAAAGTGGACGCGAAACCAGGGAGAGCACCACCAGAGGCACGGGAACCGCGCGACGAGGCACACCCGTCCGCAAGGGTCGCGATCACGTGCGAGCGCCCCTGTTTTCGCACCCGATCTGCGTTTCGCACCCGCCGGGACAGCTTCTGCACGGATGATGGGGGCCGCCCGTGCGCCCGTCGATACCAGGAGACCGTCCCGTGCCCGAAGAGCCCCTCCCCGAGGCCGAGTTGTGGCTGCTGCTCGGCCCCGCCGTGCTGGAATCCCCGGTGGCGAAGCGGCTGGCCCGGGATTTCGCCGCGGCGTTCGGCCCGCGGTTCGCGGTCGTGCCGACCGATCGCCTGCTGCTCGGCGTGACGGGCGGGAAGCTGACCCTGTACGACTTGACCGGGCGTCCGGTCACCCCGCCCCGGGTGGCCGTGGTGCGCCTGGCGATGACCTCGCTGAGCAGCGACCGGGAGATCACCCTGCTGCGTCAACTCCAGGCGATGGGGACCGAGTTGATCAACCCGGCGGAGTCGATCCTGACCTGCGTCAACAAGTTCTGGCAGCTCCAGCGACTCGCCGGGGCCGGCCTGCCCGTCCCCGACACCCGCACCTACACCGACACCCGGCCGGACCGGGCGCTGGTCGGGATCCCCGAGCCGTGCGTGGTGAAGGCCGTGCGCGGCAGTGGCGGCCACCAGGTCTTCCTGGCGCGGGACGCCGCGACGGTGGCCGACGTCCAAGGTTGCCTGCGCCCCGATGTGCCGTTCCTGTTCCAGCGCTACGTCGCACATTCGCACGGCCGCGACCTGCGGGTGATCGTGGTGGACGGCCGTCCGGTGGCCGTCGGGCTGCGCAGCTCCGCCAACGGCCTGATGCAGTCGAACGTTTCGCTCGGCGGCACCGTCGAGCCGTGCCCGGGCCGCTACCCTGCGGCGGAGCAACTGGCGGTGCGGGCCGCCGAAGAAGTCGGCCTGGTGCTGGCCGGCATCGACCTGCTCTTCGAGGAGGACGGTACCTTCACCGTGTGCGAAGTGAACGCCAACGTCCGCTGGGGCGAGCGGGTCACGCAGGTGACCGACGCCCTGATCGCCGCGTGCGCGGGCAGGCTGACCTGACGTCCGCCGCGAGCAGACCGCCCTGGTGCCAGACCTGGGGCGAGTGGGTCACACAGGCGACCGACGCTCTGATCGCCGCGTGCGCGGCCACATTGAGGCTGCGTCAGATCCGGAAGGCGGCGATGTACCGGCCCGGGTCGCCGCGCAGGTCGCCGTCCCAGCGGGTCAGGGTCTGTTCGGCGAAGGTGCGGCCGGTGGCGAGGATCTCGTCCAGCGGGTCGAGGTAGCCGGGCACGTGCGGGGGTTCGAGTCCGGCGGCGACCCGGGCGTCCAGGCCGGCCCGGGCCAGGCGCAGCAGTTCGGCGGCGAGCGGGCGGACGGGGGTGTCGCCGAGGCGGGTGGCCAGGCCGTGGACGGGGAGTTGGGTGCGGGCCGCGCGGTGTTCGGCGGCGCTGTGCCGGCCGGTCAACTCCCAGGCGGCGTCGCAGGATTCGCGGTGGTAGCCGAGGCCGGTCCAGAGCGCGGGCAGGGCGGTGAGGTGGGGGTGGGGCGGGCCGTCGGCGCCGCGCAGTTCCAGGGTGCGGCGTACCCGGGTGTCGGTCCACAGCTGGTCGAGGTGGGCGGCCCAGCGCCGGGGGGCGTCGTCGAGGCCGTGGCGCAGCAGTTCGGCGAAGCTGCCGTCGGGGGCGCTGTGGTGGCGGCCGTCGCGGGTGCGGTAGTGGATGAGGGGGATGCCGAGCGCCCAGTCGACGATGTCCTCGGCGGCGACGTCGGGCCGCAGCGCGGGCGGCAGCAGGCCGGTGCGGCGCGGGTCCATCCGCAGCCAGGCCCAGGAGCGGTGGGACAGCAGGCCGCACGGGCGGCCTTCGTGCAGCGGCGAGTTGACGAGCAGGGCGGAGATCACGGGGGCGACGGCGGTCTGCATCCGCAGTTTGCGGGTGAAGTCCTCGGGGCCGAGGAAGTCGAGGGTGGCCTGGGTGGACAGCGACAGGCCCATCACGTGCGGGGCGCGGGCCCCGCCGGGGCCGAGGTCGGCGAAGTACTGGCGCATCAGGGCGCCGCGGGACATCGGCACCCATTCGACGTCGGCGAGCCGTCCGAAGGGCAGGTTGCCGCCGGGGACGAGGGCCAGGCCGTGGCCGGCGGCCAGGTCGGCGAGCCGGGCCAGCGCGGCCCGGACTTCGTCCATGGTCTTGCCGACGCCGGGCCCGGGGGTGGAGGAGTACTCGATCTGCCCGCCGTGTTCGAGCGTGACGGTGGCGCCGTCGGGCAGCCGGACGCCCGTCAGGCAGTCGGCGTCCCACTCGGGTTCGCCGCCCCAGTGGTGGAGCACCGTCTCCAGGACGGCCCGGACGCCGTGCGGGCCCGAGTAGCGGGCGCCGATGCCGGTGGCGGGGTCGAGCAGGCCGCACTCGACCTCGACGCCGACCTGCTCGGTGGTGCCCGGGGCGGGCGTCAGTGGGGCGAGCAGCTGCGCCCGGTCCATCACGGGGCGCTCACCGGGGCGGCGGCACATGCCTGTCGGGCGTGGTCGAGCAGCGCGCCGACGGCGCCGAGCGCGGACTGGGCGGCGCCCTGGCACCAGGCGTGCGCGCCGGACAGGTGCTCACCGGCGAAGAAGATCCGCGGCCGGTGCGCGGGGTGCGGCGCGCCGAGCACCGACAGGTAGCGGGTGTGTTCGCCGGGGGTGAGGTGGGCGAAGGCGCCGCCGCCCATGCCGGTCTGCACGTCCCAGTTGCAGTGCACGATGTCGTCGACGTCGCCGGTGATGCCGGGGTGCAGCTGCTCCAGGCATTCCAGTACCAGCGCCTCCCGGTCGGCCTGTTCCAGCGCGGCGAACCGGCGCGCGTTGGCCCCCCACAGGTAGGCGCCGAGCAGCGCGGCGGGTTCGGCGGAGCGCAGCCGGTCGAGGGCGTCCCAGCGGGGGGTGCCGGAGCCGTTGACGCCGCCGTCGGTGCGCACCGCGTTGTCGGACGGGTACCAGCACTGCTGGATCGGCAGGTCGGTGAAGCTGCCGCCGCCGTGGATGCCGTCCTCGATCTCCCAGCGGCGGCGGGTCACGTGCAGCACGGTCTTGGCGCTGGACGCGTAGCTGATGCCGCGCACCGCGTGGCGCTGCGCGTGCGGCAGGCCGGGGGTGAGGGTGATCTGGTCGAGCGCGGGGGCGGGGACGCAGCAGACCACGAAGTCGGCGTGCTCGTCGAGCCGGCCGCCGATCCGCCGGCCGCCCACCCGCACGCCGTCGGGGCGCAGCGCGAGTTCGTCGATCCGGGTGGACAGCCGCAGGGTGCCGGGGCGCAGCGCCCGGACGAAGGCGTGCACCAGGGAGTCCATGCCGCCGGTGAGTTCGACCTGGCCGCGGTGGAACAGCCCGAAGTAGTCGACGAGTACTTCCAGCAGGGAGGACTGTTCGTAGTGGGCGAGGCCGCTGGCGTGGCCGAACAGGTCCCAGGCGTCCTGGGAGAGGTGCTCGTGGACGAACTGCCACAGCGACACCGAGGCGGCACGTTCCAGGGCCGGGTCGTCCCACCGGCCGTCCAGCGCGCGGCGCTGCTGTTCGACGGTCAGGGCCCGCCAGACGGGGGCGAGGATCCGCTCCAGCAGGGCGGACGGTGCGTGGCGTTCCTCGGGGCGGAGGGCGAAGGCGGGGAACAGCGAGGCGACCTCGCGGACCCGGACCCGGCTGCCGCGCAGGTGGTAGTAGGCCTGCGGGTTGGTGTTGACGAAGGGCCGGGTGGCCAGCCGGAAGCTGGTCACGTAGTGCAGCACGCAGTGGTGGTTGGCCGGGATCCGCATCGCGCCGAGGTCGGCGTGGGTGCCGTCCCAGAACCGGTGGGTGCGGATCCGTCCGCCGGGCCGGTTGCCGCGTTCGTACACCGTCACGTCGAAGCCTCGCCGCTGCAGCTCGTACGCGCACACCAGGCCGGCGATGCCGGACCCGATCACGGCCACCCGGCCGCCCGGGCCGGCCGTCGGCGTCAGCAGGGCGCGGGGGAACGCAAAACTGGTGTCGAACATCGGGACCCCTTCGGTGCGCGAGCCGCACGGCGCCCCCGCCCTGCCCTGCTCGCACCTTCCCCCGACCAGGCGTTGCCGCGTCTTCGGAACACGCTGCCACCGGCCCGCCCGGTTCGCATCCGCACCGTCGGCCGGCCCCCCACCGGCCGCGCTGCGGGTCCTCAGTTCGAGGACGGTGCCTGCCGGTGCTGGAGCCACCGGCCGGCCAGGGACACGGCCACGGTGAGGGCCAGTGCCAGCAGGGTGTCCACGCGGGAGTCGGCGAGTGCGATCAGCACGCCCGGGCCGGCCTGCTGGATGCTCACGCCGGAGCCGACGAACAGCCCGGCGCCGACCGCGCCGCCGATGCTGATCACGGTCATGTGGCGGCTGAGCAGGCTCCGCGACAGCTGGGCCCCGCCGGCCGCGACGGCCGTGTCGTGGGCGTCCAGCAGCTGTGTCCCGGTGTTTCCTGTTGCGTCGCTCACGACCGCAGCTCCACTCCGTGCCGGGCCTCGACCTGGTTCAGCAGCGCGCGGAACAGCGGCAGGCGCAGCTCCTCCACGGGCTCCAGCGCCTCGGGGTGCCACTGGACGCCGACCGTCCAGGCGGCGTCCGCGAGCAGCTCGACGGCCTCCACGCAGCCGTCGTCGGCGCGGGCGGTGACCTTCAGGCCCTCGCCCACCCGGTCCACGGCCTGGTGGTGCCCGGACGCCACCGCGATCCGGCCCTGGCCGAACGCCTGGGCGACCGCGCTGTCGGCCGACAGCGCGACCTCGTGGGTGGCCCACTCGATCCCGGGCTCCGGGTTGTGCGGGACGCCGGTCGGCGCCAGGTCCACGTGCAGGGTGCCGCCCCGGACGATGTTGAGCAGCTGCATGCCCCGGCAGATGCCGAGCATCGGGCGGCCGTGGTCGAGCGCGTACCGCACCACGGCCTCGTCGAGCCGGTCCTGCACGGGGTTGACGTCGTACAGCGACGGGTGGTGGGCGTCCGCGCCGTACCGGGCCGGGTCGACGTCCCCGCCGCCGGGCACCACGAAGCCGGCGCAGTCGGCCAGTTCGGCGTCCGACGGGTTGCCCTCGGCGTCCGGCCGGAGCAGGACGGGGCGGGCGCCGGCGGCCCGGATCAGGTCCACGACCTGGTCGAAGATCCGGTTGGCCTCGCCGATGCGCACGTCGGCGCCCGGAGCGTCGCCGTCGCTGAGGCGGACGGGTATCCCGATGAGGGGTTCCGGGTGATCGGTGACGCTCATAAGCTCTCTCCCTGCTCGGCTTGCGGATGAGATGCGAAATCTAGAAGATAGATTTCATGGATGGCAAGGGGTGGACCCAACACATCGAGCCGGTGCGTGCGGCGGGAGCCGCCGAGGCGATCGCACGCCGGCTCGGCGAACTGATCGGCGCCCGGATCCTGGTCGGGGGTGACCGCCTGCCACCGGAGAAGACCCTGGCCGAACTGTTCGGCGTCGCCGTGATGACGGTCCGGCACTCGATGGCGGTGCTCCGCGAGGACGGCCTGATCGAGACCCGGCGCGGCCGCGGCGCGGGCACCTTCGTGGTCCCCGGCATCCTCACCCGGATCGGCGAACTGACCGCCCTGCACCCGTACACCCGGGCCGACATCGAGGAGTTGACGGCCTGGCGGATCGCGATCTCCGGCGAGGCCTCCGCCCGCGCCGCCCTGCGCGCCTCCGAGGCGGGCCTGGCCCGGATGCGCGGACTCGAGGCCGCCGCCGACGCGGTCGTCGCCGACGCCGAGGCCTACCGCACCGCGGACGCCGGCCTGCACCTGTACATCGCCGAACTCTCCGGCTCCAGGCGCCTGTTGGAGGCCGAACAGGGCATCCAGCACGAGCTGACCCGGCTGCTCGCCGGCCACCCCGGCGGCACCGAATCCCGCAGCACCCCCTCCCAGCGCCACCGCGCCCTCGCCGGCGCCATCGAGGCCCGCGACCCGGCCCGCGCCCGCAAACAGTTCACCATCCACGCGCAGGCCACCGCAGACCTCTGCCTCCCCTTCGCCCAGGAGCCGACCGAGTCCTGAACTCCCCACCGCTTCAGGGGACTTCGGACCTCCCGGGCGCGCCCGGCCGGGCGCCCGCGGCCCGCGGCGGTCGCGGCCCCTACGGCTCCAGCCGGGGGTCGTCGATGCCGACGGTGACGACCCCGGGCGGATAGAGCTCCGGACAGGCCGTCAGGATCAGGTGCTGCTGCGGGCGCACCGGGGTGGGCAGACTCGCGGCGATCGCGTGCGCCAGGCCCTGGCTCCCGTATCCGTCACGGACCATCGTCGCCACCACCACGGCGGTACTCGCATCGAGTGGCTCGAACTCCAGTGAGGGCAGCGCCAGGACCGCGCGAGCGGCACCCTCGTCCTTGATCTCGGCCTCGACCAGGCACAGCACCGGCACCAGCAGGTGCTGGAACGGGCTGTGCAGCGCGGCATCCACGACCCGGTGCAGACGCGGGTGGCCCGCGGCCAGCGCGGCCAGAGCGCCGGAATCCAGAATGATCACGCGCTGCGCCTGGGGGCGACCTTGGCGCGCGCGTCCTGCGCGGCGATGCCGTAGACCCGCTGCAACAGGTCCGGCCCCTGGTCCAGCTCCGTGTCGGTGAGGGCCATCCCGAAGTGCTCCCGCAGCAGCCGGCGGCCCTCGGCAACCCGCTCGGCGATCTGCTCCGCGGTGGGCTGCCGCTCCACCAGCAGCGCCACCTGGGCGCCGATCGTGGTGCCGCCGGCCGCCGCGAGAGCGGCCAGCCGGTCACGCGTCTCGGCGGAGACCTTGATCGTCGCATCAGCCATACCACGAGCGTACACCGGCGGTGTACCGCCGGTGTACGACGAGGGGCCCAAGGGCGGGGCCTAGAAGCCGAGCGGGGTGTACGTGGACATCGTCTGCGCGAACTGCTGCCCGTTGGTGGGTGCGGCAGCGACCGGGAAGACCGGTACCGCGCTGCCGTTGGCGGTCGAGAGGCCCAGGTATTCGCCGAGCATGCGGCCGTGGCTGGTGTCGGGCATGGCGGTCAGTGCCATCCCCTCCGCGAGCGGGGTGGTCCGCTTCTTCCAGGTCAGGCCGCCGTCGGTGGAGGAGAGGTAGTTGACCGAGACGGCGCCGTTCCACAGCTCGTTGTAGACGATCGCGAAGCGCCCGGGGTTGAACGGGTCGGCCGTGATCGACGGGGCGAACTGGTTGGTGGCGGCACACAATGCCTGGTCCGGGCAGGTGTCGATCTCGGTGACCGTCCAGTTCTGCCCGTCGGTCGAGGTGGCCTTGACGAGGTTGTTCCAGGCGCAGCCGGTCGCGGCCCGGCAGCCGTGCCAGACGGCGTTGATCCGGCCGGTGCTGTCCACGTCGGCGGAGACCACGGAGACGTCGCGCAGGCCCGGAACGTCGTACTGGCTGCCGTTGTTGACCGTCACCGGCGCGGTCGAGCCGGTGCCGCCGCCGGTGAGGGTGAAGGCGCCGACGGTGCCGGCCGCCCCGTACAGGACGACCACGCTGCCGTCGGGCCGGACCACCGGGTGGCTCCCGGTGTCGGCCGGCCAGGAGCCGTTGAGACGCGCCCAACTCAGGCCGCCGTCCGTGGACTTGGCAATGTCGATCCGGCCGGTGTCGAACCTGGTGACGGTCAGGTAGCAGGTGCCGTAGTACGGGCTGGAGGTCCAGTTGTCGCAGGTCATCCACTCCTTGTCCCACTCGACGCCGTCGTTGCCGATCGCCCAGGTGGGGGCGGACCAGTGCGCGGCGGCGTCGGTGGAGCGGTTGATCATGATGCCGGCACCGGCGCCCGCGTCGACCGGCAGGCTGGCCACCATCCAGGTGTCGTGCCGGGCGCTGTACGCCACCACCGGGTCGCTGGCGCGTCCGTGGGTGCCGCCGGCCGCGACGGTGATGCCCGGCAGGGTGCCGGACGTCCAGGTGAGCCCGCCGTCCCGGGAGGCCGCGAAGCCGGTGTTGGTCGAGCCGCCGCTGAAGCTCCGGCCGACCTGGTAGGCGCTGACGACCGTACTGCCCCAGCCGAAGCTGTCCGCCTCGACGGCGGTCGAGTGCTGGGTGTCGGCGGTGGTGTACGGGTCCGCGCCGACCGTCTGGAGGCCGCCGGTGAAGGTGCGGCACCCCAGGTTGGTCTCGGCCGACCGGTGCGGCGAGCCGCCGTAGACGTTGACGGCGGCCAGGCAGATCGTCTGCGGGCCCGCCGGGACGGACGTCAGCGTCTGCCAGAAGCCGTGGGCGCCGACGTCGGAGCGGTAGAGACTCGCGGCGAACTGCTGGACCACCGTGCCGTTGCGGCGGACTCTGACCTGCACCGAGCCGCCCGTGTCCGGGTCCGTGGCCCAACCCGACACCACCACGCCGCCGTTGGCGCCGATCATCGCGTCGAACGCGCCTTCGGCGGGCCGGTCGGGATCGGGGTCCGGATCCTGGGAGCAGATCGGCGGCGGATCCGGCTGGTCGCAGAGCGGGGACGCCTGCGCGTGGCCCGGTGCGACGAGGACGGACGCGACGGCGGCGACGCCGGCCAGCAGCAGCGCCACCGACCGGCCGACGCGCGGAAAAACGGAACGTGTGGACAAGGTGGCCCCCTTGTTGTCGGTTGCGATACCCCAGAGAGTGGCAAGCGCGAGTAAACAGTCCATCAACACCCAATCGGCGTCGCGCACCGAGCCTGTGGGAAGATCCGCAGGTGAGTGCCATATCGTCGCCCCCCAAGCCCGTCCAGTTGTGCGCGGCCCCAGGCTGTTCGCAGCCCACCGCCTACCGCACGCGTTCACGCGACGCCTGGTGCGACGAGCACATCACCGAAATCCTGCGCACCGGTGGCCTGGAGCCGCTGGAGCCGTTCCAGAAGCCGACGGCTTGGCGGCTGACCAGGTGTCTGAACTGCGGCTGCGAGGCGCACTACCGCCTCGAGTACACGCTCGACCAGAACGCGGCGGGCCAGGCCACCTGCCGGGCCTGCTACTGGCGGCAGTGGGCGCTGGACGCACGCCGGAACCAGGGCCCGTACGCGGACCTGACGCCCGTCCCGGTGGAGCAGGCGCGCGCCCACGCGGAGCAGCACGGCTACGACTACCTCACCCCACTCACCGACCCGTCGCTCGCGGACGACCCGCACCACGTCCGCTGCCGGTACTGCGGGCGGCAGAGCGCCGAACGGCTGGGCGACATCGCGTTCGGCTGCCGGTGCGGAACCAACCCGAGCCGGGCCCGGCAGACCTCCAACGCCCCGGGCGAGAAGAACCGGGAACTGCTCAAGGACTCGGGGCTGCCGGTCCTCGCCTGGTGGGACCACGAGGCCAACGAGGCCGCGCAGTGGGAGACCGTCACCGTCACCGCCCTGCGCGAGGTGGCCTGGCGCTGCCCCGACTGCGCGCTGCGCTTCACCGCCCGGGTCAGCCACATGCTGCACAACCAGCAGTGCCCGGCGTGCGAACCCCGGCACCGCGCCGAACGGGAGGCCGAGCTGGCGCGGCTGGAGGTGACGCCGGTCGCCGACGTCCCCGAACTCCTCGAAGCCTGGGCCGACGAGGAGGACCCGCACACGGTGTTCGTCGCCGCCGACCTGACGCTGCGCCGCTTCCGCTGCCCGCAGGGCCACCACCCGCGGGTGTCCCCGCTGCGGTACCTGCGTTCGGGCTGCCCGTCCTGCCGGAGCCTGAAGACCTCGGCGGCCCGGCAGGAGATCGAGGCCGTCGAAGCGGCCCCGTTCCGGCTGAGCCCGGAAATAGGTGCCCAGTGGCACCCGACCCGCAACGGCCGGATCAGCCTGGCCAAGATCTCGCCCAAGTCGCGCCGCACCGTCTGGTGGCAGGACCCGGTCTGCGGCCACGAATGGCAGGACACCCCCGAGCAGCGCGACAAGGGGCAGCGGCTGCGCTGCCCCGAGTGCCGCACCATCCTCGACTCGCTGGCCTTCCACTTCCCGGACCTCGCCGCCGAATGGTCCCCCGCCAACCCGCTCTCCCCCTGGCAGGTGCGGCCGACCGCGCAGACCGCGTTCGTCCCCGCCTGGGCATGCCCCAGCGGGCACACCTGGCAGGCGCCGCTCGCCTCCCGCACCAATGGCAGCGGCTGCCCCGAGTGCCGCGAACACGGCAAGTCGCAGGTGGAACTGAGCCACCATCGGGCCGCCGAACGCGCCTTCGGCACCGCCGCGTCCGGCCAGTCCGTGCGGCACAGCGCCTTCGCCCGCCGCGCCCAGTGGTCCATCGACATCACCACCGTCCTGCCCGACGGCCGCAAGCTCGCCATCGAGTACGACGGCGCCTACTGGCACGCCGACAAGACCGCCCTGGACGCCGACAAGTCCCGCGACCTCCTCGCAGCCGGCTACCTGGTCGCCCGCCTCCGCGAACACCCCCTCCCCCCGCTGCCCGTCGAGCACCCCGACTACGCCGAGTTCACCGTCCACTCGACCGCTCCCCGGCCCGAGGAGGTCATCGAGCGGGTGAAGAACTGGGCGACGGGCCAACGGAGTTGAGACGGTTCACGGCGGGAGGGCCGGGTCGCGCTCCGGGCGCCCGTACAATGCGACACCGACAGTGCTTGCGACAGCGAACGGTCGCGGGCCCGGTGGGCCCCGGCCGGTGACGACACGGACGGAGGGAGCGCCGATGCCCAGCCAACGGTCCATCAACGAGGCGGAGCGGCTCGTCGGGGCGAAGCTCGGCGGCATCCCCGTCCGTACGGAGCGGATGGCGGCGGTGGCCAACATCTACCGGGCCGCCTCCGCGGTGCGGCAGCACCTGGAGAACTCGGTGCTGCGCGGCTCGGACCTGACCTGGACCGCGTTCGTGGTGCTGTGGGTGGTGTGGGTGTGGGGCGAGTCGGAGACGCGGCGGGTCGCCGAGGAGGCGGGCATCTCCAAGGGGACGCTGACCGGGGTGTCGCGCACCCTGGAGTCGCGCGGCCTGCTGCGGCGCGTCGACCACCCGACCGACGGCAGGCTGGTGCTGCTCGCGCTCACCGCGGAGGGTGAGGAGTTCATGCGCCGGGTGTTCCCCGCGTTCAACGAGGAAGAGTCGTTCGTCACCGCGCAGTTGAGCGACGAGGAGTGCCACAGCCTGGCCGACGGGCTGCGCCGGGTGGTGCTCCAGGTCGAGGAGCACGGCGAGGACCGGCGCCGGTCGCTGCTGAACGGCGAGGAGCCGGCCCCGCGCCGCAGCGGCCGGCGTCCTCGCGGCTGATCACCCGGCGGCCTCCCGCACCAGCGCGTCGAAGATGCCCTGCTGGACGGGGTCCTGGTCCGCGGTGTCCTCCGGGTGCCACTGCACGGCCACCAACCAGCCGTCGTGGCCCGCGAGTTCGAGGGCCTCGGCGGTTCCGTCGGCGGCCCGGGCGGTGACGGTCAGGCCCTCCCCCGGCCGGTCCACGTGCTGGTGGTGGTAGCAGGACGCCTCCACCACGGCCGCACCGCCGGCGGCCTTCGCGAGCGCGGAGCCGGGCGCGAGCGAGACCGGGTGGCGCAGGTGGCGGTGCTCGCGGCCGGGCCCGCCCATGTCCTGGTGGAGGGTGCCGCCCAGCACGGTGTTGACCACCTGGAGGCCGCGGCAGATCGCCAGTACCGGCAGCCCGCCGCCGATCGCGGCCCGGGCGAGCTCAAGGTCGAAGGCGTCCTGCTCCTCGTCCACGTCGTACACGGCCTCGTGCACCTCGGCCGACCCGTACCGGTGCGGAGCCAGATCCCCGCCGCCGGGCAGCAGCAACCCGTCGAAGCGCGCCAGCCGTTCCCGCACCCCGGCCGGGTCGGCGACCCCGCCGGGCGCATGCGGGTGCAGGCCGACGGGCTCGCCGCCGGCCCGCCAGACGGCCTCGATCAGGGCCCGGGCGTTGACCTCGGCGGCGTACCGCAGCGCGGAGGTGCTGGCGGCGAAGCGGGCGGGTATCGCGATCAGCGGGCGGTGGCTCACAGCTGGATCCAAGTGGTCTTGAGTTCGGTGTACTTCTCCAGCGCGTGCGCGGACTTGTCGCGCCCGTTGCCGGACTGCTTCATGCCGCCGAAGGGCACCGAAAGGTCGCCCTCCTCGTAGCAGTTGACCCAGACGGTGCCGGTCTTGAGGCTGCGGGAGACCAGGTGGGCGGTGGAGAGGTCGGAGGTCCACAGGCCGGCCGCGAGGCCGTATTCGGTGGCGTTGGCGAGGGCCACGGCCTCGTCGAGTTCGTCGAAGGCGAGGACGGACAGGACGGGGCCGAAGACCTCCTCGCGGGCGAGGCGGCTGTCGGGGGCGACCTGGTCGAAGACGGTCGGCTCCAGGTAGGAGCCGCCGGTGTCGGCAAGCACGCGGGCGCCGCCGGTGCACAGCCGGGCGCCGTCGGCGAGGGCGGTGCCGACGTGGCCGAGGACGCGGTTCAGGTGGCTCTCGCCGACCAGGGCGCCCATTTCGGTGGCGGGGTCGAGCGGGTCGCCGACCCGCAGCGCGCGGGCGCGGGCCACCACGGCCTCGGTGACCTGTTCGGCGATCGAGCGGTGCACCAGCAGCCGGGAGGGCGCGGTGCACATCTCGCCCTGGTTGAAGAAGATGCCCCAGGCGGCGGTGGCGGCGGCCCGGTCCAGGTCGGGGGCGTCGGGGAGGATGATGTTGGGCGACTTGCCGCCGAGCTCCAGCCAGACCCGCTTGAGGTTGGAGTCGGCGGAGTAGTGCAGGAATTGGCGGCCGACGGCGGTGGACCCGGTGAAGGCGAGGACGTCCACGTCGGGGTGCAGGCCGAGGGCCCGCCCGGCCACCGGGCCGTTGCCGGCCACGATGTTGAGCACGCCCGGCGGCAGCCCGGCCTCCAGGCCGATCCGGCCGAGCAGCAGCGCGGACAGCGGCGAGTTCTCGGAGGGCTTGAGCACCACCGTACAGCCGGCGGCCAGCGCCGGGGCGATCTTCCAACCGGCCAGCGTGAGCGGGAAGTTCCAGGGGACGACGGCGCCGACCACGCCCGCGGGCTCGCGGGTGACGAGCGCCAGGGCGTCGGACGCGGTGTGCGGGGCCTCGTCGGTGAGCTTGTCGGCGAGGCCGCCGTACCAGCGGAAGGTGTTGATGACGGCGCGCAGTTCGATGTCGTGCGCGTCGGTGACGGGCTTGCCCATCTCCAGGCTGACGGTGAGCGCGAGTTCGGCCCGGTGCTGTTCCAGCAGGTCGGCGAGGCGCAGCAGTACCCGGCCGCGTTCGGTCGGGGACAGCCGGGGCCAGGGGCCGCGGTCGAAGGCCCGGCGGGCGGCGGCGACGGCGGCGTCCACCTCGGCCTCACCGGCGTCGGCGACCTGGGCCAGCACCCGGCCGTCGCGGGGTGACACCACGGCGAACGTCCCGCCGCCGCCGGCCTCGTCGGCGCCGTCGATCAGGTGCGTGGTGACGGGGCGCAGCGCCTCGGCCCGGCGCAGCCAGTCCTCGTGGGTCATGCGGTCCTCCTGGAGCGGGAGCGCGCGCCCAACTGGCGGGCGCGCGCCTTGATGTGACGGTGTATCAGTGCGAACGCCGTTGCCGGATCCGCTGGTTGGCCACGCCGAGGGCCAGCACGACGGGCACCGACAGGACCAGCCAGAGGGCGGTGCTCAGTTGTCCGCCGATCAGGGTGGTGAAGTTGGCCAGGATCAGCCAGATGGCGCCCGCGATGCCGAGCGCGCCCAGTACGGGGGCGAGCACGGTGTTCCACAGCCGGGTGTCCACCCGGTTGCGGCGGAAGAACACCACCACGGAGACCGAGGTCAGCAGGTAGAGCAGCATCATGGCGAGCACGGCGAGTCCGCTGAACCAGGAGAACAGGGTGAGCACCGGGTCCTGGCCGGCCACCGCGAACGGCACCACCAGCAGTACGGCGATGCCGGTCTGCACCCGCCCGGCCATGGCCGGGGCGTGCTTGCCGTTCAACCGGCAGAGTGCGGCGGGGAGTTGGCCGTCCCGGCCGAGGCAGAACAGGTAGCGGCTGGCGGAGTTGTGGAAGGTGAGGACGCCGGCGAACAGCGAGGTGGCGAGCAGCACCGGCAGCACGCTGTTCACCCAGCCGCCGAACAGGTCGGCGATGGGCGCGAACACGAACCCGGCGGAGTCGCCGCCGGCCAGCGCCTGGTTGGCCGCTTCCGGGGCCTTGGAGGCGCCGTGCGCGGAGATCAGCGACCAGGAGGTGAGTGCGAAGAATCCGGTGACCACCAGTACCGAGAGGTAGGTGGCCCGCGGCACGGTCTTCTTGGGCTCGCGGGCCTCCTCGCCGTAGATGGCGGTGGCCTCGAAGCCGAACATGGACGCCAGGGCGAACATCACGGCGATGCCGGGCGCGCCCTGGAGCGCGGCCGACGGGGAGAAGCTGTCGGCCAGGCCGAGCCCTTCGGGGCCGCCGCCCTTGAACAGCGTGACCAGGCTGAACACCAGCAGGATGCTGAACTCGGCGAGGACGAACGCGGCGAGCACCTTGGCGCCCATCTCGATGCCCGCGGCGCCGAGTGCCTGCACCACCGCCATGGTGACCAGGGTGTAGACCCACCACGGCAGATCGACCGACGTATTGTCGGCGACCAGGGAGCTGACGATGGAGCCGTACAGGCCGTACATGCCGGCCTGGATGACGCAGTAGGCGAACAGCGCGACGCTCGCGCCGCCCGCGCCGGCGGCCCGGCCGAGGCCGGTGCCGATATAGGTGTAGAAGGCGCCGGCGTCCACGACGTGCCGTCCCATCGCGATGAAGCCGACGGAGAACAGCAGGATCACGGCGCCGGCCACCACGTAGGCGGCGGGGGTGCCGGAGCCGTTGCCGATGGCGACCGAGATCGGGGCGGCGCCGGCGATGCCGGTCAGCGGCGCCTGGCCGGAGAGGACGAAGAAGAGGATGCCCAGTACGCCGAGGGCGTTGGGCTTGAGGGTGGCACTGGTGGGGGCGTGCCGCACGGTCCGTTCACGGGAAGCCGTCTGACTGTCCACACGGATCACCTGCCAGATCAAAGTGGGGGAATCGTTTCAGGTCAAACGAGTTGCCTCATCGTGGAGGCAGGCAGTCCGTTTGGCAAGGGTTCGGGGCCGCTCCCGCGATAACGGTTTCGAAGCGGCCTTCGAGGCGGCCCTGGGGTGGCCTTCGACGCGGCCTGTGGGGCGGCCGCGCAGGTCAGCGGTCCGACAAGCCGTCGAGGAGCGCGCGGAGTTCGGCCAGCGCGTCCTCGGTGGCCGCCCGCTCGCCGAACACCAGCTGGTGCAGCACCAGGCCCTCCAGCGCGGCGAACACCAGCCGGGACAGGCCGGGGCTCACCGCCCCGGGCAGCAGACGGTCCAGCTCGCGCCGGCTGGCCTCGAAGTACTCCTCGTACAGCCCGCGCAGGTGCGCCAGCAGCTCGGGGCGGCGGCGCGCCTCCAGCAGCAACTCGTACTGGAACACCTGGAGTTCGGGCCCGGCCTCGACCATGTCGGCCAGGCCGGTGGCGAACTCCTCCGGCCTCTGCGCGCCGGCCTCCAGCGCGCTGCTGCTGATCGAGGAGCGCACCGCGTGCGCGACGGCCTCCTCGATCAGCGCGTCGCGCGAGCCGAAGTGGTGCACGACCAGGCCGTGCGTCACCCCGGCCTCCTCCGCCACGGCCCGGTAGGTGAGGTTGCGCAAGCCCCCCCGGGCCACCACCCGCACCGCCGCCTCCAGCAGCGCGGTACGCCCCGTCCCGTAGTTCGTCACGCGCTTGCGGGTGGCGCGCTTGGCTGCGGGCGCGTCGGGCCGGTCGGGGTCGGTCATGGCCGTGACCCTACCGGGAGGCACCGGTTCAGCGCTTCGGCGGCCGGATGCCGCGGAACTCCCAGTCCCCGCCCAGCGCGGTGGACAGCACCTCCTCCGACTCGGTGGGCTGCGCGCCCACGTCGGTGCGGATCGCCGTCGGGCCGGTGACGATGCGGTTGGTCAGCCGGCCGAGGCCCTCGACCTCCACCTCGACGACGTCGCCCGGCTGCACCGGACGGGAGTTGGCGGGCGTGCCGGAGAGCAGCACGTCGCCGGGGTACAGGGTGATGGTGCGGGCGATGTCGGCGACCAGGTAGTGCATGTCCCAGGTCATCTCGTCGGTGGAGCCGTCCTGCACCACCTCGCCGTTGACGTAGGTGCGCAGCTGCTTGCCGCGGAAGTCCCAGTCGGTGACCAGGCCGGGGCCGAGCGGGCACAGCGTGTCGGCGCCCTTGACGCGGAGCATCGAGCCGGCGTCGGTGTCCCGGAAGTCGTGCAGACCGTAGTCGTTGGCGACGGTGTAACCGGCGATGTAGTCACCGGCCTCCTCGGGAGAGATGTTGCGCGCGGTCTTCCCGATGACGATCGCCACCTCGCCCTCGTAGTTGAGCCACTTGCAGCCCTCGGGGCGGACGATCGCGCCGCCGTGCGAGTTCAGCGAGGAGGTGGGCTTGTGGAAGTAGGTGGGGGTGTCGGGCAGGCCGATCTGGAACTCCTCCACCCGGCTGCGGTGGTTGAGGTGGACGGCGATCACCTTGGAGGGCACCACGGGCGGCAGGTGGTGGGCGTCGGCGATGGCGACCCGGCGGCCGTCACCGGCGACCAGCTCCTCGCCGTCGCGGACGGTCTCGACGACGGCGCCGTCGAGGAGGATGCGGCGGTACTCGGGCATGGCGGGGGCCTTTCTCAGGTGAGGCTGTGGGGGTTGCGGGGGGCGGGTTCGGCGGGCAGGCCGGTGCCGGTCCAGCCGTCGGCCGGGCGGTCGAACCAGAGATGGACCTGGCCGGTGCCGATCGAGTTCTCGTACTCGCCGTACTGGCGGGCCTTCGCGGTGCACTCCCGCTCGCCGAGCGCGCCGGCCATCATCAGGTAGTGGGCGAACCTGGCCTCGGGCTTGAATGTCCCGAACTCGTCCATGGTGTCCAGGACCTGGTCGTGGCGGCCGTCCTTGAACCACTCGATCCGCTGCTCGTCGGCGGCCCGCGCCTCGGGGGTGAAGATGTGCGAGGGGTCGCTGGACTCGTGGGCGCGCAGCTCGCGCAGCGGCCAGAAGGTGTGCGAGAGCGCGCCGGAGGCGATCAGCAGCACCCGGCGGCCGGGGGTGGCGGCGATGCCGTCGGCCAGCGCGCGGCCGAGCCGCAGGTGGTCCTCCGCGTCGCCGGTCTGGCAGACGCCGATGGTCACCCAGCGCTTGTCGGGCAGGCCCTCGCCGAGGTACTTCCACAGGTTGACGGTGGCGTAGAAGATCGGCAGGTACGGGTCGTCGATCGGGGTGATCCAGGTGCCGTGCTTGTCCGCGAACTTGCCGATGTTGTGGGCGAGTTCGGGGTCACCGGGGAAGTCGTAGGGCATCCGGCACATGCCGCGCGGCAGTTCCTCGGAGGTGAACAGCCCGGCCCGGCGCTGCTGCGCGGTGACCACGAACTCGACGGTGGTCGCCCAGTGCGAGTCCAGCACCACCACGGTGTCGTAGTCGTCCCGCCCGAACACCTCCTCGCGCAGCTGGCGCAGGCCGGTGACGAGGGTGATCTCCTTGCCCTCGTTCAGCTCCCGCCGGATCTCCTCGGGGAGTACGACGGTGGGGACGTGGGCCAGCAGGCCGGCCCCGACGATCTCACCCATGGTCCTTCCACCCCTTCGGCGCGGTGACGGTGTTCTTGACGTCGCAGTAGAAGTCGAAGCTCCAGGTGCCGCCCTCGCGGCCGACGCCGGAGTGCCGGGAGCCGCCGAACGGGGCCTGCAGGTCGCGGACGAAGAAGCAGTTGACCCAGACGGTGCCCGCGACCAGCTGCTCGGTGACGCGTTCGGCGCGCTCGCGCGAGCCGGTGGCGAGGGTGGCGGCCAGGCCGAAGCGGGTGTCGTTGGCGAGCCGGACGGCCTCCGCCTCGTCGCGGAAGGTCTGGAGGGTCAGGACGGGGCCGAACACCTCCTCCTGGACGATCTCCGAGTCCTGTGCCACGCCGGTGAGCAGGGTCGGCGCGTAGAACTGGCCCGCCCGGCGCTCGCCGCCGATCACGGCGCGGGCGCCGGATGCGATCGCCCGCTGCACGAAGCCGTCGATCTTCTCCAGCTGGCGGGGGTGGATGTTCGGGCCGATGTCGGTGGGCAGTTCGCGCGGGTCGCCCTGCTGCAGCCGGGCGGCCTTCTCGGTGAACCGGCGGGTGAACTCCTCGGCGACGGACTCCTCGACCAGCAGCCGGGTGGCGGCCAGGCAGACCTGCCCGGCGTTGTCGTACTGCTCGACGGCGAGCTCGACGGCCAGGTCGAGGTCGGCGTCGGCGAACACCAGCAGCGGGGACTTGCCGCCGAGTTCGAGGCTGAGCGGGGTGAGGTTGGGCGCGGCCGAGGCGGCGATGTGCTTGGCGGTCGGCACCGAACCGGTGAAGCTGATCCGGCGCACGTCGGGGTGCGAGGTCAGTGCGTCGCCGATCTCCGAGCCGAGGCCCTGCACCACGTTGAACACGCCGGCCGGCAGCCCGGCCTCGGCGGCGATGTCGGCGAGCAGCGAGGCCGTCATCGGCGTCCACTCGGCGGGCTTGAGGACGACCGTGTTGCCGGCCGCCAGCGCCGGGGCGATCTTCCAGGTGGCCAGCATCAGCGGCGCGTTCCACGGGGTGATCAGCACGCACGGGCCGGCCGGGTCCCAGCTGACGTGGTTGCTGTGGCCGCGGGTGTCGAAGTCCTCGTGGTCGAGCGTCAGCAGCCAGTCGGCGAAGAACCGGAAGTTGTGCGCGACCCGGGGCATGACGCCGCGTCGGTGCGAGCGCAGCAGCGCGCCGTTGTCGGCGGTCTCGACGACGGCCAGGTCCTCCAGCCGCCACTCGACGCCGTCGGCGATGGCGTGCAGCAGGCGGGCGCGCTCCGCGCGGGGGGTGGCGGCCCAGGCGGGGAAGGCGGCCTTGGCGGCGGCGACGGCCGCCCGGGCCTCGGCGGCGGTGCCGCGGGCGATCTCGCCGAGGACGCTGCCGTCGATCGGCGAGTGGTCGGTGAAGGTCGCGGCGGAGGCGACGCGTTCGCCGCCGATCCAGTGCCGGGTGTCGACGGCGACCCCGGCGACGGTGGTGAGGTGTCCGCTCATGGCGTCAATTTCCTTGCTGAGCACGGGAGTTCACTGATCGACGATGGTGGTGCCGGAGGCCAGCAGCCGGCCGCCGTCCCAGACCACGCCGACCTGGCGGTAGTAGGCGGCGATGGGCTCGCGGATCTCCAGCCGGGCGAGTTCCTCGGTGGGCGACTCGAACAGCTCCAGGTCCGCGTCGCCGACCCAGGCCGGTCCGGCTTCGAAGGAGGCGGCGCCGGAGGCGACCAGCTCGTCCAGGGCGAGTCCCTGGCCCTTCTCGATCGAGGGCAGCCAGCGGTGGTGGGCCATCGGGTGGCCGTTGACGAACCCGTTGGTCTCGGACGGCTCGCGCAGCGTCACGACGGCCTGGGCCAGCCGCCGGTCGGCGGCGGCGAGGGTGGCGCCGAACCGGGCGCCGGCCTCGATCCGCGGCGCGGGGCCGTAGGGGTGCGGGCGGGTCTGGTGGATCGAGCCGAGCTTCTTCGGGTAGCCCTGGTGCAGGCCGCGGGCGATCGCGAAGTCCTTGTCGACCCAGATGTACACGCAGCGCGAGTACGTCTGACCCTGGAACTTGCAGCGCACCACGGCGAACGCCTCCTTGTACTGGGCGAGCACCGGGTCGAGCAGTTCCTGGCCGGAGGCGGAGCAGGACTGCCAGTCGGCCCAGATCAGCGCGACCGCGCCGGGGTCCTCATCGGCGAGTTCCAGCGGCTCGGGCAGCAGTTCGCGCACCCGCTCCGGGTCGGTGCGGTACTCGATGGTGAGCAGGTCGCCGGAGTAGCGCCACGGCGGCGAGGGGATCAGCGACGAGGAACCCGTCGCGGTCTTGGGGTGGAAGTACCCACGGACACTGGCCACTTGGATTCCTTACGCGGTGGGGGCGGGCTGCTGGAGCAGCTCGGCGCGGTAGCGGGCGGCGGCGGCCGCGGCACGCTGGCCGCCGAGGGCGACGACGCCGATCAGGCGCTCGCCGTGGTGGTAGCCGACCAGGACGTCCCCGTCCGGGTCGCCGTCCAGGACGCGCACGTCGGCGCGGCCGAGGGCGGGGGAGCCGAAGGACTGGAGGCGGAAGTCGTGCTGGTCGCTCCAGAAGGTCGGCAGCGGGGCGAACGGCGCGAGGCCGTGCTCGGTGCCGGTGAGGTGGGCGAGCAGCACCTTGGCGGCGTGCTTGGCACTGTCGGTGGGGATCGACCAGTGCTCGACGCGGCGCGGGACGCCGTCGTAGCGGGCGTTGGGGAAGCGGGCGACGTCGCCGACGGCGACCACCTCGGGCCGGCCGCCGACCCGCAGGTGCTGGTCGGTGAGGACGCCGTCGGTGAGATCGAGGCCGTTGCCGTCGAGCCACTCGGTGTTGGCCACCGAGCCGACCGACTCCACCACCACGTCGGCGGGCAGGACGCGGCCGTCGGCGAGCGCCACGCCGGTGACGTGGTCCTCGCCCTCGAAGCCGGTCACTCCGCAGCCGAGCGCGAAGCGGACGCCGCGCTCTTCGTGACGGCGCTTGAGCGCGCCGCCGAGCAGTTCGCCGAGCGGTCCGGCCATCGGCAGCGGCAGCGGGTCGACCACGGTGACCTCGGCGGCGCCGAGGGCCACGGCGGTGGCGGCGACCTCGCAGCCGATGAAGCCGGCGCCGACCACCACCACGCGCACGCCGGGCGCGGTCAGTGCGGAGCGCAGGCCCTGGGCGTCGTCCAGGGTGCGGACGGTGTGCCGCCCGGCGGTGGGGCCGGGGCAGCGCAGGCGGCGCGAGCGCATGCCGGTGGCGGCGACCAGCGCGGCGTACGGCAGGCTCTCGCCGTCGGAGAGTTCGACGCTCCGCTGTGCGAGGTCGGCGCGGACCACCGCGGTCCCGAGGCGCCACTGCACGTCGGCGACGGCGGCCCGGGGGCGGAAGGCGAGCGAGTCGAAGCCGGCCTTTCCGGCCAGGACTTCCTTGGACAGCGGGGGCCGGTTGTACGGCGCGTGGGGCTCGTCGCCGACGAGGGTGATCGGGCCGGTCCAGCCGGCGGCGCGCAGCTGTTCGGCGGTGCGCAGGCCGGCCATGGAGGCGCCGGCGATCACGACGGGTGCGGCGTTCACCGGCTCAGCCTTCGATCCGGATGGCCTGCAGCGGGCACACGTCGGCGGCTTCCTCGACGTCGGCGCGCAGGGCCTCGTCGGGGTCGGCGACGTACGCGAGTCGGCCGGTTTCGTCGAAGGAGAAGACGTCGGGGGCGGCGAAGACGCACTGGCCGTGGTCCTGGCACTTGTTCATGTCGACGACGACCTGCATGGCCGGTCCTCCTGGGGGTGGGTGGGGCTGAGGGGGCGCCGGAAAGTCATTTGGCGTCAAACAACATAGGAACCGGTCGGCCCGGGGTCAATAGCTATACGGATGGATAAATTTATGCGCCAGACCCCTTGCGGGACGGTGACCTGCGTCCCTACGGTTGGCCACCAACAGCGAGCGGTTCCTGCGCCTGGCCGCAGTCCGAAGCCGCCGCTCCCCCTCCCCCCAGGGCCGTGAACTCCGGTTCTTCTCCGTCGGCACAGCCCAGCGCCGCGAGCTCCCGCACCCCCGCGCGCCCTGGGCGGCGCCCCACACTTCCCCACAGGAGACACCGGTGAGCGCATCCGACACCCCGCCCGTCCGCCACCACCAGGAGCGGCTGGCCACCCAGGGCATCGACGTGGTCCGGGTGACCTATCCCGACCTGATCGGCACCGAACGGGCCCGGGACGTGCTGCTGGACCACCTGCCCTCGGCCTGCGACCACGGCCTCGCGTTCTGCCGCGCCGTCTACCACACCAGCCCGCAGGGCGACGTCGTCCCCGTCCCCGGCGGCCTGGACGCGGGCCTGCCCGACATCTGCGTGCGCCCCGACCTCGACACCCTCACCCCGCTGCCGTGGGAGCCCGGCGTCGCCACCTGCCTCGGCGACGTCACCGACCCGGCCACCGGACACCCCGCCCCCGAGTCGCCCCGCGACCTGTTGCGCGCCGTCGTCGAACGGGCCCGCGAGGCGGGCCTGCACCCGATCGTCGGACCGGAACTCGAGTACTTCCTGTGCGACCCGGCCCCCGACACCGCCCGCGGCTGGCGCCGCTACAGCGAGGCCGCCGGCGTCGTCTACACCGCGGGCCTGCGCGCCGACGGCGACAACCACCTGCTGCGCACCCTGCGCCTGCTGCGCGAGCTGAACATCGGCGTCACCAGCGGCAACCACGAGTTCGACGGCGGGCAGTTCGAGATCAACCTGACCCACTCCGACGCCATGTCGGCCGCCGACCGGGCCTTCCGCTTCAAGTCCGCCGTCAAGGAACTGGCCCGCCAGGAAGGCCGGCTGGCCACCTTCATGGCCAAGCCCTTCATGGGCGCCGGCGGCTCCGGCTTCCACCTGCACCTGTCCTGCACGGACCAGGACGGCGGCAACCTGTTCGCGGACCCGTCCGCGCCGTACGGCCTGAGCACCACCGCCCGGCACGCCGTGGCCGGCATCCTCGCCCACGCCCCCGCGCTCGCCGCGCTGTCCAACCCGACGATCAACTCCTACAAGCGCTTCGGCCCCGACACCCTCGCCCCGTGGCTGATCGACTGGGGCCTGGACAACCGCAGCGCCATGGTCCGCATCCCCCCGGAGCGCGGCGCCGGCTCCCGCTTCGAACTGCGCCTGGGCGACGCCAGCGCCAACCCCTACCTCCTGATCGCCGGCACCGTCGCGGCCGCGCTGCTGGGCGTGCTGGCCGGCGAGGAGCCGCCCGCCCCGCTGGAGGGCTACGGCTACGACCCCGCCAAGTCCCCCGTCCTGCCGCAGTCGCTGCCCGACGCGCTCGACGCGCTGGAGGCCGACACCGCGCTGACCGAGGTGCTCGGCAAGGACTTCACCGCCGCCTACCTCTCGTACAAGCGCGACGAGGTCGCCCGCTTCCATCGGCACGTCACCGACTGGGAGTTCACCGAGTACGCCTACCACCTGTAAGCCGAGGAGCGAACCCATGACCACCGCACCCGACCGGTCCGCCGCCGCGTCCGAGCCGATGCCGCTGGACCAGGTGAACCTGGCCGATCTCGACAACTTCACCGACGGCGTCACCCCGTGGCGGATGTTCCACACCCTGCGCCACCAGGACCCGGTGCACTGGCAGGAGGAGGAAGCGCCCAACTCCGGCTTCTGGGCGCTCACCAAGCACGCCGACATCGCCCGCGTCGACCGCGACGCCGAGACCTTCACCTCCGCCCGGTTCGTCAACCTGGAGGAGGTCGACGACGACCAGATCAAGAAGCGCGCCTCCATCCTGGAACTCGACGGCGTCCGCCACCGCGCCCTGCGCAGCCTGCTCCAGCGCCAGTTCGGCGCGAGCGTCATCAACAGCTACGCCGACTTCCTGCGCGGCCTGACCGCCACCACGCTGGACGCCGCCCTCGCCAAGGGCACCTTCGACTTCGTCAAGGAGGTCTCCGCCGACTTCCCGATCAACGTCCTGGCCCGGCTGCTGGACGTCCCGCCGGAGGACAACCAGCAGCTCATCGACTGGGGCAACCGGATCATCGGCAACACCGACCCCGACTACGCCGACGTCCTGCTGCACAGCGCGGAGAGCGAGAAGTACCGCGACCTGCCGTTCCGCTCCCCCGCCTCGCTGGAGGTGTTCGCCTACGGCCGCGAACTCGCCGCCCAGCGCCGCGGCGGCTCCGGCACCGACCTGATCTCCCGCCTGGTCAACGAAACCCCCAAGGACGGCGTGCCGCTGACCGCGCAGGACTTCGACAACTACTTCCTGCTGCTGGTCGTGGCCGGCAACGAGACCACCCGCCACACCATCAGCCACTCCATGCTGGCCCTGCTCCAGCACCCCGAGCAGCTCGCCCGCCTCCAGCAGGACCCCTCGCTGATCCCCGCCGCGGTCGAGGAGTTCCTGCGCTGGTCCTCCCCCGTCTACCACTTCCGCCGCACCGCCACCCGCGACGTCGAACTCGGCGGCAAGCGGATCAAGGAGGGCGACAAGGTCGTCATGTGGTTCGCCTCCGGCAACCGCGACGAGGAAGTCTTCGGCAACCCCTACGACTTCGACGTCACCCGCCAGGACAACGACCACATCACCTTCGGCAAGGGCAGCCCCCACCTCTGCCTGGGCAACCTGCTCGCCCGCACCGAGATCCGCATCATGTTCGAGGAGCTCATCCCCCGCCTCGCCTCCATCGAACTGGCCGGCGACGTCCCCCGCGTCCGCTCCAACTTCGTCAACGGCATCAAGAAGCTCCCGGTCTCGGTCACCCTCGCCTGACAGCGGGCCGCCGGCCGACCCCGAGCCGCTCCCCCGGACCGGGGGGAGCGGCTCGGGGCGCTGCTGCACCTTGCCGGTCGTCCAGGGCCTGCAAGGAGACCCTCTGGCCGGTCCTGATGTCCGAACCGCAGCGCTCGGTCTTCGAGGAGCACGCCTGGGCCGCCTACCGCACTGTCAACGCCCGCTTCGCCGACCACATCACCGCCCGGGCCGCCCCCGGCGCGACCGTCTGGCTGCACGACTACAACCTCTGGCTGGTCCCGGGACTCCTCCGGGCCGACCGCCGCACCCGCATGGCCACCCTCTCCACCCTCCTCGGCCACGACCGCCCGGCGGACTGGGCCACCCGCGTCCTCGACGCCATCCGCCGTTCCCCGCAGGGCAGTTGAGGCCGTCAGCCGGTGGTGAGGACCATCCGGAAGCGGGCCCGGCCGTCGAGCATCTTCTGGTAGGCCTGCTCGGCGTGGTCGAGGGGGACGGTCTCGATCATCGGGCGGATGCCGTGCAGGAGGCTGAACTCCATGGTGTCCTGCACGTCCTGGGAGGTGCCGGAGGGGTGGCCGCGGATGATCCGGCCGGCCATCAGGAGCTGGGCCGGGGTGATGCCGAGGGGTGCGGTGTCGGCTCCGATGACGACGAGTTCTCCGCGTGGGGCGAGGCCGTCCGCCGTGGCGGTCATGGCGTCGGCGTTGGCGGCGGTGGCCAGGACGACCCTGGCTCCGCCGAGGGCCTGGAGTGCGGCGGCAAGGGGGGTGTCGGAGGTGCTGTCCAGGTAGTGGTGGGCGCCGAGTTGCTCGGCGAAGGCGGCCTTCTCCCGGCCGCGGGCGATCGCCACCGTCTCGAAGCCCATCGCGGCGGCGTACTGCACGCCGAGGTGTCCGAGGCCGCCGAGGCCGAGTACCGCGACCAGGTCGCCGGGGCGGGCGGAGCTGCGCCGCATGCCGTTGAAGACCGTCACGCCCGCGCAGGCCATGGGTCCGGCATCGGCCGCCGCCAGCCCTTCGGGGATGCGGGCCAGGGCGTCCACGGGTGCGATCACCTTCTCGGCGAAGCCGCCGTCGTACGCCCAGCCGGGGACCTTGAGGTTGGGGCAGACGATGAAGTCCCCTTCCCGGCAGGGCCGGCAGTGCCCGCAGCTGCCGCCGAACCAGCCGACCGCCACCCGGTCCCCGGGCTGCCAGCCGGCGATGTCGGCGCCCGCGCCCAACTCCTCGATCCGGCCCGCGATTTCGTGCCCGGGCACCTCGGGGAAGGACACGCCCGGCAGCACGCCGCTCAGGAAGAGCGCGTCGCTGTGGCAGACCCCGCACGCCTCGACGGCGATGCGGACCTGCCCGGGGCCCGGCGGCGGCACCGCGCGTTCGGCCGGCTCCAGCGGGCCGTTGGGGGCGGTGGCCTGCATGACGCGATAGGTGCCCATGTCAGCACTCCAGGGAAAGGGGAGGTCCTTGCGGTCAGCCGAGCGCGCGGTCCAGGTTGAAGGCGGCGCTGATCAGCGAGAGGTGGGTGAACGCCTGCGGGAAGTTGCCGAGTTGCTCGCCGGTGCGGCCGATCTCCTCGGCGAACAGGCCGACGTGGTTCGCGTAGGTGAGCATCTTCTCGAACGCCAGCCGGGCCTCTTCCAGCCGGCCTGCCCGGGCCAGTGCCTCGACGTACCAGAACGAGCAGATCGAGAAGGTGCCTTCGGCGCCCCGCAGGCCGTCGGGGCTGGCCTCCGGGTCGTAGCGGTACACCAGGGAGTCGGAGACCAGGTCGGCGGTGAGGGCGTCCAGGGTGGACAGCCACTTGGGGTCGGTGGGCGAGATGAACTTGGCCATCGGCATCATCAGCAGGGACGCGTCGAGAACCTTGTCGTCCAGCCCCTGGACGAACGCGCCGCGCTCGGCGGACCAGCCACGGGCCATGATCTGCCGGTAGATCGCGTCCCGGGCCCGCTGCCAGCGCGGCAGGTCGGCGGGCAGGCCGCGCCGGTTGGCCATCCGGATCGCCCGTTCCAGCGCGACCCAGCACATCAGCCGCGAGTACACGAAGTCGCGCCGGCCGGCCCGGGTCTCCCAGACGCCCTCGTCGGGCTGGTCCCAGTGGTCGCAGAGCCAGTCCACCACGGCGCCGACCTCGTCCCAGTGCGCGCTGCTGATCGGCTGCCCCCACTTGTCGTACAGATAGACGGAGTCGATCAGCGCGCCGTAGATGTCCAGCTGGAGCTGCCCGGTGGCCGCGTTCCCCACCCGCACCGGCGCCGAGCCCAGGTGGCCCTCCAGATGCGACAGTTCCCGCTCGGGAAGGTCGCGGCGGCCGTCGATGCCGTACATGATCTGGAGCGGGCCGCTCTCCCGGGTGCCGCGCATGATCCCGTGCTCGGAGATGAAGCCCATGAACGCCTCGGCCTCCGAGGTGAAGCCCAGCCGGAGCATGGCGTAGATGCAGAACGCCGCGTCGCGGACCCACACGTAGCGGTAGTCCCAGTTGCGCTCGCCGCCGAGCTGCTCGGGCAGGCTGGTGGTCGGGGCGGCGATGATCGCGCCGGTGGGCGCGTAGGTGAGCAGCTTCAGCAGCAGCGCCGAGCGGTGCACCATCTCCCGCCACCGCCCGTGGTAGCGCGAGCGGGACAGCCAGTGGCGCCAGAACCGGACGGTGGCCTCGAACTCCTGCTCGGCCTCCCGGTTGGGGCAGCCGCGCGGGCCGATCTCCTCGGTGACCCGGTCGAGGGCGAACACCGCGGACTCGCCCTCCAGCAGCTTGAAGTGCGACCACACGTCCTGCCCGTCGCTCTCGACCGGCACGGTGGCGGTCAGCGCGATGTCCAGATCCGGTGAGCGGAACACCATGTGGCCGCCCTCCGACTCCACGGTGTGTTCCTGCGTCCCGTAGCCGAAGCGCGGCGCGACCCTCGCCCGGAACGGCAGCGTGCCACGAACGCTGATCACCCGCCGGATCAGCCGGTGCCGGCCCGCCTCGCGCGACTCGTCCACCACGGGCATGAAGTCCTGGATCTCCGCCACCCCGTCGGCCGCGAAGAACCGCGTGATCAGGACGTTGGTGTCGGGGAAGTAGAACTGCCGGGTGCGGGCCGGCACGTCCGCGGCCAGTTCGAAACGGCCGCCGCGGTCCACGTCCAGCACGGACGCGAACACGCTCGGGGCGTCGAAGCGCGGACAGCAGTACCAGTCGATGGTGCCGTCCGTCGCCACCAGCGCGGCGGTACGCAGGTCGCCGATCAGTCCGTGTTCGGAGATCGGCAGGTACCGGTCACCGCCCAACTCTCCGAATCCGCCAGTACTGCCTGGCCGTCCCATACGGCCTCCTCACCCAAGTGGTGCGGGGCATCGAGCCGAACCTTCCGTTTCATGCTAGATCGCGGCCCGCCGGAGCGCCGCAGAAGACCGGAACGCGGTGTCGGGGGCGTGGAGGCGCAGCGTGACGGAGAAGTTGCCGACGGTCGGGATGGGCAGCCCGCCCCCGGCCCGGCCGTCCGGAGTCTCTGACCCGAAGGGACGGGCGCCGCATATGCCCCGTGGCGGAAATCGCGCGATCGGGCCAGGGGCATCCGCAGATCCGGATGACGGGTGGTCAATTCCCCTTCCGGGCGCCGCTTTCCGTTCCATGAATGTTCAGGAAGCGGTTCCTGATCGCGTTGCGTCAAGTGCCTAGGGTCTCCAACGGTTTCGGAGGAAGGGACTCATGGACACACTGCTCGCGGTCCGGGCCCGGGGGATCACCAAGCGCTTCGGTGAGGTGATCGCCCTCGACGGCGTCGACCTCGATGTGACGCAGGGGCGGATCCACGGCCTGGTGGGGCCCAACGGCGCGGGCAAGACGACGCTGCTGGGCCTGCTGCTGGGGCTGGCCGTCGCCGACGGCGGCAGCCTGGAGATCCTGCGCACG
This sequence comes from Kitasatospora sp. NPDC048662, assembly GCF_055587065.1. Taxonomy (NCBI): domain Bacteria; kingdom Bacillati; phylum Actinomycetota; class Actinomycetes; order Kitasatosporales; family Streptomycetaceae; genus Kitasatospora; species Kitasatospora sp. NPDC048662. Next base: position 253,053 of record NZ_JBVJHA010000004.1, on the reverse strand, counting down.
CCGGTCGGCCGGGCGCTCGCGGCGCCGGACGGGGTGGCCGGGTTCGTGGACGGGCCGGGTCTGTACCCCGCGCTGACGGCCCGGCAGAACCTCGCCGCGCTGGCCGCCCTCCGGGGCCGGGCCCGGGGGGTCGGGGAGGCGCTCGACGAGGTCGGGCTCACGGAGGTCGCCGACGACCGGGTGGGCGGATTCTCGCTCGGTATGCGCCAGCGGCTCGGTCTCGCCGCCGCCCTGCTCAGCGGGCCCCGGCTGCTGGTGCTCGACGAGCCCGCCAACGGGCTGGACCCGGCCGGCAAGCGGCAGGTGCACGGGGTGCTGCGGCGGCTGGCGGCGGACGGGAGCGCCGTCGTGCTCTCCAGCCACCGGATGGACGACTTGGAGGCGCTGTGCTCCGAGGTCACCGTCCTCGCCACCGGGCGGGTGGTGTTCTCCGGCCCGCTGGACAAGCTGGCCGCCGAGAACGGTGAACTCGACTACCGGCTGCTCACCTCCGACCCGGCGGCGGCCCGGCTGATCGCCGCCGGAACGGCCGGGGTCCGCCTCACCGACGACGGCGCCGGGCGCCTCGTGGTGCGCGCGCGGATCCCCGCACTGGACGCGCTGGTGGTGCGGCTGGTGCAGGCCGGCGTCGCGGTGCGTGAGCTCGCGCCGGTGGTGTCGCCGCTCGAAGCCGCGTTCCTCGCCCTCACCGACCAGCAGCAGGACGCCCGATGACCACGACCCTCACGCCCCCCGCCATCCAGGTGCCGGTGTCCCGCACCTACCGCTTCGAGCTGCTCAAGCTGGTCGCGCAGTGGCGGATCCGGCTGCTGCTGCTGGCCTGCTGGCTGGCCCCGGCGCTCTTCGTCGCCGGGGTGAGCGGGCAGAGCACCCTCCCCACCGACACCCTCTTCGGCCGCTGGATGCACGCGACGGGCTGGGCGGGTCCGCTGGTGACGCTCGGGTTCGCGGGCAGTTGGGCGCTGCCGCTGCTGACCTCGGTGGTCGCCGGTGACGTGTTCGCCGCCGAGGACCGGCTCGGCACCTGGCGCCACCTGCTGGTGGCGGTCCGCTCGCCGCGCCGGATCTTCGCCGCGAAGGCGCTGGCCGTCCTCACCGTGCTGGTGCTGCTGGTGACGGGGCTGGCGGTGTCCGCCACCGCCGGTGGCCTGCTGGCGGTCGGCCACCACCCGCTGGTGGGTCTCGACGGCCACCTGCTGTCGCCGGGCGACGCCGCGTTCAAGGTCCTGCTGGCCTGGCTCTGCGCACTCGCGCCGACGCTGGCGCTGGCCGGGATCGGGCTGCTCGGTTCGGTCGCCCTGGGCCGCTCCCCGATGGGACTGCTGCTGCCCGCGCTGGTCGCGCTGTCGATGCAGCTGGCCCAGCTGTTGCCGCTGCCGGTCGGTGTGCGGCTCGCCCTGCCCGGTTACGCCTTCGTCTCCTGGAGCGGCCTGTTCACCGGACCGGCGCAGCTCGGCCCGCTGCTGATCGGTGTGGCGGTCTCCCTGGTGTGGGCGGCGGCCGCCACGCTGCTGGCCCACCTGCTGTTCCTGCGGCGCGACTTCACCAACCCCGCGCACGACGGCTCCGGTGGCCGCGCCCTCGGCTTCGGTGCGCTGCCGCTGGCCGCCCTGCTCGCCGTCACCGTCGGGGTACTGACCCCGGCGCTCGGGGCCACCGGCTCCGGGATCGAGCAGGACAAGGTGCAGCGCTCGGTGGCCACGGCCTTCGCGCACCTGTACCGCCTGCAGACCGCCGAACTCCACCGTCCCGAGGTCACCGAGGCGCAGTTGCAGGTCACGGCGGCCTGCGACAAGGGCAGCACCGAGGTCGAGCCCGAAGGCCCGGGCAACGACTGGCGCTGCGTCGTGTCCTGGCACCTCCCGGGCGTCGAGGCCACCGGGACGGCCGTCTACCAGCTCGACATCGCCCCCGACGGGCGGTTCGTCGCCGACGGCGACGGGCCGAAGGAAGTGAACGGCTACTTCCTGGTGCGCACCCCCACCGGTGACGCCCCGAACCCGCTCTGGCAGTTCGACGGCAACGTCGGGCTGCTTCCGGCACCTTCGAAGGGATAGCAACGATGCAGGTCACACGTCGTCGTGTGGATGACACGCAGAGCACGTCCGGCCGCAGGACCCGCCGCCGGACGCTCGTCACGGCCGCCGCCACGGCGGTGGTCGTCGCGGCCGGCGCCGGTGTCGGCTGGGCCAAGTCGGACACCTTCGGCACCAACCGGGTCGGCCAGGTCTACGAGCAGGGCGAACTGGTCTCCAGCAACCAGTACCTCGCTCCCTACGGCGAGCGGCTGGTGATCAACAACGGCAAGATCATGTCGTCCACGGTGAGCCCGGACGGCACCCACCTGGCGGCCTCGGTCACCGACGGCGGCGCGGCGCTGGCGATCGTGGACGTGCGGAACTGGAAGGTGCAGCAGCTGGTCGGCAGCGGCGCGTCCGCCACCCCGAGGATCAGCTCCAACAACGTGGGCCAGGAAGGCCCGACGTACTCCCCCAACGGCAAGCAGCTGTGGCTGGGCCAGCCGGACGGCTTCACCCGGTTCGACGTGAACCCGGACGGCAGCGTCACCAACCCGACCGTCGTCAAGATCGCCAAGAACGGCTCGCAGCGGGCCCTGGTGGCCGGCCTGGTCTTCTCGGCAGACGGCGCGAGCGCGTACGCGGCGGTCAACGGCCAGAACCGGGTGGTGGCGATCGACACCGCCAGCGGCACCGTCAAGCAGAGCTGGGCCGTCGGCAACGCCCCGCGCGGCCTGGTCCAGGCGGGCGGCAAGCTGTACGTCAGCAACGAGGGCGGCCGCCCGGCGAAGCCCGGCGAGAGCACCATCAACTCGTACGGCACCCAGGTGCCGGCCGATCCGAACACCGCCGCCACCACCTCCGGCACGGTCAGCGTGATCGACCTGGCGAACCCGTCCGCCACCCCCGCGAGCATCGACGTCGGCCTGCACCCGACCGCCGTGTACGCCAGGAACGGCGCGGTGTTCGTCACCAACACCGCCGCCAACAGCGTCTCGGTGATCGACACCCGGGGCGACAAGGTCGTCCAGACCATCGCCACCCAGCCCTGGTCCGAGGCGTCGATCGGCTACGAGCCGAACGCGGTGACCCTCACCGACGACGGCCGCCTGCTGGTGACCCTGGGCCGGGCCAACGCGATCGCCGTCTACCGCTTCCGCGGCCCGCAGGAGCCGGCGAGCTACGTCGGCCTGCTGCCGACGGACTACTTCCCCTCCGGGATCTCCTCGTCCGGCAACCAGATCCTGGTCTCCAACACCCGCGGCATCGACGCCCGCCGGGTGGACGGCGCGCACGGCACCCACGACACCACCTCCAGCGTGGTGCGGTTCACCCTGCCGAGCGACAAGGAGATCCGGAAGCAGACCGCCAAGGTCTTCGCGCAGAACAACTGGACCACCAACGCGGCCAAACTCGCCACCGGCAACAAGGCCAAGGCGGTGCCCGTCCCCAACCGGATCGGCGACCCGTCGACGATCAAGCACGTGTTCCTGATCGTCAAGGAGAACCGGACCTACGACCAGGTCTTCGGCGACCTGCCGCAGGGCAACGGCGACCCGTCGCTGGCGCAGTTCGGCGAGAACGTGACGCCCAACCAGCACGCGCTGGCCCAGCAGTTCGGGCTGTACGACAACACGTACGACATCGGCACCAACTCCGCCGAGGGCCACAACTGGCTGATGCAGGCGGACAATCCGGAGTACACCGAATCCTCGGCCGGCGAGTACATCCGCAGCTACGACACCGAGGACGACGCCCTCGGCCACCAGGCCAGCGGCACCCTGTGGAGCGGCGCCCAGGCCACCGGCCGGAGCGTGCGGGACTTCGGCGAGTTCCACCAGTTCCTGACCAAGCCGGCCGACGCCACCTGGCAGAACCTGTACTGCGACGCCAAAACCATGCAGGCGACCGGCAACAACTCGGCGTACAAGCTGAACTCGTCCTCCCCGATCCCGTCGCTGAACAGCGTCTCCGTGCCCGGCTTCCCGATGTTCGACACCAGCGTCCCGGACATCTACCGCGCGCAGATCTGGAAGCAGGACTTCGAGAAGAACGGCCCGGCCAACCTGAACATGCTCTGGCTCTCCAGCGACCACACCGGCGGCCCGGCCAACGGCGCCGCCCAGGTCGCGGACAACGACCTCGCGGTCGGCCAGATCGTCGACGAGATCACCCACAGCCCGTACTGGAAGGACTCGGCGATCTTCGTCGTCGAGGACGACTCCCAGGCCGGCCTCGACCACGTGGACGGGCACCGGGCACCGATCCAGATCATCAGTCCGTACGCCCGGCGCGGCGTCGTCGACAGCCACTACTACTCGCAGATCAACATGATCCGCACCATCGAGCAGATCCTCGGGATCAAGCCGATGAACCAGAAGGACACCGCGGCCACCCCGATGACCTCGGCGTTCACCAGCACCCCCGACTTCACCCCGTTCAGCGTGCAACCGAACCGCACCTCGCTCACCAACGGCCTGGCCACCGCACCCTCCTGCGGCCTGGACGTCCCGGCCGCACAGAACCCGGCCGCCACCCCCGCCGCGACCGGGTCCGTCCCGGCCGAACAGACGGACCTCGCGCGGAAGTGGTCCGACTGGAAGCAGCAACAGCACCTGACCGGCCCCGACGCCGCCCCCGACCGCGCCAACCCGTCCCAGATGAACCACCTCACCTGGTACGAGGCCCACGACTGGAAGACCCCGTACCCCGGCGAACAAGCGCTGCTCGCTCCGACGGACGTCCCGGGCGCGTACCTGCCCTCGGCCGAACTCGACGGCTGACGAGCACGAACGCCGCCTGCGCTCGCGCCCTCCTCCACCCTCTTGCGCAGCGCCGGATAATGAGGTGTACAGGCCAACACCTCCCGGATCCGGCACTGATCCCCCATGTCCCCCCGTCCCACCGATCACAATCACTACGCGGATCTCCTGCGGGTGGCCGCGATCTGCGCCGTGGTCCTGGGGCACTGGCTGCTGACCGACCTCACCTACCGCGCCGGGCGGGTGGCGGGGCATGATGCCCTGGCGTATGTCGGCTGGGGGCGCTGGGTGACGCTGCTCTTCCAGGTGATGCCGATCGTCTTCCTGGTCGGCGGCTACGCCAACGCCGCCTCCTGGACGGCGCACCGCCGCCGCGCGGAAGGCTGGACGGGCTGGGTGCACCGCCGCACCTTGCGGCTGTTGTGGCCGACCGCGGTGTACGTCGGCATGGTCTCGTTCGCGGCCGCCGCGGCCTGGGCGGGTGGGGTGAACGCGGGTGAACTCGCGCAGGCCGGTTGGTACTTGGCTCTGCACCTGTGGTTCCTCCCGGTCTACCTGCTGCTGATCGTCCTGACCCCCGCGCTGTACGCCGCGCACACCCGTTGGGGGCTCGCCGTGCCGGCTGCCATGGCGGTTGGCGCCGCGCTGGTGGACGTGGCGATCCTGGGTCCGCGGCTGCCGCTGCTCGGGTTCGCCAACTACCTGCTGGTCTGGGGCGCCATGCACCAGTGGGGATTCGCCTGGCACGACGGCAGCCTCACCCGGGGACACCGCCCCCTCTGGCTCGCGCTCGCGGGCGCACTGCTCCTCGCCGGCCTGCTGACCTGGGGCCCGTTCCCGGTGGACATGGTCGGCGCGGGCCTGCACGCCGGCAACACGACTCCACCTTCGATCGCCCTGCTCGCCTTCGCCGCCGCCCAGTGCGGCCTCCTGCTGGCGGCCGAGCCGGCCGCGCGGCGCTGGCTGGCCGCCCCAATGCGACGAGCCCGCGTCACCCGCCTCAACCGGGCGGCGATGACGGTCTACCTCTGGCACCCCGTCCCGGTGGTCCTGGTCGCCGCCACGCTCTACCCTGCCGGGCTCGCCCCGCAGCCGTCCATCGGCTCCTGGCAGTGGTTCGCTCTCCGCCCGACCTGGTTCGCCGTCCTGACCGCACTCCTCGTCCCCCTGGTCGCCGCCCTGCAACGGGCTCAGCGCCCCCTGCTCGGTCTCGCCCGCAGCACCGGCCACTCCCCCGCCCTGCTCCTCTGCGGCCTCGCCACGACTCTCCCCGCCCTGGCCTGGCTCGCCGTCCACGGCTTCGCCCCGTCCGGCCACCCGCCCGCCCTCGCCCTCGCGGCCTTCGCCTGCGGCTTCTTCCTGGTCCTGCGCTCCGGCCGCCGCCGCTCGGCCCCCGCCCGGTCCTTACCGCCGGTCGGCCCGCTGGGGGGATGGGCGGGCCGACCGGTGGGAGGTGGCTCAGAAGTGCAGGTCGGGGCTGGTCTGGTAGGTGTAGCCGGTGCCGGGCTGCCAGTAGAAGCGGGCCTCGGCCTTGTAGTCGTGGCCGTAGGTCGGGTTGGAGAGGGCCCAGGTGAAGGTGAACTGGCCGGAGCGGCAGGGGAACGAGGTGGAGATCGCCTGGGTGTTGGTGGTGTAGTCCCAGATGATGACCTGCTCGGTGCAGTTGCTGTTCGCGAAGTTGGTGGTCACCGAGGTGTTGATCTGGGTCCACCCGTCGCTGATGCAGACCTGCTGCCAGCCCGGCCCGTCGCAGCCGCCACCGGTCGTCGCCGAGGCGGACCCGGCGCCCGTCAGCGCGATGCCGCCGGCCATCGCCATCGTCGCCAGGGCCAGCGTGGTCTTCCGAAGTCCCTTGATGGACATGGTCGTTCCCCTCTCTCGGACGTCCCGGCCGGAGGTGGCCGGGCACGGGGAAGAGGTTCGCCGAGCACGATGGACATCCGATGAGCATGGGCATGCCCACCCGCCCGGACCGACTCAGCACAGCCCGCGAAGCAGTTCCTCCACCTCCGCCGCGTCGCCCGCCAGCTCCAGCTGCCGGTAGTGGCCGAGCGCGTGCTGGAGGCAGATCCGGGCCCGGTCGGTGTGGCCCAGCCTGGCCAGCGCCTCGCCGAGGGCCCGCAGCAGCCCGCCCTCCAGCAGTCCGCCGACCTGCCGGGCCTTCGGCAGTGCCTCCTCGGCCGCCCGGACGGTGGCCCGGTCGCGGGCGGCCGACAGGTGGATGCGGGCGATCAGGCTCCCGGTGGCGGCCTCGAAGGCCAGCATGCCGAAGGAACGGAACCGCTCCACCACGTGCTCGGCCTGCTCCAGCGCGGGGCCGAGCTCACCGCACAGGTGCAGCACCCGGGCCAGGTAGTACCGGCCGATGGACTCCGGGATCGAGACCTGACGGCCGGTCAGTTCGACGCACCGTTCGGCGGCGGCGCGGGCCTGCTCCAGGCGCCCGCACTGGGCGTGGTTGAAGGCCAGTTCGCCGAGGACGAGCCCCTCGGCGGTCTCGTCCGCCTGCTGCCGGAAGAGCTCCGCCGCCTCCTCCAGGCAGCCGACGGCCTGCTCGAAGTCCCGCAGCGAGCGGGCGTTCGCACCGAGGAGTTTCAGGGTGTCGGCCCGCAGTTTCAGCCGGTCCGGGCCGTCGCACAGCGCCAGGCAGCCGCGCAGTTCCTGGCCCGCCTCCGCATAGGAGTTGGCGTGCCAGAGCATGCCGCCGCGCACCGAACGGGCCAGGGCCTCGGCGTCCCGCTCGCCGCGAGCCATGGCCGCGGCCGCGACCTGGCCGGCCAGGTCGGCGACCGTGGTGACGTAGCCCCGGCCGAACAGGATCGAGCCCATCGCGTCCAACAGATCGACGGTCTGCGTCAGCGACAACTCCGCGTCCTGGCAGGCCCGTTGGATCACCGCGCGGTGCAGCGCGGTCCGCTCCCGCAGCCAGGCGGCGGCCTCCTCGGCACCGGCGAAGCCGTGACCGTCCGGGCCGCGGTGCGCGGCGCTCTCGGCGTTGCGGGCGCCGGTCACGCAGAAGTCCAGCAGCCGGGCGAACGCGGCCGTCACCTCGGCGGCGGTGTCCCCGCCACGCTGCCGGGCGAACACCTTCAGCAGGTCGTGGAAGCCGTACCGGTCGGCGGCCGGCGACTGGAGCAGGTTGAGGTCGACCAGTGCGTCCAGCAGTTCACGGGTCTCGGCGGGGCCGCGGTCCAGCAGCGCGGCGGCGTCCGCAGGGCCGAGGTCGGGGGCATCGGGCAGGGCCAGCAGCCGCAGGGCGCGGGCCTGCTCCTCGGTGAGCCGGGCGTAGGAGAGTGCGAGGACGGGCTCCACCGAGGCCTGTTCGTGGGTGAGTTCACCGAGGCGGGTGCGTTCGTCGGCGAGGCTATCGGCCAGCTGGGCCAGCGACTGCGCGGGGTCGGCGGCCAGCCGGGAACCCGCGACCCGTACCGCCAGCGGCAGGCGGCCGCAGGCCGTGACGATCGCGGCCGCCGCCACGGGCTCGGCCTCGATCCGGGCCCGGCCCGCGACGGCGGCCAGCAGGTCGAGCGCCTCCTGAGCCGCCATCGCGTCGAGCGGCAGGTGACGGGCGCCCGGCAGCGTGGTGAGCCAGGCGCGGCTGGTGACCAGCACCGCGCAGGTCCGGGAGCCCGGCAGCAGCGGGGCGACCTGCTCGGGGCCGGCCGCGTTGTCCAGCAGGATCAGCAGGCGGCGGCCCGTCACGGTGGTGCGGAACAGCGCGGCACGCTCGGCCAGGTCGGCGGGGATCTCGCGGTCCGCCACGCCCAGCGCCGTCAGGAAGCCCGCGAGCGCCTCACCCGGGTCGAGCGGAACGGGCTGCGCGCCCCGCAGGTCCACGTGCAGCCGTCCGTCGGGGAAGCGCGCCCGCAGGGCGTGTCCGACGTGCACGGCCAGGCTGGTCTTGCCGACGCCGCCGAGGCCGTTGATCGCCGAGATGACGACAGCGCCCGGGTCCGGGTGGGAGAGCGCCTCGGTCAGCCGGGCGACGTCGGCCTGACGTCCGGTGAAGTCCGGTAGCGGGCAGGGCAGTTGCTCGGGCACGGCGGCGGGCGCCGGGCCGGCCGGCCGCTCCTCGGCGAGGGCGGGGCGAGCGGCGGCGACCAGGCCCGGGTCGTTGCGGAGGATGCGCCGGTGCAGCGCGTCCAGGTCCGCGCAGGTCAGCCCCTCACCGAGGTAGAACCGCCGGGCGTCCTCGTACACCGCCCGGGCCTCCTCGGGCCGGCCCGACAGGTGGTACTCCAGCATCAGCAGAGCCCGGAACCGCTCCCGGAAGGGGTGCGCGAAGACCGCCTGGTCGAGCTCGACCAGGCAGGACGGGCCGCTCCCGAGCTCGACGTCCAGGCCCAGCTTGGTCTCCAGCGCGTCCAGCCGGCGCTCGGTCAGATGGCGGCGGAGCTCGTCGGCGTGCCGACCGGGCAGGCCGGCCAGCGGCTCGCCCTCGTGCAGGGCCAGCGCCTGGGCCAGCAGGTCCCGCGCCCGGGGCCGCTCACCGGCGGCGAGGGCCTCGCCGGCCCCGGCGACCAGGCGGTCGAAGGCGACGAAGTCCAGTGCCCCGGCCGGGACGTCCAGGCGGTAGCCGCCGTCCACGGTGACCAGCAGGTGGCCGGCCGCGTGGCTCCGGAGCTCCCGGCGCACCCGGTAGGCGTGCGTGGCGAGCACGGACTTGGGGTTGCCCGGCGGATTGTCCTCGTCGAAGATCCCGTCCCCGAGCCGATCGGTGGTCAGCACCCGCCCGGGAGCGGCGATCAGCATGGCGAGGAACGCCTGCTGCTGGCGGCGGCCCAGCGCCAGGGGCTGCTCGCCCACCCACCCGGCGAGCGGGCCGAGCAGCCGGAAGCGAAGCCCGGCCTCCCCCGCCAGGTCGGCTGCGACTGCGGCTGTCTCCATCTTCGGCTCTCCCGTGGTTGCCCCCGGTCCGGCGCGGGCGGCGGCACAGGGGGGTGGTGCGTGGTGGCTCAGCAGTTGGTCGGCGGCGGCATCACGACGTACGGGCTCTCGACCGAGCTGGGGGCGAAGATCCCGCCGTGCGTCTGCCCGGGGACGTACGTCGTCCCGGGCTGCCGCTCGAAGACGGTGCGGTTGCAGGCGTCGGTGATCAGCAGGTCGCCGCTGCGCCAGAGCGTCACCCGGGCGTGCGGGTACCCGGCGGTGCCGCTCTCCCAGCACAGGCCGCCGTTCGCGTTCAGCACGACCAGGTTGCCGTCGGTGCGGATGACGGCGTTGACGCCGCAGCCGACGGTGCCGGTCGCCCAGGTCGGGTACTGGCGCGAGAAGTCGTGGTCCGGCGCGTAGTAGGTGACGAGGTTGCCGTCGGACTGCATGATGAGCCGCGCCGTGCCGAACTGGCCCCGGTTGTCGATGTGCGCGCCATTGTTGGCGAGCTGTTCGCCGTCCCAGATGGTGGCGGTCGGCTGGTCGTAGGCGGCATGGGCGGTGCCCTGGGCGGTCAACACGCCCGCCGCCGCGAGGGCGAGGGCGACGGCGGCGAGAGCGCCCAGCCCCCGGGTGGTTCCTGCGGTGGTCCGGCTCAACGTATCGGTCCTTTCGGCGGTGCTGTTCACGACGGCTGGCGACACCCGTGACCTGCGGCTCCGGGCGGATGATCACGTCGCACTCGGGATTCTGCGGCGCACGGATTGACACGCGATGAACGGTGGCGTTTACGGCCCGACGGACGGCCGCGTCGCTGGCACTGGGAGCACAGCGGAAACCGGCCAGGCAGGACGGCTCACCAGCCGATCGGCCAAGTGCCCCAGCGCGCGGGGCAGGTGGCCGCAGGCAGCGGGTGGTGGCGTTTACGGCCCGGCGGACGGCCCCGGCGCGGTCGCGGGTGCACAGGGGAGACCGGCCAGGCAGGGCGGCGCACCAACGGGCTGGCCGCGTCCCGCAATACGCGCGGCAGGTGGCCGCAGGCAGCGGCCAACGCGCGGGCAGTGGCGTCTACCACCCGGCCGACAGCCCCGGCACGGACGCGGGGAGCACAGCGGAGATCGGCCGGGGAGGGCGGCGCACCAACCGGCCGGCCGCGTCCCGCAACGCGCGGGGCAGGTGGCCGCAGGCAGCGGGTGGTGGCGTTTACGGCCCGGCGGACGGCCCCGGCGCGAACGCGGGGAGCACAGCAGAGATCGGCCAGCCAGGACGGCTCACCAGCCGATCAGCGGCGTCCCGCAGCGCGCAGGGCAGGTGGCCACAGGCAGCGGGTGGTGGCGTTTACGGCCCGGCGGACGGCCCCGGCGCGGACGCGGGGAGCACAGCAGAGATCGGCCAGCCAGGACGGCTCACCAGCCGATCGGCCGCGCCCCGAAACGCCCGGGGCAGGCGGCTACAGGCAGCAGCCAACGCCCGGGCAGTGGCGTCTGCCACCCGGCCGGCGACCTCGGCACGGGCGCGGGAGCACAGCGGAGTCCGACCAGGCGGAACGACTCACCAGCCGATCGGCCGCATCCCGCAGCGCGCGGAGCGTCGCACCAACCGGCCGGCCGCATCCCAACACGCGGCGCAGCTGACCACAGGCGACGCAGCTGACCACAGGCGACGGCCAGCGCGCGGGCAGCGCGGCGTTCACCACCCGGCCGACGGCCCCGGCACGGTCGCGGGGAGCACAGCGGAGATCGGCCAGGCAGGGCGGCGCACCAGCCGATCAGCCGCGTCCCGCAGCGCGCGGGGCAGGTGGCCGCAGGCGGCGGCCAGTGCGCGGGCGGCCTCCGGCTCACGTTCGGAGCGCTCGCGGCCGATCATCCGGCCGAGCAGCTCCAGCGCCTCGTCCGGGGCCAGCGGCCCGACCGGGACCTCGATCGAACTCCCCTGCCCCGCAGGACCGTTGAGGACGATGATCGCCGCGCTCCCGGGCGTCTCGGGCAGCAGCGGCCGGATGCCCATGACGTCGGCGGCGCCGTCCAGCACGACCAGGATTCGGCGGTCGGCGAGCAGCCGGAGGTACAGGGCGCGGCGCTCGGCGAGGCTCGCCGGTACTGCCTGTTCCTCGACGCCCAGCGCGCGCAGGAAGGGCGCCAGGTAGCCGGGGGCGTCCTCCGCACCGTGCAGGTCGGCGTACAGCTGCCCGTCGGGGTGGTCGGGGCCCGCGAGGTGGGCGGCGCGGACCGCCAGTGCGCTCTTCCCGGCGCCCGGCGGGCCGGTGACCGTGACGACCTGCGACTGCGTCCGTCCCGACGTGGTCAACAGCTCGGCGATGATGGCGAGTTGGGCGAGCCTTCCGGTGAAGTCGGCCGGGTCGGGCGGCAGTTGGAAGGGCCGCAGCACCGGCCGGGCGGCCCCGGCCCTGAGCTCGGCAGAAGGCCCGGCCCCCGACAGGTCGGCTTCGCGAAGTGCCCGCAGCGCCTCCTCCCGGCGTCCGGCCAGCATCCGGCGCTCGTGGTCGGCGAAGGGGCCCGGTACGCCGTCCAGGGCCGCCGGGCCCTGCCAGAGGCCGAGCGCGGTGGTCAGCAGCTCGCGGGCGCGCTGCGGCTGCCAGTTCAGGCGGGCGGTGGCGGCGTCGGCGAGCGCGGACAGGAAGACCGTCCGGTCGATGAGTGCCGGATCGACGTCCAGGCAGTATCCCTTGCCGACGTGCCGCAGCAGGTTCCCGTCGCCGCCCAGCGCGCTGCGCAGCCGGTACATGTTGCCCGGGAGCGCCCCGGCCCGGTCGGGCGCCTCGTCCCCCTCCTCGCCCCAGACCCCGTCGATGATCTCACCGACTGTCACCGGCCGGCCGGCGTGCGCGAGGAGTACGGCGAGCACGGCCCGGTCCCGGGCCCGGTTGATGCGCAGCTCCTGGCCCGCGCGCCGGGCTTTCAGGGGGCCGAGGGTGGTGAAGTGGAGCTCCAACGCGCCCTCCCCGCAGTGATCATGTTGACGTTCCGTCATGTTATAGCTCTGCCCCGCACCGCCCCTGGGCCCGCACCCGGGAACCCAGGCCCAGCAACCCGCACCCGGCAACCCGCACCCGGGAACCCGGGCCCGGGTACGGGCCAGGGTTCGACACGGGCTCGACGGGCCCGCGTTCCCGGGATCGTCTGCGGTGGAGGCCGAAGGACGGCTTCCCGCACAGCACAGGGAGCCGACTGATGACGGAATTCAAAATCGAGGTTCTGGTCCTCCCGGTCTCGGACGTGGACCGGGCCAAGGAGTTCTACACGCGGATCGGGTTCCGCGAGGACGTCGACCACTCCGGCCCCGGCGGCTTCCGGGTCGTGCACCTCACCCCGCCCGGCTCGGCCGCCTCGCTGATCATCGGCAGTGGTGTGACCGACGCGGCGCCCGGCTCCGAGCGCGGCGTGCACCTGATCGTGGACGACATCCTCGCGGCCCGCGCCGAACTGGTGGCGGCCGGGGTCGAGGTCAGCGAGGTCTTCCACGACGCGGGCGGCGTCTTCCACCACGCGGGCACCGCCGGGCGGGTCGCCGGCCCGCACCCGCAGCGGCGCTCGTACGGTTCCTTCGCCTCGTTCGCCGACCCGGACGGCAACCTCTTCGTCCTGCAGGAGGTCACCACCCGCGGGCCCGGCCGGATCAGCCAGGTGGTGCACCGCTCCGCCGCCGAACTCGAATCGGCGCTCCGCGACGCGGCGGCCGCCCACGGCAGGTACGAGGAGGAACTCGGCCACCGGGACGCCGACTGGCCCGCGTGGTACGCCGCGCACATGGCCCGCGCGGCCGGTCTCGACAGCTGAACGGAGGAAACGGCATGGCCGAGCGGGCCGAACTCACGGCGTTCGTGACCTCCGCATCGGGCGGTGCCCTCCTGCTGCGCGGCGAGGCGGGGGCGGGCCGGAACGCGCTGCTGCAGCACGCCGCCGCGCTGGCGGAGCAGCAGGGCCGAACTGTCGTCCGGGCGGCGGGCGTCGAAGTGGAGTCCGCACTGCCCTGGGCGGGCCTGCACCAGCTGCTCCACCCGCTGCTCGCCGAGCTCGCGCGGCTGGACGACCGGACCCGGGAAACCTTCGACTCGGTGTTCGGCGGGCCCCGGAGCTGCCCGCCGAACGTCATGACACTCGGCATCGCCGTCCTCCGTCTGCTGGAGCTCGCCACCGAACAGCGGCCGCTGCTGCTGGTCCTCGACGACGGGCAGTGGCTGGACGAGTCCAGCGCCGACGTCTGCGGCTTCGTCGGCCGGCGCCTGGCGGGCCGCCCGGTGCAGCTGCTGGTCGCGGTCCGCAGCGGCCTCCCGTCCCGCTTCGACGCCGCCGCCCTGCCCGAACTGTCGCTCACCGCCCGTCCCGGCGAAGACGCGCCGGCCCCGGACGAACTGCGCGCCGCCCGGGCGGCCCGCCGCGCCTGCGCCCCGGAACCGGGTGCGCTGACCTGGCAGGAACGCCGGGTCGCCGACCTGGCGGCCGGCGGCCTGACGAACAAGCAGATAGGCGTGCGGATGCACCTGTCACCGCGCACCGTCAGCTCGCACCTGTACCGCGTGTTCCCCAAGCTGGGCGTCACCAGCCGGGCGGCACTGCGCGACGCACTGAGCCGCGCCGCCGGATGACACCTCCGCCACCGAAAGGCATCCAGACATGATCAGCAGGCGTACCTTCACCACGGCGCTCGGCCTCGGCCTGGGCGCCACCGCCCTCCCGTCCGGCGCGCACGCCGCCGCACCGGCCCCGACCGTCCCGAGCAGCACGCCGGGCACCCGCACCGGCTTCACCGACCTGAGGCGCGTCCAGGCCGGCGTGCTCGACATCGGCTACGCCGAGCTCGGGCCGCAGCACGGCCCGGTGGTCATCTGCCTGCACGGCTGGCCCTACGACATCCACAGTTTCGTCGACGTCGCCCCGCTCCTCGCGGACGCCGGCCACCGGGTGATCGTGCCGTACCTGCGCGGCCACGGCACCACCACCTTCCGGTCGCCGACCACACCCCGCAACGCGCAGCAGTCCGCGATCGCCCTCGACATCCTGGCCCTGATGGACGCCCTGAAGATCCGCCGGGCGGTCCTGGCCGGCTTCGACTGGGGCTCGCGGACCGCCGACATCATCGCCGCGCTGTGGCCGGAACGGGTCAAGGCCCTGGTGTCGGTCAGCGGCTACCTCATCACCAACGTCCCCTCGCAGCAGAACCCGCTGCCCCCGAAGGCCGAACACACCTGGTGGTACCAGTACTACTTCGCCACCGACCGCGGCCGCCTCGCCATGGAGACCCGGCAGAACCGGCACGACCTGTGCCGCCTGGTGTGGAACGAGGTCTCCCCCACCTGGGACTTCGACGACGCCACCTTCGAACGCACGGCCGCGTCCTTCGACAACCCCGACTACGCCGCCATCGTGATCCACAACTACCGCTGGCGCCTCGGCCTCGCCGACGGCGAACGCCGCTACGACCACTACGAACAGCTCCTCGCCGCCCGCCCGGAGATCACCGTCCCGACCATCACCCTGGACCCGGCCCTCGACCCGTTCCTGCCCTCCACCGACGGCAGCGCCTACCGCAGGTTCTTCACCGGCGCGTACGAACACCGCGTGCTCCCCGGCATCGGCCACAACGCCCCGCAGGAGGCCCCGGCGGCCTTCGCCCGGGCCGTGCTGGACGCCGACCGCCTGACGACGGTGCGCGGGTGACCGGCCCCGAGCAGGCCGCGGAGCTGCGCCGAATCCGGTTCGGCGCCCTCCCGCAGCGGATCCCTTTCGCGGACATGGTCGAGGAGCGGCCCGTCCCCCCGACGAACCCGGCGGCCGCCTTCGACCCCGACAGCCAGGCAGTGCGCTTCTCCTGCCTGGCCGCCGACCTGGGCCTCTGAGCCCCCCACTGACCGGCTGTCACCGTGAAGGGGTCGCTGGACGGACGCCGCCGACGGCGCATCGGAGTGGGGATCAGGCGGGGACCACCCGGTAGCTCAGCGCCGGCCGCGGCAGGTCGGACTGGGCCAGCGAGCCGGTGGCCCACGGGTTGGCGTCGGTGCAGCCCGCGCCGGAGTACAGCACCACGGACGCGGAGCCGGAGGCGACCTGGACCGACCGGGCGGGCGTCGCCAGCGTGTGGCACATGCCGAAGTCGTCGAGGTCGACCACGGTCACCGCGCCACTCCCGCCGGTGCCCAAGTAGAGGTGGGCGCCCGGCTGCAACGGGGGCCAGCCACCGGCCTGGGCCGATCCGGCACCGAGGCCGATCACGGCCGCGAGGAGGGTCGCCGCGACGGCCGAACCGCGGAGCATTGCCTTGGGTGTGAACATGTGAACCACCTTTCCGTGGGTGTGAGGGTGTTGCTGAAGGGTGCTGCTGCAGGGATCGGCCGGTACTCCGCCCGGAGCCTCCAGCCCTGCTTCTCCGGTTCGGCGATCAGCCCGATCGGCAGACCCGGAGCCGGGCCTCCGGGCCCGGAGGCCCGTCACTCGATCTCGTACATCCCGGCTCCGTCGAGGTACCGCACCGTGTTGAGGTCGCGCTGGAGCACCGCGTCCACCGGGTGCTCCAGCGTCAGGGTCGCCGGGTAGCCCCGGTCGTAGACGGTCGGGGTGATGGGGTCGCCGGGTTCGACGTGCACGGTGAGGTCGCGGAAGCTCTCCAGCTCCCGGATCCGGTCGAGTGCCCGGTAGCGGACCAGCCGCCCGGCCGCCGGGGCGACCAGTGCGGCCCAGGCGAACGCGTGGCGCCGCCGGTAGCCCCGGCCGGCCCGGGCCCGGAACCGCTCCGGGCGGGCACAGGCGTCCACGATCCACTCCAGCTGGCCCTCGCCCAGCACGTGGGCGGTGTAGTACGGGAGTCCGGACATCCGGGCGCCCGCCTCGATCAGCCGCGGGCCGTCCGGCGTCAGCTTGATCTCCAGGTGGGCGGCGCCGTGCCGGATGCCGAGCGCGTCGAGTACCTGGCGTCCGTACGCGGCGAGTTCGGCCACCGGCGGTTCGTCGGAGCGCAGCAGCACCTGGGCCACGACCAGGTCCCGTACCCCGTTGGCCGTGATCCGCTCGGTGCGCCAGGCGTCGGTCAGGTGGTGGATTCCCCCGCTGCCGACGGTGTTCAGGATGTACTCGGTGCCGACCAGGTACTCCTGGGCCACCACCTCCTCGATCGGCTCGCCGTGAACCGTTCCCCGGCTGCGGAGCCCGCGCAGCGCCGCGGCCGACTCCTCCGGCGTGTCGCAGCACGTGACGCCGTCGCCCCAGTAGCTGCGCAGCGGCTTGACCACCGCCACCCCGCCCAACTGTTGGTGCCAGGCGCGCAGTTCGCGCTCGTCCCCGGTGCGGAGCTGCCGCATGACGGGGACGCCCCGGGCCCTGAGCGTCTCGATCTGCAGGTACTTGTCGCGCCGCGCCGCGCTCAACTCCGTGCCGTTGGTGGGCAGTTGGAGCTTCTCGGAGAGCGCGTCGGCGAGTTCCACCCCGGTCTCCCGGCCCGCCAGCACCGCGAGCGGCTTCAGCGCTTCCAGCTTCGCGGCCAGGGCGTCCACCTCGCCGTCGTGCACCAGCACCTCGCTGAACCGCGAGGAATCCACCGGCTCGACCCCGAAGGGGAGTTGGGGCGTGCTCTGCACCTGGACGACCTCGCCGCCCACCGCCCCGAAGGCGTCGATGTGGCCGTAGGCCGCCCCGAACGCGTCGACCACCGCCACCCGGAACGCGGACATTCTTCTGCCTCCTACTGATCGGTCGGAACTGCCGTGAGCGAAAGAACCTCCCGGCGCAGCGCGAGCAGCCGGTGGACGGCGTTCGTGAGCACCTGCCGCACGCCGAACCCCGAGGTGCCGGAGTGATCGGCGTGCAGGATGTCGCTCTCCCCGGCCTGCGCGCCGATCGCCCGGCGGGTCAGCCCGGTCCGGTCCGGGAACGCCTCGGGCACCATGCGCCGGGTGATACCCAGGTGCACCATGCGGAAGTCCACGAATCTGTCGATGAGTTGGACCAGCCGGGCGGTCCCGGCCTGGTCGAGCACCAGCCTGCCGTCCCGTACCGCCTGCCACACGTTCACGCCCAGGCTGGAGGCGCTCCGCCACTGGGCGACGACCGGCCGGGCCCAGGACGGGAAGTAGGACATCGCCTGGTCCAGGTAGCTGCCGTAGTCCACGGTCGGGGGCTGCAGGACCAGTTCGAGCAGCTGGACGCTGGGCATGAACGCCCCGCTCGCTCCGCGCGGCCCGCCGGGGTGGCCCAGGTGGAAGTGCCGGAAGTGGCCGAACGCTTCCCCGGACAGTCTGCGGTAGCTCGCCATGTGCGAGGTGAACTCCGCGACGCAGCGCGCGGCGTCCTCCAGGGCCGCCGCCGGCTTCACGGCATCCGGCGCCGTGACCAGCGCGCGCAGGCCGTAGGCGGCCGACCTGGCCCACGGCTCGGAGAGGTAGTGGCCGAGGTAGAAGTCCCGTTCCAGGGTGCCGAGTCGGCCCTGCGAGAACACCCTGATGTCGCCGCAGCGTTCGTACTCCTCGCTGTTCACGTCGATCAGCAGCTCGTAGCTCAGGTACGGGTCCAGCGAGGGGAACCTCGCGCACTGCGCGGAGATCAGCTCCGTCAGCTCGCGGGGCGCGGCCCGCGGCCCGGCGGGAGCGAATCCACCGCGCATGAACAGCAGGTCGAGCTGCGTGACCCGGGCCGCCCGCGGGTCGTCACCGAGCGCCCCGAGACCGGCCACCATCTCCCGCTGTTTGCAGGCGAGTTGGCTGTACGTCAGGCCGCCTCGCCCGAGCTCGGCCAGGTCTCCTGGAAGGTCGTGCAGAACGTAGTCGCGAAACGGCGAGGAGGACCGGACGAGCGCACGAGGTCCGGAGTCCGCGGAACCGTTGAAGAGATCGTTGCTGTCCACTTCCACTCCTTGTCCGCAACCGGAACGGGGGCGGGCCGCCGACCCGCCCCGGCTCAGCTCAGGGCTTGACGCAGCGGAAGCTGCTCGCGGCGGTCGGGTCTCCGTAGGCGTAGCGGGAGACCATCGGGTAGCGGCACACCTCGCGGGCGAGGTTCCGGCCGTCGGCGGTGGGCAGAGTGGCGTGCAGCACGCCGGGGGCCTGCCCCCGCTCGACCCAGGCGGTCAGCGCTGCCAGGTCGTCCGCACCGTTCAGCGCGCAGTGCGCGACGCCGGGCGCCAGGAAGAGCCGGTAGAAGTCGTCGACCTTCGCGCTGCCGCCCATCCTGGCCTCGACGCGCTTGCGGTAGTCGACCGTGCCGGCGGTGGGGATCACCGGGTCGGCGTCGCCGTGCCAGGTGAGCAGCTTGCCGCCGGCGTCGCGGAACGCGGAGAGGTCCGCGTCCCGGCTGCCGATGACGGTGTCGTACTCGGCGCGGGCCTTGCGGAAGATCTCCTCGAACTGCGGGTACGTCAGGTTCGCCGAGCTGAACCCGGGCTGCTTCTGCACGAACGTGGCGACCCACTGGGCGGGGACGATGAACGGCCGGCCGGTGGTGACGCCGTCCGTGGTGGTGCTGGTGGCGAGGGGGCCGAAGTCGGCGCCGACCGGCAGTCCGTACCAGAGCCGCTTGCCGTCGCTGGAGCGCGGGCCGTCCCAGATCCGGCGGACCACGTCGGCGTCGGCGGCGCTGATCGTGTACTCCTTGCCCTCGCACACCACCTTGGTGCCGATCAGCCGGCGCGGGTCGAAGTCGCAGCGGTTCGGGTTGCTGATCAACCCGTCGGCGACGCCGTCGAACTTGTCGCAGGCCTTCAGCGCGGCCTGGTTGAACGCGTTGAACTCGCACGTGGTGGGGTACGTGTGCTGCTGGCTCATCACCACCTGCGGCCACAGCGTGGCCACCTCGAACTGGTTCCAGTTGATGGCGGGGGCGGCGGCGTTGATGCCGTCGAAGTCGGTGGGGTGGCGCTGCGCCTCCAGGTAGCCCTGGCGGCCGCCGGTGGAGCAGCCGTTGAAGTAGGAGCGGAACGCGGTGTGGCCGTACACGCCGTCGACGACCTGCTTGCCGACGACCGCCATCTCGTGGACGGAGCGCGAGGCGAAGTTCTCCAGCAGCGCGGCGTTGACCTCGCCCTCGGGGTTGAGGCCCCAACTGCTGTCCAGGCCACTGGTGTCCACGCCCGCGTCGGTGGTCGCCGCCGCGTAGCCCTGCTTGACCGCCCCGGCCACCGAGCCGATGCTCCCGGCGGCGTACGCGGCGCCGCCGACCGCCTGGAAGCGCCCGTTCCACCCGGACTCCGGCAGCCAGATCTGCAACGTGGCACGGTCGTTGGCGCCCGGGTGCGTCAGCGTGACGGTCACCTCGCAGTGCGCCGGGACGTCCTCGACCTGCCCGCCGCCCAGCGGCGGGGAACCGGGCACCTGGAACGTGCCCGCCGGCACGGCCGCGGCCGTCACCGACTCCACGGCGACACCCTCCGGGGCCGCAGGCCGCAGCGGGCCGCAGGTGAACGGGGCGGGGCCGGAGGCGGCCGGAGCCGCGCTCGCCGGCACGTTGACGGCCGCGGCCGCCGCCAGCGAGAACCCTGCTGCGGCGAGCCTCAGAAGCCGTCGGTCCATGTCTCTCTCCTCGAACTCGGGAATCGCGCGACCACTGTCACCGACCCACCGACTCGGGCACATCAGTCATCTGACGGCAGACTTCCGCGGGCCCGGGCGGCCGTGGACACCTCGGACGCCCGCTCTGCTCCTCCTGGCGGGTCACGAGGGGCGGCTGGACATCCGGTCGCTGTCGCGACCCCGCTTGACGGTCCCTCAGCGGGCGGCGAGGGCCCCGTCGAGCTCGCGACGGCTGGAGATCCCCAACTTGCCGAACACCTTCCGCAGGTGCCACTCGACCGTCCGCGGGCTGAGGAACAGCTGGGCGCCGATCTCCGCGTTGGGGTGCCCACCGGCCGCGAGACGGGCGATCCGCGCCTCCTGCGGGGTGAGTTCCGGCCCGCCGACCGTGCGCTTGCGCACCGTCTCGCCGGTGGCCAGCAGCTCGCGC
The DNA here is from genome assembly GCF_055587065.1 of Kitasatospora sp. NPDC048662. Classification (NCBI taxonomy): domain Bacteria; kingdom Bacillati; phylum Actinomycetota; class Actinomycetes; order Kitasatosporales; family Streptomycetaceae; genus Kitasatospora; species Kitasatospora sp. NPDC048662. The sequence goes on along the minus strand of NZ_JBVJHA010000004.1, from coordinate 232,461 downwards.
CGGGCCCGTTCCGCGAACGCCTCCAGGCCCGTCCGCGCGAACTCCTCGTGCGCGGCCCGCAGTTCGTCGCGGGCCCGGGACCGCCGGTTCTGCCGGCGCAGCCACTCGCCGAACAGCAGCCGGGCCCGGGCCTCGAACACGCCGAGCCCGCCCGCGCCGAAGTGCCCGACGGCCTCGCGGTAGCGCTCCTCGGCCTGCCCGGGCTCCCCGGCCAGGGCCTCGGCGACGGCGTGCGCGCCGAGCGCCCACGGCGTGCCGGCCCGGGCCCAGTCGGCCAGCCGCTCCCGGGCCCCGGCCGCCGCGGCCGCGTCGCCGACCCGGACGGCCGCCTCGACGAGCTCCCCGCACGTCCAGTGGTGCACGGCCAGGTCCTGGTACCGCGCACCCCGCAGCGCCGCCTCCAGTGCGAGCGGGTAGCCGCCCAGGCCGTTGTGCAGCACCGCCCGTGCCCACGCCGCACTCGCGGTGAGCCGTCCGAGGCCGCGCCGCTCGCCCTCCCGTTCGGCCGCCCCGATCGCGGCCAGGGCCGGGTGTTCCCGGCCCTGGTACGCACCGAGCAGGGCCGTCACGGCCAGGCGCGTCGCCGTGCCCGCCGCGTTCTCGACGGCGCTCGCCCCGGCCAGCAGTTCGCGGGCCTCGTCGAAGCGCCCCGCGAAGCCCAGCGCGGCCGCCCGGTACGGCAGCGCCACCGCGAGCGTCGACAGCGTGCCCGTCGTCCGGGCGGAGCGCACGGCCCGGTCGGTGACGTCCAGCCAGGCCCCGAGGTCGCCCAGTTCGGCGGCGGCGTTCGCGGCCGCCCACAGCAGGGCCGGGTCCTCGGCCTCGGTGACCTCGCGCAGCGCCCGCGCCAGCAGCGGGCGGGCAGCGGCCGGCCCGTCCGTGGCCCACCCGGCCAGGGCGCGCAGCAGGGCACCGGCCGCCTCCCCGCCGGGCGGCAGTGCCCGTGCCACCTCGCTGACCCGCCGCAGCGCCGAGTCGTCCGCCCGCCCGGCCCGGACGGCCGCGCCGAACGCCGTGAGGCAGGTCTCCCGCGCGGCGGCCGGGTCGAGCCCGCCGAGCCGCTCGGCCGCCTCCAGCAGCGGCCGCACCACGCCGGGCCCCTGATCGGTCAGGTCCGACGCCTTGGCCCGCAGCCGGTGGACGCCGGCCTGCTGCAAGGGGTCCAGCGCCCCGAGTTCGGCGGCGGCGAGCAGGTCGGGCACCCGGGCCGTCAGACCGGCGGCCAGGTACGCCGACGCGGCCGCCAGCGCCCGCCGCGCCCGGCCCTTCGGGTCGGGGGTGAGCGCCGCGGCCCGCTCCAGGAACGAGGCGGCGGCGGCCCGGCCGCCGCGCGCCAGCGCCCGGTCGGCGGAGCACTCCAGCCCGTGGGCCACCTCCTCGTCCGGCCCGGGCGCGGCGTGCGCCCGGTGCCAGGCCTGCCGGTCGGGGTCGCGCCCGCCGTCGGTGGCCTCGGCCAGGGCCCGGTGCGCCGCCCGCAGCGTGGCGGCGTCCGCGCCGCGCCGGACGGCCGAGCGCACCAGCGGGTGCCGGAAGCGCACCACCGCCCCCACGGTGATCAGGTCCCCGGCGGGCGCCGCCGTTTGCGGCCCGATGCCCATCCGGCGCAGCGCGTCCCACAGCAGCGGCCCGTCGCCGACCGGTTCGACCGCGGCGACCAGCAGCAGGGCGCGGGTGTCGGCGGGCAGTGCCTCGATCCGCCGCCGGAATCCGTCCTCGACCCGGGTCGCCAGCGGCCCGGCCCCGGGTTCGCCGAAGCCGAACGCCAACTCGGCGGCCGACAGGCCCCGGGGCAACTCCAGCAGCGCCAGCGGATTCCCGCCGGTCTCGGCCACGATCCGGTCCCGCACCCGGGCATCCACCGGCCCGGGCAGCACGCTGTCGAGCAAGGTCCGCGCCTCGGCGTCGGCCAGCCCGCCCAGCAGCAGATCCGGCAGCCCGGCGAAGCCCTCGTCCCCGGCCCCGTCGGCGGCCCGCTCGGCGAACACCAGCGCCACCGACTCGGCATCCAGCCGCCGCCCGACGAACGTCAGGATCCGCTGGGACATCAGGTCCAGCCACTGCGCATCATCGACCAGACACACCAGCGGCACCTCCGCCGCCGCCTCCGCGAACAGCCCGAGCACCGCCATCCCGACCAGCAGCATCTCGGGCGCCGCCCCGCCGCTCAGCCCGAACGCGACCCGCAGCGCGTCCTGCTGCACCTGCGGCAGGCGTTCCAGCCGGTCCAGCAGCGGCGCGCACAGCCGCTGCAGCGCCGAGTACGCGAACTCCGCCTCGGCCTCCACCCCGGCCGCCCGCACCACCTGCAACTGACCTGCCAGCGCCGCCAGTTGATCCAGCAGCGCGGACTTCCCGACGCCCGCCTCCCCGCGCAGCACCAGCACCCGGCTGCGCCCGCCGCGCACCTCGCGCAACAGCCGCTCCCACTCCGCCGACTCCCGCGCCCGTCCGAGCAGTTGACGCTTCCCCAGTTCCGCCATGTCCCCTCCGGTGCAGACCCCCTCCCGGAGGAACTGCACCCATCCTACGAACCCTGCCCGGAAGCCGGGCCGGCGTCAGTGCGGCGGCTCCGGAGTGTCCACCAGCAGGTCGAACGCCAGCCCGCTCGCCCCCTCGCCCCGCCCCGCGCCGCGCTTGGCGCCGAGCCATACGCACACCCGGCCGCTGCGCCACCGCGTCCGGTGGTAGGCGACGGAGAGCCGGGTGCCGGTCTGCGGGACTTCCTCCTGGTTGACGAAGTACCCGTGCGGCGTCGCCGCGTCCAGGCCCTCGCGCAGCAGCGAGGTCCTGGGCTGGACGGGCGGCAGGACGTCCACCACGTCGGGCATCGCGGCGCGTTGCAGTTGGACGGTGCGGTTGTCACCGGGGACGTGCACGGGGATGAACGGGATCCAGTTCTCGGGGACGGAGTTCATCGCCTCGTAGGCGATCGGCGCGAGCGGCGCGTCCGGCGGGGCGGGCGGGTGCAGGCGCAGGTGGTGGGCCCGGATCTCGGCGGCGACCTCGCTGCCCCGGCGGCCCGGGCCGGTGGGGCGCGGGACGGTCAGCTCGATGCCCCAGACCAGGTCGGCGGCCTCGTCGCGGATCAGCGACACCTCCTCCAGGGCGGGGCCGTCGGCGACCTTGGGGACACTGGCGGGCAGGAGCAGGCTGGTGTCGGCGGCGGTGCCGGGGCCGGCGTCGATGGTGTCGAGGGCGTACATCGACCAGCGCTGCCAGTCCTCGTCCAGGCCGGTGCCCGCCGGGGTGATCCACCGCCGCTGCCCGAACACGTCGGTGATCGCCAGGCCCTGGATCGACGCCAGGGTGCCGACCGGCAGTTCGCACGGGAGCTGGAACCAGTTGTTGCTGTAGACCAGCGCGAACTCCAGGAAGATCAGCCGGGCCAGGTCGGTGCTGTCCGGCGACACCGCGGCGAAGTTGGTGCCGCCGTCCTCCACCGCCCACCAGCGCGGCAGCGGCATGCCCGCGTAGCGCAGCGGCGCCGGGAAGACGGTGCGGTTGATCGGCGGGAGCGGCGGTTCGGCGCCGCCCACGGGGTGGTCGGGGTCGATCGAGAAGGCGTGCCAGTCGAGTTCGCCGCCGGGGAACTCCTGCGCGGTGAGCACCTTCTCGGTGCCGTCGGGGGCGGTCCCGGCCACCGAGAAGCGGTGTTCCAGGCGGCGCGGGTCCCAACTGGCGTCGCCGTTCGGCTGGTCGATCAGGTCGTCGAACCAGGCGACCAGGCGCTTGCCGAGAGCGTCGAGGGCGGGGTAGTGCAGGTGCAGGATGTCGTTGATGCCGTCGGAGGCGTGGCCGCCGTCCTTGATGTGCCGGTAGAGCTGGTAGCCGTCCATCCGGCGTCCGGCGACGGCCTGCAGGGTGGCCCAGGTCTCCGGGTCGGACACCCGGGGCGCGTCGGTGTCGGTGGTCGGGTCGGGCAGCGCGATCGGGTACAGCCGGACGTACTGGCCGCGGAAGTCGAAGGCGATGTTGGCCAGCACCTGGTCGCGGCCCAGCAGTTTGAGCCACCGGCGGCCGATCGCCAGCCTCAGGTCGAAGGCGATCCGGTCGCTTCCGGCCGCGAACGCGGGTGGGCGCCGCTCGGCGAGCGCCTCCAGCGGCCGGTCCGGCGGCAGCGGCTCGGCGGCGCCGCCGGCGGGGCGGAAGCGGCTGGGCCGGGCGCCGGCGATCGAGTAGGTCGCGGTGACGGGTGAGCCGCCGTCGGTGGCGCGGAACTCGCCGAGCTGCCACTGCCGGGTCAACAGCCAGAGCGGGTCGCGTACTTCGGCCCGCAGCGCCCGCTGGAAGTCGGTGGTGCGCGGCCGTCCCTCCAGCCGGTTCCACACCCCGACGGCCGGGTTCGACCGTCCGGCGAGCGCCTTGGGCAGGTCGGCGATACGGGGCTCAGGCATGGGCGGCCTTCCAGCGCTGGTTGGCGGTCGCGAGGTCGGTGGAGATGGTGATCGGCTGCCGGGTCGCGGACATCACGGTGGCGGGCAGCAGTTGGGCGTAGGCGGTGTTGTCGAGGTGCTCGGGTTCGACGCCCCGGGCTTTCGCCAGGTCGAGGGTCTCGCCGATCGCGGCGATCAGGTCGTCGGTGTTCCAGGTGCCGGTGCGCACCGGCGGCACGACCAGCAGCATGGCCTGCGGCGGCTGGGAGTCCGGCCCGTCGTAGTGCAGCGCGATCCCGGTGGTCTCGCGGTCGGCGGGAATCACCTCCGTCCATTCGTCGAACAGCAGGCCGACCTGGGTGCTGGAGGGGATCGGCGGGGCGGGCGCGTAGTGGGCGGTGAACAGCACCTTGTCCTCGGTGATGGCCGCGCCGGAGGCGAACTCCATGGCCAGCCAGTGGTCGTTCGGCCGGTAGGGCAGCTGGATCGGCGTCAGTTGCGGTTCGGCGGACTGGAGCAGGTTGCCGAGCAGGCCGCCGGGCCCGCGCAGGGCGTCGCTCAGCAGGACGGCCTGCTCCCACAGCCGGGGCTTGTCGCGGACCCGGGCGATGCCGTGCGCCCAGTCGTCGATCGGGAAGTCCCGTCCGAACGGGGGCTGGGTGAGGTGCTGGACGAGCGTGCCGCTGTCGGCGAGGGCGTTCTTCCAGTCGGCGGCGAGCTGCGGGCCGGGCGTGAACTCCGGTACGGCGAGGACGTCCTGGCCGATCAGCGCCTTGAGCGCCTCGGTCGCGGCGGCGACCTGGTCCGGCCCGGTGACGGCCGCGTCGTACGCGGCGAGCGCCCGGTCCGCGCCCGCGAGCCGGGCGAGGACCTCGGTGTGCAGCGCGCCCGCCCGGTCCAGCAGGTCGCGGCAGAACAGCACCACCCGGTCCTGGAACGGCTGGAGGCTGAGGTCGGTCGGGTCGAAGGCGGTCAGCGGGAGCTTGCCGGCGACTTCGGCGAGCAGGCCGCTGAGCGTGGTGCGGACGGTCCTGGCCTCGGCCCGGAGCGAGGCCAGCTTGTTGGCGAAGGCCTGCCGCCGTCCGGTGATGATCCCGCGCAGGACGGCGGGCAGCGCGGGCAGCGGCGTGGTGGGCGTGGTGGCGATCAGCCGTTCCGCCTGTTGCAGCAGCCGGAACCGCTCGGCGGCGGACGTGGGAGGCGGCAGCGCGTCGTAGGCGGCGAGCAGCGCGTCCGCCCGGGCCAGGGCCCTGGTCATCCGGTCCGCGGCGTCGGCCACGGCGGCCAGCACCTCGGTGAAGACGCCGCGCCGCCACATGGCGAGTTCGCCCCAGCCGCTGCGGACCATGCCGAACCCGGCGGCGGTGGTGACCAGGTTGGCGTACCCGGTGAGCAGGGTGTCGACGGTGGCGAGGATCTGCTCGCGCTGCGGCGGGGCGCCCGCCGGGTAGAGCGGTGCCAGCGTGGCGAGGTAGCTCTCGACGTCCGTGCGCAGCACGTCGAGGGAGGCCCGGACGGCGGCGGGGCGTTCGCGGGGCAGCGAGACGGCCTCGTCGGCGGCCCGGTCGGCGGGGGCCGGTCCGGCGGCGGGCATCAGGTCGGTGGGGCGCAGCGGCCGGGCGGTGGTCAGCAGCGGACGCAGCACGCCGATCAGCGGGGCGAGTTCGAAGAAGGTGAGCTTCCCGGCGACCCGGTCGGTGTAGTGGATGGTCAGTGCGGCGTCGGGCCGCGGGTTGTCGAGGGCGATGACGGCGCCGGTGATCCGGTCGTCGAGGTCGGTCATGGCGCTGTCGCCCGCCGGGCGCACCGCCCAGAGCAGGTCGATGGGTTGCAGGTGGAGGTCGAACTGGCTGAGGGTGCGGCTGCGGGGCTGTCCGGTGATCGGGTCGGTCCAGGTGACTCGGGCGACGACGCCGGTGGCGGGCGGCAGCAGTGCGGGCAGCCAGGCGTTGACGGCGGGTTCGGCCTGGGCGCGCGGGGTGTTGTGGGACAGCGGCGGCGCGCCGGTGTCGGGTTTGAGGCCGGGAGTGAGGCGCAGGCCGAACCGGTGGGTGAGGGTGGTGCCGCTGCGGGGGGTGGTGACCACGGCGGGTTCCGGCGGCAGTCCTTCCTTGGCGTACGCGTCGAGGGTGGCGGAGGCGCGTTCGGGGTTGCCGAGCAGTGCCTGGTGGGTGCTTTCGGCGATCGCGAGGTCGGAGAGCGCGTCGTGGACGTCGAGCAGGTCCTGGACGGAGCGGTCGACGACGGCCTGCTGGGTGGCGTCCACGGCGGGCAGGCCGTCCAGGCCGAAGGGGTAGGTCTGCGGTGCGTCGCCCCTGGTGAGCAGGCGGACCAGGGCGAGGCCGTCGATGACGTTGTGGGCTTCGATCTGGCCGATCGCGAGGGGTGTGGCCGGGTCGGGCCGGTCGGCCTGGCCGGGGACGGTGTCGGCGATCCGCCCGGCCCGCAGCGGGAACTCGAGGCGCAGCGCGGAGATCAGGAAGTCGACCTCGGCCTGTTCGTGGGCGTCGTGCAGGGCGCGTTCCAGCCGGTAGCCGAGCAGGGCGCCCAGGGACTGCCCCTGGCGCATGCCGTCCAGCAGGCCGAGGGCGATCCGGACCCGCCCGGAGCTGAGGTTCACGGCGAACGAGCCGGGGTTCTGCGGTGAGCCGTTGGCGAGGTAGCCGGCCCGCAGGACGGCGGCGGTGCGGGCGTGGCCGGGTGACGGGGCGTGCAGGTGGCCGCCGTTCCTGGCGTCGTGCAGCAGCGGCCCGCTGCCCTGGAAGACCTGGGCGAGCGGCCCGGTCAGGGTGATCTCGGTGAGGGTGCTGGTGTCGCGGCGGCGGACGTCCTCCAGCCAGCCGTAGACGCCCAGGTGGAGGCCGCGGGTGGCGGGGGCGGTGCCGTCGGGGCCGTAGCGCAGTTGGGCGAGGCGCTCGTTGGCGAGGCCGAGGCGCCAGGCGTCGAGCCGGTAGGTGGCGCAGTCCAGGTGTTCGGCCAGGACGCGTTCCAGCCGGGCGGTGGGCAGGGTGGTCAGCAGGTCGAGCGCGGCGGCCTGTTCGGCGAGGCGGGCGGTGGCGGGGGCGGTGCCGAGGATGCGGGGGATGTGGTCGACGACCAGGCGGGTGGGGTCTCCGGTGATCTCCGGTGCGGGCGAGTAGAGCCGCCGGAACCGGCTCTCGCTGGGCAGGCTCTGGCCGGGCGCCGGGATCCTGACGTGGATGAACGCCGGGTCGGCGGCGGCCTGTTCGGCGGGGCCGGCGATACCGGCGGCGATGGCGAGTTCGGTGGCGGCGTCGGCCCAGCCGAGCAGCAGCGCGTGGCGGGCCAGCAGGTACAGCAGCGCGGACGGCAGGTCGTCGTCGGGGAAGCCGGCCTCGGTGCGGATGGTCTCCAGGTCGGTGCGGGCGTGCGCGGCCAGCCACTGGAGGTAGTTGGCGCCGTCGGCGGTGTAGGGCCGGATCGGGTCGGTCTCGGAGAGCGGCCGGTCGTCGACGGGCGGGGCGAGCAGCGGGTGCTGGGTGTCGGCGAACAGGCGGCGGGTCAGGTCGGGGTCCTGGGCGTTGCCGGTGTCGGGGTGGCCGAAGCGGGTCAGCAGGGCGCGGATCGGGCCGGGCTGGTTGAGCCGTTCCAGGGCGGGCAGGACGGTCGAGCCGAGGGCGCCGAGGTTCTCCCGGTTGAAGACGTCCTCGACGCTCAGCGCGTACCGCTGGTAGTACTCGGCGGAGGTGGGGTGCGCGGCGAGGATGTCCAGCAGGTGCTGGTGGGCGTCGGCGCCCTGGGCGCCGAGATGGGCGACCTTGCCGGTGGCGGCCTGCCAGTCGGCGGCGGCGGCCTGGAGCACGGTGTACAGGCCGCGGCGGTGGGGCGCGACGGGGTCGGTGTCCGGCCAGGCGAGCCGGGAGAACGCGGTGGTGGGCAGGATCCCGTAGGGCTGCCGGCCGATCTGCACGGCGGGGAGGGGGCCGCGGCCGGAGACGTGGCCGAGGAAGTACTGCCGGGTCTGTTCGACGGCGGCGCGGCCGAACACCGGGTGCAGCACGGTCTGCAGGTGGTTGCCCCAGGTCGCGGGCCACAGGGCGGTGTCGGCGGCGCGGGCGTCGCGCTGGTCGGTGGTGTCGGCGCCCGCCATTCCGGCGAGGTCGGCGGGGTCGAGGCCGAGCAGTTCGGCGAACCACTGGCCGTCGGTGCGGGTGGTCCAGTCCGCCCCGGCGGGGGCGGCGCGCAGCCCGGTGGCGGAGCGCAGCCCGGCGTCGGCCTGCTGGGTGGGGTCCACGCCGGCGGGTGCCTGGGCGCTGTTGTTGGTGGGGGTGCCCTGGGGCAGCAGGCCGAGCCCGGCGGGGCTGCGGAGTTGCCGGGTGAGCCGGTCGGTCAGGTCGGCGGCGGACTGCTCCGGGGTGGACTGGGCGCGCAGGCCCAGCACCACCAGCCGGTCGAGGCCGCCGGCCAGGTCGGCGGTCAGCGGGATCCGGAAGCCCATGCCGTCGGTGACGGCCCGGTCGAAGTCGGTCAGCCAGCGCAGTGCGTCGGGGACGGTCAGCACGCCGGTGGTCTCGTCGGCCTTCAGCGGGTCGGTGGAGCCCGGGTCGGGGCTGACCGCGAGGCTCGCCGGGACGGGGTTGCCGACCAGGTCGAGCACCTTGGTGCCGCCGGCCCAGCCGAGCAGCCGCAGCCGGTCGGGCAGCAGGCCGGCCGTGGCGGCGACCGTCCAGGACTGCGGGGCGATGCCGGTGTCCGGCGGCCGGGGCACCACGGGGAAGGCCACCAGGACGGCGTCACCGCTCTCCAGCGGGGCGGCCTCGATCCCGGCGGGCCGGCGGGCGCGGATCACCGCCGCCCTGGCCTGGCCGACTGCGGCGAGCAGCGCGGTGTCGGCGGCCCGCAGTTTCAGGCGGTCGCCGTGGGCGCGCCAGACCGCCGTCCAGTAGTCGACCGTCGGCTGCCGGTCGGCGGCGGGCAGCGCGGTGGTGGTGAGGACGACGAGGACGGTGGTGCCGGCGGGGACGGGCATCGGCCGGTCGCCGGGGTTGGCCGGCCGGTGGTTGCTCAGCAGCCAGGTGGCCCGCCCGGGGGCGATCCGGCCGACCAGTTCGTGCCAGGCCGCGCGGTCGCCGACGGGGTTGCCGCCGGTGCGCCACAGCGCCGTCCAGTAGGCGTCGAGCGCGCCGAGTTCTGCCTCGGTGGGCCGGGGTTCGAAGGTGTCGACGGACCAGTCGTCGGGGAAGACGCGCACCAGCAGTTCGGTGGCGGTGAACGTGGTCTCGATCCGTACCGGGCCGAGCAGGACGGGGAAGTCGTCACTCAGGGCGTTGTCGGCCATACCGGGAGCATCTCCTGTGCGTGAATGGCGACCATGATCGGCGCCCGGAAGAGGATGTAGGCGATGTCGGCCGAGCTCAGCCGCGAGTACCACAGCGGCAGTGCCGCGTCCTCGGTGTGCTGCTGCTTGGTGTCCGGGTCCTCCTCGGCGGGGTCGAGGGGTGCCAGCGGGACGTGCGTGGTGTCGGTGAACTCGACGAAGCCGAGCTGGTCCGGGTCCACGTGCTGCCAGCCGAGGTCGTTCCACAGCTCGACCGGCGGCGGCGGGCCGGGCTCGGGTTCGTTGAGGCCGAAGCGGGGTTCGCCGGGGCGTTCCTTGATGACGAAGAACCAGCCGGGGTCGCCGGGCGGGTTGCCGCGCGCCTCGGCGGCGTCCAGGTCGAAGCCCAGCAGGTAGATGTCGGGTTCGACCTTGGCCTCGTAGAGCGGCAGCCGGACCAGGTCGGGCGTCGGGTGGTCCTCGTCGGGCAGCGGCGCGGGGATGCGTTCCCCGGTGGTGATCGGGTTTCCGGCGTCGTCCAGCGGCCAGGCCGCCCGGTGCGCGTACACGGCGGTGTTCGGGTACTTCTTCAGCAGTTCGCCGCGGATCACCAGCACCAGGTCGTCCTTCTGCGCGGTGCCGGGCAGCTGCCGGTTGTCGTTCTCGCCGAGCAGCGCGGCGGGGCCCCAGCGGTGGATCGGCTTGATGTCGTAGAGCCGCTCGCGGCGCTGCTCGGGGCTCTCGCCGGGCGGGGAGAGCGCGGCGCGCGGGTCCCAGAACTGGCGGAACGGGGTGCCGCGCTGGTCGGTCGGGTACTCGCGCCACAGCATCAGCCGGGCCATCTCGTGGTTGAGGCCGACCAGGAAGGACTCGATGAAGCGGCGGTTGTTGGCCAGCAGGGTGATCGAGTTCGCCGGGATCAGGCCGAGGTTGGGCGCGAACACGTCCGTCGACAGGTCGAGCAGCGACCGGTACATCGGCAGGTCGATCACCGGGTAGGCCATCGCCTCGATGAACTCCTCGGCGAACGGACGCAGCCGCTCGGGCACGTCCACCGAGCCGAGCAGGCAGCGGGGGACGGTGGTGTCCGCACGCAGCCCCTGCAGCACCGTGTCCGTCGTCCCGGCGACACCGAGCGGTTCCCGGGCGGGGGCCTGCCCGACGGCGGTGGCCGCGTCCCAGCCCTGGTAGAGCTCGGTCAGCGCGTCCTTGAACCGCTGTGCCTCGGGGCTGTCGATGGTGCCGCCGGTGGTCGGCGGGACGGGGTCGCCGAGGTCCTTGAGGACGAAGTCCGGGCTGTGCGGCAGCGCGCCGACCGGGTCCGCCGCCGCCAACAGGCCGACGCCGGGGTGCAGTTCGTGGTCGAGCTGGTCCGGGGTGACCAGGGCGGCCGGTTTGACCTTGGGCGCGGCGGCGGTGACGGCGCCGGTGTCGGCGTCCATCCGGGGCAGCAGCGCCTCGGGGGGCTGGTCGGGCGGGAAGGTCAACGAGCGCATCAGCCGGGCGCCGGGGCGGGTGAGGCGCCGCATCGTCGCGGACAGCGGCGCGGCCGCGACCCGGCTGGCCGCCACCTGGAAGCCGACGGCCAGCTGCTCGGCGCCGGGGTCCGCCCCCGCGAGCAGGGCCGGCCCGGGCCCGGGGGTGGTGACGCGGGGGTGCGCGGGCGCGGTCAGGGTCAGGTACTTGCCGGTGGGCGGCGGCGCCACCGCACCGGCCGGGGCGGCGGGCGGGGACAGGTGCTTGACCTGGAGCCGGTGCCCGACCTCGCGGGCCAGCTGGGCGGCGCGGATCTTCGCGTTGGCCGCCAGGACGTCGCCGATCTGGGCCCACGCGGCGTCCATGAACTCGTCCTGCCGCGCCTGGACGACCTTGGTGCCGAAGTTCGCGGCGACCCGGTGGCGCGGGTCGAGGTTGAGCCGGTGCACCCAGTTGCGGTTGGCGGGCGAGGGCAGCGGCTGCCCGGCGCCGTCGATCAGCAGGTGGTTGGTGAGCGCGTGCCAGCGGCCGTACAGCGGCGGGGTGATCACCGGATCGACGCCCGCCGACAGCGACCGGGCCTGGTCGGCGGGCAGCGCGGCGTGCACGGCCGCCGGGGTGGCGGACTGGTACGCCTCGGCCAGGTTGACCAGCTTCGCCAGCGCCTGCTCGAAGGGGTGCGGGTACGGCGCGGCGGGCGGCGGCTTGTCGTACCAGTTGTCCCAGTTCTCCCAGTCGTCGATGGGCTGCTCGGGCACCTGGAGGGCGCCGCCGAGCTTCAGCACCCCGCCGATCGCGGCCGGCGTGGTGATCGGCGGCAGGCCCGGCCCGGCCGAGCGGTGCACGTCCAGGTCGCGGCGGCCGACCGCGGGGTCGGGGCGGCGCGGCTTCAGCAGCCGGACCAGGTACTCGAAGTCACCGGTGGCACCGGTGGTGAACGACCAGCGCAGGTAGTAGGGCAGCTGGCCCTCGCCCTTGCGGTCGGGGTAGTGCGGGCCCCAGCTGGAGTACAGCGCGCCCGGTGCCTGCCCCGGATCGAAGCCGAGCCCGGCGAGCCGCCCGGTCTCGAACGCGGGCACCAGGAACGCCTCGTACGCCCGGTCGTGCTGAAGGTGGCGCGGGCAGACCAGCCGCGAGCAGGCCCGGTCCGGGTCGGTGCGCAGGATCCCGGCGAGCGCCCCGAGCACCGGGTCGCCGGGCCCGGTGAGCTCCCGGGCCACCGCGTCGTCCAACGAGCCGTTGACGTGCACGTGCGCCCAGGCACCGAGCTGGTCGGGCGGCGGGAGGGCGTTCGGGTCCTTGACGGTGACGAACGGCAGCGGGGTGCCGCCCCCGCCCTCCTCGAACTCGGCGGGCGCGCCCGTCGCGTCGGTCCGGGCAGCGAGCACGACGAGCGCCAGCCAGGGCGCGAGGCGGTCGGTGGAGCCGTCGGCCACCGCGGGGCTGTAGCGCCAGGGGAAGTCCTCGTCGTAGAACTCGATGTGCGCGAGGTAGTTGGGCTCGATGTTGGTGGTGCCCGGCAGCGGCTCCCGCCGGGAGACCGCCCGGGCCTCGACACCGACCACGTCACCGGGCCCGTAGAGCTGCACCGCCCGCTCGACGCTCCGACCGAGCGGGGTGCCGTCCAGCGCCTCGCCGCTCAGCAGCAGCTTGACGGGGATGGTGGCGCGGGCGGCGGCGCCCGGGTCCTGGGTGATCCGGGTGGACAGGCCGGAACGCAGCCACGGCAGGAACGAGTAACCGTTCGCGGTCATGCGCCGCTCCCCTGGAACAGCTCGGTGGCGGCGGTGAGTTCGGTGGCCGTCGGATCGGCGGCGGCCAGTCCGGAACGGGCGGCGCCGCCCGCGACGAGCACCCGCTTGTCGGGCAGAACCGCCGCGGCGAACCCCCACCGGCCGGTGAGCAGGCCCGGTTGGGCCGTCCAGCTGTCGGTGGCCGCGTCGTACTGGACGACGCTGCGGTACCCGGCCTCGTCCGCCTCGCTGCCGGTCCCGCCGACCACCAGCACGGTGCCGGTGCCGACGGCGACGGCGCGGTGCTGGGCGCGTCCGGCGGGCATGTCCTTGGCGGCCGTCCAACTGCCGGTGGTGAGGTCGTACTTCTCCGCCGTCCGCCGGCTGACCGGGTCGAAGGTGCCGTCGTCCCCGGCCCCCGGAGCGCGGCCGCCGGTCACCAGCACCGTGGTGTCGGACAGCGCGGTGGCCTGGTGCAGCGCGCGCGGACGCAGCAGGCTGCCGGTCGGACTCCAGGTGCCCGTGGCCGGGTCGTACAACTCGCAGAAGGCGAGCGCCGGATCCTGGCCCGTCCCGACGGCGGCGGCGCCACCGACCACCAGCACCTTGCCGTCCTTGAGCACCACCGCGACATGCCCGGACCGGGCGTCCGTGAGCTCCCCGGCCGCCGTCCAGCTCCCCGCCACCGGGTCGTACAGCTCTGCGGACCGCAGCGCCTTGGTGGTGCTCCCGGACCGCACGGCGCTCCCCCCGGCAACCAGCACCTTGCCACTCGGCAGCAGCACCGCGCTGTGCCCCCAGCGGGCCTGGCTCATGCTGCCGACCGGGCTCCAGGTGTCGGCCGCCGGGTCGTACACCTCGGCCGTGGCCAGCCCCGGCGCGGTGGAACCGCCGATACCGCCGCACACCAGCACCTTGCCGTCGGCCAACGCGACCACGGCGTGCAGCCGCCGGGGCGAGGGCTGGGTGGCGGTCGCCGTCCAGGTGTCGGCGGCCGGGTCGTAGGCGACGGCCCGCCCGAGAGCGGCGCCACCGGAATCGGTGCCGCCCACCACCAGGACCTTCGAGGTCCCCTTGAGCACGACCGGCCCGTCGTGCTGCCCGTACCAGGCCGTGGCCCCGGTCAGATCATGGGCGGCGGTCCACTTCGCTGCGGCCGGCGCGATGGTGCTGATCATGGGAGTCGAACCTTCCGTCATGGGGACTTGCGAGTTCACCGGGGAGCGAGCCGGACCGGTCATGGTGGAAGAACCTCCGCCGCGGCGAGACGTAGCCGGCAAGCACCGGAACCCTCCGGCACCGGGCGACCGACGCTCCGGCGGCACCAGCGAGTCGGACCGCCCACCGACCGCCGCCCCGAACACCGGACCGCCACCGCCGCACGCCCCCACCCCGCCGCAGGACCGGCCATGCTCGCGCAGCCCTCCGTCATCAGGGGACGTACACCTCGGCGGTGACGGCGAGCTCGACCGGCTCCGGCCCGGGTGCCGCCGCGCCGGCCCGCGCGGTGCCGCCGGCCACCAGCACCCGGCCGTCCGTCAGTTCCGCGACCGCGAAGCCGAAGCGGCCGGTGCCGAGCCCGCCGGTGAGCGTCCAGCTGCCGAGGGCGGGGTCGAGGACGGCCACCTGGCGGAAGCCCGTCTCGAAGGCCGGCCCTCCCGTGCCGCCGAGGAGCAGGACCAGGCCGGAGCGCAGGGCCAGGCAGCGGTGTCCGCGGCGGCCGCCGCCCGGCATCGGGCCGAGGGCGGTCCAGGTGCCGGTGGCCGGGTCCCAGACCTCGGCGGTGGCGAGGCTGCGCGGGTCGTAACCGCCTGCCGGGGCCGTCGCGTCGCCGCCGGTGACCAGCACCCGGCCGTCGGGCAGCAGCGTGGCCTGGTGGCCCTTGCGGGCGGTCAGCAGGCTGCCGGTCGGTGTCCAGCTGCCGGTGGTCGGGTCGTACAGCTCGCAGTGGGCGAGGGCGGCGTCCGGTCCGCCGGTGGGCAGCGCGCCGCCGACCACCAGGACCTTGCCGCCCGCCAGCAGGACGGCCCGGTGCCCGGTGCGGGCGTCGGTCATCGCGGGGCCGGTGGCGGACCAGGTGAGGGTGGCCGGGTCCAGCAGTTCGACGGTCGCCAGCGCCCGGCCGTCGGCGCCGGTGCCGCCGGTGACCAGCAGTCGGCCGTCGCCCAGCGTGGTGGCGGCGTGCCCGTGGCGGGCGGTGGCGAGCGCGGCGGTGGACGACCAGGTGCCCGGCGCCGGGTCGTAGACCTCCGCCGAGGCGAGAGCGCCCGCGGCGCCGAGGCCGCCCGCGACCACCACCCGGCCGTCGCCGAGCCTGCTCGTGCTGTGCCCGGAGCGGGCGGTCGCCAGCGCGGGCGCGGCCGTCCAGGCACCGGCCACCGGGTCGAACAGGGCCACCGAGCCCTGCGCCGCCGCCGCGGCATCCGCTCCCCCGGCCACCAGCACCTTCCCGTTGGCCAGCCGAACCGCCTCGACCTCCCCGGCGGGCACCGGCAGCCCTCCGACCGCACTCCACGCACCCGGCGCGGCGGGCGACCCGACGGCCTCCTCCTCCGGGATGACGTGCAGCCGGCCCGCCAGCGCCCCGTCCCGCCCGATCCAGTCGGCGAGCGCGTCCTCGGCGGTGGCCCGGCTGCGGAAGGTCCCGCCGACGCCCCCGGCGGGCGGGTGCGCCTGGACGTTGTTGCGGAGGTTCGCGACCACGAAGCGCCGGTCGGTGAGCCGCACGGTCTGCTCGGCCGCGAACGGCTGGCGCAGCTGGGCTTCCCGCTGCGAGATCGGCGAGCGGCTGGTGCTGCTGCCCTGGAGCAGTTGGCCGAAGATCGCGGGGCTGACGTCGTGGAAGCGTTTCGGCGCGGCGACGGCGGAGCGGGCCGCCATCGGGACCACCCGGCGTGCGGCGGCGGCCGTCGCGGGCGCGCCGCTGTCGATGATGTGCAGTTCGTACCGGGCGCTGCGGCGCACCACCCGCGGCGAGAGCAGGGTGCCGGCGGCTGCGGTCAGCTCCAGTCCGGCGTCCTGGGTCTCGTACGCGGGGCGGGAGAGCTTGGCGGCGTCGTCCAGGTCCTGGAACTGCGCCATCGCGAACCTGTCGCCGGTGACGGACACCCTGGCGAGGCCGCTGTCGGGGGCGGGCGCGATGCCGAACCGCCGCCCGTCGCTGGGCCGTTGGGCACCGATCCGGTCCAGCCGGACATCCAGCGGGACCGCTCGCTGACGGACGAACAGGGTGCCGAGCGGGTGCAGCACCAGCTGGTCGGTGGGGGGCAGCTGCCGAAGGGTGACCAGCGGGTTGAAGCCGCCCGAGGGCAGTTGGGTCTGCCAGCTCTCGATCTTGCCGAACTCGCCTGCCAGCAGCGGGAGTACGGCCACCGGGGGCAGGGTGGTGTTGTGTTCCTCGCCCCAGGTGATGTCGAAGTCGGCGGAGATCTCGAAGAACAGCAGCGAGATGGAGCCGCGGCCGTGCGCCCGCCAGGGCGCGGGGCCCTCCAGCGCGAAGTTCAGGTCGATGCCGAACACGCCGACGCCGAAGGCCTTCAGGGTGACCCCGGCGGAGATCCGGATGGTGAACGCGAACGGCGAGAAGCGGAACAGCGCGTCGAAGGAGAGGTGCCCCTCGATGCCGAACCCGCCGAAGCCCAGCCGGAGTTCGGCGGCCGCGCCGAACTGCACGGTGTTGCTGGTGACGGCGAAGTAGCCGGAGACCCGGATCAGTTGGCCGGGCCGGTTGAGGATGTCCACGGAGAGCCGCTTGGGCACCGGGAACGGCAGCGGCGGCGGCTTGAAGGACGGGTGGAAGCCGCCGACCGTCAGCACGAAGTCCGGCGCGTCGCCCCAGGCGACCAGCAGGCCCATCCCGCCGTCGATGGTCATGGTCAGTACATGCGAGTCGAAGAGTTCGGCGAAGAACCAGAGCCTCGATTTGTCGACCTCCAGCGCGCCCACGAAGTTCACCTGGAGCGCCAGCAGCGGCAGGTCCTTGCTGGGCAGCAGGCACTGGAGCACGCCGAGGATGGCGATGTCCCCGGGCGGGATCTCGATGACCACGCCGAGCGAGACGCTGACCAGCGTGGGTGTCCCCCAGCCGATCCTGGCCATCGGCCCGATCAGGAACCGGCCCTGCTCGGGCGGGAAGAAGCGGCGCAGGTCGGAGAGGATCCGGGGGGCGTTGGCGATGACGTCCTTGGGGAACATCACCGATTCGACCGAGCCGGTCCGCACGCCCTCCGCCAGGGCCTGCAGGTTCATCGCCCGGTTCAGCCCGATCAGGCCGCCGACCGCCAACAGCGTGAATCCGTAGCCGAGTTGGATACCGGTGGAGCCGAAGTCGGTGGTGATCACGATCAGCAGCGAGAAGCCGCTGCTGCCGTCGGGCATCCGGGTGCTGATCAGGCCGATCGCCTTGAGCTCGACCAGTCCGGCGAAGTCCAGGTCGAGGGCGCCCGCGTACTCGCCGCGGTCGGGATCGAAGGACAGGAACCCGCCGCCCTTGACCGCCCCCGCGTCCACCGACAGACCCACGCCCTTGGGCGGTTTGAAGCCGAAGGTGAGATCGACGGGGCCGAGGTTGCCGTCCCCGCCGGAGCGGAAGGCCACCTCGGCGTTGAGCCCGATCTGCTCCACCACGGCGGTGACGGGGCCGAGTTGGGCGCGGAAGGACGCGCCGAGGCCGATCGGCAGCCCGTCCGGTCCGGGCGCGACGGAGATGGTCAGGCCCTGGATCTCCAGCGGGCCGAGCTCCAGGTGCGCCGGGAGCTGGAGCTCCAGGTTGGAGGTGCCGCGGAAGTAGAAGCCCTGCCGGTAGGAGAGACCGACCGTCAGATCGGTGCCGAGGGTGAACCCGCCGGCGGGCAGCACGGCGCCGACGAAGCCGTCCGCACCGGCCGGGGAGAAGACGAACTCCAGCCCCTCCAGGCCGAATTCGGCGAAGAAGTCGACGGCGTCCCCGACCAGCCGCACCCCGCCCGCGCCGGAGATCCGGCTCAGCTGGAGCCGCGTGCCGTCGGCCTGGCCGAACAGGATGCGCGGCTGGTCGGCCGGGCCGGACCGGTCCACCTGGACGTCGATCGAGCCCTTGGCGTGCACCGGCGCGGAGGAGGACTCGAAGCCCAGCACCATGTCGATGCCCCGGCCGGGCCGCACCAGCAGCGCCACGCCGCCCTGCAGGTCGAGGTCGCCGCGGATGGTGACGGCGATGTCCGGCCCGAGCTCGAACCGGAAGCCCTGCGTCCCGGTGAACGAGGGCAGCAGCGCCAGCCCGGGCGGGGCCCCGTCGGCGGTGGCGGGCAGCGGCAGCAGCCGAATCGCGGCGGCCATCTCGGCCGAGGGCTGGACGCGCTGGAACAGCACGGCGGCCAGCGCCCTGGTCCGCGGCCCGAACGGGTCCGGCGTCGCGCCCTGGACGGCCAGCGCGGTGGACGGCACGACCCGCTGGCCCTGGACGTTGGCGCCGATGCTGCGCAGCAGGTTGTCGAGCTGGTTGAGCAGCTCCGGCTGGTCGAAGTTCGCGGTGCCCCAGCCGAAGGCGTCCTTCAGCACCTGCGCCGGGTCGGCGAGCGTCCGCGGCAGGTCGCCGAGGTCGAGCGCGAGGTGTTGGTGGGGCGGCCGGTTCCCGGTGGGCGGCGCGTAGGCGGACTTGACCACGCCGAGGCCGCGCAGCGCGAAGCCGAGGTTGGGGTGGTAGCGCTGCAGGTAGCTGACGATCAGGTGGTCGAGCAGCTGGCCGGGGAAGAGCGTGAGGAAGCCGTCCGCGCGGAGCGTGTCGGGGATGGCCGAGGCGGGCGCGTCCGCGATCGCGTGGATGCCCTTGATGAGTGCCTGGACGGCGCCGAGGGCCCGCTTGACGTCGTCCGGGGAGAACGACACCGCCGCGGAGGCCCCGCCGTCGCCGACCGTGCCGTCGACGTTCAGCCCGCCGTCGCCGAGCAGCGAGTGCAGGCTGTCGTAGAGCGTCTCGACGGCGGCCCGGAGGTCGACGAACGGCTGCGGGATCGCGGTGACCGTCCAGCCGAGGCGGCGCAGCAGTCCGATGAACGCGGCGGGGGTGGCCAGGCCGTCGCGCAGTGGCAGCAGCGCCTGGCCGATCTCCGCCAGGATCCGTTCGAAGGTGCCCGGCTCACTCATGCTTCCTCTTCTCCGCCTTGGACTCCGGGTAGAACTTCCGGTCGAGGAGCGCGTGGAAGGTCGGGTCGACCCGGTTGACGATCAGCCAGGCGCAGACGTGGCAGAAGTCGGTCTCGTCCTGGCGCATCTTGCAGCGGCCGGTGGGCCGGTAGTGGGCGCCCGCGAAGGTGGCGCCGCCCTCGAAGATCCCGATCGTCCGGGCGCCCTTGCAGGGCGGGCTGAAGTCCGGGATGTCGACCGGGGTGTCCTCCTTGGGGTTGGTGTCCTCGTGGTTCGGATCCTGGTTGAGCGGGCTCTGGTTGAGCTGGAGGAACCTCAGCACCTCCGGTTCCACCACCTGGAGCGGCTGGTGCTGCTTGTCCTTCAGCGGGACGAAGACGATCGAGCCCTTCGCGAAGGTCGGGAACGGGGCGCTGCCCGCCCGGGTGAGGATGATCGCGCCCTCGCCGGGCAGCACCTGACCGACGATCAGCCCTTCCAGGTAGTGCGCGGGGTCGGTGTCCAGCGGGAGCTGTCGGCCGCCCGGCGCGATGCCGAAGTTGCGCACCCGCACCTCGGACAGGAGGGTCTTGGCCTGCTGCCACTCCGCCGTGTTCCGGCTGCCGATGGTGAGCTTGAGGCCCTGGACGGGGCTGGTCACGTTCACCGAGTCGGCCAGCAGGACCGCGGCGGTGCCGATCCGGGGCAGTTGGAACCACTTGACCTTCGCCGGGTCGATGCGCCGGTCCGGGGCCGCGGCGACCCGCAGGAAGCCGAGCCTGGACACGTTGTCCCCGATCAGGTCCTCGGGTCGTTCCTCGTCGGGCCCGCCGTCGCCGCGGAACTCCTCGTACTCGTCGAGCAGGTTGAAGCTGTGGCCGAACTCGTGGGCGATGGTGTCGATGACTTCGGCGAAGTTCACCGGGATGTCGGCGACCGGGTCGCGGCGCTGTTCCCGCTTGTCCGTGGCGTTGGCGTAGACGTACGCGACGCCCTGTTCGGTGTTGACGGTCTGGGCGGTCACCGTCCGGACGTTGAAGTTGGTGCCGCCGTCCACGCTGTCGTTGACGATCAGGGCGATCAGGCCCCGGCTGGGCTGGAAGTGCTGGTCGTCGGGCTGCCACACGGCGCCGACGGCGGCCGTGGAGCCGGTGATCTTCAGGCTGCCGACGTAACGCATCAGCGTGGTGGCCGGGTTGAGCTCGGTGGGGTCCATGTACAGCTCGGGCGGGTGCCGGCGCGGGTCGAGGGTCAGGTTCCGGGTCGGCCTGTTCCGGTAGAACTCGTACACCCGGGCGACGAAGGCCTGGACCGCCGGGTCCTTGACGGCGTCGGCGGCGGGCCTGGCCACCGGGCCGAAGCCCGAGAGCCGGTCCGCGAACCGGGGGCCCAGGCGGAGGCCGAAGAAGGTGTCGCGGGCGTGCAGGTACCCGACCGACTGGTGCAGCTTCCAGGCCTTGACGAGGTCGTCGTCGATCTTCTTCGGGTCGAAGACGAGGTCCTGCGCCTGCCATTTCGCCACCAGGCCGGTCCGCTGGTCCCCGCGCATGGGCAGCCCGACCAGGCGGACCAGCTCCTCCAGGCTGTAGAGGTTGCCTCCGCCGATCTGGTTGGTCGGGATCGGGAAGCCGGTGCCCTTCGCCTGGCCGGCCTCGGTCCGTTCCTCGCCGGCCGCGACCCGGAAGCCGCAGGTGACGGTGTGCTGCTGGGAGGCGGTGAAGGACTTGAAGGCGTTGAAGCTGGTGCGCAGCATGCTGTACGGCTCGTGCGCGGGCTTCTCGAACATCTCGTGGATGGCCCGGGTGACGAGCTCGTCGAACTTCGGGCGGTCCTGTTCGCGGAACCCCTCGGCGAGGAACAGCACGTTGTGCTTGTCGGCGAGGGCCGCCGGGTCGCCGCCGCCCAGCTCCCAGGTCAGCGCGTGGTCGGCGCCGTAGTCGACCACCCACACGTTCAGCAGCTGTGCGCCGCCCAGGCCGGGGAACAGCCCGGACAGCACCCACGGGGTGCCCGGCTGGGTGGGCAGCACGCCCCGCAGGCGGCCGGTGGGCGACACGGCGAGATGCCGGGCGTCGGCCGGTACCAGCTGGACGTACCCGTGGCCGGTGATGTCGCCGATCAGGTCCGTCCCGGCGCCGGCGTCGTCGCTGAACTTCGCGTACAGCGACGGCTGGGCGTGCGCCACGGTGGTGTCGAGCGCGGTGGTGATCGAGTCGTTGCCGAACCACCAGCCGACCACCGACCGGTGGACCTGGAGCCGGCCGACGACGTACTGGTCGGCGGTGTGGGCCTGGAACAGGAAGACCCCGGGGGTGGTGGCGGTGACCTGCCCGGTCGTGCTGTTGTACGTGGGCAGGCCCTCGAACCGGTGGCCCTTGTCGTTGAACGGGGCGAAGAAGTCGACCGTGACCTGGCCGGGCGGGACCGGGGTGAGCACGAATCCGTTCGTCGCGGGCACCGCCACCTGGCGGGTGGCCAGCGTGAGGGTGAGCGGCGGCGTTCCGCTCAGCGCCAGGTGCAGGTCGCTGTGCGGGAAGATCAACAGGTCGGGGGTGGGGTCGGCCACGGGGGACCTCCTGTCCAATGCTTCGCAACCGTACTGACCGGCGCGGGGAAATTCGACACGAACGCGGCGTCAATGCCTCGAAAGGGGTCACTCGCCCGACCGATCGTCAGATCATGTCCCACACAAGGGAGTTGACGCCCGGCCTACCACTCCACCCGCAGGACGCGCGGGCTGCGGGTGGTGCTGCCCAGGCGCCACTCGACGGCCGCGCCCGGCCCGGCAAGCCGCAGGCCGGGGAGCCGGGCGGCGAGCCGCTGCAGGACGACCTGGAGCTGGGTGCGCGCCAGCCAGGTGCCCAGGCAGTGGTGCGGGCCCGCGCCGAAGGCCAGGGTGGGTGCGGGCAGCGGCGCGAACAGGTCCCCGGACAGGCCGTCCGGGAACACCGCCGGGTCCCGGTTGGCGCTGCCCAGGCAGACCGCGACCGTCGCGCCGCCCGGGATCCGCACGTCGCCGACCTCGACGGCCTCCACCGCCCGACGGGTGGTGAACTCGTCGTCGCCCAGCGGGATGTGGTGCAGCAGCCACTCGGTGGCCAGCCGCGCCCGCTCCGCCTCCGCGAGCCGGGGCCAGCTCTCGGGCCGCTCCCCCAACAGGTACAGCAGGGCGTTGGCGAGGGTGCCCGCGACGCTGTCGCTGCCGCTGGCCACCAGACCGCCGAGCAGGTACGTCAGCTGCTCCTCGGGAATGCCGCCGAGCCGGTCGGCGGCCTGCACCAGCCGGCTCGCCAGGTCCTCCCCCGGCCGGCCCCGCCGCCCGGCCAGCAGCTCGGCCGCGAACCGCGCGAACTCCCGCTGCTCGGAGGCCACTTGGCCCTCCGAGTCGGAGGCGTCGACGGTCACACAGGCGGCCCACCGCTGCAACCACCCGGGCTCCAGGCCGTCCACCCCCAGCAGCCGCTCCGCCACGGCGAACGGCAGGACGGAGGTGAGATCGGCGACCAGGTCGGCCGGCGGTCCGGCCGCCACCAGGCCGTCCAGCAGCAGCTCGGCCTCCGCCTCCACCCAGGGCCGCCAGTGGGCGACGGCCCGGGGCGTGAACGCGCCCTGCGCGGTGCGCCGCAGCCGCTGGTGGCCGGATCCGTTCTGGTTGTAGAGCGACGCCGGATCGGTGGACACGTTGAGCGCGCCACCGCCCCCGGGCTCCAGGTCGCGGACGAACCGCGGGTCGGTCAGCACCTGCCGCACCTCGTGGTACCTGGTCACCACCCAGGCCGCCGAGCCGTCCCGCAGGGTGGCCGACCGCGGCGGGGCCGGCTCGGGAAGGTCCAGGGCGTGCAGCGGCGGAAGTTGGGCGATCGGGCCGGGCATGGCACCTCCACGTGGGCGACCGGAATTTTCCGATTACGCTAGCTGATGGATCGTCAGCTTTTCTTCAGCCGTGCCACGTCGGTTCCGCAGCGACCGCCCGCCCTGCGGTTAGCATCGAATCCCGTTCAGTTCGGTGACGATTCATCTGGAGGGCCGTTGAACCGGGAAAGATCCTTTGGTCCGGCGGCCGGATTTCGCACCGTTCTGCGGTACGCCTCCTATCCGGTCCTGCTGTGCACCGTACCCGCCTGGGCCACGGCGACCCTCCACGAACACTGGGACATCGGCCGCGTCCTCGCCCTGTTCCAGGTCGGCACCATCAGCTACCTCTGGGCCCTCGAACGGCTCATCCCCTACCGGCGGGACTGGCACCCCGGCGCGCGTGAACTCCGGTGCTACGGCGTCTACTTCGTCCTGACGATGGTGGGCGGGGCGCTCGGCCAGCTGCTGGTCGCGGCGCTGGTCGCCCGGCTGGCGCCGCCGCATCCGGCCCTTCCGCTCCGGGCGGAGATCCCGCTCGCCCTGCTCACCGGTTCGCTGGCGAAATACCTCTTTCACCGATGGTCGCACCACCAGCCGTGGCTGTGGCGGCTGCACGGCGTCCACCACGGGCTGGACAAGGTGAACGTCACCAACAACGGCGTCAATCACCTGCTCGACGTCCTGCTCGGGCAGGCGGTCGTGCAACTCGCGCTGGCCTGGCTCGGTTTCTCCCGGGAATCCGTTTTCTGCACCTCCCTGTTCGTCGTCGCCCAGGGATATTTCGTCCACGCGAACATCGATGTCCGAATCGGCCGGCTGAACCACGTACTGGGCAGCCCGGAACAGCACCGGCTGCACCACAGCACCGAGTTGGCCGAGTCCGGGCACTTCGGCGCGGACCTCGCGATCTGGGACCACCTGTTCGGCAGCTTCACCTGGCGGCCGGGGCGCCGCCCGGTGGCGGTCGGACTGCACGACCCCGCCAGTTTCCCGCCCACCACCAGCGTGCTCGCCAGCCTGCTGCACCCCTGGCGCCCCGCTCCCGACGCCACCACCGGATCCTCCAGCTGACCCGGTCCTGCCACCCCCCACCCGTCCCCTGCAGGGGCGCCACGAGACACGGATTGGATCATGACGGACTCGACCGACCAACCCCAGGACCGGATCGCGATCATCGGCATCGGCTGCCGGTTTCCCGGCGGAGTCCGCGACCACCGAAGCTTCTGGCGCAACCTGATCGAGGGCCGGGACTGCATCGTGCCGACCCCGGCCGACCGCTACGACACCACCACCCTGGCCAGCCGGGACCGGGCCAAGCCGGGCCGCCTGATCGGCGCGCGCGGCGGCTACATCGACGGCATCGACGAGTTCGACCCCGAGTTCTTCGGCATCAGCCCGCGCGAGGCCGAACACATGGACCCGCAGCAGCGCAAGCTGCTGGAGGTGGCCTGGGAGGCCCTGGAGGACGGCGGCCAGCTGCCGAGCCGGCTCGCCGGAACCGAAGTCGGCGTGTACGTCGGCGCGTTCACCCTCGACTACAAGATCCTCCAGTTCGCCGACCTCGGCTTCGACACCCTGGCCGCGCACACCGCGACCGGCACCATGATGACCATGGTGTCGAACCGCATCTCGCACTGCTTCGACTTCCGCGGCCCCAGCGTCTCGATCGACACCGCCTGCAGCTCCTCGCTGGTGGCGCTGCACCTGGCCCGGCAGAGCCTGTTGCGCGGCGAGACCGATCTCGCCCTGGCCGGCGGAACCCTGCTGCACCTGGCACCGCAGTACACCATCGCCGAGACCAAGGGCGGCTTCCTGTCCGCCGAGGGCCGCTCGCGCGCCTTCGACGCGACGGCCGACGGCTACGTCCGGGCCGAGGGCGTCGGCGTGGTGGCGCTCAAACGCCTCTCGGACGCGCTGCGCGACGGCGACCCGATCCACGCGGTGGTGCTCGGCAGCGGCGTCAACCAGGACGGCCGCACCGACGGCATCACGGTGCCCAACCCGGACGCCCAGGTCACCCTGGTCCGCCGGGTCTGCGCCGAGGCGGGCATCGCCCCGGGCAGCCTGCAGTACGTGGAGGCGCACGGCACCTCCACCCCGGTCGGCGACCCGATCGAGGCACAGGCGCTGGGACGGGTCCTCGCCGAGGGCCGGGAGCCGGGCGCCCGGTGCTACGTCGGCTCGGTGAAGACCAACATCGGGCACACCGAGGCGGCCGCCGGCATCGCCGGGCTGGTCAAGACGGTGCTGGCGCTGAAGCACCGCCGAATCCCGCCGCACATCAACCTGGAGCGGCCCACCGACGCGATCGACTGGGCCGCGCTGCCGTTCGAGGTCCCGACCCGGGCGGTGGACTGGCCCGCGCACGAGGGCCCGGCCCGGGCGGGCGTGAACTCCTTCGGCTTCGGCGGCACCAACGCCCATGTGCTGCTGGAGGAGGCGCCGGTGCGCCCGGCCGCCGCCCCGGCCGCGCGCCAACCGGCCTGGAGCGTCCTGCCGTTGAGCACCCGGGACCCGGCCGGGCTGCCCGAGCTGGTCGCCGGGATCCGGCAGGAACTCGCCGGCGCGGACGGCCCTCCGGTGGCGCCCGCCGACCTCGGCCACACCCTGGCGCGGCGCCGCGAGCACCACGAGCACCGGCTGTCGGTGGTGTACCGGCCGGAGTCCGGGGAGTCGCTGGACGAGGCGCTCGCCGCCCACCAGCGCGGCGAGCCGCACCCCCGGGTACTGACCGGCCGGCGGCTGGAGCGCGCCCAGCGCCGGCTGGTGTGGGTGTTCACCGGGATGGGCCCGCAGTGGTGGGGCATGGGCCGGGGCCTGTTCGAGACCGAGCCGGTGTACCGCGAGACGGTCGAGCGGTGCGACGCCGAGATCCGCCGCCAGGCCGGCTGGTCGCTGCTGGACGAACTCGCGCGCGGCGAGGCCGAATCGAGGATGGCCGAGACCTGGCTCGCTCAGCCCGCCAACTTCGCCGTGCAGCTCGGCCTGGCCGCGCTCTGGCGCAGCTACGGGGTGCGCCCGGACGCGATCGTCGGGCACTCCACCGGTGAGGCCGCCGCCTTCCACGAGGCCGGGGTCCACGAACTCGCCGAAGCGGTCCGGGTGATGCTGCACCGCAGCCGGCTCCAGCACCGCCTGGCCGGGACGGGCGGGATGCTCGCCGTCGGCCTGACCGAGGCGGAGGCCGCCCGCCGGATCCGGGCCTGCCAGGACCGGGTGTCGGTGGCCGCCGTCAACAGCCCGTCCTCCGTCACCCTCTCCGGAGACCTCGACGCCCTCGGGCAGCTGGCCGCCGAGCTGGAGCGGGAGCAGGTCTTCGCCCGCTTCCTGCCGGTCCAAGTGCCGTACCACAGCGTGCGGATGGACCCGATCCGGGACGAGCTGCTCGCCGCGCTGGCCGATCTGAAGCCGCGCCCGGCCGAGGTTCCGCTGTACCTGACGGCCCGTGAGGGGCGCGCCCACGGCACCGAACTGGACGCCGACTACTGGTGGCAGAACGTCCGCGAGCCGGTCCGGTTCCGCTCCGCCGTGGACCTGCTGGCCGAGGACGGCCACCAGGTGTTCCTCGAGATCGGCCCGCACCCCGTCCTCGGCCACGCGATCCGCGAGTGCCTGGACGGCCGGGAGGCAACGGGCTGGACGGTGCCCTCGATCCGCCGGGAGGAGGACGAGCCGGAACGTTTCGCCAGGTCGCTGGCCGAACTGCACAACCTGGGCGTCGAGTTGGACTGGGAGGCGCTGCAGCCGGGCGGCCGCCCGGTGCCGCTGCCGGGCTACCCCTGGAAGCGGGACCGGTACTGGGTGGAGCCGGCGCCGGTCGAACAGATCCGGCTCGGACGGCTCGACCATCCGCTGCTGGGCCGGCGCACCGCGAACATCCGGCCGACCTGGGAGGTCCAGCTCGACCTGGAGCGGCTGCCCTACCTGGCCGACCACCGGATCGAGGACGCCGCGGTGTTCCCGGCCGCCGGCTACCTGGAGATGGCCACGCAGGCGGTGCGGGTGCTGACCGGCGCCGACCGGGCGGTGCTGGCGGACATCGAGCTGCCCAAGGCGCTGTTCCTCTCCGAGTCCCTGCCGCCGACCGTCCAACTGGGCTTCGACTCCGACGGCGTGAGCTTCTCCGTCGCCTCCGTCGGCGCCGAGCGCACCATCCACGCGACCGGCGTGGTCCGCACCGATCAGCGCCGCGGGCCCGCCGCCGCGCCGGATCTGTCGGCGCTCCGGGAACGCGCCGCCCGGCGGCTCGACCGCTCCGGCTGCTACCGGGAGCTCGCCGACCTGGGCTACCGGTACGGCCCGGCGTTCCAGCGCATCGAGGAGGTCTGGATCGGCCCCGGGGAGGCGCTGGCGCGGATCTGCCCCGCCGAGCCGCGCCCGGCGGACGCCGACGCCGCGCACGTCCACCCGACCCTGCTGGACGCCTGCTTCCAGGCCCTGCTGACGCCGCAACTCCTCGACGGGGACCGCCAGGAGAGCGGCATCCGGCTGCCGCTGTCGATCGGGGAGGTGAGCCTCGACCAGGTCGGCCACCGGCCCTTCTGGGTGCACGCGACCGTCACCCGGGAGAGCGCGGACGAGCTGATCGGTGACCTCGCCCTGTACGCCGAGGACGGGAACCCGCTCGGCCGGGTCACCGGGTTCCGGGCGGCGGGCGTCGAGGGCGCCTCGGCCTCCGCGGGCCTGGCCGCCATCGACGGCTGGCTGGCCGAACCGGTCTGGATCGACCAGCCGTTGGAGAGCGCCGACGCGCCGCCGCCGCAACGGCTGCTGGTGTTCGCCGACGCGCACGGCCTCGCCGAGGAGCTCGCCGCGCAGCTGCGCGAGCGCGGCGGCGCCTGCCACCTGGTGCGCCCGGGCGCGGAGTACCGGCACGGCGGCGACAGTTCGACCGTCCGGCCCGGCTCCGCCGCCGACCTGCGCGAGCTGTTCGCCGACCTCGACGGCGGCTTCGACACCGTGCTGCACCTGTGGAACCTGGACCTGCCGTCGATCGACGCGGTGGGCCGGGAACAGTTGGCGCACTGCGGCACCCTCGGCGGCTGGTCGCTGATCACGCTCGCCCAGGTGCTGCCGTCCGCCCGGCCCGGCGGGCGGCTGCACATCGTCACCCGGGGCGCCCAGGCGGTGGCCGAGGGCGATCCGGTGGAGCCGCTGGGCGCGCCCGCCTGGGGCATCGGGCGGGTGCTGTGGCAGCAGGAACTCGTGGCGCAGCGCGGCAAGTTGATCGACCTGGGGGCGGCGGCCGAGCCCCGTGAGGAGGCGGCGGCGCTGCTGCGGGAGCTGGCGGTCGCCGACGTGGAGGAGATCGCGCTGCGCGGCGAGCGGCGCGCCACCTGCCGGCTGCGCCGGCCCGCCGGGCTCACCCGGCCGCTGCCGCTGCGGCTGCGCGCCGACGGCAGCTACCTGGTGACGGGCGCGTTCGGCGCCCTCGGGCAGTTGCTCTGCCGGACGCTCGTCCGGCGCGGCGCGCGGCGGCTGATCCTGGTCGGCCGCACCGCGCTGCCCGCTCGCGAGCAGTGGGCCGGGCTCGACCCGCACAGCCCGGCGGGCAGGCGGGTGGCGTTCCTGCGGGAGTTGGAGGCGCTGGGGGCGCACCCCGTCCCGGTGCCGCTGGACGTGACCGACGAGGCCGCGCTGGCCGATTGGCTGGCGGACTACCGGCGCCGTCAACTCCCGCCGGTGCGGGGCGTCTTCCACCTCGCGGGGCAGGTCTGGGACGCGCTGGTGCCCGAGCTGGACCGGGAGGTGTTCGACGCCGCCTGGGAGCCGAAGGTGGTCGGCGCGCACATCCTGCACCGGCAGCTGCGTGACGAACCGCTGGACCACTTCGTCCTGTTCGCCTCCATCGCCTCCGTGCTGACCACCGCCGGGCAGACCAACTACGCGGCGGGCAACGCCTTCCTGGACGCGCTGGCCCACCACCGCCGGGCCCGCGGGCTGCCCGCGCTGAGCATCGACTGGGGTCCGTGGGCGACGGGCATGATCGAGGAACTGGGGCTGGTGGGCCACTACCGTGATGCGCGCGGGATGAGTTCGCTGCCACCGGCGGCGGGCATGGCCGTGCTGGAGCGGGTGGTCGGGCAGGACCGGGCGCAGCTGCTGGTGGCCACGGTCGTCGACTGGCCGGTGTTCCAGGCGTGGTACGCCTCGCCGCCGGCGCTGGTGGCGGAGCTGGCGGCCGCCGCCGACGTCCCGCAGGCCGCCCCGGCGGGCGGGTTCCCGGCCGCTTTCCGGGCCGCGGACGCCGGGGTGCGGCGGCAGTTGGTGGCCGAGCGTTTCACCGAGCTGGTGGCGAACGTGCTGCGGGCGAAGCCGGAGCGGATCGATCCGGCGGCGGGCCTGAACAGCCTCGGTCTGGACTCGCTGCTGGCGATGGAGCTGCGCGCCCGCGTCCACGCCGAGCTGGGCGTCGCGCTGCCGGTGGTGACGCTGCTGAGCGGCGACCCGTTCGACGAGCTGGTCGAGCGGCTGTACACCGGGCTGCTGGAGTCCGCGGCGGCCGACGGGCCCGTGCCGGAGGCGGAGGTGGAGGTGCACACCGACGAGCACCGGTATCCGCTGACGCACAACCAGAAGGCCCTGTGGTTCCTCAAGCACCTCAACCCGGACGCCTTCGCCTACAACATCGGCGGTGCGGTGGAGATCCGCACCGAGCTCGACCCGGAGCTGATGTTCGAGGCCTTCGGGGTGCTGCTGGAGCGGCATCCGTGCCTGCGGGCCAACTTCGTGCTGGAGGAGGGCCGGGCCGTCCAGCTGATCTCCCCCGAGGCCCGTCCGGACACCGGCCTGTTCGACGTGCAGGACCGGGAGTGGGACGAGATCCACGACATGATCGTCCGCGAGTACCGCAAGCCGTACGACCTCGAACGGGACCCGCTGGTGCGGCTGCGGCTGTTCAAGCGCGGCCCGGACCGCTGGGTGATCATGAAGGCGGTGCACCACATCGTCTCCGACGCGATCTCGACCTTCACCTTCATCGACGAGCTCTTCACCCTGTACGAGGGGCGGCGGCACGGCCGCCCGGTCGAGCTGCCGCCGGTGCCCGCGCGCTACCTGGACTTCCTCAACTGGCAGAACCGGCTGCTCGCGGGGCCGGAGGCGAAGCCCATGCTGGACTACTGGCGCGGCCACCTGCCGGCCGAGGCGCCGGTGCTCGGCCTTCCCACCGACAAGCCGCGCCCGTCCGTGCAGACCCACAACGGGGCGTCCGAGTTCTTCCGGCTGGACGAGGAACTCAGCTCCCGCGTCCAGGAGTTGGCCCGCGAGCACGACGTCACGGTGTTCATGGTGCTGCTCAGCGCGTACTACCTGCTGCTGCACCGGTACTCCGGGCAGGACGACATCATCGTGGGCAGCCCGGTCACCGGCCGCACCCGCGAGGAGTTCGGCTCGGTCTACGGCTACTTCGTCAACCCGCTGCCGCTGCACGTCACGCTGGCCGACCGGCCGTCGGTGGCCGAGCTGCTGGGCCGGGTCCGGGAGACCGTGCTGGGCGGGCTGGACAACCAGGAGTACCCGTTCGTCCTGCTGGTCGAGCAGCTCGGGCTGCAGCGCGACCCGAGCCGCTCGGCGGTGTTCCAGGCGATGTTCATCCTGCTCACCCACAAGGTGGCCACCGACAAGTACGGCTACCACCTGGACTACATCGAACTCCCGGAGGAGGAAGGACAGTTCGACATCACGCTGTCCGCCTACCAGGACCGGGCGGACGGCTGCTACCACTGCGTGTTCAAGTACAACACCGACCTGTTCGAGCCCGCGACGATGGAGCGGATGGCCGGGCACTACCGCAACCTGCTGGACGCGCTGACCCGGGCCCCCGCCGGGCAGCCCGCCGACCGGCTGCCGCTGCTCGACGACGCCGAGCGGGAACGGCTGCTCGACCGGTGGAGCGGCGCGAGGCGCACCGAGCCCGCCGAGGTGCCGGTGCACGAGCTGATCGCCCGGGTCGCCGCCGAGCGGCCCGAGGCCGTCGCCGTGACCCTCCCGGCGCCGGACGGCACCGCCAGGCGGCTCGACTACGGCGAACTCGACCGCCGCAGCCGCCGGGCCGCCGGGCAGCTGCGTGAACTCGGCGTCCGGGACGGTGCGGTGGTGGCCCTGTGCCTGGACAAGTCGCCGGAGCAGATCGTCGCCCTGCTGGCTGTGCTCCGGGCCGGCGGCGCCTACCTGCCGCTGGACCCCGGGCACCCGGTGGACCGGCTCGCCTACATGACGTCGAACGCCGGCGCCGTGCTGCTGCTGACCGACCGCACCCGGCCCGAACTGGCCGGCCTCGCCCCGCGGATGCTGACCCTCGACGAGCTGGACCGGGCGCCCGGGAGCCCGGCCCCCGAGCCCGCCGTCGCACTGGACGCCCCCGCGTACGTCATCTACACCTCCGGCAGCACCGGCCGCCCCAAGGCGGTGCGGGTCAGCCACCGCAGTCTGGCTTCGGTGTACGCCGGCTGGCGCGCCGAGTACCGGCTGGACAGCGAGGTCCGGGTCCACCTCCAGATGGCCGCCCAGTCCTTCGACGTCTTCACCGGCGACCTGGTGCGCGCCCTGTGCTCGGGCGGCCACCTGGTCCTGGCCGACCGTGACCTGCTGTTCGACACCGCCCGGCTGTACCGGACGATGCTGGACGAACGGGTGGACTGCGCCGAGTTCGTCCCGGCGGTGGCCCGCGGCCTGCTGGCGCACTGCGAACGCGCGGGCCACCGGCTGGACTTCATGCGGCTGCTGATCGTCGGCTCGGACGCCTGGAAGGTCGAGGAGCACCGCCGCCTGCACGCGCTGTGCGGCCCCGGCACCCGGCTGGTCAACTCCTACGGGCTGACCGAGGCGACCATCGACAGTGCCTGGTTCGAGGGCCCGGCGGACGGCCTCGAACCGGGCCGGATGGTGCCGATCGGCCGGCCGTTCCCGAACAGCGCGCTCTACGTCCTGGACGAGCACGGCGAGCCGGTGCCGCCCGGGGTGACGGGCGAACTCTGGGTCGGCGGCGCGGGCGTCGCCGACGGATACGTCGGCGACCCGGAGCAGACCGCCGAGCGCTTCACCGTGCGCACCCCGGGCGGCCGGCCGGTACGGCTGTACCGCACCGGCGACCTGGCGCACTGGGCGGCCGACGGCACCGTGCGGCTGCTCGGCCGGGCCGACAACCAGGTCAAGGTGCGCGGCCACCGCATCGAGCCCGGCGAGATCGAGACCCAGCTGGCCGCGCTGCCCGGCATCGCCCAGTGCGCCGTGACGGTGCGCCAGGTCGACGACGGCGGCGGAGTGCTGTGCGCCTACTACGTCCCCGAGCCCGGGGCACGGCCGGACCAGCGTGAGCTGCGCCGCCTGCTCGCCGACCGGCTGCCCGCGTACATGACGCCCTCGCACCTCACCGAGCTGTCCGTGCTGCCGCTCACCCCGAACGGAAAGGTGGACACGGCCGCCCTGCCGTCGCCCCGGTTCGACCCGGACGACAGCGAACCCGAACCGCCGGCCACCCTGTTCGAGGTGCGGATGGCCGCGCACTGGGAGTCCCTGCTCGGCGTGGAACGGGTCGGCCTGCAGCACGACTTCTTCGAGGCGGGCGGCAGTTCGATCAAGCTGATCGAACTGATCCACCACCTGCGGACCGAGTTCAACGTCTCCATCCCGGTCAGCCTGCTGTTCGAGTCCACCACGCTGCGCGGCATGGCCCGGACCCTGGAACACGTCATCACCGGCCGGATCGCCGGCGCCCAGCCGTACCTGTGCTTCAACCCCGGCGAGGCCGCCGACGGGACGGTGTTCTGCTTCCCGCCCGCCGGTGGGCACGGCCTGGTGTACCGGCAGCTCGCGGCGCACCTGACGGAGTACCAGTTCGTCGCGTTCAACTTCCTGACCGGCGAGGACAAGGTGGCGCGCTACGCCGACCTGATCGAGTCCTTCCGCGAGCAGGGCCCGTACACGCTGCTCGGCTACTCGCTCGGCGGCAACCTCGCCTTCGAGGTGGCCAAGGAGCTGGAGCGCCGGCACCACGAGGTGCCGCACGTGCTCATCGTGGACTCCTACCGGATCACCGACTCCTTCGCCCTCGAGGACGAGCACCTCGACGCGTTCGAGCGGGAACTGCGCGAGCACCTGCACCGGCACACCGGCTCGGACGTGGTCGCCGAGGAGACGCTGAGCCAGGCCCGGGAGTACCTGCACTTCTGCGCCCGCACCCCGAACCTCGGCGCCGTCCGCTCGCTGATCAGCGTGATCTCCGACCAGGAGAAGGTCCCGTTCTACGCGGCCGGCAACCAGGGCACCTGGCACGGCAGTTCGACCACCCGGACCACGGTGTTCCGCGGCTTCGGCAGCCACGCCGAGATGCTCGACCAGGACTTCGCCGCCCGCAACGCGGAACTGACCCGCGACATCCTCACGGGAGGAGCGACCGGTGCCGCGGGCTGAGGACGGACCCCGGGTCATCATCATCGGCGGCGGGGTCGGCGGGCTCGCCACCGGCTGCTACGCCCGGATGAGCGGGATGCGGACGCAGATCTTCGAGAAGCACGTCCTGCCGGGCGGCTGCTGCACCGCCTGGTCCCGCAAGGGCTACCTGTTCGACTACTGCATCGACTGGCTGATCGGCACCGCCCCGGGCAACGACGCGAACCGCGTCTGGCGGGAACTCGGCGCCCTCGACGGCAAGACCGTCACCAACTTCGACCTGTTCAACCAGGTGGTCGACGAGCACGGGCGGGCGGTGAGCTTCTACAACGACCCCGACCGGCTGGAGCGCCACCTGCTCGACCTCTCGCCCGCCGACGCCCGGCCGATCCGCGCGTTCTGCCGGGACCTGCGGCGCTTCGCCGCGCTCGACCTGCACCCCTTCCTCAAACCGTCCGCCCTGATGACGCCCCGGGAGAAGCTCGCCACCCTGCGGACGGTGCTGCCGTCGTTCCGGCTGCTGTGGCGGACGGCGGCGACCCCGCTCAACACCTTCGCCGACCGCTTCCAGGACCCGCTGCTGCGCCAGGCGTTCCGCAACATCCTGTTCCAGGACCCGGACGGCTTCCCGCTGCTGCCCTACCTGTACAGCATGGCCGCCGCCCGCAACCTCAACGCCGGTTTCCCGCAGGGGGGTTCGCTGGGCCTGGCGCGTTCGGTCGAGCACCGCTACACCTCGCTCGGCGGCGAGATCGCCTACCGCGCCCGGGTCGAGCGCGTCCTGGTCGAGGACGGGCGCGCGGTCGGCGTGGAACTCCGCGGCGGCCGGCGGCACTACGCCGACCACGTGGTGGCGGCCTGCGACGGCCGGACCGCCATCTATCGCCTGCTGGAAGGCCGTTACACCGGGCCGCGGATCGACCGGCTCTACCAGGACGTGCTGCACCAACCGGGCACCCTGTTCCCGGCCGTGGTCTCGGTCTTCCTCGGCATCGACGGCGAACTCGACGCCGGCGGCCCGCACTGCACCACGTACCTGCTCCCCGCCGAACAGGCCGCCGAACTGCCCGGCGCACTCCAGCGCGGCCTGGTGGTGCAGCAACGCTCGCACTACTCGGACGGCTTCGCCCCGCCGGGCAAGTCGGTGATCCACTGCACCTACTTCAGCGACTACGACCACTGGAAGTCGCTGCGCGGCCGGGACCGCCGGGCGTACCGGGCGGAGAAGCAGCGGGCCGCCGACGTGGTCCGGGGCTTCCTGGAGCGGCGCTACCCGGGGATCGGCGGGCGCATCGACCTGATCGAGGTCGCCTCGCCGGCCACCATGGAGCGCTACACCGGCAACAGCTTCGGCAGCATCCTCGCCTGGAAGGCGTTCTCCGGCGCCGACGACCTGGTGACCAAGCTGATCAACCGGGACCGGATGCGCCTGCCCGGGCTGAGCGGGTTCTCCATGGCCGGCCACTGGGCCAGCCTCGGCGGCCTGATCCGCGCCGCCTCCAGCGGCCGGTTCGCCGTCCAGTTCCTCTGCGAGGAACTCGGCCTGGAATTCCGGGCCTGGGAGAGCGACAACCAGGACCCCTGGCAGCCCGGCCAGCTCGGACACCTGCCCCAACTCGCCCGCTGGAGCGCCTCGGCATGACGGAAGCACGCAGACAGACCATGATCGTCATCGGCGGTGGCCTGGGCGGACTGTCCACCGCCTGCTACGCGCAGATGAACGGCTACCGCAGCACCGTCCTGGAGATGCACGAACTGCCCGGCGGCTGCTGCACCGCCTGGGACCGCGGCAACTTCACCTTCGACTGCTGCATCAGCTGGCTGCTCGGCTGCGGACCGGGCAAC
Organism: Kitasatospora sp. NPDC048662; assembly: GCF_055587065.1. Lineage (NCBI taxonomy): Bacteria > Bacillati > Actinomycetota > Actinomycetes > Kitasatosporales > Streptomycetaceae > Kitasatospora > Kitasatospora sp. NPDC048662. The sequence goes on along the minus strand of NZ_JBVJHA010000004.1, from coordinate 197,407 downwards.
GAGATGCACCAGATCTGGCTCGAACTCGGCGCGCTGCAGGGCAAGCAGATGCGGCACTTCGACGTCTTCAACATCGTCCGCACCGAGCACGGCGAGGTGTACTTCTACTCCGACCCGGACCGGCTGGAGGCCCACCTGCTGGGCATCTCTCCCCAGGACGCCCGCCCGATCCGGGAGTTCTGCGCGGGCCTGCGCAAGTTCCGGGCCTGCCTGGCGAGTTACCCCTTCCTCAAGCCGGTCGGGCTGATGGGCACGATGGAACGCTGGCGGATGCTGGCCGGCTTCCTGCCCTACTTCAACGTCGTCCGGCGCTCCATCGGCACCCTGATGACGGACTACTCGGCGCGGTTCCGGCACCCGCTGCTGCGCGAGGCGTTCAACTACATCCTGTACGAACGCCACCCGGCCTTCCCGGTGCTGCCGTTCTACTTCCAGCTCGCCTGCCACGCCGACCTCTCCGCCGGCGTGCCCGAGGGCGGCTCGCTCGGGCTGGCCCGCTCGATCGAGCAGCGCTACCTGCGGCTCGGCGGCGAGATCCAGTACAACGCCAAGGTGACGGAGGTACTGGTCGAGGACGACCGTGCCATCGGCGTGCGGCTCAGCGACGGGCGCGAGCTGTTCGCGGACATCGTGGTCTCCGCCGCCGACGGCCGCACCACCCTGATGGACCTCCTCAAGGGGCGCTATCTCGGCGACACCTACCGGGAGTTGTACACCAGCACCATCAAACAGCCGGGCATGGTCTTCCCCGGCTACGTCACCGTGTTCCTCGGCCTGCGCCGCCCCTTCCCCGAGGGCGAGCCGTGCACCACCTACCTGCTGGACCAGGACCGGGCCGCCACCCTGACCGGCATCCGCCACCCCAGCATCAACGTCCAGTTCCGCAGCCGGCACTACCCCGAGCTGTCACCGGCGGACACCACCGTCGTCTACGCCAGCTACTTCTGCGACATCGCCCCCTGGCGGGCCCTCAGCACCGGCCCGGAGCAGCAGAGCCGGATGCGCAGGGGCGAGGAACTGCACACCCTGCCGACCGGGCGCGGCCGCGCCTACCAGACCGCCAAGCGCCAAGTCCGGGACACCGTCGTGGACTTCCTCGACCTGCGCTACCCGGGTCTGAAGGCCGCCGTCGCGGTCAAGGACGTGTCCACCCCGCTCACCCAGGTCCGCTACACCGGCAACTACGACGGCACGGTGCTCGGCTGGCAGCCGTTCGTGACCAGCGGCGAGACGCTGGAGCAGGAGATGAAGCGCAACGGCCCCGTGCTGCCCGGGCTGCGGAACTTCTACCTCTCCGGCGTCTGGGCGACCACCGGCGGCCTGATCCGCGCCGCTGCCGCCGGACGCCACGTCATGCAGTTCGTCTGCCGTGACGACGGCGTGCCGTTCCGCGCCGAGATCGACCGCAGCGCGCCGCCGCCCACCCATCTCGTCGTCCCCGTAGGCCGTTGAGCCGTTGAGGAGAGCGCACCGTGCAGATCGCCAAGTGGGTCGTCCAGGAACACCTCGACGGAGTGCCCGACGCCCGTCGGATGTACCGGAAGGTGGTGGAGGACATCGACGTCAGCCTCCGGGACGACGAGATGCTGTTCCGCACCCGCTACCTCTCGCTCGACCCCTACCTGCACGGCATCACCCTGGACACCCCGCTCGGCGACCTGATGGGCGGCGACGCCGTCATGGAGGTGCTGGCGGCCGGGCCGCGCGCCCGGTTCGCGGTCGGCGACCTGGTCCAGGGCTACGGCGGCTGGTGCACCCACCTGGTGGGCACCGGGGAGGCCCGGCTGTGGCAGACCGGGACCTTCCCGATGGTTTTCCCGGCCTACCGCCGCCTCGACCCCGCGCACTACGACGACACCCTGCCGATCAGCACCGCGCTGGGCGTCCTCGGCGGCCCCGGTATGACCGCCTGGGGCACGCTGACCAAGTTCATGACCGTCCGCCCCGGCCACACCGTGCTGGTCAGCGGCGCGAGCGGCGCCGTCGGCTCGCTGTTCGGGCAGCTCGCCGCCCGGGCGGGCGGCCGCGTCATCGGCACCACCAGCTCCGAACAGAAGGCCGAGCACCTGGCCGGCCTGGGCATCGAACCGCTGGTCTACCGGCACGGCGACCACCCCGAGCGGATCGACGGCCTGCTCCGGAAGGCCGCCCCCGACGGGATCGACCGCTACCTCGACAACCTGGGCGGTGCGATCACCGACGCGGCGTTCACCATGCTGAACGTCGACAGCCAGGTCGCGGTGTGCTGGCAGTGGGCCACCCAGGTCGGCAACGACCACACCGGGCCCCGCCTGCTGCCGTACATCCTCTTCCCGCGCACCACCATCCGCGGCATCTTCGCGCCCGAGTGGTTCACCGAACCCAACTGGACCGCGCTCCGCACCGAGGTCGGCGGGCTGGTCCGCAGCGGCGAGATCGTCCACCGACAGACCGTCCACCACGGCTTCGACGCCATCCCCACCGCCTACCAGAGCCTGTACGGCGACGCCCGCTCCGCGAACCGGGGCAAGGTCGTCGTCGGACTCTGAACCGGGCGACCAGAATCAGGAGGACTCATGCGACCGTCCCGGACCTTCGGGCAGGTCACCCAGCAGGGCCCGACGCCGGGCGACGCCGCACTGCCGCCGGCCCTGCCCTGCCCCGACGGCTGGTCCGCGCTCGCGTTCGGCGCCGAGCTGCGGCCCGGCACCGTGCTGACCCGTCAACTCGCGGGCGAGGACGTCGTGCTGTACCGGCAACGCGACGGCCGCGTCCGCGCCACCCGCCCCTACTGCCCGCACCTGGGCGCCCACCTCGGCCTGGCGAAAGTCACCGGCAACAACCTGGTCTGCCCGTTCCACCGCTTCGCCTTCGGCCCCGACGGACGCTGCGTGCGCACCGGCTACGGCACCCCGCCGCCCAAGGCCGCGCTGACCCACCTTCCGGTGCGCGAGGTGAACGACGCCGTCTTCGTCTGGCGGCACCACGACGGCCGGGAGCCCGACTGGGAGATCCCGGCCTGGCACGTCCTCGGCCACCTGCCGGCCCGGCACGCCACCTGGGAGATGGCCGGCTACGCGCAGGACGTCATGGAGAACTCCGTGGACGTCGGGCACTTCCGCACCCTGCACGGCTGGTCGCGCGGCGAACTCGCCGCCCCCGTCCGCTTCGACGACAAGACCTTCCACGTCTCGATGCGGGTGCAGGAGCAGTTCCCGCTGCTCGGCCGGCGCCAGGTGGACGTCGAGGTCGACGGCTACGGCCTCAGCTGCCTGCACACCGACATCCACACGCCGGCCCTCGGGCTGAAGATGTGTTCGCTGGTGATGGCCACCACGACCGCACCGGGCCGGATGCAGTTCCGGCAGGCCAGCCGGTTCCTGGTGACCGAACCGTCCCGGCTGTCGCCCGCGCTGGCCCGGACGGTCAGCCGGTCGCTGTCCCGGCTGCTGGCCGGCCCGATGTTCCGCTTCAGCTGCGAGTTCACCGCCGCCGACTTCCCGATCTGGTCCACCAAGCAGTACCTTGCCAGGCCCCGGCTCGCCGCCGGTGACGGGCCGATCGGTCCGTTCCGGCGCTGGTCCCGGCAGTTCTACCCGCCGGCCGCCAACGGCCGGCTTCCGCTGCCCACCACCCTCGCCACCTCCGAGGAAGGACACCACGATGGCCAGAGCGCCCGAACCGGGCACGCCCGCCCCTGACTTCACCCTGCCCGGCGTCCAGCTCGACCAGGACACCGCCCACCGCCGCGAGTTCCGGCTCGCCGACGCCGCGGGAAGCCCGCTGGTGCTGGTCTTCTACCCCGGCGACGACACCCTCGTCTGCACCAGGCAGCTCTGCTCCTACAACTCCGAGCTCCACCAGTTCACCGAGCTCGGCGCCACCGTCTGGTGCATCAGCGGCCAGGACCTCGACAGCCACGAACGCTTCGCCCGCAAACGCGGCCTGCACCTGCCCCTGCTGTCCGACACCGGGGAGGCCGTGGCCAGGGCCTACGGCATCACCGCACCGGGCATCGGGCTGCGCCGCTCGGTGTTCGTCCTGGACGGCGCCGGGACCGTCCGCTGGCGGCACGTCGCACTGGCCGGGCTGACCTTCCAGCGGCCGGACACGCTGCTCAGGCAGCTCGCCGCACTGGGCTCCTCACCGGCCACCCGGGGGTGAGTCCCGGGCCGTGCACCGGTCAGCGGCCGACCTCGCGGGCGCGGAAGTCCTCGACGCTCTCGCGGCGGATCAGCAACCGGGCCCGGCCGTCGCGGACCGCGGCGACGGCCGGGCGGCCCACCAGGTTGTAGCTGGAGGCCATCGACAGGTGGTAGGCGCCGGCGGCGGGGACGGCCAGCAGGTCGCCCGGCCGCAGGTCGGCGGGGAGCGGCGCGTCCCGGGCCAGCACGTCACCGGCCTCACAGTGGCAGCCCACCACGTCGAACGGCCTGCTCGGGGCGGTGCCGCACCGGCCGAACGCCCGGACCGTGTAGGCGCAGCCGTAGAGCGCGGGCCGCGGGTTGTCGCTCATGCCGCCGTCCACGGCGGCGAAGGCCCGCCCGTCGGCGGTGTGTTTCACGGACAGGACCCGGTAGACGGCGACCGCCGCCGGGGCGGCGATCGCCCGCCCCGGCTCCACCGTCAACCTCGGTACGGCCAGGCCGTGTTCGGTGCAGCGGGCGGCCAGGTGGGCGGTGGTGTCGGCGGCGAAGCGGTCGGGGGTGAGTTCCGGGTCGTCGGGGAGGTAGCGCACGCCGTGGCCGCCGCCGAGGTCGAGTTCGGGCAGTTCGACACCGTGCCGGTCGCGGATCCCGGCGAGCAGGCCGACCAGGCGGTCGAGGGCGGCGAGATACGGCCGGGTGCCGGTGATCTGGGAGCCGAGGTGGCAGTGCAGGCCGGCCAGCCGGAGGCCGGGTTGGCCGAGGATGCGGCGGACCGCCTCGGCGGCCTCGCCGCCGGCGATCGAGAAGCCGAACTTCTGTCCGCCGATGCCCGTCCGGACGGCACGGTGGTGTCCGGCCGCGACCCCCGGCAGCACCCGCACCAGGACGCGCTGCGAGGTGTCGGCGGCGGTGAGGGCGGCCAGGCGCGGGATCTCGGCGAGGTTGTCGACGACGATCCGGCCCACCCGCAGGCGGCGGGCCAGACGCAGTTCCTCCGGCGTCTTGGCGTTGCCGTGCAGCAGGATCCGCTCGGGCGGGAAGCCCGCGGCGGCGGCCAGCCGCAGTTCGCCGGCCGAGCAGACGTCGAGGCCCAGCCCCTCGTCGGCGATCCAGTCGGCCATCGCCGTGCACAGGAACGCCTTCGCCGCGTACAGCACCTCGGCGTGCGGCAGGGCGCGGCGGTAGGCCCGGGCGCGGGCCCGGACCTCGGCCTCGTCGAGCACGTACAGCGGGGTCCCGAAACGCTCGGCGGCCTCCCGCAGACCGACACCGCCGACCGTCAGATCGCCGCCGGGCCCGGGCGCGGCGGACGCGGGCCAGGGGCTGCCGAGCGGCCGGGGTGCGCGCGGCTCCGAGAGGTCGTGCGGGCGGTCGGACCGGGTGGTCATCGCGGGGTTCTCCTGGTCGGGAGGGTTCGGGCGGTGCCTCCAGTGCACGCCCGCCGCTGCTCGCCCGTGCCCGTCCTTGACGCAGCGGCTACACGGATCGGGCCTGCCCTGACGGGACGTTGACGGCCTGGCGAGGCACGCGTCAACAGGCCGTACGGATCGCCCCGGGAGGTGACGGCCCCGGTGGTGAGCGGGGATAGCGTCACTGCTGCGCCCGCGAGCGGCGCCTGGTGCCCCCAACCGTTGCCTGGAGGTATGCCGTGAAGCGGCAGCTGTGCCCCGACCGTTCGAAGCCCTCGGAACGCACCCCGGCCGGACGGCTGGTGGTACCCGTCCGGCCGGGCCCGCTGGGCCACGCGGTCCGCGTCTTCCGTACCGCCCTCGGTGACCGGACCGCGGTCGCCTTCTCCGGCGAGCGGCGCCTGATCGCCGTGCTCGGCCCCGAGCAGCCCTGGATCGTCCTCGCCGAGCCCGCCGTGCGGGCGCTGTTCGAGCCGCTGGGTGTCACCGTGCTCACCATCGACCCGCAGCTCGCCGCGCCCGCACCGGCCCCGCTGCCGGCCGGCGGCCCGGCTGTGGTGCTTCCCCGGGAGCTCGGGGAAGTCGCGGCCTGAACCGCCACCGCGTCGGCCCCGGTTCCGGACGGCCCGCTGTCCCAGTTGAACCACCCGTTCGGGAGACGCCCATTCGTTCGGATCCGGCCACCGCTCCCGCCGGGGAGCAGCGGGGCGCGCGATGTGTACGGTGGGTGGGGGTGGTGGCCGTACGGAGGCCGCTCGGGAACTGAAGGCGGTGCTGGGCGGTGAGCCTCCCGGAGTCCCCGACCCGGCGCATCTTCGTGGCGCTGGCCCCGCCCGACGAGGCCAAGAACGAACTGGCCCGCGCCCTTGCGCCGGCCTACGCCGCCCACCCGCAACTGCGCTGGAACCGGATCGAGGACTGGCACATCACCCTCGCCTTCCTCGGCGAACTCCCCACCACCGCCGTGCCGTTGCTGCTCTCCGCGCTGTCCGGCACCGCCGCCTCGCAGCCCGCCCTCGCGCTGCGCCTGCGCGGCGGCGGCCACTTCGACGACCGGCTGCTGTGGAGCGGCATCGACGGCGACCTGGAGGGCCTGCATCGCCTCGCCGCCGAGATCCGCCGCCTCGTCCGGTCCTGCGGCATCGACTTCCTGGAACGCCCGCTGCGCCCCCACCTCACCCTGGCCCGCGCCCGCCGCGACGACCCCCTCGGTGTCCCGGCCGTCGCCGCCGCCCTGGCCGGCTTCACCGGCCGCACCTGGCACACCGAGCACCTCCACCTGGTCGGCAGCAACATCGGCCGCGGCCCCGGCCCGATCCACTACCGGGACATCACGGCCTGGCCGTTCGCCACCGCCACCACCCGCCCGTAGTCGGATCGCCTCGACCGGCGGGGGCCGGGGCCGGGGCCCCCGACCGCCCAGCGCCGCCGAGCTCGACGAGAACCCGGAGCAGGCGCTCGGGGCGCTGCGCGACGGCCTTTCGCCGGGGCTGCTCGGGACGGCGTTGGGTGGCTGACGCCGTCTCAGTTCCGTCCGGCCGCCATGTCGATCGTGTCCCCCGCCGCGTCGGTCACCACCGGGTCGTGGGTGGCGACCAGCGCCACGCAGCCGCGGGCTTTCGCGGTGCGGGCGATCAGGTCGGTGAGGGTGCCGGCCTGCTCGCGGTCCACGGCGGCGGTGGGCTCGTCGATCAGCAGGAGCCGGGGTTCCAGGAACAACGCCCGGGCGAGGGCTACGCGTTGGCGTTCGCCGCCGGAGAGCTGGTCGGCGCGGTGGCGCAGCCGGTGGCCGAGTCCGACCTCGTCGAGGGCCGATTCCGCTGCGGCGCGCAGCCGCCGCGCGGGGCGGCCGGCGATCGAGGCGGCGGCGAGGAGTTGTTCGACCGTGGTGAGTCCGCCGAGCAGGTTGCCGCTCTGGAACATGTAGCCGATCCGTTCGCGGCGGACCTTCGCCCGCTCCGCGTCCCCCAGCGCCGCCAGGTCGGTGTCGCCGAGCAGTACGTGGCCCTCGTCGGGGCGGAGCATCGCGCCGGCCACGGCGAGCAGCGTGGACTTCCCGGAGCCGGAGGGTCCGACGAGTGCGGTGAGGATGCCCGGGCGGCAGGTGGCGTCGATGCCGCGCAGTACGGGTGTGCGTGCGTCGCCGTGTCCGAGCGAGACGGTGATGCCGCGCAGGGTCAGTGAGGTCATCGTCCGGCTCCCAGCATGGTCATCGGGTCGGCGGTGGCGACCCGGCGGAGGGTGAGGGCGGCGCCGGCGAGGGCGGCCAGGGCGACGGTGCCCATGGTGACGGCGAGCGCCAACCCGGGGAGGCTGAACGGGACTTCGGCGCCGACCAGCAGCCCGACGGCCGAGGCGAGTGCGGCGCCGGCGACGGTTCCGCCGAGGACGACGGCCGCGGCCTGGACCAGGGTGTGGCCGAGGAGCCGGCGCCGGGAGGCTCCCATCGCGCGCAGCAGGGCGAGTTCGGGCCGGCGTTGGACGGTCCAGACGCCGAAGAACGCGCCGACCACCAGGGGGGCGATCAGGTACAGGAAGAACTGGATGGACGTCATGGTGACCCGTTCGCCGGTGTAGCCGGGCGCGGCGGCGAAGGCGTCGGCCAGCGGGACGGTACGGGTCCCGAGCTCGCGGTCGGCTCCGGTGAGGTCCGAGGTGCCGGCCCGCAGGGCGATCGCGCTGTACTGGTGCGGGAGTTCGGCGGCGGGGGTCTTCGCGCCGGGCGTGGTGAAGCGGATCCGCTGCCAGGTGGCGGTGGTGACGTAGCCGGCCGGGACGTGGCCGTAGGAGGCGCGGCCGGTGATGCCGGTGACCTTGAGGACGATGCCGAGCCGGTCGATGGTGAGGGTGTCGCCGATCGCGACGCCTTCCTCGGCGAGCTTCCGGGAGATCACCAACTGGTCGTCGCCGCCGAGGCGTTGACCGTCCTCGGCACCAGGGTCGAGGAACGATCCGGGTTCGACGCCGAACGCGGCGAGATCGACCTCGGTGTGCCGGTCGGTGGTGCCGCGGGTGATGCCGACGCCGAGCGGGGTGGCCTGGACGCCGGGGCGCTGCTGCCAGCCGGTCAGGGTCTCGGCGGGGACGAGGCTGCGGGCGAACTGGTCGGACTTGGCGTCCGGGGAGAACGCCAGGTGGGTGGCGGGCAGGCGGCGCAGCGCGGAGACGGTGTCGTCGCCGAGTCCGGTGGTGAACCCGGAGACGATTCCGACCAGGGCGGCGACCAGCAGGACGACGCAGCCCATGAGCAGGAAGCGGCCGCGGGCGGCTTTGAGTTCGAGCAGGGCGAGGTACACCGTGCTCCTTCCAAGATGGGGACAGGGTGTCCCCAAGATAGGTCATGGCGACGCCGCGTCCCCAAACCGGGGTGCGGGTCGCCCGGGCTCCTACACTGTCGGGGTGCCGAAGATCAGTGCCGCCACGGTCGCCGACCATCGCGCCCAGCAACGCCGGGCGCTGGTCGCGGCTGCCCGCGACCTGCTGGAATCCGAGGGCGACGCCGCCGCCGTCACCTTCACCGCCGTCGCCCGCCGCACCGGCCTGGCCCGCAACAGCGTCTACAAGTACTTCGCGGACCGCACCGAACTGCTCGCCGCCGTGGTGCGGGAGTCCACCCCGCGCTGGACCGAGCGGATCACCGCCGCGATGGCCGCCGCCGACACCCCCGAACAGCGGGTCGCCGCCTACGTCCGGGCCCAGTGCGAACTGGTCCGCGACGGCGAACACCGGATCGCCCGCGCCCTGGCCGGCGACCGCGACGCCGCCACCCTCCGCGAGGCCGCCGGCCACGCCCACCACCAGTTGCTCGCCCCCCTGGTCGCAGCCCTCACCGAACTCGGCGACACCTCACCGGAGTTCACCGCCCGCCTGCTCCAGGGCCTGGTGAACGCCGCCGTCACCGCCCTCGAAGCCGGCGCCCCCTACCAACCCACCACCGACCGCACCACCACCCTCGCCGTCGCGGCCCTCACCGCCCTGCGGCCTCCCGCGACCTGACGCCCCCGCCCAGATCGGTGGGTACATCAAACAAGGAGTGACAGATGCTGGTGTCGGTCGACTGGCAGGCCGTCGCAGCGCAGACACCGGCGGGCGGCCTGCTCCGGCTGCGGCCGGATGCCGCCGCCCGGATCTGGCCGGACGAGGCCGACGCCCGGTTCGCCGCGGAGTTCGGAATCCCGTACTCCGACGGGCTGTTCCGGCTCCTGGCCGACCTGGCGGAACGGGACCCGGCGAGCCCCGGGACGGCCTTCGTCCACGCTGACGGTCCGGCGCCGATCGACACCCCGCACGGACAGCTCCAGCCCCTGGGAATGGCCTACCAGGCAGACGTCTTCGTCAGGCTCGCCGACGGCACGATCTGGGTCTCGGACCCGGACGCGGAGGCCGAGTTCGAGCTGGTCCACCAGGACCTCTCCTCGCTGAGCTACCTGGTGTACAAGTTCGCCGCGGAGAAGCCACTCCCCGAGGAACGCCCCACGCCCCACGACTGGGCCGACGTCGAAGAGATCATCCGCGAGGACATGACCGCCTGGGACCACCTCCCGTTCGAAAGCGGCGCGCGCTTCTGGGAGGCGTACCTGGAGTCCTACCCGATGCTGTGAACCAGCGACGAGTGCAGCACAGCCGACCGACACGCCGCGGGCCGGTGCTGGATGACCTGCCGGCCGGATCCTCGCCCCACTCTCCTGACGAAGCGCCGCCCGGCCGGAAGTTCGCGGCTCACGGCGCGGGCGTCGTGCCCCGAGCCCCGTTCGGGGCGTGCGCTCCGCTGCCGCACGGGTGAATACGGGGGCTCCTGCTGGCGGGGACAGTGACGGGGGGCCGATGTGGGCGAAGAATCAGGGCGGTTCGCCTGAGGACTGTCCGAGTTCACGGCATCCCGCCCCGGGCCGGGCGACCTCCCCGTGAGAGGAGTGCGATGACAGTTCCCGCTGTGACGGCAGAGGTTGAGGAGTTCGTCGGTCTGTGCGTGCCGCTGACCGGGTTCTCCGCGTTCGACCTGTATGCCACCGGTATGGCCGAGCGCTATTTGGAGACTGCCCAACAGCAGGTCGGGGCAGGGCGGTTCGCCGAGTTCTGGGCTGCCTGGACGGTCGCCGTCTCGGAGGGTGGCGGCCCGCAGGGCCTCTCGCCCGTGCACCTGGAGGTGGCCCGGGCGCTCGCCTATCTGTGGCTCACCGGGGCCTGGCCGCGCCTCGCACCGGCCGCCCATGCGGCGCTGCGGCGGCAGGTGGGCAACGAGGAGTTCGTGGTCGCCCCGGAGTCCTACGTCGAGGGGCTGGTCTGGCGCACCTTTCACGGGCACCCGTCCGGTGCCAAGCCGCCGGGTTTCGGCACCTGGGCGGTCAAGCCGCCCGACCAGCCCGACACTTCGGCGCTGCGCCGGGACCTCGGTCTCGGCGAGCGCCCGTTCCGCACCGGGCTGACCGCCGAAGTCGCCCTGGACGCCGTACCCGTGCACCTGCTGCCCGGGTTCCGCGCTGCTCGCCGCATTCCGCCGTCCGCCGTCCCCACCGCCGAAACCGCCGCCGGGACGGCCGTCGAACGGCCCGGCAGTTCGAAGGAGCGCGCATGACCGGGGCCGTTGGCGCGGACGAGGCGGCCCGTCGCCGGTACGACGTCGTCATTGTCGGCGGCGGCTGGGCCGGCAGCCTGCTCGCCAAGGACCTCGGCGACCGGGGCTGGCAGGTGCTGGTCCTGGAGGCCGGGAACGGCGGTACCGAGACCTGGCCCGGTTATCTGGGATCGCTGTCCACCTTCTACTCCGCCGTCGCCAAGGTGCCCAACTCCGGCTACCGGCGCAGCACCGCCGCGCCCTTCCCCGACGTACTCGACCTCGCGCCGGTGACCGATCCGAAGCCCGGCGAGCGGGAGTACACCGCCAACGGCTACTTCGTGCAGAACGGCCGGCTGCCCTACGGCACCGACTACCTGCGGGAGTTGGGCGGCAGCGCGATGCACTGGCTGGGGGCGGTGCCGCGCATGCACCCCGAGGACTTCGCCACCAGGGAGCTCTTCGGCTACGGCCGCGACTGGCCGATCGGTGCGGCGGATCTGCAGTACTGGTACGCCCGGGCCGAGTACGAGATCGGTGTCGCGGGGGACGCCGCAGGCCAGCGCGAGATCGGTGTCGTCACGGACCCCGACTACGTCTACCCGATGCACCGGATCCCGGCCAGCTACATCGACCAGTACTGCACCGGCCTCGACGGCACCCGGATCCCGGACGAAGTCGCCCACGACTCCTACCCGTTGCGGGTGCACAGCCTGCCGCAGGCCCGCAACTCCACGCCGAACCCGGACTACCGGCCGGGGCCGTACCGTCCGGCGAGCGCGGTGGGCCTGCCCAACTACGGCGAGCGCTGCGTGGGCAACGCGAGCTGTGTGCCGATCTGCCCGGTGCAGGCCAAGTCCCACCCGCTGCGCCAGCAGGCCCGGTTCGCGGAGTCGGTCACGCTCGCCACCCGCTGCGTGGCGACCCGGGTCCGCCTGGCGGGCCCGACCAGGGGCGGCCGGGTGAGCGGCGTCGAGTTCCGCACCTACACCGACCCGGTCTCACCGGTCGGCCGGTCGTACGTGGTCGAGGCGAACGTCGTCGTACTCGCCGCGCACGCCATCGAGAACGCCCGCCTGCTGCTGTTCTCCGGGCTCGCCAACGGCAGCGACCAGGTGGGCCGCAACCTGATGGACCACCCCACCCTGCTCAACTGGGCGCTCGCCGACGAGAAGCGCGGGCCGGTCGGCCCGTTCCGCGGGCCCGGGCACACCTCCGGCTGGGAGGTCTTCCGCTTCGGGGACGGACGCCGGCGGCGCGCCCCGTTCCGGATCGAGATCGGCAACTGGGGCTGGGGCTGGGCCACCGGCGCGCCGATGAGCAACGTCGCCACCGCCCTCGGCATCGGCGGCGACCGGCAGGGCGAGATCCGCCCGGACGGCGTCTTCGGCCCCGAGCTGCGCCGGCTGCTCGGCTCCACCATCGGCCGGCAACTCCAACTGCAGATCGCCGTCGAGCAGTCGGCGAACCCGGGCAACCGGGTCACCATCGACCGCCGCCACCGCGACGCGATGGGCAACCTGCGCCCGGTCCTCACCTACGACCTCGACCGGCACACCCGGGACGGCATCTACGCGGCCCGCCTGGTCGCCGGCCGGATCTTCCACCACCTCCACGCCACCGACTACACCGACCACGCACCCCGCGACGGCGTTCCACCGCTCGGCCACTTCACCCACACCATCGACGGAACGACGCTGGACCTGGGCTACAGCGGCGCCGGACACGGAGCCGGCACCCACCTCATGGGCAGTTCCCCGAACAACTCCGTGGTCGACGGATTCCAGCGCACCTGGGAGCACCCCAACCTGTACGCCGTCGGCTGCGGCAGCATGCCGTCCATCGGCACCAGCAACCCCACCCTCACCATGCTGGCCCTCGCCCTGCGCAGCGCGGAGCAGATCCACACGGACCTGGTCCTCGACCGCCGGCCGGCCGACATCAGTGGCGCCGACGACGTGGAGGTACCCGCATGAGGACCGCCCTTGCCGTGGAGCAGGCGGGCTTCGCCGTCCCGAAGACCCTGGACGAGCTGCGCACCTACCTCCAGGCGGCCCTGGAGGTCGAGCACCTCACCATCCCGGTGTACATGACCGGCCTGTACACCATCCGCCCCGGCACCAACGCCACCGCCTTCTACGCGATCCGCGCCGTCCTGATGGAGGAGATGCTCCACATGACGCTGGCCGCCAACCTGCTCAACGCGGTCGGCGGCGCCCCGGTGGTCGACTCCCGCGTCGTCGCCGAGTACCCGGCGAGGCTGCCGTTCAGCGGCGAGAGCGTCCCGTCGATCGGGTTGCGGCACTTCTCCCCCGAGGCGCTGAAGACCTTCCTGCGGATCGAACAGCCGAAGAGCATGACGCCCGCGCCCGCCCCCGGTGACGGCTGGACCTCCATCGGGCAGTTCTACGACACCGTCCGGGAGGGGCTGGAACACCTCATCAGGACCCTCGGCCCCGCTCAGGTCTTCACCGGGGGCCCCGAACGCCAGGTCGGCCCGGAGGACTTCTACAACTCCGGCGGCGAGGTCTTCCGGATCGGGGACCGGGCAACCGCCCTGCTGGCGATCGAGACCATCACCGAGCAGGGCGAGGGCGTCCACGACACCATCTGGAACAGCAACGAGGTGTTCGGCGAGGAACGCGAACTCGCCCACTGGTTCCGCTTCAACGAGATCTTCACCGGCCGCAGTTACGGCCCGCACGACCGCCCCAAGGATCCGCCCAGCGGCCCGCTGATCGACGTCACCTGGGACGACGCCTACCCGATCCACGGCGACTCCAAGGTCGCCGACTACCAGCGGTACGAGCGGACCAGCGACGTCCATCGGCAGGCCGTCGCCTTCAACTCCCGCTACGCGGTGCTGCTGCGTTACCTCGACTCGGCCTTCAACGGCCACCCCCGCCACCTGGCGCTGGCCATCCCCACCATGCTCGAACTGCGCGACCGCGCGCCGCAGTTGTACCACAACCCGCACCCCGACCCGGCCCTCGCCGCCCAGGGCCGCTACGCCAGCGCCACCTTCGAGATCACCGCCCCCCAGTTCGCCGCCGCCGACGCGGAAGTCGCCCGCAATCTCCGAACCGCTTCCCTGCGCCCCGGCGCCCCGATCGACCTGACCGCCGTCACCTCCGCCTCCGCCGAGGCGTTCACCTGACCGCCGGCCGCCCGGCCGCAACGGTCTCCCGCCACCCCGCCCGCGACCGTCCCGGCGCCGCGGCTGGCATGATCGACACATGCTTGAACGAGTGATCGCCGCATGTGACGGAGCAGCCAAGGGCAACCCGGGGCCGGCGGGCTGGGCGTACGTGGTCGCCGACAGTGCTGCCGTGCCGCAGCGGTGGGAGTCCGGGGCCCTCGGGCACAGCACCAACAACGTCGGGGAGTTGACCGCGCTCCAGCGGCTGCTGGCGTCCACCGACCCCGGGGTGCCGCTGGAGGTGCGGCTGGACAGCACCTACACCCGTGACGCCGTCACCAAGTGGCTGGCGGGGTGGAAGCGCAACGGGTGGAAGACGGCCGCGGGCAAGCCGGTCGCCAACCAGGAGCTGATCCAGCGCATCGACGCGCTGCTGACCGGGCGGGACGTCACCTTCGTCTATGTCGCGGCCCACCAGGTGAACGGCGATCCGCTGAACGCCATCGCGGACAAGGCCGCCAGCGACGCCGCGCGGACCCAGCAGGGCGCGGCCGGCACCGCGTCCGACCTGCCCGATCCCGACCCGCAGCGAAACACCGCGCCCGCGAGCAAGCCCCGCCGCTCCACCGCCGCGAAGAGCGGGGGCCGCACCCTCGCCGCCCGCTTCCCGGGCACCTGCCCGTGCGGCGGCGCCTACCCCAAGGGCGCGACCATCACCAAGGTCGGCGCCGGCTGGGGACACCCGGACTGCGCCGCCGCCCACTGACCCGCGTCGTCAGGCCAGCGCCGCGCCCCATTCCTTGGCCCGGTCCAGCTCGCCGTCGCGCAGCGGTCCGTTGATCTCCTCCACCAGGAAGCCGACGGGCTCGGCCGTGAGGTCGTAGTGGTGGCGGGTGAGGCGCGCGGCGATGCCCTCGGCCGCCGCTCCGGAGTGCTTCCCCTCGACCCGGGTGTCGAACGCGGCGGCGCGAACGCCCGCGCCGTCGGCCGGCAGGGAGCGGAACCAGGAGCGCAGGCCGGGGCTTTCCTCCGGTGCGCCCGTCTTCGCGGCCACGGTGCGGCTGAGGCCGGTGGACATGCCCCGCATGTGGGTGGGGCCGCCGACCACCAGCAGGTCGGCGTCCCCGAGGGCCTCGGTCTCGGCCTCGGCGACCGGTAGGCACCGCACGTCGGCGTCCGGCTTGGTCGTCCGGATGCCGTGGGCGATCGCCGTGGCGACCTGCTTGGTGTTGCCGTACATGCTCTCGTAGACGATCACGGCACGCATCGTTCGTTCACCTCTCTCCGGATCGGGCTCTCCACCGGATCGGACGGCCGCACGCCGTTGCGGCGGCCGTGGTCCGGTGTGGCCTGGTCGCTTTCCACGCTAGGCGCGCCCGGCGGGACGGGCGAGGGCCGACCGGCCCGGCCCGGTGGGGCATCGGGCCCCACCGGGTCAGAGCGTGAAGGTGCGGCTCTCGCCGGGCCCCACCGGGACGGCCGCGCCGCGAAAGCGCACCGTGACGGGTTCCTGCCGGTCCGTGCCGAGGGCGACGGTCGCGGTCTGCCGGTCCACGGTGATCCGCACACCCCAGTGGCCGCGGTAGTGCAGGTCGAGGGCGAGGCCGCTGAGCGCGGCGGGCAGCCGCGGGTCGAGCCACAGGGCGTCCTCGCGCAGTTCCAGGCCGGTGTAGCAGCGTTGCAGCAGGTCGGCGGCGCCGGCCATCGCCCCGAGGTGGATGCCCTCCCGGGTGGTGCCGCCCTGCGCGTCCCGCAGGTCGGCGGTGAGGGCGTCGCGGAAGTGCTTCCAGGAGGCGCGGCGGTCGCAGCGGGTCAGTACCCAGGCGTGCACCACGGAGCTCAGGGTGGAGCCGTGGACGGTGCGGTGCAGGTAGTAGGAGACGGTGCGGCGCATCAGTTCGTGTCCGGCGGGGTGACCGAGCCGGCGCAGCAGGTCGCGGACCTCGTGGGCGGAGAACAGGTACCAGAGCATCAGCACGTCTGCCTGCTTGGAGACCCGGTAGCGGTTCGCGCTGTCGCCCTCGGCCTCCAGGATCCGGTCGAGCCGGCGCAGGTCCGGGTAGCGGTGGCGGTAGGCGTCCCAGTCGAGTTCGGCGAGCCGGTCGTAGCCGTCGAACTGGCTGATCACCCCGTCGTGGAAGGGCACGTGCAGGTGCCGGCCGATGTCCTGCCAGCGCTGGAGTTCCGTGGCGTCCAGGGCGAGGCGCTCGGTCAGCTCGCCGCGGCGGCGGCCCGGCAGGAGGCCGAGGGTGTCCAGGGCCCGGGCGAGCACCCAGGAGGCGAGGACGTTGGTGTACGCGTTGTCGTCCAGCCCGGGCCGGTCCGTCCAGGGGTAGGCGTCGTGGTACTCGTCGGGGCCGAGCACCCCGCGGATCGACCAGTGCGCGCGGGACGGCACGTACTCGGCGGCCGACGCCCAGTAGCGGGCGATCTCCAGCAGGGTCTCGGCGCCGGCTTCCGCCAGGAAGTCGAGGTCGCCGGTGGCCTGGTAGTACTGCCAGATGTTGTAGGCGACGGCGGAGCCGATGTGTCGTTGCAGGTGGCTGTGGTCGGGCAGCCAGCGGCCGGAGAGCGGGTTGAGGTGGACGCGGGCGGACTGCTCCTGCCCGTCGCTCCCGCTCTGCCACGGGTAGCTCGCGCCCTGCCGGCCCTCGGCGCGGGCGGCGCGGCGGGCGGCGTCGAGGCGGCGGTGGCGGTGGCGCAGCACCGCGCGGGCGAGTTCGGGGAAGCGCAGGTCGAGGACCCGCAGGACGAACAGTTCGTCCCAGAAGACGTGGCCCCGGTACGCCTCGCCGTGCAGGCCGCGGGCCGGGACGCCGACGTCCAGGTCGGCGGAGTGCTCCGAGTAGGTCTGCAGCAGGTGGAACAGGTCGAGGTGCAGCGGTCCGAGGCCGGGGAAGTCCGCGTCGATCCGGCAGCGCCGCCACAGTTGTGCCCAGCGCAGGGCGTGTTCGGCCAGCAGGTGGTCGAAGTCCTCGGCTTCGGCGACGAGTTGCCGGGCGGCGTCGAGCGGGTCGCCGGTGGCGGGGTCGTGCGAGGTGTGGACGGCGACGGCCTTGTCGACGGTGACGGCCAGGCCGGCGGCCGTCTCCACGGTCAGGGTCCGGACTGCCAGGCCCTCGCGGGCGCGGGTGGCGGACGCGGCCTCGACGGGCCGGCCGCCGAGGCGGACGCGGTGGCGGGCGGCGAGCGCGATGCGTCGGCCCGCGCCGGTGGACACCTCCAGCCACAGCGTCCCGTCCGGGTCGTGGCCCTGGCGCAGTGGGGTGAGGTGTCTGCTGGTCAGGCCCGTGTAGCGGGGCACGCCGGTGTTGGCGACGGTGCCGTCGAGGGCGGAGCGGACCTCCAGCGGGCCGGACCAGTTCTCGGCGGTGAGGACCGTCTCCAGTGCCACGAGGTGCGGCCGGGCCTGGCTGGCGATCCGGCGCTGGACCAGCCGGGTGCGCCGCCCGGCGCCGTCCACGCACACGGCGCGGCGGGTCAGGACACCGCGGCGCAGGTCGAGTTCGAGTTCCTGCTGTTCGGGCGGGCCGGTGAACCAGTCGCCGCCCGCGCAGCGGAAGGTCACGGGCAGCCAGTTCGGGCAGTTGACCAGGTCCTCGTGGGTGAACACCCGCCCGCCGATCTCGGAGTCGGTGCGGTCGTAGCAGCCGGCCAGGTAGGTGCCGGGGTAGTGCACGCCGTCCGCGACCGCCTCGGGCGCGGCCCCGCGGGTGACCAGGTAGCCGTTCCCGACGGCGCACAGTGCCTCGCGCAGCCCTTCGTCCAGTGGCGCGAAGCCGCTGTAGCGCAGCGTCCAGGCGTCCGGCATCAGGCGGTGCAGGGCCTCGGCCTGCCGCTCCGGGGAGTCGGACCGCACGCGACCCACCTCCGTTCGTGTGCGTCACCCGGCTTCCAGTGTGCCCACGGGGCGTCGGCCGTGCCGGGCGGGCCGAAGCGGGGCCCGTGGCAGGGGCGGGCCGAAGCGCCGAGGCTGATAGTGGAAGCAACCGCGATCGCGGAGGGCGTGAGAGCGATGAAGGCACTGACCTACCACGGGCCCGGCCGGCGCACCTGGGGCGAAGTCCCCGACCCGGTGGTCCGTGACCCGGAGGACGCGGTCGTCCGGGTGGACGCCGTCACCATCTGCGGCACCGACCTGCACATCCTCAAGGGCGACGTGCCCGAGGTCGCCGAGGGCCGGGTGCTCGGCGACGAGGCGGCCGGGACGGTCGTCGAGACCGGCAGCGCGGTGCGCACCGTCAAGGTCGGCGACCGGGTGCTGGTCTCCTGCATATCGGCCTGCGGCCGCTGCGCGTACTGCCGGCAGGGCAGGTACGGGCAGTGCACGGGTGGTGGCGGATGGATCCTGGGGCACCTGGTCGACGGCACCCAGGCCGAGTACGTGCGGACGCCGTTCGCCGACAACTCGCTGCACCCGCTGCCGGACGGCGTCGACAACGAGACCGCGCTGATGTTCGCCGACATCCTGCCCACCGCGTACGAGGTGGGGGTGCTGAGCGGCCAGGTGGGGCCGGGCGACACCGTGGCGGTGATCGGCGCCGGACCGATCGGCCTGGCCGCGATCGCCACCGCCCGCCTGTACAGCCCGCGCCGGATCGTCGCCGTCGATCTGGCGCCGAGCCGGCTGGCCGCCGCCGAGCGGGCCGGGGCCGACGAGGTGCTGCGCGGCGACGGCGACCCGGCGGAGGCGGTGCGCGCGCTCAGCCCGGACGGGCTCGGCGTCGAGGTGGCGATCGAGGCGGTCGGCGTCCCCGACACCTTCGAACTCTGCACCCGGGTGGTGCGGCCCGGCGGGCACGTCGCCAATGTCGGCGTGCACGGCAGGCCCGCCGTGCTGCACCTGGAAGACCTGTGGATCAAGGACATCACCATCACCACGGGCCTGGTCGACACCGACAGCACTCCCCTGCTGCTCGACCTGCTCGCCACGGGCCGGCTCGATGTGACCGGCCTGGTCACCCACCGGTTCGGGCTCGACGAGATGCCGGACGCCTACGACGTGTTCGGCAACGCCGCCGAGACCGGGGCGCTCAAGGTCGCCCTGTTCCGGGCCTGACCGCCAGGAGGTGCAATCCCATGGACCCGCAGCCCCGGCCCGGCCCGCCGTCCGCCGAAGCGATCGCCCGCCGGATCGCCGACCGCCGGGCCCGGCTCGGCCTCGGCCCGGACGCGCTGGCCCACCAGGCCGGCATGTCGCGCCGCTACCTGGAGTTCCTGACCACGGCCGGTCCGGGCTTCGACCCCAACGGCTTCCTGCGGATCGCCGCCGCGCTCGGCCTGACGTACCACGAACTGGTCGCCGGCCGAGCCGACGCGCCGCCCGGGCAGGCACCGCCCGCGCCCCGGCCGGTGCTGGCGCGGCTCACCGAGGAGGAATGCTGGGACCAGATGGGCACCCGGGGCGTCGGGCGGATCGCCCTGCCCGGCGAACACGGCCCGGCGATCTTCCCGGTGAACTACGCCGTCGATCACGGCACCGTCGTCTACCGCACTCACCACCACAGCGCCGCCGACCCGCCGCCCGGCACCGAGGTCGCCTTCGAGGTCGATCGGATCGACGACCACCGCAGCAGCGGCTGGAGCGTGCTGATCGCCGGCACCGCCGAGCCGATCGAGGACGAGCCGACGCTCCAGCGGCTGATGCGGGACCTCGCCGTCCAGCCCTGGGCGGGCGGCCCGCGCACCAGCTGGGTGCGCATCCGGCCCGTGTCCGTCACCGGCCGCCGGATCACCAGCATGCCCGCCGGGGACGAGGACTGAGCCGGGGCGCCGCGCCCGCCGTGGGGCGCCGTCGCCTTCCGGTGTCTCGCCGTCAGCTCCGGTCGGGCGCGCCGGGCACCGTGACGACGGGACAGCTCGCCTCGTGCAGCAGCCCCCGGGGGACGGAGCCGAGCCGCATGCCGGTGAAGCCGCCGCTGCCGCGTCTGCCGATGACGACGGCCAGGGCGTGCCGGGACTCGTCGGCGAGCACCCGGACCGGATGGCCGCTGACGACCTCGCTGGTGACGGCCACGTCCGGGTTCTCGGCCCGGGGGCCGGCCGTGGTCCCGTCGAGCGTGCGGCGCAGCTCGTCGAGTGTGGCTTCCTCGTCGAGGCGTGCCAGGCGCGGTCGCTGCCACACCCACACGGCGTGCACTGTCGCGCCGTGGTGCCGGGCCAGCTCCAGGGCGGCCGCGAAGGCGATGGCCGAGGACGGGCTGCCGTCCACTCCTACGACGAGCCGGGGCGGGTCGTCCGTCTCGCCCTGCCGTTGAGGGACCACGACCACCGGGCAGTGGGCCTGCGCGCTCACCGGCACGGTGATCGAGTAGCCGCTGAGCAGTTCCTCGATCCGGCTGAGCGACCGCGAGCCGAGGACCACGAACGCGGCCTCGCGGGAGACGTGGACCAGGACCGGTCCCGGCGCCCCCTGCTGGATCTCGGCGGACACCTCCAGCTCCCGGTGCCGCGCGCGGGCGAGCCGGCCGGCGAGGTGGAGCTGACGGCGCCCGACCCGTACCTGGTCCTGCTGGAAGGCCGTCCCGAGCACCCGCATGCTCCGGGGGGACGGCTGCACCACGTGGATCATGCGCAGCGGGAGACCGCGGTGGGCCGCCTCGTCCGCCGCCCAGCGCAGCGCGTCGTCGTTCTCGCCGAGCGCGTCGACGCCCAGGACGATCGAACGGCCCGGATCGGTGGCTGCCATCACTCCTCCAATGCGCTTATCGACATGTCGGCCTCCCTTTCGCACGGTATGCGGCGCCCGGGGACGGCGCGCGGCGGAGCGGGTGGGGCGCCACCGGGGCGGCCACGACCTGCGCATTAGCCGGTGGTTAAGCGATCGCAGACCGCTTTTGAACCATGCGCGCCAATGCTGGTACCGCGCCGGTACGGCATCCCGCCGCGCGGCCGACACAGGAGGAACCAGGTGATCGAGAAGTTCGAGCTCGGGTCCGGCCTGGCCGGTTGCCCGCTCTACATGGAGGCCATCGGCGTCTCGGACGACGAGGTCATGGCCCACGGCATCGAGCTGCCCGAGCCGGCCCCCGAGCCGGACGGCAGCCGCCCCGAGGACCCGGCCTGACGGGCCGATTTCCCGCCCGCCGCGACTGCCGAGGTACTGGCGAACGACACCCGGAACATCCGCTTCCACTCCCTGGAGAGACTCATGTCCGAGAAGTCCGAGAAGTTCGAGACCCCCGAGGTCGTCTGCGGCATCTACGACAAGGCGCCCGCCAACTCCGACGACGTCCTGGCCCACACCGCCGAGATGCACGAGGGCGCCGAGGTGCTCTGCGGCATCTACGACAAGTCGCTCGAGAGCTGATCGTTCGCGGCGCCGCGCGGCCGGATCCCCCGGGTCCGGCCGCGCGCCCCGCTCCCCGCGGCTGCCCCGTCCGACTCGTCACAGGAAGCACAGGCCATCCGTGAGAATCATCGAAGGCACGTCCGGCGTCTGGCACTTGGGTCCCGGAGGGACGCTGCTCCTCCCGCACCGCTACTACCAGGACGGTGTGCTGACCGAGGAGGGCGCGCAGGAGCTTGCGCAGGCGGACATCGCGCGGCGCGCGCCGAGGAGCGCCTACAGCCTGACCGTGGTCACCTCGACGGCCTGCAACCTCGGCTGCCCGTACTGCTTCCAGAACACCGACGCGGCGGCGCCGGGGCGGTTCGACCCGCCGCGGATCGACAGGCAGGTGCTCGACGGCCCCACCATCGACCGGATCGTGGAGTTCACCCGGCCCCGGATGGCCCGCGCGGCGGCCCGGCGGCTGTTCGTCCTGCTGTTCGGCGGCGAGCCGCTGCTCAACCCCTGGGCCTGCCGTGAACTCCTGGTCCGCCTGGCCGCGTTGGGGCCGGTCACGGCCTCGATGGTCAGCAACGGGGTGCTGCTGACGCCGCGCAGGGCCGGGAAGCTGGAGGAGGTCGGGCTGCGTTCGGTGCAGGTCACCCTGGACGGCCCCAGGGACCTGCACGACTCCCTGCGCGCGACCCGCTCCGGGCGCGGCACCTACCAGTCGATCCTGGACAATCTCGCGGCCGTCCAGGACGCCACCGCCCTGCGGTTCGGCCTGCGGCTCAACACCACCGCCGAGGGCCTGCCCCGCCTGAGGGGCCTGGTCCAGGAGCTGGCCGAGCGGGTGGACCCGTCCCGCTGCACCCTCGACATCGCCCCGGTGCTCAACTACGAGGGCATGTTCGGCGACGTGCTGGACCGCTCCGGCGGCGAGGTGGAGACCATCCTGGCCGCCTACACCGCCGCCCTGGAGGCCGGTTTCACCGTGAACTGGCCCGGCGGCGGCGAGTGCGGCTTCTGCGGCGAGCAGGACGGCACCTCCGGCGCGGTCGTCAACGCCGACGGGACCCTGTACAGCTGCTGGGAGACGATCGGCAAGCCCGGGTACGAGGTCGGGGACATCGACGGCGGCTACACCTCCTACCCGCAGGACCGCTGGGTCAGCTGCGGCGAGTTCGCCGAGCAGTCGGCGACCGAGGCGGCCTCGCGGGCGTTCGACGACACGCTCTCGGTGGGCCTGCTGGAGCTGCTGCGCGCACACAAGCGCCGCGCCGGGGCCGCAGCGGCCGGGTGAGGACGCCGGTCCGAGCACCGCGTCGGCCGCTGCGGCCCATGACACATCCACCCCGAACAGGAGTCGCTCATGAGCACCGTCCCCACCGACCACGCGGCCGTCGCCTACGACGCCACCGCCCCGTTCTACGACGCGCTGACGCGCGAGGACAACTACACCGTCTTCGGCGACCTGCTGGAGCAGCTGATCAAGCGGGCCGACCCGCCCGGCGACCGGCTGCTGGACGCGGGCTGCGGCACCGGGCGCAGCACCGTGGCGTTCGCGCAACGCGGCTTCCGGCCCACCGGGACGGACATCAGCCCCGCCATGATCGAGATCGCGCGGACCACGCACGCGGACACCGGTATCGACTTCCACGTGCACGACATCCGGCTGCCGTTCGCGCACGGCGGGCCCTACGACGTGGTGCTGTGCATGAGCGACATCGCCAACTACCTGGCCGACCCCGCCCACCTGGCCGAGGCCCTGGTCAGCCTGGGCCGGGTGATGAGCCCGGGCGGTGTGCTGGTCTTCGACGCCAACACCCGGCGCGGCTACCGGCTGATGCACGAGCCGCACGTCTTCGAGTCCCCGGGCCTGCACGTGACCCTGCGCGGCCGCTACCTGCCCGAGGAGGGCGACCCGGAGCGGTTCCGGCTGAACATGACCGCCTTCCGGCAGTCCGCCGAGGACCCCGGGGTGTGGTCCCGGGAGAGCATCGACCACCTCCAACGGCACCACTCCGTCGAGGAGTTCACCCGTCTCCTGGACGCGGCCGGACTGGACCTGGTCGCGGCGCACGGCCTGAACCGCGACGGCAGCATGGCCGACTCGGTGGACGAGGACAGCCACACCAAGGGCCTCTACGTCGCCGTTCGCCGCACCACCGGCTGACCCCGGGGACCGGCCGTGATCAGCAGGGGTTTCCTCAACAGGAGCCGCATCAGCCGGAGTTACACGCTCATCTGGGTCAGCCAGGCGATGTCCGACATGGCGAGCGAGATGACCTCGCTCGCCCTGCCGCTGGCGGTGCTGGCCTCCACCAGGTCGCCGGTGGACGCGGCCCTGGTGGCCACGGCCGTGGGTGTCGCCCAGCTGGTCGCCAAGCTGCCCAGCGGCCTGATCGCCGACACGGTCAACCGCAAGTCGCTGATGCTGCTCTGCGACGCCGGCCGGGCCGTGATCGCGCTGCTGCTCGTGCTCACCCTGGCGACCGGGCAGCTGACCACGCTCTTCGCGGTGGCCGCCGCGGCGGCCACCGCCGTGGTCTCCACCCTGTTCTCCTCGGCCGAGGCGGGCGTGCTGCGGCAGTCCGTCCCGGTCGAGCGCCGGCGGGAGGCCATCACCCGCACCATCGTCCGCACCAACATCGCCATCGCGGTCGGCCCACCGCTCGGCGGGCTGCTGCTCATCCTCGGCGCACCGATCGCCTTCCTGGTGGACGCCGTCTCCTACCTGCTCTCCCTGGCGCTGCTCTCCCAGGTGGTGTACCAGCACCTGCCGCGCCCGGCCCCGGCCGGGAACGGCGCGGGTCCGGTGCGCCGCACCGCGACCGAGCTCACCCGGGGCTTCGGCTGGGTGGCCCGGCGGCGGTCGCTGCTGTTCCTGGTGGGCGTCGTCGCCTACATCAACCTGCTGGGCCGCGCCGTCGAACTGCTCGCTGCCATCGACGCCTCGGACGTGGGCCGGCACCCGGTCTCGGCCGGCTGGGTGCTGACCGCCGCCGGCTGCGGCGGGATCGCCGGCGGGGTCTGCACCGGGTGGATCCTGCGCCGGTTCCGGCCGGTCACGGTGCTGCTGGGCGTCACCGCGGTGTGGCTGTCGATCACGCCCCTGGTGGCGCTCGGCCCGACCCTGCTCACCGTCACGGCAGTGGGCGTGATCGTCTTCTTCCTGCCACCGATCGGCTCGCTGGTCTTCCTCCAGGTCAGCCTGGACTCCCCGGCCCACCTCCAGGGCCGGATCTCGGCGGCGGTCATCCTGCTGGCCGGCAGCATCGCCTGGGCCGGGCCCGGCATCACCGGTTTCCTGATCTCCGGCACGGGCGGCCCGACCGCCTCGGTCGTCCTGGTCGCCCCCCTGCTGCTGCCCCTGGCCGCCCTCGCCGCCAGCCCGCGCCTGCGCGCCGCCGTCAACGCCGGCCCCGCGCCGGCGCCCGGCCCGGCCGCCACCCAGGAGCCCGCGCAGGTCGCCCCGGCCGCGCCTGCCGCGCAGAGCTGAGATCCGTCAGAGCTGACGCCAGTGGAGTTCGTCGGGATCGGTCACCCGGGTGGCGGTCCTCCCGGCGAACACCCCACGGGTCCGCCGCCCGTCCAGCGGAGCGGCGACGGCCAGGCGCGGGGCACGCTCGGCGATGGGCACGACCGCACCACCGGCCGACCCGTCACCCGCTCACTCATCGCCTACGTCCACTGACCGACTTCGGAACTACTCGTCCAGCCGGTCCGGCGGCTTGGCCCGGCGTTGGCGCGGCTACAGTTTGCGGACGGCGGCCGGGACCGCCCACAGAAACGGGCAGGAGCACATGGCGGCAGCGCTGACGTTCGGAGGACCGGTACGCCGGCCACGGGCACGCCTGCTCCACGTCCTGCTGCTCGCCCTGGCCGCGGCGCTGGCCCTGCTCGTGCATCACAGCGTCTCGGCCGAGGCGTCCCCGGCCATGTCAGGGATGCCCGGCATGGTTCACGGCACCACCATGTCGGCGGGTGTCCCGGTACCGGACGCGCAACTCGCCCACGCCCCCGCCGGCCAATCGTGCGCGGCCGGCACGCACTGTGTCGGAACCGACGTGCGTGGGCCGGTGCTCACCGCGCCGGCGGCGCACCCGGCGCCCGTCGTCGCGGCGGTGGCCGACACCGGATCCGGCGGCCCGCACGGCGGCCGGCATTCCGCCGGGCCGTCCCCGCCCGATTCGTCGCTCCTCTCGGTCCTGCGCATATAGGCGCGGGCCGCGGCTGCCGCATGCCCGGCGGCCGCTGCTGCCCACGTCCATCGGCACGGCCGGGCCGTGCCATGCGCACCCACCAAGAGGAACGATGAACACGATCAACCGACGCTCCCTGCTGCTCGCCGGACTGGGGCTGGTCGGCGGCGGAGCGTTGGCCGCCTGCTCCAGCACGAAGAGCGGCTCCGCCGAACTCGTCGACCCGTCCGGCTCCGCTGTGGCGGCGGCCGAGAGCAGGCGCGCCACCGGCGGCAGCGAACGCACCGTCGAACTGACTGCCGCCGCCACCCCTGTGGACCTCGGCGGTCTCACCGTCAACACCTGGACCTTCGGCGGGCAGTTGCCCGGTCAGGAGATCCGCCTCACCGCAGGCGACACCCTGGTGGCCCAGCTCGCCAACACCCTCGCCGCGCCGACCTCGATCCACTGGCACGGCCTGTCGCTGCGCAACAACATGGACGGCGTCCCGCCGGTCACCATGCGCGAGGTGCCGGCCGGCGGCGGCTTCGGCTACCGCTTCGTCGCGGACCGGCCCGGCACGTACTGGTACCACCCGCACGTCGGGGTGCAGCTCGACCGCGGGCTGTACGGACCGCTGATCGTCGAGGACCCGCACGAGCCGATGAAGTACGACGACGAGTGGGTCGTCGTCCTGGACGACTGGCTCGATGACGTGAGCGGCACCCCCGACGAGGCGTTCGCCGAACTCTCCAAGGGCATGGGCGGGATGGGCGGCATGAACCACGGCATGGGCGGCATGGACCACGGCTCGGGCGGGATGGGCATGGGCCAGAGCCCCTCGTCCACCGGCGGCATGGCGATGAGGTTCATGCTCATGGGCGCCACCAGCCCGCTGCTCGGGGGCGATGCCGGAGACGTGAATTACCCGCACCATCTGATCAACGGCCGACTGCCCACGGCCCCGGCGGTCAAGCAGGCCAAGCCGGGGGCCCGGGTGCGGCTGCGGATCATCAACGCGGGCGGCGACACCGCCTACCGTGTCGCCCTGGCCGGCCACAAGCTCACCGTCACGCACACCGACGGCTACCCGGTCGAGCACCAGGAGGACGACGCGCTGCTGCTGGGCATGGGCGAGCGGTACGACGTCCTGGTCACCCTGCAGGACGGGGTGTTCCCGCTGGTGTCGCTCGCGGAGGGCAAGAACGCCACCGGCACGGCGCTGATCCGCACCGGCTCCGGCGGGGCCCCGGCACCGTCCTTCCGTCCGACCGAGCTGGACGGCAGGCTGCTGACGGCCGATCAGCTGCGCGCCGACGCGAGTGTCCGGCTCGCCGCCCGCACGCCCGACGTCACACACCGGCTCCAGCTCACCGGCACCATGGCCGGCTACGACTGGTCGATCAACGGGCGGCGCTTCGACATGGACGACCCGGCCGCCGGTGCGTTCCTGGTCGGCCAGGGCCGGCGCGTGCGGCTGGAGTTCACCAACGCCGGCCAGATGTGGCACCCGATGCACCTGCACGGCCACACCTTTCAGGTGGGCGACACGGGACCGCGCAAGGACACCGTGATCGTCAAGCCGAAGCAGCGGGTCGTCTGCGACTTCGACGCCGACAACCCCGGCCAGTGGATGGTGCACTGCCACAACGCGTACCACGGCGAGAGCGGCATGATGGGCCTGGTCGCCTACCGCGCCTGACGGCAGACCACCGACCGGGACCGGCACCCGAGTGCCGGTCCCGGCGGCCTACCGGCCCGCCCGCAGCCCCGGCTTCCTCACCTGGCCGGAACGGGTGCGGGCGAGGACGACGGGGCACCACCGACCGCCCGCGCCGACGGCGACGGCGACGGCGATGGCGACGCGGACGCCGACGGCGCGGGAGCGTTGCAGCCGGGCGAGGGCGAACCCGTGGGCGTCGCGGAGGGCCCCGGCGCGGACGGCCACGGCGACGCACTCGTCATCGCCGACGGCGAGGCACTCGCACTCGTACTCGGGCTCGAACTCGCCGACGGGGACGGCGACGGGCAGCCGGAGGGAGTCCCGCCCGGTGTGGCGGACGCCGACGGTGACGGGCTCGCCGTGGGCGAGGGCGAGCCCGTCGGAGACGGACCGGCAGTCGGCGCCGGTGCGGACGCAGACGGGGACGGGGACGGGGACGCAGACGGGGATCGGGACGGGGTGGCAGCCGGCGCCGGTGCCGGAGCCGATGCGGCCTGGCCGGGCCGGTCCGCCGCCACCGAGGTGCCGGCCTGGAAGTGCACCATCCACGCCCGGACCGTCCGCAGGTACTCCGCCGAGTTGTTGTAGCCGAGGACCGCCCGGTCGAGCTGCGCCGGCACGGCCAGGTCCCGGCCGCCCGCGCAGAGGTAGCGGCCGGCGGCCAGCGCCGCGTCCCAGATGTTGTTCGGGTCCGCCTTGCCGTCGCCGTTGCCGTCCGCACCCCAGGTCTCCCAGGTGGACGGGATGAACTGCATCGGACCAACTGCCCGGTCCCACACGGTACTTCCGTCGTACCGTCCGCCGTCGGTGTCGGCGATCGCCGCGAAACCGTTCCCGTCGAGGACCGGGCCGAGGATCGGGCGATAGGTCGTGCCGGTGGCGTCCACCCGGCCGCCGTCGGCCTGCCCGGACTCCACCTGGCCGATCGCGGCGAGCAGCTGCCACGGCAGGTGGCACCCGGCGGACGAGGTGGCCAGGGACGCCTCCGCCTTGCGGTAGGCGTCGAAGACGGTGGACGGCAGCCTCGCCCTGCCCACGTCCTGGAGCGCGACGGTCTGCGCACCCGCACCCGGCGTCTCGTCCACCGGCGCCGGCGGCTGTGGGAGGGCACGGTCACCGCCACCGTCCAACGGCACCTGACCCGCCGACAGGTCGGCCACCGGGCCGCCGTCCCCGGCGGCGTCGAGCGAGCCGACTGCCGGTGCCTGCGCTGCCAGGGGTTCCGCCGGTGCCGTGGGTGCCGTCACCGCGGCGAGGGCCACCACCGCCCCTGCCGCGTGCAGGAGCATCCGCTTGCGTATCCGTCGTCCCATCCGGGTACCTTTCGCCGATCCTGCGGTCAGCAAGTCGGACGAACCGACGGCCGATCAGGTTCCAGGCCCGCGCGCACCACTGACCGCCGCACTCCCACCAGTGGCCCGGCCGCAGGTGTCAGCGCCCGGGGGCGAGCAGCTCGCCGTTCTCGAACCGCAGGATCTGCCGGCGCAGTGTGCGCTTGGCCCGCGGCAGGAAGGCGCTGCTGGGGCCGCCGACGTGCGGGGTGATCAGCACGCCGGGGGCGTGCCAGAGCGGGTGGTCGGCGGGCAGCGGCTCCGGGTCCGTGACGTCGAGCGCCGCCCGCAGCCGCTGCGCGGAGAGCTCCGCGAGCAGCGCCCCGGTGTCGACCACGGGTCCCCGCGCGACGTTGACGAGCAGCGCGCCGTCCTTCATCCGGGACAGGAACCCGGCGTCCACGAGATGGCGGCTCTCGGGGGTCAGCGGCGTCAGCAGCACGACGACGTCCGCATCCGGCAGCAGCGCCGCCAACTCCGCCACGCCGTGCACCCGTTCCTCGGGACGGGCGCGGCGTGCGACCCGGACGACCTCGCACTCGAAGGGCTCCAGCCGCGCGGCGAGCGCCCGGCCGATCGAGCCGTAGCCGAGGATGAGCACCGTCCGGTCGGCGAGGGACTGGTGGAACTCCTGGCTCCAACGCCCCTGGTCCTGAAGGCGGGTGAAGTGCGGCACGCCCCGCAGCGAGGCGAGGATCAGCGTCACCGCCAGCTCGGCGGTGCTGGCGTCGTGCAGTCCGCGCGCGCTGCACGCGAGGACACCTTCCGCCACGTGCGGCAGGACGTCGTCCATCCCGGCCGTGAGGGTCTGAACCACCTTCAGCGACGGCAGGTGCGGGATCAGCGGAAGCGCGGCGGCGTGCCGCAGGTAGGGCAGGCAGAAGAACTCCACCTCGCGAAGCGCCTCGTCCGGCGGCACCGGCCCCTCCCCGTCCCACACGAGGGCATCGAGACCGGCGGGCAGACCGCCGATCACGTCGGGGGCGTACGGAAGAAGGTAACGGGCGCTCATGCTCCGACCCTAGCCAATGCTCCCGCCGGTGGTCCCCGGCAGTCCTCCCGGCCTGCCCGGGCCCCCGGAGCAGCGGAGGCCCTGCGGCGGGGGCGGGTGCCGGACGGTCAGACCCGGTGGCGCGGGGTGAGCAGGCCGCTCTCGTAGCCGATGATCACCAGCTGGACGCGGTCCCGGGCGTCGAGTTTGTCCAGCAGGTGGCCCAGGTGCGTCTTCACCGTCGATGCGGAGACGTGCAGTTCCTGCGCGATCTCCGCGTTGGAGCGCCCGGCGCCCACCAGGTGGAGCACCTGCCGCTCCCGGCCGGTCAGACCGTCCAGTGCGGGTGACGGACCGGCCGGTTCGAGGGCGGGGTGGCGGCAGAACTCCGAGATCAGCCGCCGGGTGAGGTTCGGCGAGAGCAGGCCCTCGCCCGCGGCCACCACCCGGATCGCGTGCAGCAGTTCGGCCGGCGGGATGTCCTTGAGCAGGAACCCGGCGGCTCCGGCCCGCAGCGCCGCGAAGACGTGCGCGTCCAGGTCGAACATGGTGAGCATCAGGACCCGCACGCCCGGGTTCCGCCGGCAGATCGTCCGGGTGGCCTCGATGCCGTCCGTTCCGGGCATCCGCACGTCCATCAGCACCACGTCGGGCCGGTGCTCGGCCGCCAGCTCGATCGCGGCGGCGCCGTCCGCCGCCTCGCCGACCACGGTCAGGCCGGGTTCGGCGTCGATCAGCATCCGGAAACTGCCGCGCAGCAGCGCCTGGTCGTCCACCACCAGGACACGGACCGGCTCGGTCACAGGCTTTCCTCCACACGCTCGTCGTCCCGCCCGGGGGCGGGGTGCGCCACGGGGGCCGTCCCCGGGCGCCCGGTCGGGCCGGTCCCGGTCAGGGCTCCACCGGAACCTCGGTCCGGTACGGCAGTTCGGCCCGCACGGCGAAGCCGCCGCCGGGCAGCGGCCCGGCGGCGAACCGTCCGCCGAACAACTCCACCCGCTCCCTCATGCCGATCAGGCCGTGGCCGCTCCCGTCCCCGGCCGCCCCGGCCTCCCCGGTGGGCCCGTGCCGGGTGAGGTATCCGCCGCCGTGGCCTGCCCGACGGGCGGCCCGGGCCGGGGCGGCGCCCTCGTCGGTCACCTCGATCCGCAGCTCCCGCCCGTCGGCGAGCAGCTCCACCCGGCAGTGCGTCGGCCCGGCGTGCTTGAGGACGTTGGTCAGCGCCTCCTGCACCACCCGGTACGCCGAACTCTGCACCCCCTGCGGCAGATTGGCGGTGCCCTCGGTGCGCAGCTCGGCGGTGAGCCCGGCCGCGGTGGCGCCGGCCACCAGCTCGGGCAGCGCGGCGAGCCCGGGCGCCGGGCGCAGCCCGTCCGCCCCGTCGGTCTCCGGACCGGACTCGCCGGCCCGCAGCACGCTGAGCATCTGCCGCATCTCGGCCAGTGCCGAGCGGCTGGCCGTCTCGATCACCCGCAGCGCCTCGCCGGCCCCCTCCGGGCGGGTGGCCAGCAGGTGGTTGGCCACCCCGGCCTTCACCGCGATCACCCCGACGTGGTGCGCCACGATGTCGTGCAACTCCCGGGCGATCCGCAGCCGTTCCTCGGCGACGGCCGCCACGGCGACCCGCCGGGCCGAGCGGGCCGCCTGCGCACGCCGCTCGCGGACCGCCCGGCCGAGCACCCAGGCCATCCCGGCCACGGCCAGGCCGGCCAGGCGGAGCACCAGGTCCGGCCCGCCGCCGTGCGGGGAGCCCGAGATCAGGAGCAGCACCAGTACGGCGCCGCTCACCGCCCCGATCACCGGGGTGAGCACCCGCCGGGCCCTGGGGCCTGTCCGGCCGATCCTGCGGGGCGGACCGGCCCCGGTGGAGACGGCCACCTGGTAGAGCGCGAAGGCCACCGCGAGGAACGGCTCCCGGACGGCGCCAATCACCGAGGCCACCACCGAGGCCGCCGCGACCAGGGCACAGACCGCGGCCGGACGGGCCCGGCGCAGGGCCAGCGGCAGTCCCATCGCGGCCGCGAGGGCGAACCGGAGCGACCACCCGCCGTCGGGGCGCCACGCCGGGCCCGGCAGGGCCAGGAAGAGCGCGGTCAGCACCACCGCCACCAGGCAGTCGAGGGCCACCAACTCCCGGCGGCGCAGCGGCCGGACGGCGCCGTCACGGTACAACGGCTGCCAGGTCGAGGGGAGTTGGGACATACGCTCACCGTATCCGCTCGAACCCACCGGCACCTCGGCCGCGAGAACGACCGACCGTGGGAGGAGATCGGCGCCGGTGCGGCCCGCCGCCTCCGCCGCCCGGTGGAGGCGGCGGTTCGGAGCGCCGGGCGATGTGCCGGGGCACCGCTGCGCGACAGCCTGGTGCCGTGATCGAACTGAGGCAACTGACCAAGCGTTATCGCGGCACCGTCGCGATCGACGGGCTCACCTTCACGGTCCGGCCCGGCCGGGTGACGGGCTTCCTGGGCCCGAACGGGGCGGGCAAGTCCACCACCCTGCGGATGATGCTCGGCCTGGAGCGCCCCGACCGGGGCGAGGTCCGCTACGACGGCAGGGCCTACCACGAGCTGCGCGATCCCCTGCGGCACATCGGTGCGCTGCTGGACGCCGGGGCGGTGCAGAGCGGCCGCACCGCGTACCACCACCTGTTGTGGCTCGCCCAAACCAACCGGATCGGCCGCGACCGGGTCCGCGAGGTGCTCGCCCTGGTGGGCCTGGAGTCCGTCTCCGCCCGCCGGGCCGGCGGCTTCTCGCTCGGCATGAGCCAGCGGCTCGGCATCGCCGCCGCGCTGCTCGGCGACCCGCAGGTGCTGCTGCTGGACGAACCGGTCAACGGCCTCGACCCGGAGGGCGTGCGCTGGATCCGCACCCTGCTGCGCGGCCTGGCCGCCGAGGGCCGGACGGTTCTGGTGTCCAGTCACCTGATGAGCGAGATGGCGATCACCGCCGGGCATCTGGTGGTGATCGGGCGCGGCCGGCTGCTCGCCGACACCGGCATGGACGCGTTCGTCGCCGAGCACTGCCGTGCGCAGGTGCTGGTCCGCACCTCGCAGCCGGACCGACTGCTGGACGCCCTGGGCCGCGCCGGGCTGACGGCACGCCAGGAGGAGCGCGGCGCCGTGGTCGTCGACGGTGCCGGAACGGAGCAGGTGGGCCGGATCGCGGCCGGGGCCGGGCTGGTCCTCGGCGAGCTCGCCACCCGCACGGCCTCCCTGGAGGACGCCTTCCTCCGTCTCACCGACGACGCCGCCCAGTACCGGGCGGAGACCTTCACCGGGGGGAACCGGCATGTCCTCTAACGCCCTCACGGCCGTGGTCCGGGCCGAACTGACCAAGATCCGCACGGTCCGGTCGACGCTCCTCCCGCTCGTTCTCGTCCCGGTCGTCAGCGTCGGGATCGGCGTGCTGAGCTGCGCCTCGGCCCGTTCGGCGATCGACCGGAAGAGCAGGCTGCTCCGCCCCGACTTCAATCCCCTGGACGCCGGCTTCGTCGGCGTCCAGATCGGCCAGCTGACCCTGATCGCCTTCGCGGTCCTGCTGGTCTGCGCCGAATACGGCAGCGGCATGATCCGCACCTCGCTCGCCGCAGTGCCCGACCGCGGCCTGTTCCACCTCTCCAGGATCACCGCCGCCGGCGGGGTGGCCCTGCTGGTGGCCGTCCCTACGGTGTTCCTCTCCTTCCTCGCCTCCCAGGCGGCCCTTGGCCCGTACGGCGTCGGACTGAGCCGTCCCGGAGCGCTGCGCGCCGCCGTCGGGGCCTGCCTGTACCTGACCCTGATGTGCCTGTTCTCGGTGGGCGTCGCGACCCTGCTGCGCAGCACGGCGCTCGCGCTCACCCTGCTGTACGCCCTCGTCCTCGTGCTCCCTCCGGTGGCCAACGCCGTCCCGGGGCTGCGCACCGCCGCCCGCTACCTCCCCGACCAGGCCGGCACCGAACTCATGAAGGCCGATCCGACGCTCGCCCCGGGATGGGCTCTGCTGGTCCTCGCGGCCTGGACGGCGGCGGCCCTGCTGGCCGGCCACCTCACGCTGCGCGGCCGGGACAGCTGACCGGGGCCCCGCCCGGACGGCCCGGAGATCCGGCGCGAGCAGACATACCCACGCCGCACCGTGCGTGCACCGGACGGCCGTGCTCAGAGCGTGTGGATCGGTGCGCCCATGCGGTAGTCGGTGTGGGAGAACGCGGCGGAGACGGCGAAGCGGTCCGCGCGGACGAGGGTCTGGCGCCACTCGATCAGGCGCCCGTCGGTGTCGCGGCCGAGCCGGTCGATGGCGAGCAGGGCGGTGGTCGGGGGGCAGTCGAGCAGGATGCGCTCGCCCCGGCCGGGCACGACGGCGCGGATGCGTTCCCAGCCGCCGCAGATGCGGCTGCCGCAGTGGCGTTCGAGTTCGTCGTAGAGGGAGGTGTGGGTGAAGTCGACGTCGAGGAGTGGGCGGGCCACGTCCGCGGGGAGCCAGATCCGGTCGACGGCGAGTGGCTCCTCGTCGGCCAGGCGGATTCGTTCCAGGTAGATCAGCGGGGTGGATTCCTCCAGCCCCAGGCGGGCGGCGACGACGCCGTCGGCGCGCTGGTCGAGTGCGCGCACGACGCTGCGCTGGACGGCTCCGACTTCCTCGACGGAGCGGAAGAGGCTGTATCCCTCGCCGACGTCCTGCTCCAGCGGGCGGTTCGCGGTGAACCGGGAGGCCTTGCCGCGGTGCGCGCTGACGAGGCCTTCTTCGCGGAGCTTGCGCAGGGCCTCGCGGACGGTGTGCCGGCTGACCTGGTACTCGGCGACCAGGTCGTGCTCGCCGGGGAAGACGTCGCGGAACTCGCCCTCGTCGAGCCGGCGCAGCAGGTCGGCGCGCAGTTGTGCCCAGAGCGGGTTCCCCGGGGCTCGGACGAGGGGCCGGGGGCCGGGGGCGGTGGTCACGGCGCCGTCCTGGGGGTGATGGGTCGGATCGGGGTGCGGGGCACGGAGTGAATGTTGGTACCTCCGCCGGGATAGCACAAAATCGGCGCCGGCCGCACTCGGCGGGCGTCCGGGGTGAGCCGGCGACCGCTGCCCGGCGGGGTCGTTCCGGGCAGCGGTCGTGCGGGGGCGGTCAGGCGAGGACGCCGGTCATCATGGCGGCGGCCACCGCGAGCAGCAGGGCGGCGAAGGTGCGCTGCAGGGCGGTGCCGGTGAGTTTGGCCGCCAGTCGCTTGCCGTCCCAGGCCCCGAGGACGGCGGCGCCCACGAAGGGTCCGAAGACCGCCAGGTCGAGGGACAGGCCGGAGACCGTCAGTCGGGTGGCGAGCGAGACCAGCGAGTTGACGAGGATGACCACCAGGCTGGTGCCCACCGCCTTGCGCATCGGCAGGCGGAGCACCGATACCAGGGCGGGCACCGCGAGGAAGCCGCCGCCGACTCCCAGCAGCCCGGTCACCGCGCCCAGTCCGGCCCCGGCCGCGAGCGTCCCCAAGTGCCCGCCCCGGCCGCCGGTCTCGCCGCCGCGGTCTGCGCTCTCCGGGGTGGGAGCGCGCCGCGCGGCGCGGGTGCCGCGCAGCATCGCCGCGGCGGCCAGCGCGGCCAGCACGGCGAACGCGGTGGTCAGCACCGCCTGCGGGATGCGGTGGGCGAGCGCGGACGCCCCGATGGCGGGGAGCACGCCGGCCGCGGCGAACAGCAGGCCGGTCCGCCACTCGATGGTGCCGGCGCCGCGGTGGCGGGCGAGCGCGGTGAGCGAGGTGGCGATGACGATGACCAGGCTGGTGGTCCCGGCCTCAGCGGGCGCGACGCCCAGCAAGTACACCAGGGCCGGGACCGCCAGCACTCCCCCGCCGCCGCCCAGCGCGCCGAGCGCCACGCCGACCACGGCTCCGCAGAGCAGAGCGGTGATCAGCACGCTCACGCCGTGACGCCGTCCACGTCCTGGCCTGCGGCACAAACGTCCTGGCCGGCGTCACAAGCAGCCTGGCCGGTGGGACGCGCGACCTCGCCGTGCCAGGCGGCGAAGCCGCCGCGCAGGTCGGTGGTGTCGAAGCCGCGGGCGCGCAGCACGGAGGCGGCCACCGAGGAGCGGTTGCCGCTCGCGCAGATCACGGTCAGCGGCTGCCCGGTCGGCAGTTCGCCCAGGCGGGCGAGCAGTTCGGGCAGCGGGATCAGGCGGGCGCCGGGGATGGTGCCGTTGTCCCGCACCTCGCCCGGGCCGCGCACGTCCAGCAGCGTGAACTCGGCTTCCGCATCGGCCAGTTGGCCGGCGAGGGCGTCGGCCTCCACCCGTATCGCCTGGGTCAGGTACTCGGCGCCGACCTCCTCCACCGGGCCGGCCAGGGCGCCCAGTACGCGGTCGAAGCCGATCCGGGCCAGGCGGGTGCGGGCCTCGGCCGCGGTGTCCGGGTCGCCGCACAGGACGATGGCGTCCTGGGCGTCGAGCACCTGGCCGGCGAGTTCGGCGAACCGGCCGCCGAGCGGGATGTTGACCGCGCCGTGCAGGTGCGCGGCGGCGAACGCCTCCGGGTTCCGGGTGTCCAGCACGATCGCGCCGCCCGCCCGTGCCTGGAGCAGTTCCTCCACGGTGAGCGACGGGACGAGGGTGTCCTCGTCCAGGACCGGGCGGGCCTGCCGGTTGCGCACCGAGGTGAACGCGAAGTAGGCGGGCACGGCGGGCTGGCCGTCGGTCACCACGGCGACGAACTCGTCCTCGGTCATGTCGGCCAGCGCGTAGTTGCCGGTGCGCTGGTTGCCGATGGTGCAGCTCAGGTCGCTGGAGAGGTTCTTGCCGCAGGCCGAGCCGGCCCCGTGCGCCGGGTGGACGCGCGTCTCGTCGGGGAGGGTGAGCAGCGCGCGGGTGGAGCGGTACAGCAGCCGGCCCATCTCCTCGGCCGACCGGCCGCGCGAGCTGAGCAGGTCGGGGCGGCCGACGTCGCCGATGAACAGGGTGTCGCCGGTGAGCACGCTGTACGGGACGGTGTCGCCCGCATGCTCGCGCACCAGCACGCAGATCGACTCCGGGGTGTGGCCCGGGGTGTGCAGGATCTCCAACTCGACCTCGCCGAGGCCGAGGCGCTCGCCGTCGGCCAGCGGGTCGGTGTCGAAGTCGAGGGTGGCGGCGGAGCCGTAGGAGATCCGGGCGCCGGTGCGCTCGGCCAGCTCCAGGTGGCCGGAGAGGAAGTCGGCGTGGATGTGGGTCTCGATGACCCGCTCGATGGTCAGGCCGTGGTGCTCGGCGGTGGCGAGGTACTCGTTGACGTCGCGCTGGGGGTCGACCACGACGGCCCGGCCGGTGGTGCGGTCGCCGACCAGGTAGGAGGCGTGGGAGAGGCAGTCGAGGTAGAACTGCACGAAGACCAGCGGTCCGGCGTTCTCGGGCATGACGGGCTCCTGGGAGTGAGCAGGGATGGTTGCGCCGCGAGGCACGGGGTGGGTGGGGGCCGGCGGCTCAGGCGAGGCCGCGGAGCATCAGGTTCCAGTAGAGGAACGGCAGTCCGCGGCGCTTGAGGTGCCACATGTCGGCGCGCTCACGGATGGTGTTGATCACCGGGATGGACGGGGCGGGCCGTCCGCTGTAGTCGAACTCGGCGAGCAGCATCCGGTTGCGGGCGGTGGTCAGCGGGCAGGACGAGTAGCCCTGGTAAGCGGCCGTGGGTTCCCGGCCGTTGAGCACGGCGAGCAGGTTCTCCACCACCACGGGCGCCTGCTTGCGCACCGCGGCTCCGGTCTTGGAGTTCGGGGACGATCCGGCGTCGCCGAGGGCCCAGACGTTCGGGTAACGGACGTGCCGCATGGTGTGCTTGTCGATCTCGACGTAGCCCGCCGGGTCGTCGGCGCCGGCCAGCGGGCTGCGCTTGATCCAGTCCGGGGCGCTCTGCGGCGGCACCACGTGGGCCATGTCGTACGGCAGGGTCGTGGTGGCCCCGCCGTCCAGCTCGGTGACGACCAGCTCGCGGGCCCCGGGGCGCACTTCGGTGACTTCGCTGCCGTAGTGGACCTTGATGCCGTACCGGCGCACCACGCCTTCGAGCACGCTGGCGAACTCCGGCACGCCGAAGATCGCGGTGCCGGGGAGCACCAGGTGGACGTCGATCTTGTCGAGGACACCCTGCTGGCGCCAGTAGTCGGCGGCGAGGTAGGCGATCTTCTGCGGGGCGCCACCGCACTTGACGGCGCCCGTCGGCGCGCTGAACACCGCGGTGCCGGAACGGGTTTCGCGGATGAAGCGCCAGGTCGCGGGGGCGTGCTGGAACGAGTAGTTGCTGGACAGGCCGTCCTTGCCGAGCCCCGCCGCCAGGCCCGGTATGCGGTCCCAGTCCAGCTGGATGCCCGGGCAGACCACGAGCTGCTCGTACGAGACGGTGCCGCCGCCCTCCAGCGCCACCTCCTGCGCCTCGGGGTCGATGGCGACCGCGGCACGGCGGATCCACCGCACGCCCTTCGGCATGACGGACGCCTGCGAACGGACGCTCTCCCCCAGCGGCGCCCGTCCCCCGCCCACCAGCGTCCACAACGGCTGGTAGTAGTGCTGCTCGCTCGGATCGAGCACCGCGACGTCCCGTTCCCCCGCCCGGCGGAGCCGAGCCGCGACCGTGATCCCGGCGGTACCGCCGCCGATGATCACGATCCGGTGGTGCTGCTTGGTCATCAAGGGCCTCCTCAAATGTACGGACATTAAACTAGGACGGCACGGCCCGAACACGCAAGCCACCTGCGGCGATTCAGCCCCAATTTGTCCGTACATTCAAGTGGCAGTCCCAGAAACACGTGAGCCGCAGTGGGCTTCCCCACTGCGGCTCACATCGTTCAAGCCCGGCCCCGCCCTCCTTCACGGGGTGTCCGGGCGTCCCCGGGCATGGTTCACCGCGCGCCCGTCACGGCCGGCCCGCGTGAACGGCATTGGCCTCCTGGATCTTCCGCCAGGACTTCGGTTCCACCGGCAGCCGCCCGTCGCCCCGGCCCGCAGCCGCACCGGCCGCCGGCCGGGCGGCAGCCGTGGTGCCGGTCGGCACCGGCCCGACGGCGGGCTTGCCGGGGGTGAACAGCCAGGTGTTCAGCAGCTCGCCGAGCTTCCGGCCGGAGAGCTTCTCCGCGTACGCCTGGAAGTCCTGGATGGTGGCGTTGCCGTAACGGCGCTCGGTGGGCCAGCCCTTCAGGATCCGGAAGAAGGTCTCGTCCCCGACGGTGTTGCGCAGCGCCTGAATGGCGAGCGCGCCGCGCTGGTAGACCGCGGCGGAGAGCTGGTTCTCCTCCCCCGGGTCGCCCGGCTTGACGCTCCAGAACGGGTCGTCGGCCGGGTAGTAGGCGTAGATGTAGTCGGCCAGTTCCTGCACGGTGCCCTCGTCCTCGTGCTCGGACCAGAGGTACTGCGCGTACTGGGCGAAGCCCTCGTTCAGCCAGATGTCGCTCCAGCGGGAGAGCGAGACGCTGTCGCCGTACCACTGGTGGGCCAGCTCGTGCACGACGACCGAGGTGTTGGATCCCCGCGCGAACAGTCCGGGCCCGTAGAAGACCCGGGTCTGGGTCTCCAGGCCGCCACTGGTGCGGACGTTGGGCACGAAGCCGCCGACCGAGCTGAACGGGTACTCGCCGAAGTAGCCGCTCAGCCAGTCCACCAGCTCGCCGGTGCGCTCCACGCTCGCCCGGGCCGCGCCCGCGTTCTCGCCGAGGTCCTTGCTGTAGGCGTTGTAGACCGGCAGCCCACTGGCCGTGGTGTCCTGGGTGACGTCGAACTTCCCGATCGCCAGGGTCGCCAGGTAGCTGGCCTGCGGCTTGTCCTCGCGCCAGTTGTAACGGGTCCAGCCCGCCCGCGAGCTGGTGCCGGTCAGCACCCCGTTGCTGATCACCTGGGTGCCGTCCGGCACCAGCACCGAGACGTCGAAGGTCGCCTTGTCGCTCGGGTGGTCGTTGCTCGGGAACCACCAGCCGGCCGACACCGGTTCCCCGGCCACCACCGCGCCGTCCGGGGTACGGCGCCAGGCGGTGTAGCCGCCGTACTTCTGCACGGTCGAGGGCACGTCCCGGTAGCGCACCACCACGGTGGCCGGGGAGCCCTTGGCCAGCGGCCGGTCCGGGGTGATCTCCAGCTCCTGGTCGCCACTGGTGGCGAAGGCCGCGAGCCGCCCGTTGACCCGGACCTCGGAGACCTTCAGCGCGAAGTCGAGGTTGAACCGGGAGAGGTCCTGGGTGGCCGTGGCCAGGATGGTCGTGGTGCCCTCCAGCTCGTCGGTGGCGGGCTGGTACTTCAGCCGGACGTCGTAGTGCGAGACGCGGTAGCCGCCGTTGCCGAGGGTCGGGTAGTACGGGTCCCCCAGGCCGTCCGCACCCGGCTGGAAGCCGGAGGCCGAGGCGGGGACGGCCAGGAACAGGCTCAGCGCACTGGCAGCAGAAACGATCAACCTCTTGCGCACATGGTCCTCCAGGGATCACCAAAACGGTGGGGTCGGATCGATCCCTGTCCCGGCAACTCCCCGCCTACTCCCCGATTGTGAGAATTTCATGAAGGGAAACGCCTCGGCCGACACATATGACTCTCCGTCAGCTCCGGCTGCCATGAAAGGAGTTGACCCCTCGAAAGCTCAACCGGCCGGCGATGCGGTGCACCTGACCGCGAAGCCGCCGACCAGGGCGCGGCAGGCGGCCCTGCGGGCTTCGCCCGGCTCGGCCCGCCGCCGGTGGGCCGGGGTTCGGCGGGAGAACCGGGCGAAGCACGGATCACCTCTCGGTGCGGCGGCCGGCGGGTCTGGGAACGGCGCCGAGCGGGACCGGGACGACCCCGTCTGCCTTCCCGCACCCCGTGAGGCCGGTCCCGCCCGGGCCGGCCTCCTCGTGGGCGGCCTCGGGCGGCGCTGTCATGGCCGGCCCGGCCGGGAGGTCGTCGTCCGGGGGCGGGAAGCTGATGCCGGCCAGCTCGTCGCGGAGCAGGTAGCCGGCGTGCAGCCGGTTGCGTGCGCCGATCCGGCGCATGATCTCGGAGATGTGCCGTTGGCAGGTGCGCACGGACATGCCGAGGCGCTTGGCGATCAGCTTCTCCTCGTAGCCCTGCACCAGCATCCGGACGATGGCGGACTTGATGTTGTTGGAGGTCTCGCGGACGCGCTGGCGCTGCTGCACGGCGGGGAATTCGTCGGACGCCACCCAGGCGCGTTCGAAGGAGGCGACGGCGAAGGCGATCATGCTCGGGTCCTGGACCAGGGCGGCGCCGAGCGGTTCGTCGTGGAGTTCGATCAGGGCGGTGGTGCGGTCGAAGATGAGCACCCGGACGAAGGCGTCGCTGACCGTGCGGATCTCGGCGCCGAGTGCGGTGACCTTGCGGACGTACTCGACGGTGGTCTGGTCAAACTGCGCGGTGTGCTGGTAGATGGTACGCATCCGCACGCCGCGGTTCAGCAGGGCCTCGGTGCGGCTGAGCGATTCGTTGAGCACCTCCTCGGAGCGGGCGCCGCCGGGCTGGGAGGCGAGCACCTCGGTGGTACTGCGGGCGGCGAGCTCGGTGATGGTGCGGCGCACCGATGCCAGATCGGTGAGGCGTTCCACCTGTTGTCCGGAGACCCGCCCGAGGGTGCTGGACTCGTATACCGGTAACAACGCGGCCAGGGTGCTGTGCATCTCCTGGAGTTCGCGGTGGTGCCGGACCAGGTCACGGACGGCGGGGGCGAGCGCCTCCAGGCCCGCCCGGGCCGGGGTGTCGGCGTGCAGGCGCCCGTCGGGGGCCTGCCGGACCAGGCGCAGCTCCAGCAGGTGCCGGACGGCTGCGTTGAGGTCCACGCGGTCCTCGGCGAGGGCCGCGTGGAGTTCTGCGGGAGTGGCCGGGCCGTGGTCGGCGAGGTGACGGTACACCTCGGTGCCGACGGTGCGGGCCACTGCTGGATCCAGTTGCGTACTGATTTCCACCTG
Organism: Kitasatospora sp. NPDC048662; assembly: GCF_055587065.1. Taxonomy (NCBI): domain Bacteria; kingdom Bacillati; phylum Actinomycetota; class Actinomycetes; order Kitasatosporales; family Streptomycetaceae; genus Kitasatospora; species Kitasatospora sp. NPDC048662. Next base: position 155,824 of record NZ_JBVJHA010000004.1, on the reverse strand, counting down.
TTCCTCACTTCATGCCCGTCGTTTTCCTGCCTGGCGAGGATACGAGCCCCAGGGGACACATCACTCACACTTTTGATCATGCACAGTAATTTCTGAGCGGCGACGACCGGTTGCCGCCCGGATTTGACGGGTTATCACCATGTCCACGCGTTTCGTCCGTGACCTCGGGTGGGGCTGACCGTCGACGCCCGACCGTACGAACCCACGCTTTCGAACGGAGCAGGTCAGTTGTCCAGCGCACCCAACCCCGTGTCACCCGACCGGCGTTCCCCGCACGAGCTGCCCCTGCTGGCGGTCGTCTACGACCTGGGGGCGGTGGGACCGGCGGAGATCGTCGCCGCCGCCCGCGGCCTGTGCCGGGTCATTCTGTTGTGCGACCCCGCCCGCCCGCACGTCGCCGGGATCCTGCCCGAACTGCGCAGGTTCGCCGACGTGCTGGAGACCGGAGCCGACCCCGAGCAGAACGCCCGCACCCTGGCGGAGCTGACGCCGGACGGCATCACCACCTTCAGCGAGTACGCGATCCGCACCACCGCGGACCTCGCCGCCCGGCTCGGCCTGCCGTACCACGACGGCCCGACCGCGAGCCGGCTCACCGACAAGTACCTGCAGCGCGAGGCGCTGGCGGCGGCCGCGGTGGACGCCGTGCGGTGCGTCGCCGTCCGGCAGCGGCCGGAGATCGACCGGGCGCTGGCCGAGGTCGGCGCGCCCGCCGTGGTCAAGCCCCGCCGCGGCGCGGGCAGCCGGGCCACCCACCGCGTCGACACCACCGCCGAACTGGCGGACCTGCTCACCGTCCTGACCGCCGACGGCGAGGAGGAGTACGTCGTCGAGGAGTTGCTCGCCGGCGACCCGGCGGCGGCCGGCGCCGAGTGGGGCGACTACGTCTCGGTGGAGTCACTGGTCCGCGACGGCGAGGTCCGGCACGTCTGCGTCACCGGCAAGTTCCCGCTGGCCGAACCGTTCCGCGAGGTCGGCCAGTTCCTGCCCGGCGTGCTGCCGGCCGGCCTCGCCGAGCGGTGCACCGCGCTCACCGAACGGGCCCTGCGCGCCCTCGGCGTCACCGTCGGCGTCACCCACACCGAACTGAAGCTCACCGACCGCGGCCCGCGCGTCATCGAGGTCAACGGCCGGATCGGCGGCTACGTCAACGACGTGCTCAACCGCTCGGCCGGCTACAACCTGCTGGCCGCCGCGTTGCGCACCGCACTCGGGCTCCCGCTGCCCGACGGCGGACCGGCGTTCCGTCAAGTCGCCTTCCGCCGCTACCTGGTGGCCCCCGCCACCGCCCGGCAGGTCCTCAGCCTGGACGGCGCGGAGGCGATCGGCGCCATCCCCGGCGTCCAGTACGTCGAGTGGCGGGCAACTCCCGGCGCCCCGCTCGACTGGCGCGACGGCACCCAGGGCTGTCTCGGCGTGGTCTACGGCATCGCCCGCGACCACGACGCCCTGCGGCGGATCGGCACCGAGATCGACCGCCTCTTCACGCCCGTGTTCGCCCACTGAGCGACCCCCCGACCGGGCCTTCCACCACCTCTCCCCCGTCGCAGGCCATCGACCTCCGGCCGCGGCGCGGCTTCCGCACGCCCTGTTCCGGTTCACCGGCACCGCCCGGCCCGCCCCCGACCGGGGTCACCGGGCGGCTCGCCGCCGCGTCCCCGAGCGCCTGACCGGCCCAACCGTGTCCGTCCCACCACCGAAGGAGCGCACGTCCGTGGATCGTCATGCCGTCGGCGCACCCGCCGACCCACCCCACTCCCGACCGGTCCAGCGTCCCGAGCGGCCGCTCGACCTGCCCGGCGCACGGCCCTGCACCGGCCGCTGCGAACTGCGGCACACCACCGTCCGCCTGCCGCGCACCGGCGGCGACCCGCTCGCCGCCCTGCTGCTGGTGCTGCGCAAGTACACCGGCGCCGACCTGATCCCACTCGGCCGCCTGGACGCGGCCGGCCGGCCGCTGCCCGCCGTCGAGGCGAGCATCGACCCGGCCGCCACCCTCGCCGAGTTCACCGCCCGCGCCGCCGAGGCGCTGCGCACCGCCGACGGCGGCACCGGCCCGCAGAGCGTGCTGCTCGCCGACTCCCCGCAGGCGCTCGACGCGTACCTCGCGGCGGAGGGCGGCCGGGTGCCGTTCGACCTCGCCGTCTGCGCCGCCGAGGACGGCGCCGAGCTGCGGCTCGACGCCTGGGTGCACGCCGACGCCGTCGATCCGGCCCTCGCCGAGGCGCTGCCCCGGCACCTCGCCCTGGTGCTGGACGCCCTCGCCGACCGGCCGACCCGGCGGGTCGCCGACACCGGCATCATCAGCGCGCCCGAGCGCGACTTCGTGCTGCACGAGGTCAACGCCACCGCCGTGGACTACCCGCGCGACGCCTCGCTGCACGCGCTGTTCGCCGAGCAGGCCGCCGCCCATCCGACCCGCACCGCGCTGGTCGGCCCGGACGGCGAGACCCTCGACTACGCCGAACTCGACCGGCGCTCCGCCCGGTTGGCAGAGCGGCTGCGCGCCGCCGGGGTCGCCCCCGGCAGCCGGGTCGCGCTGCGCGCCGAGCGCACCACCGCGATGGTGGTCGCCACCCTGGCGGTGCTGCGGGCCGGCGCGGCCTACGTGCCGATCGACCCGGGCTACCCCGAGGATCGGGTCAGCTACACGGTGGCCGACAGCGGCGCGGTGCTGATGCTCACCGCCGACCCGGGCCGCCCGGCCCCGCTGCCGCTGCTGTCCTGGGACACCGCCGACGGCGACCCGACCGGTCCGGACAGCCCGGCGGCCGCCGCGGCGACCGCGTACGTGATGTACACCTCCGGCACCACCGGCCGGCCCAAGGGCGTGCCGATCAGCCACCGCAACGTGGTGCGCCTGGTGCGGGGCAGCAGCTTCGCCGAACTCGGCCCGGACACCCGGGTGCTGCAGACCGGTGCGCCGGTCTTCGACGCCGCCACGCTGGAGATCTGGGGACCGCTGCTGAACGGCGGCACCCTGCACCTGGTGGACGACGCCGTGATCCTGGACGCCCGGGCGCTCGGCCGGGCGGTGCGCGAGCGCGGCATCACCACCATGTGGCTGACCGCCGCCCTCTTCAACCAGCTGGTCGATCAGGACCCGGCCCTGCTCACCGGCCTGCGCGAACTGCTGGTCGGCGGCGACGCGCTGTCCGTCCCGCACATCGACAAGCTGCTCACCGCCTGCCCCGGCCTGAGGGTCACCAACGGCTACGGGCCGACCGAGAACACCACCTTCTCCACCACCCACCTGGTCACCCGCCCGCTCGGCGAGCGCATCCCGATCGGCCGGCCGATCGCCAACTCCACGGCGTACGTGGTCGATCCGGACGGCGCCCTGCAGGCCGTCGGCGTCCCCGGCGAGCTGCTGGTCGGCGGCGACGGCCTGACCGCGGGCTACCTCGGCCGGCCCGACCTGGACGAGCGTGCCTTCGTCCCCGACACCTTCGGCGGCAGTGGACGGCTGTACCGCACCGGCGACCGGGTGCGTCTGCTGCCCGACGGCGCGCTGGAGTTCCTCGGCCGGGTGGACCACCAGGTCAAGATCCGCGGCTTCCGCGTCGAACCCGCCGAGGTCGCCCAGCAGTTGATGCGGGAGCCCGGCGTGCGCGAGGCCGTGGTGGTGGCCCGGCAGTACCCGGAGACCGGCGAGAAGTACCTGTGCGGGTACGTCGCGGCCGACGCCGCCGTCGATCCGGCCGCGCTGCGCACCGCCCTGGCGGCCCGGCTGCCCGAGCACCTGGTGCCGGCCCGGATCGTCCGGCTGGACGCGCTGCCGCTCACCCGCAACGGCAAGGTCGACCGGGCGGCGCTGCCGCTGCCGGAGACCGCCGCGCCGGACCTCGCCGGGTACGCCGCCCCGCGCGACGATTTGGAGCGCTTCCTGTGCGAGCAGTGGCAGCAGGTGCTCGGCCGTGAACTCGTCGGCCTGGACGACGACTTCTTCGACCTCGGGGCGAGTTCGCTGACCGCCGCGATGCTGGCGGGGGCGATCCAGCGCGAGTACGCCGTCGACTTCTCGGGCGTGCTGATCCTCACCCACCCGACGGTGCGCGAGGTCGCCGAGCTGCTGCGCGCGGCGCTCGCCGAGGCCGACGGCGGCCCGCAGGAGCTGCCGACCGCGCCCGAGCTGCCCGACCACCCCGTCACCCCGCAGCAGAAGCGGCTCTACGTCGAACAGTTGAAGGACCCCTCGACCACCCAGTACCACGTCCCGCTGGTGATCGACCTGCCCGCCGGGCAGGTGGACGCCACGGCGCTGGAGGCGGCGCTGCGACAGCTGATCGCGCGTCACGAGGTGCTGCGCACCGCTTTCGTGCACGACGGCGAGGAGCCCCGCCAGCGGGTGCTGTCCGACGTGCCGTTCGCGCTGGAGCGCGGCGCGCGGACGGTGCGCGAGCTGCTGCGGCCCTTCGACCTGGCCGAACCGCCGCTGCTGCGCGCCGCGTTCTTCCGGCACGGCGAGCACGACCGGCTGCTGCTGGACATCCACCACATCGTGGCGGACGGCACCTCGGTGGCGGTGCTGCTGGCCGAACTGGCCGACCTGTACCGGGGCGTGCCGCTGCCGGAGCCCAAGCACCAGTACCGCGACTACGCGCACTGGTGGCGGCAGAGCGGCGAGGCGCTCGCCGAGCGCGAGCACCGGCCGTACTGGCTGGAGCTGTTCGCCGAGCCGCAGGACGCCGCCGACCTGCCGGTGGACCGGGCGCGGCCCGCCACCCGGGGGACGGCCGGCGACCGGATCGCCTTCGACCTCGGACCGCAGCGCACCGCCCGGATCCGGGAGTTGGCGGCCCGTCGGCGGGTGACCGTCTTCGGGTTCCTGGCCGCCGTGCACGCGCTGTTCCTGTCCGCGGTGACCGGCAGCCACGACGTCACGGCGGGCGTGCCCACCGTCGGCCGGACGGTGCCGGGCACCGAGCGGCTGCCCGGCATGTTCGCCGGCACGGTCTGCCTGCGCAGCCGCTTCGAGCCGGACACCCCGTTCGCCGAGCACCTGCGGGCGGTCGCCGACCAGGCGGTGCAGGCCTTCGCCCACCAGGACCAGCCGTTCGACACCCTGGTCGAACTGGTCGCCGGGGAGCGGGACTACAGCCGCAACCCGCTGTTCGACGCGATGCTCGCCTTCCAGGGCGGCGGGGTCGGGCCGGGCGAGTTCCTCGGCGCGCTGCCGAGGTTCGCCGACACCGACACCGACCACACCATGTTCGACCTGAACCTCCAGTTCCACGAGGCCGGCGAGTCCGTCGAGGCGGTGTGGGCGTACAGCACCGACCTGTTCGACCGGGCCACCGCCGAGGCCTTCGTCCGCCTCCTGCTCGACCTCGTCGACGGCGCGCTGGCCGACCCGCACGCGCCCGTCGGCCGGCTGATCCGCCCCGCGGCGCCCACCGTCGTCGTGTCAGCCCTCGCCTTCGAGTTCGACCTGTGAACCGCGCCCCGGGCGTCCCCGCTCCACACCCCAAGGAGAAGACCATGGCCCAGCACGAGACCTTCGGACAACGCAAGATCATCGCGGCGCAGCGCCCGCTGGCGACCGCCTACTGGAAGGGCCTGATCCGGCCCGGCCGGTACCGATCCGCCTTCCCCGCCGACCTGCACCACGGCATGCCCGAGGACGCGCCGCGGGTCACCGCCGACGTCCCGCTCGGCGAGGGTGCGACCGCCGTGCTCGACCGGCTGACCAAGGGCAGCCCGGACGCGCTGCACACCCTGCTGACCGCCGGCGTCGCCGCCCTGCTGCACCGCTACGGCGCCGGCGAGGAGCTGACGCTGGCCCAGCCGTACCCGGCGGCCGACTCCGAGCCGCTCGGCGACGCTCTGCCGCTGGACCTCGCGCTGGAGGCGGACACCGACCTGCGCACCGCGCTGGCCCGCACCCGGGAGGCCGTCCTCGGCGCCCTGGAGCACCGCGACTACCCGCTGGACGTGCTCGCCGTGGAGGCCGGGCTGACCGCCCCGGCCGGCGACAACCCGCTGTTCGACGTGGTGGTCCGGCTGGAGGGCCTGCACGCGGCGGCCCCGGCCGCCGGCGTCCGCTTCGACGTCCGCCGCGAGGCCGACGGCCTGCACCTGAGCGTGGACTGCGACGGCCGCCGCTACGAGGCCGGCACCGCGCGGCGGCTCGGCGCCCACCTGGCGCTGCTGCTGGAGCGCTGGGCGGACGCGCCCGGGACCGCGCTCGGCGACCTGTCGCTCTTCACCGAGCAGGACGCCGCCCGGCTCGCCGAGGCCAACGCCACCGAGGCGCCGTTCGAGGACGGCGTGCGGCTGCACGAGCTGTTCGAGCGTCAGGTCCGGGCCACCCCGGACGCGCCGGCCGTCGTGCTGGACGGCGAGAGCGTCAGCTACGCCGAGTTCAACGCCCGCGCCAACCGGCTGGCCCGCACCCTGGTCGAGCGGGGCGTCGGCGCGGACACCGTCGTCCCGGTGGTCGCCGAGCGCTCGGTGGAGATGCTCACCGCCGTGTACGCCGTGCTCAAGGCGGGCGGCGCCTACCTGCCGGTCGACCCGTCCTACCCGGCCGAGCGGGTCCACTACCTGCTGCAGGACAGCGGCGCCGGGCTCGCCCTCGCCCGCACCGCGCACCTGGGCCTGCTGCCCGACGGCGCCGCCGTCCTGGACCTCGACGACCCGGCCTCCTACGCGGACGCGGACAGCGACCTGGAGCGCCCCGGCACCGCCCGCGACCTCGCCTACGTGATCTACACCTCCGGCTCCACCGGCAACCCCAAGGGCGTCGCCGTCGAGCACCGCTCGGCCGTCAACCGGATCGGCTGGATGCAGCGCGCCTACCCGATCGCCCCCGGCGACGTGGTGCTGCAGAAGACCTCGATCTCCTTCGACGTCTCGGTGTGGGAACTGTTCTGGTGGGGCCGGCAGGGCGCCGCCGTCTGCCTGCTCGCCCCCGGCGGCGAGAAGGACCCGGAGACGATCATCCGCACCGTGGAGCGGCACCGGGTCAGCACCCTGCACTTCGTGCCGTCGATGCTCGCGGTCTTCCTCGACTACGCGCACGGCACCGGCGCGACCGGCGCCCTGACCACCCTGCGGCAGGTCTTCGCCAGCGGCGAGGCGCTCCCGCCGCACCTGGCCGCCCGGTTCGCCGAGGTGCTGCCCGGCAGCCGGCTGATCAACCTGTACGGGCCGACCGAGGCCACCGTCGACGTCACCCACCACGAGGTGCACGGCCGGCCCCACCGTGTCCCGATCGGCGCGCCGATCGACAACACCCGCCTGCACGTGGTCGACCACAAGCTGCGCCCGCAGCCGATCGGCCTGCCCGGTGAGCTGTGCATCGCCGGCGTCGGCCTGGCCCGGGGCTACCTGCACCGGCCGGAGCTGACGGCGGAGAAGTTCGTCGAGCGGCCCTTCGACGGCGAGGAGCGGGTCTACCGCACCGGCGACCTGGCCCGCTGGCTGCCCGACGGCACCATCGAGTACCTGGGCCGGATCGACAACCAGGTCAAGATCCGCGGCTTCCGGATCGAGCCCGGCGAGATCGAGGAGCAGCTGCGCCGCCACCCCGCCGTCACCGAGGCCGTGGTGGTCCCGCACCGGGGCGCGGACGGGCAGCTCCAGCTGCACGGCTACGCGGTCGCCCCGGCCGACGGCCCCGACGAGCGCGAGCTGAAGGAGCACCTGCGGGCCGCGCTGCCCGAACACCTCGTCCCCGCCCGGGTGGTGCGCCTGGACGCGCTGCCGGTCACCCCGAACGGCAAGCTCGACCGGCGTGCCCTGCCGCTGCCCACGGACGCCTTCACCGGGCCGGAGTACACCGCGCCGAGCGGCGCCACCGAGCAGCGGCTGGCCGAGATCTGGGGCGAGGTGCTGGGCCTGGAGCGGGTCGGCGTGCACGACTCCTTCTTCGCGCTCGGCGGCAACTCGATCCACTTCGTCAGCGTGCTGGCCCGCAGCCGCCGGCACGGTCTTGAGTTCACCTTCCAGGAGTTCTTCCAGCACCCGACCATCGCCGAGCTGGCCGCCCTGCTCGACGACGAGGGCACCGAACGCACCGGCGAGAGCCAGGAGTTCGCGCCCTTCTCGCTGATCTCCGAGGCCGACCGGGCGCTGCTGCCCGCCGACGCCCAGGACGCCTACCCGATGTCGATGCTGCAGGCCGGCCTGATCTTCCAGAGCGAGATCACCCGGGGCACCGCGCAGTACCACGACATCATCAGCTACCTGATCACCAGTCCGTTCGACGCCGAGCTGTTCACCGAGGCGGCGCGGATCCTGGTCGAGCAGGCGCCGATCCTGCGCACCACCTTCCACCTGGTCGGTTTCTCCGAGTCGCTGCAGATCGTCCGCTCCGAGGTGCCGCTGCCGCTGACCATCACCGACCTGCGCGGGCGCACCCCCGACGCGCAGCAGTTCTGGTTCGAGCAGTGGGTGAAGGAGGAGCGCGGCCGGCGCTTCCGCTGGGAGGAGCCGGGCCTGATCAGCCTGCACGTCCAGGTGCTGCGCGACGACCTGTACCGCTACAACATCAGCCTGCACAACTCGGCGCTGGACGGCTGGAGCATCAACCTCGTCCACACCCGGCTGTTCGACATCTACTACCGGCTGCGCGACGGCCGCCCGCTGCCCGAGGCGCCCGGCGACCACCTGCGCAACCACGTCGGCCTGGAGCTGCGCGCGCTGAACTCCCCGGCCGCACGGGAGTTCTGGGCGAACATGCTGGACGGCGCGCAGAGCACCGCGGTGCCGCGCCCGGCCGTGCCGGACAGCGAGGAGTTCGCGGTCGGCATCCGCCCGGTGCCGATCCCGGCCGAGCTGTCGGCCCGGATCGTCCGCCTCGCCGACCAGCTCGGCGTCCCGGTGAAGAACGTGCTGCTCGCCGCCCACCTGCGGGTGCTCGGCCTGCTGGCCGGCCGCACCGACGTGCTCACCGGCTACGAGCACAGCGGGCGACCGGAGCTGGAGGGCGCCGACCGCTCGATCGGCATGTTCCTCAACACCGTGCCGCTGCGGATCGAGCTGACCGGCGGCAGCTGGGCCGAGCTGATCCGCTCGGTCTACCGGGCCGAGACCGACCTGCTGCCGCACCGCCGCTACCCGATGGCGCGGATGAAGCAGGACGTCGGCGCCCACCAGCCGCTGTTCGAGACGGTCTTCAACTTCACCCACTTCTACCTGCTCAAGGAGCTGAAGAAGCTCCCCGAGTTCGCGCTGCTGGACGTGCAGGTGCAGGCGGAGACCGAGTTCGTGCTGCGGGCCGAGTTCTCCCGGCACTTCTTCGAGGACAACGTGCGGCTCAGCCTGCACCACCACGCCGACGTGCTGAACAGCGAGCAGATCGACCGGATGGGCGGCTACTACCTCACCGTCCTCGACCTGATGACCGCCGACCCCGACGGCCCGTCCGTCACCCCGGAGCTGGCCCTCGCCCCCGAGGACCGCGAACTCCTGCCCCCGGACGCGCAGTCCGAGGCCCCCGCGCCGGCGGCCAAGCCGACCGCCGGCGGCCCGACCGCCGTCCAGCGCCGGATCGCCGAGGCCTGGTCGCAGGTGCTGGGCGTGCCCGCCTCGCGGATCGGCGCCGGGGACGACTTCTTCGAGCTCGGCGGCAACTCGCTGGCCGCGCTGCGGGTCGGCATGATGCTCGACGGCACCGTCTCGCTGGTCGACGTGATGCGCTACCCGGTCCTCGGCGACCTGGCCGCCGCCGCCGAACGCTCCGCCGGGCGGAGCGAGGAGCAGCCCGGCCACCTGCAGCCGCTCACGGTGCCCGACGGCACCCCCGACGCGACGCTGGTGTGCTTCCCGTACGCGGCCGGCAACGCGGCCAACTTCGTCCCGCTGGCCCGCGAACTGGCCGCACTGGACGACCGGATCGCGGTGTACGCCGTCGAGCTGCCCGGCCACGACCTGCACCGCACCGAAGAGCCGTGCCTGGACGCCGCCGCCACCGGCCGCCTGGTCGCCGAGGAGATCACCCGGCGCATCGAGGGCCCGGTGCTGCTGTGGGGCCACTGCGGCGGCGCCGCGGTCGCCGTGGAGACCGCCCGGGAGCTGGAGCGCCGCGAGGCGGACCTGCGCCACCTGGTCATCGGCGCCAAGCTGCTCAACCCCGTCGAGGACATCCACGAGGCGATCGGCATCCTGCACGGCATGTCCGACCAGGACATCGTCGACTGGCTGATCGAACGCACCGGCTACAGCATCGACGACGGCCTGGCCATGGAGCGCGCCCGCACCATCGCCACGCTGTTCCGGCACGACGTGGAGTCCAGCCACCGCTACCTGCTCGCGGTGCGCGAGCAGGCCGGCACCCCGCTGCGGGCGCCGCTGACCTTCGTGGTCGCCCAGGACGACCAGACCACCGTCGAGTACCCGCAGTACCACCAGGACTGGAAGCTCGTCGCCCCCGACCTGCGGCTGTGCGAACTCGACTCCGGCGGCCACTACTTCATCCGCACCAGGGCCGCCGACGCGGCCCGGATCGTCCGCGAGGCCTGGCAGCAGGCCGCTCCCGCCAGCTGATCACCCCTCGTCCCGGGCCGGTGCGGCACCCCGCCGCACCGGCCCCGGCCGACCGCACCGCCCGACCCCTTTGAGATGAGAGATCCCCGATGAAGTCCTATCTGTCCGTCCTGCGCCTGCGGGACTACCGACTCCTGTGGTCGGCCTCCGTGCTCAACCTGCTCGGCGACGGCGCCACCTGGACGGCACTGTCCTGGCTGGCCATCTCCAAGGCCGGCGCGGGCGCGCTCGGCGTGCTCGCCATCTGCTACACCATGCCGGTCATCGTCGGCGGCGCCTTCGTCGGCCCGCTGCTCGACCGCTTCTCCCGCAAGGCCGTGCTGATCGGCGACTCGGTCCTGCGCGGCATCGTCGTGGCCGGGGTCCCGCTGATCGCCCTGTTCGGCGACGTGCCGCTGTGGCAGCTGTACGCGGTGGCGGGCACCTACGGCCTGCTGAAGATCGTGCCGCTCGGCGCGGTGCCCACCATCGTGCCCGAGCTGGTCCCCAAGGAGCAGCTGCAGCCCGCCGCGGCGCTGGAGACCATCGCGTACGGCGCGGCCGGCTTCGCCGGTCCGGCGCTCGGCGGTGTGCTCATCCCGGTGATCGGCGGCGAGGCGGTGCTCGCCCTGGACGCCGTCAGCTACCTGCTCTTCGCGCTGGCCATCTGGGCGATCCGCGCCCCGCTCAAGCGGCCCGAGCCCGCCGCCCCGGCCACCCCGGCCACGGCCGGGGGGAAGAAGAAGAGCTCCGGCAACTGGGGTTGGGGCCCGGTGTTCGCGCTGCTCAAGCAGGACAAGGTGCTGCTGAGCATCACCGTCGGCTTCGCCCTGTTCAACTGCGCGATGGGCATGCTGCGCGTCACCAACCCGTGGCTCGCCCACAACGCGCTGCCCGGCGGCGCCGAGACCCTCGGCCTGCTGCTCGCCGCCGCCAACGGCGCCGGCCTGATCGGCTCGCTGATCGCCGGTGCGCTCAAGCCGTCCGACAAGCAGATGGGCCGGATCGGCCTGCTGCAGATCTTCGCCGGCGCCTCGCTCGGCCTGCTGCTCGTCCTCAACCTGCCGGTGGTGCTGATCGGCCTGGTCCTGTCCGACCTGCTCTCCGCGCCGATGACGGTCTCCTCGCAGGTGGTCCGCATGGTCCGCATCCCGGCCGAGGTCCGCGGCCGCACGATGACCTTCATGCGCACCCTGATGAACAGCACCAGCCCGGCCGGTGCCGCGCTCGCCGCCGCCCTGTTGGCGAGCAACATCTACCGCCCGACCGTGGTGATCATGACCCTGGTCGCCGCCGTCCCCGGTGTGTTCATGTGGCTGGCCTACCGGAAGACCTCCTTCTCCGAGGAACTGGGCCTGAACAAGCCCACCGAGCCCGCCGACGCCTCCCCCGAGCCCGGCTCCGAGCCGACCGCCGCGGCCCCCGCCCCGGCCCGCTGAGAGGACACCGCCCATGCCCAAACTGCTGCTGGTCGGGGTCGGTGAACTCGGCCTGCCCTACCTGATCGCCGCCAAGCGGCTGCAGGCCTCCGTCGGCCTGGTGGAGACACCGAGCCGGGCGGCCCTGCTGCGCGACCTGGTGGACGAGGTCTTCCCGGTCGCCGGGACGGCCGAGGAACAGTGGTCCGAGGCCGCCCTCGGCGCCGCCGCCCGCTGGTCCCCGGACGGGGTGCTGGCGCTCGGCGAGCCGCAGGTGCTGGCCGCGGCGCTCACCGCCGAGCGCCACGGCCTGCCCGGGCCGTCGCTGGGTGCCGCGGTGGTCTCCCGCAACAAGGCGCTCCAGCGGGCGGTCTTCGCGGCGGCCGGGCTCCCACAGCCCGCCTTCACCGTCACCGAACGGCTCGGCGCCGCGGCCGACTGGGCCGCCGAACGGCTGCCCGTCGTCGCCAAACCGCTGTCCTCGTCCGGCAGTTCCGGCGTCGAGCTGGTCCCGGACGGCGCCGCCTGGGCGGACGCGGTGGGCCGTCGCGACGGCGAGGGCCGGCTGCTGGTCGAATCCGCCGTCACCGGACCCGAGTTCAGCTGGGAGGGCCTGGTCCGGGACGGGCGGGTGCTGCTCGGCAACGTCACCGAGAAGGAGACCGGCCCCGCGCCGTACTTCGTCGAGGTGGCGCACCGGGTCGGCACCGCCGCCCCCGCCGCCGTGACGGCCGGTCAGCACCTCGGCCGTCAGGTCGTCGAGGCGCTCGGCATGCGTACCGGCATCGTCCATCTCGAGTTCCGGCTGACCGCCGACGGCCCCGCCATCATCGAGGTCGCCGTCCGCACCCCCGGCGACTCGATCATGGACGCCGTCGGCCTGGTGCACGGCCTCGACCTGTACGAGGCCGTGGTCCGGCTCGCCCTCGGCCTGCCCACCCCGGCGGTCGAACGTGCCCGCCAACTGCGGTGCAGCGCCAGCCTGTTCCCCACCGCCGAGCCCGGCCGGGTGGTCGCCGTCCACGGCACCGCCGACCTTCGCGGCCGCCCCGGCGTGGCCCGCGTCCACGTGGGCGTCCGGCCCGGCGACGCGGTCGGGCCGGTCCGCTGCTCGGCCGACCGCCCCGCCGCCGTCCTCGTCGAGGCCGCCGACCCCGAATCCCTGGAGAAGGCCGTCGCCGACGTCCGCGCCACCCTCCTCATCGAAACGGAGCCCATCCTCTGACACCCCGCCGGCGGGGCCGGCCCCGAACACCGGCCCCGCCGCCTCCTCCCCCCTTGCTCCCCTCGTGGCACGCGGGCGGTCCGTCACTCGCTAGAGTCACCCCGTGACTACTCAAGGACGCCTCGCCCTGATGCTGATCGACCTTCAAACCCGAATCGTGGACCAGGAGTTCAAGCCGCGCAGCGGCCGGGAGGTGGTGGCGGCCGCGCTCACCCTCGCCGACGCCTACCGCACCGCCGGCGCCCCCGTCGTCGTGGTCCAGGTCCACCGCCCCGGCGTCCCCGAGCAGCCCCCGGGCAGCGAACTGGTCGACGACGTCCTGGCCGAGGGCGACCTGCTGTTCACCAAGCGAGCCATCGGCGCCTTCCACAGCGGCGAACTCGACACCCAACTGCGCGAGCGCGGCATCGACACCCTTGTCCTCGCCGGCCTGGTCACCAACCTCGGCGTCGAATCCACCGCCCGCGCCGCCGTCGACCACGGCTACAAGCTCCACTTCGTCGAGGACGCGATGGCCGCCCTCACCGCCGAGGAACACGAGCACGCCTTCCGCCACACCTTCCCCCGCTTCGGCACCATCACCACCGCCACCGAAGCCGCCACCCTCCCCCGCTCCTCCTGAGCTCCGCCCGCCAGGAAGGCGCGGCTGATTCCACCGGGTCGTCCGGGCAGCCGTTGCCCAGACCCGGAGCGGTGCCCACGTCGCCGACACGTGGGCACCGCTCCACCCCGCGCACGTCAGAGCCGGCCTCTCACCCGCCGGCCCCGACCGAGGTGCGGTCGGTGGCACCGGACGGCAGAAGACCGCAAGGAATTGGCCCGGGCGCGATAATCCCTCCTTCTTCTCCGTCGAATGACCGGCACCATTCGACAAATCGGCCGGGACAGCCCGGGTGATGCCGGACCTCCCGCCGTCGCCGGAGTGACGCCACGCCCCGCCGGCCGCGCAGCCACCCGCATGCCGCACCACGCGAAACCGCCGCCCCGACTGCGGCATCAAAAAGCAGAACCCCCACGTCAGCACGGGCTTCGAAGGCTCGACCGCGAGCCGCGCAGACCCCGCACGCGTCTGCCGCACACTGGGCCACCCGGGCGGTGTCGGCGGGATCCCGGCGAATTCTCCGCATTTCACGGCCGTCAACGGGTCGATACTGCACCAGCACCCGAGACACCTCTCACCGTCGGAGAACAATGCCCTCCCCCGCTGTCGCCCTGATTTTCGGAACCCGGCCGGAAATCGTCAAACTCGCCGGCGTCGCCCGCCTTCTCGGAACCCGGGCCAGGCTCGTGTGGACCGGCCAGCACTGGGACGCCAAGCTCACCACCTGCTTCTTCGACCAGTACGGCCTGCCCCGCCCGGACCACGTCCTCGACGGCATCGGAGGAGAGGCCCGCGGCCGGCAGATCGGCCGCATGGTCGCCGCCCTCAGCGACCACTTCACCAGGCAGCCCCCGGCCGCCGCCGTCGTGCAGGGCGACACCAACACCGCCGCCGCCGGAGCACTGGCCGCACACTGCGCGGGCATCCCCGTCGTCCACGTCGAAGCGGGCCTGCGTTCCTTCGACAACGCCATGCCCGAGGAGGCGAACAGGCGCCTGATCGCCCCGCTCGCCGACCTGCACTGCGCCCCGACTCCGACGGCGGCCGCCCACCTGCTGCGCGAAGGCGTCGAAGCCGGGCGGGTCCTGATCACCGGCAACACCGTCGTCGAGGCGACGCTCGAATCCCTGCCCGGCAAGGCCGAGGCCGACCGGCTCCTGACCCGGCACGGGCTGACCGAAGGCGGCTACGTACTCGCCACCGTCCACCGTCCGGAGAACACCGACGACCGCGCCCGCCTGGCCCGGCTCCTCGACCAGCTCGCCGGCGTCGGCCTGCCCGTGCTGCTGCCCCTGCACCCGCGCACCCGGGCCGCCGTCGACCGGTTCGGCCTCCACCGCTCGATCGCCCGGCTCCGGCAGACCGACCCGCTCGACCACGCCGCCTTCCTCGGCCTGGCGCGCCACTGCCGTCTGCTCGTCTCCGACTCCGGCGGTGTGCAGGAGGAGTGCACCGTCCTCAAGCGCCCGCTCGTCGTCGTACGCAACTCCACCGAACGCCCCGAAGCCGTCCGGGCCGGCTTCGCCCGCCTGGCCCGGCCGGGCCAGCAACTCGCCCTCGCACTGCGCGAGATGCTCGCCGACACCACCGCCACCGAGCGCCTCGCCCGGACCCCCTCCCCGTACGGCGACGGCAGCGCCGGCACGGCCATCGTCGCCGCCCTCCGCGAGCGCTACCTCGGCCCCGAACCGACGGCCGCCACGCCGCTGCCCTCGCCCGGCCACCTGCACCCGGCGCCTGCCGCCACCGCCCTGGCCTGAGCGACGGAGTCTGATCGCGGCACGCGGCCTTCGCTCAGCTCTCCCGCGCCAGCGGTTCGTCCGCGCCGCGCCCAGCCGGAACGGTGACGACGGGGCAGAGCGCTCGACGGATCAGGCCGTGCGGGACGGAGCCGAGCCGCAGTCCGGTGATTCCGCCGTACCCGTGCCGTCCGACCACGACGGCCAGCGCGTGGGCGGACACCCGGACGAGTTCGTCGACGGGCTGGCCGCCGATGATCTCGTGGGTGAGGTCGAGGTCGGGTTCCTCGGCGGCGCAGCCCGCGGTGGCCTCGAACAGGCGCCGCCGGATCTCCGGCTCGCTCTCCAGCCGCTCGAACGGCCGCACGGGTGTCCGCCGGACCCGGACGGCGCGCAGGGCCGCTCCCCGGCGGGCGGCCAGGTCGGCGGCGAAACGCACGGCGGCCTCGCAGTACGGGGAGCCGTCCACGCCGACGACGACGTGGGGCGGGCGGAGGGTGGTGTGCTCGGGTTCCCGTACCACGGCGACCGGGCAGTGCGCCTGGGCACTGACCGGAACGGCCACGGAGTAGCGGCTCAGCTTCTCCTCCAGCAAACCCAGGCGACGCGAGCCGAGCACCACGAGCGCGGCCCGCGCGGACTCGGCGCACAGCAGCGGGGCCGGACTCCCCTCGCGCAGGACGGACTGCACCAGGAGCCCGGGGTGGCGTTCCAGCGCGATGCCCTCGGCCTTCTCCAACGCGAGGGATCCGGCCTCCCGCAGCGACTGGAGGTAGCTGCGGCCGTCGCCGTGCAGGTCCCGGGGTTCGTCGGGGACGGCCTGCACCAGGCGGAGCGGGATCCCGCGCCGCTCGGCCTCGGCGGCGGCCCAGCCGACCACCATGGGGCTGACCTGCCGGGCATCGACGCCCAGCACGATCGGGCGGGGTTCGGTGGGCGACGTCATGACTCCTCCACCGTCACGCCGGCCGTTGTCCGGTGACGGCCGGATCGACTTCCACGCTAGGCGCGCCCGGTGGAGCGGGCGAGGGCCGACCGGCCCCGGCCGGGTGGGGCGGTCGCGCCGCCGGCCGGCCGCGTCGCAAAAGCGCACCGTTCCGGGTTCCTGCCGCCGTGCCGGGGGCCCGCTGCCGACGGCGCACAGACCTCGTGGTGGGCCCACCGGGCGGCAGCCGTGCCGCCCCGGCGGGCGGCGGGCAGAATCGGAGGGGGATCGAATCCGACGTCTCCGGGAGCCGACATGAACGGGACCCAGCCCGGCGCGGCCGGACAGCGGGTGACGGTCTTCCTGCTCGACGACCACGAGGTGGTGCGGCGCGGCGTGAAGGACCTGCTGGAGGCCGAGCCCGGTATCGAGGTGGTCGGCGAGGCGGACAGCTGCGCCCGGGCCCTGGCGCGGATCCCGGCGCTCCGCCCCACGGTGGCGCTGCTGGACGTGCGGCTGCCGGACGGTGACGGCGTGACGGTCTGCCGGGAGCTGCGGGACCGACTGCCGGAGCTGGCCTGCCTGATGCTGACCTCCTTCGATGACGACGACGCCCTGCTGGACGCGATCATGGCGGGTGCCGCAGGGTACGTGCTGAAGCAGGTCAAGGGCGCGGACCTGGTGAGCGCGGTGCGCACCGTGGCCTCGGGCCAGTCGATGCTCGACCCGGCCACCACGCGCAAGCTGATGGAGCGCCTGCGCCACCACGACGAGAGCGGCGCCGAAGCGGCCCTCGCCCGGCTCACTCCTCGGGAGCGGGAGATCCTGGCGCTGATCGGCCGGGGTGAGACCAACCGCGAGATCGGGCACGACCTGTACCTCTCCGAGAAGACCGTGAAGAACCACATCTCCCGGCTGCTGGCCAAGCTGGGCGTGGAGCGGCGGCTGCAGGCCGCCATGCTGGCCGCGCACGCCGAGGAGGGACAGCGGACCGCGCGTCCGCGCTGAACCCGGTCGGCCGGCCGGTTGGGGCCGGTCGGCCCAAGCAGCGGCGGCCCGCCCGGGCGCACCGTGGACGGTGAAGGGCACCGGCCCGGTGCCCATCGGCCCGGGGAGGCCGCGATGATGTACTGGAACGACGATGGGATGAACGGCTGGGGCGTCGGCCTGATGATGCTGTCGATGCTGGTGTTCCTGGGCCTGCTGATCGCCGCGGCGGTCGTCCTCTTCCGCCACCTGGGCCCGATCGAACAGCACGCCGCGCAGCAGCACCCCTCCCAGCAGCACCCCGCACAGCGGCACCCCGAAGCCGAACAGGTGCTCGCCGAACGCCTCGCCCGCGGCGAGATCGACCCCGAGGAGTACCGCCGCCGTCTGGAGGTGCTGCGCGACAGCACGGGACCGGGCACGGGCTGAGTGGAGGTGGGCACCATGACCGTCCCGGCCCTGGACGCCCTCGCGCTGGAGACCCTGGTCTCCGCCGCGGTCGCGGCGCCGTCCATCCACAACACCCAGCCGTGGCGCTTCCGGCTGGTGCCCGAGACCTCCGTGCTGGAGGTCAGGGCCGCCACCGAGCAGTCGCTGCCGGCCGCCGATCCGGAGGGCCGGGCGCTGCACATCTCGGTGGGCGCCGCCGTGCTCAACCTGCGCACCGCGGCCCGCCATCTCGGGTGGGCGCCCGAGGTGCGGCTGCTGCCCGACCCGGCCGAGCCGGAGTTGCTGGCGGGGGTGCGCCTCGACGCGTCCGAGGTCTGCCACCTGCCGGCCGTCGAGGCGCTGTACGACGCGATCTGGCGGCGGCACTCGATCCGCTCGCCGTTCACCGGGCCGCCCGTCCCGGCCGAGGTGCTGGCCGAACTCGCCGACGCCGCCCGCGCGGAGGACGCCGAGCTGCTGCTTCCCGACGACACGGAGACCGAGCGGCTGCTGCGGCTGACCGCCGAGGCCGAGCGCCGCAACACCACCGACGCCGGCCAGCGGGCCGAGAGCCGCAGCTGGATCCAGGCGCCCGGTGCGCCACCGTACGGCATCCCCGTCTCCGCCCTGGGGCCGCAGGACGCGGGCGGGCACCTGCCGATGCGGGACTTCGGCGCGCTCGCGCCCGCGCGTCACCTCGCCCCGGTGCGGTTCGAGGCGCGGCCGCGGATCGCGGTCCTGCTGACCCATGGCGACCGCCCGGTGGACTGGCTGCGCGCGGGCCTGGCCCTGGAGCACGTGCTGCTCGCCGCCACCGTCCACCGGGTGCGGGCCTCGCTGCTGCACCAGGCGATGGAGTGGCGGTTCCTGCGCTGGGAGGCCCGGGAAGCGCGGCACGGGCCGGCGTTCGCGCAGATGCTGGTCCGGCTCGGCTACGGCCCGGAGGGCGCGCCGACCCCGCGACGGCCGGCCACCGACGTGATCGACGGCTGAGGTCAGTCGTCCGGCAGCGGTACCCGCCAGACCAGTTCGGTGCCACCGGAGGGGCGGGCCCGGGCGTGGAACTCGCCGCCCAGCGCGGCGGCCCGCTCGGCCAGGTTGGCCAGCCCGCTGCGCCGGCCGCCCTCGGGCAGGCCCACGCCGTCGTCGGACACGGTGACCGTGAGGTGCCCCCCGCCGACCTCGACCACCACCTCGACGGCGCTCGCCTTGGCGTGCTTGGCGGTGTTGGACAGGGCCTCCTGGAGGACGGTGGCGGCCTCGTCGGCGACCTCCCCGGGCACGCCGACGTCGAGCAGTCCGGTCATCCGCACCGCCGGGGCGAAGCCCAGCAGGCCGGTGGCCCGTTCGGCGGCCGACACCACGGCGGCGCGCAGGCCGTGGGCGGCCGGTCCGGCGTCGCGCACCCGCAGGCCGAAGATGGTGGCGCGGATGGTCCTGGAGGTCTCGTCGAGCTCGTCGATGGCCCGCAGCACGCGTTCCTCGGCCTCGGGGTGCTCGATGAAGCGGGTGGCGCCCTGCAAGGTCATGCCGACCGCGAACAGCCGCTGGATCGCCAGGTCGTGCAGGTCGCGGGCGATCCGGTCGCGTTCCTGGAGCAGCGCGACCTGCTCGGAGTCGCGGCGCCGCTCGGCCAGCTCCATCGCGACGGCGGCCTGCCCGGCGAAGCCCATCAGGGGTGTCGACTCGTCCGACTCGAACAGCGCCGACCCGGTCGTCCTGGCCAGCATGAGGACGCCGCGCACGCCCAGCTCGGCGGTGCCGATCGGGACGGCGACGGCCGGGCCCAGGCCCGCCCAGCGGGGCGGTCCGACGGTGATCCGCGGATCGTTGCGGACGTCACTGCTGGTCACCAGGGCGCCGGAACGGGCGGCCACCCCCATGAACGTGCCGTCCAGCGGGAGCATCAGCCCGCGGTGTTCGCGGGCCCCCCGGCCGACGGCGATCCGTACCTCCAGCTCCTCGCTGCCGGGCAGCAGCAGGGCGACCGCCGCGAGGTCGGCGCGGGCGATCTCGCCGGCCCGGGTCACCAGCAGGTCGAGCACCTCCTGCTCGGCGCTGCCCGACAGCAGGCTGCTGGTGACGGCGGCACCTGCGGCCAGCCACTGCTCGCGCAGCCGGGCCCGGGCGTACAGCCGGGCGTTCTCGATGGCCACGCCCGCCGCGACGGCGAGGGTCTCCAGCACCGCCTCGTCCTCGGCGTCGAACTCGTCCGCGCCGCGCTTCTCGGTCAGGTAGAGGTTGCCGAACACCTTGCCGCGGATGCGGATCGGCACGCCCAGGAAGCTGTTCATCGGCGGATGGTTCGGCGGGAAGCCGTAGGAGGCGGGGTGGTCGGCGATCCGGGCGAGCCGTAGCGGTTCGGGGTGGCGGATGAGTTCGCCGAGGATGCCGTGGCCGGAGGGCAGCGGGCCGATCCGCCGGACCTGCTCCTCGGTGACGCCGACCGGGACGAACTGCGACAGCCGCTGGTCCTCGCCGATCACGCCGAGCGCCCCGTACGCGGCGTCGACCAGGTTCACCGCGGCCTCGACGATGTGGCGCAGCACCTGGGCCAGGTCGAGGTCGCGTCCGACGGCGAGCACGGCCTCCAGCAGGCTGTGCACCCGGTCGCGGGTCGCCCGCGCCGCGTCCAGCCGGCTCTGCAGCTCGTCCAACAGGTCGTCGAGCCTGAGCTGCGGCACCGGGTTCGGGCCTTCTTCTGCGCTGCCCACCGTGATCCTCCGGACTGGGTGACGGCGTCTTCCAGGGTAGGCGCGGGGCCCGGACGGCGCGTGGCGCGGCCCCGGACCCGGCAGGCCCTGGCCGGGGCGGTTCGGGGACCGGGGCCGGAACTTGGCGGCGGACGCGAATCGCGGCGGGCGTGCGAGCAATCCGGGCCGGGGTGGGCCGGGCGGCCCCGGTTGAACAGGGTCCGCTGCGCCCCGGAAGGTCCCCGCGAGCCCTGGCCGGTGCTGCCGCACCGTCGCACGGTGGATCGGAGGGGTCCTTGTCCCGGACCCACCGGCCGAAGGAGCGCCGCCATGACCGAGCAGCCCGCGAGGACCACCCCTTCCCCGGCACCGCGTGGACGAGCGGGCCGGACGCCCGGCGAGGAGGCGCTGCTCGCCGACGGCAGCACCGTGTCGATCCGGCCCCTCGTCCCGGCCGACCGCCCGCAGGTGCTCGCGCTGCACACGGAGCGGATGTCGGAGGCGAGCCGGCGGCTGCGCTTCCTCGGCACCAGCCGCCGCGCCCCGGAGCTGACGGCCGACCGGCTGTGCGGGCCGCCCCGTCCCGAGCTGTACGCGCTCGGCGTGTGGGCGGGCGGCGTGCTCGTCGGGGAGGCCGACGTCGAGACCGCTGCCGAGCAGCCCGGCACCGCGGAGCTCGCCCTCGCGGTGGCCGACGCCTGGCAGCACCGGGGCGTCGGCAGCCTGCTGCTGGAGCACCTGGTGCACGCCGCCCGGGAGCGCGGCGTCACCGTCTTCGAGGCGGACGCCCTGGCGGGCAACAGCGCCGTGCACCGCCTGTTCTCCGACCTCGGGCTGCCGGTGCACCGCCGCTACCGGGAGGGCGAGGTCCGGATCCTGGTGCCGCTGGCCGGCGCGAAAACGGACGAGCACTACCTGCGGGCGGTGGAGGAACGCGGCCGCACCGCCGACCTCGCCAGCCTCACCGCCCTGCTGCGGCCGCGCTCGGTCGCCGTCCTGGGGGCCTCCCGGCGGTCCGGGTCGGTCGGGCAGAGCGTGCTGCGCAAGATCCACGACGGCGGTTTCCGCGGCGAGGTGTGGGCGGTCAACCCGCACGCCGAGCAGGTCGCCGATCTGCCCTCCTACTCTTCGCTCGCGGCGCTGCCCCGGGCACCGGAGCTGGCGGTGCTCGCCGTTCCCGCCGACGCGGTCCCCGCCGCGGCCGAGGAGTGCGGCCGGGCCGGCGTCCGCGCCCTGGTGGTGCTGACCTCCGGCCTGGACGCCGACCAGGCCCGGCAGCTGCTGCACAGCTGCCGGGCGCACTCGATGCGGCTGGTCGGCCCGAACAGCCTGGGCCTGGCGCAGACCGATCCGGCGGTACGGCTGGACGCCGAGTTCGGCGGGGCGTTCCCGCAGCCCGGCACGGCCGGGGTCGCCGCGCAGTCCGGCGGCGTCGGCATCGCGCTGCTGGAGCGGCTGGCCTGGCTGGGCATCGGCGTGTCGACGTTCGTCTCGCTCGGCGACAAGTACGACGTCAGCGCCAACGACCTGCTGCAGTGGTGGGAGAGCGACGGCCGCACCGACCTGGCCCTGCTGCACCTCGAATCCTTCGGCAACCCACGGGCGTTCGCCCGCACCGCCCGCCGGGTCACCCGCCGCTTCCCGGTCCTGACCGTCGATGCCGGACGTTCCTCGGCCGGCCGTCGCGGGGCCGCCGCGCACACTGCCGCCGCCGCCGTCCCGGCCGTCACCCGGGCCGCGCTGTTCGACCAGGCCGGCATCACCGCCACCCGCTCCGTCGCCGAGCTGGTGGAGACCGCGGCGCTCCTGCACACCCAGCCGCTGCCCGCCGAGCGCGGCACGGTCGCCGTGGTCTCCAACGCCGCCGGGATCGGCATCCTCACCGCCGACGCCTGCGCCGAGGCCGGCCTGGACCTGCCCGGTCTGCCGGACGGCCTCGCCGCCCGGCTGCGCCGCGCGCTGCCCGACGGCGCGGGCACCGGCAACCCGGTCGACATCACTCCCGCCGCCGGGCCGGACCAGCTGCTCCACTGCCTCGACCTGCTGGAACACAGCGACGCCGTGGACGCCCTGGTGGTGTGCCTGGTGCCCACCGCGCTGACCGAGGGCCCGGAGCGTGATCCGCTGCGCGCCCTCCTGGACGGCCCGGGCCGACGCCGTCTTCCGCTCGCCGCCGTACGGATCGACCAGCAGGCGCCGGTCAGTTGCCTGACCGCCCGGGACGGCGCGCTGATCCCGGCCTACGCCGACTCCCGTTCGGCTGCGTCCGCCCTGGCCGCCGCCCGCGCGCGGGCCCGGATGCTGGCCCGTCCGGCGGCCGCCGAGGCCGAGCTGCCGGGCTGCGACCCCGAGGCCGCGCAGCGGCTGGTGGACGGCTTCCTCGCCGAACGGCCGGACGGCGGCCTGCTCGACCCGGCGCGCACCGCCGACCTGCTGGAGTGCTACCGCCTGCCGCTGACCACGACGGTGTGGGCGCCCGACGAGCACACCGCCGTCCTCGCCGCCCGCTCGCTGCGCCTGCTCGGCCACGGCGGCCGGGCCGTGCTGAGCGCCCACCGAACCGGGCACCCGGCCGGGGACGCGCCGAGGACGGTCCGCACCGACCGCGAGACGCGCGACGCCTTCCGGGAGGCGACCGCTTCGGCGGGCGGACGGACGTCCGGCGGGCGAACGGCCGGCGTGGTGGTGCGCCCGGCGGCCGCGCCCGGTGCCGACCTGCGCGTCGATGTCCGCCAGGACGAGGTGTTCGGCCCGCTGGTGCTGCTCGGCCTCGGCGGCCCGACCGGCGAGGTGCTGCACGACCGGTCCGCCCGTCTCGCGCCGCTGACCGATGCCGACCCGGCCGCGATGGTCGCCGAACTGCACGCCGACCCGCTGCTGCCGGGCCACCGCCCGGCCGACCTGGCCGACCTGCACCGGGTGCTGGTCGGGGTGTCCCGGATGGCCACCGACCTGCCGCAGCTCACCGAGGCCCGGCTCGGCCCCGTCCTCGTCCGGTCCGACGGCGTGCTCTGCACCGACGCCCTGATCCGCGTCGAACCGCGGCTCCCGTTCGACCCGTACCTGCGCCGGCTGCTCCGTCGGCCGCTGCCCGCGCAGGACGGATGAATCGCCGGCCGGCGGGCACGGACCGACCGCCGGCCCGGCGACCGGGGCGGTGTCAGCCCGAGGCGGGGTGCGGCCGCTGCTGCGATTCGGGCCCGGGGTAGTGGTGGATCCGGGCGTCGGGGCCGGGGAAGTACTCCGACACCCGTCCGGTGTCGGACCAGCGCACGTCGTACGGCGGGCTGCCGTCGGTGTGGTGCAGGGCGACGACTTCGCCGTCGCGGCGGGCGGCGCCGGGGCGGGTGCCCTCGACGATGATGCGGTCTCCGATCGCGGCTCTCATTCCGCGTTCTCCTCTCCTGAGGGCACACCGCCGAACCGGCCCGGGCACGGTGGCGGGCCGGTCGATCCCTGACGGCCTCCCGGGGTCCCTTTCCAGGATCCGCCGGTCCGCCGGGCGTCCGCGTGGGCCGCCGGGGCCGGACGCGGGGCCGGTCGGCCCTGTCCCGGTACCGGCGGTCGGGCCGATGGTGGAGGTAGCGGAACCGAGCGGCGGAGGAGTGAGGACCATGCAGCACCGCAGTGTCGCCGAACTGATGACCCGTGAGGTGGTGACGGCCCGGCCGGACACCCCGTTCAAGGAGGTCGCCGCGCTGTTCCACCGCAACGACATCACCGCCGTGCCGGTGGTCGACGACCAGGACCGGCCGGTCGGCATGGTCTCCGAGGCGGACCTGCTCCGCAAGGAGGCCGTCCTGCCGGACCCGGAGGACCGCCATCCGGGCCGCTGGCTGCGGCCGCCCGACCAGGCCCGGGCGGAGGCGGAGACCGCCGGGGGGCTGATGACCAGCCCCGTGGTGACCGCGCGCGCCTCATGGAACGTCGGCGAGGCCGCCCGCCAGATGGACCGCCACCGGGTCAAGCGCCTGCCGGTGGTGGACGAGGCGGGCCGCCTGATCGGCATCGTCAGCCGGGCCGACCTGCTCCAGGTGTTCCTGCGGCACGACGGCGCGATCCGCGAGGAGATCGTCCACGACGTCCTCGGCCACACCCTGTGGCTGGCCCCGGACGCCGTCGCCGTCGCCGTGCAGGACGGCGTGGTCACCCTCACCGGCCGACTGCCCCGCCGCAGTCTGATCCCCCTCGCCGAACGCCTGTGCCGCGCGGTCGACGGCGTGGTGGCCGTCCACCAGACCCTCGACTGGACCGAGGACGACACCAGCCCCGACTTCGAGCACCCCCACGCCTACCGGACGCCCGACCGCTGAGCGTCCAACTCAGGCAGATCCAGGCCGGGTCGGGAAGAATCCGTGTCGGCCGTTTCCGGTCCTGCGGAACATCACCACATGGGCATGTTCAACGACGTCGAGGGGAGGCGGTGTGTTCTCCACGATGATCGTCTGTCCTGGCGAGCGGAGGAAGTGCCGGTAGAAGCTGTTGTTGACCTCCGGGGCCAGATGATCCTCATCCTCGTCACGGAGTTGCCCGTAGGTCACCAGCGGCGAGTCCAGCACGAGGAAGCCCAGGTGTGGGAGCCTGCGTTCGATGCAGTACTCGGCCAGCGCGGCGGAGAAGGCGGAGCGCAGCAATGCCTGCATGCCCCTGCCGTGGTCGGCTCGGGCCTGGCCGCCCGCACGGACGTCTCCGCCGTAGGGGTCGTAGCCCGCATGCGAGGTACCCGGTACGTGCCAGCGTTCGAGAATCCGCTGGAGCACGGAGTCGAACGCTCGCACGGCCCGTCCGGGGATGGACGACTCCACGCGTTTGGACGGCACTGCTCCGGCCGCAACCAGTTCCGCACGGTGCTCGTCGAGTTCTCCAATGCGTGCCAGCACTTCGAGGTTGCGCTCGATCTCCGAGCGCTCCGCCAGGAGCCGGTCGAGCTCACCCTTCGCTGGGAGAAGCTGCTCCTCGAGCATCCGGATCCTGCGGTCGAGTTCGGCGCCCCGGGCGCGCATCCGCTCCTGCTGTCGGAGGAGGTCGTCCTCCTGTTCCTCCAGATCGGCGATGGTAAGCCGGAGGTCGGCCAGCAGGGCCTGGGTCTTGGCGGTCTCCGCGCTGACCGCCTCGTACAGGTGGGTGGTCTCATGGTTGTCGTGCGCAGGTTCCTGGTACTCGGGTTCTGCTCCGCAGAACACACAGCGGCCGGTCCGGAAGTAACCGAGCAGGTTGCCGGCCTCGCCGACCATCTCCAGCCGAGCGAGGTCCGACTCGTACTGCCGTCGGAGGATGTCGAAACGCCCCAGCAGGTCGCGCACTTCGCCGAGGCGCACCGCCAACCCTTCCTCGGCTTCGGTGTGCTTCGTCCGCTCGGCCGCGGCTTGGCCCTGGTGGTCCGTCACCTCACGCAGCGAGGCTGTCACCGCGTCGAGCGTGGCCGCCAACCGGGCTTGGCGTGCCCGCAGTTGGCCTTCATTCTCCTCGGTGGTCTGCTTCGCGGACAGGTCGATCACCAATTCGTCGAGCAGGGCGATCTTGCTCCTCTGGATGCGGCGTTGGGCAGCGTTTGGCACCTTGCTCACCGGCGGTTCGTCCTCACCCGTGAGGACGAGTTTCATCACGGACCTGGCGGCAGTCTTCGCGGCGTTGCCCCGAACCCGCTGCGAGGGCGGTGTCTGGTCGACCATCCGCTCGTCGGTGACGACTGCCAGGTGGGTGAGGTCTGCGAGTCTGAGGTGCTCGGTGCTTCCCGCCTCATTGGTGCGGATGTAGACATCAGCCAGCCCGAGCCGGTCGAGCAGATAGTGCGAGACGTCGCGCCGGTTCTTCGTCCGCCGGGCGAACAGCACCGCGTCCGGGGCGGCGTGGACGAGTCCCCGCAGGTCGGCGACGTGCACGTGCACCTTGTTGTTTCCCGGTGCCCGGACGAGGGTGAGCGGCGTGCCGTTCGGCAGGAGCAGGCCGAGCAGGATCTGGCTGTAGCCCTCCGAGTGCGGGATCGCCGGGGCGATGTGCCCGCCGAGCATGTAGTCGATGGAGTCGACGATGAAGGACTTGCCCGTGTTGGAGTCCCCACAGATCAAGGTGAACGTCGGGGAGAACACGACCTGCGCGTCAGGGAGGCCGGAGCCCGCATAGGTGAGGTGCGTCAGTTTGAGGTCATTCATGTCCGCCCCCCGGATGGTGCGCGCCGGCGGCGAACCGCTCGCGCCAGATCTGTGTGATGGCCCGCGTGGACGCCAGCGCGTCTGTGTGCGGGGCGAGTCGCTCCACTGCCCAGGACGCCCGCTCGCACAGTCGGCCGACATAGGGAGCTTCGAAGATTCCCAGGAAACTGGAGCCGCGGGCGGTCGCCCGGTAGACCAACCCTTCGGCCGTGGCATCGATCGACGCCAGACCCGCTCGTATGAGGACGGACAGGCCCTCATGGAGGAGTTCGCGCTTGCGGCCGAGTTCGCCCGGCTGGGCGGGCAGTTCGGGCAGCAGGCTGGGCGGCCCGCCGAACTCCTCGCTGTGCAGGACCGCATGGTCGAGCACGACCAGTGCGGCGAGATCCAGCGACTCCGGGTGGGCCTCGGCAAGCAGGGCCAGCGCCCGCACGCCCACCTCCACCGGGCCGTTGAGGACATTCACCGCTCGCCTCCGTCGCACCACGTCAACTTGTCGTCGTTCGCAAACTGGTGACACATGCCCTTGCGCTGGACCTGCTGAAAGTACGACGCGATGACCGAGCCCGACACCTGCAGGTTCCCGGCCTGGGTGACGACTGCCCGCAGCCGGTGCCAGCCCGATTCGTGGTCGTCGTCCGCCACTTCCACCAGGTTGGCGAGCACGTCGTCCTGCAGTTCCGTGTAGGCGTCGCCGGGCACGCTGTCCCGCGCGTACATGCGCAATGCCTCCGCTGCATAGAACGCCTCGCGCTGGCGCCGCAGGTGCCCGCCCGACCGGGCATGGGTGAAGGCATCATCCACCGACACGATCTGCTCCCCGAACCGCTCCCGGTACACGTCGACCAACTGCTCCAAGAACCGGGCCTCGTCATCGGCGGGCCGATCCGGAATGGGGAGCTTCGCGGGCTCGCCGGAGGGCGGATAGTTGAACCGGGCGGCAAACAGCGGGGACTTGCTGTAGACCTCCAGCATTTCGTCCAGGTTGACAGTCCAGAACATCGAAAAGTCGGTGGCCTCGGCGCGCTTCACGACCTCACGGAGAACCTGCACGGACAGCTTCGCCACTGCCTGCGAGCGCCCGTGAAGGTGCTCCAGGAATCGGGACTTGAGCTCATCGGGCGTCAGGACCAGGTCCTTGAGTCGGGGGTGGATCCTGGGGGCGACGAAGGTATAGCGGGTCGGCAGCGTCCTGGTCGTCTCCACTGCCGCGACGAATGGCTTGATCATCTCGGGCAACGCATCCGCGAGCACCAGTTCGTCGTGGTAGAGCTTGCACTGAAAGCAGTGCCACTCTCCGTTGAGTCGCCGCTCGGTGGAGAACGCCACGACGTCGGCACCCCGGTCGTTGCTGCCGCCGATGATCTCAACGCCCAGGTAGCCCTCCTGCGGTGCCCGCATACGCACCCACTCGCAGGTGAATCGCTCCCACTCGACGGGCTCCCAGAACCAGACCTGTTGCAGGGGCGTGCGCCGGTCGAACCGGTTGAGCGGCACGAGGGCGGCCGGAACGGTGTACTGCGACACAGACACCGCGTTCGCCGCACCAGCAGGCCCGAGCGACAGGTCTTCCATCCCCACCTCCAACGCGCGACCGCGATCAAGCGCACTGGGTGTCCATACCACCACGGACCGCCGACGAAAACTCCACGCGGGTCACAAGGCGTCAGCCGCCGCTCTCCGCGTCGGCCACGCACTGTTTGACGGCGGCGAAGCTGTCCGGCGCGACGGACACCGAGTCGATGCCGCAGCGCACCAGGAAGCGGGTGAACTGCGGGTCGTTGCTGGGGCGTTGGCCGCACAGGCCGACCGGGCGGCCGGCCGTGTGGGCGGCGGTGACCAGATGCTCGATCGAGCGGGTGACGGCCGGGTCGGTCTCGTCGAAGAGGTGGGAGAGCAGGTCGGAGTCCCGATCGACGCCCAGGGTGAGCTGGGTGAGGTCGTTGCTGCCGATCGAGAAGCCGTCGAAGCGTTCGGCGAACTCCTCGACGAGCACGATGTTGGAGGGGATCTCCGCCATCACGTACACCTTCAGGCCGTGGTGCCCGCGCTCCAGCCCGTTGGCGGCCATTTCGGCGAGCACCCGGTCGGCCTCCTCCGGGGTGCGGCAGAACGGGATCATCACCACGAGGTTGGTCAGGCCGATCTCGTCGCGGACCCGGCGCAGCGCCCGGCACTCCAGCGCGAAGCCTTCGCGGTAGCGGTCGTCGTAGTAGCGGCTCGCGCCGCGCCAGCCGATCATCGGGTTGGCCTCGACGGGTTCGAAGGGGCGGCCGCCGAGCAGGCGGGCGTACTCGTTGGTCTTGAAGTCGCTGGTGCGGACGATCACCGGGTCGGGCCGGCGGGAGGCGACGAGCGGGGCGATTCCCTGGGCGAGCCGGTCCACGAAGTACTCGGTGCGGTCGGGCGTGCCGTCGGTGAGGGCATCGACGGCCCGCCGGTCCTCCGGGGACAGGCGTTCCGGGTGGACCAGCGCCATCGGGTGGACCCGCACCTGGTGGGCGACCACGAACTCCATTCGGGCCAGGCCGACGCCGTCGGCGGGCAGCTGCCACCAGCGGAACGCGGCGGCCGGGTCGGCGAGGTTCAGCATGACGCGGGTGCGGGTCTGCGGGAGCGCGCCGAGGTCGGTCTGCGTCTCCTCCCAGGCGACCCGTCCGGCGTAGACGTGGCCCTGCTCCCCTTCGGCGCAGGAGACGGTGACTTCCTGGTCGTTCGCCAGGACGTGGGTGGCCCGGCCGGTGCCGATCACCGCGGGGACGCCGAGTTCGCGGCTGACGATCGCGGCGTGCGAGGTGCGGCCGCCGTGGTCGGTGACGATCGCCGAGGCGCGTTTCATCAGCGGTTCCCAGTCGGGGTCGGTGATCGTGGTGACCAGGACGGCCCCTTCGGGGAAGCGGGCGATCTCGCCGGGGGCCGACAGCGCGCAGACCGGGCCGTGCCCGACCGCCTGGCCGACGGCGAGGCCGTCCACCAGCCGTTCGCCGGTGCCGGTCAGCCGGTAGTGGCGCAGCACCGCGCCGGCCCGCCGGGACTGCACGGTCTCCGGCCGGGCCTGGACCAGGAAGAGTTCGCCGGTCCGGCCGTCCTTGGCCCATTCGAGGTCCATCGGGCAGCCGTAGTGCCGTTCGACGGCGACGGCCCACCGGCCGAGCGTGTCGAGGTCGGTGTCGTCGAGGACCCGGGCGGTGCGTTCCCCGGCGGTGGTGTCGACGATCCGGGTGGAGCCGTGCTCGTCGTAGACCGCCTTGCGGCGTTTGGCGCCGACGGTGGCCCGCAGCAGCGGGGTGCGCGCGGCGCCGCCGTCCAGCAGTGGCTTGTCCAGCAGGTACTCGTCGGGATCGACCTGTCCGCCGACCACGGTCTCGCCGAGCCCCCAGGCGGCGCTGATCAGCACCACGTCCGGATATCCGGTCTCGGTGTCGAGGGTGAACGCGACGCCGGCGCTGCCGAGGTCGGAGCGCACCATCAGCTGCACCCCCACGGAGAGGGCGACCGCGAGCTGCTCGAAGCCCAGCCGCTGCCGGTAGTCGATCGCCCGGTCGGTGAACAGCGAGGCGTAGCAGCGTCGGCAGGCGTCCAGCAGGGCGGGGACGCCCCGCACGTTCAGGAAGGTCTCCTGCTGCCCGGCGAAGCTGGCCTCGGGCAGGTCCTCGGCGGTCGCGCTGGAGCGCACCGCGACGTCCGGGTCGGACCGGCCGGCGGATTGCGCCAACTTCCGGTAGGCGTCGGCGAGTTCCGCTTCGAGCTGCGGCGGCAGCGGGGTGGCCAGCAGCGCGGCCCGGACGGCCGCGCCCACCTCCGGCAGCGGCGCGTCCCGGTGCAGCCGGCCGAGCTGTTCCTCGACCCGCTGCCGCAGACCGGCGGTGTCGAGGAATTCGCGGAAGGCGTCCGCGGTGGTGGCGAAGCCGTCGGGTACCCGGACTCCGGCCGCCGCGAGCCGGGTGGTGAGTTCACCGAGCGAGGCGTTCTTGCCGCCGACCAGGGCGACGTCGGCGCGGCCGAGTTCGTTGAAGGGAATGATCCGTCGCATGTCGTCTCCCCGGTCAGTAGGGCATCGGTCGGCCGGACGGGGTCCGCGGGTCCAGGGGCGGGCGCGGCTGCGGGCGGGGCGGGCGCCGGGGGATCCGGATGCGGTCCATGGCTGCCACCTCCTCGGGGGGTGTCTCCTCCACGGTCCCTCGCCGCCGGGCCCGCTCCCAGGGCCGCGCAGCCCGAACCCCCGGGGCCGACCGGCCCAGGGGGCGGGCGGGTGCGCGGGTGGGCCGGTGCGGCGGCGGTCGGCCGGGGGTCGTCAGCTCGGCTGACGGCGGGTCCAGCGGGGCTCCACCTGCCGCCACTCCGCGTCCCAGCGGGCGTAGCGGCCGCGGTCGAGGACGTACAGCGTGCCCTTCCATGCCAGCGCACCGGCCGCGGGCAGGGCGGTGGCGGTGACCAGGGCGGCGGTCCACGCCGCCGCGGTGGCCCGGCCGGTGGTGGCCGGCGGGTGGACGACGGCGCCGTTGGCGTCCAGCCAGATCCGCACCGGGGTGCCGGCGCTCCGGCCGGGTGCCACCTCGGCGGTGGCCCGGTGGAGGGTGCCGTCGGCGGACCAGGTGACGGCGGCCGGCACCTTGCCGACGAGCCCGGCCGGGGCGTCCTCGGCGAGCCGTGCCACGACGGGGTGCCGGGCGGCGGCCTGGGCCCGGGCCGCCGCGGCCTGCTCGTGCTGGACCGCCAGGCCGACGGCGAGCGCCGCCGGGAGGCCGGCGACCGCGAGCACCAGCAGCACCCGGGCCACCCACCACTGGACGCGGTCGCTGCCCCGCCTCAGCGGGTTCGTCCGTTGCCGCGCACGCGTGCGCATGACGTCCGCCTCCTCATCGGGTCGGCGTGACTCCCCTCGTTCCCAGCCTTCCCTGGACGGGCGTGGCTCCACGTGGTCCGAACGGCCCTTTCGCCCCGGCAACCGGACCGGGCAGCCCCGTTCGGCCTGCTCGGCCCAGGCGTCCTGCACGGCGCCGACGAGGGCTACCGGGTCGCCTTCACGGCCCCGGCAGCGCGGACGCCGTCCTCGCGGCGATGTGGGCCGATCCGGCAAGCGCCGGGACGCGGTGGCGATCGGCACGTGTCCGAGCCCCGTGGGGTCACCGATCGCCTCCGGGCGGCTCGCTGGGCGGTTGCGGGGCAGCCACCGGGGAACGCCGGTCCGAGGAGGGGCCGCCGGCGCGCAAGTCCCGGTGCGCCGGGCGCAGTTGGCGGTTGTGCCCGTGAGTGAAGGCGGGAACGTGCCCAGCACGGACGGACCCCGCCGAACAGCCGGTCCGTGGCACCGTGCCGCAACCGGTCCGTGTCGTCGATGGAGTCCGCCCCGGCGCACACCGCCGCGACCGGGGCCATCACCTTCGCGGCCGGATGGGCGCCGGCGCTGCTTTCAAGGCCTTCGATCCGCAGCCGCTCGCGGGCGAGGCGGGGCGGCCCGGCCCGCGCCTTCGCGGTCCCGTCACCGGCGCACCGGCCACACTCCGGGCGATCCGGCCAGCCGGGCTGCTCCGGCGGAGTGAAGAGCCCGGCCGTCGGGCTTCGGCGGTCGTGCGGGCAGGTACGAGGTTTGCTGTTCGTGTCCCTCCTGACAGCGAGGTTCCCGTGTCTTCTGTCCGACGACCGCGCCGGCGTCCGCCGCGCGTCCTGTCCACGTTGCTGGCGGTGGTGCTCGGTGCGGGTGCCGCCACCCTGACCGGCGCGGCCCCCGCGGCCACCGCCGACACCACCGGGTCCGGGCAGGCCCAGGCCGCCGCCCGCCCCGCCCTGCCGCCGGCGAAGCCCGCGGCCGAGGCGGTCGGCGCCGCCGGGGCGAGGCCGCGCGGGGCCGGGACGCAGCGTCCGATCGGCCCGGACCCGGTGGTCGACCTGCTGGCGCACGGCAACCTGACGATGGCCTCCAACTCGGTGCTGACCTGCGACGACAGTGACGGCACGGTCTGTTCGGACACCGAGGGCTCGAACAACGGGCGGACCAAGTTCATCAAGGTCGACCCGAACGCGCCGGGCCCGAACGCCTCCTCCGCGCAGCTGCTGCTTCCGGCCGGCGCGAACGTCCTGTCGGCCCGCCTGTACTGGCAGTTCAACCCGACCAACACCAGCACCGCGGGCGGCACCTCCGGCGATATCAACACGGGCAACCAGGTCTTCTGGAAGGTCCCGGGCGCGAGCGACTACCAGCAGGTGACCGCGGACACCTACGACTGGTTCGACCAGAAGGTCGGCGGGAACCCGCCCGAGCCGCTGCTGGCCGCCGGGGCGGTCAAGGACGTGACGGCCGAGGTCAGGGCCGCCGGCGCGGGCAGCTACACCGTCGCCGACATCCAGGCGTGCGCCGGCCGTTCCTCGGCCCAGAACTTCGGCGGCAACAACGTGGGCTGCTGGGGCGGCTGGTCACTGGTCGTCGCCTACGAGGACCTGGCCGAGCCGATGCGCTACCTCCAGGTCTGGGACGGCTACCAGCTGCTGCGTGACCCCGACAGCGAGACCACCCTCACCCTGGGCGGCATCCGCACACCCGCCACCACGGCCCCCCGGGCCACCCTGGGCATCACCGTCGGCGACGGCGACGCACCGATCGCCGGGGACACCCTGGCCGTCGGCTCCACCCCGGAGAACCTGATCCTGCTGCCGATGCCCGGGCCCACCGGGGTCAGCACCGACAACGCGTTCACCAGCCGGATCGACCACGTCGCGGCGGACGGCACCGGCACCAACATCACCACCCGCGACCCCGACCCGATCAACAACTACGGCTACGACGCCCGGATGATCGACGTCACCGGCAAGATCCCGGCCGGTGCCGCGCAGGCCCTGGTCCGCATCAGCGGCGCCGGCGACGCCCTGGAACCGCAGGCCGCCTGGCTGGCGCTGGACGCCCTCGAACCCGACCTGCGGATCACCAAGGCCAACACCCCGCCCGGCAACCCGGACGACAACCCGCCCGGCCTGGTCGGCCCCGGCGAGACCATCACCTACACCTTCACCGTCGCCAACCGCCGCCAGGACGGCAGCTCCGCCGACCTCGACACCGCCACCGAGATCACCGTGACCGACACCATCCCGGCCGGCACCACCTTCGTCCCCGCCTCCAACCCCGACTGCCAGGCGAGCGGGCAGACCGTCACCTGCACCGTCAACGACCTGCCGCCCGGCGCCGAGACCAACGTCGCCCTCCAGGTCACCGTCGACGCCGACGCCGCCATCGGCACCCACCTCGACGACACCGCCACCCTCCAGTTCCAGGGCAGCCAGACCGGCCGCGTCCAGGAGCGCACCAGCAACACCGTGCGCAACACCGTCGCCGCGGTGCCCGGCTACACCATCATCAAGACCGCCGAGCCCACCGGCGCCGAGCCCGGCGACACCGTCCACTACCGGATCCAGGTCACCAACACCAGCCGGACCGACGCCCCCGGCGTCACCCTCACCGACGACCTGGCCGGCGTCCTGGACTCCGCCGCCTACAACAACGACGCCACCGCCGACCGCGGCCAGGTCCAGATCTCCGGCACCACCCTGACCTGGAGCGGGGACCTGCCCGTCGGCGCCACCGCGACCATCGACTACTCCGTCACCGTGCGCTCCACGCTGACCGCCTCCGCGGTACTGCGCAACGGCGTCACTTCCACCACTTACGCGAACAACTGCGCGCCGGGCTCGACCGACGCGCGCTGCCGCACCGAGGTCCCGGTCACCGTCCCCAGCCCCTCGCCGAGCCCGAGCCCGAGCCCGACCCACGCGCCCCCGCCCGGCCATGACCACGACCACCACGGCCACCTCCCCGAGACCGGTAGCAACGTCCTGCCCGTCGCCGCCCTCGCCGCCCTCACCACCGTCGCCGCAGGCGCCCTCCTGCTGCTGAGAAGCCGCCGCCGCACCCACTGACCCCCACGACCACCCCACGGCCGCACCCACGCCCCCGCGTTGGTGCGGCCGTGGTATGCCGTGCCCCGCACTTTGGTCGGCTGCCTTCCTTGAGGTGTGCCGTCCGGACCGCCCGCACGAAGGCCGTCACCAGCGCCGATGGCCTCGTCTTAGGATGCGAGGCATGGACGGGACCACGCTGCCACCTGGAGAGCCCATACCGATGACGACGCGACGAACCCGCTGGCAGGAGGCGGGAAACAGCGGAAACTTCGGCAAGCGGTTCGCCGAGTTGATCGCCGCCGGCGAGGACGTCGACGGCGAGGCCCGGCTGGCCGACACGCTCCTGCCGCGCGGCGCCCGGGTGCTCGATGCCGGTGCCGGCATGGGCCGGGTGGCCGCCGCGCTCCGGAAGCGGGGGCACGAGGTGGTCGCGATCGAGCCCGACGAGGCCCTGGTCCGGCAGGCCCGGGAGACCTATCCCGGACTGCCGATCGAGGAACGCGACATTCTCGACCTCGGCCCCGGCGACGGCCCGTTCGACCTGGTCGTCTGCGTGGGCAACGTCGTCGTCTACCTGGCCGAGGGCACCGAACGCGCGGCCCTGCGCGCCATGCGCGACGTGCTCGGCGAGAACGGCCGGATCCTGGTCGGCTTCCACCTCCAGGACCCTCCGCCGCACGCCCGCACCTACCCCGCGGCGGAGTTCGAGGCGGATCTGACCGCCGCCGGCCTGCGCATCGACCTGCGGGCCGGCACCTACCAGCTGCACCCCGCGAACGACGCCTACGGCGTCTGGATCCTCAGCCGCGCCCGGGACTGACCCCCGCCCCTGGGGTCGGCAGCTCCGGCTGCCGACCCCGCAGCCGATCCGCCATGGCCGGACGATCATCCGCCGCACACCACACCCTGTGCTGGTCCCACTGGCACCGCCGACGCCGACACCGAGCCCCGACCAGGCATGACAGGCGACAAGGCCACAGCCCAGGAGCTGAGGCCTCGTCACGACCAGCACCGTTGCAGGATCAGCCCACGACCTCGCACGCGAGGTCGGTCGCGCGGCGGCGCGCGCCGAGCGCACTGGTGCCGAGCCATCCGGTGAGCAGCAGCGCCAGAGCCGTGGGCACCAGCGCCCAGGCGGGCAGTTCCCGCGGATCGGTGCCGTGGGCGAGCAGGCTGCTGCCTGCGGCGGCCCCGGTGGCGGACCCGAGGTACATGGCGGCCATCTGGAACGCGACGATCGGCATCGCCTCCTGCGGCCGGTGCGCGGTCAGCGCCTGCTGCAGCGTCGGGACGCACGCCCATCCCGCCGCGCCCCACAGCGTCGCCGCGGCAAGCCACACCGCCGGGGCGGTGAAGACCCAGAAGGCGGCGAAGCCGCCCAGGAGCGCAGCGGGCAGGGCGATGAGCAGGGCGCGGGGCCCGAAGGCGTCAAGGGCCCTGCCGATCAGGGCGGAGCCGGCGACTCCGCCGATGCCCCAGGCCCACACCAGCGCGAAACCCCAGCCCTGGAGTCCGCGGGCCTCGGCCAGGGGCAGCAGGTAGGTGTAGAGCCCGAGGCTGGCCACGCCGAGGAGGAAGGCGGCGGCGACCCCGACGAGGGTCCGCGACGACCGCAGCACCGCGAAGGCGGGTCCGCGCGAGGCGGGCAGCGGCGGAATCGTACGTGCCTTGACCGCCAGCGCGGCCATGCTGACCAGGCCGACGGCGACGACCAGGCTCATGGTCCACCGCCAGTTCAACCGGTCGCCGACGATCATCCCGATCGGCACTCCGGCGACCGTTCCGGTGGACAGACCGAAGGTCACCAGGGCCATGGCGCGGCCCCGTTCGTGGTCGGCGGCCATCGCGGTGGCGGTCGCGGTCGCCACCGCGGTGAGCACCCCCGCACCGGCTCCGGCCATCACCCGTGAGGCGAGGAACACCTCGACCCCCGGGGAGAGCACGGTCACCAGGTTGCCGAGATTGAACACGCCCAGCGCGATCAGCAGCGCCGCCGCGGTGCTCCGCCGGATCAGCGTCCTCGACAGCAGCGGCCCCGCCAGGGCGTACGCGGCCGTGAAGGCCGTGACCCCCAGGCCGACCGCCGCCACCGTGGCAGCCAGCGAATCGGCGATCGCGGGCAGCACTCCGGCGAGGACGTAGGCATCGACGCCCAGCGCGGCTGCGGCCACGACCAGTGGCCAGAGGCGGCGGATCACGCGCCCTCCCCCGCCGGAGGGGCTTCCTGGTACCCGGCGAGGACCGTGTCGATCAGGCCGGGGAACCGCCTCTCCAGGTCCTCGCGGCGCAGCCGGATCATGCACTTGCGCCCTTCGGCGCGGACGAACGTCACGCCCGTCTCGCGCAGGAGGCTGGTGTGGTGGGTGAGTGTCGAGCGCGGCAGGTCCGGTCCCAGTTCGATGCTGTCCACCTCGCCGCGCTCCGCGAGCATTCGCACCATCGACAGCCGCAGCGGCTCGCTCAACGCGAACAGCACTCGCGGGATGGCGATCTCGTCGGCCTCGGGATGTTCGTACACCCGTGGCGGTGCCATGGGAACCACCTCCGTATATCGTGCGGATATTTTCGCACGATGATAGTGCGGGAATTCTCGCACGATCAAGCGGATCCGCCGAACCTCGCCCGGTCAGCCTTTGACCACGCCCAGTGGCACCAGCCGGGCGACGAGGCGGGCGAGCCCGGCACCCTCGGTGGCGGCGGTGACCGCATCGACGTCCTTGTAGGCCTCCGGCGCCTCCTCCGCGAGGCCGCGCCACGAGGACGGGCGCACGGCGATGCCGTTCGCCTCCAACTCGTCACGGAGCCGTTCGCCGCGCACCATGCGCAACGCGTGGTGGCGGCTCCAGACCCGGCCGGCGCCGTGGCAGGCGGATTGGAAGGCACCGTTGCCGGGCATGCCGACCATCACGTACGAGGCGGTGCCCATCGTGCCGGGGACCAGCACCGGCTGGCCCGCGCCGGCGAGATCCCCGGGCAGGCTCGGGTCACCCGGCGGCAGCGCCCGGGTGGCGCCCTTGCGGTGGACGCACAGGCGGCGCTCCACCCCGTCGACCTCGTGGGTCTCGACCTTGGCCGTGTTGTGCGAGATGTCGTAGACCAGTTCCAGACCCGCCCCGACGACGTCGGCGAAGGCACGGCGGGCGGCCTCGGAGAGCAACTGCCGGTTGGCGCGGGCGTAGTTGGCGGCCGCGGCCATCGCGCCGAGGTAGTCACGGCCGGGTGGGGAGTTCACGGGCGTGCAGGCGAGCTGCCGGTCCGGGACGTCGATCCGGTAGCGGTGCATCGTACGGTCCATGGTGCGGACGTGGTCGGTGCACACCTGGTGGCCCAGGCCGCGCGAGCCGCAGTGGATCATGACGCAGACCTGGCCGGTGTGAAGTCCGAAGGCGGCCGCAGTATCGGCGTCGTAGAGGTGGTCGACGGCCTGCAGCTCGAAGAAGTGGTTGCCGCTTCCGAGGCTGCCGACCTGGTGCAGGCCCCGTTCCACGGCCCGCCGCCCGACCTGTCCGGGGGCGGCGCCGTCCAGGGCGCCGGAGTCCTCGCAGCGGTCCAGGTCGCGCGGCACGCCGTGGCCGTGCTCGACCGCGTACCGGGCGCCGCCGACCAGGAGCTCGTCCATCTCCTCGGGGCCCGAGAGATTCCAGAGGCCGCCGCGTCCCATGCCGCGCGGGACGGTGGTGTCCAGGACGTCCATCAGTCGCGTCATCCGGTGGTGGTCGAGTGCCTCGCGGTCGATGCCGGCGGCCAGCAGCCGTACGCCGCAGGAGATGTCGAACCCGACGCCGCCGGGTGAGACGACCCCGCCGCGGGCGACGTCGGTGGCGGCCACCCCGCCGATCGGGAAGCCATAGCCCCAGTGCACGTCCGGCATGGCGAAGGAGGCGCGGACGATGCCCGGCAGGGTCGCCACGTTGGCCACCTGTTCCAGCGCCTTGTCGCCCGCCGCCTGTGGCAGCAGGTCCTTGGACGCGAACACCACCCCGGGGACCCGCATCCGGTCCCGCTGCTCGATGCGGAAGCGGTTGGGGTTCTCCTCGACGAGCGTGATCTCCACCGTTCTCATCTCCAGTCGACGGTCAGCCGTCCGGCCCGCTCGCCCACGTCGGTGCCGAGCTCGGCGCAGGCGGTGGTGAACCGCTCGCGGATCCACTCCCACTCGTCGCCGCGGGCGAGGCGGGTGTGGCAGTGGTCGAGGAACATGGGCAGCGTTTCCAGCCGGACGGGGGCCAGGCGTGCGGGCCCGGGCCCGTCGAAGGTGACCAGGAACAGCAGCCCCAGGTCGTTGCGCAGCGCCGGGTGGACGGCGTAGTCGTCGAGGAAGTCGCCCATGTCGTAGATGATCCGGTCGGCGACGCCGTGGAAGACGTGGGCGGAGTGTCCTGCCACCAGTGCCGCACCGGCCGTCAGCAGCTGCGGTGCCGCCGCGAGCACGTGCCGCGGCGGCCGGGAGGTCATGTTGGGGCCCCAGTGCGCGGTGACCAGCACGATGTCGGCCTCCTGCGCGGCCCGGACCACCAGCGCCCGGAGCCAGTCGGGGACGCCCGCGTGAAGATCGGCCCAGGCCACCCCGGGACGCTGCTCCTCGGCCGCGTAGTCCTCCGGGTGGTCGGTGGCGGCCACCACCGCCAGCCGCACCCCGCCCGTCTCCAGCACCGCGAACCGCCGGGCCGCCAGGACGTCCCGGCCCGCTCCCACCGTACGGACACCGGCGCCCTCCAGCAGGGCACGGGTATCGGCAAGGGCGTCGAAGCCGTAGTCCAGGGCATGGTTGTTGGCCAGGGTCACGCAGTCCACCCCCAACTCGGCGAGCACCCTCGCGGCAGCGGGAGGCGCGCGGAAGAAGAACGGCTTGTACGGGTCCGGCCAGCGGTGCCCTCGGTCGGAGACGCAGCACTCCAGGTTGAGCACCACGAGATCGGCCTCCGCGAGTGCTTCCCGCACCTCGGCGGCGAACAGCGTCTGCGGCGTCGGCGAACGCCGCAGCTCCTCGGCGACGCCACGCCCGAGCATCGTGTCGCCGGCCAGTGCCACCGTGAGCGCCATCTCTCCGCTGTGCTCCCCAGTCGTGTTCAGACGTCGAGCGTCACCTGGCAGGTCCAGCCCCCCGGGCCACCGTCCAGGTGGAGCCCGTGCAGCGAGACTGCCTTGGGCACCGCCCCGACCAGCTCGGCGGTGTCGGCGTCCACCATCGTGAAGCGGACCGACACGGCCCGGCCGTCCGCCGTGTCCCGGATCGCGCCCAGCGCAGCGCCGAGCGGTAGTTCACCGTGGACCTCCAGGCGGTAGATCACTTCTTCCAGCACCGAGACCAGCAGGTCCTCGTCCTTCTCCGCCGTGACCTCGCACCCGCGCTCACCGGCCGAACGGGCCGCGGAGATGTCGGCGAAGCCCTCGACCACCCCGCCCACCGCCTCGGCGATGCAGTCCTCCGCAGTCGGCGCCCACGCCTCCACCCGCATGTCCGCCGTGTGTGCCACGGCCCGATGACCGCTCCGAGAACTCCACTGCTCGGTCATCATCGCTGGCTCTCCTCGTGCCGTCCGCGACCGAAAAACCGTCCTACCCTCCAGACTCGACCCGCTCCCCGCCCGGGGCAATCCCCCTCGTCCTCGCCGCCGGACACCACCTGACCATGCACGTCCTCGACGCGGCCCCACCGGCACCGGCGCCCGCATCGCCGCCCGATCTCCGCGAGAGAACTCCCCCGGAAGGCATGCCGCGGCGGCCCTGGGCCCGGCGGGCCCGTAAGCCCTTTGAAGACCGTCGCGGTGGGAGGACATTGGAAGGGGCGAAAGGCTTGGGGGCAGAATCCGAGAGAGGCCGAAATGCACGGGTCGGCGCCGCTGGGCAGGATCTTCGGCATACCGCTGCGGTTCCACTGGAGCGCGCCTGTCCTGATCCTGGTCCTCGGCATCGGTCTGGCCGGGCAGACGCTTCCCGCTTGGGTTCCGGGCCGCTCGGCGGCCGCCTACGGCTTCGCCGGCGTGGTCGGGGCGCTGCTGCTCACCGTGAGCCTGCTGCTGCACGAGACGGCCCACGCCGTCACCGCACGCCGCGCGGGCGTCCGTGTGGACGACATGACGGTCTTCGCCCTCGGCGGCATCACCCGCATGGGACGCCCCCCGAACCCCCGGCTCCAGTTCGCCGTCGCCGGGATCGGACCGCTCACCAGCCTCGCACTGGGCGGGCTGTCCGTGGCCGCCGGGCTCGGTGCACTGCGCACCCTCCACTGGACGTTGCCCGCGGCGGTGCTGCTGTGGACCGGCTGGACCAACCTCCTGCTCGGCGTGTTCAACCTGCTGCCCGCCGCGCCCCTGGACGGAGGACGGATCCTCCAGGCCGCGGTCTGGTGGCGCCGAGGAGACCGCGAACGCGCCGAGCAAGTGGCCGGCCGCGTCGGCCAGGGCGCCGGCCTGCTGCTGTCCGCAGCCGGTTGGCTCGAACTCCTCCACGGCAGCACGGCCGGGATCTGGCTCATGCTCATCGGTCTGTTCATGTGGACCTCCGCCACTGCCGAGGTCCGCCGCGCCGCACTGGTGACGGCGGTGCGAGGAATGCGGATCAAAGAGGTGATGAACTCACCCCTGGTCACCGCTCCCGACTGGCTCACCGCAGAGCGTCTCCTCACCGGTCTCACCGCACGCCCCCACCACCCGGTGGTCCCCGCGATCGACTTCGAAGGCCGCCCGAGCGGCCTGGTCGACCTGCGCCGGCTCGCGATGATCCCGCCCGCCCGCAGGGCCGAGGTCCATGTACGCGACGTGGCCACGCCACTGGGCCGGTGTCTGGTCGCCGCGCCCGATGACGACCTCGTCGAAGTCCTGGACAACGCGACCGCGCGGCCCCCGATCCTCGTCCTGGACGACGGCCGGCTGGTCGGAATCATCACCCTCGAAGACCTCTCCAGGATCGCCCGGGCGAGAGTTCCGACCACCCCGCGCGACAGCTGAGCCACGAATCGTCCGCCGGCCGGCACCACGAGAACCGCGGTGCTGCTGAACCCCCCGGATCAGGCGCCGGTGTCGATCTCGATCCGCCGGCGCGGCTTCTCGACCTCGCCGATCGGCGCCTTCACGGTCAGCACGCCGTTGTCGTAACTGGCCGCGATCTCCTGCTCCTTGACGCCTTCAGGCAGCCGGATGCTTCGGGTGAAGGAGCCGTAGCGGAACTCGGAACGCTGCTTCTCCTTCTTCTCCTCGCTGCGTTCGGCGCGAACGGTCAGCACCCCGTTCTCGAAGGTGATCTCGACGTCCTTGGCGGGATCGATCCCCGGCAGCTCGGCCCTGACCACATAGGTCCCGTCCTCCTCGGACTCCTCCACCCGGATGACGTGCTCCCCCATCCGCAAGTCCACGGGGAAATCCTCGAACCACTCCGAGAAGGCAGTCGGCCACCAGTGCCCACGCCTGTGAAGCACCTCTCCGGCCATCTCAAACCCTCCTCACTCGCTCGGTCCTCTCCCTCCATGCTGCTGCACCTGCCGGACACACGCGATCGGGGCATCACCGGGCCGCGAAGCCGGGTGCGCGGGCGTCGGTCCTCTCACGCAGGCGGCGACGGCGACGGCATGAAAGCCTGGAAGTCCAGTGGCCCCGGCCCGAGCAGAAGCCGATGGATCGAACGGAGTGCAGGAAGCGACCCGAGATCGTCACCGTCAGCGATCCGGTGTCCCGCCGCACCGCCTGGTCCGGACCCGGCCCCACCGACGTCGCCGGACTCGGCACCGCCTGCACGCCCGACACCGGCCCGCTCGTCCGGGCGAATCCGGCCGACGCCGCCGTCCGGACCGCGCTGCTCACCGGCGCCGACGTCCGGGTCATCGCACAGGAGACGACCATGAGCGACTACGCCGCCGAACACGCACCGTCCCTCCGCCCGCCGGGGCGCGACCTCGAAAGCGCCGCCGAACGCATCGAGCTGCTCGAAGCCCAGGTCCAGGCCCTCGGCCAGGCCGTCCGCGCCCTCATCCAAGGCATGGAGGAGATCCCCGACCACGAGCCCGACCCCGAGCGGCCCGCCCGCGCCGCCCGCCGGGCCCACGAACTCCTGCTCTCCCAACACCTCTAGCCACCGCCAGGGAACCGATCATGAAGCTCGCCTTTCTCGGCCCGCTGTACGCACGCCAGGGCCCCTACGCCTGCGCCTACGTCGACACCTCGCGCGACCTCGACGACCCCGACCGTGCCATCGACCTGCGCCGCCGCCACGTCGAAACCGAACTGGCCGCGCAGGGCGCCGACATGACCACCACCGGCGCCGTGGTCCGCGTGGTCGGCACCGACCGCGAGCTGCCCGGCCCGCACGGCCAGGCCGTCTTCGCCGCCCACGGACGACTCGCCCTCGCCGAGGAGCTGCCCCACCCGCCGCCCCACAGCACCGCCCGCTTCACGATGGTTCCCGACGCGATGCCGCTCGCCATCCAGCACGCCCCCGACATCCCGTACGTGGCCGCGGCGGTGCACCGCGTCGCCCCGTCGGCAGGCGTGCCCTCCGAGGAGGCCGGACTGGAAGTGGACCTGCAGGCCGGCCGCTGGCCCACCGCCCGTGTGGCGCCCGAGAGCCGCACCCGCAGACGGGCTCCGGCCCACGAATGGCGGCAGACCGCCACGGAGGTCGCCCAGCAGCTCACCGAACTCGCCGAACGCACCGGGGCCGAGACCGTCGCCCTGTCCGGCGACCACTGGGCGCGCAACACCTTGGCCCGCGAACTGCCCAAGCGCCTGCGTGAGCGCACCATCGGCATCGACAGCGACGGCTGGGACGCCCAGCCCGAGCGCGCCCTGCTGGAGGACGAACTCGACTACCTCTTCCGCGGCCGCCTGTCCGCCCACGACCAGTCCGGCGTCGACCGGTTCCTGGCCCGCCGTGCCCGCCACAGCGGCGCGGTCGAAGGCCTCGCAGCCACCCTCACCGCCCTGCGCCGCGGCCAGGCCGAAGCCGTCCTGATCAACGACCCGTTCGACCTGGACCGGCCGCTGTGGGTCGGCGTCACCCCCAAACAAGTCGGGCTCAGCCGTGAGGAGTTGGCCGCCCTCGGCATCAGCTCCTGCTGGCAGGAGCCGGCCGATGCCGCGCTGATCCGCGCGATCGTCGGCACCAACGCCGAACTCATCGTCATTCCGCACGACGAGCTGCCCCTCCCGGACGGCCTGGGCGCCCTGCTCCGCTACCCGGACACCGCCGGGTGAACCGGCGCCACAGTCCCACGGGCGCCCGAACCCGAGCCCGGCCTGCCAACGGCCCGCGCCGGGCCCGCAACTGATCCGCGGCCGACCCGGGCTTCGCGCCCCAGGGGAAGGTCGATGGCCCCGGGTGCCCGGGCCGAGGGCGATTCAGCGGTTCTCGCCGTGATCGGCCGGGCGGGGGTCGGGGCGCGGGTCCGCGCCGTCGCCGGTGCGGGCCCACGCGGTCCGGCGGCGGGACTCGTCCTCCTGGGCGAGGCGTCGCAGAACCGCCAGGACCGGTTCGAGGAGCAGGACGACGATCGCGGCGTGCTCGGCGAGCCGGAGGCGGTCCTCGATGTCTTCGAGCCGGTCGAGGTCCAGCCGGGCGGCGGCGGCGGCCAGTTCGGCGTAGGGCACCAGGTCTTCGGTGCTGTACTCCATGCCGAGGCGGCTGAGGTCCATCAGGCTCGCGGCGAGCGCGCGCCGGTGCGGCGACTCCGGGGAGACCTCCCATCCCATCGTGGCCA
The DNA here is from genome assembly GCF_055587065.1 of Kitasatospora sp. NPDC048662. Classification (NCBI taxonomy): domain Bacteria; kingdom Bacillati; phylum Actinomycetota; class Actinomycetes; order Kitasatosporales; family Streptomycetaceae; genus Kitasatospora; species Kitasatospora sp. NPDC048662. Next base: position 111,604 of record NZ_JBVJHA010000004.1, on the reverse strand, counting down.
GCAGCTCCCCGACCCGCAGCGCCTGCTCGTCCACGGCGTCCGCCTCGCCGGCGTCCACGGGGGTGGGCAGCGCGTAGTGGACGACGCCGAGCGTGGCGAGCGGATCGAGCGGCTGGTCGATCGCGGTGAGGACGTCGCGGGTGGCGGCGATGGACAGGCCGCCACGGGAGGTCAGGGCGCGGATCAGACGCAGGCGCTGGACGTGCTCGTCGCCGTACAGGGTCAGCGTGGCGCCGAGGGGCCGGCCGGGCGGCAGCAGCCCTTCCCGCAGGTAGTACTTGATCGTCGCTACCGGTGTCCCGGACAGGCGGCTCAGGTCGGAAATCCTCATACGCTCACTCGCTCGCTCGGTCCTGTGTGTGACCAGTCTCCCAGATCCCCAGGTGGACGGCATTGTTCGATAGTGCAACTATCTTCGTAGAAAGTGAAGGTTTCCAGCAGGCTGCCGACCAGCCGGAACACGAAACCACCGCCCCCTCCGCACCCCAGCACAGCTGCGGGCGCGACACCGCACCTGGAGCACCATGTCTGAGCCGACCCACGCCCGCAGGGCGAGCGCGCGCGAACTGCTGCGCCGCCGGAGCCTGTGGCTGCCCTCGGCCTTGATCCTCGGCCTGCTGTCGTTCGTCCTGTCGCTGCTCTACCTGGGTGCGAACAACGACCCGGTCGGCTCGACGAAGGACCTGCCGATCGCCCTGGTCAACGCCGACCGGGGCGCCCAGGTCGGCGGCAAGCAGATCGACCTGGGCGGGCAGATCACCGCGCAGATCGCCCATGCTCCCGATCTGAAGGGCAAGGTCTCCTGGAAGCAGGTCGACCGCAGCACCGCCGACGACCTCCTGGCCAAGGACAAGGTGTTCGGGGCGCTCGTCATCCCGGACGACTTCTCCGCCTCCGTGGCCGCCCTCGCCGGCCCGCTCCAGCACGACCCCCACCCGCCGACCATGACGGTGCTCACCAACCCCGCAGCCGGAAGCTTCGGCTCCTCCATGGCCGCCGAGATCAACCGCACGGTCGTCCAGAACACCTCCGCCCAGCTGGGCCGGCAGCTCACCCAGCAGCTGACCCAGCAAGCGGCATCCGGCGCAGCCGAACATTCCGCCGCGCCGGGCGCGGCGGCGCAGCTGATGGTCGCCGACCCGGTCAAGGCCGTGGTCGAGGAGGGTCACCCGCTCGGCCACCACAGCGGCCTCGGGCTGAGCGCGTTCTTCTACACGCTCGTCCTGGTCCTCGGCGGCATGCTGGGCGCGAACGTGATCCACTCCCAGCTGGACGCGGCGCTCGGCTGGATCGCCAACGACAAGGGCCCGTTCCGCTCCCTCAAGCCGGCCCGGCACATCAGCCGGGTCCGTCACTTCGTGGTCGGCTCGGTGCTCATGGTCGTCCTGTCGATGCTGACCTCGGCGCTGGCCATGGCGGCGGCCGTGGGCGTCATCGGTATCGACGCCTCCCACCTGCCGATGCTGTGGTTCTTCGGATCGTGCGCCACGGCGGCGATGGGAATCACCGCACTGGCCCTGCTCGCCGCCTTCGGCACGCCGGGCCCGATCGTGTCCATGCTCGTGCTGGTCGGCCTGGCCATCCCGTCCGCCGGCGCCACCATCCCGCTGCAGGCGCTGCCCTCCTTCTACCGGTTCCTGGCCGACTTCGAGCCCTTCCGCCAAGTGGTGGACGGCGTCAGGTCCATCCTCTACTTCGGCGCGCAGGCCGACGCCGGACTCGGCCGCGCCTGGACCATGACCGGCATCGGCTTCGCCCTCTCGCTGGCCCTCGGCCTCGCCGTCACCCGCCTCTACGACCGCAAGGGCCTGCACCGGTCCGCGCCCCCCACCCCGGCACCACAACCCGCCACGATCGGCTGACCTCCCCACGCGCGACCCCGACGCCGGCGCCGCACCCGTCCCGCCTCACGACGGGCTTCGCCCCGGCCGGCCGGGCAGCGGGATCCGGACCTCGTCCAGCTCGCCGCGCCCGTACGAACGGATGCCGCGTCCGAGAGTGAGGCCGCCGAGGCCGGCGTAGGGCATGTCGGTGGTGCGGCGGCCGAGTTCGACACCGTCGCGGTAGACGATCTGCTCGCGGGTGTCCAGGACGAACACGCAGGCCCAGTGGTGCCACTCGGTGTCCGCGGTGCGCTGCGGGACGTTCAGGTCGTCGCCGTAGAAGGCGAAGGTGAAGGTGTCGTCGCCGCGGAAGCCGACGTGCAGGGTGCGCAGCCGGACGCCCTTGGAGGCGCCGTGGCCGATCAGGAAGTCCTGGCGGCCGCCGGTGGCGGTGCGCCGGGCCCAGAACTCCACGGTGAAGTCGCGGTCGGCCAGGTCGAGGGCGCTGCTGGGCAGCTCGGCCACGTCGTCCACGCCGTCGAAGCGCAGCGCCGTCCCGGCCCGCCCGCCCTCGCCGTCGGCGAGCACCAGCGGGCGGCCGGTGAACGGGCAGGTGCCGGGCGCGCTCTCGTGAACGGCGTCCCGGTGGCGCGGGTCGGGGCTGGTCCAGGCCTGGGTGCCCTGGGTGTTGAACAGGCCGTCCCGGCCGCGCTCGACGCTGAAGCCGTCGATCCGGCCGGCGGCGTCGTCGTGCGCGAAGATCTGCCAGCGCTCGCGGCCGTGCACGGCGGTGGGCACCAGCAGGGCGGTGAAGCGGCCGCCGGAGAGGTTGCGGACGAAGGACAGTTCCTGGGTCGGCTCGACGAACGGCCGGCCCTCCATGTCCTGGGTGCCGAGGCTGTCCTTGGCGGAGTCCGGGCGGCCCTTGTGCCGGCTGCGCCGGTAGCGGACCTCCAGCACCGGCTTCAACTCGCCGCCGGCCAGCACGAAACGGTCGCACAGCAGCGTGGCGTCTACCACCGCGAGCTTGGCCTCGCCGTCCTTGGCCAGATAGTCGGCGCGGGCCGGGTCGCCCGAGGAACCGGTGCCGTCGGCGAGCCGGAACACCGCGTCCGGGTGGTCGGCGCGCACCGACTGGCGCAGCACGTATACGTGGGTGCCGTCGGAGACCACGTGGAAGGGGGCGGCGGCGCCGAGCCTCGCGGTGCTCGACAGGAAGCGGTCCAGTTCCTGTTCGTCCAGCCGTTCCGCCGGGTCCGCCTCCACCCGCCCGCCGCGCTTGACGACGGGCATCCGCACCGAGCCCGCCACCGCGTAGCCGACCCGCGCCAGCTCCGTCGGGAAGCGCAGCACCAGCGGCTCCTCCGACCAGTAGGCCGCGTCCGCCTCGCCCTTCGCCTCGTCGTGCCGCGACAGGTCCAGCACGCTGTAGACGATCCGCCGTTGGTCGTCCATCGCGAACGCGACCGTACTGCCCTGGTGGCGGACGGTCGTGGTGTGCACGTAGGCGCGGTCGCTGTAGACCTTGAGCAGATGCTGGTCTTCGGTCACGAAAGGTGCTCCCGGGACGCTGGTTTCGCGGTGGTGGCCTGATGCGCGCCCGAGGTCACAACCGACCCCCCGTGCACACAGTGCAATCAACCTGTCGCAGAGGATCACCACCGTCAAGAGCGCATTCCCCCCGCCGCACGCCGGTCGCCCGCCCCATGGCAACGGCTCGCTGCCGGGACTCGGGCGGGTACGTCATCGGTGCAGCTGTCGCAGCGGCTCCCTTCTCACGACCTGTCGGGTCAGGTCCCGCGACCTTCCGCGCCTCGGGGGGACCTCGGTCCCGGACCGGCTGAGCGCGCAGCTGGAAGGGGCCCCCGACGGGGTGTGGCACGGACGAAACCAGCAGGTGGCGGCCGTTCGTTCGGGGCCTGTCGGTGCAGCTGCCGCTGCGGAACCGGGGCCGTCAGGCCGTCGGGGCTGGGACCGGTGGCGGCACGATCAGGGACCGTCGGTCCCTGGGTCGCTTCGCCTCGCCGGACGAGGATCTCTATCGACGGACGACAACGACAACCCTCACCGCGTCCCGTCCCGTTCTCCCAGCCCATGGCCCAAGGAGTCAGATCATGTCCGCGCCTGACCGTGCAAGACCAGCAGCCGAGCCACCCGCGCAGGGGAACAAGACCTTCGGGCTGCCTGCGGCGACCGCGCTGGTGGTCGGCAGCATCATCGGTACCGGGGTTTTCGCGCTGCCGTCCGCGCTCGCGCCCTACGGGCCGATCGCGCTGGTCGCGTTCGTTCTGGTGACCATCGGCGCGCTGGCGCTGGCAGTGACCTTCGGGCGGCTGTCGGAGCGGGTGCCGGGCAGTGGCGGGCCGTACGTCTACGCCCGGGAGGCGTTCGGCGAGTTCGCCGGCTTCCTCACCGCGTGGTCCTACTGGATCACCGCCTGGGCCGGCAACGCGGCGATCGTGGTCGCCTGGGTCGGCTATGTCGAGGTGTTCGTCAACAAGGGCCACCACACCGGGGCTTCGATCGCGATCGCGCTGATCGGCCTGTGGGTGCCGGCGATCGTCAACCTGACCGGGGTGCGCAACATCGGCGCCTTCCAGGTGGTCACCACGGTCCTGAAGTTCCTGCCGCTGGCATTCATGGCCACGGCCGGCCTGCTCTTCGTCAAGGCGGGCAACTTCGGGGCCTTCAACGCGAGCGGCGGCTCCGCCATGGGCGCCATCTCCGCGGCGGGCGCGATCGCGCTGTTCAGCTACATCGGACTGGAGACCGCCTCGGTGGCGGCCGGCCGGGTGCGCGACCCGCGGCGCAACGTGCCGAGGGCGACCATATACGGCACGCTGGCCTGCGCCGCGATCTACCTGCTCGGCACCCTGGCCGTCTTCGGTACCGTGCCGCACGACCAACTCACCTCCTCCAGCGCTCCGTTCACCGACGCCATGAACGGCATCGCGGGCGGCCACTGGGCCGGTGACCTGGTCGCCGCCGCGGCGATCATCTCCGGGGTCGGCGCGCTCAACGGCTGGACGATGATCTGCGCGGAGATGCCGATGGCGGCGGCCCGCGACGGCCTCTTCCCGTCCGTGTTCGCCAGCACCAAGGGGCGCGGCGAGGTGCCGGCCTTCGGCATCATCTCGGCGACCGTGCTCGCCTCGCTGCTGACCGTGGTCAGCTACACCCGCTTCACCAAGGTGTTCACCGAGATCGTGCTGCTGAGCGTGCTGACCGCGGTGATCCCGTACCTGATCTCGGCGGCCGCGCAGCTCTACTGGCTGGTGCAGCACGGCCGCGAGCAGCTCGACCGGCGGCGACTGGTCAAGGACGTCACCATCACGCTGCTCGCCCTCGCCTTCTCCTACTGGTCGATCCAGGGCAGCGGCTACCAGACCGTCTACTACGGCCTGTTCACCATCCTGCTCGGCATCCCCGCCTACATCTGGGTGGAGCGCCCGCACCTGGGCCACGGCGCCGCCGCCAAGGCCGACCCCACAGCCGTGCCCGGCCCGGCCGCCAAGACCGGCCCTGCCGAGGCGTCGCCGCTGCCGTAGGCGGCCCGCACCGCCCGGCCCGCCCACCCCGCGCTCTGACCGCGCGTCACCCGCACTGACCACCCCGCAGTACTGACAACTCCCTTGAGAGGAGAACCCCTCATGTCCACCTTGCGTGTCGATTCCGAGGCCGGCCGCCTGCACCAGGTGATCCTGCACCGCCCGGGCCTGGAACTGTCCCGGCTCACCCCGCGCAACGTCGACGAGCTGCTCTTCGACGACATCCTGTGGGCCAAGCGCGCCCGCGAGGAGCACGACGCCTTCGCCCAGGTGCTGCGCGACCACGGCGTGCGCGTCCACCACTACGCCCAGCTGCTCGCCGAGACCCTGGAACTGCCGCAGGCCCGGTCCTGGCTGCTCGGTCAGGTCGTCAGCCCCGCCACCGTCGGCCCGGCGCTGGTCGACCCGCTGCTCGAGCTGTGCGCGGACCTGGACGCCGAGACCCTGGCGGAGTACCTGATCGGCGGCGTGCTCAAGGACGACCTGCCGCTGCACAGCCCGCACAGCCTGGTCTGGCACACCGTCGGCGACCAGGACTTCGCCCTGGCGCCGCTGCCCAACCACCTCTTCCCCCGCGACAACTCCTGCTGGATCGGCGCGCGTTACAGCCTCAACCCGATGGCGAAGGCGGCCCGCCGGCGGGAGACCCTGCACACCGCCGCGATCTACCGCTTCCACCCGCTGTTCTCCGAGACCGCCGCGCCGCTGCTCGACGGCACCACCACGCCGAGCGGACTGAACCTGGAGGGCGGCGACGTCCACGTCCTCGCCCCCGGCGTGGTCATGGTCGGGATGGGCGAGCGCACCACCCCGCAGGCCGTCGAGGCCCTCGCCCAGCAGCTCTTCCTGACCAACACCGCGCACCGGCTGATCGCCGTCCGACTGCCCGCCAGCCGGGCGTTCATGCACCTGGACACGGTGATGACGATGATCGACCGGGACACCTTCACCCTGTACCCGGGCCTGGCCGACCAGTTGCGCTCCTGGACCCTCACCCCGGCCCCCGAGCGGCCGGCCGGCTTCGACGTCCGGCCCGACACCGACCTCACCGCCTCGCTCGCCGAGGCCCTCGGCCTGGACAAGGTCCGCTTCCTGTCCGCCGACCTGGACGTCCGGACCGCCGAGCGCGAGCAGTGGGACGACGGCAGCAACTTCCTCGCCCTCGAACCCGGGGTCGTCGTCGGCTACGAACGCAACACCACCACCAACACCTACCTGCGCAAGCAGGGCATCGAGATCGTCACCATCGCCGGTTCGGAGCTCGGCCGCGGCCGTGGCGGCCCGCGCTGCATGAGCTGCCCGATCCAGCGCGACGCCGCCAACTGACCACCGCCAAGAAAGAGTTCACCATGACCATCAGCCTGAACGGCCGCCACTACCTGCGCGAGCTCGACTTCACCGCCGCCGAGATCCACCACCTGCTCGACCTCGCCACCGAACTGAAGGCCGCGAAGCGGGCGGGCACCGAGACGCCGCGGCTGACCGGCCGCCGGATCGCCCTGATCTTCGAGAAGGCCTCCACCCGCACCCGCTGCGCCTTCGAGGTGGCCGCCGCCGACCAGGGCGCCACCACCACCTACCTCGGCCCGGACGGTTCGCACATCGGCCACAAGGAGAGCATCGCCGACACCGCCCGGGTCCTCGGCCGGATGTACGACGGCATCGAGTACCGCGGCTTCGACCAGCAGATCGTCACCGACCTCGCCCAGCACGCCGGCGTACCGGTCTTCAACGGCCTGACCGACCAGTGCCACCCCACCCAGAGCCTGTGCGACGTGTTCACCATGCGCGAGCACAGCGGGAAGCCGGTGGAGGAGATCTCCTTCTGCTACCTCGGTGACGCCCGCAACAACACCGCCAACTCCCTGCTCATGATGGGAAGTCTGCTCGGCATGGACGTGCGCATCGCCGCTCCGCGCGAGCTGTGGCCCGCCCCGGCGCTGGTCGACGAATGCCGGCGGCTCGCCCAGGACAGCGGCGCCCGGATCACCCTCAGCGAGGAGGTCGAGGAGGCCGTGCGCGGAGCGGACTACCTCTACACCGACGTGTGGGTGTCCATGGGCGAGAACCACGCCCAGTGGGCCGAGCGGATCGCCCAGCTGCTGCCGTACCAGGTCAACGCCAAGACGCTGGCGGCGACCGGCAACCCCGACACCGCCTTCCTGCACTGCCTGCCCGCCCTGCACGACCGCCGCACCGACCTCGGCGCCGAACTCGCCGAGGAGCACGGGCTCGACGGCCTCGAAGTCACCGACGAGGTCTTCGAGTCGCCGGCCTCGCTGGTCTTCGACCAGGCCGAGAACCGGATGCACACCATCAAGGCGGTCCTGGTCGCCACCCTGGGGAGGGACTGACCATGCGCATCGTCGCCGCCCTCGGCGGAAACGCCCTGCTCCAGCGGGGTGAACACCCGGACGCCACCGTCCAGCAGCACCACGTCCACGAGGCCGGCCGCTCGCTCGCCGAACTCGCACTGGCCGGCCACGAGGTGGTGATCACCCACGGCAACGGGCCGCAGATAGGCCTGCTCGCCGTGGAGAGCGAGACCGACCCGGCACTGACCGCGCCCTACCCGCTCGACGTGCTCGGCGCGCAGACCCAGGGCATGATCGGCACCCTGCTGGCCCGGGAACTCGCCGGCCGGCTGCCCGATCGGGCGGTCACCGCCCTGGTCACCCACACCGAGGTCGACCCCGGTGACCCCGCCTTCGGTCTGCCGGACAAGTTCATCGGCGGCCAACTGACCGATGAACAGGCCAAGTCGATGGAGCGCGAGCGCGGCTGGAGCTGCGCCCGGGACGGCGAGCGGCTGCGGCGGGTGGTGCCGTCGCCACTGCCCCGGGAGATCGTCGAAGTGCCGGCCATCCGCACGCTGCTGACGACCGGGACGGTGGTGATCGCGGCCGGCGGTGGCGGCATCCCGGTGGTCCGCAACCCCGACACCGGCCTGCTGCGCGGCGTCGAGGCCGTCGTCGACAAGGACCGCACCGCCGCCCTGCTCGCCGAACGGCTGGACGCCGACGCCCTGTTGATCCTCACCGACGTCACCCACGTCTTCAGCGGCTTCGGCACCCTCCGGCCCAGGCCGGTCATCAGCGCCACCCCCGAGCAGCTGCGCCGACTCGACCTGCCGGCCGGGTCGATGCGCCCCAAGGCCGAGGCGGTTGCCGAATTCGTCGAACGCACCGGCGGGTTGGCCGCCATCGGGCCGCTGGACGACGCACTCGGCACGCTCCTCGGCACCACCGGCACCACCTGCCGGACCGACCCGGAAGCCGCGGAGCCGGGACCCAGCGCCCTGCCGACGGCCCCTTCGGCCCACGGCCGTGCCGAAACGCACCCGGCAGTCTGACACCACAAGGAAGCCACGGCCACCACGGCCTCATCACTCCGGTGTCACAAGGCAGGTGACACCCAGCGACCGTGGGAGCACGACCACGCAGCGACGAACCGGGTACGGCGTGAGGGGACGCCCCCCGGTTCGCGCGTTGAACTCCCTCAGGGAGCGCCGGGCGCAGACCCGCCGACGCGAGCTGCTGGACCGGACGTTGACCTGGAACGGGCGACACCTGCCCGCAAGGCCACTGTCACCGTCGCAGTGATCAACGAGTGGCTCCGGACCGCAGGGGCCGAGCGCGGATCACTCGGCGTTCAACAGGCCTGCCAGGGCCGGGTGTACGCGCGCCGGATCGATGGTGGTGATCGAGTACTCGGCCGTTCCTGAAGTCACGAAGGGGTCCTCGGCGGCGATCCGCTCGATCGCCTCGCGGTCGGCCCCGCAGGCGACAATGGCCCCGCCGTCGGCAGCGGGCAGCGTCTGCCCGGAGGCCAGGAACACGCCGGCGGCGTGATACCGCTCCAGAAAGGCGACATGGCCCGCGACAAACGGCCCCGCCTCTTCTTCCGAACCCGTGTACGTCAGACGCAGCAGGTGCAGCATCTCCATCCCGATCTCTCAGCAGGCCAAGCAGACCGGCACAGCATGGCAGAGCTTGATCCACTCCGGAAAGGCACCCTTGGGCTCGTCCCGCAGAGATCAGGTTCAGCCGCGCCGGCGCTCCGTCGGCCACGAGGCGCCGCAGCCTCCCATGGAGACACCGCCCTACCCGCTGCGGCCGCCGAACGCCTGGCAGAGGCACTGCGCAACCGAACCACCGTCGAGGACCCCGAACAGCTCGCGGCCGCCCTGCTGGAAGGCCAAGGCCCCTGCGGCCCCGCGCACTGGACTGCGGCCGTCGTTGGTCCTCGGACCAACAACGGCCACTACTCGTTCCGCAACCCGTCCAACCGCTTCGCCATACCGGGGGACCGCCTTGCCCAGGTGACGGCCGCACTGGCTCCCTGATCCGGACTCTCCTGGGACGAGTACCGTGTTCACCGCCTTGCTATGCGACGGTGATCGAACCGTTCATGCCGCTGCCCGGCGCGCCGTGGAACCGGCAGTGGAAGGCGAAGGTGCCCGCTGACGTCATCGGCGGCGTCGTGTAGGTATCACCGGGCTGCCCCTGGCCGACGATGACCGGCGAGTTCGGCGGTGCGCCCGCCGTGTCCCAGTCGACGCTGTGCTCGAAGCCGTCCTGGTTGACGAACCGAACCTGGTCCCCGACATGGATGGACATGCTGGACGGCACGTACTGGGCGTTCTGCATCACCACCTCGTGGGTCTGCGCTCCGCCGTTGTGGCCGCCGTTGTGGCCGCCGTCCATCGCGCACGGGACGCCCTCGGGCAGGCCGAGCGCGAGCTCCCCGCCTCGGATGATCAGGAGCGAGCCCATCATTCCGGTCATCATGTGCGCCAGCACATGGCAGTGCATGTGCCATTCGCCGATCGACTGGTCCTCTCCGGGGCCGCCGGCACGCATGAAGCTTCCTGTCGCACCGTCGATGGTGAAGGCCATCGAGTTGGCTGCTCCGAACACGCGCGTGTCCTCGAACTGGGAGACGGCGGCCACCTCGGGACTGGACTGGATCGTGCCCGGATCGGCTCCGTCGGGACCGAGAACCGTCCAGCGATGGCCGTGGATGTGGAAGGTGTGGGTGTCGCTGCCCATGCCGACCACGCCAAAGCGCATCCGGGTGTCGCGGCCCGCGATCATCGTCGGCGTGTTGCCGAGGAAGCTGCGGCCGTTGACCGTCATCCCCACGGCACCGTTGAGCGCGTGGAACAGCTGCAAGTACAGCGCCTTGGACGGCGGCTGCTGGTACACCGGAAGACAGATGCCGCTCGCCCTCCTCAGGTCCTCGTCGAGCTCAAGGCTCAGACCCCCGACGCGGGTGACGCGCTCCACCTTCGGCCCGCGGCCGCGGTCCCGCTCGATGTGCTCGGCCTCAGGTGCCGGCTCGTGGCCGTTCCCTTGGCGTCCGGGGGCCGCCGGCGCGCCGAGGCCCGCGAGGTGGTGCGGCAGAACGGGCAGGTCCCCCAGCGGCAGGCAGGAGCTGGCGACCGGACTACCGTTCGGTGACCCTCCCGGCAGCAGGGCGGGATCGGGTGACGTCGGGTCACCGGGGAGCCGGATGTCCACCTCGTGCTGATCGTCCGCGGGGTTGTGAATCACGACGATCCCGATCGCTCCGAGCTCGACGTTCTCCATGTCGCAGATGGAGTGATCGTGGTACAGCCAGACACCGGCCGTCGTAGGCCAGCCGAAGGTCTCCCAGCGGTAGGTGAAGGTACCGCCCGGTGGCACCCGGTCACCCTGCTTCAGGCTTCCCGAGAAGCCCGGAACCCCTGCCCAGGCGCTCGCCTCGGACGGTGGAACCGCCTGGCCCGGGTCCGGCGGTGACAACGGGTACGCGCCGTCCTGGGCCCGCTCGAACGCGAACCCGTGGGTGTGCAGACTGTGCACCCGTTTCTCGATCGGCAGCGGCATCTGCCCCATGGACCGCATGTCCATGTTGCGAAAATGCACGAGCACGGTATCTCCGACTTCACACTCGATGACCGGCCCGGGAATCGTTCCCATCGTCCCGGCATCCGTGGGATCAGGCTCGTTCAGGTCCCACGGATTCACCTTGCGATCGTCCGGGACGGTCCACGCGTCACTACCGTCCGCCTTCGCCGGCGGTTTGTACCTGCGCAGAATGAGGGCGTCCTTGACGTCGCCATTGCTGTCCCGCAGCGGATTGTGCATGGTCCGCGTCGCTGAGACCCCGGTGCCCGGCGACGTGAGCAAGACGGACACCGGAGCCTTCCCGGTGATCGCCTCGAGCGTCTGACCAGTCATCCGGTCCCTGCCGTTCGGCGACGCGTCCCAGGGACGGTTCTCCAGCTGAATCCAGTATTCGAGCGTGGCCACTACCAGTCCTCTTCTCCCCGGCGCCTGTGACGCACGTACCGCCGCGGAAGCGCCGACACCAAATCCGTCGCCAGCGGTACGCATACCAACTCACAATCTAGGAGCCATGCGTCGGGTGCGCGCGGCAGCGAGAGCAGCACACCGGACGGCAGGACAGCGGCCAGGCCCTGCCGCCAGCCGGTCCGGATCGCCTGGGCGACACATGGCTCACGCCACGCACACCGCCCCCGGCACCCGTCCCGAACAAGCCGCGCCCCCGGCGCCGGCTGCTGCTCACCCTGCTGCGGTCGCCGCCCACCTCACCAAAGCGGCCCGCTTCCGACCGGGGCGAAGAGAAGACAGGGTTGGGACACGGCGCTCGTTCTTCCGTTTCTTTCGTCCCACGGCATCCCGTGCAACCCAACTGGCGGGCGTAGCGTACGCGCCCTCCGCCGCACGCGCTCCTCGCGCACGGCGGAGGGTGGGAGGGTCAGGCGCGGTAGACGCGGACGAGCAGCTCCCGGGTGCGGGGCCCGTCGAACTCGGCCAGCCTGATGGTCTGCCACCGACCCAGGTACAGCTCGCCACCGATGATCGGGATGTGCAGCTCCGGATGGGTGGAGACCAGGGCACGGACGTGGGAGTGCCCGTTGTCACGCTCGCCGTGCAGCAGCCGTTCGTTGGGGGTGCGCGTCTTGTCGTGGGCGTAGTAGTGGTGGTCGGAGTGCGGGGCGACGCGCTCCAGGACACCCTTCAGGTCGGCGTCCAGTCCACTCTCGTTCTCGTTGGCGATCAGTCCGCAGGTGGTGTGGCCGCAGTAGATGTGCAGCGTGCCGTCGGTGACACCGGCGCCGGCGACCAGCAGGCGCAGCTCGCCCCGCCCGTCCGTTGCGGCCGCTCGTTCCATCCCGCTCGACCGCGCGCCGCACCGGCCGCACCCTGCACGGCCCCGCCGACGAAGACCAGACCGGGGCCACCCGCACGGAGGCCGCCACCGAGCCCGCCCACGCGGAGAACTCCGAACTCGGCGACCTCACCGGCCGCGCCCAACTCGGTGTCGTCGCGCAGACGGTAGAGGAAGGCCCGGCCGCTCACCGGGGCCAGGTCCGGATCCCGGTCGTCGCCGAGTCCCTCCTCGGCGTCGGGCGGTGCGAGGACGGAAACCTGCCACTGCTCAAGAGTGTCCTCGTCGTCGTACGGGTCCGCCGGATGCGCATGGTGGTACACGACACGCAAGTAGGCAGGATCACCCGGCAGTTCAGCGGCCGACGCGTGATCGGGGTCGTCCGCCAAGGCTGCTGGGGGCGTACGACACTGCGTCGTTCAATCACCATGCGGCATGATCGGTCGTATGGACTCGACGCCTGTCACCCACAGCCGGAACTGCGGCCCCGCAGAGCACTCCGCGGAGCGGGCATGAAGCGCGGTGCCCGCATGCCCACGGTAAGCGTGTGGGTCGTCCGCAAGGGCAGAGCCCCAGTTCGGGCTTCGTTCCGCCCACTGCTCGGGGCGCAACGGCGCCAGGTACCAATGCCCGCGGACACCGAACTGCTGGAGCACTTGAGCGGGTTGGCGGCCGGTCGCACCCGGCGGGCTCCCCATGTCGCCACCGGGCCCCAGGGCCTGCACTTCTGCCGGCCGGAAACACCCGGGGCCGTCCCGGTGACAGGTTCCGTGGCCGGGTATGCCAAGACGTTCCATGATCTCGTACGGCGGGCCAACCGCATGCTCTCCCGCACCGGCACACCGGCCGGCGAACAAGAAGAGGAGACCGCAGCGAAGGCGAGGGCCATGCGCATCGGCAACGACCGCCGAGCTGCGGCCCTGCGGACGCCCGCACAGTCCCCACTGCCGGACTCGTCCAGTGTGCGGGCACTCTCCGGCGGTCTCCCCGGCCAAGGCCGCCGATCTCACGGATAGACCACCGACCAGGCCGACCCCCCGCTACCTCGTCACGGATTGGGTGGCCGACCGGCCTGACCGTATGTCGTCGCGTCAGGAAGCCGTCCGAGGAACACCCGAGAGGACGGAGAGGGCCGGAGCCCGACCGTCCCGGGAGCGGTGCCCTGTTGGGGTGGTGGCACGAGTGAACGCAAGCCCTACCCAAGCGACTTGACGAACGAGCAGGGCTCGCCTACGGGATCCTGATACTGCACCGGCGCCTGGTTCGCGAGTACGAGCACCGCCCGTCCTCCTCCGCCTCCCGACCCGCCCCTCCTCGCCCGGTCTGCCGAAGCACCCGGACCACGCGCGCATCCTCACCGTCCTCAACGAGGCCGCCGCCCCCCCTTCGGGCCCGTGGCGCCTGCGAAGTCCTCGACCACGAACTCCTGGCGAAGACCATCGAAGGCACCCGGGCCAAGCCGAAACGCCTCGTCAAGCTTGACGTCCTCACCGAGATGGGCATCGGCTGCTTCACCACGAAGCAGTAGCCAACCGAACGCCGGCCACCGGAAGTCCCACCCCAAGCTCATCCCGAACCGGACATCAACTCACGAACCGCCCCCTCAGAGGTTGAACGTGGCGGTCACCGGCGAGTGGTCGGAGGGCTTGCCGTGCGGGGCGGCCGGCCGTGCGCCTGTCACACTCGGGAGCTTGCCGTTGCCCGTGGAGACCTTGTCGAACTTCGCGAGCAGCGAGTGGCTGATCAGGATGTGGTCGATGAGTTCCGGCTGACCCTCGAAGATCCGGGAGAAGCCTCCCTGTTCCAGGATGTGCGGGGCGAGGTTCCACAGCCGCTTCGCGTCACCCTGGTCGGGGTGGTCGAAGCCGCTGGTGCCGATCTGCGATCCGGGAGGCCCGTAGAGGATCTGGGTCGTGGCGGCCTCCCAGCCGTCGTTGAAGTCGCCCAGCACGATCACGTCTCGGTTGGTGCCGTCGCCCTGCAGCAGCTGATCGGCGAGGTCCCGCATCGTGACGGCCTCCGCTGCGCGGCGGAAGAGCGCGTACGCGGCGAACCGGGCCCGCAGGCCCTCGTCGTTGGTGCTGTGCTGGTTGCCCGGGAACGTGAGCAGTTTCGACTTCAGGTGACAGACTGCCACGTTCAGGCTCTGCCCCGGCGCCGGTTCGACGCGTACGGCCAGGCCGCCACGGCCCATCTCGCCGATCGTGCTGCCGTCGTCACCGACCTGCACCGCCCCGAGATGTGCCGGGAACGCCACGCGCTGCTGAACGTCCAGAAGCGGCCAGCGACTGAGGACACCGACCCGGATGCCCCGAACGTCGGGGTGGTCCGAGATGGCGGTGTGCCACGTACCCGGGAGCTTGGCCACCAGATCGTCCAGCGCCTCCTGGCTGCCGACCTCCTGCACACCGAGCAGATCCGGCGCGAGATCGCTGATCACCCCCGCGAGTGCATCGACCTTCGCGTCGTACGTTGCCTGATCCTTCGCGGCACATTTATTGGCGTCGGGTGCGGCGCCCGCCGGCAGCGGCCGGCAGAAGTTCTCCAGGTTCCACGTCCCGATGATGCTCACAAGCTGCTCCCGTCGTCGTTGGCCAGGCCGGCATCAGTCTTTGGGTCGCACCCGAACGGGGTCGAGAAGTCAGGCCGGACACGCCCGCACATTCACCCCCTCTCAGGAGTTCTCCGATGGACGGACAAGAAGCGCGCCGGGCACTTCTGCCGATCCGTCGGAACAGAGCGGCGCCAGGCGGCGCGGAGAACTGATCCGGAGGGACGACTCCATGACCCGCTACTGCGTCGATCCCGACCAGCACGACCGCTACCTGGGGCCGGAGTCGTGTCCGCGGCGGCTCAGAGCGATGTGGCCGTCAGCGGCTGGTAGCCGGAGAGCTGTCCGGTGATCCGGGCGGTGTAGACGTGCCCGGCCGGGTTCGCCGGCACCGTGAACGTACCGGCGCGTGCCTCGGCGATCGGGGCGCCGTTGTCGAGCCACTGGTACCGGTGGCAGGCGCCCGCGGTCCAGTTGGTCGGGACGGCGGTGAGGGTCTGCCCGGCACTCGGGGTGCCGCTGACGGTCGCGGTGCCCTGCTGGGTCGGCAGCGGTGTCGCGTTACTCCCGGACGGGTTCGTCAGCGTGACGGTGATCTGCGCGGTGCCGTTCACGGCTCCGGTCGCGTCCGCGTGGACGGTGAGGCCGCCCCCGGTGCAGGTCTCCGCGGCCCGGAGCGCGAACTGGCGCGGCGGGGTGGCCTGGATGATCGGCTGCAGGACCGGCTGGCTGTTCCCGCCCGACAGGACCTATGTCACACATCGTCACATCATGTGCAGTCGAAGCACGTTGGAACCGGAGCGACAGCATCCGGCCAGCCCGTGGGAGGTGGACCTCCTCCCGCCTCGTGGCACCCCGGAGCAGCCCCGAAAGACACAGCCACCTGCGGCGCGGCAACGCCCCACATGGGCCGGAGCCCGGCCGACGTCCCGGAACGGGCCCCGCCCTCCATCACCTGGTCTCCATGGGGATCCGGGTGGAGTCGGATCCGTTGGAGACGGCTTGTGCAGGATGTTCCCGACCTACGGCGGAGGTCGCCCGGGAAGCGGAGTGAGCACGGCCTGTTTTCACAGTCACACACAGCGTGATCCCGTTCTAGACTCCGTGGCCGTTGCCAGCAGCCACCGATCGGAAGGAACCGTCGTGAGTGCTCCCACCGACTCGAACGTGCCGGCCGTCGCCGAGGACGCCTACGTCTTCGGCTATCCCCTGGTCCTGATGGACCTCACCCGGCAGGTCATGACGAACGCCACCACGGCGACCAGCTTCCAGGCGCCGACCAACCAGTTCTGTCTCTCGCCGCTGCCCACGCCCGACAACAAAGCCGTCGTGCGCCCGAACGTGGACACCCTGTATGCCACCGCCTGGCTCGACCTCGGCCCCGAGCCCATGGTGCTGTCCGTGCCGCCGATGACCGACCGCTACTGGCTCATGCAGATCCTCGACAACTGGACCAACACCACGCACGACCCCAGCAGCACCAACACCGCCGCCACGGACGTGCCCCTGGTGTACGTCATCACCGGCCCCGGCTGGACCGGCAGCGTGCCGAACGGGACCACGCAGCTGGCCATGCCCACCGACACCGCCTGGATCGCCGGCCGCATCGAGGTCCACGACGACGCCGACCAGGCCAACGCCCAGGACCTGCAGAATCAGCTCGGCCTCGTCCCGCTCAGCGACTGGAACAGCGGCTCCTACACGCCGCCCGACGGCGTCTTCGACCCCTCCATCGACATGGTCACCGCGACCGACCAGCAGATCGCCGCCCTCCGCGGCCGGGACTTCTTCAACCGCCTGTGCGGCCTGCTCGCCGTCAACCCGACCACCCCCGACGACGCCGCCGCCATGGCCGAGTTCGCCACCGTCGGCATCGTCCCCGGCGGCAACGTCTACGCCCTCTCCGACGCGGACCTGGACGCCGCAGCCGCCGCCGGCCAAGCCCGCATCCAGGGCCACACCGGCCCCGACCCCGTCAACGGCTGGAGGTTCGCCACCACCGACATCGGCGCCTACGGCACCGACTACGACCAGCGCGCCTACATCGCGATGACCGCCCTGGGCGCCAACCTCCCCACCGACGCCGTCTACCCGACCACCGGCGTCAGCGCCGACGACCACGCGGCCCACGCCGCCTTCACCGTCACCTTCCCCGCCGGCCAGACCCCGCCCGCCGACGCGTTCTGGTCGCTGACCGCCTACGACGCCGACGGGTTCCTCATCGACAACCCCGCCGGCATCTACTCGATCGGCCACCACACCACCCCCGTCACGGACCCGGACACCGGCGACACCGTCCTGCTCGTCCAGGCCCAGGACCCGGGCGCCCCGCTCAACCGGACCAACTGGCTGCCCCTCGCCGCCGACGGCGCCTTCACCCTCACCCTGCGCCTGTACGCCCCCGCCGACGCCGCGCTCGACGGCACCTGGCAGCCCCCGGCCCTGCTGCCCGCCGACTGATCCCCGACGCCCACCGACCGGAGGGGCGAGAGCAGATGGACCCGATCGATCAGCAGACCCTGTACGGACGCGCGTTCCAGGCCGTGATCTGGGGCATGCCCGCCGTCAACTACCGCCTCATGTACGACGCCGGCGTCGCCGCCGGCATGAGCGGCGAGAACCAGATCGTCTGGTGGCCGGGCCGCATGACCTGGCAGAACCAGAGCCTCACCCCCAACCCCGACGTCGTCTACGTCATGGCGTTCTTCACCACCGCCGACGGCCCCGTCGTGCTGGAGGTCCCGCCCGCCGACACCGGCACCATCAACGGCAGCGTCATGAACTACTGGCAGGCCGCGATCGAGGACGTCGGCCCCGCCGGCCTCGACGCCGGCGGCAGCGCCAAGTACCTGATCCTGCCGACGACCGCGGCGTCACCTACACCTTCGGCTTCTTCTCCACCCGCCACCTCGGCACCGGCCAGTCCTACCTGATGGCCATCGACGACGCCGACGGCAACCCCTTCGACGGGCAAGGCAGCTATCGCCTCACCGTCACCGCCGACGTCCCGGTCAGCCAGTACTGGTCGGTGACCGTCTACGACCGCGGCACCCACACCTTCATCCAGGGCTCCGACCGACTCAGCCGCTCCTCCCTGGACCCCGACCTCACCGTCAACCCGGACGGCACCGTCGACCTCTACTTCGGCCCCCAGGCACCCGCCGGACACGAGACCAACTGGATCCCCACTCACTCCACCGACTTCGAAGTCATGCTCCGCCTCTACGGCCCGACCTCCGCCTTCTCCGACAAGACCTGGACCCTGCCCGACATCCAGCTCCTGCCCTGAGGCTCCCGTCCGTCCCCGGCCGTCCCGACCGGGCCGGCCGGGGTGCCGATTCACCGCTGCCGTCCGTGGGAGCGGCGTCCCTCCGTCTCCCGGTGATCCTGTTCGCACCGCCGCGCCCGGCACGCGGTACCGTCCGACCTCGACAAGGTCGACGCGCTGCAACGGCGGGTCACTTCCCGCACTGTCGCCGCCTGTCGGGTCGATCGTCGTTGGACACTTCGGTGATCCAGCGACAAAAGGACAACGGGTGAGCAGGGCAGGCCGCGCCGGACGCTGGCGGCCACGGTGGAGTGGATGCCGGCGCACCTGCCGATCACGACCGCAGTCCGCCTTCCCTTTGCCACTTCCCAAGGGAGAACCGCAGGTCAGAATGGGTCTTCCTCTGCCGGTGGTCGCTCGGTGGTCGCCGAAGCTGCACAGAATGGGAGGCAAGACCGACGCGCCCGACCCTTTCGAGGCGATCACCACGCGCAGCACACCCGTTCCCGAGCGGGGCCGTGTCCATCGGCGCTGCGGCCCCCACCCCGCTGCCCATCACCGCCATCGAGCGCCTGGACGAGCGGAACCAGGGGCGGGAATCGGAGCGCGACAGAAATCCGTGGAACGGGCACGTGCGAGCGGCCCCGAACCAGTTGCTCCGATTGGCACAGCGCTCGCCAGGCGGCTGAAAGGATTCGCCCCACGGAAATCCGGTCCATTCTTCCCCTGTCGCGGTTTCGCCTCTCACACGATTGAGGGATTGAGGCCAGTAAAGTCCTCTTGCCCGTCCCCGCCGAATAAAATGCCAGAGAATCAAGGGGATTTCCGCGGGTTCCTTGCACACGGCTCAAGCTCACGCGAGCCTCGCTGAGCACCGGTTTCGGTGCGACTCACTCGGTGGCCCTGCCGCGCCGCTGCGCCTCTCCGAGAGGGCCACCCCTGGCTGCTGCGGCCCGGCAAGGGCATGCGGTGCAACGTGTCGTCCGACCGATCGTCGAAGGGAGGTGAAGCATGATCAAACAGCTCTGGGGGCCGGTGTTCGACCTGGTGGGCGACGGCGGCTTCAACGCCGCCACGTTCAGTTGGTTCACTCTCAAGGTCGGCAACCTCATCGAGATGGGCCTGGTTGTGCTGATCTTCGTTGCCGGCATGTTCATCAAGCTGCCCGGCGGCAAAACGGAGCCGCCGGAGGACGCGCGATGACCGGCCGGACCGTCATCTCCCGAGATGCAGCCGCCGGGAATGCCCGGTGAGCGGCGGCGGTGCCGCCCCGGGCGGCCGGGGACCGGACCCGACCACGAACACCACGGGTGCCGAAGGGTTCTCGTGGAAGCGTCCAAGCCCGTGGCTGCGGGCCTACCTGGTACGGAACCTCCCGCTGCGCAAGTTGCTGCCCGACCGGGAGCCGGCATTCGTTTCCTCGGTGCTCTACACCATGGGGGTGTTGACGCTCGCGGCACTCATCATCACGGTCGTCAGCGGCGTGATCATCGCACTGGGTGGGGTGTCGTTCTGGCACACAAACACCTTCGGCGCTTTTATGAACAGCATTCATTTCTGGGGCGTGCAGGCCATGTTCTTGTTCATGGCCGTCCACTTCATGACGAGCTTCTTCACCATGGGCTGGCGCGGCGGGCGCGGTTGGACGTGGATCACCGGTGTCCTCGCCTTCATTGTGAGCATCCTGACTGCTTTCACCGGCTTCTTGATGATGACGAACTGGGACAGCCAGTGGATCGGCCAGCAGGCCAAGGACGCGTTCAACGCACTCGGCATCGGTTCGATCTGGAACGTGATGAACGCAGGTCAGCAGTTCACCATGCACATGGTCGTCACCGTCGCCGTGCTGCTGTTCATCGTCCTGGTGCACATCGGCCTGATCCGACGCAGGGGCGTCGCGCCGCCACCTGGGGCGGAAGCACTGGAGGTGCCCGACGAGCCGGCCCGAACCGCGGTCCGGGGCTGAGGAGGCAAGGATGGCAGCACCCGCGCAGGAGCCGGGCACCACTCGCACCAAGCACCACGCGCTCGCCACCTGGCAAGGCCCCGAACGCCGCTTCGATCTCATCGCCGAGGGCACTGTCGCGGTGGTCGTCGTCGCCCTGCTGTGCGTACTTGCCGCAAGCCTGTGGGGTTCCCCGAACGGTGGTCTGACCTATCCCAATGGCCCGACCTCCCCACCCGGGCAGGCGTTCAGCGCCAAGTACTGGGACACCAACGACCCCTCCGACCTGACTCAGACGGCGGTGCAGGAGCTGCTCGGTGGGAGCAAGACGGCCGGGTACGGCCCGCCGTTCAACACCACCTCCGGGGCATCACAGGAGATCGCCGGGATCCGCCCGGCGGAGATCGCGAAATCGGTCTTCGGCCTGACCCTGCCGATCAACACCGCCGACGACTTCGTCCTGGCCCCGGTCTCCCGGCTCGCCGCGCCCTTCGACCCCGCCGTCGCGGCGGCCGTCAGTCAGTACAAGGCCGCCGGCGGCGACCTCTCACCGGGCGCAGCGGCGACCCGGATCGCATCGCCTCAGCAGACGATCTGGCTCAACAATTACGCCAAGGCGCTGGCCGACCCGAGCGCGACGTTCACCCCCACCTCCGCCACGGTGGGCCCGGGCGACTACGGACCTGTCCCGGTGATCATCCAGGCGGAACAGCTGATCGCTCAGAACGGCAGCCTCGACGGCTATTTCCAGAGCAGTGATCAGCAGCTGAGCACCAACACCACGAAAGCGGCCATGTTCTTCGGTGACGGCAACCTCTGGGCCGACATCGCGACGGCGCAGGGCGTCGCGGGTGACCAGTGGGGCGTCATGAACGAACTGTGGAACTACCCCGGGCAG
Source organism: Kitasatospora sp. NPDC048662 (assembly GCF_055587065.1). Taxonomy (NCBI): domain Bacteria; kingdom Bacillati; phylum Actinomycetota; class Actinomycetes; order Kitasatosporales; family Streptomycetaceae; genus Kitasatospora; species Kitasatospora sp. NPDC048662. The sequence continues at coordinate 90,392 of NZ_JBVJHA010000004.1, read as the reverse complement.
GTCTGGCTCTGGCTGTATGCCGGCATGTACCAGATTCCTGCGCTCAACCCTTCCGGAAACGCCAATCTCGACCTCGATGTCGGGCTGCTCATGATCTTGCTCGGCTTCCTGCTGCCGACGTTCGCGCCATGGATTCCGGGCATCAATCGCATTCCACGCTGGATCCCCCTCTACAAGATCATCTACCGGGACTACTACCGCAGCACCGGCGGTGGCCATCCACCCGCCGAGACGTCCGACGAGCCAGGTCCCGCCCCGTCGAGCCCCACGACATGACTGAGCCCGGATGGAGCCCCTGAACGACAATGCCACCAGCCCTCGCCGGAGCCGGGCGCCGGCTCGACGCCGGCGGGGGCTAGCCGGAGCCGGGCGACGGCTCGACGCCGGCCCGGGGCGAGTCTGGCGCACGTCCGACGCCTGTTGGCGTTCCGATGGTGCCGCTGATGAAGTGCAGCAGAGCCGTCTCCGCGGGGTCGGTGGCCGGACCGCGAAATCGCCGGACGGAGCGCGCGGCGCACCAGATTGACGGCGGGCGCGGCGGTCGTCCTGGATCCGCATCCGAGCGCCGTGGGCCGCTGGCAGGTGACCCGGGCCGGCGCCGTGAACTCCTGGCGGCCCGCCGCGAGCAGCCCGACGGAGCGAACTCCCAGTCGTCGCGGCGGCCTGACCAAACCGGCGAATCCACCCGGTCAGGCCGCGTCCTTGCCTGCGGCTGAACGATCACCTCACGGGGATCGGAGGGACATCCGGATCTACTCCGCTATTTCCCGGGCCCTGCACGCGGTAGCGGCCACCGCCGATCGGCGGCGAATGACCGGCCCGAGTCCTGCGGGCCACATGGTCTCGTCCGACCCGATCACAGCGGGGAGCACGGCATAATGCGTGAAACGCGTGCCCGAGTCCGCCTGCCAATCACCCAGATTGGCATCACTCAGGTTCGCGCTGGTCAGCCTTCGGTTGACCTCCGTGACGGCGCGCACCTCCAGCGCGGACACCCGGGCGGCATCGAGCAGGCCCTGTCATCGTTCGGCGGCGTCAGCGGACGAAGATCCGGTGCGGGGTGTTCGTGGTGGTGGGCTGGTCGCGGTCCACGCGGACGCCCGAATAGGTCTTTGCCCCGTTGCGTACGCCGAAGCTGGCGGCCACGGCCAACAAGCCGGTCACGCCTGCCAAGCCGGCACCGGCGCCGCTGCCGCCGATGAGGCAAGCGATGACAACAAGGCCGATCCCCGCCACGAGCAGGAGCCAGCCGAGCGTGCTGCGGGTCCGCTGCTTCTGCGCGGCGGTCGGCTCGGATTCCAGCACGACCCTGATGGGAACGCGGCAGTCTCCGCACACTACGTCGAGAACCACGGACCCCGTTTCCGGGCGTCGGCTCGCGCCGAGCGGGAACAGGTGCCACTGCGACCGATAGGTCGTGCTGCGCAGCCCCTCGGTGCGGGTCATGCTCGTTCGGTGGCCCAGGCGAAACTGTGAGATCTCAGTAGGTACGCTCATGGGTCTCGCTCCGTTCTCCCCGTGCACGGTCCCCCACAAGTCCGCGCGAGTCGCGATGCTAACAGGCGCGCATGTACACGCAGAGGCCACCGGGCAACGCCCAGGCGGCGAGCTCAGCCGCCGGCTGGCGGACCAGCGGATATAGCACTTCGGCTGGTGATCCGGCGCCACACCGGGTCGACATGCTGGACGCGCTCGGGATGCTGTGGTCGATGCCGGACGCGCGGTTCGAGGCCGGCCTGGACTGGGCGCGGGTCTGGGCAAAGGGGCCCGGCAGGAGCCTGGCGGCCGTTGCGCAGCAGCCGGTCGCCCGACCCCTGGCGGCACACCCGGCTGCTCCACGCCGAGAAGTACCCCAACCCTTGACGCCCTCCAGGAGCCGGAACGCTGCGGTGGCTGCTGGCAGGGATCAACAAGGTTGAGGGGTGACACGGGAGCGGTTCACGCTCCTGCCGGGATGGCCGCCAGGGTCGCCCTCGCGACGTCCCGGGCCGACGCCTCGCAGTCGGGGTAGGTGTCGCGCTTCAGGTACACCCGGATCACCAGGTTGCCTGCGCGTACGTTGAGCTGGCATTTGGGGCCGGTGGTGGTGGCGTCGAGCCAGTCGGCCTGGTCGCCGAAGCCCAGGCCGGTCTCGGGCCGGTTGCCCGTCCCGCCGAAGTCCTGTTCGGCAGCCCGGGTGCCGTTCTGGGCGCGGGTCGAACGGTACATCTCCCAGGAGACGATGCCGCTCTCGTCCGGGACCGGATCGCCCTGGGTGAGGGGGGCCACGGGGAACCAGTGACACTCGGTCTTGGCGTGGTTCCCGATGTTCGTGTCCGATCCCTTGTCCGCCTGCAGCTGATCCTTCATCGGAATAACGGGCGCCATCTGCGCGCAGGTCGGCATCGTGTAGTAGGCGTCGGGCGGTTCGCTGCCGCTGCCTTTCTGGCTGGGCATCAGGTAGCCGCCGATGCCGAGTCCGGCCGCGAGCAGCCCGCCCACGACCCACCACCTGATATGGCGTGGGGCGCGGGGACGGGGCGGTGGGACGGGGAGGTCGGGCACAGTGCGCAGCGCGGTCGGCGGGGCGGCCGCGGTGGGCGGCGCCGGGTACTCGGCCCCGCCGCTCAGCAGATGCTCGGCGCGGGCCCGCTGCGCCGCCACCATGAGCTGCACGGCGGGTGGCCACGGCTCGGTCGATGGGAGCACCGGCCCGAGCAGGGCCAGTAGTTCGGCCGGCATGGGGCGGTCGGCCGGCTGCTTGGCCAGGCAGCGCGCGACGATCCCGTGCAGGGCCGGCGGCAGGGCGGTCAGGTCGGGTTCGGCGTGCACGACGTTGTAGAGCGTCTGCAGGACGGACGGGCCGGCGAACGGGCTGCGGCCGGTCGCCGCCAGCACCAGCACCGAGCCGAGCGAGAAGACGTCGCTTGCCGCGGTCAGCTCCCGGCCGTCCGCCTGCTCCGGCGACATGAACTGCGGAGAACCGATCACCCAGCCGGTGCCGGTGAGCTCGGTGGTCTCCCGCCCCTCCGCCGCGCGCGCGATGCCGAAGTCGATGACCCGGGCCCCGTCCTCGGCGAGCAGCACGTTTTCGGGCTTGAGGTCGCGGTGGACCAGGCCGGCCCGGTGGATCTCCGTCAGGGCCGTTGTCAGGCCGACCGCCAGCCGGTGCAGTGCCGGTCCCGGCAGTGCGCCGGCCTTCCCGACGGCTGCGGCGAGCGACGGGCCGGCCACGAACACGGAGGCCAGCCAGGGCTGTTCGGCGTCCGGGTCGGCGTCCAGCACCGCCGCCGTGTACGCCCCGGAGACCCGGCGGGATGCGGCCACCTCGCGCCGGAAGCGGGCCCGGAAGTCGGGCTCGGCCGCGTGCCGGGCGTGCACCAGCTTCACCGCTGCCGGGCGCCCGTCCGGTGTGACGCCGAGCAGCACCCGGCCCATGCCGCCCCGGCCCAGTTCGGCGAGCAGCACGTACGGTCCGGCCTGCCGGGGCAGTTGGTTCTCTCCGCTCACAGGGCCGCCACCGCCGCCAGGCCCTGGCGGGCCATGTCCTTGGCGAGGTTCTGGCAGACCGCCCCCGTCGGGTAGTGGACGCCCTTGACCATGATGAACATCTCCAGGTTGACGTCCCGAACGTACAGCTCGCAGTTGGCGTCATCGGGGGTGGCATACCACATGCCCTCCTCGCCGACACCGAGGTTCGGGTCGCGCGGGGTCTTGGCGCCGAGGTACATGCCCTCGTAATGCTGCTTCGCGAGTTGGGCACCGGTGAGGCCCCCCGGTCGGGAGAGGAAGAGGTCCCAGTAGACCTCGACCTCGTCGCCCGCGCGGCTGTTCCAGACGCAGGAGTTCGCCGGATGCTGCTGCCCGTCCGGGCCGGGCTCCTGGCCCACGCCGTCACTGTTGCCGCTGGGCATGCCGAAGTCGGCCGGAGCCTTGATGCTGCGGTCGGCCTGCGCGCAGGTGGGGACGGTCTTGGTGTACTTGTCGGCGACCTCGGCGAGCGGGGTGCTGCCGGGTGTCGGCACGGGGTCGGGGGCCACCGCCTGGTACACCTTTTCCGGGTCGGCTGTCAGCACCAGGGCCGCCACTGCGGCGAGCACCACGCAGGACGCGATGACGGGGACGAGCCAGCGGGGGCGGCGGCGCGGGGCGGGGGGCGGCGCGACGGGGGCGGTCATGGTGGGGGCGGTGGCCACAGAGGCGGTCACCGCCGGAGCAGGGGCGGTCATGGTGGGGGCGGTGGCCACGGAGGCGGTCACCGCCGGAGCAGGGGTGACCGGGGGCGCGGCCTGAGCGAGCCGGGCCGCGCTGCTTCTCTTCTCTTCGATCTGCGCGTACACGCTCGCCGGCCACGGGCGTCCGGTCGGGGCCAGCGGGCCGACCAGCTCCAGGAGCTGGCTGGACGTCGGCCGATCGGCCGGCTCGTTCGCCAGGCACGGGTCGACGATCCGGCGCAGCCCGGCCGGTACCGCGGCGAGGTCGGGCACGCCGTGCGCGACGGCGTGCATCACGGCGAGCGGCGAGTCACCGGCGTACGGGCTACGGCCGGTGGCGGCTGTGACGAGTGTGACGCCGAGCGAGAAGACGTCGCTCGGCGGCCCCGGCTGCTCACCGCGCACCTGCTCGGGCGACATGAACGCGGGCGAGCCGATCACCGCTCCCGTGCGGGTGAGCACCGTCTGGTGGTCGGCGGCGCGAGCGATCCCGAAATCCACCACCCGGACGCCGTCGGCCGTCAGCAGGACGTTCGACGGCTTGAGATCCCGGTGCACGAGCCCGACCCGGTGCACCTCCCCCAGCGCCTGCGCGAGCCCGGCAGCGAGCAGGCGCACCGTCTGCTCGGGCAGCGCCCCGCCCGCCTCCAGCGCCTCGGCGAGGGTCGGCCCGGCGAGGAAGAGCGAGGCGAGCCAGGGGGTGGGCGCATCGGGGTCGGCGGCGATGACGGGTGCGGCGTACGCCCCGGAGACCCGGCGGGATGCGTCCACCTCCCGCCGGAAGCGAGAGCGGAACCCGGGGTCCTCCGCGAGGTCGGCGTGCACCCGCTTGATGGCGACGAGCCGCCCGTCCGGCGCCACCCCGAGCAGTACCTGCCCCATGCCGCCCTGTCCGAGCACCCCGGCCGTGCGGAACGGTCCGATGTGCGTCGGGTCGTGAGATGCCAGTGATTGCACGCCAGGTCCCCCTTGCCGTGAGTCTAATGCCTTGCCGGTTGGCCGCCTGCTCGATGGGTCCCGAGCAGGCGGCCAACTCCTTTCACGCAAGGCAAAGTTGATCCCAATCGATTGCTCGCGCGGCTCGCGCGACCTGACGGAGGCCCAGGTGCTACCTCGGCCAGAGATGTCCAACTCCGTCCACATGCGTCCACCGGCGGCCATAACAGCTGGTCCCAAAATGGCCCCAAGGCCCAGCAACGACCCCGGACACACCGAGCAACAGCACTCCAACCACCACCTGCAGCATCCCGCTGACGCCACCCGAGACAACGGCCTACGGGGTCGCCTGCTGCGGGGCATCCCGGATGCGGATCAGAACTGCCTACCCACTGGCTACGTGCCGTGATCCCCCTGGCGGCGTGTCGGCAGGGCGTCCCACCCCGCACGCCCTGCCGACACGCCGAACAGGCCAGCGAACCTTGGTGCCAGAGAACACCGAGTGCAAGGAGAGGTTCGTGGGACAGCGTCCCCAGCGAGGCAGGGTGTACCGGCGGTGCGGCTGCTCGGACAGCAACGGCAAACAACTGGGGTCGTGGTGTCCGCAGTTGGCCGCGGACGTGAAGCACGGGAAGTGGACATACTGCGTCGACCTCGCCCCCGACGAGGGACAGCGCCGCACCCGCCGACGGGGCGGGTTCGCCACCCGGGCCGAGGCCGCACGGGAGATGGCCGCAGTGCTGGACGGCGAGCTGCGCGGAGTCTACGAGAACCGCCGCACCACGGTCGCGAGCTTCCTGCGGGAGTGGCTGGTCCTGCAGAAAGTGCGGCTGGCGCCGAAAACGTACGCCTGCTTTGACCCGCCGCTTCGTGGGGGCACATCAGGGATCCGTCGGGGGCGGCCGCGACCTGAGGTGGAGTTCTACGGGCGGGAAGATGGGACTCGGGCCCCTCCCGCTCTGCGGTCGGCCAGGTCTCTCTTTTGGATCACCGGGCGGCGGGAGCCACCGCCTTCGTGGCCCGGCTCCCCGACGGCCGACCGCCACTCCGGTCTTCCCGGACCCGGGTGGCCCGCTGCCCTGGGGATGGAACAGCAACCACAACCAGTGCTGCTGGCGGACGATCGGGCCGGACCCCGAGAAGTGGCCGGTGACGGTGTTCTTCGAGAATCGGCTCGATCATTTCGACGGCGGTATTCTCGTCCTCTTCTGTCTTCGTCGTACCGCGGTCGGTGGTCGCTCTCGGCGTCAGCGCCGGGAGCATGGGCTGTGGGGTCGGTGAAGGTGGGCATCGTTGCGGGCAGGGGTGGGCTTCGCAGCCCGCCGTCCGGGCACCGCGAGTCAGATACCGCCCTTGCGCCACGGGCCTTCCTCCCACTGGCCATCACCAGGATCCTGGAGACGCACGCGGTACCGCTGGTCCGCGCCGACCATCTGGGTATAGGTGGGACCCGACATGACGGTATCGGCGTTGTAGGAGGCGCCCTTGAAGATCTGGATCCCGAACCCCCAGCCGTTGGCCGGGTCGGCCTGCGCCCACACCGCGTGGCACGCCTTGGAATAGCGCAGCCATGCGCGGACGCGCGGCTCGGAGCCCCTGGGGATTTCGCTGCCGGGAATCGTCCTCGCGTCCGCCGCACACCCCGTCGACTTCGGGTTCTTGCCGTCGCAGGCGTTGCCGTGACACGTCACCGCGGCCTGTGCCGGGGCGGGCGCCAGGAGGGTCGGTGCCACCAGCACGGCGGCAGCGAAGACCAGGGCTGAGGTACAGGCACGAAGCAGGCGCACGGACGCTCCTTCCGACAAGGTTCCGGCGGAACCGCTCACTCCCATGTAGGTACAGGCAGTCGACTGATCCGCAAACAGAGGAACCTGGGATTCACTGGAACGGGGACACCAGGCCCGCAGGCTGGCACCCGCACCGAACGGCAGCGCCAACTCTGCCGCCGCACAGCCGGACGCAGCCGCTACAAGTGCCGTTCGGCCGCCAGTTCGGAGTACAGGCCGGCGAGGCGCAGCGGGACTTTCAGCGGTCGGCAGTCGGCTGCCGTTCAGGACGGCGTCCACCGTGTAGCTGGCCAGCGCGAGGTGCGCGGCAAGGTCGCCCAGGCCGCAGCCCACGTCCAGGGCGCGCCCGCCACCGTCGGGGGCGGGCGCGTGCTCGGCGAGCGCGCTCTGCTCCTGCGGGCGCAACGCACTGAAGACGATGCCGTCGGTGTAGCGCCGGTCCGAGTGGGCGGCGGTGAGCTGCGGGGTGGTCATGGATCTCCGTGGAAAGTCGGGGGCCGGGAACGGGCGGCGGTGCGGCTGCTACGCCGCGGGGGTGGTGCTGTCGGGGCGGGAGGTGGTGACGGCGGTGGTGGTGCGCTGTGCGGTGAGCAGGACGGCCGCGAGGGTGCCAGCCTCGGTGATCCAGCCGTCGCCACACATCGCCACTGCCTCCGTCAGGGGGATCCAGCGCAGTTCCATGTCGGCCTCGCTCACCTCCCGCTGGTGCTCACCGACGGTCAGGCCCGTGGCGAGGTAGAGGTGTTCGCGGGTCTGCGCCCCGGCCGGCATCCGCCGCGTCGAGTGCCGGCACGCGCACCCCGTCGACCGACTCGGTGTACTCGTACGTCCCCAGGCTGCCGTCCGCACGCCGGACTTCGTCGCGGCGCACCACCAGTCGGCATCCCCTGTACACGACGGTCGACGATTCCGTGGTCCAGCCCTCGATCATGTTCGTCTCCTTCTTCTGGCCGGGTTGTGCCGGCTCGTGTTTGACACCGTGCGCTCACCGGCCGTACGGCTCGTCTCGGACGCCGCGCCTTCTTCCACGGCGGGTCGGCTGCACCGGGGCGGTGTTCTCCTCGTCCGGGCGGGGTCGGGTGCGGTTGTAGGTTCCGTGACTCCGTGAGCACGGATCCCTGCGCATTCGCCGACATCCGGGCACGGTGAGCAGCGGCGGTGTCGACGGATCTTGAGCATTCGGGGTCTTCAGGGTGATCAGGCCGGTGACAGATGGTGAGTTTCGGCGTCCCGCACGCTGACGACGCGGGTGGTCCCAGCGCTGCCATGGGCCCGAGGCGAACGAAGAACCGGGACGTGGCCGTGCACCCGCCAGAGCACGTTCGGGTGTATGTCGACGCGCGGACATTGCGGTCGGCCACAGGGTACGGATGATTGACCAGGTGGCGGTTCAGGTCGACGTCGAGCGTGGCTACGCCACCGGCGCGGCCGAGTTGCCAACCACCGGCCTGTCACCGTCACCGAGCGCCCCGACGGACCCGAGGTGAGCAGGAGGAGCTTGACATGCCCGTAGCCAACGCCGGGGCGGACGTATTGATCGTGGGTGGTGGGCCAGTCGGACTCACCGCCCGGGCGCTTCTGGAGCGCTGGGGTGTGCGGGCACTGCTGGTCGAGAAGCACCGCAAGCTGTCACCGTTTCCCCGGTCCCGGCTGGTCAACGTGCGCTCGATGGAGATCTTTCGCCAGCTCGGGCTTGCCGACAAAATCACGGCCGACGCATTCGCACCGGAATACGGCCGCGTCCGCTTCCGCGACACCCTGCGCGACCGCGACTTCGCCACCGCGGCGATGGTCGGGGTCAACGCGCCGGTTCCGGAGAGCCCCGCAATCGGCGTGGTCACCTCGCAGGATCGGTTGGAACCCACGCTTCTCGCCGCCGCGGACGCGCACATGCGGTTCGGGGTCGAGCTCGTCGACCTGGCCGAGGAAGCCGAGAGCGTCGTGGCCTTGCTCGTCGACCACCAGCGCGGTGAGAAGGTTCGCGTCCGTGCCCGCTATGTCATCGCCGCTGACGGCGCGAGCTCCACGGTCCGGCAACGGCTGGGAATCGACACCACCGGCCCCGGAGCGATCGGGGACTTCACCACCGTGGTGTTCGACGCCGACCTCGGCCGCTGGTGCGCCCGCCAGCCCGCCGGGGTCTACTTCACCGCGCACGGAACGTTCCTCCCGCTCTACCCCGAGGGAGGCTGGGCCTGGTTCGTTCCCACGCCCGAAGACGCGGCTCGGGCCGACTGGCCCGGCCTTGTCTCGCGCGCCCTCGGCGCCGACTCCGACGTACAAGCCGACGTGTTGCGGGTTCAGCACTGGGTGATGAACGGGTTCGTCGCCGAACGCTTCCGCCACGGCCGGATCCTGCTGGCCGGCGATGCCGCGCATGCGGTGCCCATCATCGGCGGTCTGGGCATGAACGCCGGCGTCGCCGATGTACACAACCTGTGCTGGAAACTGGCGGGCGTTCTCCAAGGGTGGGCCGAACCAAGCCTGCTGGAAACCTATGAGACGGAGCGACAGCCCGTCGCCCAGCAGACTCTCCACCAAGCCGTGGCCAACACCCAACTGCTGCTCCAAGTACAGAACCGGCGCCGCGAGCAGCTGCGGACCGGCGAAGCAGCACCGGCACAGGTCGAACTTCCGTGGTCGGAGCAGTACTTCGCCCAGCTCGGTCTCGTGCTCGGCGTCACCTACCACTCTGCCGCCGTCCTCACCGACGACAGCTCCCCACCCGAGCCGTCCGACCAGGGCACGGACTATGTCCCCACCGCAGAGCCGGGCCATCGTGTGCCACACCTCTGGCTCACCCGCGACCGCTCCACCCTCGACACCCTCGGCGAGTGGTTCACCTTGCTCACCCCGGACCCCATTCACTGGGAGCAACAGACCGCCGCGCCATGGCCGCTGCACATCGAGGCCCTTCCCATTGAGCACACCGATCTCTGCGGCCTCCGGCCGCACGGAGCACTACTCGTCCGACCCGACGGCCACATCGGCGCCCGCTGGCGGGACCGCCCACCGAGCGATGCCACCCTCCACCGCGCCCTCACCGCAATCACCCGCTCGACAGCCCCCTGGTAGCCCGGCGCCCGATGACGCGAACCACCGCCGATCTCAGAGGGCGGTATATGTTGCGGGAGATCGTCAACGCCCTGCTCCACCAGTCCCGCACCGGCTGCCAATGGGACTACCTCCCCCACGACCTGCCCTCGACCGGCGCGGTGAAGTACTACTTCTACAAGCGGGGCGACGACGGCATCGACCAGGTCATCCACGACCTCCTGCGCCGACAGGTCCGCGAGCGCAGGGGCCGATCAGCCGACCCGAGCCTGATCGTCCTCGACACCCAGAGCCTGCACGCCGGCGCTGGCGTCCCCGCCGACACCACCGGCCGCGACGCCCGCAAGAAAGTCCCAGGCCGCAAGCGGGGCCAGGCAGTTGACGTGCTCGGCCTGGTGATCGCCGTGGTGGTGCTGGCCACGTCCGCCCACGACAACGCCGTCGGCATCGCCCTGATAGACAAGGTCGCCGCCGACACCGACACGGTGAAGAAGACCCTCGTGGACCAGGGATTCAACCCGCCGTCACCCGCCACGGGCAGACACCCGGCATCGACGTCGAAGTCGTGCCGCCCACCCGGCGGACACCGCGTTCGTCCCCCTGCCCAAGAAAACACGAAGGCCGTCCCCACCATCAGGCGGAGACGGCCTCTGACCTGTGGTTAAGCAAGTCGGGACGACAGGATTTGAACCTGCGCCCCCTTGACCCCCAGCCCGAGACAGTGGCCTGCAGGTTCGCCTGCTGCGGGGCATCCGGGAGCGGATCAGAACCGCCTACCCGCCGACCACTCGCCGTGATCTTCCGAGCGGCGTGCCGTCCTGCGCGTGTCACATCCGAGCAACCGCAGCGTGCTTCACGCCCTGCTGTGCACACTCTCCCGACACGCCGAGCGGGCGGCGAACCTTCGTAGCAGAGAACACCGAGTGCAAGGAGGGGTTCATGGGACAGCGTCCACAGCGAGGCAGGGTGTACCGGCGGTGCGGCTGCTCGGACAGCAACGGTAAGCAACTGGGCCCGTGGTGCCCGCAGCTGGCCGCGAACGTGAAGCACGGGAAATGGACGTACTGTATCGACCTCGCCCCCGACGAAGGGCGGCGCCGCACCCGTCGGCGAGGCGGGTTCGCCACCCGGGCCGAGGCCGCACGGGAGATGGCGGCGGTCCTGGACGGCGAGCTGCGCGGAGTGTACGAGAACCGCCGCACCACGGTCGCGAGCTTCCTGCGGGAGTGGCTGATCCTGCAGAAAGTGCGGCTGCCGCACTGCGCCAGGCCCGCCAGAGCGAACACACCCCGCCGTGCTGACGCGTCCTGCACCGCGTCACCTTCGTCAGCCGCAAACTCCCCGGAGTGATCCCCGCCGACGCACCCCGCTTCGGCCTGGAGAAGGCCGTGCGCGCCGTGGACATCTCCAGCAGCTTCGAACTCGTCCGCCGCCTGGAGCCCTACGTCGACCCGGCCGCCCAGGACACCGGCGAACTCGCCCGCCAAGTCCGCGAAGCCATCACCCTTCACCTGCCCGAACTCACCGACCACACCGACCAGATCACCCGCTTCATGGCCGACTACTACAGCCTCGCACAGCCCCTCCCCGCACTGTCGCCGGCCACCCCGGCCGGCGGCAACCGGAAGGACAGTCAGGCAGGCGGCCCGCCGCACCGCCACCGGGTCTACCCGCGCAGGTGCAGCGTCGGAAGCGACTGCCGCTCCGGCCCGACACCGCGCTGCACCGGCACCGGAACCCGGCAGCCGACCGCGCACCCCACCGTGCCCCGGCCCTGCGCCCCGCCCCGCCCCGCCCCGGAGAATCCGGGCTTGCAGCGGACGTACTCCTCACCCGCGACTTCTTCGAAAGGGTCGCCCTGCCCGGAGCGAATCCCACGCCTCCGGCCTGCCGGGTCACCGGCGGCCCGGCCACCCAGGGTGTCCGGACCTGACTACCTGGCCCGCCAGGCATCACGCGCGGTCTCGACGGCGTCGACGGCGCGCAGCCATCGTCCTTCGATCCCCTCCAGTACGGTCAGCCGGATCCAGGTCCATCGGAACCACCAGGACAGTTGCCGGAACGGGATGAAGGTCAGAGCGTCCCTGATCGCCGTGTCCGCCACCCCGCCGAGTCCTTCCGCTCGCAGCGCCGCGTAGATGCCGGGAGTCAGACGGCCCGAAGTTCGGGCGAGGTCGCCTGCGGCCACGCAAGCCAGCTGCCGAACCTTGAACCGGTCGGCTCCCAGAGCACGCTCGACCCTCGCCGCGACGGCCTCGAAGTCGTCGCTCGCGAAGACCAGCTCGATCACCTCGGTACCGACGTCGGGGTCGCTCCGATCGAGGGCGGCATCGACCGCGGCAAACCTGGGATCGATCCCGCCCGAGGTCGGGTCCGGCATGGCCGGCGTGCCCTTCCTGCTTCGCTCACCAAGCCCTGCCCACTCCTCGCCGGGCGTCTTCGCGGGGTCCGGACCCGCTCCTTCCTGCATGGTGTCGCCTCGGACGGGCCGGTCAGGAGTGGGCGCCCCCACCCGGGTCGCCTTCGGCTTCGGTCGTGAGGGATCCGCCGTTCCGGATCCGGTGCGCCATCAGGCTGCGGAGGGCGCGAAGGTGGGGCGTCTCGCCGGGCAACGCAGAGATCGTTTCCCCGGTGCGGAGGACGACGCCGACCTCGTGGTCGGCCGTGGTGACGTGGTGGATGTCCCGCCATGGGTACGCCGTACCGTCGACGGTCAACGCGGTGGCGCTCAGGGTGAATTGGCCGTAGGTGACCGACTCTCCCCGGTCGAGTCGCTCCTGGGTCCGCGGGACTTCGTAGGCCGCGAGCAGCTCGGCGAAACGGTCCACCTCCCGCTGCCCGAGGAATCCGAGCAGTTTGGTGCCGGCGGGGGAACGCAGCTCCAGGCAGCGGTGGTAGGAGGTTCGTGAACTGCTCCCGTGGCCACTGCTGCTCCTCAGGGCCTGCATGAACTCGAAGGGGACGACGTCCTGCCAGGAATGGGGTTCGCATCCCCGCTCGGAGGCGATGACCATGCCGGACTCGTACCCGTACACGATGGGCGCCCTGGCGGTGTCGCGTCTGTCGCGTCGGACCGTGAGCACCACGACGGCCACCGCCGCGACAAGGAGGACGACTCCCACCAGGCTCGGGGCCGACCCGAAGCCCGTGGCCGCCACCAGGGCGACCCCGAAAACGATGAGCAGGACCGCGCCCATGCACCCGCCGACGAAGACGGCACTGCCCGGCATCTTCTTCCTGGCGACGAACGAACCGAACCCCTCCGCTTCGGCCACGCTCCGTGCCTCCGGCGCATCCTGCTCCGGCTCAGGTGCGTAACCGTCGCGACCAAGCCGAGCGAGGTCCCGTTCACCGTCCACCAGCCCCCACGCCGCCCCCGCGGCCGTCAGCGCGGACAGCACGATGCCGACCCACAGGAGCTTGTAGTCCTGGTCCGCCCTCCCCAGGTCTCCCGGGTGGGCCGGGTCGACCCGCAACGTCACGGGAAGAGACCCCCCGAAGTTGCCGTCGCCGAGGTACTCCCGCCCGTTCACGACGTAGGAGTAGTGGCACTTCTGCCCGTGCTCACCGGAGTCCTCGCACTCCACCGTCAGGGCCTGGACCCGAAGCGTCGCGGTGTCGTCGAGCTCACGGCCGTGGAACCAGACGCTGAGGGTCAGCGCGAAGGCCACCGCCGCGACGCACAGCATCAGGACCCAGACGAAGGCGAGGACGGCGGTCGCCCGCCTCTTCACCTCGTCGGCCGGCACCTCGCATATGCGCCGGGGCCACGCCACGGCCACCGCGACGAGGCCGAGGCCCGTGATCAGCCAACCCGCTTTCCACTGCGGCGAGAACCACGTCCCCGACGCGGTGGTGAGAGCCCCGGCCACCACCACGCACACCGCGGCCACCGCCGCACCGCGCACCGGACCCGGCTCGGCTGACTTCCCCGTACTTCCCTGATCGGCCACAGGATCTCCAAGGTGAGTGCACATCGCCGGGCCTTCGCGGGTGCCGCGAGCCGGGGTACCGATCTCAGGCGTTTCAGCGCGACCAGGCGCAACAGGTCAGATTCCCGGCGGCTCTCGACTTCTCCTCGACCGCTTCGCCGCTCACCCCAATGCCCCTCCGTCGTAAGGCAGTTGTGGCGGCCTGGCGCTCGGACAACAACGCGACTCGCCGTCACGGACACTACTGGAAGCCATGCCAATGGTGGAAGTGGTTCCAATACCAGGCGAGTGTGAAGTCGCCCCCGTGGCAGCGAAAGAGTCCTCCCGTAGGAGCCGTGCACACGGTTCGACCGGGCCCCACAGCCCGAGCAGTCGGCCCCGTCGACGGTCGACCGCGTCTCCACCCGCACCACGGAACCTGCCGGGCCCCGGAGCGTCGGCGCGCTGCCGAGGTCGCCGGTCTTCGGCTGGACCACGGAACGTAGCACACGCACCGTTTCGAAGATCGACACGACCTGCAAGCGATCACCGTCACACTCGATCCAGCCTCTCCCGATCTCCAAACGGCAAGGTCGGACGCCCAGTTGGTGTTCTCACCGCCCACACCATGGCACCGGGGACTACCCGACGGAGCATCTCGGGCGGGTGCGGGCACCCCCGGTACGGCTGGCGTCGTGGGCGGGTGCTTCCCGTCCGGGACGGCCGCCGGGCGCCGCGGTGTCAGCGTGCGAGCGGCTCGCGCGCGATACGTCCGTGCGGGCGGGGCGGGATCGCGTCCTCGATGAGGGTGCCCAGCTCCACGTCCTCGGGCTCGTAGAGCCAGGCGATGAGCCCTCCGAGCGCGAGCGCGAGGAGCCACTGTGCCGCTGTGCGCACCTCGTCCCGCGCTGCCGGTCCAACCGCTGCAAGGTCGCGCTCGATGCTGGAGAGGCTGTACTCGAGTCGTCCGGTCATCAGGGCGTGCGCGGGATGGGAGGGCGTGGTGGCCTCGCACATGAGCACGATCTCCGCGGCGGCCTGCCAGCGGGGGCGGGCCAGGAGCGCCGCGAGTCGGCTACCGGGGTCGGCTTCGTCCGGTGCGGGGGTCGTGAGCTCGGCGATGACCAGGTCGAGGAGGGCGCGCTTGGTCGGGGCGATGTGCACCAGCGCGGCCTTGGTCAGGCCGGCCCCGTCGGCCACGGCCTGCATCGAGGTGCCGTAGTAGCCATGGGCCGCGTAGAGGCGGGCCGCGCTCTCGAACGCCCTGACACGCGGCGCCGGTGCCGGCCGCGTGGCCGCCTCCTCGGTCGGCGGGGCGTCGGGCGGACGCACCGTGGGCGGGGGAGCGGCGGGGATCCCGTGCCTCGTCAAGTCGTCCTGGTAGGCGCCGAGCAGGCCGGGGATGTCGATCCGGCCGGGGAAGTACAAGGAGAGGATCTGCAGGCCGTCCCACGCTGCGCCGAGCCGCTGGGCGGCGAGCTTCACCGATCGTTCGTCGCCGCCGAGGCCGCCGAGCAGTCGGACGCCGAGCCGCTTGCTGATCCGGTGGCGGGTCCGCATGAGCTCGTGGCCCGGGTGCTCGGGGCTGGTCGCCTCGCCGATCAGGGCGGTGAAGAGCGGGATCCACCCGGCCTCGGCCTCGTTGCGCCGGGCCACCTCTGCCACGGAGAGGGGCCATTCCGCGCCGCCCGCGCCGTCCGCGAGCCAGTTCCCGTGCTTGCGGTCGAGCCGGTCGACGAGCGCGGTGAGGATCTCCTGCTTGGAGCCGAAGTGACGCAGCAGTGCCGGGTGGGAGATTCCCGAGGCGGCGGCGATGTCGCGCAGCGAGGTGGCCCGGTAGCCCGCTTGGATGAACAGCTCGTGGGAGGCGTCCAGGATGCGTTCGACGCGCTCGCGCCCGGTCCGGTAGCTGCCCCGCTTCATCGCCATCGCTCCAGTATCGCGCCTGTGTCACCTCTCCAATTAATACCGCCAGCGTGGTAACTTTTCGAGCCGAGGGCGGACCTGTGACCGAAGGAGACCGGTATGACCGGCTTGCGCGAGGATTTCCTCTGGGGAGCTTCCACCTCGCCGCACCAGATCGAGGGCAACAACGTGAACGCGGACTGGTGGGCGACGGAGAACGCCCCCACCTCCCCGTTCCCCGACCGCAGCGGCGACGCGGTCGACAGCTACCACCGCTACGCCGAGGACATGAGGCTGCTGGCGGACGCCGGGCTGAACGCCTACCGCTTCGGCTTCGAGTGGGCACGGATCGAACCGGCGGACGGGCACTTCTCGCGGGCCGAGCGGGACCACTACCGCCGGATGGTCGACACCGCCCACGAGTTGGGCCTGGCACCGGTCGTCACGCTCCAGCACTTCACCCTGCCCCGGTGGTTCGCCGAGTCCGGCGGCTGGCGGCGCCCCGATGCGGCCGACCGGTTCGCCCGCTACATCGAGTTCGTCTCCACCGCGCTGCGGGACGTGGACTGGGTCTGCACGATCAACGAGCCCAACATGCTCGCCGTGTTCGCGAGCGTCCAGGAGGCCTGTCCGAGCGCCATGATGGGCCAGCAGGCCGGCGAGGCCGACACCGGCCAGGCCGGCGGGCAGGCCGCCCCCGAACTGGCGACGGCGCTGGCCGCGGTCCGCCCCGACCAGGCGCTCGGCGACACCCTCGCCAAGGTGCACCGCCGCGCCGTCGAAGTGGTGCGCGCGACGACGAACGCGAAGGCCGGCTGGACGGTCGCGCAGCAGTCGTTCACCCCCACCCCGGGCAACGAGGAGGTCTTCGAGCGCGTCCACCACGACTGGGAGGGCTTCTACCGTCGCCTCCGTCCAGGCGCACGGCGTCGCCACCACCGCGAAGCACTACGTCGCCAACGACTCCGAGACCGACCGCTTCACCGTCGACGTCCACGCCGACGAGCGGACGCTGCGGGAGGTCTACCTGGCACCCTTCGAGCGGATGGTCGACGAGGGAGCCTGGCTGGTGATGTCCGCCTACAACACCGTCAACGGCGTGACGATGTCCGCCAACCCGCTGCTGCGCGACCCGCTGAAGGACGAGTGGGGCTTCGACGGCGTCGTCGTCTCCGACTGGGCGGCGGTGCGCGACACCGAGCCGTCGGCCGCCTCCGGCCAGGACCTCGTCATGCCCGGCCCGGAGGGGCCCTGGGGCGAGGCACTCGTCGAGGCCGTGACGGCCGGACGGGTCCCGCAGAGCGCGATCGACGAGAAGGTCGCCCGGCTGCTGCTGCTCGCCTCACGCGTCGGCGCCCTGGAGAGCGGCCCCGCGGCCACCCCGGTCGAGCCCTGGGACCGCACCGCCATTGCCGACCTGCTGCGCGAGGCCGCCGCCGACGGCATGGTGCTGGCCCGCAACGACGGCACCCTGCCGGTCGAGCCCCGGGACGGACTGACGGTCGGCGTGATCGGGCAGCACGCCCTGCGCGCCCGGGCCCAGGGCGGCGGCTCGGCGACCGTGTTCCCCTACCACGTCGTCACGCCACTCGAAGGCCTGCGAGACGCCTACGGACAGGACGCCGTCACCTACGCACCCGGCCTGCCGCCGGCCGACGAACTGCACGCCTTCACCCGGGGCCCGGTGCCCCGGTGCTGATGCCCTGGCTCGACGAAGTGGCCGCCGTCGTCCTGTCCTGGTTCCCCGGCCAGGAGTTCGGCGCCGCGCTCGCCGACGTCCTCACCGGCGCCCGCGAGCCCGGCGGGCGGCTGCCCACCACCTGGCCCGCCCGCGAGGAGGACGTCCCGGTGTGGACCGTCGAGCCCCGCGAGGGCCGGCTCGCCTACACCGAGGGCCTCCACCTCGGCTACCGCGCCTGGCTCAAGCGCGAGCAGGCCGGTGGCCGCGGACCGGCGCTGCCGTTCGGCTCCGGCCTCGGCTACACCACCTGGCGGATCGACCAGCCCACCGCCAGCACCGCCGGGGACCGCGTCGTCGTGCTGGCGGACGTCACCAACACCGGCGCCCGGCCTGGCAAGCAGGTCCTCCAGGCCTACCTGTCCCGCCCGGAATCGACCGTCGAACGGCCGGTCGCCTGGCTCGCCGGCTTCACCGCCGTCCGCGCCCAGGCCGGCGAGCGCGTGCTCGCCCGCATCGAGATCGCCCCGCGGGCCTTCCAGCACTGGGACACCGACGCCCACGCCTGGACCACCGAACCCGGCACCTTCACCCTGCGCCTGGCCACCTCCGCCACCGACCCCGGCCACGCCCTCACGGTCACCCCTCCCACCGGGGCGTAACCCCGGCCCCCGCTCCCGGCCTCGCGTCTGCGCCCGGGAAGGGGTGCCCGCCGTGGAACCGAGGTCTTCTCCCTCATCGAGACCTTCTGTAACCGCAGGCGGCTGCGCAGCACCCCGAGTGGGGCTACCTCACGCCACTCGAGACCCGCCAGCGGCATCGGGGCGGGTGCCGGGGTTCGGCGACGCGCAGGAGCCGGCCGTCTATGTGCAGGGCGGGGGTGGCGGACAGCACAGCGGTGGACGCGTCCAGGGCGGCGGCGGACAGCCCGGGGTGACGGCCAGGACGGCGCGGTCGAGGAGCTGTTCGACGCGCTGGCCCAGGCGCCGGTTGAAGACTCGCACCACCAGGCGCAGGTCCGGGTTGAGTCGGGCGGGCGCGCGGGCGGCGTGCAAGCTGGCCTGGTTGTCGTCGGAGGTCAGGGCGAGCGCGGCCGCGTGCTCGACGCCGGCCGCGGCCAGGGCCCTCTCGTCGGCCTGGCCCGCTTCGGTGACCTCGGCAGTGCGCTGCGGGTCGGCGGCGAGCGCGGCGATCCGCGGTCCGTGGCAGTGCTGGAGCAAGGGGACGAGTAGGACGACGTGCTGTCCGTAGCGGTCGGCGAGTTCGACCGCCAGGCGGTGGGTGAGCGCGTCGCCGCCGCACACCACCATGTGCCCGCCGGACTGCGACGGCGCGCCGGGGGGTGCGGGGACCGGGCAGCGGGACGGGGCGGTCGCGGTCCGTGGCACCGGGTGGGGTGCTCACCCGTGCAGTCTCCTCACTCGGCCGCCCCAGGTCTCCTCCCGAGCGCGATTCGTTGATGACCCGTCACATTGAGCGGGTGAGCAGAGGGCCGCTCCGTGCCGGCTCGCGCCCGACGAAGCCGGGCCGGACCGCAGGTACCCGCACCCGTGCAGATGACAGCCGAGAGCACGCTCTCCCCCGGGCACCGGTTCCAGCGTGCCGGTGTCCATCCGCACACCTTCCTCGTTCCGATGGGCAGGCGTTGCTGCGCGATCAGCAGATTCTCGGTAGCTGCTCGCCAATGGGCAGGTCCATCACCCGGGTGGCGCCGAACGCGGTTCGAGCGACGACCATGCCGGGGTGGTCGGGGACGCATTCACCGATCACTGCCGCGCCGGCGCCGAGCGGGTGCGCGCGCATCGCGTCGAGCACGGCGTCGGCGGTCCGGCGGGGCACGAAGGCGACCAGCTTGCCTTCGTTGGCGACGTACAGCGGGTCGAGGCCCAGCACCGCACAGGCGTTCGCCACCTGCGGCGGAATCGGCACCGACCGCTCGTTGACCACCACACCGACCCCGGCGGCCAGCGCGATCTCGTTGAGAGCGGCGGCGAGACCGCCGCGGGTGGGATCGCGCAGGACGTGCAGGTCGGGGGTGACGGCGAGCATCGCCTCGACCAGGCCGCCGAGCGAGGCGCAGTCGCTCTCGATCTCGACTCCGAACTCCAGGCCCTCGCGCACGCTCATGATGGCCACGCCGTGCAGGCCGATCTCCCCGCTGACGATCACCACGTCACCGGGAGCGGCCCGCTGCGGCCTGATGTCCACGCCGGCCGGGACCAGCCCGATGCCGGCCGTGTTGAGGTAGATGCCGTCGCCGTGACCGGCCTCGACCACCTTGGTGTCGCCGGTGGCGATCTCCACTCCGGCCGCCCGCGCGGCAGCGCCGACGGCTCGCGCGACCCGGTCGACGGCGGCCATCTCCACTCCCTCTTCAAGGATGAAGCCGCAGGACAGGTAGGCGGGCCGCGCGCCGCTCATCGCGAGGTCGTTGACTGTGCCGTTGACGGCGAGGTCCCCGATGCTGCCGCCGGGGAAGAACAGCGGCCGCACCACGTAAGAGTCGGTGGAGAAGGCGAGCCGCGCGCCGCCGAGTTCCAGTACGGCGGAGTCGCCGAGGCCGGCGAGGGCAGGGCCGCCGAACGCGGGGGCGAACAAGTTGGCCACCAGCTCGGCGGACATCGCCCCGCCGCCGCCGTGCCCCATCACCACCCGGGGGTGGTCGCGCAGTGGCAGCGGGCAGGACCACCCGGAGAAGTCGGGCGCCGAAGGCGGCCCGTCGGGCGCGGTGGTCGGCAGCGCGGTGAGGATCTCGATGTCAGCCAACGAAGCTCGCCTCCTGGGGAGCGGTCGGCGCGCCCAGTCGCCGGTAGAGGTAGTAGGCCGCGCACGCCCCTTCGCTGGACACCATGGTGGCGCCGAGCGGGGTGCGCGGGGTGCAGAGCGTGCCGAAGGCCTCGCACTCGTTCGGCTTGAGTAGCCCTTGCAGCACCTCGCCGGCCCGGCACTGCGCGGGCTCGCAGGTGGTGATCCCGGAGACGTCGAAGCGGTGCTCGGCGTCGTGGTCACGGTAGCGCGGAGAGAGCCGCCAGCCGCTCTGCGGGATCACTCCGATGCCGCGCCAGGCCCGGTCGGTCACCTCGAAGACGTCTTCCAGCATGGCCCGGGCCGCCGGGTTGCCCTCGGGGCGGACGGCCCGCGGGTAGGCGTTGTCGACGGTGTGCTCGCCGCGCTCCAACTGCCGTACGGTGCGCCGGATCCCTTCCAGGATGTCGAGCGGTTCGAAGCCGGTGACCACGATCGGCACCCGGTGGCGCTCGGCCAGCGCCGGGTACTCGTCGATGCCCATCACGCTGCACACGTGCCCGGCGGCCAGGAAGCCCTGCACCCGGCAGTCGGGCGAGGTCATGATGGCCTCGATGGCCGGAGGCACCCGGACGTGCGAGACCAGCATGCTGAAGTTGCGCACGCCCTGCTTCCGGGCCTGGTGGACGGCCATGGCGTTGGGCGGGGCCGTGGTCTCGAAGCCGATGCCGAAGAAGACCACCTCGCGGTCCGGGTTCTCCCGGGCGATCCGCAGCGCGTCGAGCGGCGAGTAGACCACCCGGACGTCGCCGCCCTCGCCGCGGACCCGGAACAGGTCGCGGTCGGTGCCTGGCACCCGCAGCATGTCGCCGAAGGAGCAGAAGATCACCTCGGGCCGGGCTGCGATGGCCAGCGCTCGGTCGATCACCTCGAGCGGGGTGACGCACACCGGGCACCCCGGCCCATGGATCAACTCCACCCCCTCCGGCAGCAGTTGGTCGATACCGTGCCGGATGATGGTGTGCGTCTGCCCGCCGCAGACCTCCATCAGCGCCCACGGCCGGGTGACCGCCGCGCGGATGTCGGCCAGCAGCCCGCCCGCCAACTCCGGGTTCTGGAACTCCTCCAGGTACCTCACTGCCGCTCCTCCGTCGCGCCCGTTCCTGCCGCCGCCTCCCATGGGTCGCCGAACTCCTCCTGCAGCAGGCCGAGTTCCGCGAAGAGGTCGAGGGTCTTCCGGGCCGACTCCTCGTCCAGCCGCTGCAACGCGAAACCGACGTGCACGATGGCGTACTCACCGACCTCGAGGTCGGGCAGGTACTCCAGGCACACGTCCTTGACCACCCCGCCGAAGTCGACGACCGCCATCCGCGTCCCGTCCCTTTCCGAGATCTCCATCACCCTGCCGGGCACCGCCAGGCACATCCCTGCTCTCCTCTCAACCCGCGCCCGGGCCGCCGGCCCGGGCGGCCACCATCAGCTGGCCGAGCGCCAGCCCGCCGTCGTTGGGGGGCACCCGGCGGTGCCGCAGCACGGTGAAGCCGTCCTCCCGCAGCCCGTGCGCGCAGGCCGACGAGAGCAGCGCGTTGGCGAACACGCCACCGGTCAGGGCGACCGTGTCCGTGCCCTGCTCATCGCGGGCGGCCCGGCACTGGGCGCGCACCAGCTCGGCCACCGCGGCGTGGAACCGGGCGGCGACCAGGCCGCCGGACGCCCCTCGGGCGAGGTCTGCGACCACGGCGGCCAGCACCGGCTCGGGCTCGCCGAGCAGCACGCTGCCGTCGCGCCGGAGCCCGAAGGCGTACCCCTCGGCGGGCCCGTGGGCCAGCGCTGCGGCCTCGAGCTCAATGGCCGCCTGCGCCTCGTACTCGGCCAGCTGACAGACACCGGCCAGCGCGGACACCGCGTCGAACAGCCGCCCCATGCTGGAGGTCGGCACGCAGTTCAACGACCGATCCAACTGGGTTTCGAGTACCGCCAGTTCGTCGCGCGGGCAGGCCCGGACCGGCGCCAGGTCGGCCGACCACGGAATGCCCGCCGCCCACAGGTGGGCGAGCGCCATCCGGTACGGCCGGACCACCGCGGCGTCGCCGCCGGGCAGCGGCACGTACGCCAGGTGTCCGAGCCGCCGGAAGCCGTCGTAGTCGGCGAGCAGCACCTCGCCGCCCCAGACGGCGCCGTCGTCGCCGTACCCGGTGCCGTCGAACGCGACCCCGATGACGGGCCGACTGCCGTCCAGCCCGTGTTCGGCCATGACGGAGGCGATGTGCGCGTGGTGGTGCTGTACCGGCTGCACGCGTGCGTCGCCGAAGGACCGCCGGGCGTGCCGGGCCGACCGGTAGTTGGGGTGCCGGTCCACCGCCAACACCTCGGGCTGGACTCCGGTGACGGCCTCCAGGTGCGCCGTCCCGCGGTCGAAGGCTTCCAGTGTGGCGAGGTCGTCCATGTCCCCGATGTGGCCGGACA
This sequence comes from Kitasatospora sp. NPDC048662, assembly GCF_055587065.1. Lineage (NCBI taxonomy): Bacteria > Bacillati > Actinomycetota > Actinomycetes > Kitasatosporales > Streptomycetaceae > Kitasatospora > Kitasatospora sp. NPDC048662. The sequence continues at coordinate 67,717 of NZ_JBVJHA010000004.1, read as the reverse complement.
GCCAGGCGTAGCCGTCGCGCGCCAGCGCGAAGGTGTTCTTGAGGTCCCCTCCGACGGCCAGCACCGGCCGGACCGGCACGGGAAGCGGCAGCGGCAGTGGCACGTGGCCGCGGGAGCGCCGGACCGGCAGCTGCTCCCCGTCGACCACCCGTACCACCGAGTCCTCGCACGGGACGTGGATGGTCCGGTCGTGCGTCAGCCAGCCGTCGACCAGAGGAGCCAGCCGGTCGAAGGCGTCCTGGTCGTCGGTGACGATCGGCTCGCCGGAGAGGTTGGCGCTGGTCATCACGAGCAGCCCCGGCCCGGGCGGCGCGAGCAGCAGGTGATGCAGCGGGGTGTACGGCAGCATCACGCCGAGGTCGGGGCTGCGGGGCGCAATGGCCTCCAGCGCCGCCACCGACCCCGGCGCCGAGACTTTCGGGCCCACGCGGCGGAGCAGCACGATCGGCCGGGCCGCACCGGTGAGCAGCTCCTCCTCCACCGGCCCCACCTGCACCAGCCCGGCGAGCTCGGCGAGGTCCCGGGCCATCAACGCGAACGGCTTGGAACCGCGCCGCTTGCGCCGGCGCAGCCGGGCGACGCTCGGCACGTTCCGTGCGTCGCACGCCAGGTGGTACCCGCCGATGCCTTTGACGGCCAGGATCGCGCCGCCCCGGAGCATCCGGCGGGCCCCGTCGAGGGCGTCCTCGCGGCAAGTCGTCCGGTCACCCGGTACGACGAGGGAGAGTTCGGGCCCGCAGGCGTGGCAGCAGACCGGCTGGGCGTGAAAGCGCCGGTCGGCGGGGTCGGTGTACTCCCGTGCGCAGTCCGGACACATCGGGAAGTCCGCCATGGTGGTGTTGGCGCGGTCGTACGGCAGACCGGTGACGATGGTGTGGCGCGGCCCGCAGTTGGTGCAGCTGATGAACGGGTGCCGGTGGCGGCGGCCGTGGGGGTCGGCCAGTTCGGCGAGGCAGTCCGCACAGGTGGCGGTGTCCGGCGGGACCAGGGAGCGCCGCAGGCCGTCGCCGCAGGACGGGGTGATGGCGAAGCCGGTCGCGCCGGTTGGCGGCAACGGCGCATGTTCGACTGCGTCGACGCGTGCCAGCGGCGGCGCGTCGCCGGCGACGCGCCGGCAGAACGAATCGAGCGCCTCGGTCTGCCCTTCGATCTCGGCGAGCACCCCTTCGCCGGTGTTGGTGACGGTCCCGGCAAGGCCGAGTTCGGCGGCCAGCGCGAAGACGAACGGCCGGAACCCGACGCCTTGGACGACCCCGCGCACAGCCACCCGCCGCCGCTCCAACCCGGCTGCCGACGAAGCTTCCTGACCGACCTTCACAGGTGCTCCGCGGCAGCACCGTCGTGCGAGTGCGCATCCCCGTGGGAGTGCAGGTGCCCGGGCCCGTTCGCCGACGCTCCCGCCATCACCGGCCGGTGCACCTCCGCACCCTCCAGCACGGCGCACGCCCGGTCCAGCAACCCGCCCACGCCCTGCCCGGTCCGGGCCGAGGTGAACACCACCTCCACCCCCGGGTTGACCCGGGCGACGTTGGCCAGGAACGCCGTCTCGTCGAACTCCACCGCCGCAGCGAGGTCGGCTTTCGTCACCAGCACCAGGTTGGCCAGCCCGAACGCGGTGGGGTACTTGAGCGGCTTGTCCTCGCCCTCGGTGACCGAGGCGAGCGCCACCCGCAGCGTTTCGCCGAGGTCGTACGAGGCCGGGCAGACCAGATTGCCGACGTTCTCCACGAACAGCAGCCGGGTGCCGTAGGGCAGCCAGCCGGCCAGCTGCCCGGTGAGCATCTCGGACTCGAGGTGGCACAGCCCTTCGGTGAGCACCTGCTTCACCGGCACGCCCGAACGGGCCAGCCGCAGTGCGTCGTTCTCCGTCGCGAGGTCGGCGGTGAGGGCGGCGACGGCAATCCCGCGGTCCCGGGCCAGGCAGAGTTCGGCCTCGAGCAGCGCGGTCTTCCCGCTGCCGGGGCTGGAGAGCAGGTTCACCGCGACGGTGCCCTGGGCGGCGAGCCGGGCGCGCAGGGCGCGGGCACCGTCGTCGTTCCGGGCCAGGACCGCCTGCCGGAGTTCCACCGTACGACACATGGGAGTTCAGCCTTCCTGTCGGGCTCCGGCGCCCGCCGGGCGCTCGGCCCGTTCAACGCCGATGATCTGCAGCTCGCGGCCGGCCAGCAGTTCGACGCCGGAGCCGTCGCAGTTCGGGCAGCCGAGGTCGGGCGGCATACCGACGGACCATTCGGTTTCGCACCCGAGGCACCTCGCGCGGGCCGGCACCGTCTCGGTCTCCAGGACCGCGCCTTCCAGCAGCGTTCCGGCGCAGGTCAGTTCGAAGCAGAACTCGAGAGCCGAGGGCACCACGCCGGCCAGTTCGCCGACCTGCAGCCGCACCAGGACGACGGCCTCCATCCCGTGCTCGCGCGCCGCGGCGTCCACCTGTTCGACGACTGCCGCCGCGATCGACATCTCGTGCATGGGCCCCGTTCCCGCTGCTGGGAGGCAACAAGGCTTCATTGAAGAGCGCGGCGGCGGCAGCGGCTCGGAGCCGCACCGCCGCCGCGCCGGGGGGCTACGCCGTTCGCAGCAATCCGCGGCTCACATCCGGCTGATCCTCAGGTACCGCTTCACGTCGTCCAGGTTCTGCCAGATCACCGCCGCCACGGCCGTCACGACGGCCGCACAGAGCAGCTTCTTCACCATGCCGTTGTCTCTCTCTCCACTTGCAGGTCCGCCTTCGCGTCCGTCAGCTCCTCCGCGCCGACGATCCGCAGAACCACCCGGACCGCCTCCTCGACGGCGGCGGCAACCGGTGTGCTCAGGCCGATTCCCTCGTCCAGCGACTCCGGCTCGCAGCCCACCACGAGCACCCGCTCGGGCAGAGTGCCTCCGGTACCTGCGGCCAGGGTGCCGAGCAACGCGAGTACGGCGTCGGGTCCCATCCGGTGCCCGTCCAGGACGGGCACCTCGACCGGGCCGGCGTCCGGTTCGATCAGGTGGACAGTGCCCGGCCCGCCGCCTCGCGCGGTGGCGTCGACCAGCACCAGCAGCCGGTAGCCGTCCAGGGCCTGGTATGCGAGGTGGACGCCGCGCACGCCCACGTCGAGCAGTTCGACGTCGTCCGGCAGCGGGTGCTCCCTCAGCCGCCGGACGGTCTCCACCCCGAACCCGTCGTCGCCGAGGAGGATGTTGCCGACCCCGGCGACCAGGACGCGGCCCGTGCTCATGGCTCCTCCAACAGGGCGATCTCGTCGGGCTGGAAGTAGCGGAAGCGGCCCTGGGCCCGCCACAGGTCCGCGCCGGGGTCGTCCTCCACCGTCACGGCGAGGTGGACCGAGCCGTCCACGTCGTGCAGCACGGCCTCGACGAGGGCGGTCCGCCCGTCCAGGAACAGGTCCTGCGCGTCGGTGCGCCGCCGCCCGGGCCTGAGCACGACCCGGCTGCCCGCACCGACCTGCCGGCCGTTGACGACGACCCGGTCGTGTTCCGGGTCGGCCTCGGGGTCGTCGCCCGGATCCCACCACGGCCGGCCGGGCACGTTCCCGGTGATCTCGCGCAGGCCTCGGACGGCGCCGTGCAGGCGTTCCAGCACCTCCGGCGGCATCGAGTCGGCGAGGTCGATCACTGCGCCGGCCCGCTCGTCGGTACCGCGGGCCTCGCGCTTCTCACGGTCGGTCAGGGCGGCGGTCCGCAGTGCGAGAATCTCGTCGATCTCGGTCGCGTCGTAGAGCGCGCCGGGGCTCTCGGGGGCGATGCTCGGGTGGTCCTCCAGGATGATCGGCGAGGAGAGCAGCACCCGGCAGCGCCCGGGCGGCCCGGCGAGGACCGGCCAGGTGTGCTCGTTGCGGCACTGCGCGACCGCCTCCCTGGCCCACTCGGGCGGGTCGGTGACCGACAGGAAGGAGCCCCGATCGAGCCCCAGCAACAGGTGCGCCGAGACGAGCGAGTGCTGCAGCGCCGCCTCCCGCCCGGCTGCCGGCGCCGCCGTCCGGACGGTGGTGTTCTCCACCACGACGGTCAGCCGCTGGGCCGCGTACGGCCCCGGGACCGCGCAGGCCGTCAGCCTCAGCACGCCCTCGACGGACTCCCGTCGCCGGACCAGCCGTCCGATCAGCACGTCTTCCTCATGGAGGATTTCGATGTCCTCGCCGGCCAGGAGGTGGAACGGGTGCACTACCCCCTCGGCCGGCTCCGTGACCGGGAGCAGTAGCTCGATGCGCTCCTCGACGCCTTCGTCCCAGGGCACCATCACCCGGTCGGCGAGCTCCAACTCCTCGACCGGCTCGAACCCGCCGCCGGGCAGGGCGCGTTCGACGGTGCGGCGCTGAGCCCGCAGGAAGCGCAGTTCCACAGCCAGTCGGTCGCCGGGGCGCGGCTCCATCAGGCACTCGGTGCGCTGGTGGGAGTGCTCGCCGCTGTCCTCGCCCCAGCAGGGCGGGACGAGCACGCCGAACTGCCAGCGGAGCCGGTTCTTGGCGGCCGAGGCGCGGTAGGGGTACAGCACGTACCCCTCGAAGAGCACGGCGTCGGCGATCTGCCGGGCCTGCGCGAATCTGCTGTCGAACTCCTCGGTCAAGGCGGTCACCGGGCGGCGTCCTCGAGCTCGGTGGCGGTCAGCAGTTCCCGCACGGTGGCCTCCCAGGAGGGCAGGGCGCGGTGGGAACGGTAGGCGAGCAGCGCGTCCATCACGTCCTCGGGCAGCCGCAGCCAGCCGCAGCCGGGGAAGTGTCGGTCGATCGCCTCCCGCCACACCGCGACGGGCATCCGCACCGAGGCCTCCCGGTCCCACGGGACCGGGGTGACCTGGAACCCGCGGGGCCCGGCGAACGCGGTGCCCGAGAACAGAAGCAGCAGCGGGATCTCCCCGCCGTCCAGCGCCCTGAGGTAGCGGGCGGACGCGACGTCCATGTCGTAGGTGCACGGCACGGGCAGGTCCACCTCGGTCTCGCCGGTGAACCCGGGGACCATCAGCGGCACCTGGGCGAGCTGGACCGGGTTGAGCGTCGTGCCCCAGCGGGAGCGCTCGCCGAACAGGTCGGCGAGCCGCTCGCCCTCCGCCTCGCCGTAGCCGCGGCGGGCGGGTTCGATGCGAAGCTGGCAGCGGAGCGCGAGGGCGTGCACCCGGGCGGCGGCGGGCGCGGTGATCCGCAGCCGGAAGACGAGCGTGGGCCCGGCGGCGTGCGGATCGGTCGTCACGCCGGTACAGGCGAAGCCGAGTTCGGTCATCGGGAGACCTCCGCCGCCAGCGGCCTGGCGCGCTCGTCGAGCCGGGCGAAGAAGGCGTCGAGTTCGGCCCGGGCCTCGGCGCCGCCGTCGAACCCCCGCCAGCAGCGCCGCAGCCGGCCGACCAGTTCGTAGCAGGTGTCGATGGGCACCAGGTGGCACTGGACGCCGTCGTCGGTGTGCCGCAGCAGCAGGGCCTCGACGTCCGGCTCCAGGACGGCGGCGAGCCGGCTGCCGTCGAGGGCGGACTGCCAGGCGGCCTCGTCCGGCTCGCTCTCGGTGGCACCGGCCGGGCCGGGGTAGAACACCACCAGTCGGTTCTGCCTGGCGTTGCGGAAGAGGAAGGCGGTCCCGACGGGGATGCCGAGCGCCGCCCAGGCGTCCTCGCCGATCCGGTGGTCCGGGTCGATCAGGTGGCGGTCGGGGACACTGCGGTAACGGCCGCCGGCCGCGCCCGGCTGCTGGAAGAGCAGCCCGCACGCGGTGCAGACGCAGGTCAGGGCCTGTTCCTCGGTGTCCACCAGGTGCCGGTGGTGCTGCGGAACGCGCTGGCCGCAGAAGGTGCAGCGCTCGGGCTGCGGAGGGGCCGGTTCGCGCAGCCGGCGCAGCAAGGCAGTGCCGAGCCTGTCGAGTCGACGGATGCTCACCGTGCCTCCGCCGGGCTGGGCGGGCGGGCGGAGATCTGCAGCAACTGCGGGGCCTGTTCCAGCTCAAGCGCCGTCACCTCGGGTGCGTGGCAGGCGAGAACGGTCTCGATCTCCTGCTCGGAGCAGCCGCAGCCCCCTCGGGTGCGGCGGAGCCGGGCGGTGCCGGTGGCAGGTTCGTAGCCGGACAGTTCGATCGGCTCGGCGAGGGTGGCGAGCGCCCGGCGGATACGGGCGGTGGCGTCCTCGGGGTGCAGGTCGTGCAGGACGAGCAGTCCGGCCACCACCGGGTCGTCCAGCAGCCGCTCCAGCGCGGGCGGCGGCACCGCCCGGACCAGTCGGGTGAGGCCGTCGCCGTACATCTCCATCAGCTCGCGCACCAAGTGTTCGCCGGTCTCCTGCGCACCGTACGCGGCGAGCCGGTCCAGCGCTTCCTGGACCCGTTGCCCGGTCTGCTCGGCCGTCATGCGAGCCCGCTCAGGCCGGTGGGCACGTGCATCTGCTGCACGGTCTTCCCGCCGCCCACGTACATGTGGACGCCGCAGGGCAGGCAGGGGTCGAAGCTGCGGACGGCCCGCATGATGTCGATGCCCTTGAAGTCATCCGGGGAGTTCTCCTCGAAAATCGGCGTGTTCTGCACCGCGTCCTCGTACGGGCCGGGCGTGCCGTAGCTGTCGCGGACGCTGGCGTTCCACGGTGTCGGTGGGTACGGGTGGTAGTTGGCGATCTTGCCGTCCCGGATCACCATGTGGTGCGAGAGCACACCGCGGACCGCCTCGGTGAAGCCGCAGCCGATCGACTCGTCCGGCACCTCGAAGCGCTCCCAGGTCTGGCTGCGGCCGGCGCGGACCTCCGCCAGCGCCTTCTCGGCGAAGTGCAGGGCCGCGGCGGCAGCGTAGGCCTGGAAGTAGGTGCGGGCGCGGTTGCGCTCGATGGCGTTGCTCCACTGCGGGATCTTCCACTCGAAGGTGGTCTCCGGCTTGGTCATCGAGCGCGGCAGGTTGATCACCACGCTGTGGCCGGTGGCCTTGACGTAGCCGATGTCGACCAGCCCGGACAGCGCGGTGGACCAGAGCCGGGCGATCGGGCCGCCGCCGGTGTCGAGGGCCAGGTGATTCTTGCCGTCGAACCAGCGTGGGGACATCACCCAGCTGTACTTGTCGTCGAAGTTGCGCTTCTGCGGCTGCGGGATGGTGTGCTGGTTCCACGGGTGGCGCGGGTCGACCGGGTTGCCGAGCGGGTCGTGGGTGACGAACAGTTCCTTGCCCTGCCAGTCCTCGTAGTAGGAGCTGCCGAGCAGGATCCGGATGCCGAGGTTGATCTCGGTGAGGTCGTTGGTGACCAGTTTGCCGTCGACCACGATGCCGGGGGTGACGAACATCCGCCGGCCCCAGTCGGTCATGTTGCGGTAGGTGAAGTCGCAGTGGTCCGGGTCGTTGAGGCTGCCCCAGCAGCCGAGCAGGACGCGCCGCCGACCGACCTCCTCGTACCCGGGCAACGCCTGGTAGAAGAAGTCGAAGAGGTCGTCGTGGAGCGGCACGACCTTCTTCATGAACTCGACGTAGCGCATCAGCCGGGTCAGGTAGTCGGTGAACAGCTGGACGGTGGCCACCGTGCCGACTCCGCCCGGATAGAGCGTGGAGGGGTGCACGTGGCGCCCTTCCATCAGGCAGAACATCTCCCGGGTATAGCGGCTGACCTGCAGCGCCTCGCGGTAGAACTCACCCTCGATCGGGTTGAGCGAGCGCATGATGTCGGCGATGGTCTTGTAGCCGTGCTCGCCGGCGTGCGGCGCTTCCGTGCGCTCGGCCAACTCCAGCACGCCGGGGTTGGTCTCGCGAACCATCTTCTCGCAGTAGTCGACCCCGACCAGGTTCTCCTGGAAGATGTTGTGGTCGAACATGTACTCGGCGGCCTCGCCGAGGTTGATGATCCACTCACCGAGGTGCGGGGGCTTCACGCCGTACGCCATGTTCTGGGTGTAGACCGAACAGGTGGCGTGGTTGTCGCCGCAGATGCCGCAGATCCGGCTGGTGATGAAGTGCGCGTCGCGCGGGTCCTTGCCGCGCATGAAGACGCTGTAGCCGCGGAAGACCGATGAGGTGCTGTAGCACTCCGCCACCCGCTTCTGCTTGAAGTCGATCTTCGTGTGGATGCCCAGGCTGCCCACGATCCGGGTGATCGGGTCCCAGGACATCTCCACCAGGCCGCTGCCGTCCCCGGCCGCCTTGGTCATCGGTGCCATCGTGTCTGTCGTGCCCTTCTGAAGGGGTGGGAGGAGCGGCGGGCGGGTCGCCACGCGGGGTGCGCAGCGGCCCGCCGGGTCACCACGGGGCGCGGTAGCCGGTCGTGAGCTTGCGGCCGGTGCGGCGCCACCTGGGTTCCTTGTCGAGGGTCTTGAGGGTGATCGCCCGCAGCCGCCGGATCACCGAGCCGTACGCGGAACTGGCCGCCGTGGAGACGGTCGAGCCGGGAGGCGGGTCCATGAACGGCATGAACTTGTCAGGAAATCCGGGCATCGTGCAGGCGATGCAGATGCCGCCGACGTTCGGGCAGCCGCCGACCCCGTTGATCCAACCGCGCTTGGGGACGTTGCACTTCACGACCGGGCCCCAGCAGCCGAGCCGCACCAGGCATTCCGGCGTGCCGTAGTCGGTGGCGAACTGCCCCTGTTCGTAGTAGCCGCCGCGGTCGCAGCCCTCGTGCACGGTGGCACCGAACAGCCAGGCGGGGCGCAGCTTGTCGTCCAGCGGGATCATCGGCGCCGAGCCGGCCAGCTGGTAGAGCAGGTACGTCAGGGTCTCGGCGAAGTTGTCGGGCTGGATCGGGCAGCCGGGCACGCAGACGATCGGCAGCCCCGCCTTGGACTTCCAGTCCCACCCGAGGTAGTCCGGCACACCCATCGCACCGGTCGGATTGCCCTCCATGGCGTGGATACCGCCGTACGTGGCACAGGTGCCGATCGCGACGACGCCGGTGGCCTTCGGGGCGAGCCGGTCCAGCCACTCACTGGTGGTGATCGGCTGACCGGTCGCCGGGTCGTCGCCGAAGCCGCACCAGTAACCCTCCTCCTTGATCTCCTCGTTGGGGATGGATCCCTCGACCACCAGGACGAACGGGTCGAGTTCGCCTCGGTCCGCCTTGAAGAACCACTCAACGAAGTTGTCGGCGCCCTGCGCCGGTCCGCACTCGAAGTCGATGAGCGGCCAGTGGACGGCGACCTTCGGCAGGCCCGGCAGGGCCCCCGTGACGATCTCCTCGATGCTCGGCTGCATGGCGGCCGTCAGAGAGACCGAGTCGCCGTCGCAGCTGAGCCCCGCGTTGATCCAGAGAATGTGCACCACGTCGGTGTCGGTGGCGCTCGTTGTTGCAGCACCCATGAGGATGCCTCCTCGGAGCCGGGAGAGCCGGACACAATGGCTCAGAACCGTCTTAACAGCGGTTGGCCCGGCACGCCGGTCCACACGGCCGTGCGGGGCATCCGATGGACCGCGGACAGGTCCGCCGTTCGGCTCAACACACCGCCGCTCGGGGGCGAAGAACTGGCGGCGCATCACCGCCAGCTCCTCGGCACGGTACGCGGCCGGCGGCCGACTGCGTTCATCGACCTTCCGGACGGCCTTCTTCGCCACGATCCGGCCCTCTTGCCCCATAGCCGAACCGGGGGTTCCCTTCATGGTGCTCATCGCCGCGTTCGGGGCCACGCTGCTCGTCGCGGTCCTGCTGTCGGGCCTGGCCGCTCGCACCATCCCCTCCACCTCGTCGCTGTTCCTCGCCGCGGGCGCTCTCAGCGGCGGCCTCGAACGCAGCCACTCGCCTGACGACTGACCACAAGGGGGGCGCCGACGATGGGAGAAGTTCCAGGCCCGCCAGTTCTCCGCCTTGATGGCGCCAACCTTCCGACCGCCGACCTCCATCGCGAAGTTGATCTTCCCGAGGACGTTCTGCTGGACGATCTGGCCGGCCTCCTGGCCGTCCGGCCGCTGCACGATCACCCGCGACTTGATGATCTTCGCCGGGCGGGTCAGCAGCAGCACCGGGGTGCCGTGCGCGTCACGGATCTCCAGCTTGTGGGTCAGGTACTGGTCGATGGAGGAGAGCAGCCGGAGCACCTTGCGCAGGCTGCTCTGGCCGACCTGGACCACCGAGCCCAGCGTGGCGCCCTGCTGGTCGAAGACCGCGTACTCCAGGACGGGCTCGGCGACGGTCCCCCGCGGGCAGCCGGGCGCCTGTCGACCACCCCGCTGTCCCGCAGGGTGAAAGTCACCGGGTTCGCCTGCGGCGACCGTCGCGATCGGCCGCGAGCCGCTGAGCTCGGAGGCAGACGCAAGCCATCGAATCAGGCCGTGACCTCGCCGTTCGCTCGGGCGTGTCGGGTCCGGTCAGGCGGCCGCGTTGTAGCGCTCAAGATGACGACTGAACTGCTGGAGATCCTCTTCCGCCCAATCCGCGAGGCGCTCCAGAAAGGCCAGGCGGCGGTACTCGTTGGCCTGCTCCCCGACCTTGCGGCCGACAGTCGAGGGGTGCAGGATCCGGCCCCGATGGTCGTCGGGATCGGTCTCACGAACCACCAGCCCCAGCTTCTCGAGCGCGCCGACCTGCCGGCTGACGGTCGATTGGTCGAGCATGAAGTAGGTGGCGAGGTCCGTCGCCCGGCAGTCGCCGCGCTCGGTCATGACGTCGAGCATGCTGCAGGCGACCGGCGACATTCCGGGGTGCAGGCCCCCGGCGCGGCCGCGGGAACGCCGGGCGAAGGCCGTCAGCTCCCGCTGGATCGACTGCAGGGTCTCCTCGAAGGTTGGGGCACATTGGTCTCATTGGTTGTATTTACCAACAGCACCTCGCCGCCAGGACGGACCGCCCGATCATGAAGACATCAGACGGGGCCGAATCGGCCCAGCCCACCGCCCCCACCATGCCGCACCGAACCGCTGGCACAGCATCGGGCACCTGGCCGTGCACCTGCTCACGCCGCTACTGATGTGCCTGGGCATGGCGCTCGCCTACCAGGGCGCCTTCCACCAGCCGGAGCCCCACCACCTGAAGGTCGCCGTGGTGGGCACCACCGCGCCGGACCAGGTGCTGGCGCAGACCCTCAAGGACCGGGCGGGCGACGTGCTCGACGTCACCACTCTGCCCGACCGGCAGAGCGCCGAGCAGTTGCTGCGCGACCGGGACCTCGTCGGCGCGTACGTTCCCGACGCCAACCGTCCGGAACTGCTCGTCGCCAAGGGCAACTCCGACACCTCCGCGATGGCCGCGGAGGCGGTGTTCCAGCCCGTCGCCGCGCACCAGGGCGTGCCGCTGGCCGTCACCGACGTGGCCCCGCTCGCGGCCGGCGGCCCGACGGGGCAGGGGATCTTCTTCCTCCTGGTCGCCCTCAGCATCGGCTCCTACGCCAGCGTGCCGGTGATCGGCACGGCAGGCGCGGCCCTCGGCATCCGAGTGCGCGCACTGGTCGGGCTGGCGACCTCGCTCGTCGTCAGCGCGATCGGGATCGTCACCGCGGGACCCGTGTTCCACATCGTCGACCACCAGCAGGTCTCGATCTGGGCGCTCGGCTGGCTCTACTCGGCGGGCATCGTCGCCATCGGCACCGGCCTGCACGCCTTCCTCAAGCGGTGGACCACGCTGACCATGACAGCAACCGAGTGGATTCCTCGACACCGGAGAATTCCCGGCGCGCAGCCCGCGGCACCCGCGGCACGGTCTCCTCACACCGACGCGTGCCGGCGTGCCGGGCGTTCGCGGGCTCACGGGTGCAGCTCGCCGAAGCCCTCGAACCGGAACTCCGGCGCGACCAGCGACTGTTCGGCCCAGATGACCTTGCCCCGGGCCGAGTACCTGGTCCCCCACCGTTCGGCCGTCTGCGCCACCAGGAACAGGCCCCGGCCGCCCTCGTCCGTGGTGGCTGCGTAGCGCAGGTGCGGGGCGGTGCTGCTGCCGTCCGAGACCTCGTGGACGAGGCTGCTGTCGCGCAGTATGCGGACCCGGACCGGCTCGGTGCCGTAGCGGATGGCGTTGGTGATCAGCTCGCTGAGGATCAGTTCGGCGGTGAAGGACAGGTCCTCCAGTCCCCACGCGGACAGTCGGTCGGCGCACTCCTTCCGGATGCGTGACACCGAGGCGAAATCGAACGGCACGTCCCAACTGGCCACCTGGTCGGCTTCGAGCAGCCGGGTGCGCGCGACCAGGAGCGCGATGTCGTCGGTGGGGCGCGACGGCACCAGCGCGTCGGACACGGCCTGGCAGATGTCGTCCGGGGAGTGCCGGACATCGGCACCGGCCAGGGAGCGGCGCAGTGCCTCCAGTCCGGTTCCCAGGTCGCGGTCGCGGTTCTCGACCAGCCCGTCGGTGTAGAGCACCAGGGCGGTTCCGGGGGCCAGTCGCAGCCCGGTGGTTTCGAAGGGCAGTCCGCCCACGCCGAGCGGCGGCCCGGCCGGCAGGTCGACGAACTCGGCGCTGCCGTCGGGCTCCACCAGCACCGGCGGTGGATGTCCGGCCCGCGCCATGGTGCATTCGCCGGACGTCGGATCGTAGATCGCGTACAGACAGGTGGCGCCCGTGACGGCAGCCCGCTCGCCCTGGCCCCCGATGTCCCGCTCTCCCCCGGAGTTCTCCGCCGGGTCGAGGCGGGTGACCAGTTCGTCGAGGCGGGCGAGCAGTTCGTCCGGGGGCAGGTCGAGGGCGGAGAGGTTGAGGACGGCCGTGCGCAGGCGGCCCATGGTGGCGGCGGCGTGCAGGCCGTGGCCGACGACGTCCCCGACGACGAGCGCGACGCGGAAGCCGGGCAGCGGAACGACGTCGAACCAGTCCCCTCCCACCCCGTGCAACGCCGGCAGGTAGCGGTAGGCCGCCTCCAGGGCGCTCTGCTCGGGCAGTGCTCCGGGCAGCAGGCTGCGCTGCAACGCCTCGGCCATCGTGCGCTCACGGGTGTACCGGCGGGCGTTGTCGAGGCAGACCGCCGCGCGGGCGGCCAGCTCGTCGGCGAAGGAGAGGTCGTCCTCCTCGAACGGTGGCGACCCCGCCCGCCAGAAGTGGACCGTGCCCAGGGTCGTGCCACGTGCCCGAAGGGGTGCGCAGATCAGCGAGTGGACCCCGTACGAGAGCACCCGGTCGGCCGCCTCCTGGCCGGGCGCCCGCCAGGCGTCGGACCGGCGCAGGTCGGCGACGAGCGCGGCGCGCCCGGTCTCCAGCGCGGTCTCCTCCGGGGTGCCGGGGCACGGATCGAGCCGCGAGCCGACGGGGAGGAACGGCCCGTCCTCGCCGACGCCGCCGACCGCGACGCGGCGGATCCGCGGGCCCTGCGCGGTGCCGGGGTCCGGGGGCTCCTCACCGTTCAGCACGGCGTCGGCCAGCTCGACCGTGGCGAAGTCCGCGAAACCGGGAACGGTCACGTCGGCCAGCTCCTGCGCGGTCTGCGCCACGTCCAGGGTGGTGCCGACCCGTAGCCCGGCGTCGTAGAGCAGTTGCAGTCTGGCCCGCGCGGTCTCGGCCTGCCCGGCCAGTGCGCGCAGTTCGGTGGTGTCGCGGACGGTCGCGACGCTGCCCGGCTCTCCGCCGAACGGTGCGGTGGGGCGGTTGTTGACGGCGAGCAGCCTGTCCCCGGCCCGGTGCACCTCGTCGGTGGCGGCCCGCCCGGACGCCAGCAGCTCGGCCAGCGCGGGATCGAGCCCGAGTTCGGAAGCGGCCCGCCCCTCCACGTCGGGCGGCAGTTCGAGCAACCGGTGGGCCTCGTCGTTGGCCAGCAGCACCTGTCCGTCCCCGCCGACGATCAGCACACCCTCGCGGACGGCGTGCAGCACCGCGTCGTGGTGCTCGTACATCCGCGTCATCTCGGCCGGGCCCAGGCCGTGCGTCTGGCGTCGCAGCCGCCGCCGGGCCAGCGCCGCCCCGCCCGTGCCGACCGCGAGCGCGGCCGCCGCACCGCCGATCAGGATCGGCAGCTGCCGGCCCACCGCGCTGCCCACGTGGGCGACGGTGATTCCGACCTGGACCACGCCGGCGACCGAGCCGTCCGGCCGGTGGACCGGCGCGCCGGACTCGACGACCCGCCCGACGGGCGTCCGGAAGCTGTCGGTGGTCGGCCCGGCGAGGGTGTGCTCGAACGGACCGATGACGTGTTTCCCGATCAGGTCGGGGCTCAGGGCCGTGTAGCGGATCCCGGCCGGGTTGGCGAACACCACGTAGTCGACGTTGCCCTCGTGCTCGACCTTGTCCGCCAACGGCTGCAGCACCGCGGTCGGATCGGGACCGTCCATCGCGCTCACCACGCCGGGGGCCCGCGACAGGGCGACGGCCACGGCCCGGGTGCGGCCCGCGGCCTCACCGGTGGCGGATCGCCGGGCCTGCAGCACGAGCGCCGTCAGCGCCACGCCGACCAGCAGCAGCACGACCACCAGCAGCACCACGAACACCTGCCCGGCAACGGTGCGCACCCGCAGCCGCGAGCGCACCCCGCTTCGGGCGGATCGCTGTCCGTCCGACCCGCCCGGTCCGGCACGCCGAGCGGCATTGCCGTCCGCTGCATTCATCCAGGCCATCCCCGCGCGTTCGGGTCCCAGCTCTCTCCACGCTGCCACCCCGCCCGATGTCGCGCACAGCGGGAGAAGGACCGGAGGTCCGACGAGGATCCCGACCGGGTCCGAGCCCAGGGTGCACGGCATCCTCGTCCCGGCCCGCGTACTGCGGGCCACGCCACCGTGCGCGGACGCCCTCGACGACCCTCGGGGGCGACGCGGCAGTTCGCGCAGCCCGGGTGACCGGTCGATCGCCATCCGCACCGGTCCCGAGTCGCCCCGCCGGCGCCGCGCGCTGTCCCCGGCCGCGGCTGGTTCGTCATTGTCCGCTTATACGGCCCCGGGAGGCCTTCTTCGATCGCCAGTACACCCCGGCGACTTCGAGAAGCTCCCGGCGTCCGGCGTCCGACCGGAGTGCCGCACTCGGGCCGGGGACCCGGCCGGGTGGTGTTTCGAGCCGATCCGCGATCCCGGAACGGCGCTGCGCTACTGTCCGGAGCCGAAGAAACCTCGTGACCAGTACTCGCACCGGAGCACCCCATGGCGACTGCCCGATTCGGTCTCGAAGCGGCCCCGGACGATGACGAGTTCGTCTTCCGGCTGGACGACGAGGAGAAGATCGGGCAGGCCCGGGCCATCCTCGCGGGTACCGAAAGCTCCAAGGTCCACGCCCAGGGCCGGGTCGTCGCGGAGACGGCGGACCACAACCCGGACTGGAACTTCCATCTGGACCCCGGCAGCATCACGTTCTTCCAGGAGGCGGACGCGGACTGCGACGCCTCGGCGCACTACGTCGCGACGCAGCTGGACGACATCGGCCAGGAGGGCTTCCTGCCGGACAACATCTGGGCGCCCGCACGCTCGAAGATCACCCGCGAGCTGGACGGCTGAGCACGCCCGCCACGCCGGTGCGACCTCGTGGTCTCGCTCCGAAGCCGGGTGGGTACGGGCGACTCCCACCGTCTGGCGATCGGCGAAGCGGCGGGCGTCCAGTTACGTCGTTACGTAGCGCAGGCGGGGCGGGAGCGCGCTTCGACCTCACTGCTTTCAGTGAATGCCGACGATGCGTCAGTTCCCTTCTCTGTGAGCCGACCATGATGCCGATCGGTATCCGTTCGCAGAGGAGGTGGTTCCGAAATGACCAGTGACCCGACTCCGTTGGTCACCGAAGCGACGCTCACCGACATTGCCAGCGCGGTACCACGTGCTGGCCTACTCGCCGCGCGGCATCGGCATCAAGGGCTGGCCGTCGACCTCCGAGGGCTTCGTCGACGTGGCCGGGCCCAACGACTGGGCCGACGGCACGTTCGTGATCGACTACGCGCAGCAGTTCTTCGAGCCCAGCAGGCTCGGGTTCCTCGGCGAGTCCTACGGCTCCGGGATCAGCCAGCTGGTCGCCGCGCACGACCCGACCGCCCGCGTCGCCGCCGTGGTCGCGCTGAGCACCTGGGGGAACCTCGCCACCAGCCTGTACAACAACGGCACCCGGCACCTGGAGGCCGTGCAGACGCTGATCGACTTCACCGGCGGCCCGCTGGAGGAGAAGTTCGACGAGGGGACGCAGCGAATCCTCGAGGACTTCCTGAGCGGCCGGAACCTCGACGAGCGGGTCGCGTGGGGCACCCAGCGTTCCCCGGAGGCGTACGTCGACCGGACGAACGCGCGGGGCATCCCGACGTTCCTCTCGAACACCTGGCACGAGACGCTGTTCCCGGTCAATCCGGTGGTCGAGCTCTTCGAACGGCTCACCGTGCAGAAGCGGATGAACCTGTGGATCGGCGACCACGGCGCCCCTGCGGGCCCCGGACTGGCCGACCTGGTGACCGGCCTGCCGTTCCCCGGGCTGGCGGAGCCGACGCGGGAGGCCTACGCGTAGCTGGACCACCACCTACGACGTGCCGAACTGGCCGGCCGTGAGCAGCCAGAGCCTGTTCACCTACCGGACGGCCACGGTCCCGGGCGGCACCGAACGGATCACCGCCCCGGCCCGCCGCGAGACGTACGAGGCCTGGCACGAGTTCACCACCAGCAGTGAGGACTGGTACCTCACCGGTGCCGGTGCCGGCGGCGACGGCGCGCTGACCGACAAGCCGACCGTCGGCTGGTCGCGGGACTTCGCGGCGGGCGCCCTGACCTCCTCCGTCGCGGGCGAACTGCTCAAGAGCGGGCAGCGGGAGTGGTTCGGCAACCCCAAGGCGTACGAGCCGGCAAAGTTCGAGCGGAACCAGCTGCTGGTCTGGTCGACCGAACCGCTGACCGGCTCCGACGAGGTGGCCCGGCGGATCCGGGGCGCCGCCACCGTGCATCTCACCGTGCGGAGCAGCACCGACGCCGCCACGGTGATCGCCTACCTGTACGACATCGCCCCGGACGGCACCGCCCGGATCATCACGCACGAGCCGTACACGGCCACCGACCTGACCCCGCAGGCCGGCGCCACCATCGCCTGGCTCCTCCAGGCCGTCTCCTACGACCTGCCGACCGGCCACCGCCTTGCCCTGGTGGTCAACAGCCGTGACCCGCTGTACTCGTACGCGGGCTCGGACCTCCCCGCCCTCACCACCACCACGGTCAGCTCCGTGAGCGGGAACGAGGCCCGACTGGAACTGCCGCTGGCCTGACAGGCCCCCCGTTACCTTCTTCGTGGCCCCGCAACGGGGCTCCCGGCCTCCGGCTCGGCATGACTGTTCCCCCCTGTAGTTCGCATGATCCGGGGGGTGGTGTCACCGGGCCGGAGGCACCGGTAGACCGCTGATAGAGGCAGGACCACCAGCTCGCTGGGAGGCTCTTCGTAACGTGGATGCCGGCAACTGGTGCCACGCCAACGAGGCCGGGACAGCACGACCTCGTAAGGGAACAGCGTGATCGACACCGGCGACGTGGACGTCTTCCTCGGCCTGGACGTCGGCAAGGGCGAGCACCACGGAACCGCCCTGACTCGGGCGGGCAAGCGGGTCTTCGACAGGCGGCTGCCGAACAGCGAGCCCAAGATGCGGGCCATGCCCGACAAGCTCGAAGCCTTCGGCGGAGCGACCCAGTTCCCTGCAGGTAACCCCGAGGTTGTTGTTGAGTGCCGCGCTCAGTTCGGGGTCGGAGAGGGTTTCCACGATGTCCAGCGCTGAACGGAAGCAGTGGTAGGCCTCGACGAAGTTCTCCTCGTTGACCTTCAGGACTCCGAGTTCGGTCAACTGGTACATCTCAGTGGACCGGTCACCCACGCGCCTGCTGATGGCGAGGGCGGCCTCCATGGCAGTGCGGGCGTCTGAGATTCGGCCTCGTTCCCGCAGGGCACCGGTCAGCCCCATGAGGCACAGCGCCTCACCGGGCTCGTCTCCCGCTGTTCGTGCTGCTTCGACGGCGCTCTCGAACAGTTGGAGTGCGATGCCGGCGTAGTTGGTGCGCCGCAGGAACGGCTGCATGGCGCAGACCAGCTGCCAAGCCACCTCCGGTGGGCCGTCCTTCAGAGCGGCCCGGGCGACCTCGACCAGGTTGGAGGCCTCCCCCGTGAGCAGTTCGATCGCCTCGGTCACCGAGGACGGCACCGGTATACCGGTGAACGAGTGAGTGATGTCCCGCACGGGACGGAAGGGGCCCTTCGCCAGCGGAGCGCACCAGGACCCGGCCAGCTGAAGGTGGTAGTCGATCAACCGCCTGCGAGCGCCGTCCCTGTCTGCCTCGCTGTCGTGTTCCGCGCACACGCGCACCGCATAGTCACGGACGAGGTCGTGGAAGTGGTAGCGGCCGGGCTTGTCCTGAAGCAGGAGGGCGTCGTCGAACAACGACTCGAGGATGTCCTGAGTCCGGTCAATCGGAAGGTCGGCAAGCACGGAGGCGGTTCGCGCGTCGAAGGCGGTCCCCGGGTGGAGGCTCAGCAGCCGGAAGAGTCGACTTCCGCCACCCGACAAGTGCCGGTACGACAGTGCGAGTGCGGCCGATACGCTCCGCTCCCCGAAGTCGAGGAACCTGGCTCGCCGCTCCTGGTCGTTGAGCTGCTCGATGAGGTACTGCACGGTCCAACTGGTGCGGTCGCGAAAGCGGGCGGCAGCGATCCGGATGGCCAGCGGCAGGCGGCCGCAGAGCTCGACGACCTCGGCGACTTCGTCCGGGTAGGGGGCCACGCGCCGGGCCCCGACGACACGGGTGAACAACGTGACCGCGTCGTCCAGCGGCATCAGGTCGAGGGACAGGGGTACGGCACCCTCCAGAGCCGACAGCCGGCGTCTGCTGGTGATGAGCACGAGCGGTCCGTTCGTACCGGGCAGCAGCGGCCGCACCTGCTGGACATCCACCGCGTTGTCGAGAAGGATCACCGCCCTCTTGCCGGCCATGGCACCGCGCCAGGCGACGGTCCTGCCCTCCAGGCCGGGGGGGATGAGCTCGTCGGGCAGACCGCACTGGCGCAACAGCATGCCGAGGGCGTCTCCCGGATCGAGTGGCTCCACGCCGGCGGCGAAGCCTCTCAGGTCGACGAAGTACTGCCCGTCCGGGTAGTCGGCCGAGACGGTGTGTGCGAATCGCACCGCGAGGGTGGTCTTGCCGATTCCGCCCATCCCGTTGATCGCCGAGATCACGAGGGACACCGAGTCGGACTGTCGGCCGTCCTCCATGAGCTGGAGCATCTCATCGTGACGCCCGGAGAACTCGCGCGGATCGTGCGGCAGGAACTGCCGCAAGGTCTCCCTCTCGGCAGTAGTGGTGTCCGACGCCCGCACAGGCGGCACCGGAACAGGCGACCACTTCGATGCAGATGTCTCCGCCACGGGAAGCCCGTGCAGGATGCGCTCGTGCAGAGCCTTGAGGTCGTCGCTCGGGTCGAGGCCAAAGCCCTCGGCCAACTGCTGCCGGCCTTCCTCGTAGACCTCCAGCGCGTCGGTCGTCCGCCCGGTCGAGTGAAACGCAGTCATCAGGGTCGCCCGGAGCGACTCGCGCGACGGGTTCAATGCAACCAGTTCGACCAAGTCACCCGCCACGAGTGCTCCGTCGCCTCGCCGTACGCGCAGTTCCAGCAGCGACTCGATCGCCGAGAGGCGCTCCTCCTCCAGCCGGGTGGCGACATTGCCGAAATAGTGCCCGTCGAGACCGGCCAGCGCCGCTCCGCGCCACAGCGCCCTCGCGCTCGTGAGCAACGAGATCGCCGTGGTCGTATCCCCTGACGCCACGGCTTCGTTGGCGCGCCCCACAGCGGACCGGTATCGGACAAGATCGATCAGGTTCTCGTCGAGGTCGATCCGGTAGCCGACCTGGCTTGTGACGATGTCCAGCTCCGGCACCTGCGCGACAATCCGACGCAACGCACCCACTGTGTTGTGGACCTGCTGGCGGGCCGATCGCGGGGCGACCTCCCACGTGACATCGATCAGCCGGTCCGTCGGGAACCATGGTGTTGGCGTTGAGCAGAAGCGTAGCCAGCAGACGGCATGAACGAAGGCCACCGATCGCCAGCAGCTCTCCCCCGGCTTCGACTTCCAACGGCCCCAACAGGCGAACGTCGAGCTCCATCCGATCCCCCCACATGTTCTTGTCCGCGCCGGTCGCGATGTCGACGACGTGTCCATCCCACCCGTACGACCACCTTGGTCCCACCCGGACCGCACGAAAGGTTCCGGCAACAGTGCAGCCGGAGGAAACTCCCAAGGTCAGCCGAACAGTAGTCGGGCAATAGCGGTGCTCAGTACGTTCGGCCACGTCCGGTGACGGACGCAACACCCGGAATGTGTACTACTTCAGATAGGGGAGATGTCGCATGCGTTTCGCAGCGATTGGCGCCGTCGTCGGTTTGGTCCTGATCGGAGCCGTATGGACCTCTACGGACAACTCTGCGCCGGTACGGCCCAACGCCACCTGTCAGTCGTGCGCGGTGTGACAGCACCCACATGGCACCGTCCGGCACGAAGCCGCCGCTGACTACGCACCGGGTCTGCCGGAGGGCATGCGCTGCTACGGCGCACACGCCCTGTCGCTGTGGTGTCGAATGACCGCGATCGTCCTGCTCACCGTCGCCGCGTCCGGATACCGACCCCGGTGGACGTGCGTGCCCCAGTGGTTCGTCACCTGGAGCCTGGCGGCCAGCATGACACTGCCCGACGGTGGCGACGAAGCCGCGCTCATCACAACCATGCTGCTCATACCGGTACTTCTGGGAGATCGCCGCGTCTGGCACTGGACCGGGCCGCAGGAACCCCTCGCTCCGGTGTGGGCCGGCAGCTCCTGTGCCGCCTGGTACGCCATTCGCTGCCAGATCGCGATCATCTACCTCGTCGCCGCCCTCTCGAAACTCTTCACGCCCCAGTGGCGGGACGGCACTGCGATGTATTCGGTCTTCGTCGACCCCAACTACGGTCTCCCGCTCGGGATCCGGCAGTTCCTCGGTCCAGTGATCGCCTCTGACGTGGTCGTCGGATCGCTCACTTGGGGTGTGCTCGCCATCGAGCTGGCCCTCGCCCTGTCCGCCCTGGCGCCGCGAAAGGCCCGTCGCGCGGCCGTCTGGCCAGCAGTCCTGCTCCACGGCGGAATCATCGCGACCATGGGCTTGTTCAGCTTCGGACTCACCATGATCGCGCTCGTACTCTCGCTGCGGATCGGCGACCGTGCATCGTCACTCACGCACCGGCGGACCGGCGCGCAGACAGTGGAAGCTCGTCCCGATGTTGTTCCCCGGCAGGCTCTGCGGCTTCCCGCACCCCGTTCCGACTCGTCCCCTCCGAACGACCCTACCGCCGACTTGGAGCTCCGTTGACCCTCGACATTCGACCACTGGATCCGCGAACCGCGTCCGAGCCGCTGCTGTCCGACTACCACCTGATGCGGGCGGCGGTCGTGGCGGAGGACTTTCCCGAAGACCCGCCGCTGACCTACGAAGGGGCAATCGGCCGCCTTCGCACACCTCCGGTCGAGGACGGCGTGTGCCGTTTCTGGACCGGCCACCTCGACGGAAGGGTGGCTGGCTCGGCCAGGGTGTCGCTGCCCGAGGACTCGAACAGCGGAATCGCCGGCGTCGAGGTCCACGTCCACCCGGAACTGCGCCGTCGCGGGATCGGCACCGCCCTCATCCGCACGGCACTGGCCGCGGTCCGGGAATCCGGGCGCGGCACCATACTCGGTGTTCCGATGAAGCCCGACTCGCCCGGCGCACACTGGGCGGCCCTGATGGGCTTCAGGGTGACCCACAGCACCGTGATGCAGGTTCTGCTCGTCGCCGAGGCCCCCCGGGCACTGTGGGACGTACCGGTCCCGGCCCGCTACCGCCTGGCTCACTGGAACGGCGCCACACCCGAGCAGTTCATCGACTCCTACGCGGTGGCCCGGCAAGCGATCCACGATGCCCCGTTGGGGGACACGAGTTACCGCGAAACGGTGTGGACCCCCGAACTGATCCGCGCCAACGACCGCGAACTCCTGGACGCGGGCGTGGAACAACGAGTCGTCATCGCCATCGACGACGCCGAGGACCGGGTCGCCGGCGTCCACGTCATCCACAACTACCCCCATCGCCGCGAGTTCGGCTACATCCACGACACCTCCGTCCTGGTCGGACACCGCGGCCACGGTCTCGGCCGAACCGTCAAGGCCGCCATGATGCGCTGGCTCGCCGACGAACGACCCGACGTGGAGCGCATCTTCACCACCACCGCCACCACGAACACCTTCATGATCGACATCAACCACTCGCTCGGCTACCGAACAGCCCGCACGATGAACTGGGTCGAGACCACGACAGCCGACCTTGCCAACCGGCTCGCCGCCTCCTCGCACAACCGCTGACACCTGACCGCCCCCCGGCCGACCGGCCACCACCGCGGCCTTCTCCCCTCGGAGACTTCCGCAACACGTTCCGACCCGACGATCTTTTGCACACAGAGGCGACGGCCCGCACCGCACGGTGCAGGCCGTCGCCTCTGTTGCAATCGACTTCTCTCGAAGAACTCGCCTTGCCCAGAAGCAAGTTCAGGAGGTGAGTGGAGAACCTGCCGCTACTTTCCCCCTACTGGCGGCCGGGTGCCCATGAGTATTCCTCGGGTATGGCAGTGCCTCATGTTTGACACAGGGACGATTCCACCGGGAAGCGCTCTCGAGTCGAGCCACTGCCCTGAAGGGGCGGCGCCGATTCCATGACTGGTGAAGAACCAAGGGGGGAACCAGGTGATCAGGCCATCGGCCGTCTCCAACGTGCTGTTCGTCGGGGGGAGGCGCACAGAGGCGATGGAAGCAGCGCACAGCGCGGGAATGACAATCGGCTACTTGGGCTCCAAGAGCGCCCTCTCCGAACGCCATCGGGAGCTGGCCGAGACCGTCCTCCTGGTTCCCGACGTCTCACCGGACCGAGTGGTACAGGCGGCAGTAGCCCTGCACGGTGTTCAGCCGTTCGACCTCGCGGTCACCATGAACGACACCTACCTGCAGGCGGTAGCCCAGATCAATCATGAACTGGGGCTCACCGCCAACCCGTTGGAGACCACCACAGCGGTCAACGACAAGGTGTTCATGCGCGAGCAGCTGCGCGGCGGTGAGGTCGGCCAGGTCGCCTTCGCTGAGGTGCGCAGCACGCAGGACCTCCTCGCGCTGGCCGGCGCCCTGGGCTTCCCGCTGATACTCAAGCCCTCCCGGGGCACCGGAAGCCAGCAGATCCACGCTGTGCACGACGAAGCCCGACTGCGGGAACTGGCCGAAGAGTTGGACTTCTCCGTCCCAGCCAGCGAGCCTTCGGCACCGTGGCTGGCGGAGGAGTTCCTGACCGGCCGCGAATTCAGCGTGGAGACGTTCAGCGCGGCCGGCGAGCACCATCTGCTGGCCGTGACCGAAAAGTTCAAGACGGCGACCTTCGTGGAGATCGGCCACCTGGTGCCGGCCCGGATCACCGCCGAGCAGCAGGACGTGATCGCCACCGAGGTACGGCGGCTGCTGACTGCGCTCGGCGTGCAGGAGGGCCCGGCCCACACCGAGATCGCCCTGAGAGTCGGCCTGTTCGCGGTCGAGGTCGCACCGTCCGCCGCTAAGGCCTGACGGCCACCAGCCTTCGCCTGGTGGCACCACCCGTATCCCCGCACATCGAACGGTGACCCACATGAACAACGGAGCCAAGCCCCTATTGCTGCTCATCGGCAGTGGGGCCCAGATCTGGCGCGAGTACATGCTGCGCGCCATGGCCACCCGGTACCGGCTGCACCTGCTGTCGCCGACGGCCCCCACTTGGGAGTCGCCCTACATCGCGGCGCACTCCGCGGTGAACACCCTGGACCCCGAAGCAATGGTCAGGATCGCCAAGGAGAGCCCAGAGGACTACGCCGGGGTGCTGACCTACGAGGAGACCCGCGTCGAGTCGGCCGCCGCAGTGGCCGCCGCCCTCGGGCTGCGGACAAGCCCGGTGGCGGCGGTGCATGCCTGCCGGGACAAGTTCGCCGGCCGGCAGGCGCTGAAGGCTGCTGGCGTCCCACAGGCCGAGTCGATCGCGGTCGCCGACTTCGAGGAGGCACGGCAAGCCGCCGAGCATCTCGGCTATCCCGTGGTGGTCAAGCCGCGGGCGCTGTCCGCAAGCAACGGCGTGTCGCTGGTGCGGGCCCCGCAGGACCTGGTCGAGGCGTACCGCGAGGCCACCGCCATCTGGTTCGACGAGGTCCCGACCTTCGACCGCCCAGTGCTGGTCGAGCAGTACCTCGACGGACCAGAGATCAGCGTGGACGCAGTCTGTCGGGACGGCCTGGTCACGATGCTCTTCGTGGCCCGGAAGCGAATCGGCTTCGCGCCGGGGTTCGAGGAGGTCGGCCACGTGGTCCGGGCGGACGACCCGCTGCTGGCCGACCCGATGCTGCTGCACGTCCTCCAGACCGCCCACACCGCCGTCGGCCTCACCGACACGGTGACCCACACTGAACTGCGGCTGACCGCGTCCGGCCCGCGGGTGGTGGAGATCAACGCGCGGGTCGGCGGCGACCGGATCCCCTACCTGGGAGGGCTCGCCACTGGTGTCGAGGTCGGGCTTGTCGCCGCCGACTTGGCAGCGGGCGCAGTCCCCAGGACCACGGCCTCCCGGCAGCAAGTGGCGGCCATCCGTTTCCTGTACCCCGAACACGACCTGACGGTGGAGTCCGTGGAGGTCGACCGGGACCGGCTGCCCGCCGAGATCCACGACGTACAGGTGCTCGCCGGGCCGGGCCGACAGCTCCGGCTGCCGCCGACCGACCACGTTCGCTGCCGGTACGCCCTGGTGGTGGCCGTCGCCGCCACCGAGCAGGAGTGCGAAGTGGCTCTCGACCGCGCCGCGACAGCGGTTGTCGTCCGTGGCATCCCGCTCACCTGAGCCGAATCCCAGCACCGCCGCGGCCGGACCAACGCTCGGCCGTGGCCATCGAACGAGACAAAGCACTGACACAACAGGGGGAACACGGTGTCGAAAATCATCGCCATCGTCTCGGGAGGCATGGACTCCGTCACGATGGCGCACCTGCTCAAGGGGCAGGGCCACGACCTGCACCTGCTCTCCGTCGACTACGGGCAACGCCACCGAGTTGTCCAGCACCGCCCACCATCAGGTAGCGTTCCCAGGCCGATCAGGGCGCGACCACCATGCGACCACCACCCTGCGACAAAAGGCGCTCCCATCATTTCGATGGAAGCGCCTTCCGACCTGCGAGAACTCGCGGTCGGGACGACAGGATTTGAACCTGCGACCCCTTGACCCCCAGTCAGGAAGGGTTTCCCTATTCCTGCCTGAAATGCGCTCACACACACGTCGTCCGTGTGCAGATGAGAGCGTTTCGCGCACCTCGTGCGGCAGCGCGCATGACGTGTGGTCCCCAGCTGGTCCCCAGGCCAGGGGCTTGACGGAGGGTCCGGACGATGCTCATGAGTCCAGGCTGGCGCCACTTTGGTGGAGAATCCAGCGATTCCATCCCGCAGCCATAAATCCCCGCCCAGGGATACCCACCGCCGCCGAGATAAACCATCGCCACCCCAACCGAAGGCGAGTCAAGAATATCCGCCACAACTCCCAGTCCAACCTGCCTTCGGCCAATTTCCGGAATCCAGGGAGCCGATGGCTGCGCATCTCAATCAACCGACCTTCGGCCCGATGCGGCCGCGCTGCACTTCAGTCAGGTTGTGCAAGCCCTACAGTTCATGGCCGTCCAGCAGTTCGCCTTCTCCAGCCGGGCACCGCTCATCGGGGCCAACTTCGCGGTGGCTGACGCTGCACGTCAAGCCGACCTACCCACTGCGGCTGCTTGGGGTCGCGAGCGACGGCCAGTCACGCACGAGCGCATGCACGAGGGCCTCGCGCCGTGCACGGCCACCATCGAGGTCTCGCTCGTGGCCGGCGGGACGACGTGGTTCCCAGCCGTGGACCACTCCACGCACAACACCGGAAGCACCGAGGTCCGCTCGCTGCTGTTCGAGCTGAAGTAGCGGCCCGCACCACCGACAGAACTGCATCCCGATCGCCCTCATGGCCGACACTCCGCTCTCCCCGGTCAACAGGGGTCGGTAATCTTCACGGACACCGCCACAGCTGTCACCTTGGTGCGGGTCGCGGTCATCTACCTGGGGCGGCCCCTTCACCCAGCCCATGCCTGCGCGAAGTCGGCACCCCGGTTACGTTGATGGGATCTGCTGTCAACCCGTCAGAGGTGGGCGATGAAACCGAGGGTCCTGGTCAACGAGGTGAAGGGCGAGGGATCGCCGATCGTCCTGGTGCCCGGCGGGCTCACCGGATGGGTGTCGTGGACGCCGCTCGCGGACGCCCTGTCGGCGAGACGGAGGACCGTCAGGGTGCAGCCGATCCACAACGAGCTCGGCTCGGCCGGCGAGCGCGGGGACGCCGGATACACCGCGGCGATCGAGCGTGAATCGCTGCTCATGACCGTGGACGCCCTCGGGCTCGAGACGGCCGACTTCGCGGGGTGGTCCGGCGGTGGGCGAGCCCTCATCGAGTTCGCCCTGGCCCATCCGGAGCGGGTGCGGACGCTGACGCTCGTGGAGCCCGCGGCGTACTGGATCCTCGACGGCCTCGGCGAGTCCGACCCCGAGGTCGCCCGGTTGAACCGGTTCCTGCATGCGCTGGCCGGTCAGGACGTGAGCGAGGACGACCTGGCCGAGTTCCTCGTACTCGCCGGACTCGCGCCATCGAAGGACCAGGCCCGCGACCATCCCGCCTGGCCGCGCTGGGTCCCGCACCGGATGGCCCTGTCCTGGAGCTCGGAGCAGGCCGACCGGCCCGACCGTGACGTCTCCGAACTCGCCGGCATCCGGTGCCCTGTCCTCCTGGTCCACGGCTCCGCGACCACCGACTGGCTCAAGCGGGTCGTCGCCACCCTCGACGAACGACTGCCCGATACCCGGGTTCTCGAACTGCCCGGCGACCACGCCTGCCACCTCGAGAACCCGGACGCGTTCCTCGCCGCGCTGGAGCGATACCTGGTCCGGTGAGCCGAGGTCGAACCACCGCTGGAGCCGAGGGAAGACGAACAGCACCGCGAACGGCCCCTGACTTGCGGCCGGATCGACGCATCAGGCGGCGCCCGCATACGGAGCCCGGGTCGCCCACGGTGTGGATGCTGCGGCTCGGCATGCAACCCGTCGATGCCACCGCTGGCGGGTCCGGCTGCAACTCCCCCACGAGCACAACCGGACCCTCCGGCTGACGGCCGGGCCCGGACGCAGCTCCCCCACGGAGCAGCAACTGGGCCCGCATACTGTTCGACCAACGACACGCAGCCCACATGCCATCTCCACGCAGCGCTACCACGGTGCCGATGCTGTTCTGGGGCGTGCCGGGGAATCGCCGGGAGGGGCCTGGCGGTGATCACCGCGTCGTCGCGGGTCATGTCATCTGCCGATCGAGGGTGCCGGTGGTGCGCCGCCGGCCGGCTTCGGCCACCTCGACGGGGCGTTCGGCAACTGTGCCGTCCGGGCCGGCGCCGGGTCCTCGGCCGGTGACCTAGACGGACCGGCCTGCCTACGGAACCGGACTGAGGGGCGATGGTGAGACCCCTTGCCGTTCGGACGCCCGTTACCGGGCAGGCGGGGGCGGCCTCCCATCTCCCAGCCGGGCGACCGAGCGGAGGGCAGCGGAAGGACGCCGCTGACGAGCTCAACGAAGGACCGACGCCGGTGTATCTCGGCCCGTCCGCGCCGGGCGGACTGCTGGACCTGCTGAGAGTGGCCGCGGTCGTCCTCGACAGTGACGGACAGATCGCGTTGTGGAGCCCACAGGCACGGGAACTGTTCGGCTGGACCTCCGAGGAAGCGCTCGGCCGGCCAGCGGCGAAGCTTCTGGTCTCCGAGGAACACGTGGGCCTGGTGCTGGAGCTGTTCGCCACCGTGATGGCCAGCGGGGGGAGCTGGGCCGGGGTATTCCCCATCCGGCACAAGGACGGCTCGACGCGCCTGGTGGAATTCCGCAACATGCGGCTTCGGGACAAGGACGGCGCGCGTTACGCGCTCGGGATCGCGGCCGACGAGGCCGTCGTACGCGGTGTGGAGCGCGATCTGGCCCTGTCCGCCCGCCCGGTCGCCCAGTCCAGGAGACCATCGCCACCTGCGTCTGCACCGTGTGCGACCCGGATGACGGACTGACCCTCGTCGCCCTCGCCGGACACCTGCCGCCCGTCCTCGACCGGGCGAGCCACCGCCCCGTCCTGCTCGACCTGCCCACCAGCGCTCCGCTGGGCACCTGAGGGCTGGTCCCCTTCACCACCACCCGCCACCACCTGGCGGCCGGGGACCGCCTGGCCCTCTACACCGACTGCCTCGTGGAACGACGCGGCCAGGCACTCGACCAGCGCCTCGCCACCCTCATCGGCATCCTCGCCGGCCCAAGGACAGACCTCGAAACGACCTGCGACCACCTCCTCGCCGCCCTCACCTTGCCCACCGGCGACGACGACGTCGCCCTCGTCATCGCCGAGGTCGAAATCCGCACACGGCTCCGGCAGCCGGTCCGCGCGGCAGCGGCTCAGCCTGGCCCGAACGTCCCGCCAAAGCCCTGCGATCGGGAGCACGCGACGATGGCCGCAGTTCCCAGGCAGGCCCGGGTGGTGGTGACCGAGAGAGCTCGGTGCGCGGGTCGACGGTCATCCGACACCCGTTCTACCTTCGCCCCCCTGGCTTTGGACCAGGTGACTTGGCGCGACGAACCGGGCGATCCGACCCATCGGCTCACGGCGGCGTGAGTCGGCGTGCCTTCCCCGAGCCGTCCGGAGAGGGCACGCTGGAAGGGAGGCCGCTCCGGTGATCCCGGGAGTGGACTCGGGACAGCGGCCTCGCCGGACCGACGCCCTCGGGTGGCGGGAGGGAAGCGAGATGACCGAACAAACCGCTACCACCGATACGCGCTGGCATGTCGCCGGTGATTGGTTCGACACCTGCAAGTGCGCCATCCCCTGCCCCTGCACGTTCGCCCAGCCGCCCACCTACGGCGACTGCGACGGCATCATGGCCTGGCACATACGTGAGGGCAGCTACGGCGACGTGCGGCTCGACGGCCTGAACGTCCTGATGGTCGTCACCTTCGTCGGCAACGTGTGGACCGGCGAGCACACCGACCCGTACGCCGCCGCGTTCTTCGACGAGCGTGCCGACGAACCGCAGCGGGCCGCACTGGGCGCGATCTTCGGCGGACAGGCCGGCGGATGGCCGGGCCAGTTCGTCGAGGCGTTCCACCCCGAGATGCGGGGCATGGAGTTCGCGCCCATCGAGGTGACCGTCGACGAGGACCTCGCCACCTGGAGCGCGGAGATCCCCGGCCGGGTCAGCGCGGCTGCGGAAGCGCTCACCGGGCCGACGACGCCCGAAGGCGCACGCGTCCAGGTCCACAACGCCCCCGGCGCGGAGGTCGGGCCGGGCCAGACCGCCACCTGGGGACGCGCCACCACCCACCGGGCGAACGCGTTCGGCTTCAGCTGGGACCGCACCGGAACGTCCAGCAAGCACTTCCCGTTCGACTGGAGCGGCCCGAACTGAGCGGCATCCCCTGCTCCGACGCTTCGAGGCGCGACTGCCCGGTGACACCGGCCGCGCAAGGTCCGCCGGAGTCGTATGGCCGACCGCGTGGACACCGGAGGTACTTACGGACTGCGCCGCCCCCGGCTAGCGTGGAAGTACGCCGCTCCTCGGCCGATCCCGCGGAGCGGAGTCGGCCATGAACACCTCCCGCTCACCACCGCCACCGCCAGCCCCGACGCCGTCCGGAAGGACCGGACGACGGGGCCGCGAGTGAAAGGGAGGAATTTCATGACGTACACAATTTCCGGAAACTACCTGGCTGCCTGCTCCTGCGCCGTGGTCTGCGGCTGCAGTGTCGACGCGCAGCCCAGGGACCCACAGGGCGGCACCGAGTGCCGCGGCGCTGCGGTGTTCCACATCGCCGAGGGGCGTCTGGACGACACCGACCTCGCGGGGGTCGACTTCGCCTTCTACAACGAGTTCCCCTCGCATCTGACCGCCGGCAACTGGAAGGTCGGCGTGGTGATCGACAGCGGCGCCAGCGACGCGCAGGCCGACGCGGTCGGTCGGATCCTCTCCGGTGGCGAGGGTGGTCCGTTCGGCGAACTGGCCCAGTTCATCGGCGAGTTCCTCGGCACGGAGCGTGGCGAGGTGTCACTCACGGACGGCGAGAAGCCGGGCGTGGAGGTGGCCGGGCACAGCCGGCTGTCGTACGAACCGCTGCTCGGTGTCGACGGCACCCCGACCACCATGAAGAACGCGATGTTCGGCTTCTCCTCCGAGTACGGGATCGGCAAGGCCAGCGGCACCTCCAGCGCGTTCGGCCTGACCTTCGAGCCGGTCTACGGCGAGAAGGCCGAATTCGTCTTCAGCAGCGAACAGGAGGCGGGAGCACCCAAGGGCCGGGTGTGAGCAGCCCCGGCGCACCGCGGAGGAGGTCTTCGCGGCCTCCTCCGCGGTCCGATCCGCCGCCGCGCCTGCTGGCGACCGTGTTCTCGCGGGAGTCACTGGCGAAGTGCGTACCGATCGCGCTGGTGGTCGGCACGCTGCTCTCACTGGTCAACCAGGGCTCGGTGATCCTCTCCGGTGATGCGACTGCGGTGACCTGGATCCGCGTCCTGGTGAACTACCTGGTGCCGTTCTGCGTCTCCAGCGCCGGCTTCTACGGCGCCCGCCGCACCCGGCGCCGAGCTACATCATGCTGCTCGGCGCCAGCCCGGGCAGCAGCCAGCTCTGGAACGGCGCCAGCGCCGCCAGCGCCAGGAACGCCACCCCGGCCACCCGGGCCAGCAGCGGCCCGCGCCGCCACAGCTTCTCCAGGAAGATCACCACCGCGATCCCCGCCATCGCCGCCACGTTCATCACCCCGAGCGGCACCAGCACCACCATCAGCGCCCAGCAGCAGCCCAGGCAGTACGCGCCGTGGTGCAGCCCGACCCGCAGGTCCCGCGCCGACGGCCGGAAGGACGCGTACCGCATCAGCTGGGCCATCGGGCTGCGGCAGTGCCGCAGGCACACGTACTTCAACGGACCCAGCTGGTACAGCCCCGCCAGGGCGAAAGCCGCCGCGCCGATCCACTTCCCGGCGTCCGGATCGCGCTGCACCAAGTGGCCGGTGAGCGCCAGCCCGCCGTACGCCAGCAACCCGAACGTCGTCCACACCAGCAGGTAGCCGCCCAGGAACTCCGTCGTGCGCACCGCCCGCTCCGCGCCGCTCGACTGCCGGCCGATGCCGCGGGCCCAGGTCACCGCCACTGGCGCCACCGAGGGCAGCATCATCGCCGCCATCATCGCCAGCCACAGCACCAGGAACAGCGGCAGCGCCATCCCCATCGTGCCGGACCCGATCCCCATGTCCCGGGCCTGCCCGACAGTGAACACCCAGGCCAGCGCCGCGATCACCACGATCAGCGCCCACGCCACGGCCAGATCCCTGACGGGCATCAGCACCCCGGTCCGTAGCGGCTGCTTCTCCACGGTGACGGTACGCATAGCGCTCTCCTGCCTGGTCCTTCCAGGACAGCACACGTGCGCCGACGGCAAAACCCGGTCGCGGTCCCGCACGGGGGCACACGGGACAGCGCCGATCGTGGGCGGCGAGTCCTCCGAGATCGAGTGCCACCGGTTCGGGCAGCTCCTACCAGTGCCGATCACCGAGACCGAGCACAGTGGTGAACGCTGGGCCCTGCATGGCCTCATCGGTGTCTCGGCCACGCGGCCACGGGCGTCGGGCCCGCGCGGGGATGCCGTGCCTTTCCGAATCGGCGCACGCTGGAGATGAGGCCACTCCGGCTACGGGGCCTGCGGGCCTTCATGCGGACAGCCACGTCACTCTTGGCACCATGCGACAGCGGGGGGTGAGGAGGTCGGAGAGATGACCGACGCAACCACCAGCCCGGCCTGGCACCTGGTCGGCGACTGGTTCGACACCTGCAAGTGCGCCATACCCTGCCCCTGCACCTTCGCCCAGCCCCCGACCGAGGGCGACTGCGACGGCGTGCTCGTCTGGCACATCCGCGAGGGCCGGTACGGGGATGTCCCGCTCGACGGGTTGAACTTCGTGATGCTCGGGTCCTTCACCGGCAACATCTGGGCGGGCGCCACGAACTCGCGTGCCGCCTTCTTCATCGACGAGCGAGCCGACGACCAGCAGCGCGCCGCACTCGGCACGATCTTCAGCGGCCAGGTGGGCGGGTGGCCGAAGCAGTTCGGCGATCTCGCCACGACCGAGGTGCGCGGCATGGAGGCCGCCCCCATCACTGTCGAGATCGACGACGACCTCGGGGCCTGGAGCGTCGAGATCCCCGGCCGTGTCACAGCCCGCGCCGAAGCCCTCACCGGCCCCACCACCCCCGAGGGCGCACGCGTGCAGGTCCACAACGCCCCCGGCGCCGAGGTCGGACCGGGCCAGATCGCCACCTGGGGCCGCGCCACCACCGACCACGCCGACGCCTTCGGCTTCAACTGGAACCGCAGCGGCAGATCCAGCAAGCATTTCCCGTTCGACTGGAGCGGTCCTGACTGACAACCGCGATTCAGGCGTCAGGCAGGCGCCGTGTGCCAGGGGCCGTCCGGGCGCGTCGGGTTGGGGCTCGCGGCCAGTTGGAGGGCGTACACGTCACGGTCGGTGTGGTCGGCGACGGGACCGAGGTGGCCGAGGTAGGTGTGGCCGGTGAGGTGGCACCGGGCCGGCAGGTCGAGCGGGGCTGCCGGGTCGGTGGCGATGACATGAACCACCGTGCCGGCCGGGACGTCCGCGACGCGCCTGCGAAGGTGAGGCAGCAGGGTGACGCAGAGCATGCCGGTTCCATCCACGACGACCGGCTCGCCGACTGGGGTGTGATGGTCGGTCATGTGGCGCCGGCCTCGAGGCAGGGCCGCGAGGCGCCATTCGAGCATGCCGTCGGCGAGCCGCTTCGCGGTGCGGCCATGGGCGGCGAGGAGGCGGACGCATCGTGGGCAAGGACGCAGTTGGTGCCGCGGCAGTAGGCAACGACCTCGATCTCGGCGGGCAGGTCGGCGAGGTGCGCTTCGAGTTCGTCGAGGGGGATGGAGATGGCGCCGGGGATGTGACCGGCTACGTACTCTTCGACGGGGCGGACGTCAATGACGGTCGTGGTGCCGGATCTCACCCGCTCCAACCCCGCCCGCACGGCCGCTCTACGCCGCCAAGCCGCCCGCGAAGCCGTCACCGCCCTCGCCGACGCACTCGACCACGCAGACCTCCCCCGCGAGATCAACTGACGGATCATCAGACGGTGCGATCACCTCGCACCCACCTCACCCACAAACCGCCAGGTCAGCGCGCCGGACGCGACCACCGTGCGACCACGCGCCCTCCGGAAACGAGTGAGAGCGGGCACCTGGTTTCCCAAGTACCCGCTCTCACAACCGACTTCACAGTCGGGACGACAGGATTTGAACCTGCGACCCCTTGACCCCCAGTCAGGAAGAGTTTCCCTATTCCTGCCTGAAATGCGCTCGCACACACGTCGTGCGTGTGCAGATGAGCACGTTTCGCGCACCTCGCGCGGCAGCGCGCGTGACGTGTGGTCCCCAGCTGGCCCCCAGGCCAGGGGCTTGACGGAGGGTCCGAGTAGCGTTCATGCCTCCAGAGTAGTGCCACTCCTACCGCGCATCCAGCGATTCCCGCGGATCTCTCAGAGAGTCATCAGACGGGGCTCCTGAGCGCCCAATCGAAATCAATCTGATCGTGGCCAAAATCCAGTCAAAAAATCGCCACCTTAAATCCCTCCATCACCCATTCTCCGCGCGGGCTGGCGAAATTCTCGGCGCTCGCCGTGACGCACTCCGAGGATCGCTTCGAGGCTCGCCGCCACCGCACTGCGCGTGCTCCGGGTTGTACGAGCCCAACAACCCACGGCCAACCGGCAGACCGCCTTCTCCTGGTCCCGCCGCCGCTCTTCGAAACGGCGCCCCCGTGCGGGCCGACGCTGCGCGATCAAGCTGCCTTACCCATCGAACGTGCGCCGTGACCACCCTCGCGGCGTGTCGCCAGCGCGCGTCCCGGCCAGTCGATCTTGGCTGTGCTCCGCGCCCCGCCTCGCACGCTCTGCCGCTGCACCTGCCACTCCCGCGACTCTGGACACGCCATCACCACTTGGTTCGAGGAGGAGCCCATGGCGCCGTGTCCTAAGCGTGGTCGGGTGTACCGCAGGTGCGGGTGCAAGGACGGGAGCAGCGGGAAGCAGTTGGGTTCGTGGTGTCCGCGGCTGGCCTCCGATGCCGCGCACGGGCGGTGGACGTATGCGGTGGATCTGGCTCGGGAGAACGGCAGGCGCCGAACTCGGCGGCGGGGCGGGTTCACCAGCCGGGCGGAGGCGGCCCGGGAGATGGCGCGGGTGCTGGATGCCGAGTACCGAGGCGTGTACGAGGACCGGACGCTTCGTGTCGGGCTGTTCCTGTACGAGTGGCTGGAGGCGAAGCGGCCGGCGCTGGCGCCGAACACCTGGGCGGGCTACCGGGCGTGCATCGAGCGCGACCTGGTCCCGGCGTTCGGCGGCATGCTGCTCCTCGAGCTGCGGCCCAAGCACATCGACGCCTGGGTGAGCAGGCAGCTCGCCGCCGGCCGCGGGCGCACCACCGTCCACCACGCGGTGGCCATGCTGCGAGGCGCCCTGACCCACGCGGTACGGACGTGGCGGCTGCGCTACAACCCGGCCAAGCACTCCGTGCCGCCCAAGCCCCGTGCGGCGGTGCGCACTTGCTGGACTCCCGACCAGGCGGCGGCGTTCCTCCGCCACAACGCGGAGCACTACGCGGACCGGCTCACCGACCTGTTCGAGGTCATGCTCGGCACCGGCATGCGCCGCGGCGAGGCCCTCGCCCTGCACTGGTCCGACGTCCACCTCATGGACCGCAAGCTCTACGTCCGCTGGACCCTGACCGCCGTGAACAACGGGAAGATCCACCTCGGCGAACCCAAGACCGAAGCCAGCCGCGCCTGGATCAGCCTCTCTCCCCGAGTGATGGCCACCCTCCACCGCCAGGCAGCTCTCCAGATGGCCGCCCATCCCAACAGCCGATTGGAAGGCTTGGTCTTCACCCGCCCAGACGGAGAGCCCCTGCGCCCCCAGTGGGTCCTCGGCCAACTCCGCAAACGCACCGCCGAACTCGACCTGCCTCGTATCGGCCTGCACGACCTGCGCCACACCGCGGCCAGCATCATGATCGCCGCCGGTATCCCCCTCGCCGTCGCCTCCAAGACCCTGCGCCACTCCAACCTCGCCATCACCGTCGACCTCTACGGCCACCTCCTCAAGGACTCCGCCGACGAAGCCGTCGTCGCCCTGGCCGCCGCGCTGGACCGCGCTGATGCCGGACTCGAGCGGATCCCTCGAAGCTTGTGCCGGGCTGCGTAGGCCACCTGAGCTTCAACCCAGTTGGCAGTGCGGCTGGTTGTACCAGGAGAACGCCGGAGCATGCAGGCCGATCCTGGGCGGAAGAGCCGTCCCGAGACCGCAGCCGACGCCGTTCACACAGTCCAGCTGATCCTCGAACAGCGAGGCATCTCCGCCGGCCAGAACGCGGAGGAGACCCGTCTGGCGGAGCAGGCCGCGCGCAGCGCCCTGGAAGGCAGGGTTCGTACCGTCCTGGAGAAGCTGCTGGAGATCCGCCGACACGTGACCACCAAGGAGGACCCCCGCAGCGGATGGCGACGTGTCGTCGTCACTGAGCACGGCCACGATCAAGAGACGGGAACCAACTCTGTCGGTGCCAAGACCTTCGCCAGGCGCTGTCCGATCTCGATGTGGCCATCACTTCCCTGGAAGACGACTTCAACGAGCAAGTCCAGACCGAGATCAAGGGAGTCGTCTTCTCCGAGCTCCGCAAGCACATCTATGTCCGGATTCACACAGCCGAGAAGATCGTCAAAGAAATCCGCACCACGCTCACGAAGGTGCGCACCGGCGTCGCCCGTGTCGGCGTGAAGCTGGACTGGAAGCCCAAGAACGAGTGGGCCGGGTTCGTCACGGACCTCGGGCGGGACGGCTTCTGACCGACCTGCCCGAGGTGGCCGTACTCAGACTTCGTGACGCGGGCCCTTGCCCGGCGGCGGGTCCAGAACGGTTCGGTACTCGTCGCCGGTTGCCCGGGACTCATCCATGCGGTCATAGACGTCAAGAATGAGGTCCTTGGTGCGGTATCTGCCGTGGGTGGCCTCCTCGTCGCTCTTGAGGCGGGAGAACGCGTCCATGACGTACTCCGCGTCATCGCGAGCCAGTCCATAGAGGTGGAAGAAGGCCGCGTCCAGCTCTGCACGCAGCAATCCGCGCCGCTCCTCATCCCACCGGAACGGGCGTCCTACCACGCCGACCGCCCTGGCGAAGGCCGCCATGTCACAAGCGGTATAGGCAAGTTCAGCCACTCTTGAAGCAACCCACTCCGCCACCGTTTCGCCGCTGCTCCATGGACACGGCTGGTCACCCGTCTCAGGGCTGGGCACTGGAAGCTGGTAGGCAGTGAAGAACTTCAGGTGTGTACCGCTGAACTTCTGACGCGCCACGAAGTCGAGCACGTACGAGGACAGCGCCGCCTGGAGCAGTGCAGGATTGCCGAAGAAAGGCAACATCAGCAACGTGCCGTCAGGAACGGCAGTGCGACGCAGAGCAGTGTTGATCATGGTTCGGCGATCCGAGGTTCGGCAGATATCACGCCACCCCAACAGCCAGTCCTCGTACCACTCCTTGTCCGCCAGCCGCGTCTCCACCCCCGCCCACATGATCCGGTTACCCTTCTTGTCCCGCTTGCCGGAGTCCACATCCTGCTCCGGCACCCAGTACCGCGGCATCGGAGCGAAGTCAGGATCGTCGTGCTGTTCCGGCGTCACGCGCGGGAGCGTGCCGACGTTGGCCTGGGCCTGAGTCTGGCCCTCGTACGTGCCGAGGCGGTGGTCGAAATGGTGGAGCATCTTCGCCTCGTACAGCGGGAGATAGCGGCGCGTCTTTCCCTCTTCGTCGACGCGCGTGAAGACGTTGCCCGTCAACTGCCAGCCCGCGTCCGCCAGTTCCTGCCTGCCCCGGAACAGGTGGGAGTCGGAGGCCATATTGAACAGGCCCTGCCGGAAGGTCAGCCCCCAGGGGTTGCTGCCGCCTCTGCCGTATTCGTCCGGCTCCTTGAGTAGAACCGGGACTCGGCTGTAGACACCGAAGGTGATCTCCGCGTCGCGCCGGGATTCGAAGACCGGGAGGTTCCCGGTGTTCGGGTTAACCAGCAGGATCTCCTCCAGCGGCATGGTGAACTGGCGCGCAGGCAGGTCCTCCATGTACCAGGTCCCGAACGCGAAAGAAGCCTCCCGGACCTGCTCCTCCCGGCCAGTGACCGTGAGCAGACAGAAGCGCGTCGAGTGGTGCACGTCCCGACTCAGCACCCACGCCTCGTTCTTAAAGTCCAGGAACGACACCAGCCGCTTCGAGCGCACCAAGTCGGAGAAGAACGGTGCCGTCGTTGCGTCCGTGGCGATGCCCGTCTGCAGGACCAGCCCGAACCGCCCTCGCAGGGCGATTCCGTGCGACGCCGCCTCCGCGAATAGCGGATACGTGTTCAGCTTGCCCCGCGCGGCCAGCGGGAACCGACCCGACCAGCGCGCGAGATGAGAGAAGCCGTCGGACAGCCGCTTGTCGGCGATGTACTCGGCGTGCAGCTCCCGGTCCGCCTCGTCCTCGCTCTCGGCGAGCTTGCCAATCAGGGTCTGCCGTGCCGCCTGGTTCGCGGCCTTGGCGATCTCCGGGGCGACAGTGGCGAAGTACTCCTCCGTCTTGAACTCAAGGGTCTCCCACGGCGGATTCCCCAGCACACAGCTGAACCCGCCTTTCCACCCGGTCCGCTCGTCCACTCCCGGCGCCTTCGCATCTGCCGGAACCCGGAACACCTCTGGGAACTCCAGGTGCCAGTGGAAGAAGTGGTACTCCTCCCGCAGCCGGACGACCTCCTCCACCGTGCCGTCCGGCAGGCTCGCGCCGCCGTCCTCGGAGTGCAGAGTCAGCAGGGACTTCGTGGTCAGCGCGGGCGGCGTCGCTGTCTTCGTCTTCTTCCAGACGAACGCCGCGCACCACGCGTCGGCCAGCTCAAGTGCCCGGATGTAGTCCGGGGAGGTGGTCAGCTCCCGATACGCCTTGGCCTGGTTCCGGACGTCCTCCAGCTCCTGCGAGTTCGTGCCCGTGATCGCCGAGACCTTCTCACCGAACTCCACGTTGGACTCGGCCAGCACTTCCTCCTCCGCGAACAGCGCGTCCTGGTTCACCCCGTGGCGCAGCGCGACCTTCCACGCCGTCCGCTCCGCGGCGTTGCGCTTCCTCAGGTCGGTGACGTGCTTCGGCTCGTCGCCCTCCAGCGGCTTGAACGCGTCGTCCGGCAGGCCCTCGGCCAGCAACTTCGGCGTCGTGCCCAGCAACCCGTTGCCGTGCTTGATGTGAGCGTCGAGGAAGGTGAGGGGCCGGCCCGGCTCCATCGCCTCGATCCACAGGGACACCTTGGCCAGCTCCACGGCCATCTTGTTGAGGTCGACGCCGTACACGCACCGCGCGATGACATCACGCAGCGCGTGCCGTACGTCCTCAGCGGTCGGTTCGGGATCGTCCGTACGGATCTCGGCGAGGCGGCGGGCGACACGGCGGGCGGCGGCGACCAGGAAGTGACCGGAGCCGCAGGCGGGGTCGCACACCGTCAGGGCGAGCAGCGCGTCCTCGCGCTCCTTCTTCGTCGTACCGGAGCGGACGGCCTGCTCGATGACCGGGTCGAGCGCGGAGTCGAGGAGGCAGTTGATGAGGGGGGACGGGGTGTAGTAGGAGCCGGAGGTCTTGCGGCCGTTGCCGTCCAGCTTGGCCAGCACGTACTCGTTGCCCTCGCCGAGGCGCGGCTCCAGCTCGAGCAGGGACTCGTAGACCGAGCCGAGCTCGTCGGCGCCGAGGTGTCGGTAGTCGACTTTGCGGGGGCGGCCCAGCTTGGCGTCGTACACCTCGGACAGGGCGTGTACGGCCTCGTAGAGGGACTGATTGGACAGACTGAGGCCGTCCAGAATCGCGTCCGTGGCGGTGGGCTCGAACAGGCCGCCCAGCGCCGGGAGTCCGAGTTCGGGGCGACCGCCGGGGGTGCCGAGGCCTTCGATGACCAACCGCAGCGCCTGCCACTGGTCGCCGTGGAGGGTGCCGGTGCAGCGGGCGACGCGGCGCAGGCGGGCCGTGGAGAAGTACTTCTCGTACGTCTCGCGGGCCTTCTCGGTGGCGTCGGGGTGCAGGAGCAGGTCGCGGTCCTCGGTGACGAAGAGGAAGAGCAGGCGGTAGGCGAGGCGCAGCAGAGCCGGGTGGAGGTCGTCGCGGACGTTCTTGTCGCGGGTGCGCAAGGCGTCGCGTAGGGCGGCGTTGTCGGGGTGGGCGATCAGGCCCGTGCCGATCACAGTCAGGGCCTTCTCGACGCCCTTGCGGAGTTCCTTCAGGGCCCGGGTGCCGCTGTCGATGGCCTCGGTGCGCCACTTCTCCAGCAGGCAGGTCGCGGCCGGCTCACCCTCGGCGCGGGGCTCGAAGCGGGTGCGGTGCAGCAGGCGCCACAGGAGGACGAAGTCGTCGGAGCGGTCGCCGTCGAAGATCGCCTGGAGGTCGAACTCGATGAAGGCGGCACCGGTGAGGGAGGCGGACTCGCGCAGCAGGCGCAGCTGGCGGCCGTTGGAGAGGACGCCCCAGAGGGTGGAGTCCGCCGAGCGGTTGAGGTACTCCTGCACCATCGACTGAGGTGCCTGCTTGGCCAGTTCGGTCGTGCGCGTGTCGAGGGAAACGTTCCAGCCGGTGAGATGTACGGGGACGTGCGCCCACTGGTGGCTGACCTCGAAGTCCTTCTCGCCGTCGTGGGAGGGCAGGCCGGGCGCGGGGACGGGGGTGAGGGCGCCGAAGCCGAGCTGCTCGAAGAGGGGCAGCAGCCAGCGCTCGGTGGTGACGCCGACCGCGTGCACACCGGGGTCGGCGTCGGCGCCGTCGCGGGCCAGGGCGTCCTGGTAGGCGGCCCACACGCCGCGCAGATAGCCCCAGGAGCGCTCGGCGGCGTCCCGTACCGAGTCGCCCTTGGCGTACAGGCGGTAGTCGGCGGGCTTGGAGCCGGTCTGCTCCTTGCCCTCCTTGATCCGGACCAGGAGGTCGTATGGCAGGAGGCCGCCGACGGTGGCGACGGTGTCGGTGACGAGGGTCCTGGCGGTGCTCATGCGCCCACTCCCTGGGAGAACGTCGGGGCCGGGCGGTAGTGGTACACGCCCAGGATGTCCGGGTCGCCCTGGGGGACGACCTTCAGGCCGGCGAGACGGGCGCGGGAGGCGGTGCGGACCCTGCGGTGCGAGGCCTCCAGGTTGCGACCCAACTCGGCCGACTGGTCTCGCAGTTCGGGCATGATCGCGGACAGGGCGGTCAGGATCTCGGCGATGTGCTCGGTGGCGAACTTCGGGTCGGTGTTCTGTGTGGCGCGGGCTTCGAGGAGGGCCACGGCCTCGTCCTCCGGAAGCCACTCGGGGGCGTCGGGCCTGCCGCGGTAAGCGACCACTCGGGCGTCCTCGGCGAGCTGCTCGCGCACCGAGCCGTCGCGGGCGGGCAGGTTCAGCTGGAAGCGGTGGCGCACCAGCAGGAGCGTGGTGTTCCGCTCCACGGCCTTCGTACGGATGACTCCGCAACGGCGCGCCGGGCGCTGCCACTCCGGGACCTTGCCGGCGTCGTCTAGGGCCGCGTCCAGGACGAAGCGGGCGACGGCGGCGACCACCGGGTCCGTGCGGGTGAGGGCGGCCTCGCCACGCGGGGCGCTGGGGGCGTCGTGGAAGACGACCGGGCGGGGATGGCGGAGGCCGAGCGCGTGCGAGACGGTGTCGCGCAGGCCCTGCGGGAGGGCGTCGGTGTGCGCGGTGAAGCCGCCCTGCTTCGTGGGGGCGGGCATGCCGCGCAGGGCGCCCAGGGCGCGGCGTGTGAAGTCCCGCACCTCCTCGCCGGTGCCGAGCGCGGCACGGACCTCGTCGACCTCGGCCGCCACCTCGGCCTTCTTGATGGTGAGCTGGGCGTACCGGGAGCGGTAGCGCTTCTCCCGCTCGGCGGAGGACTGCCAGGCGATCTCCAGCTGCTCGGCCACCTCCTCCTGCGCGAACAGCCCCTCCTGCTCGTACGCCGGCCGCTCGCCGCGCAGGATCAGGCCCTCGAACACGGCCTGCATGGCGCTCTCGGACTCCTGCGGCACGGGCACGGAGATGCCGGTGACGCGGCGGATCCGCTCGTGCTTGCGAAGCAGGACGTTGAGGACGATGCCGTCGACGGGGTTGTCGGCGCCGTAGAGAGTGAGCGCCTTGACGACGTCGGTGCGCTGGCCGAAGCGGTCCACGCGACCCTCGCGCTGTTCGTGGCGGGTCGGGTTCCACGCGAGGTCGTAGTGGACGACGGCGTCGAAGGACTCCTGGAGGTTGACGCCCTCGGACAGGCAGTCGGTGGCGACCAGCACGCGGCGCTCCGGCGCGGGGTTGCCCTCCTCGTCGGCGCCGG
Source organism: Kitasatospora sp. NPDC048662 (assembly GCF_055587065.1). NCBI lineage: Bacteria > Bacillati > Actinomycetota > Actinomycetes > Kitasatosporales > Streptomycetaceae > Kitasatospora > Kitasatospora sp. NPDC048662. The sequence continues at coordinate 26,389 of NZ_JBVJHA010000004.1, read as the reverse complement.
TCAGCTCGGCGATGCGGGTGACGCGCTGGTCGGGCGAGAGTTCGCCGGTGACGGAGGCGACCGCGACCGGGTGTTCGGTGCCCTTCTTGTTGAGGATTTTTTTGAGGTGGTCGGCCACGTAGTCGGCGGTCGCGATGTAGCGGCAGAAGACGATGGGCCGGTAGCCCTTGTCGAGGAGGTCGGAGACGGTGGTGATCAGCTTCTTCAGTTTGGCGTCGCGGGTCGGGCCGTAGAGCTTCTTGGCCGATTCGGCCATCGAGACCAGACGGGCCTTCTCCCCGTCGTCGGCCTCGCCGTCGACCTCGGCACCGGTGTCCGCGGGGAGGCGGGTGCCCGGTACGGCGTCCGCGGACTCGGGGGTCGAGCTGTCGGCCGGGTCCGAGACGGTGCGCTCTCCGGTGCGGTCCGCCTCGGCGGGGGTGTCCGCCTCCTCGACGCCGGCGCGCGTGTTCAGGGACTGCACGGCGGCGGCCGGGGAGGAGGACAGCGTGCGCAGCAGGGCGAGGGTCGACCACCAGCGCTGACGCTGCTGGAGGGCGCCGTCGGCCGCGCGTACGGTCTCGCGGGCGTAGGACAGGACCTCGTCGAGGAGCTTCTTGTAGTCGCGGTGCAGGGTGTAGGCGGTCTCGGCGGTGTCCCGGGAGGACGGGAAGTGCGCGCCGTCCTGGAAGTCCTCGCGGATGTCGGCGCGGCGGCGCTGCACGAAGAACTCGGCGAGCAGCCTGCGGCCCGCGTCGGTGTCGAGGGGGACGGCGGCCAGACGGTCGTCGAGCAGGCCGATCAGACGGCGGAAGGGCTCTTCCTTACCGCTGTGCGGAGTGGCCGTCACGAGGAGGAGGTGGCGGTCGGTCCGGTCGGCGAGGGCGCGCAGCAGCGCGTACCGCTGCTGGGAGGAGCGGGCGGACGCGCCGACCGTGGTGTCGGAGACGCAGGAGTGCGCCTCGTCGACGATCACCAGGTCGGGGCAGTTTCGCAGGAAGTCCTCCCGGTGGCGGGGGGACTTGATGAAGTCGGTGGAGACGACGTACGCGCCGTCGGGGCGGAACACCGACTGGCCGTACGGGGTCTCGCGCTCCAGACGGCCGATCGTGGACGGCAGCACGAGACGAGCGTCGACGCCGAACTTGCCGTACAGCTCGGCCCGCCACTGCTCGGCCAGGGCGGGCGAGCACAGCACGACCAGGCCTCGGGCGTCACCCTGCGCCAGCAGCTCGGCGGCGATCAGCCCGGCCTCCACCGTCTTGCCGATGCCGACGTCGTCGGCGATCAGCAGCCTGACGGTGTCCTGGCGCAGCGCCATCAGCAGCGGCACAAGCTGGTACGGGCGGGGATCGACGGCGATCGAGGCGAGCGACCGGAAGGGGCCCGCACCGGAGCGGAAGCCGATGCGCAGGGCGGTGCGCAGCAACCCGGCCGCCTGCTGGTCGCCCAGGTCGGAGGGAGTGGGCGGGGCGAAGGTGGCGGGAACGACGGTCTCCAGGCCAGGCAGGACGCCCGCGATGTCGTCGTCGGCGCCGCCGAGCGGGCGCAAGACGAGGAGGTCGGGTGTGGAGTCGGGTAGCACGACCCACTCGCGGCCCCGGGCGTGGACGAGGGAGCCGACGGCGTACTGCCGGGTCGGCTGGGCGGCGGTGGTCATGCGGGCCTTCCGGGGTCGGGGCAGTAGGGGTCGTTCGGGCGGGTCGGCCGGGGCGGTGGCCGGACCGCTCGTCGGCGGGCCGTGGGAGGGGTCGGGCCGATGGGGTCCGCCCCCTCCCCGAGGTCAGCGGCGTGCTTCGCCGAACACAGAAGGGTAGTCGGCGACGGCCTTCGACCAGTCGTCGTCGTAGCGGATGCGGATGACCTCCCAGCCGATCTCCTTCAGCCGTTCCGCGGCCTCCTCGTCGCGGAGGGTTGTCTCCGCGTGGTCATGGTGCGGGCCGTCGACGAAGACCGCGACGGGGCCGAAGGAGGTGTCGTAGACGAAGTCCGGCTTGGACAGGGCCGCGCTCAGCCTGACCTGCTGGTGGTCGGGCAGGCGGTGGCCGTGGGACCTAAGATAGGCGACGAACCGCTCCTCCAGGGAGGAGTCGGCGCCCTCGATGAGCGCGTCGGCCTGCTCGTCACGGCTGCGGCCCGCATGGCTGGAGCCGACCTCGCCGCCCGCGAAGTCCATCAGCAGCTGCTTCACTAGGTGGCGGTCGATCATCCGGTGGTGGCGCTGGTTGCCGAAGGAGAGCAGGCAGTCGTAGCAGCCCTTCTCGCACGGGTCGCCATTGCGCTTCTCGGCTCCCCGGTCGCGTCCGACCTGGTCGAAGTGCGCGATCTCCAGGGCCCGGCGGGCGGCGCGGGCGAGCGCGTCGGGTTCGGCCTGGAGGCGGCGCAGGACGCCCGCGCCACCCTCGGCGCTCTCGATGAACAGCAGCCGCTCGCGGGGCCCGTCATGCGGCGGCAGCTCCTCGGTGTCCAGCTCGGAGTCCTCCAGCTGGAACTCGGCCTCGATGCCCCGCTCCAGCGCGTACTGGAGGGTGATCGCGGTGTCCTTGTCGACGGGGGCCGCGAGCTTAAGGACGAGGATGTTGCGGGTGTCCTGGACGTACGGGATGACGGGGATCTTGCGCACGACCTTCTCCGCGTCGGCGAGGCCCTCGTCCTCCACCGGGGTCTCCCGGCCGGGCGTGCTCGCGCTCGGCCTGCCGGTGGAGCCGGCCAGCCACTGGCCGGTGACCGGGTCGAGCCAGAAGCCGACGTCGCCCTTGGCGACCGAGCGGCGGTAGCCCAGGTTGGTGAGCCGGACGGTGGCGCTGTCGCCGTAGACCAGTTCGGCGAGGAGGCGGCCGGCCGCGGCCTTCGCCTCGGCGCGCAGCGAACCGTCCCGGCCGTCCTCGTGCTGCTTGAAACGGTAGGAGATCTCCACCGCATAGCCCGTGCGCTGGCGCTCCTCCTCGTCGGAGGAGATCCGGTCGCGCCGGTGGGTGAAGACGGTGTGCAGGTGCAGCAGCCCGGTACGGGGGTCGCCGTACGAGGTGCCGCAGCCCAGGCAGGTGTCCTCGCGCCGCTCCTCGGGGGACAGATAGCCGCAGCCCTGGCACACCTTGGCACTCTCGGTGGTCAGTTCGCCGCTGGTGTCCGGCGGCAGCTGCACCCGGTCCACCTTGAACCGGCTGCCCTCGTGGTAGATCAGCGCGCCCGGCCCGAACTCGCGGATCGCGATGAACCGGGACCGCTGGAGGTAGTCGCCGTCGTAGCCGCGGCTGGTGCGGCCGGTGCCGGGGATGTACGCGGCGAGCGGCAGCCGGGGGAAGGAGTAGCCGGGCAGGAAGCCCTCGGAAGCGAAGTAGCGGTACGGGTAGAAGTCGGACAGCACCGTGCGCTCGCCTCCCTGCCTGTTCTCCAGAAGGGCGATCTGGTTCTCCGCCTGGGCGCGGCGGCGGACGGCCTGAGCTTGGGAGCGGCCGGTCACCGTGCGGATGCGGATGTTGTCGTGCTGGATCTCCCTCTCCTCCAGGGCCTTGCGGTAGAGGTTCCGCCAGCGTCCGCACTTCTCATCGAAACGGCCGGGGGCCTTGGCGACGGTGTTCTCCAGCCACTGCTCGTGCCACCAGGACGTCTCGCGCAGGGCGTCGACGCAGCCCGCGAGGACGGTGCGGGCCCGCAGGAGGGCGCGCTGCTGGGCGGCCGGGCCGCCGATTTGCTCCCGCACCTCAGGCAGCAGCTCCAGCGAGGGAGTCTTGCCGTCGGTGTCGAGGATCTTGGTCATGGTGCGGCCGAGTTCCAGTCGGGTCTCGGCGAGCCAGATGGCGTGCACGTGTGAGGCGAGCAGGTCCTCGTTGGCCAGGTCAAGGCGGGGCGCGGCGACGGTGCCCGCGACCATCTGGTCGGAGCGGGTGAAGTAGTACTGGTCATGGCTGTTGCCGGTCGCGCAGTACGTGGTGACCAGCGCGGGCTGGCCCGAGCGGCCCGCGCGGCCCGAGCGCTGGGCGTAGTTCGCGGGGGTCGGCGGGACGTTGCGGAGGTTGACGGCGTTGAGGCTGGCGATGTCGACGCCGAGTTCCATTGTGGGCGAGCAGTACAGCAAGGGCAGCGGCAGCCCCTTGCTGAACATTTTCTCCCGTTCCTCGCGGACGTCGGGGTGGACCTGGGCGGTGTGCTCGGCGGCGTGCAGTCCGGCGAAGGTGGACGCGACCTCCTTGTAGAGCCCCTTGAAGAAGGCGTTGACGCGGGGGCCCCGGCCGGTGCGGTAGGTGCGGCGCAGCCGATCCACCGCGCCGTGGTCGTCGTCGCGGGCGTGCCAGCGGATCACCGGGTGGTGGATCTGGTAGCCGGGGTCCTCGCCCCGGCCCTGGGTGATCCGGCTCAGGACACCTCCGTCGGCGAGGACCTCCAGCAGGTCGCGGATCACGTCCTGGGCGTCGTCGAGTGAGAGGTCGTGGCTCCAGTGCGGGAAGGTCGCCGGCTTGCGGACGTGGCGGCCGAAAGCGCCGCGGCCGGTGAGGTTCTTCTCGCTGCGGCTGCGGTCGGGCCGCCCCGCGCGCGGCAGGGCGACGGTCGGTGTGGGAGGCGCCGCCTCGGTGTCGGCGATCCCCCAGGCGTCGTTGAGCTTCGCCGACTCCTTGCGCAGCTCGTTGAACTTCGCCTCGGTGAAGTACGGGGTGTCCACGGCCCGCTGGCGGCGCAGCTCGTCCATGAGGACCCGGGCGAGATCGAGGCGGGTGGCGGGAGTGGCGGTGCGCAGCGGCCCTGCCGCCGGCTGCCAGCGCTCCTCGTCCTCGGCGATCTGGTCGAGCCCCGCGTACTCCAGCCCGAGCAGACCGGTCTGCTCCAGGTTGGGCATGGTGACCCGCCAGCCGCGCTCCAGGTCCAGGAAGAGCCGGTACTCGGCCACCTGGGCCAGCGCGTCCCGCGTCTCCTCGGCGAGCGCCTCCACTTCGGTGGGGTTGTTGGCGTACTCGTGCGGGGCCAGCCCCATGGCCTCGACGACCTCCTCGCCCAGCCGCTTCCAGCGCAGCCCCTTCTCCCCCGCCTTCAGCATCGCGCGGTACAGCGCACCCCGCAGCTGGGTGACCATCACGAAGTCGTTGAAGTGACCGGACTGCAGGCTGGCGTCCTGCCGGTTGTCGACGAAGGTGAGCAACTTGCGTGCGTCCTTGTCGAGTTCCTTCTCCGGCAGGCTCTTCAGGTGGCGCACGATGGAAGCGCTGACGACAGACGTGGCTGTGGACCGGCCCTCTTGGTCGAGCGTCATCAGCTTGGCGAAATCCCGCTCCCGCACCTCCTCGTAGCTGACCCCGCACTCAAGGCAGAACAGGAACGGGGCGGGCACGTAGGCGGCGTAGAGGCCGTCCCCGTCCTTGTTCACCGCCGTGCCGTCGGGCCTCACCCACACGGGCTGTGGGGCGCGCTTCTTGCGGCTCGCGGTGAGGACGGGCGTGCCCTTCTTCGGGTCGAGGGTGAGCCAGCTGTCGGGGAAGCGGCGCTGGTCGATCGCGTCGGCAACACGCTCGGGCCAGGGGTTGGCGGCCGAGAGGTAGAGGTAGCCCTGCTCGTCGTCCGCGTCCTCACGGGTGCGGAAGGAGACCGTGCCGTCGTCGCTCTGCTCGCGGGCCACGGTGAGGTACTCCTGGCCGCACTCGCGGCAGAAGGACAGCGGCAGCAGGAGCTTCTCCGGCTCTCCGGGCACCCGCTGCTGGTAGGTGCGGGTGATGTGGCGGCTGTCCGCCGGCTCCAGGGAGACGTACGCCGAGCCACCCTTGGAGAGGAACTGGTGGAGGCGGAACGCGAACAGCGCGCGGTCGTCGGCGTCGCGGACCTGTGTGCCGGCCCGGAGGGTGGACCGGATGGCCTTGGCGCAGGCGATGTACGGCTCGTCCTCGGGCGCGTCGCGCGGGATGTCGAAGGCGTCCTCGCGTAGGACGCGCGCGGCAAGCTCCACGGTGGTGGGCTTGGCGCGCACCAGCAAGCGGGTGCCGTCCTCGTCGGTGGTCTCGGTGAGGCCGAAGGCGGTCTCGACCCAGTGGGCCAGAGGGTCGGCCTTGAGTGCGTCGTATTCCAGCGGAGGGTTGTTCTCCATTACGCGGGCGGCGAGTTCGGCACGTGTGGGGGTCGTGTCGCCGGTCGCGCGGACCAGGGTCTCGCCCACCACCCGGTCTGGGGAGATCTCCGTGTCGAAGAGGGTGGAGGCGACCTCGGCGACCTCGCGGCGGCGGGCGGCGGGGGTGCCTTTGGTGGACATGGTGGCGGAGGTGCCGACGCACTGCAGGGCGGGCGACTCGCAGGCCTCGCGCACGCGCCGGACCAGCAGGGCGACGTCGGCGCCCTGACGGCCGCGGTAGGTGTGCAGTTCGTCCAGGACGAGGAAGCGCAGGCCCTTGGCCCGGCCGATGAGACGCTTGCGCTCCTCGGGGCGGGTGAGCATCAATTCCAGCATCACGTAGTTGGTGAGCAGGATGTCCGGGGGGGTGTCGAGGACCGCGTCCTTCTCGGACTGCTTCTCCTGGCCGGTGTAACGGGCGTACGTGACGGGCTCGTTGCCCTCGCCGTATCCGGCGGTGAGGAACTTCCTCAGCTCGCCCCGCTGACTGTTGGCCAGCGCGTTCATCGGGTAGACGATGATCGCCTTGATGCTCGGAGGGTCTCCGGGCCGCTTCTCGCTCAGGATCCGGCTGACGATGGGCACGATGTAGCCGAGGCTCTTTCCAGAGCCAGTGCCGGTCGTCAGGACGTACGAGTCCTTCGAGTCGGCGGCCTCGATGGCGTCGCGCTGGTGCTGGTGGAAGCGGATGGGACGGATCGTCGCGTCCCGATTGTCCTTGCCGGTGCGGAAGATCCGCTTGCACTCGGGGTGGAGGAGGCCGAGGTCGTCGGTGAGGTGGTCGACGGTGCCGCCGCTCGCGAAGCTCGGGTTGAGCGAGAGCCAGGGGTCGGGCCACTGGTCGCCGTCGGCAAGGGACTTGGACACCTTCTCGCCGATCCGCGGGTCGTCGATCACCACCGAACCGGACGTGTATTCCTTGTAGTCCTGGATGAGCCGACGGTGCACCTCGAAGACGTCCACGTGATCCTCACTAGCTCCCGACGTAATCCCCGCATCACCGTAGTGGGGGAGGCGCGCGAGACGAACCGCCCCGCCTTCACCCCATTAGAGCAATATCCTGTGAACTAAGTCAACGAACAAAGCGCCGCGCGGGCGGCATTCGAAGCACCACCGTGTCACACTCTTCCCGACACCAGCCCGGGCAGGGCACGGCAGGGCACGGAGGGGACGGGCCGCAGCGCGAATGGACACCGGAACACTGATCGCCGGTCGCTACCGGATCAAGCGCCTCATCGGCCGGGGCGGCATGGGAGTCGTCTGGCTCGCGCACGACGAGAACCTGGGCAGAGACGTGGCATTGAAGACCATGAACGTCGATCTGGGACTCACCGTGGAGCAGTGCGCCCGCGACGCCGAAAGGTTCCGCCGGGAGGCGCAGGCCGTCGCGCGACTCGACCATGCGGGCCTCGCCACCGTCTACGACCTCGGCGAGGAGAACGGCACCCGCTTTCTCGTCATGCAGTACGTGATCGGGCCCCCGCTCGACGACCGGATCGCCGAGGAGGGCCCGCTCTCCATCGAGGAGATCGCGTCGGTCGGCGTCCAGATCGCCTCCGTCCTGGGCTCGGTGCACGCTCGCGAGGTCGTGCACCGCGACCTCAAGGGCAGCAACGTCGTGATCCGCACGGACGGCGTGGTCAAGGTCCTGGACTTCGGCGTCGCCGCCTTCCTCGACCCGGGCACCACAGGCCTCACCACGACCGGTGAGCGCCCCGGCAGCCTGGAGTGCATGGCACCGGAACAGGTGCAGGGCAAGCCGGTCGACCCCCGCACCGATCTGTACGCGCTGGGCTGTCTGCTGTACGCGATGCTGACGGGCGAACCGGTCTTCACGCACGAGTCCGAACTGATGCTGCCCGGCATGATCCTTGAGCAGCCACCCGTACCGCCCGGAAGGCTCCGCGCAGGCATCCCCTCCGAACTGGAGGACCTGGTGCTCCAGCTGCTGGCCAAGGACCCCGACGAACGCCCCGCCCACGCCGGCGAGGTGTGGCGGCGTCTCGCCGTGTGGCTACCCGAGCGCCGTACCCCCGAGCAGGCACTCGTCCCATGGGCCGAAGTGGACCCGCTGCGGCCCTTCACCCACCCGATGGGGCCCGAAGCCCGGCCTGTGCGGGCATGGGCAACATCGGGGCGGAACAGCCGACCTGGGCGGACGGGGGCAACGCCAGGGCGGCACGGCCAGCCGTCGCGCTGACCCGCGCACCTGACCGACCAGAACGCGACGTACGCCCCCAAACCCGCCATGGCACATCTGTGAACAAAGTCAATGGTCATGTACGCTGACCGATGCAGTTCGGAGGAAGGGTGGCTTGATCACACACCCATGACCGAGGGGACAGTCCTCCCTCCACCAGAAATGCCCTGGGAGTGTAGATGTCTACGTCGCGCGCCGTACCGGTCACCTTGGCCGAAATCGCCCGCCTTGCGGGTGTGGGACGAGCCGCGGTGAGCAATTGGCGGCGGCGGCATCCGTCCTTCCCTGAGCGGATCGCCGGCACCGACACCAACCCTCAGTTCTCCTTGACCGACATCGAGGGCTGGCTGCGCGACAACAAGAAGTTGAAGAAGTCCGCCGAGAGGGAATGGCTGTGGCCCGGTTTCGAAGCGCTCGGCGGGCGTGACGAGACCGGGGCCGCGATCGCCGAGGTAGGACGGCTCCTCTCCGGGCGGGCGGGCGACGAAGGCGAGGAGATCCGTGCCGACACACGGGCGCTGATCGAACGGGCCGTGGATCTCGGACAGTGTGAAGGGGCCACGGAAACGTTCGCGTTTCTGCTGCGCCGTTGGCTCGACGTCCATGTGCGCCAGATCGCCACGACCCCGGAACCGCTGGCATCCCTCATGGCACAACTCGCCCTCAGGGCTGCCAGCGACGTGGCGGACAACAGCCCGGGCAGCTCCGGCGGCACAACGGTCATGGACCCTGCGTGCGGCCCCGGGCATCTCCTCCTGGCCGCGGCCGACGCCGTGAGGGCGTCCGGCGCCGGGGCACTCACGCTACTCGGCAGTGACCGGGACGCCGTCCTCGCCTCGCTTGCGGACTCCCGCGTGGCCCTCGCCGAGAGCGAGGGCCACGGGCAGAAGGAGAGGGCGCAGGTCTCCGTACGGGCTGCGGACTCCCTACGCGACGACCCGTTCTCCGGCACCTCCGCCGACATCGTCCTGTGCAACCCGCCCTTCAACGAACGGGACTGGGGATACGAGGAGTTGGCCACCGATGCCCGCTGGAGCCACGGCCTTCCCCCGCGCACCGAGCCCGAACTCGCCTGGGTCCAGCACTGCCTGGCACAGCTGCGGCCGGGCGGCACCGCGGTACTGCTGCTGCCGCCCGCCGTCGCGGCCAGAAAGGCCGGCCGCCGCATCCGCGGCTCGCTGCTGCGCACCGGGCAACTGCGAGCCGTCGTCGCGTTGCCGCCGGGCTGCGCCGCCCCGCACAGTGTCTCCCTGCACCTGTGGGTGCTGCGGATGCCCGCCCACGGGGAAGGTACACCGGTGGGCGATCGGCTGCTGGTCGCCGACGCCGCCTCGCGCTTCCCTCGGGACCCGGAGGAGAAGTGGACCCCCGACTGGGCAGCGATCAGCGCTTTCGTGCGCGAGGCCGTCGAAGAGGCCGACTCCCCGCAGGCCCCTGCCTACGTGCGACAGGTGCCCGTCATCGAACTCCTCAACGACGAGGTCGACCTCACCCCTGGACGCCACATCGCCCCGTCGCCGGTGGACACGGCACCCCGACTGGCCGAATCCTGGCGGGAATTCACCGGGCTCACCGCGCACGTGAACAAGTTGGCCAGGCTGCTCGCGGCGCTCGACCTCGCCACGGCCGAGGCGGACACACCGACCGCAACCACAGTCGCCGAGCTCGCCCGAGCCGGGGCGCTCACCCTGCGCGGCGGCCAGCAGCCGCCGGAGGAATCGATCCACGCCGGCCCGCCGTCCGACGACGACATCCCCCTCCTCACCGTCCCCGATCTTCTGGTAGACGGCGAACCCCGCAGTTGGCTCGCCCACGGCACCGCGGCGGCCGGAGAGGCCGTCATCGCCGAACCCGGGGACATCGTGGTGGTGGGCGTCGCCCGTGCCTTCTCCGCCTGGGTCAACGAGGGGCCGCCGACCGCCCTCGGTCCCCAACTGCATGCCGTGCGAGTACAGCCCGAACAGCTCGACGCCTGGTTCCTAGCCGGTTCACTGCGGGCTCCCGCCAATGCCCGGCAGGCCGGCACCCACACCACGAGCTCCTCCCGCATCGACGTCCGCCGTCTCCAGATCCGCCAGATCCCTCTCGGAGAACAGCGGCGCTACGGAGAGGCGTTCCGCGAACTCACCGCCTTCGAACGGCTCTTGCGTCGCGCAGCCGACCTCGGCACGAGCCTCGTCCGCGATCTCGGCGACGAGCTGGCGGCGGGGCGGCTGGCCAACCGGGCGTAGCACATCGGCTCGCCAACACCAGTCAGCGTCACGCCTCCCTGCGCCTGGGCTCGGCCAGGCGGGCCGTGAGCTGGGCGTCGACCGCGCGGCGTAGGGCCTCGACCTGAGCCGCGAGTTCTGCTGGCAGGCCAGCGGCCGTGCGGCCCGCCGTGTCGACCGCCGCGATGACCGCCTCCAGTTCCCCGAAGGCGAGTCGACATTCAGCCATGCGCAGCCGAATCAGCGCGCGATCGGCCTGCTCGGCCGGCCCGCCCCCATGAATGAGACCGTCGTCGACGGCCTGATAGAGGCGGGCCGCAGCGCCGAAATTGCCGGAGAGGCGGAATCCGTCCGCAGCCCCCTGCCACACGCGACGCACCAGAGGGCGCTTCTCACCCCACTCCTCGCGGACCCGTTCTGTCAGACCGTGCAGCCGGTCGATCGCGTCGCCCGGCTCACCGGTCGCGATCTCCGCTTCGGCCTGCGCGCAGAGCTGTTCCACGACGCGGGCGTCCAGCCACTCATCTGCTGGTGCGGACGCGACAGGCAGCGTGAGAGCGACCGGGCGCAGACGAGCAGCCCGGTCCCGCGGCCGACGCATGGGGGCTGTGGGGTCGGGGTGGGTGCGGGGCCGGGGCTCGGGATCGCCAACCCCCGGGGCGAACGGGTCGAGGACTTCCAGGACCTCGTCAACGGCCGGGCGCTGCTCGGGCTTCTTGGCGAGCATGCGCAGCACCAGATCGTCGATCGGCTCCGGGATGCCCGCGGCGTACGTGCTCGGTGGCAGCGGCACCTCGTTGAGGTGCTTGTCGGTCAGGCCGGACTCCGCGCCGAGCGGGAATGGGGGCCGCCCGGTGAGGAGCTCGTAGAAGATGCAGCCGAAGCAGTAAACATCCGTGCGCGTGGTGGGCTCGCGCTCCAGGAGCTGCTCCGGCGCCAGATAACCGCGGGTGCCAAGCGTCGAACCGTGCGCCGTGTAACGGGTGACGTCGGCGTGCAGCGGCCTGGCGATGCCGAAGTCGATGAGGACGACCCACCCCTCTTCATCGATCATGAGGTTCGCGGGCTTGAGGTCCCGGTGTACGACCGGGAGAGTATGTGCGCAGGCCAATGCCCCTGCCACCTGGACGGCGACGGCGACCGCCGTGGCCAGGGGCAGGGGGCTGTGCTCGTCAAGGAAGGTCCGCAGACTCACTCCGGTCACCAGGCGCATGGCGATGTAGGGGACACCCTGGTGCGATCCGCTCCCGTACAGTTCGGTGATTCCCCGGTGGTCGAGCGTGCCCAGGAGGTTGGCCTCGCGCCGGAACCGGGCGTTCCTGACGGCGAGTTCGGCATCTCGCTCGTACGGGTCGAGGCAGTACAGGGCCTCGGAGTCGTGGCGCAGGAACTTCACCGCCACCTCCCGCCCCCCGGACACCTCTCGGGCCCGCCAGACCTGGGCCATCCCGCCCTTGCCCAGAGAGTTCTTCAACTCGTAGCGCCCGTCGACCAGATCACCCACGCCGGGCTTGTACGTATCCGCGTCCACCACTGTGCCCCTTCGCACCACTGCGCATCAGACCCACCAGCGTAGCGTGAAAGATTCTGGACGCGGGACGTCCATGGACTCAGTTCACAAATCTATGCCATGCTCAAGTGGTGCCCGGACGTCCTCGGACTCCCGTTGCCCTGGGCACCCTCCTGCCCATACCGCCTGCCACGGAGGTCACCATGCGAAATCCACCCGGCGTCGCCGGCCACGACTGGTTGATCAGGGCGAGCCCCCGGATGGCCCGGCCCGACGACGCGGCCTGTCCCACCCACCGACGCACCGCCATGCGGCCCCTGCTCGTCGCCGACCCGACCGTGCCGTTCCGGCGGCCACCCCGCGAGGAGTTCGGGTTCGGCCCGCTCTTCACCGCCCTCGACCTGGTGGAACACGACGGATGGCCCGTGGAGCGGGTACGCGAGGAACTCCGGGGCACCGGCGGTCCCTTCCGGGGATGGGGCGCCCCGGTCCACCCCGCCCACCTGGCCTGGACCGCCCACGCCCTGGAGCGCTACGTAGCCGCCCGTACCCGCGAACAGGCAGCCGCCGTCGAGGCCGGGCTGCCTGAGACCAAGCCGGTGAAGCAGGCATGGACGTGGCGCACCCCCCGCACGGACACTCCCGACGTCCGTGGCGCCCGGCAGTACGAGCACACCCTCTGGGGCCGCATGTACGCCTCCTCCGACGGAAGGGTGCGCGACCTGTGGCTGCCTTCCATGGGCCGGGCCAAGACCGGCCGCCCCGACGCGGAACTCGGGGCCGTGGCGCAGGTGATGGCCTTCGGCGCGCCCACACCTCGCCGCAAACAACGCGCCCAGCCCCCGCCCACCGCGACCGAAAGCACCTGCCCGCCCGAATTGGTCCGTGTCTTCGACATCGGGTGCGCCGACGGGTCCGTGGAGGAGCTGCTCTCCGAAGGCCCCGACGCGGCGAGACAGCGGTTCAGGACCGACGCTGCGCCTGCCTTCGTCACGGCTGCCACCGAACCCGGCGTGCGGCCCGGGGAGAGCTGTGTCAACTGCAAGGCCATCGCCGGCTGCGCGGATCTGAAGCGCACCCCACGGCTGTGGGGCGGGCGCCCTCCGGCTCTCGCACGCGAACGCCGCTCCGTCTCCGTCTGGGACCTGCGACTGCACGCCGAGTGCCCCGCCCAGTATCACCTGGTGCGACGACTGCACCTCAACGACCTCTCGGCCGAGGACCGGGGGGCACGGCGCGGCAGAGCCGTCGACGCCTGGCTCGACGCAGAGCACGCCGAACGCCCGGTGCGCGGCTGCCGGGACCGCGAGATCCCCGAGCCGATGGCGGTACGGGCCAGGGCCGGGCTCGACGACACCTCCGCACGCGAGGCTGCCGGGATGCTCGCGGAACATCGACTGCTGTGCCCCCTCAACGGACTTGACGCCGACGAGCAGGTGCTCGTACAGCATCGGGTCACGGCCTACGTGCCAGAACTCGACATCGTCGTCCTCGCTGTACCCGACCTGGTGTACACCCACCGCGGCCGATGGATCTGGCGCGAGACCAAGACGTCGGCCCGACCGCTGTGGGAACGCGATTCCCTGCTCCGCACCTATCCCCAACTCGCCCTCGGTGTCCTGCTGTTCCACGCGGGCGCGCTCGGCGACGACCCGCGCCGCACCTGGGTCGAACTGGAGCATCTGCGTGAGGTCCGTGGGGAGAGTCGACTCGAACCCATCGACCCCGGCCGCGCCGAGATCGTCGACGAAGCCCGGGCCGTCATCGCCGAACTCGCCCAGCCACTCCTGGACGACACCACCTACGAACCGAGGACCGGACGCCACTGCCACGGTTGTCAGGCCCGGACGTGGTGTCGGCCCGGCACCGCCTACGTCATTGACCATCCGCGCCCGTCGAGCCCCGACACGCAGACCTCGCCGCGAGGGGACACCCCGCCCCATGCCTGACCAACAACTCGTACCGGACTGGCTGTCCAACCCCGATGTCGTCCTCCTGCGGGACGTGGCCACCGCCGTTCTGCACCTGGCGGCCGTCGACCGTCTTGACTCCTTCGCTCTGCCCTACCCGGCCGGCGCGCAGCGGGCCCTGGATGCCCTAGTGCTTCAGTGCCTGCGCAGCGGTGCCAAGCCCCCGGCCGGTGTGCCCGAGATGATGCGCTGGGCCCGCGCCCGTCCCTTGGGCAGTTGGCCCCTCGACCGGCTGCCTGCGGACCTGTTCGACACCGCAGACCGAATGATCGACGAGGATTCCGGAGAGCCCACGCAGCTCTGCCACGAGCTCGCCGTGCGGGGATATGGGGACAGCACCGGACGGCAGTACGACCGCCTGGTGATCCATGAGGCCCTGCGCGCCTGCCGGGCCGTGTCGTCACCCGAGTCGTACACGGCCTTCCGTCGCCTCCTGGTGAATCGGCCCGTCCTCACCGAAGCCGACTGGGCCGAGGTGAGCACTGACCTCTTCCTCGATCCCGTGCGCTTCCTCATCGAGGAGATCTACGCCCCCGTCCCCCTCGGGTTCCGCCGGGACGGCGCGTACCTGTGCTGTCACCGCTGCCTGACCCTGCTCCATCCGGTGTCCGACACCGAGTGGTGGTGCGAGCGCGACCAGTGTCGGCACCAAGGTCCCCCGCCGCACGGCCGGGAACTCGTCGCGTCGGAGGTGGGCGAGCTGCGTCAACTGCGGAAACCTCTGAGGCAGTTCGTCACCGGGCCGGGACGCGCCGAGGTCTCCCTGGAGGACGAGCTACGCGCCTTGGGCCTCACCGTCGAGATGTGGCCCGGCTTCGACGCGTACGACCTTCGCATCACCTTCCCCGACGGTCACGTGTGGGCCGTCGACGTCAAGGACTGGGCACACCCCGCTTTCCTCGGACGCGCCGCTACGGCCGTCCGCCCCGAGCCCCCGTACGACGAAGCCTGTTGGGTGGTGCCCGCATTCCGGGTGCGTGCCCGCCGCGACTACCTGGCCATGTATGCCAGGGAGCGGGGCCCGGGGGCTTGCGGTCTGCGGCTGCTGACGGACGACCAGCTGAAACGGGCCGCGCGGCTGCGGCTGTCCGGCGAACGCGGGCCGGACGCGTCCATCGCGCCCCTGCACACCGTGCCTCCGACAAGGGAGCACGACGGGGCCCGCACGGCGTCGTCCCGGTCCGAAAGTCAGACGGCGGCGACCGACGGCGCCGGGAAGAAGGGAGCAGACCATGCGTGACCGCAGCAGCTGGTACCAGCCGGTCGTCGCCGCACTGAGGCCTTGGCCCGAAGAACACGCCGGGACCCGGCCCGCTCTGCTCTGCCAGGTCGAGCTCGCTCTGCGGCTGATGGAGACCGTGGCGCCCGGTCACGCTGCCGACGGGGCGTGGACGCTCCTCGGCGGCTACGGTCTCGCCTTCGCGCGGGCCTCGAAGCTCCCCGCTGACACCACCGAACAGGTCGCGCTGGCCGCGGCCCGACACTTGCTCTGGCCGATGCGCCGCGGCCGGATGTGGCAGCAGAGCCTGGAGGCCTACCTGGAACTGCCCGAACGGCTGCGTGCGTACCGCGTCCCGGCGGCCGGGGAGCCCGCCCATCGGGTCCCTCTCAAGGTGGCGGCCGACCGCTTCACCACCTACGACGACGCGCTCGCGAACCTCCCCGGCTTCGCCACGAAGGTGCTTCCCCCTGCGGAAGCGGGTGAACACCGCTTCATGGACCGCCGCCACCGGCGCACTTCCGTCACGGTCCCCGCCGATCTCGTGCGGGACCCCTTCCCCGGCCACCCCCTCACCGCCGAACGCCCGGCCACCGCCGGCCCCCTCGACGTGCCACTCGACGAACTGGCTGACCTCGCACGGTGGATGGATGCGGAGGAGCAGCGGCGGGGGCTCAAGGCGGGGAACTGGGAGCAGCGTCTCGCCCAGCTCGACCTCGACACCCGTACCCCGGACGGGACAGCCTTCGAAGCCGCGTCCGCGCTACCGCTCGATCGGCTCACCCACCTCGTCGGTATGGTCGGCGCCGGCAAGTCGACCTTGATGACCCTGCTCGCCGTCTGGGCGTACCACAACGGCCTGCGCATCACTCTCGTCGTCGGCGATGTGGCCGAACAGCTGACACTGACCGAGCTGTTCCGCACGCTCGGCCTGAGCGCCGCCCTGGTGCAGGGGGGCACGACGCGGCCCCAGCACACCCAGCGGCTGCACCGCCGACTCGCCGCACGGGGAGAACACTCCCTGCTGGCTCACACCGAACCCGTCTTCGCCCACCTCAGCACCGCCTGCCCGCTGGACGCCCTTCGCGCACTCGACACGTCCGAGCCGCTGCGCTACACCGACGCGCCGTGCGGTGCCCTTCACCCCGCTCGGCGCCAGGAGACCGCCGAGGAGCCCGCGGCCGAGCGGGCGGTACGCGAGCTCGAACGAGCCCGAGGCGCCGTCGACAGGGAGGGCGCCACGGACAACACCGAGGCCGACGAAGAGGACCTGGGCATCCCGCACGCCTGCCCGCTGTGGAGCGTCTGCCCCCGACACTCAGCCGCGCGTGACCTCGTGGACGCGCTGATCTGGGTGGCCAATCCGGCCAGTCTCGTCCAGACCGCGGTTCCGCGTCAGCTCAACGCCGAGCGCCTGCGCTATCTGGAGCTGGCCTGCCTGCGCAGCGACATCATCGTCGTCGACGAGGCCGACCGCGTACAGATGCAGCTCGACCAGATGTTCGCCCCGTCGGCCACCCTCGTCACCACCGGTGTCTCCGACTCTTGGCTCGACCAGCTACAGACCCACGAAATCGCCGAACTCGCCCGGCAGGGACGGCTGCAGCTCTCCAACCAGGACGTGGAACGGTGGTCCGCCGCCCTGGACGTCGTTGGTTCCGCCGCGGACCGGCTGTACGCCATGCTCATCGACGACGGAGCGATGCGGGACTGGGCGCAGATCGACTACTTCAGCGCGTGGACGCTCCAGGAGAAGCTGCTGCACGCCTGGTACCCGCTGACGCGAGGCCAGGCCGCCGGGCGACCGGACAGCACGAGCGAAGGGGACATCGAGGACGAGAGCGCACTCTACGAGGATGAGGAAGGGCTCGGGGCCGATGGCGGCTCCCCGGTCCCCGACGCTCCCTGGGCGCAGCGACGCACGGAGATCACCGGGTTCTTCGACACGTTCCGCGACGATCCGCTCGGCGGACGCGGCCCCTATGGAACCCCTGCCGACGAGCTCACCGCCCTCGCCCACGACGTCCTGCACACCCTCGACGAGAAACAGACACGGCGCCGTGTACGCGCGCTCCTCGACTCCTTCCTCGTCGGAGCGCCGAGCCCGGAACAGCGCCCCGTGCCCGCCGCCGAGCGAGGCAAGAAGCCTGCCCCCGAGGACGTACCGCTCACTGCGGAGTGGCGGGAACTCAACGCACGGCGCCTGGAGTTCACTCTCGTCCTCGCCGCCCTGCATCAACGCCTGGACCGGGTGACGTTCTTGTGGCCCCAGGTGGAGGCAGCGCTACGGCTGGACTCCGCGGCCCACGAACTGACCCGCCGCCCGCCCCTCGACTACGCGCCACTGCTGCCCGAAGCGCCCATGGGCAACGTCCTGGGCTTCCAGTACCTGGTGGACGAACGGGCCGCCGCCCGCGACAAGGACGGGCACCGCACCGGCACCCTGCGCTTCTTCCGGTGCGCGGGCGTGGGCCGGGAACTGCTCCTGGGTCTTCCCCAGCTCGGCGCCGACCCAGGCCTCGGCAAGGCAGGCCCACACGTGCTGCTGATGTCGGGCACCAGTTGGGCCGGCACCTCTACCCGGGCCCATGTCCTCGCCCCCGTCCGTGCCGTACTGAAACCGCAGCGCAAGGCTCTCGCCGCCATCCGGGAGACCGTGTTCCGCACCGAGTTCCTCTACGACGCCGCAGGACAGCCGATCCGGCTCTCCGGCCAGGACCCCGACCAGCGCGAGGACGTCCTGCGCCTGATGATCGACCGGCTCGCCCGATCCCGGAGCGACGGCAACTCCTCCCCTCTCCAGAGCGAACTCGCCCGAATCTCCGACCAGCGCCGCAAGCGTGCTCTGCTTCTGGTGGGCAGCTACACGGAAGCCAAGGTGGCCGCCACAGCCCTGAACGAGATCCCGCGCTGGCGTGGCCGGGTACGCGTTCTGGTCGCCGACGACGCCGAACTGGAGGCCGCCGTCGACGGGGCGGCACCGACGGGGCGCCAGGCGCCGGGCACGGGATCAGGTGCGGGAGCGGTCCGGCGTGGGGACCTCGCGTCCTTCGCCGACGACCCGGACGCCGAACTGCTCGTGGCACCCCTCCTGGCCGTGGAACGAGGACACAACATCCTCACCGTCCCCCAACGGCCCGGCGAGGAAAAGGTGGCGGCGTTCGGAACGGTGTTTTTCCTGGTCCGCCCGCACCCCCGCCCTGACGACCTCTCCCTGGCGGTCTTCGCCATCAACGACTGGGCGACGCGGTTCGTGCGCGGTCAGCTGAAGCTGCCGGACGAAGGGACGTTCAGCGACATGGTCACCCAGGCCGGGGACCTGAACGCGGCAGGTAGTGCCTTCAGGACCACCGCACGCGGCGTGTGGCGGCACGTACTGTCACGGCCCTACATCTACTCCTCGCTCTCTGATGACGAGAAGAAGTCCTTCGTCTGGGACCAGCTCGTCACCATCTGGCAGGTCATCGGGCGCCTCGTCCGCGGTGGCGTACCCGCCCGCGTCGTGTTCGTCGACGCGGCCTTCGCACCGCGACTCGCCGAGGCACAGGCGCCCTTCACCGGCCAGAACCGGCGTCCACGCCGCGCAGGCGACCCCGGGCTGCTGGTCAGGCTACGGGACGTTCTGGCGCCGTACTTCGCGCACACCGACACGGACACTGGCACCGTCGGGTACGGCGCGCGCACCGATCCCGCCGACGCCGCACTCGTCAAGCTGCTCTACCGCCCGCTGTACGAAGCACTGTGCGCCATGGGGACGTCACCCAGCCCGCGATCGGTCGACTGAAGCACGCCAACCACCGCCCTGGGCAGCACTGTTAGCGGGCAACCGCACCCGCCACGTACGGACATCGCAGGGAGAACCCACATGTACAAGAACATCCGCCGATCCGCGTACCACCTGGCCGAGGAGGGCACCCCCTGGACCGAGGACTTCCACGCACTCCCTTTCCCCGAACACTGGCACGCCGGACTCCTCGAACTGCACAACCACGGGCGGGACGAGGAGAAGCGGCAGCCGACGCTGCCCACCCGCCGACTCGACGGTGTGCTCCAGACCCTCGCCCCCGACGTGATCGTCCGCCCCCGGCCGCGGACCCCCGTGGAACCGGGGCCGCAGGCCCCCGAGGACTTCTGGATGTATGTACCGGCCTCGGCGCCCGACCCCCTCCCGGGCCGTTCCATGCAGCAACTCCTCGACGCCTGGCTGCGTACCCTCGGCCCCAAGGACTCTGCACAGGATCCCAGGTTCCGCTCGCTGTTGCTCGCGAGCAGCACCGAGCTGAAGCAGAACCTGCCTAAGTGGCAGCCCGTCAAAGGCGTCGACCTCCTCACCACCCCGACCACCCGGGGCGGCACTGCCGCCCCGGAACCGCGCCAGTTCCAACTCGCCACCGACGCCCTGGCACGCCGCATCCTGACCCTCGACCCCTTCCCGTTCGAGGGCGGGGAGCTGCGGTTCCGGGCACTGCCCCGCGGACCTCGCGACCAAGGCGCGGAACTCATGTCGCAGCCCCTGTGCCGGACCGTCAAACGCAAGGAATGGTGGTTCTCCGTCCTCCTGAACATCTCCCTGCACACCACACCGTTCGACCCCAGGCCGCGTCTCCACCTGCACTGGGGTGTACGCCGCTGGGCGACCCACCCTCGGACCACCACCAAACGCCTCAACCTGCCCTACCGAGAGGCCACTACCGTCTACCTGCGGCCCACCATCCCCTGGCTGCCCGGCGCACCGGCCACCGAACGCTACGCACTGGCACGCCTGCGCCGCGACCGGGCCGCCGACACCTTCGTCTGGTCGGAGAACGACACCGCCGGCATCCTGCGCGGACTCAGCCTCGCCGGCAACTTCCCCGACCCCGAACAGCTCCTCACCGAACCGGTCTCCTGGATCGGCGAGGGCCGCGGCGTCCGCGCCGCCGTGGTCCACAGCACCAGAATGGGCAAGCACGAGATCGGCACCGGCTTCATGCCCAACCAGCGGGCCCAGCTCACCGAATGGGCCGAGCAGGCCCTTCCTGAAACACTGGCCCGGGTACCCGACCTCACGCGCGGACGCGGCAAGGGCATCGGCGCGCCGGAGAACCGGCGGCCCAAGCCCAGGACCGACGAGGCCAAGAAGACCGAGCTGCTGCGCGAGACCCAGGCACGGCGCGTGACACTCGCGGCACAGGCCCGGATCGCCTCCCACGGCCCGGAACAGGCCGGCCCGCCCGTGGTGGAGGCCCGGCTGCTGTGGCAGTCGCCCGAGGTACGCGGCGAGGCAGTGGAACAGTTCGCCAAGGCCCTGGGGCTCGACGGCGACGGCGGCGCCAGTGCCGCCCACGTCACGGACCGGGACTTCGACGAGGCCACGCCCGGAGCACCGGTGGTCCTGGAGTGGCGGACGGCGGAGGTCACACTCCGGCTGCGCTGCCTGCCCCTCGCCGACGGACTGGGCGACCGGCTCGTGCCCGACCTGGCGGTCAAGGGCAAAGGCGCGGCGCTCGCGGCGGCCGTCGCCGAACGGCGCCGCGCCCTACGCGCCTGGCTCCGCGCGGACGGCGCGGACCCCTCCCGCCCCGGACTCGCCCTCGTGGAAGTCGCACACCGCAGTACATTTCGCCCGGCGTCGACGGACCCCAAGTTCGCCATCCGCCTCGGGTGCGCCGACGCAGGCCTGCTGACTCAGTTCGTAGTCACCCCGTCCACCGATCGGCAGATCGATAATGCGGAAAGCCTCGACCACCGCACGTACAGCTCGTGGCTCGACGGACTGCGCCAGCTCGGTGTCCGCGTCCTGCCCCAGCACACCCTCGGTGACGATCTTCCGGACTCGCTGCAATACGCGGCGGTGTGGATGGTGAAACGTCGCAAGGACGGCCCGACCCGGTTGCCCAAGCACCTGCCTGTGGCCGTCCTCGTCACCCCGCTCCCGGCCGGGGAAGGCCTTGCAGCCGTACGCGGCTGGGATGACACCGCGGGGGAATGGGTGCCCTACCCTCAGTTCCTCCTCGGTCTGGTGAAACAGGCGGAGATCGGCCCCGAAGCGTTCACGGAACCCGAGACTTCAGACGATGACGCACGCCCCGATGCCCCTCGGGTCACCGGCAAGCAGTGGCGCAGTAACCTCGCCCAACAGCGCAGGGAGACCGCGGCCTTCCTCCAACGTGTGCTGCACTCCCTCCGAGGGCAGCCCACCGCACTGATCACCCATGCTCAGAACAGCCGACTCCACTGGCCATGGCTCCAGGACGGCCAGATCGAACGCGACCTGATCAAGCCCGGCCACGCCCCTGCAGGCCGACTGGACGACGAACTCCGCCTCGTGCGCGTGCGCGGGTGCGGCGGTCGCGAGAGCGCCCAGTGGTGGGGCCTGGCCGACCCGGGCAAGCCCCACGGGCAGCCGGCCGGCTTCTGGACACAGAATCCCCAGCAGCGGTACGGGGACGGGGCTTCGTCGCGCGAGCGGGTCTTCTACAGCACCACCGAACGCCCCAGAACCCATGCGATCTCCCCCGCACTCGACCGCCTCGCCACCCGGGTCAACGCGGCAGGCAACCTCACCTCACAGGCGGGCACCAGCGCCTGGAACCCGACCCTGGTGGAGATCGCGGTACTGGGCTGCCACGAGGACGACGACTCCGCAGCCCCAGTACTGGAAAAGTCCGACGACCCCGAGGCGCTGGCCCTCGCCATGCACCAGCTCCGCCAGGCCCCGGATTACGCCGCCGCCCTGTCTCTCCCCCTCCCCCTCCACCTCGCGGGGCAGGCCCAGGCATACGTCCTCCCGACACTCGCCGACGGCGACCAGACTTTGAACGAGGAGTCGCACACACCCGCCGGAGACCAGATCGGGGAGGATCCAGACCTCGCCGACGCGGCCGGACTATCCACGACGCCGGACGACGAGGCCGAGACGGCCCACGGCTGACGAGGGGATCGACAACTACGCAGTGCTGACGATGGAGGACACCGTATCCACGAGACCTGTGTTCTGACTGGGCGTTTCGCCGTGATGACGGGGTTCAGGTTCCTCACCCGGTCGGGGTGGTTTCCCTGGTGAGGCGGCGGATCATGAGGCCGATCATCGCGACATGGATCGCGGCTTCCGAGCGGGCGGGTAGGGCTTCGTAGTGGTTGATCCGAGTTCCGGTCCCGCGCAGTTCCGCGGTCACCCTGGGCGAGCCGTAGGCGCCGCCGGAATCGGCGTGGATCCGGCGGATCCGTTCGGCCAGGACCTCGTCCTGGTACCTGCGGACGGCGCTGGCATCAGCACCGCTGAGCCACTTGTAGTAGCTGGAGCGGTTGACGTCCAGGACCTGGCACAGCCGCTTCACCTCATAGGCGTCTCTGTGGTCGTGGACGAACTGGAAGCGGCTCACCAGTTCGTCTCGCCGGCGAAATACTTGGCCGCCCTGCGCAGGATGTCCCGCTCGGTGGCCAGCTTCCGCTCGTTGGCCTCGAGCTCGGCCACACGGGCCTCCAACTGCCGGGTCCGCTCGGCCGGATCGGCGGCCACGGCCGACTGTCCTGCCAGGGCCGCCTTCCCGCCCGACCTGGGGACGGTGGGGACGACACCGCGGCGTTCGCGGTCCCGCAGCACCCACTCACGCAGCGTCGCCCTGTTGATGCCCAGGTCAGCGGCAATGTCCTTGTACGTCGCTCCGAGCGTGGACTCGTACGGTATCGGCCCTGAACTCGTCCGAGTAGTCCTCCATCGCTATCGGCGGTGTTTTCGCTTCCTCCGGATCAAGCAGATCCAGTATCAGCATGTCCCCCCCATCAGGGCGAAGGCCCGAGCCGCGGAAGCGTTCGCTGTCGCACAGGCTGCTCGATCACAAGCACAACTGTGCAGTGCTGGGCGGCGATCGCCGATGCGCGATTGCTGGCGCAAGAAGTGAAGGTAGACAACCTCGCGTGGCGCTGCAACGGGCGACCCATTTCAGACTGGGCAATATCAATATCGGATCGTTAACCGTCGGAGTCTGCCTCGCCCACTCCTCTTCATTCCCACATTGGTGATGGTGGCGTCATAGCCGCCAACTACTGCTTGTTCGATGGCTCGACCAGATCGAGGCGTGGCTCCAGATGGGCTCGGGCCCGTGCGGAACGCCGACGCCTGGCGGCGCTGTACCAATGCCGACAACGCAGCGTAACGGGAATCGGCCAGGGCACGCCTTCGTAGGCGACATCAGCCACCGAGGGTGACAGGGCGCCAGCGTTGACCTGCCAGGAACCGCGCCGCGCTGCACGAGGCGCAGCCATCAAGTCCAGGTGCGGGTGCTCACCGGAAGTCGCAGGTCAGGCCACAAATTCCGTGTTGGTGATCGCATGGTGGTCGCAGTCGGCCATCCAGACGTGAAATCTGTAGCCTCGCGGGCTGATTGAAAAAGTCAGGACCGCAGGAGGCAGGAGAAAGTGGTGCGCAGTTCGGGGCGGCGGCGGGGTCGGGTCTACCGTCGGTGCGGGTGCCGCGACGCGGCTCGGCGCCGGCTCGGCGCCGGATGCCCGCGCCTGGTCGAGGAGGGGCACGGCACGTGGACCTTCGCCGTGGACATCCCCTCGCTCAGCGGTCGCAGGCGCACGGTGCGGCGCGGCGGTTTCGAGGACGACTTCGCCGCCGAGACGGCGCTGCGACGCTTCCTCGAAGGCCGCCAGCTGGGCTTCGACGCAGACCCGCACGAGACGGTGGCCGCCTACCTCACCAAGTGGCTGAAGTCGATGGAGTTCCTGCTCAAGCCCACCACGTACGCCCGCTACCGCACCTACGTGCTCTGCGAGTTGATCCCCGTGTTCGGCAAGATGCGCCTGGAGGAGCTCGCCCACGACCACATCGCCGCCTACGCACACGAGCAGCTCGAGTCCGGCCGCGGCCGCCAAGCCGTCTACCACTGCCTGGCCACGCTCTCCAGCGCCCTGGGGACCGCCGTCCGCACCCACCGGCTCCCCTTCAACGCGGCTCAGCCCCTGCCCATGCGCCGGCCCCGCGCCGACGAGCGCGTGCCCTGGAACGCGGAGCAGGCCGTCACCTTCCTTGCCCACTGCCGCGACGTCGACCCCGCCTTCGCCGACCTCTTCGAGGTCATCATCGGAACCGGCCTGCGCAAGGGCGAGGCGCTCGGGCTTCAACGCCAGTGCGTCCGGATCGAGGACCGCGTCATGTACATCCGCCACACCCTCTCCGCCATCGACAACCACGAACTCGTCCTGACCGCACCGAAGACGAAGAAGAGCCGCAACTGGGTGCCCCTGTCGGAGCGCGTCGCCGCCGCCCTCCAGCGCGCCATGGCCAGGAGCACCTCCACCGGCAATGACCACGTCTTCCAGGGCGCGGACGGCAAGCCCCTTCACCCGGCCGCGGTCCGCCGGCGCTTCCACGAGCTGCGCGAGCAGGCCGGCCTGCCCCACGTGACCATCCACGACCTGCGGCACCTTGCCGCGACCCTCGCCCTGGAGGGCAACGTCTCCATGGCGGTCATCTCCAAGACGCTGCGGCACTCCACGCTCTCGACCACTGCGAACATCTACAGCCACCTGACCTGGGAAGTGGCGATGGCCGCGGTCCACACCATCGAAGCCAGGCTCTGCCTCGTCGAAGCCCGCGCGCGCGGCGTTGACGTCCTCGCCCTCAGCGGCCCGGCACCGAATCCGCTCTTCAGCCACGCCGCCTGACGGCGCTACAGCCACGCCCTTCGCCAAGGGGGCGCACAACACCGGTCAGCCGGCCCACGGCTGACGTCCACTCAAGCAGCCGCTCACAGACGGCTGCCGCGGGTCTCACAAGCATGCCCGCCCACAGAAGAATCAACGTCACTCCGACGCGGAACCGCGTCCGAACGGCCTGCCAGCCGCGCTCAACTCGCCAACGAAGGAGGAACCAGGCACCCTGAGACGCCCCCGAGTACAGGTAGCGCCCTCCGAGTGCGACGTGAACGGGCGTTCACGACCACACTGCGACCACCAACCACGAAGGCCGTCTCTGCCATCCGGCGGAAACGGCCTCTGACCTGCAGTGATGCAAGTCGGGACGACAGGATTTGAACCTGCGACCCCTTGACCCCCAGCGCTCAACTACCATGAGGTGCAGGTAAATTGGAGGCTTCCAGCAGGAGTGGCGCCGCAGGCTGCTGACAGTGGCTCACTGTTTACTTCGCACACAAGTGTCCGTTTTCGCCCATCAGCATTCACGGGCGCCCATCGGGCGTGGTCCCAAAATGGTCCCCAGGCTGACCACCCCGCCCCAGCTACTGCCGGTGACCGAGATCTGTCGACCCTTCAGCAAACACCACCGTGCGACCCCGACAGCTGCTGCATCGATGGCGTCGACCGGCCCTCTGGGCCGCCGCCTGCGGGCGGATCGCGGTCCGCTTACCCACCAGCTACGAATCGTGATCTTCCATGCAGTGTGTCGTCTTGAGCGTGTCCTCGCCGACTGGTTCTGACGTGCCTCGCGCACCGCCCCGCACGCTCCGCCGCCACACCCGACACGGCAGCCGCCCTTGGCCCAGAGTCACCACCCAGTCCGAGAGGAGGGGAAGCTCATGGGACAGCGTGCGTAGCGGGGCAGGGTCTACCGGCGGTGAGGTTGTTCGGACTGCATGGCTCTGTACGGTCTTCGTCACCGACGCTTCCCACCAACCGGGGCCGGGCGTCCGGATCACCGGCCTGGACCACATTGTGCTGACCGTCACCGACATCGAACGGATCGTCGGATTCTACCGACGATCCCTGGGCATGACCCGGTCTCCTTCGGCGAAGGACGCCACGCGCTGACCTTCGGACCAGCAAGATCAACCTCCATGAGGCCGGCCGCGGACTCCTCCCCCGCGCCACTCATCCCCGCCGGGTCACCGATGCCTCGCAGGAACAGACCCTGGGCCATCTGTCCGCCTGCGGCGTTCCCATTCCGGAAGGCCCTGTGCCGCGCACCGGCGCGCGGGGGCCCATCAGCAGCATCTCCTGCGCGACCCGGACGGCAACCCGATCAAGATCAGCACCTACAGCGCTGGCCCAACCGATGAGAACTCGGCCACCTGATCACGACGAGTGCAACCCGCGTAAAAACGTCAGCCCCGACGCAGAAGCGTCGGGCCTTTGCCCCGAGTAGCGGTGATCACTGTCGCCGGCGGGCTTAGTGGCTGTTGTCGTTCCGATCTTGAGGGGTGCTGGTCGAACGGGAGTCTCGATCGGGTGAGTATGACGGCCGGCGCGCATGAAAGCAGGGCCTC
>NZ_JBVJHA010000003.1:18468-637703 GCF_055587065.1 Kitasatospora sp. NPDC048662 | reverse complement strand
GGCGGGAACGCGGCGACGGTGACCTCCCGTACCCCGCGGGTGTCCACCGGGCGCCCGGAGCTGACCGAGGCCGCGATCGTGGTCTCCGGCGGCCGGGGTGTCGGCGCGGCCGAGGGCTTCGGTGTCGTCGAGGAGCTCGCGGACGCGCTCGGCGCGGCCGTCGGCGCCTCCCGTGCCGCGGTCGACGCGGGCTGGTACCCGCACACCAACCAGGTCGGCCAGACCGGCAAGCAGGTCTCCCCGCAGCTGTACATCGCGGCGGGCATCTCCGGCGCGATCCAGCACCGCGCGGGCATGCAGACCTCGAAGACCATCGTCGCGGTCAACAAGGACCCCGAGGCCCCGATCTTCGAACTCGTCGACTACGGCGTCGTCGGCGACCTCTTCACCGTCCTCCCCCAGCTCACCGACGAGGTCAAGGTCGGCTGACGGCCCACCAGCACCACCCCGGAAGGGCGCGACCACCACGGTCGCGCCCTTCCGCCGTTCCCCGCGCCGCAGGCCCCGCGAGCGGTCAGCGGGCGGGGCTCGCCGGCGTCGGGCCCGGCGACCTGCGCCCGGCGCCGGAGGTGGCGGCGGTGCGCAGGACGCCGGCGGTCGCGGCGGTGGCGGCGCACATCACGGTGAGCAACAAGAAGGTGTGGTTGAGGGCGGTGAGGTGGGTGAGCCAGCCGATGACGGCGGGGCCGGCGAGCATGCCGAGGTAGCCGATTCCGGCGACGCGGGAGACGTTGGCTCCGGCGGCGGCCTCGGCGTGGCCGGCGGCGCTGAGCAGCTGGGGGACGCAGCCGGACAGGCCGAGGCCGAACAGCGCCCATCCGGCGAACGCCGCCCACACCCAGGGAGTCAGCGCGGCGAGGGTGATGCCGACGGCGGCGGTGAGCGCGCCGTGGCGCAGGACGGCCATCGAGCCGTAGCGGGTCACGATCCGGTCGGCGAGCAGGCGGCCGGTGGTCATCGCGGCGGCGTAGGTGCCGTAGGCGAACGCGGCGGTGCCGGCGGGCGCTTTGAGGACGTCCTTGAGGTGCAGGGCACTCCAGTCGTTGGCCGCGCCCTCGCACAGCATGACCAGCAGTGCCAGGACGGCGAGCACCCGGATCTGGCGGCGGGCGCCGCTCCTGGCGGCGGGCATCGGGGCCTCGGTCGCCTGCCCGTCCTCGGCGGACGGTGCGGTGCCGGGCAGCAGGCTGCGCGCGGCCAGCAGGGCGACGGCGAGACCGGCGGCACCGAGGACGGCGAGGGTGGCGGCCGGGCCCAGGCCTGCGGCGCCGGCCGCGGCGGCGGCCAGCGCGGCGATCACCCCGCCGACCGAGAACGTGGCGTGGAAGCCGGACATGACGGGCCGCCCGTACGCCTTCTCCACGTGGACGGCGTGGGCGTTCATGCTGACGTCCAGGCAGCCGTTGGCGAACCCGAAGAGCACCAGCGCGCCGGCCAGCGTCCACGGGTTCGGCGCGAGGCCGGGCAGCACCAGCGACGCGGCGCACACGGCGCCGGAGGCGGGGACGACGACGCGGGCGCCGAGGCGGTCGGTCAGCCGGCCGGCCACCTGCATGCCACCGAACGCGCCGAGGCCGAGCAGCACCAGCAGGCCGCCGAGCGCGGCGTGACTGATGCCGACCCGGGTCTCGACGGCGGGGATGTGCACCACCCAGGCGCCCATCAGGGTGCCGCACAGGACGAAGTAGACATAGGTCGCCACGCGGGCGGCCCGAAGCGAGCGTTCCATGCCACCGACCATAATGAACATTCCCCATGTTCGAAAGTCCATCAATCGAACAACTTGCTTGTGCGTTGCGGGGTGCGGTTCAATCTCGGTATGAACACCGCGGAGCGCCACACCCTGATCGCCCAGGCCGTCCGGGACGCGG
Organism: Kitasatospora sp. NPDC048662; assembly: GCF_055587065.1. Classification (NCBI taxonomy): domain Bacteria; kingdom Bacillati; phylum Actinomycetota; class Actinomycetes; order Kitasatosporales; family Streptomycetaceae; genus Kitasatospora; species Kitasatospora sp. NPDC048662. Next base: position 635,832 of record NZ_JBVJHA010000003.1, on the reverse strand, counting down.
GCAGCGCCACCGTCCTCGAACTCGCCGAGCTCACCGGCGCGTCCGAGATGACCATCCGGCGCGACCTCGACGCGCTCGCCGCCCAGGGCGCCCTGGAACGCTTTCGGGGCGGGGCGCGCACTCTGCTGCTGCGCGGCGAGGAGCCCCCGTTCGCGCTGCGCGCCCGCGAGGCCGTCGATGCCAAGCGCCGCATCGCCGCCGCGGTCTGCGATCTCGTCGCCGACGGCGAGACCGTGCTCCTCGACAGCGGCACCACCTGCGTGGAGATCGCCCGCCTGCTGCGCGAGCGCCCCGTCACCGTGATGCCGCTGTCCCTGCCGGCCGTCCACGTCTTCGGCGACACCCCCGGACCGGCCACCCTGCTCGTTCCCGGCGGGCAGCCCCGCACCGGCGAAGGCGCCCTGACCGGCCCGCTCGCCCTCGCCTCGATCTCCGCCCTGCGATTCGACACCGCCGTCCTCGGCTGCTGCGGCCTCACCGCCGCCGACGGGCTTACCGCCTACGACCTCGACGACGCCACCGTGAAGAAGGCCGCCACGGCCGCCGCCCGCCGGACGATCGCGGCCACCGACAGCGGCAAACTCGGCCGCACCGCCTTCGCCCACGTCGCCCCCGCCGGACTCCTGCACACGCTCGTCACCGACACCGCCGCCCCCGCCGACGAGATCACCGCACTCGAAGCGGCGGGCACCACCGTCATCACCGCCTGACCACGACCCCGCTCGCGGGGGCATCCCGAGCAGCGCAGGGTCCGGCCGCCCGTCAACCCGGCCACCGGACCCTGCGACACCCTCGCCCATGGCGCTGCCGGCCACACCCCCTCGCCCTGTGCGCCGCACCCTCGCCCGTGGCGCTGCCGACCCACCGCCCTCGCCCCGCGCGCCACACCCGTCGGAGACCCGCGCTTGCGCCACCCCCACCACTTTCGTCTACAGTCGCGTAGACGGTCTACTCCCGTGTAGACGCAGAGCGCCCGGAGGCCACGCCGTGTACGCCCACTCCGCCCTGTTGGCGGTCAACCCGCTCGACGCATCCTCCTTGCTCGCAGCATTCGGCGCGCTCGGTATCGCCGCCGTCCTGTTCGCCGAGACGGGACTGCTGGTCGGGTTCTTCCTGCCCGGCGACTCCCTGCTGTTCACGGCGGGCCTGCTCTGCACCCCCGGCCTGCACTCCGGCCCGCACCTGAACCTCCCGCAGGTCCTGGTGGCCGCCGTCGTCGGCGCCCTCGCCGGTGCCCAGGTCGGCCACCTGCTCGGCCGCAAGGGTGGCCGCGCCCTGCTGGAACGTTCCCGCAACCGCCGCCTGCACGAGGGCGCCCAGCGCGCCGAGGAACTGCTCGCCCGCTACGGCCACGCCAAGGCGATCACGCTGGCCCGCTTCGTCCCCGTGGTCCGCACCGTCCTCAACCCGCTGGCCGGCGCCCTCGGTGTCCCGACCCGCACCTTCGCCCTCTGGCAGACCGTCGGCGGCCTCATCTGGACCGTCGGCCTGGTCCTCGGCGGCTACGCGCTCGGCTCGACCATCCCGAGCGTCGACCGCTACCTGCTCCCCGCCATCGCGGTGATCATCGCCCTCTCCCTCGTCCCGCTCGCCCTCGAACTGCGCCGCACGCGCACCGCCCGCCGCTGACGGACTCGTCAACGGCGGGCGGGCGGACACACTCGCAAAGAACCTATTCGCGGGAACCCACTCAGCGGACGACGTCGAAGACCTGCTTCTGCACGCCGTTGCGGTACACCTCGTGCTCGACCAGCGCCAGCTTCTGGGCGTCCTTGTCGGTGGTGCTGAACAGTCGCTTGCCGGCGCCGAGCAGCAGCGGGAAGACCAGCAGGTGGTACCGGTCGATCAGCCCCGCGTCGGACAGGGCCTGGTTCAGGGTGGCGCTGCCGTGGACGATGATCGGACCGCCCTCGGTCTGCTTCAGCGCGGCGACCTCGTCCAGCGAGCGCAGAATGCTGATCTCGCCCCAGTTCGAGACCAGTCGGTCCTCGGTGAGGGTGTTCGAGACGACGTACTTCGGCAGCGTCCGGTAGCGGGCGAACTCCGCCATGTCCGGCCAGACCGGGCTGAACGCCTCGTAGCTGACCCGGCCCATCAGCATCGCGGTGGACTCCTCCTGCTCCCGTGACTTGATCTCGAACGCCTCGGGAACGAACTCGATGTCCTTGAACGTCCAGCCCGAGTTCCGGTAGCCGGGCTCGCCGCCCGGGCCCTCCACGACGCCGTCGAGCGAGACAAAGGCCGTGCTGATCAGGGTGCGCATGATGGTGCTCTCCTCTGTGCAGGTGTGACTGTCTTCAGTACGTGGTGCTCACTGCCTACTGCTCGGCCACTCAAGGCCGCTCGGCGAGGACGCCCGCCAACCACCGCTGCCACCCGGCCTCGACGGCAGCCGCGGCCTCGCCGTCCGGGCCGAAGAGGTGGTGGAACAGCAGCACCACACCGGGGCTGTGGTGGAAGGTGTAGAGCCCGTCGCCGGTGCGGACCTCGAAGCGCTCCTCGTCGGACCAGGTCACCTCCCCGGCCAGCGGCGGCACCCCGGCCGGCTCGGCGTGCACCGGCGCGCCGACGGCGACAGCGGCCGACAACGACAGGCCCCGGGCGAGCGCGGCCCGGACCTGCCGCGCGGACCGCTCGCCGCTCTGCGCCATGGCGAAAACGGGACGGCCGGCGCGCCCGGGGAAGTGCGCCAGATACTCGCGGAGCGTGTGCAGGTGGAACGGCCAGCCGCGGCGCAGCGCGTCGTACTCGTCCTGCCAGTCGTCGCCGAGCATGCCGCTGTGGACGACGCGCAGGACGGTGCTGCCGCCCTCGCGGCCCTCGATGAGGTACTCGAAGGCCATGAACCGGCCGTCCGCGCCGGTGGCCGTCCGGGTGGCGAACCGTTTGCCGGGCTCGTACGCGGTGACCACGGCCTCCTCCCGGTGGCCGCCCACGTCCATGACGGCGGTGCCGCCCTCGCGCGCCTCGACCTCGTTGCGGCCCATGAACCACGACTCGATGCCGGGCCCGGTGGCGATCGCCTCCCAGACCCGTTCCGGGTCTGCCGGCAGGAGGATCTCCCGCTCGATCTCGAAGGGGTGCGTCATCGCGGGTTCTCCTGTGGTGCGTCGGATCGGTGGCTGTCCGCACGGGACGACGGCGGGTCGGGGATCTGGTGCAGGCCGACGACCACCCGGTGCCTTCGCCCCTGCGGCGCCGATTCATCGTGGTAGCGGCTGACCAGGCCGGCCACGCTCTGCGCCAGCTCCTCGGCGAACGCCGCCCGATCGGCGGCGGAGGCGAACCGCACCTCGGCATCGATCCCGAAGCTCGCCACCCGCTGCCCGGCCCGGGCCGCGCCCGTCACCAGCGCGCCGACCTCCTGCACCAACCGGGCCCCCAGCGCCAACAGCCACCGGGCCGAAAGCTGATCGGGCGACCGGGCCGGATCCGGACTGACCGCCGCCAGCGCACTGGGCGAGATCACGTACGAGGCAGCCGTGGCGCGGTACACCCGCTCCGTGACATTGCCCTTGCGGCGCTCCTCGGCCAATTCGACCAGCCCGTGCCGCTCCAGCTCCTTCAGGTGGTAGTTGACCTTCTGCCGGGGCAACCCCAACCGCCCGGCCAACATGGCCGCCGACCCGGGCTCCGCAAGGGCGGCCAGGATCCGGGACCGTATCGGGTCCAGCGAGGACTCGGCTGCGCCGGGTTCTTCGATCACGGCAATGTCCAGCATCTCTTCACCCTCCGTTCCCCAATCCCCCCGGCATCCCCGGCGTCCCCCGGAGTGATTCCAGCATCGCGCCGAACAGGAAACCTGTCAAGACAAAAAAATTTGTCGGTAGCTGGAACGAGGCCCACGCACGCGTCCGCTCCCACACGGGAGCGGACGCGGCGGGCGTCTCATCGGACGACCGGACGGGGTAGATCAGAGCTGGATGAGTCCGGCGGTGGCGGTGGCGGGGGCCAGGGCAGGGGTGCCCGCGAAGGTGGCGGTGTAGGAACCGCTCAGCAGGATCGCCGTCAGCGGGCACAGGCCGGCGCAGGAGGCCACGCCCTGCGCGTTGGTGGTGGCGGTGCACACCGTGTGCGTGCCGACGGTGAAGGTGATGGTCTGCCCGGGAACGGGCTTGCCGGTGGTGGTGTCGGTGAGCGTGGCCTGCGGGTGCAGCGTGATGTTCAGTCCGCCACTGAGCGAGAACAGCAGCGGCTGCGCGGTCAGGCTGGTGGCGTCCTTGGTGTAGGCGTACTGGTCGGCCGGCGCAGTGGCACTGGTGCCCGCGGCGGTGGTGACGGTGACGTCCACGGCGCCGGAGGCGGTGGCGGCGGGGGCGGTCGCGGTGATGGAGGTGTCGCTGTTCACCGTGAACGAGGCGGCCGCCGTGGCGCCGAAGGCGACGCCGGTGGCCCCGGTGAAGCCGGTACCGGTGACGGTCACGGCGCTGCCACCGGCCACGGGGCCGGTGTTCGGGCTGACACCGCCGACGGTCGGCGGAGCGGGGGCGGCCTGCGGGGTGATGGCGAGCGCGATCGGCACACTGCCGACGCCGATGCCGGCAGTGGCGGTGTTGGTGGCGGTGCTGATCACCGACACGGTGTTGTGGTTCTCGTTGGCCGCGTAGACGGCGGTGCCTGCGGGGTTGACCGCGATGCCGACCGGACCGCCGAGCCCGCCGATGGTGGCGGTGACGGTGTTGGTGGCGGCGCTGATCACACTGACGCTGTTGCCGCCGGTGTTGGCGACGTAGACCGCGTCCCCGGACGGCGTGACGACCAGGTCCTGCGGGCTGGAGCCGACGCCGACACTTGCGGTGACGGTGTTGCTGGCGGTGTCGATCACCGAGACGGTGTTGGGGCCGTGGTTGGCCACGTAGGCCGCGGTACCGGCGGGGTTGATCGCGACTCCGACCGGCTGGGAGCCGACCGGGACGGTGGCGATGACGGTGTTGCCGGCCGTGCTGATCACCGACACGGTGTCGCCGAACAGGTTGGTCACGTACGCCGTCGCCCCGGACGGGGAGATCGCCACATCGGCCGGACCTGCGCCGACCGGGATGGTGGCGGTGACGGCATTGGTGGCCGTGTCGATCACCGAGACCGTGTTGGACGACTTGTTGGTCACGTACACCGCGCCCCCGGACGGGGTGACCGCGATGCCGAGCGGGGCGTTGCCGACGGGGACGGTGGTGGTGACGGTGTTCGTGGCGGTGTCGATCACGGAGACGCTGTTGCCGCCGGCGGCGAGACCGGCGCCGCCGCTGTTGCCCTGGTTGGCGACGTAGACGGCGTGGCCGTTCGGGGCGATCGCCACCCCCACCGGGCCGGCGTCGACCGGGATGGTCGCGACGGCCGTGTTGGTGCCGGTGTCGATGACCGAGACGGTGTTGCTCGCGAAATTCGCGACGTAGCCCAGCGGACCGCTCGCCGCGTGCGCGGGCGGCGCCGCCGCGACGCTCAGGCCCGCGGCCGCCAGTGCGAGCGCACTCAGCAGCGCTCCCCATCGACCGCTGCGCGTCGCAACTGATGTGTGAGACACGTGATCCCTCCCCATGGATCCGGCGCCCCGCCCCGGCGGCCCCGGCCGGGGCACGCTTGACGGGACGGTGCGCTCCTTGCCGGGTTCGGAGCCCCGGCGGCGGCCCCACCGGTCGCTGCCGGTGGAACGCACTCCGCCGGGCTTCCGCTACGCGGTGATATCCGGAGCGCTCGGCTCCGGTCAATGGGCAGGGATCCTTCCGCGCCATCCGCCACCCCGCCCCCGAGCACCGCCCCACCGCTCCGCAGCAGGCTGGGCCAGCACGCGCGACCTCCCGCAAATGGCCGATTCAGCAGGGCCCGTGGAGCACCCGCACGCCGGGACGAAGGCCCCCGTCACATGCCGAGGGCCCCCGTCACACCCCCCGGGGGATCAGGTCGTGGCGGGCTCGCCTGTCGCGGGGCGGCGGGACAGGGCGTCGGACACCTTCGCGGTGGCGTACAGCGAGACCGCGAGCGCGACCACCAGCGCGACACCAGCAGCGAAGATGCTGCCGTCGGAGACCGCCTTCGCGCTGCCCGCCTCGCTGCGGGCGGACCCGGCGATGAACGGCAGGACCACCAGCACCGCGACACCGAGGACGACCTCGCCCCAGACCACCTTCGGGAAGTGACGCAGCGTGAGCTGGAACAGGGAGGCGGAGTCGTCGGCCCGGCGGGCCTGCGCGATCCGCGGCATCAGCCAGAACTGGTTGAAGGCCCCGGCCGTGACCAGCCCGAGGACCAGGAAGATCTTGACCAGGAGGGCGATGCCGTAGCCGGTGGTCCACAGCTGGGAGACGGCGCCGACGTGCTTCCAGCTGATCCACAGGCCGGAGATGGTGACCGCGCCGACGCACACCATGGCAACCAGGCTGAAGCGGCGCCAGATGTCGGCCCACAGCAGGCCCGCGCCTTCGCCGAGGCGGCTGCGGGTGGCCGCGAGCGCGACCAGCAACGCCAGACCGCCGACCCATACGACGCCGGAGACGATGTGGGTCTGGGAGAACACCGGGTCGAGCCAGCGGTCGAGTTCGGTGGGTGCGGTGGCCGGTATACCGGCGATCAGGGTGACCGCGAGGGCGGCGGGCACAGCAGCGAGGGCAAGGCGGTCGAGATGGCGGCGCACCGCCGGAACGAACAGCGCGATCAGCGCGACGGCAGTGGCGACGAGCACGATGTTCTGCAAGAGGTAGAGCCTGCCCTGCGCGACCCACACCCCCTTGGCCGCAGGCCCGTCAAGAAAGTCCACGATCCGGCCGGGGCCCATGGCATCACCGAACGGCATACCCTTTCCGGCCCGGGCGACGCGCGCCGCCAGCTGAAAGTACCCGGCGACCAGCAGAACGACGCCCGCCCAGGCCAGATAGCCCGCCGACCGCCTGCGCAGCACGGCGGCGTCCCCCGGTGCAGTGCTCGCGGCCCTGAGCGCCGGGCGCACGGCGGCGATGTACGTGACAACACTGCCGATCGCGCCGCTCAGGCCGAGGAAGTAGCCGGTCTTGGTGAGGATCCGCCAGATTGCGGGCGTGGTGTATTCGGCCGTGTTCGCGGCCAGCAACAAGTTCATCACCAGGTTAGCCTAACCTCAGTTAGGCCAGCCTGCCCTAACCTGGACTCAAGGGTGGCCATCGAAGAGTAGGCCCGGGGTGGTGAGCTCGCGGCGCACTTGCCGAACTGCCGACCGGTCAACCCCGCGTCCCCGCCGAGGACAAGGTGATGCGCCGGTGATCACGAGCCGACCCGGCCGACGACTTCCCGCGCCCCGGGAGCAGGGTGCGGTCGTCCCCGTCGCGTGCGACCGCGCGGGCGGAGTGGCTTCCGAGGCCGGACTGGTGGGCGGTGGTCCCAGGTGAGGGTGCGGCAAGTGGTGTGGTGCAGGGCGCCGGTGGCGAGGAAGGGGTCAGGCCGTCCGCCGCCACGTCAGACCGAGCCGACCGCCCCCATCGTCGTCCGGACGAGGCCGCTCCCCCTCCGAGCCCGAGCGCGGACCCGCCGCTGCGGCCCGACCGCTCACCACTCGCGCGGCGCGATCAGCTCCTCCGCGTCCGCGTCGGCGAAGCCGTACGCCGCCGCGACGAATGCGAAATCCGCGCCGATCGCGTCGCGGGCCACGGTCTCGATCTCGCTGCCGGCGTCCTCCAGCGCCTCGCCCAGGCAGTTGAACTCCTCCGTCGCGGCGTGCGTCAGCGCGTACAACTCCCGTAGCTCGTCCGGGCGTTCGGACTCGATCCGCTCGCACAGCCTGCGCAGCACCTCGCGGCCGCGTTCGACCAGGTGGGCGGGGTAGTACGGGTCCCCGGCCAGATCGCCCAGGAACTCGCGCCCCGCCACCTGCTCGTTACCGATCGCCATCCGGCCGCTCCATCCACTCGGGCCCGCCCGCTCGGGGAATCTCGTGCCGATCATCCCTCCGAGTGCCGACAGCCCGCGGGCCGCAGGGCGCTCAGGACGTGTGGACTGTTCCGCGCAGGAGTTCGTCGACGTCGCGCCGCGGGGTCGTCGCGCCGCGGGGGCCGTAGCCGATGCGCAGGAGCACCTGGACGGTGCCGATGCCGGCTTCGGGGTTGCGCAACCGCCAGCGGGTCTCGGGGAGTTCGACGGCCTGGTGGAGGACGGAGACCCGGACGCCGTGCGCGGTGGCGACCAGCCAGACGCGTTCCATGGCCTGGCCGGCCCGCAGCCAGTCGGCCGGCGTGTCGCCGCGGGTGGAGATGGTGACCAGCTGCGGGAGCGCCTCGAAGCGCTGCGAGCGGTCGGGGCGTCCGGTGAAGTCCCGCATGGGGACGTGGGCTTCGTGGTCCTGCGGGCCGAGCGCGGCCACCGGGATGCCGTCCGTCGAGGGCGCCTCGCGCAGCCAGCTCCCGGTCTCCGCAAGGCGGGCGTCGTCGGCGACGATCCGGGCTTCGGCCTCGGTGGTGAGCGCCAGCACCCGGCGCGCCTCGGCTTCCTCCAGCGCGTCGAGGACGGTGTCCTCGGCGGCGGCGGCGGCGATCAGTTCACCGATCACCGCCTCGGGGACGTCGCGGTTGTTGAACGGCTCGCGGCTGGAGTGCCGCACCGTGATCGCCTCCGCCAACTCGGCCGTCTCGTCGGGGACTCCGCGCGGGCCGAAGTGCACCACCGCGACCGGGGCGTCCGCCTCGACGGGGCCGGGCATCAGCTCCAGTTCCTCCACGGGCAGGCCCTGCCGGGCGGCCGCGACCCGCAGGTTGAACAGGGCCGCGCCGACGGACAGCAGCATGCCGCGACCGTCGGGGTCCGCCACCGGGACGGCCCGCTCCGGATCGGCGAACACCAGGACTCCGTGGCCGTCGTCGGCGGGCCGGAACTGCCAGGGTTGGGAGTTGTGCAGCGACGGCGCGGCTCCGGCCGCCGCCACCAGCTCCCGTAGTTCCTGCACGCTCAGCGCCGCCCCCGGGCCGCCCCTCGCACCACTCGTCGACTCGACCATCGCGGATCACTCCTCGTCGCGTTCCACGTGACTCTGTAGCTTGAGCGTGCACCTCGGCCCGGCCCTGCCGGTAGGGCCCAAAGGCCCCCACCGGACGACCTCCGTCCCGCTTCTTGATCCAGCAGGGCTTGACCCGGCAGTGCCCGAACCCGGCAGGACCCGAACCCGGCAGGACCCGAACCCGGCAGGGCCTGATCCCGCCCGCCCGGGGGCACCCGAAACACGCTCACGCCGACGCGGTGCGCCGCTCGAACACCTCCAGCCGGGCCGACTCCAGAGCGGTCGCCACCGCGCCCAGCAGCACCGCGTCCTCGCCGAGCGTGCTCGCCACCACCCGGGGACGCAGCGCGCAGGTGCGGTGCAGCGCCTCCTCCAGTGGCGGCAGCAGCAGGTCCGCGCTGCGGCCGAGGCCGCCGCCCAGGACGACCAGTTCCGGATCGGCGACGGCGGCCACCACGGCGACCGTGAAAGCGAGTTGCTGCGCCTGCCGGTCGATCGCCGCCCGCGCGGCCGGATCGCCGGAGCGGGCCGCCTCGCACACCTCCTCGGCGGTGGTCGCGCTGGTCAGCCCGAGCCGCCATGCCTCGCCGACCACAGCGTCCGCCGCCACCACCTCCTCCAGGCGCACTTCCTGACGTCCCGTCAGTTCGCCGGACAGGTAGGGCAGTTGGAGCATTCCGATCTCCCCGGCCGCACCGTGCGCCCCGGTCCACAGTTCGCCGTCACGCACCAGGCCGACCCCGACGCCCGTCCCGACCAGCAGGTAGGCGAAGACCGAACTGCCCGCCCCCGCACCGTAGGTGTACTCGCCGAGGGCGGCGAGGTTGGCGTCGTTGACGACCTGCACCTGCATGCCGAGGCCGTCCGATATCCGGTCGACCAGGCCGGGCCGGGCCCAGCCGGGCAGGTGCGGGGCGTGCCGCACCGCCCGCAGGCGCTCGTCCCACACCCCGGGGCTGCCGATCACCGCCCGCACCACCCCGTCCGCCGGGGCGGCCCCGGGGCAGCCCGCCGAGCCGCCCTCCGCCAGCCCGGCGTCGGCGAGGGTGTCCCGGGCGGTGGCGATCAGTGCGTCCGCGACGGCGGGGCCGGAACGGCCGCGGTTGGGGACGTCCCGGCGGGCCACCACCCGGCCCGCCAGGTCGGCGACCGCGACCCGCACGCGGGCCCGGCCGACGTCCATCCCGAGCACGTACCCGGCGCCGGCGTCGGCCCGGTACAGGACGGCGGTGCGGCCCCGGTCGGGGGCCAGCGTGCCCGCCTCACGGACCAGCCCGGCCGTCTCCAGCGAACCCAGCGCGGCGGACACCGTCGGCTTCGACAGGCCGGTGTCCCGGGCGAGCTGGGCCCGCGAGGACGGGCCTCCGGTACGCAGCAGCTCCAGCAGCAGCCACTCGTTGTTGCTGCGCAACCGCTGCCGGCTCCACCGGGCCGGCTCGGGCACCAGGCCCGCCGGCCGTCTCCGCGCGACGGGCATCGCTTGCGGGTGGGTCATGCTTCCTCTTCTCCGGTCGGGACAGTCCGCCCGCCCCCGCCGGCAACACCGTCACAGACTCAACTGTCGTCCACGTCCAGGTCGTCACACCCGCCCCGGCACCGCACATCCGGCACCGACACGCCCGCCGGACACCGGCCCGCTCCCGGTTCCCGCAGCACGGCGATGGTACCCACCGGAAGCGTCGGCTGACGTACCGTACAGATCATGGAATTCCGTCACCTGGGCCGCAGCGGCCTGATCGTCAGTGAAATCGCCTACGGCAACTGGCTCACCCACGGCTCGCAGGTCGAGGAGGACACCGCGGCCGCGTGCATCCGCGCCGCCCTCGACGCGGGCATCACCACCTTCGACACCGCCGACGTGTACGCGGAGACCCGCGCCGAGGCGGTCCTGGGCCGGGCCCTCAAGGGCGAGCGCCGCGAAGGGCTGGAGATCCTCACCAAGGTGTTCTGGCCCACCGGCCCCGGCCGCAACGACCGCGGGCTGAGCCGCAAGCACATCATGGAGTCGATCAACGGCTCGCTGCGCCGCCTGCAGACCGACTACGTCGACGTGTACCAGGCGCACCGCTTCGACCCGTCCACGCCGCTGGAGGAGACCATGGAGGCGTTCGCCGACGTGGTCCGCTCCGGCAAGGCCCACTACATCGGCGTCTCCGAGTGGACCGCCGACCAGATCCGGGCCGGGCATGCGCTCGCCCGCGAACTGCGCGTGCCGTTCGTCTCCAACCAGCCCCAGTACAGTGCGCTGTGGCGGGTCATCGAGGGCGAAGTCGTCCCGGTGTCAGAGGAGTTGGGCCTCGGCCAGGTGGTCTGGTCGCCGATCGCGCAGGGCGTGCTCACCGGCAAGTACCGGCCCGGCGCGGCGCCGCCGGCGGGCTCCCGCGCCACCGACGAGAAGGGCGGCGCGAACTTCGTCGCCCGCTGGCTGCGCGACGACGTCCTGGAGCGCGTCCAGCAGCTGCGCCCGCTCGCCGACCAGGCGGGCCTGTCGCTCGCCCAACTGGCCGTCGCCTGGGTGCTGCAGAACCCCAACGTGTCCGCGGCGATCATCGGCGCCTCCCGGCCCGAGCAGGTCACCGAGAACGTCAAGGCCGCCGGCGTGAAGCTGGAGCCGGAGCTGCTCGCCCGGATGGACGAAATCCTCGCTCCCGTCGCCCAGTTCGACCCCGCGAAGACCGCCGAGAACGCCCCCCAGTCCCGTCCCTGAAGGCCCTGACAGCCCTGACAGCCCTGACGGCCCCGACGGCCCCGACGGCCCTGACGCCACGGCCGGGCCGGCGCCGCACCACCGATCCGCGGCGCCGGCCCGGCCGTCAACTCCCCCACCCCGCCGGGCTCAGGCCTCGCCCGAGCCGTCAGGTTCCTCACCTTCCTCGTACGGCACGCCCGTGGACGACAGCGACAGCTCCTGCTGCGCCCAGACGGTCTTGCCGCCCCGGCCGAACCGGGTGCCCCAACGCTGCGCCAGGTGACCGATGATGAACAGTCCGCGGCCGCCCTCGTCGGTGCTCTTCGCCCGCCGCAGGTGCGGGGTGCTGGCCGAGCTGTCCGACACCTCGCAGATCAGGTCCCGGTCGTGGATGAGCCGCAGCCGGATCGGCGGCTCCCCGTAGCGGATCGCGTTGGTCACCAGCTCGCTGACGATCAGGTCGGTGGCGAACTCCATCTCCCCCAACTCCCAGGCCGCCAACTGGTGTTCGGCCAGCCGCCGGGCCGTGCGCACCACCGCCGGGTCGTCGGGCAGCGTCCACACCGCGACCCGCTCGTCCGGCAGCGCCCGGGTGCGGGCCAGCAGCAGCACGGCATCCTCGCGCTGCCGTTCGGGCAGCAGCGCGTACACCACCCGGTCGCACAGGTCGCTCAGTTGTTCCTCGCCGGGCCGCGCGAGCACCCGTTCCAGCACCGCCCGCCGCCCGCCCGGGCCGTCGGGCGTGCCGTCCTCGTCGGTGTGCCGGGCCCGGCCGGACATCAACCCCTCGGTGTACAGCGCCAGTACGCAGCCCTCGTCCAGCTCGGTGGTGGTCGTCTCGTAGCAGCAGTCGCCCCAGCCCAGCGGCCGCGCGGGCTCGACATCGAACGGCAGCGGCTCGCCGTCCGGGCCGACCAGCACCGGCGCGGGGTGCCCGGCGGACGCGGCGGTGCAGGTCCGGGAGATCGGGTCGTACACCAGGTACAGGCAGGACGCGAGGCCGTCCGGGAGCCGGTCCGCGCCGGGTGGCAGGCTGTCGCGCTGCTCCTCGGTCAGCACCCGCGCGGCCTCGTCCAGGCGCACCAGCAGCTCGTCCGGCGCCAGGTCCTGCACGGCCAAGGTGCGCAGTGCGGTGCGGAGTTGGCCCATCAGGGCGGCGGCCTCGATGCCGGTTCCGGTGATCCGGCCGATCGCCAGACCGACCCGGGCGGCGGACAGCGGGATGATGTCGTACCAGTCGCCGCCGGGGCCGACCGCGCCCGGCAGGTAGACCTGCGCGGTCTCCACGGCGCTGAGTTCGGCCGGTTCCCTGGGCAGGAGTTGGCGTTGCAGGGTGGTGGCGATGGTGCGTTCGCGGGCGTAGCTGCGGGCCTTGTCGATGGACAGGGCGCCGCGGGAGGCGAGTTCGACGGCGAGGTCCAGGTCGGCCTGTTCGAAGGGGTCCGGCCGCCGGTTGCGGTACAGGGCGAGCAGGCCCAGGACGGTGTCGTGGGCCATCAGCGGCGCGACGATCATCGAGTGGACGCCGAGCCCGGTCAGGCGGCGTCCGCGCGCGGGGTCGGCGGCCAGCCAGTCCTCCTCGCCGCTCAGTCCGCGTACCAGCCGGGCCCGTCCGTCGTCCATCGCTTGGCTGTAGGGCGTGGGCGCCCCGAAGGTGGACAGTTCGCCGCGCGGGATCGGGCCCGGCCCCCCGGCGGGCCGGCCGGGGTCGTGCACGGCCCGGTAGGCGGCGCGGCGCAGCGGGGCGGTGGGGTCGGCGGGTCCGGTGTGGGTGGGCAGGCCGCGCAGGGGTTCGTCGAGCAGGTCGACGGTGGCGATGTCGGCGAGGCGGGGCACGGCGACGTCGGCGAGTTCCTCGGCGGAGCCGATGGCGTCCAGGGAGGCGCCGAGTTGGCGGTGTGCGGTGTGCAGGATGTCGAGGCGGTCGAGGGTGGCTTGGCGTTCGGTGACGTCCTGGATGGCGGCGACCAGGTAGCGGTGGCCGGTGCGGGAGCGGATCGGGAAGAACGAGACCGCGCCGACGATGTCGCGGCCGGGTTGGTCGGGGGTGCGGCCGCGGACCAGGTGTTCGCGGATCCAGTCGCCGTCCTGGAGGGCCTGGCGGGCGAGGGTTTCGAGTTCGGTGTCGTCGAAGCCGGGCGCGAGGTCGCCGACGTGCAGGCCGACGCTCAGTGTGTCGGGGCGCTCGGCGGCGGGGTTGTGGCGTACCAGCCGCAGGTCCTGGTCGAGCAGGTAGAGGCCGATGGGGGCCTGGGTGAACAGGGCGTCGAGCAGCGCTTCGGCGTCGTGCGGCCCGTCCATGCCGTCCCTCCTGTCCGGATCGCCCTGGCCGGTCCCGCCGTTGGGGGTGCTCATCGCGGCCGGTCCTGCGAGGTCGCGAGCGGGGTGGGCCGGAAGGCGATCAGTGCGATGTCGTCCCGGACGTCGGCGACCAGGCCTGCCAGGTGTTCGCAGAGTTCGGCGAGCGGGCGGTGGCGGGCTTCGGCGGCGGACCGGCAGAGGCGGGCGATGCCGTCGCCGAGGTGTTCGCCGGGGACTTCGACGAGGCCGTCGGTGTAGAACAGCAGTGTTTCGCCGGGGCCCACCGGGTCGCGGTGGGTGACCCGGGGGCGGCGCGGGTCGACGCACAGCGGGAGGTCGGCGTCCTCGGCGGCGAGCAGTCGGGGCGGGCCGGTGACGGGGACCAGGACGGGCGGGGGGTGGCCGGCGTTGCTCCATTCGACCTCCCAGGCGCCGTCCGCGCCGTGCCGGGTGAGGCGGGCGTGCACGGCGGTGGCGAAGGTGCTGATGCCCAGTCCTTCGGCGGCGGTGTCGAGTTCGCGCAGGGTGTCGGCGGGGGTGTGGCCGTGCGGGCGGATGTAGGCGATGGAGCGCAGCATGGCGCGGAGTTGGCCCATGGTGGTGGAGGCGGCGAGGTCGTGGCCGGCGACGTCACCGATGGTCATGGCGAGTGCGCCGTCGGGGAGGGTGAACGCGTCGTACCAGTCGCCGCCTACTTCGGCGTTGCGGCTGCCCGGGCGGTAGCGGGCGGCGAGGTCGGCGCCACCGACGCGGGGCGGGGTGGTGAGCATGGCGCGTTGCAGGACGACGGCGGTGTGCCGGGCGCGTTGCAGGGCGAGGGCTTGGCGCAACGGTGCTTGGGCGCGTTGCAGGACTTCGTGCTGGAGTTCGATGTCGGCGGGTCCTGGCGGGGGTGCGCCTTCGCAGTCCGCGGTGGCGGCGAGGGCGACGACGGCGCCGTCGACGACGATCGGCAGCAGGGTGAGGCTGGTCGCGCGGGCGCGTTCCAGCCAGCGGGCGGAGATCTCGGGGATGTTGCCGGCGGGGATGTTGCCGTCGGCGAATTCGAGCACGATGGGAGTGCGGTCGGAAACCGCTTTCCGGGCGCGTGCGCCGAGGGTGTAGGTCTGCCGGTTGATCGGTGGCAGCGGGGGCAGTCCGGGGCGGGCGACGGAGGCGACCCGGGTGGCGACGACGGCGCCGCCGGCGGCGTCGGGTTCGCGCAGCAGGTAGACGGCGCACACGTCGGTGAGTTCGGGGACGAGGGTGGCGGCGAGGGCGGCGAAGGCGTCGTCGGCGCGTTCGGCCTCGGTGACGGCGCCGGCCCGGGCGAGCAGTCTTTCGCGCAGCCGGTTGCGCCACTGGTCCTCGATGTCGCTGGTGGTGCCGATCCATTCGGCGGGTTCGCCGTTTCGGACGATGGGGACGGCGCGGGCCCTCACGTGCCGGTAGCCGCCGTCCGCGCCGCGTACCCGGAAGACGTGTTCGAAGGCGGTGGGCAGGTCGCGGGCGGCGGCCCAGTGGGTGGCGAGTTGGTCGCGGTCCTGGGGGTGGACGACGTCGAGCCAGCTGGCGCGGGCCGTCTCGGGGAAGGGCCGGCCGGTGAGGGCCTCCCAGCCGGGGACGAGTTCGCCGGTGGTGCCGTCGGGGTGCACCAGCCACACCATTTGGGAGGTGGCGGCCATCAGTGCCTCGTAGCGCCGCAGCGCCTGGAGGCGTTCGGCGGAGAGGCGTTCGGTCTCCAGGGCGGAGTGCAGTTCGGTGGTGGTGTCGATGGCGGCGGTGAGGATGCCGGGGCCGTGCGCGGTGGCGGCGGGTGAGCAGGAGTAGACGAAGTGCCGGTGGGGGCTTGCGCTGTCCGGGCAGCCGAGGGTGCGCGGGGTGGTGACCTGCCGGGCGGTGCCGTCGGCGAGTACCGCGTCGAGGGTGGCGACGAAACCTTCGGCGCCCGGCTCCGTGAACACCTCACGGGCCGGGTCGCCGAGCGGTCGGTCGCCGAACAGGTCGCGGAACGCTTCGTTGACGTACACCAGTCGGTGGTCGTTTCCGGCGGTCAGCGCGATGGCCACGATGGCGCGGTCGAACACCTCGGGTGTCAGTGGTGTGTCCGGCACCCCGACCGGCCTCCTCCCGCCCGCCTGCCGGCGGGATCTCAGGCGCTCAGGCGAGCAGCTTGGCTTTCGCCGCGCGGAATTCTTCCTCGGAGATGGCTCCGCTGTTCTTCAGGTCGGCGAGGCGGGCGAGTTCGTCCACGTGCCGGGGCCCGGCCTGCTGGCCCTCGGTGCCGGCGGCTTTGCGGATGTAGTCCTGGAAGTTGCTCTCCGCCTGTGCGGCGAGCGCCCGGTCGCGGTTTCCCATGGATTTGCCGCGGACGATCAGGTAGACCAGCACGCCGATGTAGGGCAGCAGGATGACGAAGACGGTCCAGCCGGCCTTGCCCCAGCCGCCCATGTCGTGGCTGCGGAAGATGTCGGTGATCACCTTGAACAGCAGGAAGAACCAGAGGATCCAGAGGAACAGGAACAGCATCGTCCAGAACAGGTTGAGCAACGGGTAATCGACCATCGTGAGCTCCCTTCCACAGGTCCTTCGAGAGGTATCACCACATTCCGGGCGCCGCATGTCAGCGTTCCGCGGTCGTGGCGCGCTCAGCGGCCGGCCGACGGGATTCGCCGGGCGACGGTGGCGCGCTCAGCGGCCGGCCGACGGGATTCGCCGGGCGACGGTGGCGCGCTCAGCGGCCGGCCGACGGGATTCGCCAGGCGAGCAGGACCACCAGGAACGAGGCGGCGCTGAATCCGGTGCACCACCAGGCGGTGGCGATCTCGCCGCGCGTCCAGGCGTTGGTGGCGACGGTGAGTGCCCACAGTTGGCCGATGACGACCGTGATGGCGAGGGTGAGGCGGGCGGACAGGATCGCCAAGCGTTCCGGCTGCTGGTCGGTGCCCGCGCCGGGTCCGGGGCCGGTCGCGGTGACCCGGGCGTCGGCGTAGCCGGAGGTCGGCCGAATCTGCGGGGGTAGTCGAAGCTCACCGCCTACCCGCGCTCCAGCCGGTCGGCGACCTTCAACGGGGGCGCGATGCCGTCGCCGTGGCGATGCAGCACGCCCGCGGAGACGACGGCGGAGCCGACCACCAGCCGCCGGAGACGGTGGCGACGATCCGCAGGTAGTCGCGGCGGGTGGTGAGCGGGTCGGCGCTGATCCGCCCGCGCAGCGCGTCCTGCTCGGCCCGGTGGGCGTCCTCGGGGCCGCCCGGCCCGGACGGGTCGGCAGGGCTGCTCACGCCACCGCTCCGTTCCCGGGCGTGGGCCGCCCGTTGACCTCGATCAGGTTCAGTGTTCCGCCGGGGACGGGTACCCGGCGCTCCGGCGGGACGACCATGGCGACGCCGGTGGAGACCGTGGTGGCGCCGAACACGAACTCGGTGGAGACCTCCACGCCAAGCCGCTCGGCCTGCAACTCCTCGGCGGTGCCGTAGAACAGGGCGCCGGTCGGGCACACGGTGGCGCACATCGGCGCCAGGCCGTAGGAGGTGCGGCCATAGCACAGGTTGCACTTCAGCTGGAGCTTCGCTGCCAGGTGGATCCTGGGCACGCCGAACGGGCGGACCCCGACGGCCACCTCTACGATCCAGGCGTCCGCAGCTCGATGCGCGCGTTCGCCCTCGACGACGACACCCTCGCGCTGGAAGCCGCCACCGCCGTCCGCTCCGCCTCCCAGTCCATCGACCGCCTGCGCGCCCACGGCGCCGGCGGCCGCAGCCTCAGCGCCGGGGCCCTCGACCTGCTCACCCGACTCGGCAACGCCGAACCGGAGGGTCTCACCATCGGCGAACTCGCCCGCGCGGCCGGCGTCAGCTCCCGCAACGTCACCGGCCCGGTCGACACCCTGGAACGCGAAACCCTGGCCCGCCGCGTCCAGCACCCCCAGGACCGGCGCTCCGTCCGCGTCACCATCACCCCCGCCGGCCGCGACTGGCTCGACGCCTTCCGCCTCCCCACCCAACGCGCCATGTCCGCCGTCTTCCGCGGCTTCACCCCCGAGGAACTGGCCCAGTTCCGGCACCTGTGCCTGCGCCTGGTCGTCAACCAGCAACACCTGGAGCACTACCTCGGCAGCGGGCAGTCCTGACCCCTTCGCCGGACAACTCCGGTCGGCCGCCCACCACTTCGAGGCCGGCCGGAGTCCCTCAGCGGAACGCGTCCACGTTGCGCGCGCACCAGTCCGCGAACGTCCCCGGTCCGCGCCCGAGCATCCGCTCCACCGTCTCGGTGCGGAAGCCGACGGTGTCGGCGCGCATCAACGTGAAGCCCTCGACGATGGCGTCGGCCAGCGCATGCGGCACCCCGCCGGGAAAGCGGGCCCGGACCGCCTCGGCGGGCGTCCGCGCCGCGCGCACCTCGATACGGCGACCGGTCGCCCCCGCGAGGATCCGGGCCTGCTCGGCGACCGTGAGGCACTCGCCGCCGGTCAGCACGTACTCCGCACCTTCGTGACCGTCCTCGGTCAGGACCAGGGCCGCCACGGCGGCGATGTCGGCCGGATCGATCGGCGCGAAGCGACCCGGGCCGATCGGGTCCAGGACGTACCCCTCCGTGCGGATCGTCCCCACCCACTCCAGGGCGTTGGTCATGAACCCGCCGGGCCGCAGGATCGTCGCCGGGATGCCGCTGCCACGTACGATCTCCTCCCGCTCATGGTGCCAACGCCCCATCGCGGGCATCGGGTCGCCCAGCACGTTGGCGGACGACAGGTGCACCAGGTGACGCACCCCCGAGGCCTCGGCGGCGGCAACCACGTGCGCCGTGTGCGCGGTGCCGATGCCCGGCGTGAGCAGAAACAGCTTCTCGACGCCCGTCAACGCGGCCGCCAGCGTGGACGGTTCGCCCAGGTCCCCGACGAAACGCTCGGCGCGGGCGGGCAGCGCGGCGGCCCGGTCCGGGGCGCGCACCAGCAGGCGCAGCTCGGCACCGGCCACGTCGAGCGCCCGGACCAGCTCCCGCCCGACGTTTCCGGTCGCACCGGTGATCAGTATCATCAATCCCCCTGGAGATGTTAGCCGTCTAGCGATCCGACACCGGCGAGAACGTTAGCCAGGAACTGATTAGCCGTCAATCAATCTGCCGGGCGGCCCTGCCAGCCGCTCACCCGCACCCCACCGGAGGCCGCGATGCCCGAGTTCCTGGACCTGCACGGCAAGACCTCGAAGGCGCTCCGGGCCCTCGCCGACGGGGCGATGCGCCGCCACGGCCTCCACCTCGGACAGAACCACCTGCTCGCCGCCCTGTGGGAACGCGACGGCCGCACCCCCGGCGAGATCGCCGCCGCGCTCAACGTCACCACACCCACCGTGGTCAAGATGGCCACCCGGATGGCCACCGCCGGACTCCTCACCCGCCACCGCGACGACCACGACAACCGTCTGGTCCGCCTCCGGCTCACGGACGCGGGCCGCGCCCTCCAGGAGCCGATCGAGGCCGAACGCCGCGCCATGGAGGAACAGGTCCTGGCCGACCTCACCCCGGCCGAGCGCGAACACCTGCTCAGCGCGCTCACCAAGATCCACCGGGCAGCGTCCGACCTCCTCACCACCCCGGCCGACGCCTGACCGCCCCGGGCCTCGGCCCCCGGCCTCCGCCCGCTCGGCACCGGCCCCCGCTCCCTCGGTCCCCGCCAGGTCCTGCATCCCGCTCGGCTCCAGGAGGCCACGCCCACCGGGTGCAAGCGACTGTCCCGCCACCCGCAGGTAGCGTCAACTCCCTTACTGCGGCAGCCCCTTGACAGTCATCTCATCGGCTCGGCGTGTCAGTGGAGCTCGCACTCCCACGCTTCGAGGTCCGGTTCACCCTGAGGAAGCTCCCCGGTGCAGTACTTGTAGAGCCACGTCGCGGCCCGACGCTCGGCGTACTTCTCGTTGACCGGCTCTCCCCGCTCGTCCAGCTCAAGGACGTTGGCGAAGATGGCGAAGCAGATCTCCGCCTGGGAAGGCGAATCCCGGAGCTCCTCCCAGTAGTCCACCCCCTCCAGCATCGGGTGGCCCACCGAACCGCGGGCGAGCCGTCCGGCGAAACACCGGAAGGCGCCGGAGGTGCCCGGACTGAGATGTGAAGGCATGCCAGGAACCAATCGCCCCTCCCCGAGACCGCTCTGGCTTGACATCAACTGCCTGACGGCTCAACAAACTTCCGGACGCGGCCGACACGCGACATCCGCCCGCACGCCCGACCGGCCGTCAGTCGACTCGCGGCGCGGCCGTGCTGTCCCGCAGCACCACCGCGGCGGAGGCCGAGTTGGTGTCGGTCTTGCCTCCGTTGCCCTCGCGGAGGGCCAGCCGGACTGCGAACTCGCCCATCCTGGCGAGCGGCAGGCGGACGGTGCTCAGGGCCGGGGCCAGGTCGGTCGCCAGCGGGATGTCGTCGAAGCCGGCCACCGAGATGTGGTCGGGGACGGAGATCCCGCGGTCGCGCAGTTCGGCGAGGACGCCGGCGGCGCAGATGTCGGACAGGGCGATCACGGCGGTGGGCAGCGCGGTTCCACTCTCCTGGGCGACGTCCAGGATCCGCGCCATCGCGGCCCGACCGCCCTCACGGGTGAATTCCGTGCGCTGGACCATCCCGTCACCCGGCTCCAGACCGAGCTCGCGCAGCGCGTCCAGGACTCCGTCGAGGCGGTCCTCGGCGACCCGCATCCGCTCGGGGCCGGTGATCACCGCGAAGCGGCGGTGGCCGAGTTGGGCCAGCGCGCGGGTGAGCGCGGCGGCACCCTCCTTGTTCGCCACCTCGACGGTGTCGTACAGCGGACCGTGGTCGGTGATGGCCGCCACTCGGCCGCCCTGCTCCTGATACGCCGCCAACGCCTCGTCCAGTTGCTGGATCACCTCGACGTCGTTGTACGCCGACCCGGCCAGGACGATCGCCCGGACCCGGTGCGCGTGCAGCATCCGGATCGCCTCCAGCTCGCGCCGGGGGTCGCCGTCCGTGCTGGTCACCAGCGACAGCAGGCCCGCCCGGGCAGCGGCGTCGCCGACCCCGCGAGCGATCCCGCCGAAGTACGGGTCGGCCACGTCGTGCAGCAGCACCCCGATCGTCGCGCCGGACGACCGGGCCAGCGCCTGCGCCGGCGCGTTGGGAAGGTAGCCGAGCGCATCGGCGCTCGCCCGAACCTTCGCCGACAGCTCCTCCGTCACCGACCGCGCCGAGCCGTTCAGGGCCCGGGAGGCGGTGGCCAGCGAGACACCAGCGTGCCGCGCCACATCCCCGAGAGTGACAGCCACCCGATACTCCCCGCTTTCCCCTTGGCCCTGCTCGCCGATGATCGAGGGACAGGTTACCGCTCGGCCCCGCCCGGTTGACCGAGGCGACCACAACGCCTTGACCGGGGCGGGCGGGCCGCTTAGCCTCGGCGCATGGAAAGCGCTTTCCAGGGCCTTCGACGGCCGCCTGGAAAGCGCTTTCCATCGGCTCTCGCAAGGCCTGCGCACCGCCCATTCCCACTCTCGACCAGGTGACCGGCCGATCGGCCACGGGGCGCGGGAAAGCGCTTTCCCGCACCCGCCCGCACCGCCCCGGGCCTCCTCGCGGCCATCGCGGTAAGCGCTTTCCAGCCTCCCCGCTCGCCCCCTCGTCAGCACCTGCACCGCCTCCACCACCTCCACCGCGACCTCCACCTCCGCCCACGGAAAGGACCCCCCATGTCCCGCAGGGTCATCGGCATCGTCATGAACGGCGTCACCGGCCGGATGGGTTACCGCCAGCACCTGGTGCGCTCGATCCTGGCCATCCGCGAACAGGGCGGTCTGCCGCTGGACGACGGCCAGGTGCTGTGGCCGGAGCCGATCCTGGTCGGGCGCAGCGCCGCCAAGCTGGAGGAGCTGGCGAAGCGACACGGCCTGTCGCACTGGACCACCTCGCTGGACGAGGCACTGGCGCACCCGCTGGCGGAGATCTACTTCGACGCACAGGTCACCCAGGCCCGGGAGTCCGCGATCAAGGCGGCGATCGCGGCCGGAAAGCACATCTACACCGAGAAGCCGACTGCCGAGTCACTGGGCGCGGCACTGGAACTGGCACGCCTGGCCCGGGCCGCAGGGGTCTGCAACGGCGCGGTGCAGGACAAGCTCTTCCTGCCGGGCCTGCTGAAGCTGAAGCGACTGGTGGACGGCGGCTTCTTCGGCCGCATCCTGTCGGTGCGTGGCGAGTTCGGCTACTGGGTGTTCGAGGGCGACTGGCAGGACGCGCAGCGTCCGTCCTGGAACTACCGGGCCGAGGACGGCGGCGGCATGATCCTGGACATGTTCCCGCACTGGCGTTACGTGCTGGACGGCATCATCGCCCCGGTCCGCTCGGTGTACGCGCATGCCGCGACGCACATCCCGCAGCGGGTCGACGAGCAGGGCCGCCCGTACCCGGCGACGGCCGACGACGCGGCGTACGGCGTCTTCGAGCTGGAGGGCGGGATCGTCGCGCAGGTCAACTCCTCGTGGGCGGTCCGCGTGGACCGGGACGAGCTGGTGGAGTTCCAGGTGGACGGCACCGAGGGCAGCGCCGTCGCCGGTCTGCGCAACTGCCGGATCCAGCACCGCGGTTCGACCCCGAAGCCGGTGTGGAACCCCGACCTGCCGGCCACCGAGCGGTTCCGCGAGCAGTGGCAGCAGGTCCCGGACAACGCCGAGTTCGACAACGGCTTCAAGGTCCAGTGGGAGCTGTTCCTCAAGCACGTCGCGACCGGCGCGCCGTACCAGTGGGACCTGCTGGAGGGCGCCAAGGGCGTACAGCTCGCCGAGCTGGGTTTGCGATCGGCCCGCGAGGGCCGCCGGCTGGAGGTGCCGGAGCTCAGCCTCTGACGCGGCTGGCGGCAGGGGTCGGGTGCGGGGCGCCGGGTGCGGCGTGCCGGGCACACGGTCCAGGCGGCGGGTGACGGCTGCCGGGTGCGGCGTGCCGGGCGCTGGGCGCCAGGTCCAGGTGGCGGGGGCGGGACGGCGGAACGGGCTGCGGGAACCACACCCCGCCCCGATGCCCGCCCAGCTCCCCCGCGCTCCCCGGCAGAAGCCCAGCCCTCGCCCGCCACGGGTGTCACTTTCTGCCACGTTCTGTCATTTCCTGTCACGCGTCCGAGTTGATCTACGCAGGGATCATCTCCGCGTAGATGACCTCCTCCGCCCGATCGGCCGCACCTCCCCTCCCGCCCCCAACTCCCCCGCCCCATCTCCCGCTCCCCCTCCCCCCTCCGCCGATCCACGTGATCGCACGACTCCAAGGCCTGACACCATGACTCATCTCGATCTGCCCGGCATCGGCCGGTACAAGTTGCGCGAGCCCGCGGCGCTCGCCGCCCCGTCGGGGCCGGCCTCGTCCCGGGTGGCGTTCGCGGCCGCCCACGTGGTGGCCGATCCGCTGGGCGGGAACGCGCCCGGTGCGCCGGCCGCCGTGGACTGGGAGGGAACGCTCAAGTTCCGGCACCGGCTCTGGGAGTTGGGCCTCGGTGTCGCCGATGCGATGGACACCGCGCAGCGCGGCATGGGCCTGGACTGGTCCGCCACCCAGGAGCTGATCGCCCGTTCGGGTGCGGAGGCGAAGTCCGTCGGCGGTCGGCTGGCATGCGGCGCGGGCACCGACCAACTGGCGTCCGTCAACGTCTCGTTGGCCCAGGTGTCGGCGGCGTACGAGGAACAGCTGGCGGTGGTCGAGGCGGCGGGTGCGCAGCCGATTCTGATGGCGAGCCGGGCGCTGGCGGCGTCGGCGCGTGGACCGGAGGACTACCTGTCGGTGTACGGGAAGCTGGTCGAGCAGGCCGAGCGGCCGGTGATTCTGCACTGGTTGGGCGAGATGTTCGATCCGGCGCTGGCCGGGTACTGGGGCTCCGCGGATCTGGATGCGGCCGCGCAGACGGTGCTCGAACTGATTCGCAGCCACCCGGGGCGGATCGACGGCATCAAGGTGTCGCTGCTGGACGCGGGCCGGGAGATCGCACTGCGGCGTGAACTGCCGTCCGGGGTGCGGATGTACACCGGCGACGACTTCAACTACCCCGAGCTGGTGCGGGGTGACGAGGTCGGGCACAGCGATGCCCTGCTGGGCGTGTTCGACCCGATCGCGGAGGTCGCAGCGGCTGCCCTGCAGGCGCTCGACGCCGGTGACCCGGCACGCTACGGCGCGCTGTTCGAGCCGACGGTACCGCTGGCCCGGCACCTGTTCGCGGCGCCGACGTTCCACTACAAGACCGGCATCGTGTTCCTGGCGTGGCTGTGCGGCCACCAGGACCACTTCACCATGGTGGCCGGTGCGCAGAGCGGCCGTTCGGTGAGCCACCTGGTGGAGTTGTTCCGACTGGCGGACGCGGCCGGGGTGCTGGGCGATCCGGAGTTGGCAGCAGACCGGATGCGGCAGTTCCTGGCGCTGGCGGGGGTGCGGGCATGAGCGCGGCGCTGCTGAAGGTGGCCGAGGGGTGCGAGCAGTTGTCGCTGAACCAGATCACCACCAAGGGCTGGAGCCTGGAGGAGGCGGTGCGCGGCTGCGTGGACGCCGGCATTCCGGCGATCGGCCTGTGGCGCGACAAGGTCGCCGAGGCGGGCCTGGGCCGGGCGGCGAGGCTGTGCCGGGACGCGGGTGTCGCGGTGAGCAGCCTGTGCCGGGGCGGGTTCCTGACGGCCGGTGACGAGTCGGCACGTCGGGCGGCGCTCGCGGACAACCTGGCCGCGATCGAGGAGGCGGCCGAACTCGGCACCGACACACTGGTGTTGGTGGTGGGTGGCCTGCCGAACGGAAGCCGGGACCTGATCGGGGCGCGCCGCCAGGTCGCCGACCTGATCGGTGAACTCGCGCCGCACGCGGGGGACTTCGGGGTCCGGCTGGCGATCGAGCCGCTGCACCCGATGTTCTGCGCGGACCGGGCGGTGGTCTCCACGCTGGGCCAGGCGCTGGATCTGGCGGAGGCCCATCCGGCCGAGCAGGTCGGTGTCGTGGTGGACAGCTACCACATCTGGTGGGACCCGGAGTTGGAGCAGCAGATCGCCCGCGCGGGGGCGGGTGGCCGGATCGCCTCCTACCAGGTGTGCGACTGGACGCTGCCGCTACCGGCGGACGTGCTACTGGGCCGGGGACACGTCGGCGACGGGCACATCGATTTCGGTTGGCTGACCGACCGGGTGGCCGCCGCCGGCTACGACGGCTGGATCGAGGTCGAGCTGTTCAACGAGGCGGTGTGGCATACACCGGGCGAGCAGACCCTCACCACCCTGAAGGAACGCCACCGCACGCACATCGTGCGCCGCTGACGAAGGCAGGTGCGGGTGCGCGGCAGAGGATCGCCCGGTCTCCGGACGGCCCGCCGCCCGCGCCGTGTCGCAGTGGTGGATGTGCGGCACCGTCCGGTTGAGTGGCCCCGCATCGGCGCCGGGGCCGGAGTACGGGGCCGGAGTACGGGGCCGGGGCGGGAGTACGGGGCCGGTGTGTCAAGGTCGTGTTCGAGGTCGCGATCCGGGTCGAGGTCGCGATCCAGGTCCAGGTCCAGGTCCAGGTCGAGGTCGAGAGAGGCGGAGGTGGGCAGATGCGGATCGTCGTGGCGCCGGATTCGTTCAAGGGGACGATCGACGCGGCGGATGCCGCCGAGGCGCTGGCCTCGGGCTGGCGGTCGGTCCGGTCGGCGGACGAGGTGCGGTGTGTGCCGATGGCCGACGGCGGGGAGGGCACGCTCGCGGCCATCGTCTCCGCCAGTCCCGGAGCGCGACTGGTGGACGTCCCCGACGTGACCGGGCCGGACGGTCGGCCGGTGCGCGGACAGTTCGCGCTGCTGCCGGACGGCACGGCGGTGGTCGAGCTGGCCGTGGCCAGTGGACTCCCGCTGCTGGGCGGCGAGTTGCGCCCGCTGACCGCGACCACCCGGGGCACCGGCGAGACGATCGCGGCCGCACTGGACGCCGGTGCGACCCGGCTCCTCATCGGCCTCGGCGGCTCGGCGTCCACCGACGGCGGCTTCGGACTGCTGTCCGCACTCGGCGCCCGTCTGCTGGACGACGAAGGCAACGAAATCCCTGACGTATCGTCATATCTTGACGCCGCGCTTGAAGTTGCGGCCACCTTCGACCGCTCACGGATCCGCTTCGCCCCACCCGGCGGGGTGGTGCTGCTCACGGATGTGACCAACCCGCTGCTGGGCGAAAGCGGCGCGGCGGCGGTGTACGGGCCGCAGAAGGGTGCCGGTGAGCGCGAACTTCCGCTGTTGGAAGCCAGGTTGACGCGGCTGGCGGAATTGATGGGCGCCGACCCGTCCCATCCCGGTGCGGGCGCGGCGGGCGGTACGGGCTACGGACTGCTGGCGGGCTGGGGCGCGGTGGTCGAGCCGGGCGCCCCGGCGGTCGCTCAACTCCTGGGACTGCCAGGCCTGTTGGCTTCGGCGGACCTGCTGATCACCGGCGAGGGTCGATACGACGCGACCAGTCTCCAGGGCAAGGCCGTCGGCGAGGTGGTGCGCCTGGCCGAGGCGGCGGGCGTTCCGTCCAACGTGGTGGCCGGCGAGTCGGCCGCCGCCGAGGTGCTCACTCTTGCCTCGCTTGCCGGTTCCGCATCCGCTGCCCGGGCCGAACCTGCCCGCTGGCTGCACCGCGCCGGGGCGACGCTCGCGGGCCGCTGGACAGCGTCGCACGCCTGATCGCCCGTCACCGGGCACCGGTCCGACCCGCCGCGCCCGCCAACCGGTCGGGTGAACCCTGCCCCTGCCTTCCCGATATTCCGTTGACCGGCCACCAACGGCCCGGAATGCTAAGTCGCCATGTCTACTTTCCACGACACCCCACAGCCCGCCCCGGCCGTACCGGACGCACAGCCCGCCCCGGCCGCACCGATCACGGGCACCGCACCCGCCCCGGACTGGACGGACTGGAAAACGGCCAACCGCGCGAACTGGGACGAGCGGGTGCCGGTCCACGTCGGCGGGGCGTTCTACGACGTTCCGGCGTTCGTCGCCGGTGCGGAGGTGCTGCGGGACTTCGAGCTCGCGGAGGTCGGGGACGTCGCGGGAAAGCGCTTGCTGCACCTGCAGTGCCACATCGGCCTGGACACCCTTTCGTGGGCACGGCGCGGCGCGCTGGTGACGGGGCTGGACTTCTCCGAGCCGGCGCTCGTGGAGGCCGCGCAGTTGGCGAAGCGGATCGGGGTGGACTCCGCGCACTTCGTCACCTCTGATGTGTACGGGGCGGTGGAGGCCCTCGGCGGCGAGACCTTCGACGTGGTCTACACGGGCATGGGGGCCCTGAACTGGCTGCCGGACCTGGCACGTTGGGCACGCACGGTGGCCTCCCTGGTCCGCCCGGGCGGGTTCGTGTACCTGGCGGAGTTCCACCCGGTCGCGGAACTCGTCGGCGAGGACGGCCGCACCGTGGTGGAGGACTACTTCGACCGCGCACCGGCTGTCCTGGACACGCCCGGCAGCTACGCCGACCGTGACGCGACGATGACGGCAACCCGCACGGTGCAGTGGCGGCACGGCATCGGTGACGTGATCAGCGCCCTGGCGGCGGCCGGCCTGCACCTGGATTTCCTGCACGAACACGCGCACGGGCACTTCTTCCTGCCGCCCGGCCCCCGCCTCCCGCTGGTCTACTCGCTGCGCGCCTCCCGCCCGTCCTGAGTCCTCGCCACTGGGCGTCGAAGACGGCCCTGCTGCGGCCGTGCCGCTCGGCGTCCAAATGCGATCACCGGCTCATCCGACGGCGGCGGGGCGCCCAGGGCGAGGTCCCGGGATGGCGACCGTTTCAGCGACATCCGTCTCGGCACCCGTCTCGGCGACAAGACCCTCGGACTCGGGCCGGTCGCGGATCGGCATGGCCACCAGCAGGGCGAAGGTCAGCAGGACGTAGGCGCTGCCGCCGAACAGCGTGCCGGGGGTGCGCCCGTCGGGGTGCCAGAGCCACACCATGCCGCTGGAGATGACCAGTTGGAGCAGCCAGCCGATGGTGTGCAGGTCGCGGCGGCGTTCGCGCAGAGCGGTGTCGCCGAGGACCACCAGCGCGGGCAGCACCCACACCAGGTGGTGCACCCAGGTGATCGGGCTGACCAGACAGCATGCGAGGCCGGTGAGGCTGTAGGCGGCGAGGGTGTCGCGGGCCCGGGTGGCGCGCTGCAGGCGATGCGCCCAGATGGCGAGGACGGCGAGCGAGGCGGCCACCCACAGGGCGCGGCCCGGGAGTTGTGGCCCCAGGCGGGCGATGAGTCCTTGCAGGGACTGGTTGGACATGTTGGCGAATCCGCCGACCCGGTCGGTGTCCCAGAGGGTGGCGGTCCAGAACTGGCGGGAGACCTCGGGACCGATCAGGAACCCGAGCCCGGTGGCACCCAGCGCGGTGGCGGTGGCGGTCCCGGCGGCGCGCCACTGGCGGGTGATCAGCAGGTGAACGATGAACAGTGCGGGGGTGAGCTTGATCGCGGCGGCCAGTCCGGTGCCGATGCCGGCGAGGAACTTCCAACGGCTGTCGGCGAGTTGCCGATCGCCGAAGACCAGGGCGACCAGCAGCAGATTGACCTGCCCAAAGCTGAAGGTGTCGCGCACCGGGTTGGTGAGGCCGCACAGGCAGGCCGCCAGCCCGAACGCGTACCAGCGGCACCAGCCGCGCCGCCGGGCGATCGGATCGATCAGCCAGTACAGCAGGAGGGCGGTGGCGACAGCCGACAGGACGACGCCGACCGCGATCGCCGGATGCCAGCCGAACAGACGCATCGGCAGCATGCAGACCGCGGCGAACGGCGGGTAGGTGAACCCGTAGACCGTGCCGGGACGAACATAGTCGTAGAGCTGTCCGGTCTCGGTCCAGTGCCGCACGGTGCCGTAGTACACGCCGATGTCGAACCAGCCACGATGCCCGGGAATGACCGCCAGGACGGTGGCGGTGACCACCACGGCAACGACAAGGACCGTGAGCCGAGCGGTGGTCGTTCCCCGGGTCAGCACGCCAACTGCCGTTCGCGGAACGGCACACCGCGCTCCGTCACCAGCACGACCGCGGCCCCGATCACCAATCCGCCGACGGCGAGCACGAGTTCCGCACCGTCCGGACCGAACCCGTCCGGCATCACGACGAACACCAGTACCGCGCAGGTGATTTCGACGACCCGGCGGACGCCCGGGGCACGGACGGCGAACGCGGCGGGGAGCACCGCCCACAGCGCGTACCACGGCCGGAAGGCCGGCCCGAGGACGACCAGGACGGCGAACGCGAGCGCCAGGGCCGCCACCGGCTCGCTCCCCCGCCGAACAACTCTCCACACCAGCACGCAGATTGCGACAGCCACGAAGGCAAGCCCGAGCAGTCGCGTGGCAGCGACCGCGCCGTCCGGAGCGGTGCCGGTGAGATCGGCGGCCAGCCGGCCGAGGCTGGTGGTGAGCGACCAACTGGTGCTGGTGGCGGGGGTGGTGAGGGCGCCGATCCAGCCGTATCCGGTGCCCGCGACGGCGGTGACGGCAAGCACGGTGACGCCGACGGCGAGCACCGTGGCGCCGACGGTCGCCAATGCCCGTACAGCTTTGAGTAGTTGGGCCCGCCGGGCGCGATCCGCGATGGCGATCAGGCACACCACGGGCAGGGCGAGCACTGCGGGAGCCTTCACGAGTACGGCCAGGGTGACCAGGACTGCGGCAAGCAACGCACGCCCTCGAGTCGCGGCGAGCAGACCGCCGAGTAGCAGCACGAACGCCAGCGCGTCGTTGTGCGCACCGGCGATCAGATGGACCAGCACCAGCGGGTTGAGCACACCCAACCGCAACGCGCCGACCGGATCGGCGCCGAGGGTACGGGCGAGAGCCGGCACCAGGGCGGCCATCACGGCAACAGCGCAGGCGGCGGCCAGACGCAGGGCCAGCGTTCCGGCCCACGGGCGGTCGGCGAGCGGGGCGGCGGCCCGGGCCACCAGCAGGAAGGCGGGCCCATAGGGGGCGGGGGTGTGCTGCCACACCTGCGGTATCTGTACGGCAGTTGGCCCACCGAGGTCGGCGGGTCCGTACGTGTAGACGTCCAACCCGTGGGCGAGCATGGCACCTTGGGCGAGGTAGCTGTAGACGTCGCGGCTGAACAGCGGCGGCACCAGCAGCAGCGGGGCGGCCCACCAGGCCAGCGTGACGTACAACCACCGTTCGCCGGGCGGTGGTTGGCCTTCGACGGAGCGCCCGATCAGCAGCCACGCGGCGGTAAGGACGACCAGCCCGGCAAAGACCAGAACGGTCCCCGCGCCACCCGAGGAACGCAGCGAAGGGCCGGTGTCGGCCGCAGGCCGAGCCCCTGCGGTGAGGGCCCCGGCGGCCAGCGCGAGCGAACCCAGGAGTCCGAGCCACCGGTACCGGCCCGGGTAGGCGTTCGCGCCCGTGTTCGGCATGCCGGGAAGGCTGGCAGAACGGCGTGGCGGCCGGACAACGGCCCCGCGTCCGGCGGATGACCACAGGGCGTCCGGAGAGGACCGGTCAAGCGCCGCACCGGATCGGACCGTTCGACGGCGCACGCAGGCCCGCTCCCGATCCGCCCTCCGGGCCGCATCCGGCGCCGCACCGACCCCCCCCCGAATCGCTGAACTCCGGTTACCGAACCGGCCATTCAGCATGTGCACATCTGACCTCCGTCGGCCGTCCACCTGAGGGCCAGTCGGGTCGGGGAGACATACCCATGCCGCTCGTGACCGGCTGCCCGACCGGCGGACCGGGGACGGGCGCCGTGTCGTCGCGTGTCATCCCGTGCTGTTCGCCGCCACCGTATCGCGCCCCGAGACCCCGGAGAGTCCGCCATGACCACCGCCCCCGCCCGCCCCGTCCAGTCCCCCTCGGCCACCGCCCCCGCCCACCCCGTCCAGTCCCCCTCGGCCGGCACGCACCACGCAGCGGACCAACAGCCTTCGTACCAGTTGGTGTTCGCGCGGACCGAGGAGGACGTGCGGGCCGCGCAGCGGTTGCGGTACCAGGTGTTCGCACAGGAGATGGGAGCGGTGCTGGACTCGCCGCTGCCGGGCCTGGACGCGGACCCGTTCGACGAGTTCTGCGACCACCTGCTGGTGCGTGAGCAGTCGAGCGGCGAGGTGGTCGGCACGTACCGGCTGCTGCGGCCCGAACAGGCGCGCCGCGCGGGCCGGTTGTACTCGGGCACCGAGTTCGACCTGAGTCGGCTGGGCGGGCTGCGGGACGGCCTGGTGGAGGTCGGCCGGTCCTGCATCGCCGAGGCGCACCGCGGCAACGGCGCGGTCATCAACCTGATGTGGGGTGGCATCGCCCGCTACATGACGGCCACCGGCAACGCGTGGCTGGCGGGCTGCTGCTCGGTCCCGCTGTCCGACGGCGGCACCACCGCCGCCGGGGTGTGGGACGCGGTGTCCGCCAAGTACCTTGCGCCGCAGGAGTATCGGGTCACGCCGCTGCGCCCGTGGTCGGCGGACGGGGTGGCCCGGCAGGGGCGGACGCCGATCCCGGCGCTGCTGCGCGGCTACCTGCGTCTCGGCGCGTGGGTGTGCGGGGAGCCCGCGTTCGACCCGGACTTCAACGTCGCGGACCTGTACGTGCTGCTGTCGCTGGAGCGCACCGACCCGCGCTACCTGCGGCACTTCCTGGCCGCAGCGGCGGACCTGCCGATCTCCACGATCGCCGAGGGAGCCGAGGGAGCCGAGGGAGACGGGAAAGCCGATGGAGCCGAGGGAGCCGACAACTCCCGTACCGCAACGGACACTTCGGCCGGAACGGCGACAGCGGCATGAGTGCCTGGCTGCCGACCGCACCGTGCACGCCCGGTGATTGCGTGACGGTCACCGGGCCGCGAGCGGGGCTGGCGCGCCGGGTGCTGCGGCTGGCCGGGTGCGTGGTGGTGCTGCTCGCGGGTGTCCTGGCGACGCCCGCGGTGCGTGCGCTGCGCCGGCTACTGCCGGCCGAGCGGCTGGTGCGCTGCTGGGCGCGGCTGCTGCTGGCCACGCTGGGGGTGCGGATCCGGCTGATCGCCGTACCGGGCAAGCGGGTTGGCGGATCGCTGGTGGTGTCCAACCACATCTCGTGGCTGGACATTCTGCTGGTCGCGGCCGCCCGCCCGGGCCGGATGCTGGCCAAGACCGAGGTCGGCCGCTGGCCGGTGCTCGGCCCGCTGGCCTCCTGGGGCGGCACCATCTTCATCGACCGGGACCGGCTGCGCGCGCTGCCGGGCACCGTCGGCGAGGTCGCAACGGCGCTGCGCCGCGGTGAGCGGGTGGTGGTCTTCCCGGAGGGCAGTACCTGGTGCGGGCGCGGCGGCGGACGGTTCCGCCCCGCCCTGTTCGAGGCGGCGGTGCGGGCCGACGTCCCCGTCCAACCGCTGACGCTGCGCTACCGGACGGCGGCCGGCCCGAGCACCGCCCCGGCCTTCGTCGGTGAGGACGGGCTGCTGCCTTCGCTGTGGCGGGTGGTCTCGGTCCGGGGACTGGCCGCCGAGGTCGAGTTCCTGCCGCAGCTGCCGCCCGCGTTGTTTCCCGGCCGGCGCCAACTGGCGGCCGCCGCCCAGCGGGTGGTCGACCGCCGCCGTCACCCGGACGCCCCGGACCGCGCGACCTGCGCCGCCCATCCGTCCGAGCGGCCGGTCCGCGTGCCCGACCGCCCACACGTTCCGCGTCCCCGCGCGAACGCCGCGCACCGACCCGAGCGGCCCGCCCGCGACGGCGGCGGCAGGTACGACCGTACGGCTCCCGTATGATCGGGCGAGTTCAGAGAGGCGAGGAGTGCTCGATGCAGGTGGACGAGGAGGCCGTCGGCGCGGTGCTGAACCGGCTGCGCCGAGCCCAGGGCCAACTGACCGGCGTGATCGCGATGATCGAGGCCGGCCGCGACTGCAAGGACGTGGTGACCCAGCTCGCCGCCGTCTCGCGCGCGCTCGACCGGGCCGGCTTCAAGATCCTGGCCAGCGGCATGCGTCAATGCCTCGCCTCCGCCGACGAGAACACGCCCCCGATGACTGAGGCCGAGCTGGAGAAGCTCTTCCTCACCCTGGCGTAGCGGGGCGAACGGGCTCCGACCCGGCTTCCCGGCCCGGGCCGGACCCCCGGACCCGTCGCGCCACACGCACGAGACCCCGGGCACGACACACGAACCCCCCGGGCACGACACACGCACGAGACCCCGGGCGCAACACATCACAAGACCCCGGGCGCGCCCACTGCGCACCCAGGGTCCGTTCATGAGCGGCGGCACCGCCGCAAATGGCAGTTGCCGCCGGCCAACCGCCTCAGGCGAGCGTGAGGAAGAGCTTCTCCAGCTCGGCCTCGCTCATCGGGGCGCCGCCTTCCTCGGCCTCGGTCATGCACTGGCGCATGCCGCTGGCGACGATCTTGAAGCCGGCCCGGTCAAGCGCGCGGGAGACGGCGGCGAGCTGAGTGACGACGTCCTTGCAGTCGCGGCCGGCTTCGATCATGGCGATGACGCCGGCCAGTTGGCCCTGGGCTCGGCGCAGCCGGTTCAGTACGGCGCCGACGGCCGTCTCGTCCACCTGCATCGGGTCTCCTCCTCGTGCTGGGCCTTGCTCGGCGGGTGCCGGGCGGGGCCGGTAATACCCCCGCCGGTATCAACCGGGGCGGCGGGCGGGGTATTCCCGCCCGCCGGTCGGGGTGGTGCGATGGCTGGTCGGTCAGACTGCGGATTCCCACGCGCCGTAGCCGCCGAGCAGGTCGGAGGTCTGCGGGTGGCCGTGGTGGCGCAGCAGGCTGGCGGCGATGGACGAGCGGTGGCCGCCGGCGCAGTGCACGACGACGGCGCGGTCCTGGGGGATCTCGGCCAGGCGCTTGGGGAGTTCGGCCAGCGGGAGGTGCATGGAGCCGGGGATCAGCCCGCCGTCGCGCTCCGCGCCGCCACGCACGTCGAGGACCAACGGCGGCTCGCTGCCCGCGAGTTCGGCGCGCAGCTCGGCGACGGTGCGGCGGGCGGCCTGGCGCATCTGCTCGGGCACCGAGCGGAACGTGGCCTCGGGGTCGGCGAGGTGGCCGGCTACGCGGTCGAAGCCGATCCGGGCGAGCCGGGTGACGGTCTCTTCCTCGCGGCCTTCGGGGGCGACCACCAGCAGCGGCCACGCCGGGTCGAGGACGGTGCCGGACTGTTCGGCGAAGCGCCCGTCGGCGGGGACGTTGATGGCGCCGGCCAGGTGTCCGGCGGCGAAGTCGAGCGGGTCGCGGGCGTCGACCACGACGGCGCCCTCGGCGCGGCGGGCGAGGAAGGTCTCGGCGTCCAGCGGGTTTGCGAGCGTGGCGGCGTCGAACAGTTCGCGCTCGCGCCGGTTGAGGTCGGCGTCGTAGCCGAAGTAGCCGGGGGCGGCGGGCTGGCCGGCGGTGACGATCTCCACGAACTCGTCCTCGGTCATCGGCGCGCACGCGTAGTTGGTGAGGCGCTGCTGCCCGATGGTGGACTGCAGTTCGGTGGACAGGTTCTTTCCGCAGGCGGAGCCGGCACCGTGCGCGGGGTAGACCCGGACCTCGTCGGGCAGCGCCATCAGCTTGTGCTGGACGCTGTCGTACAGCATCCGCCCGAGCTCGTCGGCGGTGACACCGGCGGAGGCCAGCAGGTCGGGGCGGCCGACGTCGCCGATGAACAGGGCGTCGCCGGTGAGCACACCGTACGGGACGGTGTCGTCGGCGTTCTCGCGCACCAGGACGCTGATCGACTCGGGGGTGTGGCCGGGCGTCTCCAGGATCTCCAGTTCCACCGTGCCGAGGCTGATCCGCTCGCCATCGGCGAGCTTGCGGATCGGGTACTCGGTCTCGGCGCGCTGCCCGTAGCCGATCCAGGCGCCGGTGCGGGCGGCGAGTTCGAGGTGGCCGGAGAGGAAGTCGGCGTGGAAGTGGGTGTTGATGACGCCCTCGACCGTGAAGCCGCGCGCTTCGGCCTCGGCCAGGTACTCGTCCACGTCCCGGCGCGGGTCGACCACCACGGCGCGGCCGGTGGTCTCGTCCGCGATCAGGTACGAGGCCTGGGAGAGGCACTCGAGGTAGTACTGGGCGAAGAACACGGATGTCCTCATCTCTGCGTCGGCCGGTCGCGCCGCCTGGCGCGCCGGGGGTTCGCGGGGGTGTGCCGCGGTTTCGCCGGACGGATCGGCCCGAGGGATCGGCCGGCGGTCTCGGCTGGAGGGAATGTTCAGGTGCGGGTGAAGCTGCGAGCGGCCACGGGCACGGGTGAGCCCCGCACTGCCGTCCGGATACCCCCATGGGTATTATTGCAGCCAGTTCTCGACCTTAGTCGATCCCGGTCGATACGGGTGGGGGTATATGCTCGACTCCAACGATATACCCCCGCCGGTATCTTCCTCGGACGGTCCGCCGCCCCGAAGTACCGTCGGACCCGCACATATCCGCAGGCGATCCGCACGCGAGTCGCATGCGCCACCCCCATCACCGCCCAGGAGGACCTCGTGGCCCTGTTCCCCCAGCCGCCCGTTCCCGCGCAGATCGACCCCGCCGAAGCGCACCGCCTGGCCGCCGCCGGCGAGGCGCTGCTGCTGGACGTCCGCGAGCCCGCGGAGTACGCCGAGGTGCACGCGCCCGGTGCGGTCCTCGTCCCGCTCGGCGGCCTGGACGCTCCCGGCGCCCTCGACGCGCACCGCGAGCCGGGCGCCGACGGCCCGCTGGTGCTGGCGCTGTGCCGCTCCGGGAACCGTTCGCAGGTGGCCACGGACCTGCTGAACGCGCGCGGCGTGCGGACGGTCAACGTGGTGGGCGGGATGCGCGCCTGGCTGCAGGCGGGGCTTCCGTCGCACCAGGGCGCGTGTTCCTGCGGCACGGCGATATGACCGCCGTCGTCCTCGCTCTGATCGCCGGCGCGGTGGTCGGGCTGGCCCTCGGTGGGCTCGGTGGCGGCGGCAGCATGCTGGCCGTCCCCGCGCTGATCTACCTGCTCGGCCTGACGCCCGGCACCGCGACCACCGCCAGCCTGCTGATCGTCGCCGTGACCTCCCTCACCGGGCTGGTCGCGCACGCCCGGGCCGGCCGCGTCCGCTGGCGCAGCGGCCTGCTGTTCGGCGCCGCCGGACTCCCGTTCGCCGCTCTCGGCGGCGCCCTCTCCCGTCATCTGCCCGGCTCGGCGCTGACCGCCGCGTTCGCCCTGCTCGCCGCACTGGCCGCCTGGCGGATGCTGTCCGGCGGACGCGCGCCGCGCCGCAGCCGCCGGGTCGCGGGGCACACCTCGATTCCCGCCCAGGCCAGGAAGCCGGAACCGGCCCAGGTGCTGGTCGGCGGGACGGGCGCGAAGCAGGCGACGGGCACGGAGCGGGCGACGGCCGACCGCGCATCCGGGGCCTTGCGCGTCGCGGATCCGGAAACGGGAACGGGAACGGGAACGAGAACGGAAACGGAAACGGAAAACGCTTTCCCGTTGGCCTCCGAAGGCTCCGGCGCCGCCTCCGAATCGCCCGCATCGCCCGCTTCGCCCGCTCCCGCGTCCGCACGGCGGTCCGCGCTGGCGGGGGCGGGTCTGGGTGCGGCGACCGGCGTGCTGGGCGTCGGCGGCGGGTTCCTGGCCGTCCCCGCCCTGGTGTCGTTCCTGGCGTTCCCGATGGCCGAGGCGATCGGCACCAGCCTGCTGGTGATCACACTCAACTCGCTGTCCGCGCTGCTGCCCCGCCTCGGCGGTGCCGCCGACATCCCGTGGGCCGTGGTCGGCCCGTTCGCGGCGGCGGCGATCCTCGGCGCGTGGGACGGCAAGCGGCTGGCGTCGAAGCTGTCCGGCCGCGCCCTGCAGCGGATCTTCGCCGCTGCCCTGCTCGCGGTGGCCGCCCTGATGCTGGTGGACGCCGTGCTCTGACCGTCGAGTCCACAGCTCCGCGCCAGACACCGGATCGCCCGCACCGCGCCACCCGTACCGCGCAGCCCCATCTGCGCCTTCCAGTCCACTCCCCCGCCCGGCGGCAACCGCATGCCGGGTCACTCCTGCCCGAAAGGCCCCACTCCCTATGACCACGCCCCTGACTGTCGACCAGCTCCAGCCCCGGCTTCAGCAGCTGACCGTCATTGACGTGCGGTCGCCCGGCGAGTTCGCCGGCGGCCACATTCCCGGCGCCCACAACGTGCCGCTGGACCAGCTGTCGCAGGCGCTGCCCGCCCTGCGCGCCGCCGCTGCCCGCAGCGAGCTGGCGATCACCTGCGCCTCGGGCGCCCGGGCCGGCAACGCGTGCGAGCAGCTGGCCGCCGCCGGCATCTCGGCGCTGCTGATCTCGGGCGGAACCGCCGCCTGGGCGGCCGGCGGCCACCCGCTGAACAGGGTGCCGGGCGAGAAGGTCCGCTGGGGCCTGGACCGCCAGGTCCGCATGGTGGCGGGCTCGCTGGTCCTGGCCGGCGTCGTGGTGGACCTGGCCGTGCCGGGCGTGCGCTGGGTGTCGGCCGCGGTCGGTTTCGGTCTGCTGTTCTCGGCGGCCACCAACACCTGCGCGATGGGCGCGATGCTGAGCAAGCTGCCGTACAACCGTCCGCGCAACTCCGGTGCCGCGTTCCAGGCGACGCTCGCCGCCCTGCACGGCGGCAAGTGACGCCTGAACCATGGCCGTCGAAGCGCCCGGCATCCGATCCGAACGCCCGGCCGGACGGCGGTGAGTGAACTCGGCCCTCGGTGCCGCCCGTTGTCGCCACGGGACAGGCACCGAGGGCCTACGGGTGTCATCGGTCGTCGGCGCTGGACCTCAACTCACCGGCGCTGCCCGGCAGTCAGCTCCCTGAGAGTGGTCAGCGCCCCGCGAGTGGTCAGCGCCCGGTCGGGGTGCAGGACCCGGCAGGTGCGGTGGGTGCCGCAGGTGCGGTGGGCGCCGCAGGTGCCGCGGGTGTTGCCGGTGCCGCGGTGTCGTGGTGTCCGGCCAGCCAGAATCCGATCAGCAGGCCGGCGATGCCAACGACCTTGTGGCGGTTGCGTTTCCACCACGAGGGTGTACCGGCGGCCATGAACCGCAGGTTGGTGAACTCCGGATGCGCGCTGGGCGGCGCGTCTTTGAACAGTCCCATCGCGGATGATCCTCCTCTCGCGTCGGGGAGTTCATGACCATACGCGCGCATCGCAGAGGCCGCAGTCCATTAATCCCGTTTCCGGGGTTCCCGCGCGCCCCTCGCGCCCCCTGCCACCCACCGCGCCCACCTGCCCATCGGCCGGACCGGCGTCACCAGTGCGCGGGCCGGGCCAGTCCGGAGCCGATGCGTGTGGTGGAATCGCCCTTGGCGGCGGCCAGTTGGGACTGCGTCAGGAACAGCGCCCCGGTCAGGTCCGCGCCGCGCAGGTCGGCGTCGCGCAGATCGGCACCGATCAGGTCGGCGCTGCGCAGGTCCGCGCCGGACAGGTCGGCGGCGATCAGGTAGGCACCCCGCAGGTTCGCGCCGCGCAGGTCGGCGCCCTTCAGGCGGGCTCCGATCAGGTCCGCGCCGCGGTGGTTGCGCTTCTTGCCGGGCAGCGCATTGCGGGTCAACTCGCTGGCGCGCAGCAGGAGTTCACTGGTCTCGGCTCGGATCGCGGGGACGTCGGCGGCGATCAGGGCGGCGGCGTCCCGGCGGGTCAGCTCGTCGATCGCGTCGCTCGCGCGGCGCAGTTCGGCGTGCACCGGCCGGGCCCGGGGGAGTTCCAGCGCCTCGGTCAAGTACCAGAGCAGTTCATGGAGTTGGCGCATCACGGGGAAGGCGTCGAACATCTGTCGGGCGGTGTCCGGGTCTTCGCGCCAGCTGCGGCCGTCGAAGGTGTGCTGGGAGATCTTCTGGCCGGCACCGAGGCAGTCGAAGACGGTGCAGCCCTGGTAGCCGCGGTCGCGCAGCTTGGTGTGGATTCCGCAGCGGTAGTCGGCGTCGAGGTTGCGGCAGGGGGTGCCGGCGTTCTTGTTGGCCGTGAAGTCGGCGGACTTGGCGAAGGGCAGGGCGACGCAGCACAGCCCGAAGCAGGAGGAGCAGTCGGCGAGCAGGTCGAGGCGACGGCCGGTCTGGGTGGGGTGTTGCTGGTCGGTCACGGTGCGGGGTCTCCTGCGGAGCGTGGGGTGGCGGGCTCGGATCGTTCCTTCCGGGCACCATTCTCCCCGGTCGCGCGCGTGCCCCGTCCCCGGGGGCGCCTTGGCCCCCGGGGACGGCAGGTCACGCGCGGGCCCGAGGCGTCCACGGCCCGGGACGTCGCAGCCAGCTCGGGACGTCCGCAGCCCGGGACGTCCGTCGTGGGACGTCCGCAGCTCGGGTCATCCGTCGTGGGGCGTCCGCGCGTCGCCGTTGCCCGGGCGGCCGGGGGCGGCACAGTGGTGGCTGGCGCGTCCGGGCCGGAGGCGGTGGCGGGCGGCAGGGCGACGGGAGAGCAGCGTGGGCATCACCGGCGACTGGTACAGCGAACTGGGTTCGCACATGCGGTTGGTGGAGGGTCCGGACGGTTCGTTGACCGGGACGTACGTCTCGGCGACGGGCCTGGCGAGCGGCGCGTATCCGCTGGTGGGACGCCTGGTGGCACCGGCGCAGGCCGGGCACGGGACGGCGGTGGGCTGGACGGTGGCCTGGCACAACGAGCTCGGCGACGCGGGTTCGGTGACCGCGTGGAGCGGCCAGTACCAGCGCAACGGGGCGGAGTGGATCTCGGCCGCCTGGCTGCTGACCCGCTCCGCGGAGGCCCCGGACGAGTGGGAGTCGACGGTGGTCGGGCACGACCTCTTCACCCGCCAGGAGCCCGACCCCGCCCGGCTGGACGAGGTCCGCCGACTGGCCCGCCCGCTGCCGCACCCGAGGCCCTGAGCGCCGTCGCCCGGAGCGCCACCGCCCGGAGCGCCGTCAAAAAGGATGGCGTGTGGGCGCGGTGGCGTCCTACGATCATCGGGCCCATGGTGCTCACAAGCTTTGGGAAATGGTCGGGTTGTCGCGTGGTAGCACCTGTTCACGCAGGTCCGCGACAGCGGGCGGCTGCCGGGCCCGCCGGTGACGGCCTCGCGCCCGCCCCTTCCCGTACGGCGGGTCGGGGCAGGCGCGAGGCGGACGAACCCACGGCTACGGTACGGGCGTTCCGGTGGCGGTGATTTCGGCGGCGCTGGTCCACGGGCCCCGGTTCCCGGCTTCGCCCAGGGCTCGCAGGCGCACGTAACGTCCGTTCTTCGCCGTGAAGTTGACGGGTTTGGCGGCGGAGGTGTCGGCGAACGTCCCGCTGGCGACGGGGGTGCCCCAGCTACTGGTGCTGTCGGAGACGTAGATCTCGTAGCTGCCGATCCGGCCGTTGACGCCGCCGTCCTGGCGGGGCAGGTAGGTCAGGCTGTCGACGCTGTAGCGGGCGCCCAGGTCGAGCTGGATCTCGTGCGGCAGCGGGGTGGCGGTGGTGGACCACTGGGTGTGCCAGATGGTGCCGCTGTTGCCGTCGATGGCGTTGGTCGCGGCGCCGTTCTCCGCGGCACTCTCCTGGCTGTCCACGGAGACGACCTTCCAACTCGCCTGCGGGATGGGGCCGCTGGCGCTGACGGGGGTGCCCGTGGGCAGGGTGAGGCCGGTCGCGGTGACGCTGAAGGCACTGGTGACGGCGTGGTTGCCGGCCTTGATCCAGAGCGTGCCGGAGCGGTCGGCGGCGTCGAAGTACCAGCCGGTGCTCGCCGCGTCGTACGCGGCCTTGCCGCTCAGCCGGGCCAGCGCGGACGTCCCCACCGTGACAGCGCTCGGCGCGGCGGCCGCGTGCACGGTGAACTCGTAGTCGCGGGCGGCGAGTTGGCCGGCGTAGCTGCCGTTCGCGGCGGCGACGGCCAGCGTGACATCCCCCGAACCGCCGTTCGGCGCCGTGACGTTGACCTGCTGACGGGAGTACGCGCCGCTCCGGTAGGCGCGGGTGGTGCCGTCGTCCTCGTAGAGGCTGAACGAGGAGTTCCCACGCGGGTAGATGTCGTAGGTGAGGACGGAGACGGGCTTTTCTCCGGTGTAGTTCATCTGCGGCCACATCGGCACGATGGCACCGGACTTGACGAACAGCGGCAGGGTGTCGAGCGGCGCGCTGTGGCCGTTGAGCCAGCCCGGGCCGCTGTACGTCCTCCCGGTCCAGTAGTCGGTCCAGTTGCCCGCGGGCAGGTAGATGCCGTCGCGCACGGAGGTGTCACTGACCACGGGGGCCACCAGGAACGAGTCACCGGCCATGAACTGACCGCTCGTCAGATTGCCTCGGGTGATGGGGTCTTCGGGATATTCGAGGACCATGGCGCGGGTCGCGGGCACCCCGGTGTCGGTGGCGATCCGGCTCATGGTGTACATGTACGGCATCAGCCGCATCTTCAACTGCAGGTACTTGCGGTTGATCGACAGGTACGGGTCGGTGAACCGCCAGGGCTGCTTGTCGTTGTAGCCGGTGGACGGGTTGCTCGCACCCCAACCGGACATGGTCATGAAGGCGGGGGTGAAGGCTTTCCACTGGAGGTCGCGGACGTAGGTCTTCGGGCTGCCGTCGTAAATGCCGTCGATGTCCCCCGAGGCGTAGTTGAGGCCGGACAGGCCCGCGCCCGCGATGGACGGGACGTGCCAACGCATGGCGTCCCAGGTGCCGTGGGTGTCGCCGGTCCACACCACGGCGTTGCGCTGTGTGCCGGCCCAGCCGTCCACGGTCCAGACGAAGCGGCGGCCGTCGGAGTTGTTCTCGATGCCGGCCA
The DNA here is from genome assembly GCF_055587065.1 of Kitasatospora sp. NPDC048662. Classification (NCBI taxonomy): domain Bacteria; kingdom Bacillati; phylum Actinomycetota; class Actinomycetes; order Kitasatosporales; family Streptomycetaceae; genus Kitasatospora; species Kitasatospora sp. NPDC048662. Next base: position 594,338 of record NZ_JBVJHA010000003.1, on the reverse strand, counting down.
CGGCCTGGTTGACGCCGGTGAACGCGCTCTTGTAGCCGCCGCCGATCCATGCCACGTCGGTCTTGACGGCGCGCGAACCGGCCGTTCCCACTTCCCAGTTGATGTTGCTGAGGCCGGTGGAGGTCCACAGGCCGGTGTGGAAGCCGCGGTCGTTCAGCCCGGCGGCCGCTGTGGGCAGGTCGGTGTAGCCGCAGCCGTAGCCGTCGTTGGGCAGGAACCAGCCCGAGGGCATGTCGGCGGCGCGGGCGTCGGTGGCGTAGCCGACCACGTCGGGCGTGGTCTGGTGGCGCGGCCGGTTGTGGTCGCCGGTGTAGGCGGGGTTGGAGGCGTTGAAGCAGTCGGCGTTGCCGAGTTCGAGTCCCCAGATGGGGGCGAGGAAGGGTTTGCCGGTGACGTCGGTGTAGGCGTTCAGCACGTCCTTGAGTGAGTTCCCGGCGAAGTACCAGGCGTCGAACCGGCTTTCGTTGTGGGTGAGTTGGGTGGGCGCGCCGAAGTTGTAGCTGCCGGGGGCCCAGGTGTTGCGCAGCACGCCGTAGCCGTTGGTGGACATGTAGAACGGGGCGGGGCTGGCGTTGCTGTTCTCGGTCCACTGGTTGGAGACGGCGACCGGCACGGTCTTGTCGCGCAGCGCCCACTCCCCCAGGTGCAGGCCGGTGCCGTAGAACTGCTCGTCCGCACCGCGGTTCAGGTACTGGGTGGTCTGGCTGGTGGTCCAACTGGTGGGCTGGGCTTCGGCCCAGAGCAGCGTGGTGTTGTCGGCGCGGTAGAGCGCGAAGGTGAGTGGGGACTTGTTGATCCGCAGGGTGATCGCGTCGGTGTCGATGTGCCAGTAGGTTCCGGCGTCGGCGAGGGTGGCGTCGACGCTGCCGAACGAGGTGGTGACGGCGAGGTCGCTGCCGGCCGGGTCGTTGGTGAACGCGCCGTTCGGTGAGAGCCAGATCCGGAAGATGTCGGCTCGGGCCAGCTGGATCCGGGCGGCGGCCCCGCCGGAGGTGGTGACGGTGAAGGTGTCGCCGGAGCGGGTGACACCGGTGGCGTTGCCGGCGGTGGTGGCGCGCGCGGCGGTGGCCGGGCCGACGACGGCGAACAACGTTGCCAGCATCAGCAGCACGAGCGTGGTGGCAGTGTGCCGGCGGCCCGGGCGCAGCTGCCTTCGCGCACTACCTGGACTCCTTGACCTTCCCGGCCTTGGCGGCCAGGTCCATGGGGCGGAGCGCATGGGGGTTCCTCCTGTGCGGGCGGGGGACGGTGAACGGTGCGTCGCCGGGCCGGACCGGATGAGGGGGGTGGGGTCGGGGTGCGCCAAGTCGCTTGCGGGGCCGTGTGGTTGAGCGGTGCGGGGCCGATCCGGCGAGTTGAGCGGTACACATCGGAGCAGCAACCCGGCATGGCGTCAAGCGTTCGTTCAAGCCGCGTTCCGCGCAGCTTCGCGCACACTGCGCAGGCCGTTTGCGCGAACCGCGCCGAGGGCGACCACCGAAGCCTCGGGGGTGCGGTCGGTGCCGCCCGGGTGTGCGGAAATGGCGGCAGACGTTCGTCTGCACGAAAGATCCCTTTGTCCGGGCGCATGCCCTGCTTGGCCACAACGTTGGCATGCGAGTCGCCATCGTCACCGAGTCCTTCCCGCCCGAGGTCAACGGCGTGGCCCACAGCGTGCTGCGGGCCGCCGAGCACCTCGTCCGGCGAGGTCACCAGCCACTGGTGATCACGCCCGCGCCGGCCCGCGGCGCGCACTGCCCTCCGCAGTCCTTCGGCCCGGACCGGGAACCGCTGCCGGTGGTGCGCATTCCGTCCGTTCCGCTGCCCCGCTACCCGCAGGTGCGCATCGCGCTGCCCAGTCGCCGCCTGGCCACCGCGCTGACCGCTCACCAGCCGGACGTGGTGCACCTCGCCAGTCCGTTCGTGCTCGGTGCGCGGGCCGCCCGGATCACCGAGCGCCTCGGCCTGCCGACAGTGGCCGTCTACCAGACCGACCTGGCGGGGTACGCGCAGGCGTACCGGATGGGTCGCGCTCTGGGCGCGGCGCTCGCCTGGGCGCGGATCCGCTCCGTGCACCGCTCCGCCGCGCGCAACCTCGCCCCGTCCACCCCGGCTGCCCAGGACCTGACCGCGCACGGCGTGCGCAACGTTCGGATCTGGGCGCGCGGCGTCGACTCCGTACGTTTTCACCCCGACCACCGGGACGAGGCCCTGCACCGCTCGCTGGCCCCCGGCGGCGAGGTGCTGGTCGGCTACGTCGGGCGGCTCGCTCCGGAGAAGCGGGTCGATCTGCTCGCCGAGGCCTCCCGGCTGCCCGGGGTGCGGGTCGTGGTGATCGGCGACGGGCCGAGCGCCCCCGCGCTGAAGGCCGCGATGCCCGGCGCGGTCTTCCTCGGCCGCCGCACGGGCGCCGAACTCGCCCGCTGCTTCGCCACCCTGGACGTGTTCGTGCACACCGGTCCGCTGGAGACCTTCTGCCAGACCATCCAGGAGGCGATGGCCAGCGGTATCCCTGTGGTCGCGCCGGCCGTCGGCGGCCCGCTCGACCTGGTCGGCCACCACCGCACCGGCCTGCTGGTCGCCCCACACGACGCCGCAGCCGTCGCCCGCGCCGTCGCCACCCTCGCCGCCGCACCGGACACCCGCGCCCGCTACGGCGCCGCCGGCCGCACCGACGTCACCGACCGCACCTGGGAGGCCGTCGGCGACCAGCTCATCCAGCACTACGAGGACGTCCTCACCGAACACCGCACCCGCCCGGCAGCCACACCTCCCGGCACCAACCGGAAACCGCTTACCCGCACCGCCGGACCCGCCGCCACACCGAGCCCCGCACCAGCCACCGCGCCGGGCGACGGGCCGACCAACCTGCCGACCGCTCCCCCACCGGGACCAACGCCCCACCGCCCCGCCACCGCACACACCCCGCCGATCCCGAACGAGACCCACACCAACCGGAAACCGCTTTCCTGCACCCCCGCCGACACCATCACCAACACCCCCGCCAACACCAACGCCATCGCCGTCGCCGTCGCACCGGCCACCGTCCCCCCGGCATCGACGCCCCGCCACCCCGACCCCCAGTCGCCCCCATCCGCTCCCGCCGAGCCGCAGTGCGACCCCGGCCCCGGCCCCGGCCGCGATCTCGCCGCACGCCCGGCCGGCGGGCTGGTCGAGGAGCAGCCGGCATGAGCGGAGGGCTGCACCTCGTCCGGGTGGCGAACTTCGTCACGCCGGTGTCCGGCGGCCTGCGGACCGCGCTCCGCCACCTCGGCGCGGGCTACCTCGCAGCGGGTCACCAGCCGGTGCTGGTCGTCCCGGGCCCGCGCCGCCGTGACGAGTGGACCGAGCAGGGCCGGGTGATCACGCTGCCCGGGCCTCGGGTGCCGGGCAGCGGCGGCTACCGGGTACTCCGGGACCGACGTCAAGTGGCATCCGTTCTGGAGGAGTTGGCTCCGGACCGGCTTGAAGTGTCGGACCGCACCACGCTGCGCTGGACGGGCGCCTGGGCCAAGGCGCACGGGGTGCGGTCGATGATGGTCTCGCACGAGAGCGCCACGGGCGTCCTCGGCACCTGGGGCCTGCCCCGGCACACGGCCCGCAGCCTCGCCGACCGACTCAACTCCCGTACCGCACAGTCCTATGACACCGTGCTGTGCACGACCGCCTGGGCGGCCGAGGAGTTCGAGCGGATCGGCGCGACCAACGTCGCCCAGGCGCCACTGGGTGTCGATCTGACGACCATGCACCCCGCCCGCCACGACCCGGCGTTGCGGGCGCGGCTGGCCGAGCCGCACCAAGTGCTGCTGGTGATGTGCTCACGGCTGTCGGGCGAGAAGCGGCCGGAGCGGGCGCTTCAGGCACTGGCGGAGCTGCGCCGCCACCACCGCGTCCCGGCGGTACTGGCCGTCGCCGGAACTGGCCCGCTGCGCCGGCGCCTGGAGCGGCAGGCCACCGAGCTGCGGCTGCCTGTGACGTTCCTCGGTCACCTCGCCGAACGCGCCGACGTGGCAGCCCTGTTGGCGACCGCGGACGCCGTGATCGCACCGGGCCCGGTGGAGACCTTCGGCCTGGCCGCACTCGAAACGCTGGCCTGCGGCACCCCGGTCGCGGTGAGCCGCTCCTCCGCGCTGCCCCGGGTGGTCGGCCGAGCGGGCCTAGCCGCCGCCGACAGCGGCCGCGGATTCGCCGACGCGGTACGGGAGTTGCTGGACCGCCCCGAGGCCGAACGGCGGGCCGCCGCGCGCGCCCGGGCCGAACGGTTCAGCTGGGAAGCCGCCGTCACCGCCTTCCTCGCCGCCCATCACGCACCCCACCCGTCCCCCTCCGCAGCCGTCGTCCACCACCTCGCGCCGTAGCGAGCGGTCCCCAACTACCCCCTCTCCCACCGCATTCCACACGCACCCCACCCCTCCCCCTCCGCACCCGCCCTCCACCACCTCGCGCCGTAGCGAGCTGACCCCAACCCACTCGCCCACCGCATTCGGCACGCACCCAACCCCTCCGCACCCGCCCTCCATCACCTCGCGCCGTAGCGAGCTGACCTCAACCCACTCGCCCACCGCATTCGGCACCCACCCCACCCCTCCCCCTCCACACCCGCCGCCCACCACCCCACCCCGCAGCGAGCAAACCCCAACCACCCACTCCCCCACCGCATTCCACACGCACCCAACCCCACCGGAGGGACGTGATGACGGTACGGTTCGCCGCTCTCGGCGACTCCCTCACCGAGGGCGTCGGCGACCCCGCCCCCGGCGGCTGGCGAGGCTGGGCGGCGCTGCTCGCGCCGAGCCTCTCGCCGGACCCCGTGGACTTCCACAACCTCGCCACCAGCGGCGCACTCAGCCGCGACCTGCTGGTCTACCAGCTACCCGCCGCCCTTGCCCTGCGCCCGCAGTACGCGGCGGTGGTCGTGGGCGGCAACGACACCCTGCGCACCTCCTTCAACTTAGACCTGACGGCACGTCAACTCAGCGCAGCTCTCTCCTCGTTGAAGGCTTCCGGTACCGTCCCTCTCACCGCCTGCCTGCCCGACCCCGGTCGGCTGCTCCGGCTGCCCGCACCGCTCGCCCGGCCGCTGGCGCGCCGGATGCGCGGCGTCAACGCGGTGGTCCACGTGCTGTCCGCGCATCACCACGCGGTGCACCTGCACCTCGCGGACCTGCCCTGGACGGACCGGCGCAGCCTGCTGAGTGTGGACCGGCTCCACCCCAGCGCCGCCGGGCACCAGTTGATCGCACACGGCTTCCACGCCCTGCTCGCCGAATGCGGCCACCCGGTGGGCCCGCCACCCGCCGAACTGCCCGCCCCCACACCCGTCCCCGGCGCGGACCTGTGGTGGATGGCCACCCAGGGCACCCGTTGGCTGGCGGCCCGCTCCACCGACCTGCTCCCGGGCCTGCTCGCCCTCGCCGCAATCGAGGCCCGCCACCTGCTACGCGGCTCGTCCCGCGACCTCGACCGCGCGGCGGACCGGTCCACCGCCGCCATCATCGCCCGCCTCACCGCCCCCGGCCCCCAGTCGGCCCCGCCCACGGCGAAGGCCTCAACCACCGGATAGCGCAACGCACTTGCCGAAGCGCCACCACTCGACTTCGGCGTGCACCTCCGACGGGCAGCACGCTCCACCGCCCTGTGGGCCGATGGACCCGCGCCCCGCACGACACGCGGTTCACCCAAGGCCGTCGAGCTCACCACACCTGCAGCCGAGGTCACCGATCCCGTTCCGGGCCGCGCACGTCTCGCCCCCGCCTCGACCCAGGAACGTTCGACGGCGGCAAACAGTCGAATCCCCTCCCTGGAACGGGTTAAGTGCTGTCATTCGGCCCCGGCACAGTGTCCGTGTCCTGGTTACGGTGCAGTGCTCAATCCAGCAACCCGCACCGCTCGGAGGCACGCATGGTCACCCGGAACACCCCATGGTCTGCTGGAACGCCCTGTTGGGTCGATCTGTCCGTTGACGACATCGACAAGGCCGTCGCGTTCTACGGCGGCCTCCTCGGCTGGGAGTTTCAGCGCGGCGGCCCGGAGATGGGCGGCTACAGCCTGGCTTTGAAGAACGGCGCGCACGTCGCCGGCATCGGTCCGAAGATGATGCCCGACATGCCCACGGCCTGGACCACGTACGTGGCCACCGACGATCTCGACGCCACCGTCGCGAAGATCACCGCGGCGGGAGGGACAATCCTGTCGCCCGCGATGGACGTGATGACCCTCGGCAGGATGGCGATCGCGACGGACCCGGCCGGCGCCGTGTTCGGCCTGTGGCAGTCCGGCGACCACACCGGCTTCGGCGTCGCCAACGAGGACAGCACGGTCACCTGGAACGAGAACATGAGCCGCGACTACGAGGCCAACCGCAAGTTCTACGGCGAGGTGTTCGGCTACAGGTACGACGAGGTACCCAACGACACGATGAAGTACGCCACCCTCAACCTGCGGCACGGCACGGTCGGTGGCATCGGCGAACTGCCGGCCAACCTGCCACCCGAAATCAAGGCGCACTGGATGCTGTTCTTCGCCGTACCGAACATCGAATCGGCCATGGCCAAGCTCCCCGGCCTGGGCGGTCGCATCACCCAACCCCTGCTCGACACACCGTACGGCCGCATGGCCGTGGCAACCGACGACCAGGGCGCGGCGTTCACCCTCGTCCAGCCCCCGCCGACGGCCTGACCCGCGCCCTGCCGATCACCCCTGACCGGGCGGCCTACCGATGGCTCACACCATCCTCCGCCTCGGCGGCGCAACATCGACGAATCCGGCTGGCCTGCCACCAGTAGCTCGCCGCCCGGTCAGGTGGTGATCCGCTCCTCGTAGGACCCGCCCGCCCGCAGCCGTCCACCGGAACACGCATCGGACCCCGTACCCGTTCATGCGCTGCTCCCTCTCGCCGTGCGACGGAAGCATTCTCCCTGCGGAAATCGGACGAGCCGCCGTCAGGAGGATTTCGGCAGCCGGATCACCGCCGAGCCCCGGGAAAGGTCGATCCGGCTCCGATTCGGCGGGGCACCGTCCTCGTCCTCGTCGCGGAGCATCAGCGCGGACTGCCGTTCCTTCAGCTCGTTCTGCTTGCCCGCCGAGAACTGGGCGTGCAGTTGCTCGAAGCCGGTCGCCGAGATCTGCCCCTGCCGGTTGCCGGGCCGCCAGGGCAGGAGTCCGGCGCGCCCGGCCCGCAGCAGTACCTGATCGACCACCGCGAGTGCGGTGAGAAGCAGCACCAGACCCGGCAGCGTCATGAAGACGATGAACCCCATCCACCCAGTATCACCACCCGACGGCCCACCGAACAGGCCTCGTGCCTCTCCCCCGAACACCGTCGCAACGACCACTGCACGACCGCCACGACGACCCCGCGACGACCGCCGCGACGACCGCCGCACGACCGCCACGACGACCCCGCAACGACCGCCGCGACGACCCCGCACCGACCATCGCGACCTGACCCGCGCCGTCCTCGCACCGAGGCCACCAGGCCCACCGCGCCGCCGCGCCGCACCGGCCGAGTCGCGGACTCGCGTCGTAGCATCGCCCTCGGAGCACCGTGCCCCGTTGGCATCCCGCTGGAGGCAGTGAGCATGGACGTCGGTTTCGTCGGTCTGGGTGCGATGGGGCGGGCGATGGCTCGCCGGCTGTTGGACGCGGGGCACTCGGTGCGGGTGTGGAACCGGTCACCTGAGCCGGTGGCGGAGTTGGTCGCGGACGGGGCCTCGGCGGCGGGTACGCTCGCGGAGGCGTTCGGCGCGGAGGTGGCGATCTCCATGCTGGCGGACGACCGGGTGGTTGAACGCCTGGTGCTGAACGACGAGTTGCTGTCCGTCGCGCGGGCCTCCGTGCACGTCAACATGGCCACCGTCTCGCCGGGGTTGGCGCGCCGGGCCGCTGAGTTGCATGCGCAGCACGGCCTTGGCTACATCGCGGCACCGGTGCTGGGCCGGGCGGAGGCTGCGGCAGCCGGGAACCTGAACATCCTGGCGTCGGGGCCCGCGGCCGAACTCGACTGGGTGGCACCGCTGTTCGATGCGATGGGTCGGCGCACCTGGCATCTCGGCGAGGACCCGGCGGCGGCGAATGTGGCGAAGGTCAGCGCCAACTTCCTTCTGGTGTCGGCGATCGAGGCGTTCTCGGAGGCTGCCGCACTCGCCGAGGCGAACGGTCTCGCGCCGTCCGCGCTGCTCGACGTCATCACCAACTCCCTTTTCCCGGGGCCCGTTTACGCCGGTTATGGCGCGATGATCACCGAGCAGTCCTTCGATCCGGCCGGGTTCCGTCTCGCGCTCGGACTTAAGGACGTCAACCTCGCCCTGGACACCGCCGCCGGCGCCAACGTGCCCCTCCCCCTCGCCTCTCTGCTGCGTGACTCGCTGCTGCAGGCCATCGCCCACGGTCATGGCGAACGCGACCTCGCCGCGATCTCCACCACGTCCCGCACCCGGGCCGCGCTCTGACGCCACCAGCCGCAAGCCCCACGGGGTCGACAGAATCGATCAACGGCCGCCCGCAGCGCACCGTTACGTGCACAGTCCCTCTTTTCGTCGTATTGACGACAACCGGTAGCCCGGATTATCGTCATAGGGACGAAAAGAGAGGACGCCGCGACTCCCATGGCCGACATCACCCGCCGCTTCGGCTTCCGCCACCTGCGCTCCGCGCCGACCAGCCACGTCCGCCACCTGCGGGGCGGGCAGCTCGCCCACGAAGGCACCGGCCTCGCCTTCTGGTTCCGGCCGCTCACCGCCGCCATATCCGAAGTACCGGTGGACGACCGCGAGTTGGCGATGATGTTCCACGCCCGCACGGCCGACTTCCAGGATCTCGCGGTGCAGGCCACCGTCACCTACCGAATCAGCGATCCGACGGTCGCCGCCACCCGCCTGGACTTCGGCATCGACCCCGACACCGGCGCGTGGCGCGCCGAACCGCTCGCCCAGCTCGCCACCCTGCTCACCGAGACCGCCCAGCAGCACGCCCTCCAGCTGATCGCCCGAACTCCATTGGCGGACACGCTGGTTGACGGCGTGACCGCGGTCCGCGAACGGATCGCCGAGGGCCTGGGCGCCGAGCCCCGGCTGGGCGAGATCGGGCTGACAGTGCTCGCGGTGCGGGTCACCGCCGTCCGGCCCGAGGCCGAACTGGAGCGGGCGCTGCGCACCCCGGCCCGGGAGCAGGTCCAGCAGGAGGCGGACCGGGCGACCTACGAGCGTCGCGCGGTCGCGGTCGAACGGGAACGCGCCATCGCCGAGAACGAACTCGCCAGCCAGATCGAACTGGCCCGCCGCGAAGAGGAGTTGGTGGCGCAGCAGGGCGCGAACGCGCGTCGCGAGGCGGAGCAGAAGGCGGCCGCGGACGCGGTGCGCACCGACTCCGAGGCCGCCCGGCGCACCCGCCTGGCGGTGGCGGAGGCCGAGGCGGCCGGCATTCTGGCCGCTCAACAGGCCGAGGCGGCAAGGTCATTGGGCGAGGCGAAGGCCGCTGCAGAGGCGGCGTGGCTGACGGCGCACCAGCAGGTCGGGCCGGAGATCCTGCAGGCGCTGGCGCTGATCCGGCTGGCCGAACACCTGCCGCGGATCGACAGCGTCACCCTCACCCCGGACGTGCTGACCGGCCTGCTCACCCGGCTCTCCGCCCCGGCAGCCATCCCCGCCACCGAGGCCGACAGCACGGATCGGCCGGTCCGGTGAGTCTCGCCCCGCGCGTGGTGCTGGTCCACCGGCGCACCGAGTACGAGGAGTTGGTCGCCCACCACGGGACGCACGGGCAGGCGGAGTTCTTCCTCACCGGCCGTGGACGTTCGCTCGCCGAGGCGGAGCAGCGGCACGACCTGGCCCGGGGCGCGCTGGCCGAGGTGTCGGCGGCGGTGCCGCTGGACTGGCGGCAGACCCGGGTGGAGCGGTCGGACCTGGACCGGTTCCTGTTCGGACCCGAGGACCTGGTGGTGGTGGTCGGCCAGGACGGACTGGTCGCCAATACCGCCAAGTATCTGTCGGGGCAGCCGGTGATCGGCATCGACGCGGAGCCGGGCCGCAACCCGGGCGTCCTGGTACGGCACCGCCCGGGGCAGGCCGGGGCGCTGCTGCGGGCGGCCGTCGGGCCGGGCGTGGAGCGCAGGTTGGAGCTGCGCACCATGGTGGAGGCGGTGGCGGACGACACCCAGCGCCTGCTGGCGCTGAACGAGATCTATCTCGGACAGCCCGGCCACCAGACCGCCCGCTACCGGCTGGCCGCGCCCGGTGGGGACGCGGAGTCACAGGCGTCCTCGGGCGTGCTGGTCGGCACCGGCACGGGCGCGACCGGGTGGTGCCGCTCGGCGTGGCTGGAGCGGTCCAGTCGGCTGGCGCTGCCCGCACCGACGGTGGCGCAGCTGTCCTGGTTCGTCCGGGAGGCGTGGCCGTCCCCGGTCACCGGCACCTCCCGCGTCGAGGGGCTGCTGACCGCGGAGCAGCAGCTGACCCTCACCGTCGAGTCCGAGCGGCTGGTGGCCTTCGGCGACGGCATCGAGTCCGACGCCCTGCACCTCACCTGGGGCCAGAGCGTCCGCATCGGCCCGGCCGCGCAGCGCCTCCACCTGCTCGCCTGAGCCCACCCGCCACCTCGCGCCGTCCGACCGCGCCACCGGGGGACGTCGCAGCAGGCCGGAGGGCTGGCCGAAGGGCCGCACCCGCCGTCCGGGAGCGACCGGCGCGAGGGCCCTGCCTAGGATGGATGGAACGACGGGAAGGAGGTCCGGCCATGGCTCGACGATTCGCTCTCACCTTCCCCGGCGAGACCGGAGGCCACGCCGAACAGGACGTGGTGGTGGTCGAGGCGACCGGCACCCGAGGGCCCGGCGGGCACCCGGTGTACGCGGACCCGTCCGGCATCGTGCAGGCCGAGATCAGCGACGCCGGCGAGGTCCGGATGATGGCCAGCGGCGGCCATCAGGCTCCCCGAACGCCGATGCACGCCGAGCCGTTGCCCTGAACCCGGGCTCGTCCATCTGCAACGGGAAAGCGCTTACCGAATACACCCGGTAAACGCTTTCCCGTTGCCTTCCGACGTCCTGCGCCCCTTCCCGCCCCTTCCCGCCCCTTCCCGCCGCTTCCCGGCGTCCTCCGCCGGTCAACAGCCCCGCACCGCCGCCGCGATCGGAAGCCGGATCACCAGCGCGAGTGCACCTGCGCCCGCAGACGGCGGTCGTACAGGTCCTGGACGGCGTCCAGCGTCTGCGGCGACAGCGGCGGCAGAGCCGCCGTCTCGGCGTTCGCCCGGGCCTGCGCGGGGTTGCGGGCGCCGGGGATGACGGTGGTGACGCCGGGCTGCTGGACGATCCAGCGCAGCGCGGTCTGCGCGGAGGTGGCGCCGGGCGGGGCGAGGCGGGCGAACTCGTCGGCGGCCTCCACGCCGGTCGCGAAGTCGACGCCGGAGAAGGTCTCGCCCTGGTCGAACGCGGAGCCGTCCCGGTTGTAGGTGCGGTGGTCGTCCCTACCGAACAGGGTGTCCTTGGTGTACTTGCCGGACAGCAGGCCCGACGCCAGCGGGACGCGGGCGATGATGCCGACGCCAGCCTTCTCGGCGGCGGGCAGCACCTCGTCCAGCGGCTTCAGCCGGAACGGGTTGAGGATGATCTGCACGCTGGCGACGCCGGGTCGGGCGATCGCGGTCAGCGCCTCCGCGCAGGTCTCCACGCTGACGCCGTACGCGGCGGTGCGGCCCTCCTCGACCAGGGTGTCGAGTGCGTCGAACACCTCGTCGCTGGAGTACACCGCCGTCGGCGGGCAGTGCAGCTGCACCAGGTCGAGCCGGTCCACGCCCAGGTTGCGGCGCGAACGGTCGGTCCACTCACGGAAGTTGGCGAGGGTGTAGTTCTCCGGCAGCTGCGGCATCCGGCGGCCGAGCTTGGTGGCGACCATCAGGCCGTCGCCCTGGCGGGACTTCAGGAAGCGGCCGATCAACTGCTCGCTGCGACCGTCCCCGTAAACATCGGCGGTGTCGAAGAACGTCACCCCGGCGTCGGCGGCGGCGTCCAGCACGGCCAGCGCGTCGTCCTCCAGCACCACGCCCCAGTCGGCGCCCAGCTGCCACGTCCCCAGACCCACCACTGACACCGGACGCCCGGTCCGGCCAAGTACACGCTGTTCCATGCGCCGAGCCTGTCACACTGCCCGACGCCACCCAACCCCCGACACCCTGCGCACCGCAGCTCCACCGCACGGCGGACCCGGGGCCGGTATCAGCGGCGCATGCGAGCGTGCCGATCATGCAAGAACCCGATGACCTGCGGGCAGGCCTGAACGACATCGACTGGTCCGCGCTGGGGCACGCCTACGGAAGTGCCGAGGACGTGCCCGCCGATCTCCGGGCCGTGTGCGCGCCGGACGAGGCAGCCAGAGAGCGCGGGAGCCGGTACTCGGGCTCCGCGTAGGCGGTGCCGTTCCTCGCGCGGATCGCCGTCGCCGGCCCACCCGGCGCCGGGCCGCCACGCTGATGCTGCTGACCCGCCTGGCCATCGACCGGCATGACACGTACGGCCTCCCGCTCGGCATCGACACCACCGCCCGGCGCGCCGCGACCATCAGCCCCGAGGAGAGCCTGCGTTGGTACGACGAGGAAATCGCCGCCGAGACCGACGAGAGCTGGCTGCGGCTCCTGCGCGCGGGCCGGGCGTACTGCGCGGCCGGGACACCCCACCGACAGCCGCGAAGGCGCGCTGCGTTCCTACGACGCCGTCCGCGCCCAACTCCCCTGCCTGCTGACCCTGTTCGATGAACCGGACCCGAAGTTCCGCACCCCGACCGCCTACCGCCTCGGCTAGTACCCCCGAGGAGGCCGGTACCGCCCTGCCCGCGCTGCTGGAATGCCTCGACGACGAACAGGACCCGGTCACCGCCGCCACCCTGCTCATCGCGGTAGGGTTCCTCGCCGACCACGACCCGGCCGGCCGGCTCCTCGGCCGCCTCGACGACGAGAACCCGCTGTTGCGGTGGACGGCCGCCACCGCGCTCGCCCGCCTGCTGATCGTGCGCTCCGGCGTGGCGCCCGGCCTCCCGCCCGTGGAGCGCGTCGTCGCCGAGCTCGCCGATTTCCGCACCCAGCCCCTGCCCGAACCCATCACCGCCCACCACGGGGGGCGACCTGCACAGCTACACCGCCCGTAGCCTGCAAGGGCCTGCCTTCAAACCGCCGTCTGCCCCACGACGCGCCCCCAGCCTTCGGGCAGGAGGGGGCCCACGACGCACCGGGCGAAAGGCCAAGTACACACCAAGTACGAGGCCTTCCACCCGGCACGCCGAGAGCACACACCAGACGCCGCGGGGGCCCCGGCGCGCGTTCGAAGACAGGCCCTATGCCTGATGGGCATCGCCGAGGAGCCGGACGCAGTCCTCGGCAAGATGGCCCGCAGCCTGCACCGTCTCGAGTGCACCGGAGTCGTACCCCGCCCCCTCGCGGTCTGTGCCGGGCAGCTCTTGGAGACCGTGTTCGAACCCGGCGGCGCCACCGCGCGGTTCGCCAACTTCTCCCCCCGGCCGCCACGAACTCCTGCGCACTCGCGCCGAGTTGCTGACCACCCACGACTACCTGGAGCTGCCGTTCGGCTCGGGCCTGCACGATTCGTTCAACGCGCTCGGCCTTCCCGGCACCCGCGCCACCGCCCTGCGCGCCTACGTCGGCCTGTCCACCGAAGGCGAGGATCCGAACGGCCCCGCTCCCGACTCCTGGGCCCGCTCCGCACCGGTTGAGGGCTTCAGCAGAGGGAAACGCTGACAGGGCCGGATCCTGGAATCCGGCCTTGCCCTCAGTCGAGCGGGTCATCCGATCATCGGAACGAGTGACCTGTGAGAAGTGTCAGACGTTGACGCCGTAGTCCAGCGCGATGCCCCGCAGGCCGGAGGCGTAACCCTGGCCGATGGCACGGAACTTCCACTCGACGCCGTAACGGTAGAGCTCGCCGAAGACCATCGCGGTCTCGGTGGACGCGTCCTCGCTCAGGTCGTAGCGCGCGACCTCGCTGCCGTCTGCCTGGTTGACGACCCGGATGAAAGCGTTGCGGACCTGGCCGAAGCTCTGGCGGCGCTGCTCCGCATCGTAGATCGACACCGGGAAAACGACCTTCGCGACCTGCGGCGGAACGGCCGCCAGATCAACCTGGATCTGCTCGTCGTCGCCGTCGCCGCCACCGGTCAGGTTGTCGCCACTGTGCTCGACCGAACCCTCAGGGCTGCGAAGGTTGTTGTAGAAGACGAAGTGCTGGTCGCTGAGGACCCGCCCGGCCTCGCTGCACAGCAGCGCGCTGGCGTCGAGGTCGAAGTCCGCGCCCGTGGTGGCCCGGACGTCCCAACCGAGGCCGACGATGACGGAGGTGAGCCCCGGGGCCTCCTTCGTCAGCGAGACGTTTCCGCCCTTGGCGAGCGAGACTCCCATGTTGCCCTCCTGTGGTATCCCCGTACCGGGCCCGGCAGTTCGGCCCGGCGGCCGGCACCCGGCCGCGTGACGCGGGCGCAGGCCCCGAAGTTGAATCTACAGCACTGTAGAACAGGACGGAATCCACCTTCGCACCGGCCACACCCCAAAAGGCCACCACCCGCCACCGGAGCTGACGGCACGCCACCACACCCGACGCACCGCACGCGACATACCGGCCGACACCACACCGCCCCGCCCGATCATCGGATCGGTAATCGCGGACCCGAGCCCCGGCACCCCCGCCGCGCCGCGCCGGGACCGACTAACGGGCATCGCCCGCCACCCCCGGCATACCCTTTCCGCGGAGGTGCCCGAGATGAGTGAAGACACGACGATCCCCGGTATCGACCCGACGGTACCGCCCAGCGGCGACGGTTGCATGGAGTGCCTGGCCGGCGAAGGCCAGGGCTGGTGGTTCCACCTGCGCAGGTGCGCGGCGTGCGGACACATCGGATGCTGCGACTCCTCACCGTCCCAGCACGCCACCGCACACGCCCGGTCGGCCGGCCACCCGTTCCTGACCAGTTTCGAGCCGGGCGAGGACTGGTTCTGGAACACCGAGACCGAACAGTTCTACGAGGGCCCGCCGTTGGCCGGCCCGTCCGCGCACCCGGTCACCCAGCCCACCCCGGGCCCGGCCGGCCGCGTCCCGTTCGACTGGCAGCAGCGCCTGCGCTGACTCCCCGCCCCACCGCAACCGACCGTACCCGCGCCACCGTCCGCGCCGGGTACGGTCGGTTGCGGTGCGAGGCAGGCAGGCAGGCAAGCAGGCAAGCGCAGCTGCCCGCACACACCGAGCGCACGGACGACGGCGGAGGGGCGGGAACGTGGACGCGCAGCAGTGGGAGACGGTGCGGCGGCTGGCGGCGTGGCTGGCCGAGGGCAGTACTCAACCCCCGGAAATGCAGCGGGTGTTGCAGTGCCTGAAGATCAGCGAGGAGGCGGGCGAGGTGGCCGAGGCGGTGATCGGCGCGCTCGGCCAGAACCCGCGCAAGGGCTTCTCGCACACCTGGGACGACGTGGCGGGCGAACTGTGCGACGTCGTGATCACCGCGATGGTCGCGCTGGTCCGGGTGCACCCGGACCCGGCCGCCGCCTTCGACGCGCACCTGGCCAAGGTCGCCGCCCGGGCGCTGCCCGCACCGGAGGCCGACACCGACACTGCCCTGCGCTGAAGCCACGCGCCGAAACCCTGCGCCGAAACCCTGCGCCGAAACCCTGCGCCGAAGCCCCGCGCCGAAGCCCCGCACCGAGAAGGAACGCAGCCCGTCAGTGCTTCCCGACGGCGAACAGCAGGAGCACGAATCCGGCAAACACGTGGGTGCCCACGATGTAGATCAGCGCGCGGATCAGCATCTGCTTGCGCCGCGCCTTCTCCTCGCGCACAGCGTCGCTGGCCACGCGGTCCTCCTGTAGTCCGGTCCCGTCCATCGTTCTGACCTATGCAGGGTAGCGCCGCGCGGGCCCGTGGCGGAGATCACGGGGAACTTAGGGCCACCTACGGTGGCGTAGGTCACTTCACACAGTGAACTATCTCTTCCATGGCCGACTACCAGGAGACCCTCGACATCAGTTCCTACGCCGCGCTCGGTGACAGTTTCACCGAGGGCTTGAACGACCCCGGCCCCGACGGAAAGTTCGCCGGGTGGGCCGACCGGCTGGCCGGAATGCTGGCCGAGCGGCGCCCGGATCCCGATCTCCGCTACGCCAACCTTGCCGTGCGCGGCCGCCTGCTGGACCAGATCGTCACGGAGCAGGTCCCCAAGGTCCGCCAACTCCAGCCCGATCTGGTGACCTTGTGCGCCGGCGGCAACGACATCCTGCGCCCGGGCAGCGACCCGGACCTGATCGCCGAGCACTTCGAGTCGGCTGTCCTGGAGCTGCGCGAGAACGCCGGGACGGTGCTGATCTGCACCGGCTTCGACACCCGCAACGTGCCGGTGCTGCGCCACCTGCGCGGCAAGGTCGCCACCTACAACTCGCACCTGTGGGCGATCGCCGACCGCAACGGTCTCGCCGTCGCGGACCTGTGGTCGCTGCGCGCGGTGCACGACCGCCGGGCCTGGTCGGAGGACCGGCTGCACCTGTCGCCGGAGGGCCACCAGCGGGTGGCGCTGCTGGCGGCGCGCGCCCTCGGCCTGACCGAGATCGACGACCCCGAGGCCGCCTGGCCGCCGGTGCCGGTCACCACCCCGGCCGAGCAGCGCCGCGAGAACCTCCAGTGGGCACGCACCTACCTGCTGCCGTGGGTGGGCCGCCGCCTGCGCGGCGAGTCGTCCGGCGACCACATCGAGGCGAAGCGCCCGGACCTGCTCCCGCTCTGACCCGGCCCAGTCAAACCTGACCCCAACCCGGCCCCGCCCAAGGCCCAGCCCGGCCCAGCGCGAGACCCAACCGGCCCAGCGCGAGACCCAACCGGCCCAGCGCGAGACCCAACCGGGCCGCGCGCGAGACCCAACCCGGCCCAACCCGGCCCCGCCAGGCCCGACTTCGGCCCGGCCGTGCGCCGAAAGTCCCTGGGCACCACTGCGGGCCGCCCCGCCCCCACGCGGTAAAGCGGCCCGCAGTCCCCAGGTGAGACCCCTTGCCTCGCCTTACTCGACGACCAGCTCCACCGGAACGTTCCCGCTGATCGCCTTGGAGTACGGGCAGACCTGGTGCGCCTGCTTGACCAGCAGCTCACCGGTCTCGCCGGCCAGCTCCTCCGGCAGTTCCACCCGCATGACGACGGCGAGGCCGAAGCCGCTGTCGTCCTTGCCGATGGTGACCTCGGCGGTCACCGAGACCTCCGAGATGTCGATCTTCGACTGACGGGCGACCAGGCCGAGCGCACCCGAGAAGCACGCCGCGTACCCGGCGGCGAACAGCTGCTCGGGGTTGGTGCCCTCGCCGCTGCCACCGAGCGCGGGCGGCGGGGAGAGCTTGAGGTCGAGCTTGCCGTCCGAGGTGACGGAGCGCCCCTCGCGGCCGTTCGAGGTGGCAACTGCGGTGTAGAGCGGTTCCATTCCGAGCTCTCCTGTCGTCCTTGTGTGATCCCAGACCGGTGTCCAGGTCCGGCAAGCGTGTCCGCCGGCGCCGTCCCCGGCCTGCCCTGCCCCATAACTACAGCACACAATTCAATTGCGCACAACCAAATCGCCCACTTGCTACCCTTGAACCATGACCAGGCACGAGGAGAACCGAGCCCCGACGGGACCCCACGAGGCCGCCGAGGCCGCGACGCCCGTGACAACCGCGACGCCCACAACACTCGCGACGCCCACGACGCCCACGACGCTGGACGAACTCGCGGCCGCGGGCTCCGACATGCTCCTGCTCGACCAGCAGATCTGCTTCTCGCTGAGCGCCGCCTCCCGCGCGTTCGGCAGCATCTACCGGACGGCGCTGAAGGATCTCGGCCTGACGTACCCCCAGTACCTCGTGATGCTGGTGCTCTGGGAGCACGACGAACTGCCCGTCAAGCAGCTCGGCGAGCGCCTGCGGCTGGACTCCGGCACGCTCTCCCCGTTGCTCAAGCGGCTGGAGGCGACGGGACTGATCGTGCGCGAGCGCAGCCCGCAGGACGAACGGTCGGTGATCGTCTCGCTCACTCCGGCCGGCCGCGACCTGCGCGAGCCCGCCCGCGCCGTCCCGCGCCACATCGGCGCCGCGGCCGGACTGCCCCTCTCCGACCTGCGCACCCTGCGCGAACTGCTCACCCGGCTGACCGCGAACCTGGACGCGGCCGGCGCCTGAGCGTCGAGGATCCCCGCCACCCGGGCGCCGGAGCCACACCGCAGGAACGACCGGCACCTACCGGCACACCTACCGCTGCCGCAGGAACGACCGGCGCCCACTGGCACACCTACCGCTGCCGCATGAACGACCGGCGCCCACCGGCACCTACCGGCGCCTACCGCTGCCGCAAGTACGCCGCCGCCGTCGCGCGCAACCGCTCGTGCAGACCGTCGTACGCGCGGACCCGGCCGAGGACGGACTTCGGCAGCTTGGCGACCATCGTGTAGCTGGTGTCGCAGACGTTCGCGGCCGGCGCCAGTCCGGCCTGGCTGACCAGCTGGTACGCGTCGAGCTGGTCCAGGCCGAGGAGTTCGCCGGCCCAGCCGACCAGGTCGTGCTGGCTGATCCGGAACGCGTCCTCCAGCGGTCGGGCGGAGCCGGTGCTGATCAGGTGGTCGTCGCTCTCCAGCCGGGGCCAGGCCGGTCCGCCGCCCTTGATCAGGTCGACGATCACGGTGGTGCGCATCGCCGCCTCGACGGCGGTGCCGCACACCTCGCCCTCGCCCTGGCGGGCGTGGCCGTCGCCGATGGCCAGCAGGCCGCCCTCGACGTTGACGCCGAAGTAGGCGGTGGTGCCGGCCCGCATCTCGGGGGTGTCCAGGTTGCCGCCGTGCGCGCCGGGCGTGATCGAGGCCAGCACCTCGCCGGCGGCGGGGGCGACGCCGACGGTGCCGTGCATCGGGTCCAGCGGCAGCGCGACGGTGAAGTCGCCGTTGCGGGCCCGGAAGTGGCACAGGCCGGCGGCGACGTCCAGGTCGTAGACCCAGACCCGTTCCTCCAGCGCGGGGTGCAGCATCGCGGTCCGGTGGGTGGCGGTCAGCGCGCCGAAGTGCGGGAAGGTGCTGGAGATGCCGTGGTCCCGGGCGGGGGTGATCTCCACGAAGTGCACCGCGAGGACGTCCCCGGGCTGGGCCCCGGCCACGGCGATCGGGCCGGTGACGGGGTTGAGGTACGGGAAGACGCAGACCTGGCTGGGCAGGTCGCCGACGCCGCGCACCTTGCCGCCGAAGCAGTCCTCGGTGGTCAACTCGACGATGCTGCCGGGCTGAACGGTGGTCAGCGGGGCGCGTCCACCGAAGGTGTAGGCCCAGTCCTCCGGCGCGGGGGTCAGCTGGACGATCTCGGGCAGGGTCACTTGTCGGTCTCCTCGGAAGTGGTGGTGACGGCCAGTCGGGGCTTGCGGCCGGTCAGCATCAGACCGGCCAGCACGATCCCGCCGATCAACAGCCAGACAAATCCGAGCCGTTGGGCCGCGATGTTGGCGTTGACGACCACGTAGCCGAGGATCGCGAAGCCGAGCAGCGGCGCGATCAGGTGGCGCCAGTAGTCCTTGCTGCGCCGACGGATCAGGTAGTGGACGACGACGGCGACGTGCAGCACCAGGAAGGTGGTCAGCGCGCCGAAGTTGACCAGGGTGCTGAGCAGGGTGATGCCGTCGGCGCGCGAGGCCATGTACAGGCCGAGCACCAGCGAGATGCCGGCGGTCAGCAGGGTGGCGTTGACGGGCACCCGGCGGGTGGGGTGGATCCTGGCGAGGAATCGCGGCAGTTGGCGGTCGCGGGCCATCGCGAACAGCAGCCGCGAGGTGGCGGCCTGGGCGACCAGGGAGTTGGCGAAGCCCCAGGCCACGGCGGTGGACGCGGCGGTCAGGGTGGCCAGCCAGCCGCCGCCGGCGGTGCGGGCGGCGTCGTAGAAGGCGGTGCCGTTCGGGTCGCCGTCGGCGATCAGCGCGTCCGGGTCGGCGACCAGCAGCGAGGCCACCCAGGTCTGCACGATGAACAGCGTGCCCGCGAGCAGCAGCGCGGCCACCATCGACCGGCCGATCGCTTTGGTGGAGTCGCGGTTCTCCTCCGAGAGGGTGGAGATGCCGTCGAAGCCGAGGAAGCTGAGCACGGCGATCGAGACCGCGCCGAACGCCACGCTCCACGAGAAGGTGTGCGAGTCGTACAGCGGCGTGAAGTCGAAGCCCCGGCCCTTGCCGTTCGCCAGCGCGATCACGCCGACCACCAGGAACAGGGCGAGCACGACGAGTTCGCCGATCAGCACGGCCTTGTTGACCTTCGCGGTGGTCTCGATGCCCAGGTAGTTGACGACGGTGTTGAGCAGCACGAAGCCGATCAGCCACAGCCAGACCGGGACGGACGGCACCAGCGAGTTCATCGCGACGCCGGCGATCAGGTAGAGCAGGCCGGGCACCAGCACGTAGTCCAGCAGGATCATCCAGCCGGACAGGAAGCCGACCGGTGCGCCGATGCCGCGTCCGGCGTAGGTGTAGACCGAGCCGGCCATCGGGAACGCCCGGCTCATCTGGGCGTACGACAGGGCGGTGAACATCATCGCCACCATGCCGAGGATGTAGGCCAGGGCGACCATGCCGCGGGAGCCCTGGAAGACGCCGCCGAAGATGCCGAAGGGGGCGATCGGCACCATGAAGACCAGCCCGTAGACGAGCAGGTCGGTGAAGGTCAGGGACCGGCGCAACTCCTGTTGGTAGCCGTAGTTCTCGATGCCCTGGTGCGCGGGTGTGTCGGCCATGGTGCTCTCTCTCCGTGACGACCCTGCGGGTGTGTGGGGAGACTGTAGAGCGAAGTATTTCCATATGGAAGAGTTTTGGGACGGCGTTCCACCGGCCGAGAACGTGAGCGTGCGACCGTACCCGCAGGTCAGCAGGCACCCAGCGGCGGCAGGACGGCGAATCCGGCGCCCTCGGCCCGGGCCAGATGCACGGTGCGCCGCGCTCCGCCCAGCAGTCGGCCGGCCGCCCGCGCCAGGCCGTGCGGCTCCAGCGCGTGACGGTGGGCGAGCGCCGCGAGCAGCTGCAGTCCGTCGTACAGTCCGACCGCGTACGCGTCCAGAACGGGCGCCCACGGCCCGCACAGCGCCCGATGCCGCTCACCGAGCAGCTGCCGGGGCTCCTCGGCCAGGGTGGCGAAGGACGGCATGGCGGCGTACAGCGTTCCGGTGTCGTCGCCGCCGAGCGCGAGCAGACCGTTCTCCTCCAGCGCCCCGGACAGCCTGACGAGCCGGCGGTCGAGTCCGCTGCGGCGCAGCGCGCGGTTGAAGTGGACCAGGTCGCGGCCGATCAGGCTGAGCAGCAGGGCGTCGGCGCGGGCCGTGCGCAGCGCTTCGAGCAGCGGTTCGACGGCCGGTTGGACGGCCCCGAACGGGACGCGGCGCTCCAGTACGATCCGGGCTCCGGCACGGCTGGCGTGGGTGGCGGCGGCGCGGTGGACGGAGCGCGGCCAGATGTAGTCGTTGCCGATGAGCGCCCAGCGGCGCAGCTGGTGACGCTCCGTCAGCACGCTTATTCCAGCGGCGAGTTGTCCTGATGGGTCGGTGCCGGTGCACAGCACGCCGGGGCGGCGGGTGCCGCCCTCGTGCGGCGGGGTGTAGATGTAGGCGGTGCGTCCGGCGGCGACGGTCTCGACGGCACGGTGGACGTCGCTGGTGTGGCAGCCGGCCAGGGCGTCGAGGGCTCCGGCGTCGAGCAGTCGGCGGACTTCGGTGGCGACGGGGCGGGGTGCGCCGCCGCCGTCGATCAGGACCAGGTCGAGTGGGCGGCCGAGGATGCCGCCGCGGGCGTTGATCTCGTGCGCGGCGAGCAGTGCGCCGTCGAGTGCGGAGGGGCCGGTCAGTCCGAGCGGGCCGGACTGCGGTACGACGAGGCCGACCCGGAACGCGCCGTCCGGTCTGGGGAGGTGGAGCGCGTCGAGCGGGTCGACCAGCCTGGCATCCAGCATCACCAGTGCGAGTATGGTCGGGATGTCGGCCCCGGGAAAGCCCGCGAGGCTCGGGGGACCTGGGAACGGGAGGGCCGGATGGCCACGCAGGGCGCCGCCGCGAACGCAACTGCCGCCGCCGCGAACGCAGCCGCCGCGGGCGTGCCCGGGGCGGCCGCGCGCGGGGCGGCCGCGCACACGATCGCCGCGCCGGGTCCGGCGGGTTCGCCGCCGCTGCTGGTGGAGCTCGTGGCGCTCGCCCACCGCCGTCTCACCTCCGGCCTGGCGACGGCGCTCGCCGAAGAGGACTGCACGGTCGACCAGTGGCGGGTGCTGCGGGCGCTCGCGGACGGCGAGGGCCGGGCGATGGGCGAGTTGGCGCAGGCGCTGCTGATTCCGCAGGCCAGTCTGAGCCGCCTGGTCGATGCCCTCGCGGATGCCGGGCTGGTCTACCGGCGCCAGGACGAGCGGGACCGCCGCCGGATCACCGCCCACCTCTCCCGCCAGGGCCGCACCCGCCTGACCCGCCTCGACGCCCTCGCCGCCGCCCACGACGCCGCCGTCCGCGCCGCCTGCGGCCGCCCCGACCCGTCCGGTCCGCTCACCCGCCTCGCGTCGGTCTGACACCACCCCGGCCCGGCCACGAACGTCTGCGGCGCGGCTGGGGCCGGTCTCCAGGCCCGCGTCGCAGGGCAGCCGGTTTGAAGACCGGCCTAGGACTCGTAGCGCTCGACCTCCTCGACGCTGCGCACGCCGGCCTGGTTCGGGTCCTCGCCGGCGTCGGTGCGGGCGCGGCGTTGGCGCAGCAGGTCCCAGCACTGGTCGAGTTGTTCTTCCAGGTCTTTGAGTTCGCGCTGTTCGGTGGACTGGTCGATGCGTCCTTCGGAGAGCGCGGCGCGCAGTTTCCGTTCCTCGTCGACCATGGCGCTGATCCGGTCCAGGATGCGGCGGTCGGTGCCGCCGGCCTTGCCCTGCTCGTCCATCGGGGGCCTCCTCACGGTCCGCCTGTTCCTCACTCTAGGAAGCCGCGATGTGGGCCGCCACCAGGGCGGATCGGGGATGGCTCCCCTGCCGTGGCGTGGCGCCTTGGTCCGAACGGGGGAGCGTAATTGACAGGGCGTCGGAGGGCTTGCCAGGATCACTTATTGAAAACGACTTCCACTTCCATTCACCTCCGAAGGGCCCACCCCCATGTCGCTGGACGTCTCCCCCTCCCTGCTCTCGCTGGCCGAACGCGACGAGGTCGCCGACGCCGACTTCCTCGCCACCGTCCGCACCTCACTGCCCTACGCGTACCGGCTGGTCAACGACCTGACGGCGGAACTCGCCACCAGCGACGCCGAGTTCGCGGACAACACGGTCGCCCCGACCGACACCGAACGCGCCCAGCTGCTGCGCGCGCTGGCCAGCGACTCGATCCGCGGGGCGCTGGAGCGGCACTTCTCGGTGAAACTGGCCTTCCAGAACTGCCACCGCCTGGCGGTCTTCCACCCGAACGCCGAAAACACCGCCGCCTACCGGGGGTTCACCTCCGTGCGGGCCCAACTGCTGAACCAGTCACCGGAGTTGCGGGACTGCTGACCATCACGGCACAAGGCCGCCGCCCTGCGCTTGCACCGGGGCGGCGGCACCCGCACGTCCAACTCGGCTCATCCGAGGGTGACTTCGTTGTCCCGCTGGGCCGCGGCGGGCTCCACGGGCGCGGGTACCGGCCGGGCGCCCCGGGTCGGCACCAGCAGCGCGGCGAGCGCCGCGGCCAGGCAGAACGCCGCGAGCAGCGCGAAGCCGTGGGTGTAGCCGGACTCCATCGGGCGGCCGGAGGGCTGGAGGTGGCCGGTGACCAGGCCGGTCATCAGCGCGGCGCCCATCGAACCGCCGATGGTGCGGATGTTGGCGTTCATGCCGGTGGCGGCGCCGGTCTGCGCGGGCGAGACACTCTGCACGATCAGGTTGCTCATCGAGGCGAACGCCAGGCCGACGCCGAGCCCGAACACGCCGGCCGCGACAGCGATGTCCGCCGGCGTGTCGTGCCGGGCGGCGAACAGCGCGCAGGCCACGGCGCACAGCAACGCACCGGTGACCAGCTGCGCCTTGGCGGGGAAGCGGCCGGCCAGGCGTCCGCCGAGGATGCCGGAGACGAACATCGCACCGACCATCGGCAGCATCAGCAGGCCGGCGCCGGTGACGGTGGAGCCGAAGCCGTAGCCCGCACTGGCGGGGGTCTGGACGAAGCCGGGCAGGAACGCCCACACGGCATACATGCCGCCGCCGAACAGCAGGGCCGCGGTGTTGGTGGTCCACACGGCGGGCAGCCGCATCACCCGCAGGTCGATCAGCGGGTTGCGCGAGCGGGCCTCGTTCACCACCCAGAGCGCGAACAGCACCACGGCGGCGGCCAGCAGACCCAGCACCCGGGCCGATCCCCAGCCCCACTGAGCGGTCTGACTGACCGGCAGCAGCAGAGCGACCAACCAGCCGGAGAGCAGTACGGAGGAGATCCAGTCGACGCCGCCCTCACCGCGGGTCGGCGACTCGGGGACGTAGCGCCAGGCGAGCAGCACGGTGGCGGCCACCACGATGACGGGGATCCAGAACAGCCAGCGGTAGTCCAGCGCGCCGACGATCGGCCCGGCCAGCACCATGCCGAGGCCACTGCCGACGGCGATCACGGCGGACAGGTTGCTGATGCCGGTGGGCACCCGCCCGGCCGGGAACTCGTCACGGATGATGCCGAAGGACAGCGGGAACACCGCACCCGCGATGCCCTGGAGAACGCGCGCGATCAGCAGCACCGCGATGTTGGGGGCGAGCGCGGCCACCAGGCAGCCGGTCAGCAGCGCGACCAGCGCCGCGACCAGGGTGCGCTTCTTGCCCACCAGGTCGCCGACCCGGCCGAGGATCGGGGTGAACACGGACGCGGACAGCAGGTAGGCGGTCATCACCCAGGTGACGGTGGACTGCGAGGTGTGCATCGCCTCCTGGACGATCGGCAGGGCCGGCGTGATCAGCGACTGGAGCAACGCGAACACGCCCGCCCCGACGGCGAGCACGCCGAAGGTGAGGCGGTGGGACTGGCGATTCATCGAACCCTCTCGGGACTCGGGTCGCGGCGCACGGGAACAACGGCACGCCACGGCGCACAACTGGCAGGCAGACACCCGGACGAGCGGGCGGTGGTGCGGAGAAGGAGCAGTGATCCATCGGGCGAACGATCAATGCCCGTACGGTCAACGCGAATTGACGACAGTGGTGCAGGTTCCGTCAGCCCTGATTGACGACTGCGGTGCAGGCTCGGTCAACCCCGGTTGACGACAGCGATGCCGACACGGCGCGCCGACCCAAGCCGACATGCGCCGACCCAAGCCGACATGAACAGCCCGTCGCCGACCGGACGGCAGGCCGAAACCCGGGCCCCGATGCTAAAGTCGAGGCATGCCTCCAGATTAGCGGAGGTGAGCCTCCGGTTCAATCCGGATGTGTCGAAACGAGGTCACCGTGTCCGAGCCGATCTCCGTCGGCGAGTTCCTCGCCGCCCAGCGCCCGCGCCGCGCCGACGCCGCGCGCAACTTCGACGCGCTGCTCGCCGCCGCCCGCGAGGCCTTCGCCGAACACGGTGCCGAAGCCTCCCTGGAGGACATCGCCCGCCGGGCCGGCGTCGGCATCGGCACCCTGTACCGCAACTTCCCCACCCGCCGGCACCTCTTCGAGGCCGTCTACGCCAACGAGGTCGAGGACCTCGGCCGGGTCGCCGCCGGCCTGGCCGGCCAACCCTCCTGGGACGCCCTGATCACCTGGCTGCACCGCTTCGTCGACTACGCCATGACCAAGCGCGCCATCCGCGAGGCCCTCCAGGGCGAGGAGTCCGGCGTCTTCTTCGCCTGCCGCCAGTCCATGTACGACGCCGGCACCCCCCTCCTCCTGCGTGCCCAGCAGGACGGCACCGTCCGCACCGACATGGACATGGACGACCTGCTCCGCCTGGTCTCCGGCATCGCCTCGGTCGCCTTCCCGGACGACAAGCAGCGCGCCCGCGTCCTCGCCATCGCCCTGGACGGCATCCGCCCCCGCGCCTGACCCGTCCCTTCCCTGGCGCCCCCTCGCCCTGACGCCCCCTCTCCCCGGCGCTGCCTCAGTTGTCGCGGAACGGGTGCGCCGCGTCGCGTCCCACCAGGCCCAGCAGCCGGGTCTGCGGATCGGCGTCGTCCGGCACCGGCACCGCATCCGCGAACAGGCCCGAGGCTGCCAACATGCCTGCCTGCGGGGCGAGTTCGTCCAGGGCGAAGCTCGCGGCCGCCGGGTCCATCCGGGCGTCGGCGCCGATCCCGGTGGCCAGGTCCCAGCTGTGCACGATCGCGTCCACCGTCATCTCCCGGGCGTACCCGGCCGCCCGCCGCCGTCCGTAGGAGAGGTGCACGGTGCGCCGCAGCGCGCCGGGGACGGCGAACGCGGCCCGGGCGGCGTCGGCGGCGGCCGTCCACGCCGCCACCGGGTCGTCGCCGAGCACCTCCCCGTCGTAGCGGTCGCCGACCTCGGCGATGGTGGCGCCGTTGAGCAGGTCCGGCACCCACAGCTGTTCGTAGGTCAGGTGCCCGACCAGTTGGCGGACCGTCCAGTCGGTGCACGGCGTGGGAGCCTGCCAGCGGTCGTCGGGCACGGCGCGGACCAGCCGGCCGAAGTGGTCCAGGGCCTGGGCGTGCAACGCAAGCAGGGCCTGGTCGTCGAGGTGTGTCGCCATGGGCCCCACGCTTGCCCGCCCGCGACTTCCGGGCAAGGCGACACCCCGCGCTCCGGACGGACTACTCGTTGACCGGGGCCTTCTCGCGCAGCAGCTCCACGAACGCGCGCATCCAGCCCGGGTGGTCCGGCCAGGCGCGGGCGGAGACCACTGTGCCGTCCACCACCGCGTCCCCGTCCACGAAGCTCGCCCCGCCGGCGGCCACGTCCGGTTCCAGCGCCGGGTACGCGGCGGTGCGGCGGCCGGCCATCGAACCCGTCCGCAGGGTGATCAGCGGGCCGTGGCAGATCTGCGCGAGCGGCTTGTCGTCGGCGACGAAGTGCGCGACGATCCGCTGCACCTCCGGGTTGTTGCGCAGGTACTCGGGCGCCCGGCCGCCGGGCAGCACCAGCGCCACGTACTGCGCCGGGTCCACCTCGTCGAACGCCAGGTCGGCGGGCCAGGTGTAGCCGGCCTTCTCGGTGTAGGTGTCGAAGCCGTCGACGAAGTCGTGCACCACGAACTGCAGGGTCTTCCGGGTGGGCGCGGCGATGTGCACCTCGTAGCCCTCCTCCAGCAGCCGCTGGTAGGGGTAGAACACCTCCAGCGACTCGGCGGCGTCGCCGGTGATGATCAGGATCTTCGCTGCCATTCGGGGCTCCCGTTCCTTCCGCGCGTTCGGCACACCGCCCACCCCGGCGGGGCCCGCGCTGCCCACCCTGCCCGCTGACGCGCCGTCAATCAATGGGGCGCGCGCAGCACGGCGCGCCGCCCGGCGTGCGCTCCGCCGCTCGGTGCAGCATCCCGCCCGGCCGGGGGTACTCCGGGGGCGACCCGCCCGGGGCGCGCCTAGCGTGCTGGCAAGTCCGCCGGCAGGGAGGTCGTCATGCAGCACTCGCACATCATTGACTCCGCCACCGTCGCCAACCTGCGCGATCTCGGCGGCATCGACCTGCCCGGCGGCGCCCGGGTGCGCTCCGGACTGGCCTTGCGCTCCGGCCAGTTGGACCGGCTCGACCCGACCGGTGACCCGATGTTCGAGGCGCTCGGCGTGCGCACCGTGATCGATCTGCGCAGCGGCGCCGAACGCGCCGCCTACCCGGACCGGGTGCCCGGCGGGGCGCACCTGCTGGTCGCGGACGTGCTCGCCGACCGGGCGGGCAACGGCGTGGCCACCGCGCTGACGGCCGCGCTCGCCGACCCGGCCACCGCCAACCGCACCCTCCGCGGCGGCCGCGCCGCGCTCGCCCTGCGCGAGGACTACCGCGCCTTCGTCACCTCCGCCGCCGCCCGGCACGCCTACAAGCAGCTGCTCACCGCCCTCGCGCACCAGGGCGGCGGCCCGGTGCTGTTCCACTGCACGGCGGGCAAGGACCGCACCGGCTGGGCCGCCACCTTGATCCTGCTGCTGCTCGGCGCGGACGAGGAGACCGTGCGCACCGAGTACCTGTCCGTCGATCCGGCGGTGCACGTCCGGTACGCGCCCTTGCTGGAACGTTTCCTCGCGGGGGGCGGCGACCCGGAGATCGCCGACGCGATCCTCTCGGTCCGCGCCGAGTACCTGGCCGCCTCCCTGGACACCCTCACCGACCACTGGGGCGACCCGGAGAGCTACGCCCGGGCCGGCCTCGGGCTCAAGGACGAGACCCTGGAGAGCCTCCGCAACCGCCTGATCCGGACAGCCTGACCCGGACAGCCTGACCCGGACAGCCTGACCCGGGCCGGCGTCAGCCCGCCGCGCCGGCCGCGCCGACGCAGACCTCGTTGCCCTCGGGGTCGGCCAGCACCCAGAGGCCGGGGGCGTGCTCGTCCGTCACCAGGCGCCCGCCGGCGGCGAGCGCGGCGGCGACCCGCTGCTCCGCGACGTCGTACGGCACCCATACGTCCACGTGCACCCGGTTGCGCTGCGGCCGGGGCTCGTCCATCTGCTGAAAGTAGAACGGCGCGCCGCGGCGGGCCGGGTCGATCAGGTCCTCGGGGCTCCCGGCCCGGTCGCGGTAGCCGAGCACGGCCCGCCAGAAGGCGACCACGGTGGGCATGTCCAGGGCGTCCACGGTGACCTGCACGGTCTGCACGGCGTGCGGCTCGGCGGCGGCGCCGAGTTCGCGGGCGGCGGCGGAGATCCGGCGGGCCAGCTCGATGTGGTGCTCCGTCAGCCCGTAGTAGTCCTCGCCTGCCGCGATCAGGCGGACGGTGACGCCCTCGGGACGCAGGTCCACGTCCGGCGCGCCGAGGCCGTCCACTGCGGTGGCGATGGCGGCCACCAGCCGGGTCCCGTCGGCGAAGGACGCGGTGCGGAAGAACGTGCACGCCCCCTCGCCCAGGACCCGCCAGTCCTCCGTGCCGGGCGCGGCATGGAAGGCCAGCGGCCGGATCCTACTGTCGGTCGCCGCCTGAAGCTGATGATCATTCATCCGAGCAGCGTAGCGCCGCACTCCGACAATGTGATCACCGCGATTGTGATCACCGTGAATGCGATCACCCCGCTGCGGTCCAGGCCAGTAGGTGATCGACCGACCAGGCGGTGATGATCCGCTCGGCGTCCAGGCCCAGCGCGGCGGCGCGTTCGCAGCCGGTGATCTGCCAGTCGAGCTGGCCGGGGGCGTGCGCGTCGGTGTCGATGGAGAACAGGCAGCCGAGGTCGGTGGCGAGGGTGAGCAGGTCGTCGGGCGGATCCTGGCGGTCGGGGCGGCAGTTGATCTCGACGGCGGTGTCGTGCTCCCGGCAGGCGGTGAAGACCGCCTCCGCGTCGAACTCGGACTGCGGGCGCGGCTTTCCGCCCAGTCGCCGCCCGGTGCAGTGGCCGAGCACGTCGACCAGCGGGTTGCGGACGGCGGAGAGCATACGGCGGGTCATCGCGGCGCGGTCCATCCGCAGCTTGGAGTGCACCGAGGCGACCACCACGTCCAGCCGGCCGAGCAGTTCCTCGTCCTGGTCGAGCGAGCCGTCGTCGAGGATGTCGCACTCGATGCCGGTGAGCAGCCGGAACGGGGTGAGCCGGCCGTTCAGATCCTCGATCACGTCGAGCTGTTCGCGCAGCCGCTCCGCGCTCAGGCCGCCCGCGACCGTCAGGCGCGGCGAGTGGTCGGTGAGCACGGCCCAGCGGTGCCCGAGGCCGCGGGCGGTGCGCGCCATCAGTTCGATCGGGGCGCCGCCGTCGGACCAGTCCGAGTGCAGGTGACAGTCCCCCTGGAGCTTCTCGCGCAGCCGGAGCGCGGCGGTGGACGGCGCGGTCCCGGCGGCGGCCCGGGCCTCGGCCTCCAGCAGGTACTGCGGGGTGCGGCCCGCCGTGGCGTCGGCGATCACCCGGGCGGTGACGGGTCCGACGCCCGGGAGGCGTTCGGCGGTGGCGACGTCGACCGGCCCCGCGGGCAGCCGAGTGGCGGCTTCGGCGGCGGTGCGGAACGCCTTGACCCGGTACGGGGAGGCAAGTTCACGCTCCAGCAGGAAGGCGATGCGTTCCAGGGCGGTGACCGGATCCATGCGGCCAGTCTGCGCGGGGCCGCAGGGGGTCGCATGCGGGCCGCAGCCGGACGGCCGTGGGGCGCGGGCCGAACGACTGCGGGGCCGGTGATCTGCGCCAAACCCTTGTTGACACTCTGTCTCATTGGTTTACTCCTCCTGGAGCCCCTGCCCCCGCCACCTCCGGAGCCCGCCCATGCCCGACACCGCAGCCCCCACCGGGACGATCGCCCAGCAGCGCAACGCCGACCGCGAACTCAACGCCGCCCGCCTGCTGCGCGCCTCCGCCAAGCACTCCTTCGACCCGCTCACCGAGATCGACTGGACCGCCCCCGTCGACCCCGACCTGTACGCGTTGCCCGCCCACCGCGTCGCCCTGTACGGCACCCCGCTCTGGGAACGCCTCGACGAACGGCAGCGGGCGCAGCTGAGCGTCCATCAGTTCGCCTCCACCACGGCGGCCGGCATCTGGTTCGAACTGGTCCTGATGGAGGGCCTGATCCGACACGTCTACGCGAACGACCTCACCACCGGGCACGCCCAGTACGCGCTGACCGAGGTCGCGGACGAGTGCCGGCACTCCACCATGTTCGCCCGCTACATCACCGCCACCGGCTACCCGTCCGCCCGCCCCACCAAGCGCGCGGACCGGCTCGGGCGGCTGCACTTCCTGCTCAACGACACCACGATGACCTTCGCCGGGGCGATCTTCGTGGAGGAGTTCACGGACGCGATGCAGCGGGAGATGATCCGCGACGAGAGCCTGCAGCCGCTGGCCCGCTCGGTCGCCCGGATACACGTCGTCGAGGAAGCCCGGCACATCGGCTACGCCAAGCCGGAACTCGAACGCCGCTGGGCCCGAATGCACCCCGCCCGCCGCGTCCTCTTCCGCCGCGCCCTCGCGACCCTGGCCCGCCAGTCCGTCGCCGAGATCGTCCACCCCCGCGTCTACACCCTCGCCGGCCTCGACCCCACCGAGGCCCGCCGCGCCGCCGCCACCAACCCGCACTGGCGCCAGGCTCGCATCGACTGGTCGCGCAAGGCCCTCGACTTCTTCACCGACCTCGGCATCATCACCCCGGCCACCACCCGCCACTGGCGCCGCGCCGCGCTCTTTTCCTGACCTCGCCCTGCCCGCCCACCCGCCCACCCACCCACCCGGCACCCCACCGCCCAACAGTCGCCCTGCGGGCGGCACGCCGGGCCGCAACACGGGAAAAGCAGCCTGGGCCCACCGCGGGCCCCGCTGCCTGCGGGCGGCCGGGGCCGTCTCCCGGGAGCTCCGCGCCACCGAGCCACAGGCCGGTCCCGTCCGCTTCGCCCCGTGCCGCCCCCGGCACGCCGCTGCCGACTGCTGGGGCACCGCTCTCCGCGCGCCCGCCGACCGACACCCGCACACGGGCCCCGCCACCCGAACGTGCATCCGCCCCACATACCGGTCCCGACCGCCTGCGCAACACTCCCGCTCGCCCAACCGCCCCCGCCACCCGAGCCACCCGAGCCACCCGCAGGGCAACTCCCCGCAGCACCGCCCGCCCCTCCCGGACTCCGCACCGACACCCCGGAGGCCACCCTGCCCGAGAGCCGCCCCAGCCACCCCAGCCGCCCCAGCCGCCCCAGGGCAACTCCCCCACAGCACCACCCGCCCTCCCAGGCTCCGCACTGACACCCCGGAGGCCACCCTGCGCGAGCCGCCCACAGGGCAACTCCCCCGCCCCTCCCGTCCTCCGCACCGACGACCCGAAGGACACCCCGCCCCAGCCGCCCGAACCACCCCAGCCGCCCCAGCCGCCCCAGCCGCCCCAGGGCAACTCCCCGCAGCACCGCCCGCCCCTCCCGTCCTCCCCGTCGGCGGCCCGGAGGCCACCTCACCCCTCCCTCCTCAGCCGCCCGCAAAGCACTCCCCTCCTCCCCTCCAGCCACCCACGGACCATCACCCCCGGCCACCCCTACCGAGCCCACCGTCCCCATCGCACCGCAGGGCACTCTCTCCTCCTCCGCCCCCAGCCGCCCGCAGGGCAACCTCAACCTCCCCGGCCGCCCGCGTCGCGCTGCCGCCCGGAGGGCGTAGCGGGGTGGTGTCGGGGGCGGGTTCTGACGGAGGATTCGTTGCGTGAGCGATGCGGCGGGTGTGGCCGGCGGGATTCGGCTGGGGACGGGGCGTGGGCGGTGGGTCGTCGCGGCGACGGCGCTCGGGTCCGGGATGGCGTTGCTGGACGGCACGGTGGTGAATGTCGCGTTGCCACGGATCGGCGAGGACTTGGGGGCGAGTCTCGCCTCGTTGCAGTGGACGATCAACGCCTACATGCTGACTCTCGCCGCGCTGATCCTGCTGGGCGGTTCGCTCGGTGACCGCTACGGCCGCCGCCGGGTGTTCCTGATCGGGGTGTGCTGGTTCGCGCTGGCCTCTGCGGGGTGCGCCGCGGCGCCGACCGTCGAGGTGCTGATCCTGGCCCGGGCGCTTCAGGGCATCGGCGGGGCGTTGCTGACGCCGGGTTCGCTGGCGATCCTTCAGGCGGTGTTCCACGAGGACGACCGGGCGGGTGCGGTGGGCGCGTGGTCGGGTTTCGGTGGCGTCGCGGCGGCGGTCGGGCCGTTTCTCGGCGGCTGGCTGGTGGACGGCCCGGGCTGGCGGTGGATCTTCCTGCTCAATGTGCCGCTGGCGGCTGTCCTGGTGGCGGTGACGGCGCGTCATGTCCCGGAGAGCCGCGACCCGGACGAGGAGGGCCGGTTCGACGTGCTGGGTGCGCTGCTCGCGGCGCTCGCCCTGGCGGGGATCACATATGCGCTGACGGAGGCGGGTTCCGGCCTGACCCCGGGGGCGGTCGTCGCGGGGCTGGCGGGTGTCGTGCTGACCGCCGCGTTCATCTTCGTCGAGCACCGTTCGCCGAATCCGATGCTGCCGCTGTCGCTGTTCCGGTCCCGGCTGTTCACGGCGGTCAATCTGGTCACGTTGTGCGTGTACGCGGCGTTCAGCGGGGTGTTCCTGCTGTTGACGGTGCAGTTGCAGATCGTCGCCGGGTTCACGCCGCTGCTGTCGGGGGTGGCACTGGTCCCGATCACGGTGCTGATGCTGCTGTTCTCGGGGCGGGCGGGGCAGTTCGGCCGCGCGGTCGGGCCCCGGTTGCCGCTGACGGCGGGGCCGTTGCTGGTGGCGGCGGGGGTGCTGCTGATGCTGCGGATCGGCCCGGACGCGAACTACTGGCTGGACGTGCTGCCCGCGGTGACCGTCCAGGGCGCGGGTATGACGCTGCTGGTGGCGCCGCTGACGGCGACCGTCCTCGCCGCGGTGGATGTGCGTCGCGCGGGCATCGCGTCGGGGGTGAACAACGCGGCCGCGCGCGCCGCGGGTCTGTTCGCCGTCGCCGCGATCCCGCCGTTGGCGGGCCTGAGCGGCGAGGCGTACCGGATCCCGGCGGAGGTGGACAGCGCTTTCCGTACCGCGATGCTGATCTGCGCCGGCCTGCTCGCCGCCGGTGCCCTGCTGGCCTTCGCCACCATCCGCGCGGACGCCCTCACCCCGCCTCACCCGATCGCCGAACCGGACTGCGACTGGTACTGCGCCCCGACCTCCCCGCCGATCCATCCGAACAGCGAGGAGGCCTGAGGGCGCGTCTCCCGAGGCCGTTACTTCAGGACGGCGGTCACGGTGGGAATCGGCATCGTGTGGGGCCCCGTCGGGCCGGGGGTGGGCGCCCCGGTCGGCTGCTGCGGCGCCGTCGTCGTCGGGCCGGGGGTGGGCGCCCCGGTCGGCTGCTGCGGCGCCGTCGTCGTCGGTGCGGGGTAGACCGGCGCGGGAGGTTTGATCGGTACCCCGGTGGGCGCGGGCTTCTGCGTGACCGGTGTCCCGGTGGGCGTGGGCGCCTTCGTGGTGCCGCTGGGGGCCGGCATGCTCGTGCCGCTGGGTCCCGGCGCCGGAGGCGTCGTCGTCGCTCCCGGGCCCGGTGAGTTGTCGACGTACCCCCAGCTGACGTCGATGGGACCGCCGTTGGGGTCACCGCCGAGCGCCAGGAAAGCCCCGCGCGACAGATCGAGGTCGTGCAGCGGCATGCCGGCGGGCCCGCGGTCGACGACGGTCGCGACGATCGACGTCCCTCCGTGCTGGATCCAGACCGACTGGAAGCAGTGCGGCGTCGAGTATCCGTTGCCGTACTCGGTGGGGCTCAGTGCCACCACCAGGTCGCCCGGTGCGGACGTCACGCCGCAGGCGCCGAGACCCACGGGGTAGTACGTCGCCCGTCCCGTGTAGGCCGCGCTGGGCGAGGCCGTCACCAGCGTGAGGCCGCCGGCGAGCAGCAGCGCAGCCGCTCCGGTCTTCGCCATTCGTGCCCTCATGAACTCCTCTTTCTCTGCCTGCCCGCGCCAACCGGCGCCGGCAGACCCTACGCTCGCAGCCCCCGCTCACGCCTGACTCACGTTCGACGTGCGCGGGCCTGTTCAGCGGCGTGCCGCCCGGTCGTCGCATGCACGGAAGCCCCGGAGAGCTCCTGCGGGTGCAGGGCCTTCCGGGGCTTCGCGAAGGGGGCGGAGCGTCAGAGAATGTCGCCCGGCGCGTACGTGGCGGCCTCGGGGTGGGCGGCGGCGACGGCCTCGATGCGGCGGACGAGTTCGCCGACCTGGGCGGCGGCGGCGCCGGTGAAGGAGAGGCGGTCGGCCAGCAGGGCGTCGATCGCCTCGCGGTCGAGCGGGATCCGGGCGTCGGCGGCGAGCGCCGGGACGAGGGTGTTCTCGCGGGCGCCCTCGCGCATCGCCAGCGCGGCGGCGACGGCGTGCTCCTTGATGACCTCGTGCGCGGTCTCCCGGCCGACACCGGCCCGGACGGCCGCCATCAGGACCTTGGTGGTGGCCAGGAACGGCAAGTAGCGGTCGAGTTCGGCCTCGATGACGGCGGGGAAGGCGCCGAACTCGTCGAGGACGGTGAGGAAGGTCTCCAGCAGGCCGTCGAAGGCGAAGAACGCGTCCGGCAGCGCGACCCGGCGGACCACGGAGCAGGAGACGTCGCCCTCGTTCCACTGGTCGCCGCCGAGCTCGGCGGTCATCGAGGCGTAGCCGCGCAGGATGACGGCGAGGCCGTTGACGCGCTCGCAGGAGCGGGTGTTCATCTTGTGCGGCATCGCCGAGGAGCCGACCTGGCCGGCCTTGAAGCCCTCGGTGACCAGCTCGTGGCCGGCCATCAGGCGGATCGTCTTGGCGATGCTGGACGGGCCGGCGGAGAGCTGGACCAGGGTGGAGACCACGTCGTAGTCGAGCGAGCGCGGGTAGACCTGGCCGACCGAGGTGAAGACGTTGTCGAAGCCGAGGTGGCCGGCCACCCGGCGCTCCAGCTCGGCCAGCTTCTCGGCGTCGCCGCCCAGCAGGTCGAGCATGTCCTGCGAGGTGCCGACGGGGCCCTTGACGCCGCGCAGCGGGTAGCGGGCGATCAGCTCTTCCAGGCGGGCGAAGGCGACCAGGACCTCGTCGGCGGCGGTGGCGAAGCGCTTGCCGAGGGTGGTGGCCTGGGCGGCGACGTTGTGCGAGCGGCCGGCCATCACGAGCTCGCCGTACTGGGCGGAGAGCCGGCCGAGGCGGACCAGGACGGCCACCGTGCGGTCGCGGACGTGCTCCAGCGACTGGCGGATCTGCAGCTGCTCGACGTTCTCGGTGAGGTCGCGCGAGGTCATGCCCTTGTGGATCTGCTCGTGCCCGGCGAGTTCGGAGAACTCCTCGATGCGGGCCTTCACGTCGTGCCGGGTGACCTTCTCGCGGGCGGCGATGGACGCCAGGTCGACCTGGTCGACGACGCGCTCGTAGTCGGCGATCGCGGTGGGCGGCACCTCGATGCCGAGGTCCTGCTGGGCCTTCAGGACGGCCAGCCACAGGTGGCGCTCGAGGACCACCTTGTGCTCGGGGGACCACAGCTGGGCCAGGGTCGCCGAGGCGTACCGGGAGGCCAGGACATTGGGGATCTTGGGCTTCGCGCTCACGCTTCGCAAGCCTAACAGTCGAGGTCAGGAGCTCGTGCAGCGCATCCACCGTGCGGGCGGGCAGGCGGACGGGTAGCATGGCCGGTTGCATCCAGTTTCACATGCCACTTCACAACTTCCTCAGGGCTAGGATATCACGTTGACCGAACAGATGGCAAGCGACGCCGTCCTCGCGGCCGAACTCCGTACCGAGCAGCGCCGGTTGACGGAGCTGTACGCCCGCCTGGACACCCTGCGCGAGCAGGCCCGCACCGACCTGGAGCAGGCCGGCGCCGAGCACACCGGGCCGGGCGGCACCCAGCAGGCCCGGCTGGAGCGGGAGGTGGTGCTCGCCGAACGCACCCGCCGGCTGGCCCGGCTGACGGCCGTCGAGCGCGGCCTGTGCTTCGGCCGGATCGACGGCCGCGACGGCACGGTCCGCCACCTCGGCCGGATCGGCCTGCTGGACGAGGAGTTCGAACCACTGCTGCTGGACTGGCGGGCCCCGGCCGCCCGCCCGTTCTACACGGCGAGCGCCGCCGACCCGGCCGGCCTGCTGCGCCGCCGCCACCTGCGCACCCGCCGGCGGGAGGTGGTCGGTCTGGACGACGAGGCGTTCGACCTGGACGCGCTGGGCGCCGACGGCCGGCGCACCCTGGTCG
The DNA here is from genome assembly GCF_055587065.1 of Kitasatospora sp. NPDC048662. NCBI lineage: Bacteria > Bacillati > Actinomycetota > Actinomycetes > Kitasatosporales > Streptomycetaceae > Kitasatospora > Kitasatospora sp. NPDC048662. The sequence continues at coordinate 557,641 of NZ_JBVJHA010000003.1, read as the reverse complement.
GCGAGGCGGCGCTGCTGGCCGAACTGCGCCGGGCCCGAACGGGGCGGATGCGCGAGGTGGTGGCGACCATCCAGGCCGAACAGGACCGGGTGATCCGCTCGGGGCTGCACGGCACGGTGGTGGTGCACGGCGGGCCCGGCACCGGCAAGACGGTGGCCGCGCTGCACCGGGCCGCGTACCTGCTGTACACCCACCGGGAGGTGCTGGAGCGGCGCGGCGTGCTGGTGATCGGCCCGAACCGGGCGTTCCTGCACTACATCGAGGAGGTGCTGCCCTCGCTGGGCGAGACGGAGGTGCTGCTGCGCACCCTCGGCGAACTGTTCCCGGGCGTGCGCGCGGTTGACGCGGACCAACCGGAAACCGCTTTCCTGAAGGGTTCGCCGAGGATGGCGGACGTCCTCGCGGAGGCGGTGCGCCTGCACCAGCGGCTGCCCGCCGGGGACGGCCTGATCGAGGCACTCGACCTGCCGCTCCCCCACCGGCTGCTGGCCGTGGCCCGGGAGCGCGCCCGCGGCCTGCGGCTGCCGCACAACGCGGCCCGCGCCGAGTTCCTGCGCACCGCCCTGCGCGGCCTGGCCCGCGCCCGCGCGGACGCGATCGGCCGCCCGTGGGACGAGGAGGAGGCCCGGTACGCGCCCGGCGAACTGTGGGCCGAGCCGGCGGTCCGGGCCGCCCTGGACGCACTGTGGCCGCTGCTGACGCCGCACCGGCTGGTCGAGTCGCTGTTCGCCGACCCGGAGCGCCTGGCCCCGTCCCTCTCCCCCGCCGAACGCGCCGCCCTGCACCGCGCACCCGGTGCGCCGTGGACGGTGGAGGACGTCCCGTTGCTGGACGAGGCCGCCGAACTGCTCGGCAGCGACGGCGCGGAGCAGCGCCGGGCCGCCGCCGAAGGGCGCCGGGCCCGGGCGAATGCCGAGGCGTACGCCCGAGGGGTGCTCCAAGTGACCGACCAGGAGGGCGAGTTGGACGCGGCCGCGCTGGCGGACCGGCACGCCGACGCCGGGCCGTACCGCTCGACGGCGGAGCGGGCCGCGGCGGACCGGGAGTGGACGTTCGGGCATGTGGTGGTGGACGAGGCGCAGGAGTTGTCGGCGCTGGCCTGGCGGATGGTGATGCGGCGGATTCCGACCCGTTCGCTGACGGTGGTCGGCGATCTGGCGCAGACCTCTTCGGCGGCGGGCGCGCAGGACTGGCAGGAGATGCTGGGCCGCTACCTGGGCACCCGCTGGCGGGAGGAACGGTTGAGCGTCAACTACCGCACGCCGGCGCCGATCATGGCGGTGGCCGCGGCGGTGCTGGCGGCGGTCGATCCGGCGGCGCGGGCCCCGGAGTCGGTGCGGGCGGAGGGGGAAGCGCCGCGGGCGGTCGTCGTCACGGACTACCCGGCGCAGCTGCCGGCCCTGCTGGCCCAGGACGGGCCGGGCACCACGGGCCTGGTGGTGCCGGACCGGCGGCTGGCCGAGCTGGCGCACCTGGGAGCGCTGACTGCCGCACAGTGCAAGGGACTTGAGTTCGACGCGGTGGTGGTGGCCGACCCGGCGGCGATCCTGGCGCAGTCCCCGCGCGGCGGCCACGACCTGTACGTGGCGCTGACCCGGGCCACCCGGCGGCTGACCGTCGCCCACCACGACCCGCTGCCGGAGCCGCTGCGGGCGGCCATCGAGCGGACGGGGCCCGAGCGGGCGGAGCCCGAACGGACAGGGTCGCCGAAAATGGGGTGATCGGGACAGCCGGAACGGGCTAGGGTCCCGCCATGACGACTCGTACGTTCCGGATCATGGTGCGCGGTTCCTTCGACGCCCTCACGCCCGAGCAGCACGCCGAACTGACCGCCGCGGCGGCCGAACACGACGTGCTGCAGGCGAAGTTCACCGACGAGGGGCATCTGACGTACGACCTGTCGGCGCGCCCGTTCTTCACCTTCCGGTTCCTGGAGTACGGGGAGGCGGAGGAGGACATCGTGGCGGCGTCGGTACGCGCGGAGACGGCGGCGGAGCTGTGGCTGACGGACCGGGGGTACGGCTACAAGAACCTGAAGTCGCAGGCGCAGGACATGTCGCTGGCGGCGGTCGGTGCCCGGGGCAAGCAGGAGGCCCGCAGGAAGGCCTGACGACCGGTCAGAACAGCGTGTCCTGCTCGGCGGCGGGGCGGGCCCGGGGCAGCAGGGTGAGGCCGTCGCAGGTGTCGGCGGCCTCGGCGTGCAGGGTCCAGCCGGTGAGCAGGCGGGTGTCGAGGAGCAGCGGGGGTCCGGCCGGCGGGTCGAGGAAGAGGTGGCCGCCGATCGGGCGGCGCAGTCGTCCGGTCAGGCGGGCGCCGTCGCTCAGTGCTTTGACCTGCTGGTACTGCTCGGGGGCGCCCGCGGTGAGGCCGTAGAGCTCGACCTGGTCGGTGACGGGGTGGTCGGGCAGCAGCGTGAGCGGGTGTCCTGCGAGGAGTTGGTGGGCGCGGGTGCGGCCGGCGGTGAGTTCGGCGTGCCGGTCGGCGGGGGTGGGCAGCGTCCACCAGGCGGGGTACTTGGCGGCGGCGGGGATCCGTTCGCGGGCCAGTTTGGCGTGGGCGACGGTGAGTTCGGCGCGGCGGACGGCGGGCAGCGGGCCGTGGGCGAGGAACGTCCAGGTGAGGGCGGCCTGTTCGAGCAGGCGGACGGTGCCGCGTTCTTCGGCGGTGAGGCCGACCTTGAGCAGCCCGGGGCCGAACCAGGCGAGGTAGAGGCGGTAGGTGCGGCCGTCGTCGAGGATGCGGTCGCGGGCGAGTTGCAGGCCGCGGTCGGCGTTCTGGCAGGTGGGGCACTGGGTGGTGGTGCCGTCGGGTTCGAGGTGCGCGTGGCGCGGGCAGGGGCGGTGGCCGCGGGCGGTGGCGGCGCCGGTGCAGCGGCGGGGGCCGGCGATCCGCCAGGCGACGGGGAGGCCGTCGGTGAGCGGCCGGGTGTGGCTGGTGCGGCCGTCGGTGGCGGTGAGGCGGGGTGCGCCGTCCTGCCAGCGCAGCCCGGTGGAGGTCCATCCGTTCGCCTGGTGCATCGGCTGAGCGTAGGTCATGCGACGGACAGTCAGGGGCGCAGCAGCGGCAGGACCTGTTGGCAGAGCCGGGACAGGGCGGTGCGTTGTCCGTCGTCGAGGCTGTCGAAGGCCTGGCGGGCGCGGGTCATGTCGTCGCGGATCCGGTCGAGGACGGCGCGGCCGTCCTCGGTGATGGTGACGATCTTGACGCGGCGGTCGGCGGCGGCGGCTTCGCGGCGGGCCAGGCCGAGTGCTTCGAGGCGGTCGACGATGCCGGTGACGTTGGAGGCGTCGCAGCCGAGGCGTCCGGCGAGGGCGCGCATGGGGACGGGTTCGAGGACGGCTTTGAGTGCTTTGGCCTGCGAGGAGTTCAGGCCGTGGCGGGCCGCGGCGGCGGCGAAGTCCTGGAAGTAGGCGGCGCCGACGGCCGCGACCTGTTCCATGAGTTCGGTGGTGGTGGGTGCGGCGGTGCCGGTGCCTGTGGTGCTGCCCATGGCGGTCAGGGTACGCCCATCGTTTCAGTGCCTCAAGTATTGAGTGAGGCAAGCAGTTGGCAGGTCGCGGTGGTGGATGGGTCTCACAGCACCAGACGGTCGAACAGGTGGTGGAGTTCCGCGTCCGGATCGGCGGTCAGGCCGGTGTGCACGGGGCCGGGCTGGACGACGGCGCTGCGCGGGGCGGTGAGCCAGCGGAAGCGCTGTCCGGGGCTGTCGGCGGCGGCCGGCCCGGCGGCTTCGCCGCCCTCGCAGACCGCTTGGATGCCGCGCAGCGCGCGCCGCACGCCGGCCACGTCGGCGACGGCGTCGAGGGCCAGCAGCCGGCCCTGGTCGAGGTGGGTGCGGGCGCCGAGGTAGCCGGAGTCCCGGCAGTACAGCAGGACGCCGATGTTGACGCACTCGCCGCGCTCGACCCGGGGGACGGCGCGGATCAGCGCGTACTCGTAGTCCTTGGGGTGCTGATCCATCAGGCGTCCACCTCCGGGAGCCAGTCGCGGGGCCCGGCGAGGCGGGCGGTGAGCTGCGCACGGTAGGCGGCGCGGACGGCCTCGGGGGTGTCGAAGCCGGGCTCGTCGGTGAGCCACACGTCGGGGATCGCGGCGACGGCGGCGGGCAGCGCGGCCTCGGCGAGGGCGGCGAGTTCGGCGTCTACCTGGGGCAGGTGGCCGGCGGCGTGCCGCAGGGCGTGGTCGGAGGCGTCGTAGGGCTTGCGGCGCCAGGCGTCGGCGCGCGACCAGCTGTGGTGGAAGATCAGGCTGGCGCCGTGGTCGATGAGCCGCAGGCCGCCGGTGGCGACCAGCAGGTTGGGGTTGCGCCAGGACCGGTCGACGTTGCCGATCAGGGCGTCGAACCAGAGCACCCGGGCGGCGGTGTCGGTGTCGGTCTCGAAGCACAGCGGGTCGAAGTTGAGCGCCCCGGACACGTACGCCATGCCGAGGTTGGTGCCGCCGCTGGCCCGCATCTGGTCCTGGATCTGCACCTCGGGCTCGCTGCGGGCGAGCACCGGGTCGAGGTCGATCAGGGCGAGTTCGGGCACCGGCAGGCCGAGCCCGCGGCCCAGTTCACCGGCCAGCACCTCGGCGACCAGCGCCTTGCGGCCCTGGGCCGCGCCGACCCATTTCAGCACGTACATCCGGCGGTCGTCGGCCTCGATCAGGCCGGGCATCGAACCGCCTTCGCGCAGCGGCGTCGCGTAGCGGACGGCCGTCACCTCGGAGAGCATCCCGACAGCCTAGCGGCCCTCACCGGCGGCTCGGGCCGGGCAGCGGCCGCGGCCGGTTGGAGATGCACCCGCCGTGGGCCCGTGCGAATGTGGCCAACAGTCGTCCTTAGTCAGTCACGGACCCGCAAACGTAGGGGATGAACGATGGAACGACCTCGGATCCTGATCGTCGGCGGCGGCTTCGCCGGGCTGGAGTGCGCGCGTCGTCTGGAGCGCAAGCTCGCCCCTTCCGAGGCGGAGATCTCGCTGGTCACGCCGTTCAGTTACCAGCTGTACCTGCCGCTGCTGCCGCATGTCGCGGCCGGGGTGCTGACCCCGCAGTCGGTGGCGGTCTCGCTGCGGCGCTCGCTGCGGCGCACCCACATAGTGCCGGGCGGGGCGATCGGCATCGATCCGCGCTCCAGGGTCGCGGTGGTCCGCAAGATCACCGACGAGGTGGTGGCGGAGAAGTACGACTACCTGGTGCTGGCGCCGGGCAGCGTCACCCGCACCTTCGACATCCCGGGCCTGCCGGACTACGCGCGCGGCATGAAGACGCTCGCCGAGGCGACCTACATCCGCGACCACGTGATCGCCCAACTCGACCTGGCCTCCGCGTCGATGGACGAGAAGGAGCGGGCCTCGCGGCTGCAGTTCGTGGTGGTCGGCGGCGGGTACGCGGGCACCGAGACGGCGGCCTGCCTTCAGCGGCTGACCACGGCGGCCATCAAGCGCTACCCGCGGCTGGACCCGGACCTGATCAAGTGGCATCTGATCGACATCGCACCGAAGTTGATGCCGGAGCTGGGCGACAAGCTCGGCCGGACCGCGATGGAGATCCTCAGCAAGCGCGGCGTGGACGTCTCGCTGGGCGTGTCGGTCGCGGAAGTGGGCGCGGAGACGGTCAAGTTCACCGACGGCCGCACGCTGCCGTGCCGGACGCTGATCTGGACGGCGGGCGTGGCCGCGTCGCCGCTGATCGGCACCCTGGACGCGGAGACGGTGCGCGGGCGCCTGGCGGTGACGGCGGAGATGCGGGTGCCGCAGTTCGAGGGCGTGTTCGCGCTCGGCGACGCCGCCGCGGTACCGGACCTCGCCAAGGGCGACGGCGCGGTGTGCCCGCCGACCGCCCAGCACTCGGCGCGCCAGGGCCGGCAGCTCGCGGACAACCTGGTGGCGGCGCTGCGCAACCAGCCGCTGCAGCCGTACTTCCACAAGGACCTGGGCCTGGTGGTCGACCTCGGCGGCAAGGACGCGGTGTCCAAGCCGCTGGGCGTCGAACTGCACGGCCTGCCCGCCCAGTTGGTGGCACGCAGCTACCACGTGATGGCCATGCGCACCAACAGCGCGAAGTACCGCACCAGCGCGAACTGGCTGCTGAACGCCACCGCCGGCGACGACTTCGTCCGCACCGGCTTCCTGGCCCGCCAGCCCGCCCGCCTGCGCGACTTCGAGTACACCGACGCCTACCTCTCCCGCGACCAGGTCCGCGAACACGCCCAGTCCCTGCTGGCCAAGGGCTGACGCCCCGCCCGCCCGTCCCCCGCCCGCACCGGGCGGGGGCCTCGTCACAGGACGTACGGGTACAGCTCGGCGTGCTCACAGGGGACGGTCACCCCGGTGCGTCTCAGGTGACCCGGGAGCCGTGGGCGGGGCCGTGCAGGGCGGCGGCGACGGCGGCGGCCAGGACGGGGGCCTCGGTGGGGTGGAGGGTGCCGATGCCGATCCGGATCGCGGGCGGGGAGGCGAGGCGGAAGCGGGAGCCGGGGGCGACCACCCAGCCGCGGTGCAGCAGGGCGGCGGCGACGGCGGTCTCGTCGGGCACGGGCACCCAGACGTTGACGCCGCTCTCGCCGTGGGCCCGCACGCCGTGCGCGGCGAGTGCGGTGAGCAGCGCCTCGCGCCGGGCCCGGTAGGCGGCGGCGATCGCGGCGGCGGGCGCGGCGTCGGTGCGGCGCAGTTCGACGACGGCGCGTTGCAGCAGGTGACTGACCCAGCCGCTGTCCAGGCGCTGGCGGCCGAGGACCCGGGCGACGGTGTCGGCGTCGCCAGTGAGGACGGCGACCCGCAGGTCGGGGCCGAGGGCCTTGGCGGCGGAGCGCACCAGCGCCCAGTGGGTGACGGTGGTGCCGCCGTGGCCGTCGGCGGCGAGCGACCGGAAGGGCTGGTCGACCATGCCGTGGCCGTGGTCGTCCTCGATCAGCACGGTGCGCGGGCGGGCGGCGAGGACGGTGCGCAGCGCGGCGGCGCGGGCGGGGGTGAGGGCGGCACCGGTGGGGTTCTGGGCGCGGCTGGTGACGATCAGGGCGCGGGCGCCGGCGTCGAGGGCGGCGGCGACGGCCTCCGGGAGCGGGCCTTCGTCGTCGAGCGGGACGGGCGCGGTGCGCAGGCCGAGGGCGGGGAGGAGGTCGAGGACGCTGCCCCAGCCCGGGTCCTCGACGGCGACGGTGTCGCCGGTGCGCAGGGTGGCGGCCAGGACGCGGCCGATGGTGTCCAACGCGCCGGAGCAGACGGCGAGTTCGCCCTCGGGGGCGCCGTCTGCGCGGAACTCGGCGCGGAAGCCGTCGAGGAGTTCGGGTTCGGCGACGGGGTGGCCGTACAGGACGGTGGGGCCGGCCGCGGCGGCGGCGAGGGCGGGACCGAGCGGGGGCAGCAGCGTGGGGTCGGGGTTGCCGGCCGACAGGTCGCGGGCGCCGGGCGGGACGGGCAGCCGGGCCTCGTCGCGGGGGGTGGTGGCGGGGCGGGGACGGATCCGGCTGCCGCGTCGGCCGGCGGTCTCGATGACGCCGCGTTCGCGCAGCAGGCGGTAGGCGGCGGCGACCGTGTTGGGGTTGACGCCGAGCTCCGCGGCCAGGTCGCGCAGTGGTGGCAGGGCGGTTCCGGGCTCCAACTGCCCGTCGGCGACGGCGCGTTCGATATCGGCGGCGATCTCGCTGGCCCGCCGACCCGTGATCCGATACTCTCCTAGCACAAACGGAATTATGCACTAGTACAGAGGGACTGTCATGTCGGACGCGCCGAAGGACACGTACACCCGCAACGATCTCACCACCCCCACCCGGGACCGGGAGCAGGCCGACTGGGACCGGGACGCGGTGCACGCGATCCTGGACGCCGGATACCTGTGCCACCTGGGCTTCGTCCGGGACGGCGCGCCGGTGGTGCTGCCCACGCTGTACGCGCGGGTCGGCGAGCGGCTGTACATCCACGGCTCGACCGGCAGCCGCCCGCTGCGCGGCGCGCGCGGCGAGCAGGGCCTCGCGGTGTGCGTGACGGTGACGCACCTGGACGGCCTGGTGCTGGCGAAGTCGGCGTTCAACCACTCCGTCAACTACCGCTCGGTGGTGGCCCACGGCACCGCGCACCAGGTCACCGACCCCGAGGAGCTGCGGGTGGCGCTGGACGCGATAGTCGAGCAGGCCGTGCCGGGCCGCGCCGCGGACTGCCGGCCGGGCAACCCGAAGGAGCTGGCGGCCACGGCGGTGATCCGGCTGGAGCTGGACCAGGTGTCGGCGAAGACCCGCACCGGCGACGTGATCGACGAGGAGGAGGACCTCGACCTGCCGTACTGGGCGGGCGTGGTGCCCGTCGCCCCCGTGTACGGCGCGCCGGAGGCCTCCCCGCACTCGACCGCCGAGCTGCCCGGCTACCTGGCGGGCCCGGCATGCTGATCCGCGGTTGGGACCGGGGCACCGAGCCGGAGTGGCAGCAGTGGCTGGCCGCCGGGCGGGACTTCGGCACGCTGGCCGCCAACGGGCCCGAGGGCCCCGTCATGGTGCCCACGCATTTCCTGCTGGACGTCGGGGCGGGCGAGATCCTGCTGCACCTGGCCGCCCCCAACCCGCTGCTGGCGGCGGTGCGGGCCGACCCGCACGTGACGCTCGCGGTCACCGACGACTACGCGTTCGCTCCGGGGCGCTGGCGCGACGCGCCGTACACGCCGACCAGTTACTACGCCTCGGTGCAGTTCTCCTGCACCGCCGAGATCGTGGACGACCCGGCGGGCAAGGCGGAGATCCTCAACCGGCAGCTGGCGCACTTCCAGCCCGAGTGGCCCGAGGACCGGGTGACGGTCGGGGCGGCGCCGTACGGGCCGCTGCTGACCGGCGTGCGCGGGCTGCGGCTGACGGTGCGCCGGGTGCGGGCGAAGTTCAAGTACGACGACAAGAAGCCGGTGGAGCTCCAGCTGGAGATCACCGAACGGCTGGCCGAGCGGTACGCGGCGACCGGCAACCCGCAGGACGCGGCAGCCCGGGCGCAGCTGCTGCGGCGGCGCACCCGCCGCCCGGCGCTCGGCGGTTCATCGGGCTGACGGCTCGCCGACTGCGGGCGTGTCGGAGCGCGTGGCGGCGCGGCCGCTGGTCGAATGACCTCCGGATATGTCCGCCCCTCACCGGACGGATCGTCACGTAGGGAGAAGAGCACTGGCTACCCACTCCTCCGCCGTCCGGGACGAGCACCTCGGCCATGTCGTGTTCATCTCCGCTGCCGCCGCGATGGGCGGCTTCCTGTTCGGCTACGACAGTGCGGTGATCAACGGCGCGGTCACCGGTATTCAGAAGCACTTCGGCGTCGGCAACGGCGAGACCGCGTTCGTGGTGGCGATCGCGCTGCTGGGCTCGGCGGCCGGTGCGGTGGTCGCGGGGTGGCTGGCCGACCACATGGGCCGGGTGCGGACCATGCTGCTGGCCGCCACGCTGTTCGCGATCAGCGGCATCGGGTCGATGTTCCCGCCCAGCATCCAGGTGCTGGCGATGTGGCGCGTGCTCGGCGGTATCGCGATCGGCATCGCCTCGGTGATCGCCCCGACCTACATCGCGGAGGTCGCGCCGACCGCGTACCGGGGCCGGCTGGCCTCGTTCCAGCAGATGGCGATCGTGCTCGGCATCACCGTCTCGCAGCTCGCCAACTGGGCGCTCAACCAGGCCGCGGGAGGCGAGTCCACCAACCACCTGGCGGGCATCCAGGCCTGGCAGTGGATGCTCGGCGTGGAGGCGGTGCCCGCCCTGGTGTACGGGCTGATGGCGCTGGCCATCCCCGAGTCGCCGCGCTATCTGATCGCCGACCGGCGCGAGGAGCAGGCCCGCAAGGTGCTGGTGGAGGTGGAGGGCGCGGGCGTAGACCTGGACGCCCGGGTGGCGGAGATCCGGCGGGTGCTGGAAACCCGCCGCAAGCCCCGGCTGAAGGACCTGCTGGGCGGGCGCTTTGGGCTGCTGCCGATCGTCTGGGTCGGCATCGGCGCCTCGGTGTTCCAGCAGTTCGTCGGCATCAACGTGATCTTCTACTACTCGTCGTTCCTGTGGCAGTCGGTCGGCATCAACGAGTCCAACTCGCTGCTGATCTCGCTGTCCACCTCGATCGTCAACGTCATCGGCACGGTGGTCGCGATGGCGCTGGTCGACCGGATCGGCCGCAAGCCGCTGGCGCTGGCCGGCTCCACCGGCATGGCGCTCTCGCTCGGACTGGCCGCCTGGGCGTTCTCCTACCGGCACGGCACCGGCAGCACGGCCACCCTGGAGAACACGTACGCGACGGTCGCACTGGTCGCCGCGCACGTGTTCGTATTCTGCTTCGCGTTCTCCTGGGGCGTGGTGGTGTGGGTGCTGCTCGGTGAGATGTTCCCGAACGCGATCCGGGCACTGGCCCTGTCGGTCGCCGCGTCCGCACAGTGGATCGCCAACTGGGCGATCACCGTCACCTTCCCCGACCTCTCGGACTGGAACCTGTCCGCGACGTACGTGATCTACGCCTGCTTCGCCCTGTTGTCGATCCCGTTCGTGGCCTTCTGCATCAAGGAGACCAAGGGCAAAGCGCTGGAAGAGATGGGCTGAACTCTCTCTGACACACCCTCAGTGCGCCGCCGGGGGAAGCGAGTTGGGGCCTAGAGTGCCAGACGAGACTTCCTGCCCGCCGCCGCGAGCTGCCGCGCGCGGCCACCTTGACGGAGAGCCATGGGCGCTGCTCGCCAGAACGTCAGCTTCACCGGCCGCTCCGGCCGGACCGTGCACGGCTACCTGGCGGTGCCGCCCGCCGGGGTCGGCCCCGGAGTCCTGGTGATCCAGGAATGGTGGGGGCTGACCCGGCACATCGCCGAACTCACCGACCGGCTGGCCGCCGAGGGCTTCCTCGCGCTCGCCCCCGACCTGTACGGCGGCACCGTCACCCACGACCGGGAGACCGCCGCCCGGATGAAGCACGAACTGCCTCCCGCCCGGGTCGCGGAGGAACTCGCCGCGGCCGTCTCCCACCTGCTCGCCCACCCGTCCTCGGTCGGCGACGCGATCGGCGTGGTCGGCTTCTGCATGGGCGGCGGCCTCGCCCTGCGCCTGGCCGCCCACGAGGGCGACCGGGTCGCCGCCGTCGTCCCGTTCTACGGCCTGCCCGGCGACCTCGACTACGACTACCGCGGCCTGACCGCCCACGTCCTCGGCCACTTCGGCGAACAGGACGCCTCGCTGCCCGTCGCGGTGGTCGACGAGGCCGCCATCCGGATCGGCGAGGCCACCGGCCGCCGCCCCGAGATCCACTTCTACCCGGCCGGCCACGCCTTCATGAACGACGAGAAGACCCCCAGCAGCTACGACCCCCTCCAGGCCGCCATCGCCTGGCGCCGCACCCTCACCTTCCTCCGGGCGCACCTCGGCTGACGGAAAACCGCTGGTCCGGACGGTGCGGCCGGTGGTAGCTCTGGGGGATGCTGATCGGGGAGAAGATCCTGCTGCGGGCCCGGCACGAGGGCGATGTCGCCGTCCTGCACGCGCGCCCGGACGGATGGTCCTGACGGCCGCTGCCCGTCGAGGCGTCGCCGTTCCGGCCCGCGGGCGCGGCCTGGGGACGGACGTGGTGCGGGTGCTGTGCCGGTACGGCTTCGGCGTGCGCGGCCTGCACCGCCTGCAGGTGGACACACTGGCGGACAACGCGGCGATGATCGGCGCCGCCGAGCGGGCCGGGTTCCGCGTCGAGGGGACGCTGCGCGGGGCCGCCTGGGTTTCGGGGCGGTTCGTCGACGAGGTGCTGCTGGGGCTGCTCGCGGCGCACTGGTCGCCCTGAAATTCGTTGGACAGGGCCGGGGTTGGCGGTCCATCGTCTGGCCGTGCGCATCAGTTTTCCGGCGTGGGCCGGCCGAAACTATCGGATCCAGACCGCCGCCACGGTGGTGAGCGGGCTGGGCAATGCCGCCGCGCCGATCGCCACCGCGTTCGCCGTGCTGGGCGCGGGCTGGCACACCACCGAGGTGGGGTATGTGACGGCGGCGCGGACGGTGCCGCTGGTGGTGCTGATGCTGCTCGGCGGGGCGGTGGCCGACCGGTGGCCGCGGCACGTGGTGATGGTGAGCGCCAATGTGTTCAACGCGCTCTCGCAGGCGGTGCTGGCGGCGCTGGTGCTGATCGGGCATCCGCCGCTGTGGGCGCTGCTGGTGCTGTCGGCGGCGGGTGGCGCGGGGCAGGCGTTCTACACCCCGGCGGCGGAGGGGGTGATCCTTCAGGCGGTGCCGGCCGAGCACGCGTCGAAGGCGATCTCGGTGTTCAAGATGGGCGTCAACGGCGCGCAGATCGCGGGCGCCGCGCTCGGTGGCATGCTGGCCGCGGTGGCCGGCCCTGGCTGGGTGCTGGCGGCGGACGCGCTCTGTTTCGCGGTGGCGGCGCTGATGCGCTCCGGTCTGAAGCAGGTCGGCGGGAAGCGCGGGACGGGGCCCAGCCTGGTGCACGAACTGCGGGTCGGCTGGCGGGAGTTCGTTTCGCGCCGCTGGCTGTGGGCGATCGTCGTGCAGTTCTCCCTGATGAACGCCTGCGTGCTCGCCGTGGAGACGGTGTACGGGCCGGTGATCGCCGATCGGCGGATGGGCGGCGCCGGTGCATGGGGCACCGCGATGGCCGCGCTCAGTGTCGGCATGGTGGCGAGCGCGGTGCTGATGGCCCGCTGGCAGCCGCGCCGGGTGCTGCTGGTCGGCAACGGCGGGGTGTTCCTGTTCGGCCTGCCCGCGCTGGCGTTGGCGCTCGGTCTGCCGCTGGTGCCCGTCGTGGTGGCGATGTTCCTGTCGGGTGCCGGCGTCACGGTGTTCGTGGTGGGCTGGCTGGTGGCGCTCCGTCAGGAGATCCCGGAGGAGTTGCTGTCGCGGATCTCCGCGTACGACGCCTTCGGTTCCTTCGCGTTGATGCCGGCGGGCACCGCGCTGGCCGGCCCGGTGGCGAACCTGCTGGGCCAGTCCGGTGCGCTGTGGGCCTGCGCGTTGACCTGCCTGGGCCTGGCCGCGGCGGTGCTGCTGGTGCCGGAGGTACGGCAGTTGGAGCGCACGGTGCCCGAGGCGCGCGGCCGGGCCCCGCAGCCGGAGCCAGCCACGTCCGGGTGACACCGGGCCCGGTCTGCAACCCCCGGGGCCAGGATCTCGTCCAGTCCCGATAACTGGCCTTGACCCGGGGAAGGGACCCGCATGGGCAAACCGCTGCTGTACCTTGACGTCGACGGGGTGCTGAACCCGGTGTTCCCCTACCCCGAGGACGACTTCGACTCCCATACGCTGCTGGGTTATTCGGTGCTGCTGTCACCACGCCACGGCGAGTGGCTGCGCGAACTGGCCGACCGCTACGAGCTGGTGTGGGCGACCACCTGGGAGTTCCAGGCCAATGAGTACATCGCGCCGCTGCTGGGCCTGCCCGAGCTCCCGGTGGTGAAGTTCACCGGCTACGTGCCGCAGCCGGGCGATCCGCAGGTGCCGCTGATGGAGCTGTTCTCGGCGTTCAAGTGGGCGCCGCTGCTGCGCTACGCCCAGGGCCGCCCGTTCGCCTGGGTGGACGACTGCATCCCGGCGCGGCTGGTGCGCCGCAGCCTGCTGCGCGCGGACCGGCTGCTGATGCCGATCGACCCTGCGCAGGGCCTGCAACGCGCGCACGTGGACCGGCTGTTGCGCCGTCCTCCCTCGCAGGCCTGGTTCAGCCGTCGGACGGGCTGACCTCGGGCGTGGGGAGTGGTTCGGCGACCTCGACCCAGACGTGCTCCCAGCGGGCGGTGCGGTTGTGCCCGAAGCGGTCGCCGTGGCGCAGCACCCGCAGCAGCGCCAAGGTCTGGGTGCTGTCCGGGCGTTCGGCGACCTTCACGCTGACCTTGGTGGTGCCCTTCTTGCGGCCGCGCTCCACCAGCGGCCGGCGGCCGGTCAGCTTGTGCAGGGCCTCCGTGATGCGGCGGGTGCGCTCCCGGTCGCCGTGCCACCCCTGCTGCCCGCCCATGGCCGCCCCCGCTCCCCTGCTCCCCTGCTCGACGGCGCGCCGCGCGCCGCCCACCGGGCGTCACCCTACCCGCAGCCGACCACCCGTCAGGCGGGATTCGTTCAGGAGGGCAGCCAGCTGACGTGCCCGGCCAGCAGCGCGTAGCCGACGAAGGCGACGGTGTCGATCAGGGCGTGCGCGGCGACCAGCGGGCCGACCCGGCGCCAGCGGCGGTAGAGCAGGCAGAACACCACGCCCATCACCATGTTGCCCACCAGCCCGCCGATGCCCTGGTACAGGTGGTACGAGCCGCGCAGGACGGCGCTGGCGGTGATGATCGCGGGCCAGGACCAGCCGATCTGGTGCAGTCGGCGCACCAGGTAGCCGACCACCACGACCTCCTCCAGGATGGCGTTCTGCCAGGCGGCGGCGACCAGCACGGGGATGCGCCACCACACGTCGGGCAGGCCGGAGGGGGCGACGGTCAGGTTGAAGCCGGCCGCCTGCGCGCCGAGGTAGAGGGCCAGTCCGGAGCCGCCGATGACCGCGGCGAGCAGTGTGCCGCGGCCGAGGTCGGAGAGCTTGTGGCGCAGGTCGAAGCCGAGGGTGCGCAGCGAGGCGCCTTCGCGGACCAGCAGGTAGCCGACCAGGACGACGGGCATCAGGCCGCGGGCGATGTAGTACAGCTGCCAGGCGAGGTCGAGCCAGGGGCGGCCGGGGGCGCGGGAGGCGTTGAGGGTGGCGACCTGTTGGCCGAGGTCGGCCGATTCGGTGAGCGAGCCGATGAAGCTGATCAGCGCGGTGACGCCGCTCGCGCCGAGGGAGAGCCCGAGGACGATGAGCAGTTCGGCGGCGAGCAGCCGGCGGGAGGGGGTCTTGGTGGTGGCGGGCTCGGCCGAGGCGGTTGTCACTGGTCTCCCCGAGGGCGGATGCGGCCCGGAGCGCACGGCGGCTCCGGGCCGATCATCCTTTCACAGGACGATGAGACGTTCCTGAACCCTGTGCTGGGGTGTCAGTGGTCAGTCCACCGGCCAGGTGTGCACGGGTTCGCCGCTGCGCATGCCCTCGATGTAGCGCCGGGTCATGGCGGCGATCGCGGCGTGCGGGTCGAGGTTGTGGCGTTCGCGCAGGCGGTGCACGGTGGCGGCCTGCCAGGCGGCGCCGTTGGTGCGGCGCAGGCAGCGCTGTTCGATGATGCCGAGGTAGTGGTCGCGGTCGCGGGCGGCGATGCCCCAGCGGTCGAGGCCCTGGTGGGCGAGCGGCAGCAGTTCGTTCAGCACCAGGTCGGTGGCGGGCAGTTCGACCAGGCCGCGGGCGCCGCGCCCGGAGCGGGGCCACCACTGGACGGCGTCGATGCCGTACCGGGCGCCGTTCAGGAAGTTCTGGTCGGCCTTCTCGTACGGCAGCCTGGTCCAGATCGGGCGGGGCTGTTCGGCCAGCACCCGGACCAGGCCGTAGTAGAAGGCGGCGTTGGCGAGGACGTCGGCGACGGTGGGGCCCGCGGGCAGACAGCGGTTCTCCACCCGCAGGTGCGCGACGCCGTCGGCGACGTCGTAGACGGGGCGGTTCCAGCGGTAGATGGTGCCGTTGTGCAGCCGCATCTCGCCGAGCCGGGGGGCACCGCCGGAGGCCAGCACCTTGACCGGGTCCTCGTCGTCGCAGATCGGCAGCAGGGCGGGGAAGTACCGCAGGTTCTCCTCGAACAGGTCGTGGGCGGAGTCGACCCAGCGCTCCCCGAACCAGGTGATCGGGCGCACGCCCTGGGCCTTGAGTTCGGCCGTGCGGGTGTCGCAGGCCTGCTGGAACAGCACCGGGCGGGTCTCGCGCCACAGTTCGCGGCCGAACAGGAACGGCGAGTTGGCGCCGAGGGCGAGTTGGACGCCACAGATGGACTGGGCGGCGTTCCACACCGAGGCGAACCGGTCGGGGGTGACCTGCAGGTGCAGTTGCAGGGAGGTGGCGGCGGCCTCGGCGACCATCGACACCGAGTCGATGGTGAGCCGCTCCACGCCGTCGATGTCGAGCGCGATGTCCTCGCCGCGGGCGGCCAGGATCTGGTCGCTGAGCAGGGTGTAGCGATCGTTGCTGCTCATCGCCTCCAGCCCGGCGTGCTCCAGGTCGAGGGTGGGCAGGATGCCGACCATGACGAGGCGCCCGCCGGCCTGCTCGGCCCGCCGGTCGGCGTAGCGCAGGGCGGTGCCGAGTTCCTCGCGCAGGTCCTCGAAGACGTGTCCGCCCAGGCGGCGGGGGGCGATGTTGAGCTCGATGTTGAAGCGGCCGAGCTCCGTCTGGAAGTCGGCCGAGGCGATCGCGTCCAGTACCTCCTCGTTGCCGAGCATGGGGAGCCCCTGCTCGTCGGCCAGGTTGAGTTCGATCTCCAGGCCCATCATGGCTTTCGGGCGGTCGAACCGTTCCTCCCTGAGCATTCGCCCCAGTACGTCCAGACAGGACTGGAGCTTGCGGCGGTACAGCTGCCGGTCGGCCAGCTCCGCCCGGGTCGCCACGACCTTCTCGCCCACGGGTGCCTTCCCTCCCCTCGGTCGACAGTGCCTGTGCATCATGCCCACGGCGAAGATTTATAGCCCACGGTACGAACAGCCGAACGGAGCACTGTTTCTGACGGCCGGTCAGCTCAAACCCACTTGCGCAATGACACGGACCGTGATATGAAGGTCACCCTGCGCACTTGTTCGAGTAGAATTCGCACGCCGCTCAGGCCAGGTCAGGGCCGTCCGAGAAACCCCCACTGTCGAGGGACTCGTCGACGACCCGCCCACCCCCTCGGCGATCATGCCCAACCGGACACGGCCAGACCCCTCAATGTCGATGCCATGCCGGTATGCCGCAGCACGCCGATCTCGAACGGAGAGGCGACTCACCATGACGTTGCACCTGTCCCAGCCCCCGGCCGGCGCCCTGCACGCCGTCCGTTCGGCCCTCGCGCCCGGGGTGGCGCTGCCGCCGTCGGCGGCCGCCGTGCTCCGCCATAGCGTGGGGCGCCCGGAGCCGCTGCTCGCGCTGCCCGTGCACGCCCTGCGCGGGCCCACGCCGCAACTGGCCGGGGCGGACTGCATCGGCTGGCGCTTCCTGCTGCGCGCCGCCCGTCCGGACGCGGCGGCGGCCCCGCACTGCCCGCACGGGGACTGCGACGGCGCGGGCGGCGCGGCGGGAGCGAGCGACACGGCGGGCGGCGCGGCGGGCGGCGCGGGCGGCGCGGCGGGCGGCACGGGCGGCGCGGCGGGCGCGGGGCCGGAGCACCGGCCGCTGGCCGTCGGCGAGTTCACCGTGGAGGGGCTGGAGCAGGTGACGGCCGCCGCCGAGGTGGCCGCCGGCGCGGACGGGCCGGCCTTCTCGCACCTGACCGCCGGGCCCTACCTGGACTCCACGGTGCGGGCGCTGCGCCAGGCCTGGCAGCTGGTGCACCCCTCCCCCGCCCGCTACGAGCCGCGGCTGCTGTCGCTGCCCGAGCACTACGCCTCCGCGCTGTGGCTGCACAGCGCGCTGCCCGGGGAGGATCTGCTGATCCCGCTGGCGCCCGCCCCGCTCGGGGTGGCGGCCCATCAGGTGCTGCCCGCCGCGGAACTGCTCGCCCGGCTGGCCAACGCCCCGGCGGCCCGGCCGACCGCACTGATCGGCTGACGCCGTTCGGCCCGGCCGGCGCGGCAGTCGGCTGACGCCCTTCTTCCGCTTGCACCACCCGGGTGGGCCATGCCGGACTGGTCCGATCGGATCGCTCCGGGATGGCCCGTCCGTGCGCGGATCGAACCGCCCGCCGCCCGGTAGGGTGATCTCGCCGGATCTTCTGTGGCGCATGTCACCAAATGCCTGCGCGAGGGCCCGCGGAGTCGGACACTGGTGTCGGTCGGGGAGGACCACTCGTCCTACCCGGCTGACGCCGTTTCACACCTGATGCGGTGAGAAAACTTCCGTCGGCAGGGCGGGCGCCCCGGGGGGTGGCCGTGCGGCGGCGCGAATCCCGAGCGAAGCGAGGTACAACGATGTGCCAGCACCGAACCGACTGTCCGTCCGCCGAGTCCTCGGACCGTGAAGCGGCCGAACCGGTCGCCCGCCACCCCGAGCAGGGCTGGAGCCTGCTCTGCAACGGGGTCCTGCTGTTCGACGACACCGGCGAGCTGCTGCCGGACGGCCGCGTGATCGCCCCGCGCCGAACCTTGCTGATCGCCGCCTGAACGCCGTTCCGCTCCACCGCACCGATCACCGCCCGCCCGGAGTGCGCCCTCCCGGCGGGCGTCGGCGTTCCCGGGCCGTTACGCGCGGCCCCTCGGAGCGGCACCTGGGCGCGGCCTCAGGAGCCGCCGAGCGGGTGGTCGGTGGGCGTGGACGGGTCGTACCAGAAGCTGAGCATCGGGGCATGCCAGCGCCAGCCGAGGGCGGAGTAGAGGGCGCGCCCCTCGGTGGTGCCGACCAGCAGACCGGTGCGCGCGCCTGCCGCGTGCGCCTCGCTCTGCAGGGTGCGCATCAGCAGGGAACCGAGGCCGCGGCGGCGGTGCTCGGGGGCGGTCTCGATCTGGTCGGCGACGGCGAGCGGCGAGCCGTCGGAGCCGGGCCCGATGCCGATCTGCCCACCCGCGGCGTACTCGCCGTCCGTGGTGCGCACCAGGGCGCGGATCACGCCGCCGCGGCTCCAGGTGGTGATCCGGTAGCCGGCCGGGACGGTCGGGCTCTCCGGGCCCAGCCGACAGGTCATCAGGTGGCCGGGAGCGTCCACGTGCCAGCCGGCGCCGATCCAGGGCAGGGCGCGTTCGTCCACGTCGAACAGCTTGAGCCAGGTCCACGGGACGGTGGTGCCCTCGGTGAGTTTGCGGACGTCCGGCTCGGCGGGGGCGGGCAGGACGTGCCGCCAGGGGTGGCGGGGCTGGCCGACGTCGATGCTCCAGCCCCAGGGCTCGGGCCGGGGGTCGGCGGCGCCCCGGGAAACCGTCCAGCCGCTGATCCAGGCCCGGACGAGGGCGGGGACGGTCGGGTCGTCGGGCATGGCCACACACTCCTGCGGTAAGGGTCTCACGAGGCAAAGGGATATTACCTGCTGAGGATGCGAGCCGTCCCCGGAGTTTCCTTCCAGGCAAGATGTCCGTACAGCTTGCGGAGCGCGTCACCATGCCCGAGGAGCCCCGATGAGTCCCGAACTGTCGCGCCGCAGCCTGCTGGACGGCGCTGCCGCCGGGGCGATGCTGTCCGCGGCGCCGCCGAGTGTCCGTCAGGCGCTGGCCGCCCCCGCCCGCCCGGGCAAGCCGGAGGAGATCCAGCACGTGGTGATCTTCACGCCGGAACGAGGTCGCCCGGCGGTGGCCCGGGCCTGCCGGCCTTCACGCCGGCTGCCCGGTGATCGTCCGCCACGAGGCGGGTTTGGATTCCGAAGTCCCGCACGCCGTCGCCCGCGAACTGTGGGCCCACGACATGAAGTCGCCGTTCACGACCGGTGAGTACGTCTCCGCAGGCGTCGTCCGGCTGCTGGAGCAGCGCGCCCGGCGGGAGGCATCGGGGAGCTGACGGCGCCTCCGGCCCGGGCGGCACTTCGCCCCGGCTAGGCTCCAACGGGCCTGACCGGGGCGAGTGTCGGGTTGGTGGCCCGGGCGTTCCAGGAGCAACTACGCGTTGCCCATCGCCTCCCGCAGCGAACGGGGGCGCATGTCCGTCCACACGTTCCTGATGTAGGTCATGCACTCGTCCTTGGTGCCGGTCTTGCCCTCGGCCTTCCAGCCGGCCGGAAGCTCCCGGTCCGCAGGCCAGAGCGAGTACTGCTCTTCCTGATTGACCGTGACCTGGTAGGTCACCTCGTCGTCGTCCTCGGCCATGTCGAGCTCCGTTTCGTGTGGGTCAGTGCCGAGCCGAGCCTTTCCCGTGGCGATCACCCCGTACAACTGCAATCAGCAGTTCGAGTGATCCCCTGTCGATCTGCTGCAAGTCGGAGCCGTGGTGCGATAAGGGGCTGAACGTACGGCGGGCGCCAGTAATGATCCGGCCGGACACCCGTCCGATCACCTGCTGAGCCTGTTGTCGGACGGGGCCTGTTTGCCGGCGGAACATCAGCAGACAGGCTCCGTAAGGCAGTTCAGAGGATCTGGATGGCCCGGACCTGCGGCGGGTGGTTGGGGAAGGTGATGTCCGTCCAGCGGTCGATCCGCACCGAGTCGCCGTTGACGTCGTAGTAGATCAGGTCGTTGTTGCCGGTGGAGATGCGGTCCACCCACCAGCTGCCGAAGTCGGTGGTGCCGCCGTTGGCGTAGCAGTCCACGCTGTCCCGGCCGTCCAGGTGCGACCAGATCTTCAGGAAGTTCTCGCCGCCGACGCACTGGACGTGGTCGATGGCGAAGGCGTGACCGCTCGGCACGGTGATGGTGAACGCGACCGCCGCCGCGAACGCCGTGGCCAGCGAACAGACGACCCTCTTGGTCCTCGAGAACACGGGATTCCCCTTCGCGCGAAGCCGACCGCCGGACGGCCTGCTGCCGCCTGGTCCGGGAGCCCTCAACGTAGCGAGGGCGGTCCCCCGTTCGGACGCAACACTCCGAACGCGAACCGCCCTTGCATGAGTTCACCCATTCGTGTGAGGAGCGGTTCTCAGGCGCGAGTGAAGAACGGTTTCTGGTCGAGTTGTTGGGGCAGGAACGCCAGCTGGAGTCCGTTGTCCAGGCGCAGGCGCAGCGTGTCGTCGGCGGCCAGGGCCTGGGCGAGGCGGGTGGCGAGCGGGCGGGGGTCGGCGGTGGGGTCGGCGAGGACGAGGGCCAGGGTGGCGTCGGCGTCGGCGGCCGGGGCGAGGTGCGCGGCGGCGATCTCGGGTTCGGCGGCCAGCAGGTCGCGCAGCGCCCGGTGCACCTCGGGGTCGGTGCGCGGCGGCAGGTAGGGCCGGTTCTCGGCGACGGCGCGCAGGCGGGCGCCGGACAGCTGGTACGTCACGGGGCCGGCCGGGTCAACGAGGAGGATGTCGGCGCGCTCGGAGAACGCGACCATCGCGGCCTGCGGGGCGGCCACCGGTGCCGGGCGGGCGTCGGCGCGCCAGCGGGCCATGGTCTCCATCGAGGTGAACGCGGGCAGCGCGCGCCGTCCGTCGGCGGCCTCCAGTACCGGCACCGCCATGTCGCTGGTCTTCTCGCGCTTGTGCCCGTTCTCGTCGTACTCCACCTCCCCGAGTACGGCCACGATCGGCACCATCAGGCGGCTTCGCGTCAGCACGGTCAGCAACTCGCCCTCGGTGGACGGGTTCTGCTGCCAGGCGGCGAGGGCCGCGGCGAGGACGGGGTCGGCACTGCCGTCGTCCTCGGCGAACCCGGGGTTGGGGATGTTCTTGCGCTCCACCCGTTGAGCGTATGCCACGTTTACCTCGGGGCGGTCGGCGGTGGGCGCGCGCCGTCAGGGCTCGGATTTCCCCGCGTGCGTGGCGCGGGTGCGGCACGCTGGGCTGGATGGTGCCGGTGGAAGGGGAGATCGTGGGAACGTACGACCCGATGTTCGCGGTGCGCGGCGCGGCCGAGGCGGTGGCCGTGGCGGCGAGGGACGTGGCCGGTGGGCGCGCCGCGTGGGGCCGGCCGGCGGACGCGACCAACTCGCTGGAGCGGATGGACGCCCTGGTCACCGCCCTGGCGGACCTGCTGCGGCAGCAGGCCGAGGCGCTGCCGGGCCTGACCGGCGATCCGCAGGCGGTGGACGCGGCCAAGCTGGTCGCCGAGGCGGCCGCGACCGCCGCGAAGCTGGGCGAGCAGATCCGGAAGGCCGCGGCCACCACGCGCGCCGTCCGCTGACTCCTGCCCGCCGACCATTTCCCGCCGGTCCTTGCCTGCCGCTCCGTGCCGTCGCGATGATCGACTCCGTGGGAGTGGGCGGGTCGTCGGGCGGGAGTGGCGCGGGCATGGGCGCGGTGCGAATCGGTGTGCTGGTTCCGTTGAGTCGGCCGGGGTGGGTCGAGGCGGGTCAACAGCTGCTGGGCGGAATGGAGTTGGCCGTCCGGGAGGTCAACGCGGCGGGCGGCGTGGCCGGGCGGCCGGTGGAGCTGCTGGTGCGGGACACGGCGGCGGATCCGCAGCGCGCAAAGGCGGCGGTGACCGAGCTGGCCGGGCTCGAAGTGGCGGCGCTGGCAGGCGAGTTCCACAGCGTGGTGGCCCGGGCGGCCGCGGCGCGGGCGGACCGGCTCGGGGTGCCGTTCCTCTGTTCCTCGGCGGTGCTGGACGCCCTGACCGAGCACCCGACGGAGCTGGTGGCGCGGCTGGCACCCGCCCAGTCGCACGGCTGGCGGGTGTACGCGGACTTCCTGCTCGGCGCCGGGCACCGCCGGATCGCGGTGGTGACCCAGGGCGGCGCGTACTGGGAGTCCGGCACCCGCATCCTGCGCGAGCACTTCGCGGCACACGGCGGCAGCGTCCTGGCACTCGACCCGGTCGGCGTACCCGACGCGCTGGCCGCGTCCGGGGTGAGCGCCGTCCTGCTGCTGACGGGCTTCCCGGACCCGGCGGTCCCGATCGTCCGGGCCGTCCGCCGGGACCGGCGGCTCGCCGACGTCCTGATCGGCGCCCCGGCCGGACAGCCCGAGTTCACCGAATGGGCGTCACTGCTGGGCGCGGACGGCGCCGGAGTGCCGTTCCTGCGCTACCTGCCGGAGCGGCTCGACCCGCTGGGCGCGCGGGTCGCGCAGGCGCTGCGCCAACACCTCGGCGGGGAGCCGTCGTTCGTCGCGTTCGAGGGCTGGGACACCGTCGCCGTGCTGACGGCCGTGGTGGGGTCGGGTGCGGCGGACTGGTCACGCGTGCGGGTGACGGGCAGCCGGGGGCCGATCCGGTTCGAGCGGGTGCCGGGGATCGGCGTGCGGCAGTGGGCGTGGGCGCCCGTCCAGGTCACCGACCGCGACCCGGCCGACCCGGTGCGGTGGCGGGTGCTGCACACGGGCTGAGCCGAGTCCGTGCCCCGGGCACGACGGTGCCCACCTCCCGGGCGGGGGCGGGCGGTGGTCAGCCGGGGCACCCGCGCACCGACAGGACCAGGACCGTTCCGGCCGGCAGCCTCAGCGCCGCGTGGCCGACCACGCCTCGACCAGGTCGAACCAGCCCTCGGTGTCGGCCGATCGGACGGGGGCCCCTGGAACGTCGATCGGTCGGTGCGCACAGCGGCCTCGCGCTCACCCGTCTGCGTGTGTCCGCCCGGCAGGCGACCGCCGACGGCTCCGGGAATCAGTCCGATGAACTACCTGGAACCGAGACCTACCGCCGGGTAGGGCGATGTGGCAGTCTGCGGCCATGGCTCTCGCTGACACCACCGCGACTCGCGGCACCGTCTCCGACCGTGCCCGGTACGACCGGGCGACCGCGCACCTGGACGCGCCGCTGGCGATCGTCGATCTGGCCGCGTTCGACGCCAATGCGGCGGATCTGGTGCGGCGGGCGGGCGGGAAACCGATCCGGGTGGCGTCGAAGTCGGTGCGCTGCCGGACGCTGCTGGAACGGGTGTTGGCGCGGGAGGGCTTCGCGGGGGTCATGAGTTTCACGCTCGCGGAGTCGCTGTGGCTGGTGCGCGGCGGGTTCACGGACGTGCTGCTGGCGTACCCGTCGGCGGACCGGGCCGGGTTCGGGCGGCTGACGGCGGATCCGGAGCTGGCCCGGCAGGTGACCGTGCTGGTGGACGACGTGGCGCAGCTGGATCTGATCGACGCGGCCCGGGAGGGTTCGGCGACGGTGCGGGTCTGCCTGGAACTGGACACCTCGCTGCACCTGCTGGGCGGCCGGGTCCGGGTCGGGGCGCGGCGTTCGCCGCTGCGCACGCCCGAACAGCTGGGCCGTTTCGCCGAGTTGGTGAACGGGCGGCGCGGCTTCGAGGTGGTCGGGCTGATGGCGTACGAGGGCCATGTGGCGGGTGTCGGGGACGCGATACCGGGCCGTGCGGTGCGTTCGGCGGCGATCCGGCTGATGCAGTCCAAGGCGCGGGCGGAGTTGGCGCGGCGCCGGGCCGAGGTGGTGCGGCGGGTGCGGCAGGTCGCGGATCTGGAGTTCGTGAACGGCGGTGGGACCGGCAGCGTGGAGTCCACGGTGGCGGAGCGCGCGGTGACGGAGGTGGCGGCCGGGTCGGGGCTGTTCGCGCCCCGGCTGTTCGACAATTACCGCTCCTTCCGGGGCCGTCCGGCGGCGCTGTTCGCGCAGCCGGTGGTGCGCCGCCCCGGGGTGGGCGTGGTGACGGTGCTCGGCGGCGGTTACCCCGCGTCGGGGCCGGCCGGGGCCGACCGTTCCCCCGTCCCGTACCTGCCGGCCG
Organism: Kitasatospora sp. NPDC048662; assembly: GCF_055587065.1. NCBI lineage: Bacteria > Bacillati > Actinomycetota > Actinomycetes > Kitasatosporales > Streptomycetaceae > Kitasatospora > Kitasatospora sp. NPDC048662. Next base: position 533,493 of record NZ_JBVJHA010000003.1, on the reverse strand, counting down.
GTCTGCGCTACGACCCGCAGGAGGGCGCGGGCGAGGTGCAGACGCCGTTGCTGGGTTCGGCGGCGGACGACCTGCTGGTCGGCGACCGGGTGTGGTTCCGGCACGCGAAGGCCGGCGAGCTGTGCGAGCGTTTCGCGCAGCTGCATCTGGTCGAGGGCGACGCGGTGGTGGAGACGGTGCCGACCTACCGCGGCGAGGGCCACACCTTCCTGTAGCGGGCCGGAAAGAAAGTTTCGGCGGCCGTGTCGAGAACCCCGTCGCGGCTCCGTCCCCGGGGTGAAGGCGACCACAATGGGTCGCGTCACCACTGAGGAGTGAGAACGATGGCGAAGTACCTGCTGCTGAAGCACTACCGCGGCAACCCGCTGGCGGTGAACTGCGTGCCGATGGACCAGTGGACGCCCGAGGAGGTCACCGCGCACATCGACTACATGAACGCCTTCGCCGACAAGCTGCGGGGGACCGGCGAATTCGTCGACGCGCAGGCGCTCGCCCCGCAGGGCGTCTGGGTGCGGTCGGACGGCGAGGGCCGCCCGCCGGTCACCGACGGGCCGTTCGCCGAGACCAAGGACCTGATCGCCGGCTGGATGGCGATCGACGTGGACTCCTACGAGCGTGCGCTGGAGCTGGCCGCCGAGCTGTCCGCGGCGCCCGGCGCGAACGGGGAGCCGATCCACGAGTGGCTGGAGCTGCGCCCGTTCCTGACCGAGATGCCGAACACCGTCACCGAGTGAACGGCCGGGACGGCCGGGTGAGCGCGATGGACGAGGCGCTGCTGCGCGTCCTGACGCCCGAGGTGCTGGCCGTGCTGGTCCGCCGGGGCGCGGACTTCGCGGCGGCGGAGGACGCTGTTCAGGAGGCGCTGCTGGAGGCGGTGCGGACCTGGCCGGACGATCCGCCGCGGGACCCGAAGGGCTGGCTGATCACCGTCGGCTGGCGGCGGTTCCTGGACGCGGCCCGTTCGGACGCCTCGCGCCGCCGCCGCGAGGACCTGGTGGACGAGCAGCCGGAGCCCGGCCCGGTGCCGGCCGTGGACGACTCGCTCCAGCTGTATTTCCTGTGCGCTCACCCGTCGTTGACGCCGGCCTCGGCGGTGGCTCTGACGCTGCGCGCCGTCGGCGGACTGACCACGCGTCAGATCGCGCAGGCGTACCTGGTGCCGGAGGCGACCATGGCGCAGCGGATCAGCCGCGCCAAGCGGACGGTGAGTGGGGCGCGGCTGGACCGGCCGGGCGATCTGGCGACGGTGCTGCGGGTGCTGTACCTGGTGTTCAACGAGGGCTATTCGGGAGACGTGGACCTGGCGGCCGAGGCGATCCGGCTGACCCGGCAGTTGGCCGCCCGGATCGACCACCCGGAGGTGTCCGGTCTGCTGGCGTTGATGCTGCTGCACCACGCCCGCCGGGCCGGACGCACCGCGCCGGACGGCAGCCTCGTCCCGCTGGCCGAGCAGGACCGCACCCGCTGGGACACCGCGCTGATCGCCGAGGGGGTGGCGATCCTGCAACTGGCGCTGTCCCGCGACCGGCTGGGCGAGTTCCAGGCACAGGCGGCGATCGCGGCGCTGCACGCGGACGCGCCGAGGGCCGAGGAGACGGACTGGGTGCAGATCGTGGAGTGGTACGACGAGTTGGCCGCCCTGACGGGCAGCCCGGTGGTGCGCCTCAACCGGGCCGTCGCCCTCGGCGAGGCGGACGGGCCGCGGGCGGGCCTGGCCGCGCTCGCCGAGCTGGACGACGCGCTGCCCCGGCACACCGCCGCGTCCGCGTATCTGCACGAGCGCTCCGGCGACCTGCGGACGGCGGCCCGGCTGTACGCCGAGGCCGCGGCGAAGGCCGGGGCGGTCGCCGAGCGGGACCACCTGGTGCGGCAGGCCGCGCGGCTCAACACCCTTCTGCGCGAAGGGGGTTGAGCCGCGCGGCGGCGCGGGTGCGGCGGCGCTGCTCAGGTGGTGATGCTCAGGTGGTGGTGCCGGGGAGCTGCAGGCCGCCCTGGAAGGCGGCGATGCCCTTGACGATCGAGTCCATCTGGTCGAGGCCCGGCGCCTTGTCGGCGATGTCGAAGCCCAGGTGGACGGCGGTCAGCGCCTTGCCGTCTGCGGTCGGGAAGACCACCGTCTCCACGTACCCGTTGTTGCCCTTGGCCGCGTCCACCTGCCAGCGCACCAGGTAGCCGGAGCGGCCGGCCACCGTGACCGCCTCGCTCTTCAGCTCCTTGTGGCCCTTGATGTCGCCGTACGAGTCCTTCGCGGCGGCCTCGATGTCCTGCTGCGCGGCCTGCTTGGCGTCGGTGCCGGTGATCCGGCTGGTGTTGACGCCACCCAGCGTGCAGGTGTCCGAACCGCCGACGCAGGTGTACTCGCCGACGTACGTACTGGCGAATCCGCTCTTGGTGGTGCCGCCCGTCCAGCCGGTGGGGATCGGCAGCGAGATGCCGTTGACGAGGTCCACGGCGAGGTTCGCGTTCGCGCCGCCCTTGCCCTTGCCGTTCCCGCCCTTGCCGTCGCCCTGGCCGGGCAGGCCCGGCAGGATGTCGCCCGGGCTCTTCTGGCCGTCGTCCTGGCCATCGCTCTCGCCGTCGCCGTGGCCCTTGTGCCCGAACCGGCCGTCCTGCGACGGCGCGGCGGAGGCGGACCTGCCCTCGTGCCCGTCCATCACCAGGTAGGTGACACCGGAGCCCACCGCCAGGCCGAGCAGCGCGGCCACCGAGGCCGCGACCAGCACCGGCTTGGACGGGCGGCGGCGCGGCTTGGCCGGTGGCTGCTCGGCGTACGGCGGCAGCGGCGGGTAGTGGACGGACTGCCCGGGGGTGGCCAGCACGGTGCCCTCCAGGACGGAGGTGTCCTCGGCGCCGGAGGTGTCCTTGGCGCCGGAGGCGGGCGGCGCGGCCTCGGCGGGCGGGCCGGCGGGCGCACCGGTGGCCCCGTCGGCGGGGGTCTCGGCGGGGGCCTCGGCAGGGGTGCCGGTCGGGGCGGCCGAGGCCGGGCGGGTGCTGGCGGTCCAGCCCTTGCCGTCCCACCAGCGCTCGGGGCGGGGGTCGCTGTCGGTGTCGACGGGGTCCGGGTACCACCCGGCCGGAATCTGCTGCTCGCTCACATCGAAGACCCTAAGCGGCTGCGGATAAGCGGGAAATCAGCGTGCGGCCACAATCGGGGGTTCGGCGATGAGATTCGGGTGAGAATCGCGCGCAACCGCCGTTCGGGTGGTCCGGATGCGCCAGCCGGGGCGTGTTCTGTGCTCCACGCGCCTGACAGGCGCACGCCGGTGGTGCGTCGCACTACCGGGGGCGCGCCCGCGCGACAGAATCCGCGCCATGACCTCTCGCCCCGTGATCGGCATCAGTACTTTCCTCACCAACGCCGGATGGGGGCGGTGGGACGCCATGCGGTCGGTGCTGCTCCCCGAGCGCTACCCGGCCCTCGTCCGGGAGGTCGGCGGGATCGCCGTCATGCTGCCGCCCGACGCACCCGAGCACGCGGCGGACGCGGTGGCCCGCCTGGACGGCCTGGTGATCGCGGGCGGCGAGGACGTCTCCCCCGCCCTGTACGGCGAACCCGCCCACCCGCTCACCGTCGCCAACGCCCCCGAACGCGACCTCTGGGAAGCCGCCCTGATCCGCTCCGCGCTCGCCTCCGGCACCCCGCTGCTGGGCATCTGCCGCGGCATGCAGCTGCTCAACGTGGTCTGCGGCGGCTCACTGATCCAGCACCTGCCGGACGTGGTCGGCGACGGCATCAACCACCTCGGCGACCCGAGCGAGTACGGCCGCCACCCGATCCACCCCGTCGCCGGCACCCTGCTCGCCGACCTGCTCCCCGAGCCGTCCGTCGTCGTCCCCACCTACCACCACCAGGCCGTCGCCCGACTCGGCGAGGGCCTCACCGTCTGTGCCCACGCCTCCGACGGCACCATCGAGGCCGTCGAGGGCTCCGGCTTCACCCTCGGCGTCCAGTGGCACCCCGAACAGGGCGAGGACCTCCGGGTGGCCCGCGCCCTCATCCACGCCACCCGCCTCTACCGCGCCCCCGTCCCCGTCCCGGCCGTCTGACGCGGCCTTCGGGTGGGCCATCGGCATGGCTCCGACCATGGCCCGGAGCGCGGAGACGGAGTCGAGGAGCCCATGTCCGCGGTGTACGCCCCCGTCGCACCGCCGTCCTGCCCGCCGCCCCGTACAACGACCTCCTCTCCGAAGGCGGCAAGGTGTGGCCGCGCCGGGAGCCGGTGGCCGAGGGGGTGGGCCTGCTCGACACCCTGCGCTCCGTGGTGACCGCAACCGCCGCCCGCCGGGCCGGCGTTCAGCCGGTGTTCGTTCCGCTCCGGCAGCACGCATCACCCACGTGGTGCTGATCGGCCTGCCGACGAGCACCTGCAAGAGCTACCGCCTGACGGCGGGCACGGCGGCGGGCGCACCGGCCGCCGCGATGCCGCCGGTGCGCGGCAGGGAGTGTCGGGCTCCTTCAGGGCGCGCAGTAGGTGTTCAGTTCGTTGATGTCACGTTTGAGCGCCTCGGTGGCCCCGCCGTTCCGGGGGTGGTCGTCGATGAACTGCTGGGCGTCGTCGCGGACGTCCTGCCAGCCGGTGTCGTCGGTGGGGGCGCCGGCGTTGGCCAGGTCCTGCCGGGTCTGCGTGACGGCGTCGCCGCACATGCTTGCGGGCCGGGCGACGGCGGGCGCCGTCCAGGCCAGGGCGGCCAGCGGCAGGGCGGCGAGCACGGCGACAGCGAGTGTGCGAGGCGTGGCGGCCATCCGTGGCGCTCCTTCTCCGAGGTTCCGTCGTTCGGCGGTCACGGTACGCACCTGCGGCACCCATTCCCGGGCACCACGCCATCGGACCCGGCTCGTTCGCCGCCCGACGCGCCCCCTGCCGGTCCGCACGCCCCCGTTATGGGAGCGGGAGGCCGACCAGCGCGGCGACGGTGCCGAGCGCGCCGGCGGCCAGCAGGCAGGGGACGACGCCCCGGCGGAGGGCGAGCAGCCAGAGCGCGGCGAGGGCCAGGATCGCGTACTGCCAGGGGCGGTGCAGGGCCAGTGCCAGCGGGAGTGCGGAGCCGGCGATCGCGCCGATGACGGCGGGGCCGGCGCCGGTGAGGAAGTCCTGGACGGCGGTGTTGGCGCGCAGGCGGTCGAAGTGGGCGGCGCCGAGCAGCACGAGAAGGAAGGACGGGGCGAAGGCCACCGTCGCGGCGAGCAGTCCGCCGAGGATGCCCGCAGCGGCGTAGCCGACCACGGCGACGGTCTGGACGACCGGGCCGGGGGTGATCTGGCCGAGGGCGACGGCGTTCAGGAACTGGCCGTCCGTCATCCAGTGGTAGCGGTGCACGGCGTCCTGCTGCATCAGCGGGATGATCACGAATCCGCCGCCGTAGGAGAGCGCGCCGACCTTGAAGGCGACCCAGGCGAGCGCGCCGAGTCCGCCGGTCGCGGCCAGTCCGGGGACCAGCAGCGGGAGCGCCGGGCGCGGGGGCTCACCCTCCGGTCGGCGCGCCGCGGTGTCGGGGGTGTCACCCGTTCGGCTGGTTCGGCGGGTGCCACGCCGGAAGGCGATCTCGGCGGCGCCGGTGGCCAGCAGGACCAGCACCAGCCACGGTCCGGTGAGGATCGCCGCGGCGGCGCCGAGCAGCAGGTAGCAGGCCCAGCGAACCCGGGCCGGGCCGGCGCCGGAGCGCTGCAGGCTGGCCGGGAGCAGCGCGGTCGCGGCCTGTACGGCGACGGCGGCGACCGCCGCACCCGCCCCGGCGGCGGCACCGAGCACCCAGCGCGGCGGGTTGCCGGCCAGGAACAGGGCGGCCAGCAGCAGGATCAGCGCCAGCCCGGGCAGGATGAAAGCCGCGCCGCCGACCAGCGCACCGGCCGTGCCGCGCACCCGCCAGGCGGTGAAGATCGCCAGCTGGGTGGAGGCCGGGCCGGGCAGCAGGTTGGTGGCGGCGATGCCGTCCTCGAACTCGCTCGCCGCGAGCCAGCCGCGCTGCTCCACGCACAGCCGGCGCAGCAGCAGGATGTGGGCGGGCGGCCCGCCGAACCCGAGCACGCCGATCCGGCCCCACTCCTTGGCGATCACCGTCAGCGGCACCTGCTCCGTCATCGCTCCCCATTCCCGTCCGGCGGCACTTCTGTTCAGCAGCCCGAACACCCGCGCGACCTGGGCGGATGCGGGCCGCACCTTACCTGACCCGAATGGCCTACAAGAGAACGACAACGGTCACCAGTACAGCCTTTGGATCTTCCTCCGGATTGGGGTTCACTTCCGGTGCGGAGACCGGATGCGGAGGGACCTCGATGGCCAACCACGCGCACGCGCACGAGCAGGACCGCGAGCACGATCACGATCACCAGGGCGATCACGGGCACGGTGGGCACGCCGGCCACAGCCACGCCGTTTCGGCGGACGCGGACCGCCGCTGGCTGTGGAGCGCGCTGATCCTGCTGGTGGTGTTCATGGCCGGCGAGGTGGTGGTCGGTTTCGCCGCGCAGTCGCTGGCGCTGATCTCGGACGCGGCGCACATGCTGACCGATGCGGCGTCGATCGCGCTCGCGTTGGTGGCGATGCGGCTGGCGGCGCGTCCGGCGCGCGGCGGCTACACGTACGGGTTGAAGCGTGCGGAGATCCTGTCCGCGCAGGCGAACGGGGTGACGCTGCTGGTGCTGTCGGCGTGGCTGGGCTACGAGGCGGTCGCCCGGCTGATCGCGCCGCCGACGGTAACGGGGTCGCTGGTGCTGGTGACGGCGCTGGTGGGCGTGGTGGTGAACGTCGCGGCGACCTGGTGCATGTCGAAGGCGAACCGGTCCTCGCTGAACGTGGAAGGCGCTTTCCAGCACGTCCTGACCGATCTGTACGCGTTCATCGCGACGGCGGTGGCGGGTGCGGTGGTGCTGCTCACCGGTTTCGTCCGGGCGGACGCGATCGCCTCGCTGGTGGTGGTGGCGCTGATGCTACGGGCCGGGATCGGACTGGTGCGGGACTCGGCGCGGATCTTCCTGGAGGCGGCGCCCGCCGGGATCGACCCGGACCAGGTGGCGGACCGGCTGGTGGCCACCGAGCAGGTGGAGGAGATCCACGACCTGCACATCTGGGAGATCACCTCCAACCAGCCCGCGCTGTCGGCGCACATCCTGGTCACCCCGGGCGGCGACTGCCACGCGGTGCAGCGCGAGTTGCAGCGGCGGCTGCGCGAGGAGTACCGGATCACCCACGCCACCCTCCAGGTCGACCACGTCGGCGAGAGCGGCACGGACGGGCTGCTGCAGATCTCGTCCAGCAGCGCGGCTGCCGAGGAGGAGGCCCGCGAGCACTGCGCGGACGCGCACGGACCGGTGCACCGTGCCGGACCGCACCCGCACTGAGCACCCGCGCTGAGGGCCGGGCCGCATCCGCGCTGAGCACTCGCGTGTGAGAGCCGGACCGCACCCGCACTGAGCACCCGCACGTGAGAGCCGGGCCGCACCCGCGCTGAGGGCCGGGTTGTCACCGGCATGCGGCATGATCGGGGGGTGACCGCACCCACCGCACCGCGCCTGATGCTGCTCGACACCGCCAGCCTCTACTTCCGCGCCTACTTCGGCGTACCGGATTCGCTGCGTTCGCCGCAGGGCGAGCCGGTGAACGCGGTGCGCGGGCTGCTGGACTTCATCGCCCGTCTGGTGCAGGACCACGGTCCGGACCACCTGGTGGCCTGCATGGACGCGGACTGGCGCCCGCAGTGGCGGGTCGATCTGATCCCCACCTACAAGACCCACCGGGTCGCGGAGGCCGCGACCGACGGCGAGGAGGAGGTGCCGGACACCCTCGCCCCGCAGGTCCCGGTGATCGAGCAGGTGCTGGACGCCATCGGCCTGGCCCGGGTCGGCGTCCCCGGTTACGAGGCGGACGACGTGATCGGCACCCTGGCCACCCGCGCCACCGGCCCGGTCGAGATCGTCACCGGCGACCGCGACCTGTTCCAACTGGTCGACGACGCCCGCGCGGTGACGGTGCTGTACCCGGCGAAGGGCATCGGCGCGGCGCAGCGCATGGACGACGCGGCGCTGCTGGCAAAGTACGGCGTCCCCGGCTCCTCCTACGCCGACCTCGCCGCCCTGCGCGGTGACGCGAGCGACGGCCTGCCGGGCGTGAAGGGCATCGGCGAGAAGACCGCCACCCAACTGATCCAGACCTACGGCGACTTGGCGGCCGTCCGCGCGGCCGCCGCCGACCCCGCCTCCAAGCTCACCCCGGCCCGCCGCAAGAACCTCCTGGAGGCGGCCCCGTACCTGGACGTCGCCCCGACCGTGGTCCGAGTCGCCACCGACATCCAACTCCCGCCCTTCGACCCCCAGTTGCCCCGCGAGCCCCGCGACCCGATGGCCCTGGAATCGCTCGCCGCCCGCTGGGGCCTGGGCACGTCGCTGACCCGGGTGCTGGAGGTACTGGCGGCCCGCTAGGAACGCGTCAGCCGCACGGGTTCCGGGTGGCGGTGAGGATGCCCTCCGAGGGATGCCGGTGCCGGTAGTACCAGAGGATGGGTTCGTCGCGGCGGGCGGTCTCGGGAGCAGGGTGGGCGGCGCCGGCGGCGGTGAGGTTGGGCAGCAGTGAGGGATCGGGTTGGGGGACCTCGCCGTAGTCCTCGTCGTCCACGGCGACCGGGAGTTGGTGGATGACGGCGGCGATCCGCGGCGGAAGGTGGACGTCGAGGCCTTCGTGGCAGCGGGCGATGATGTCGTCGCGCACATGTGCGGGGAGCAGACTGGCGCCGACTGCGACGGGCGTGACGGCAGGGCGGGGTTCCTCGGCCATCGCCTCGGCCCGGTCCCGCCACATGTCGGCGTCCTGGAGCTCGCCGCGGCTGCGGTGCAGCAGGTTGAGGCAGCTGGCGGCCGTGTAGCTGCCGGCGCCGGCGGCGAACTCCCACCAGAACTGCGCGGCCTCCCGGCGGCCCGTCACCTGCAGCAGAGCCCCGAGGACCAACGCGCCCTCGGGGTGAATGCGGCGACTGTTGGCCAGTTGCTCCAACGACGGGGCCGCCTGGGGCTGGGTGAGGACGAGCGAGACGGCGAGGCCGAGTTCGTGGGCCGCCTGCCGGTGCTCGGTGCCCATCGGGCGCGGAGCACCGAACAGGCGGCGCCAGGCGCTGCGGGCCGCGGCCGCCAGGTCCCGCGGCGACAGGTCCGCCGGGTCACGGCGTCCCCCGTCGGCCGGTCCGGTCCGCTGTCCGGTGGGTGCGGGTGCGGATGCCGAGCGGTCGCGTCCCATGTTCACTCCTCGCTCGCGGTTTCCTGCACACCCAGCAGGCGGCGGAGCTTGCGCATCGCCTGGTGGTGGGTGGTCCGCGCGTTGGTCTCGGTGGTGTCCAGGTGCTCGGCGATCAGCGAGTACTCGAGCGCGAGGAGGTCGCGCAGGACCACCACTGTGCGCTGACGTTCAGTAAGACGCCGCAGCGCCTCGGCCACCTCCTGACGACCACCGAGGTCGCCCAGTTCATCCTGGACCCGCTTGAGGAAGTGGCGGATGCACTCGGAGCGGTCGTCCTTCGGGCTGCGGGGCAGCTGTCCGGTCTCGATGAAGGCCTCGGCGACGGCGTCCCCGATCAGGCTGATGAGCAGCTTGCGCACCTCATCGACAGGCTGCTCCGCGCGCATCACGGCACTCCACTGCGACTGGAGCTGCCGCTTCAGCTCCTCGACCACTCGCAGGGCGCGATCCTCGTCGTGGAGCATGGCGCAGGCGAGGCCGAACCAGACACCGCTGTGACTGTCGCAGAACGCGATATACGACCGTCGCAGTACTTCCCTCATGTGGGACCGCGGCGCCTTTTCGTACTGGTTCACGGCTCGATTCCTCCTAGCGGCCGGCTTCGTTGCCGGTCGCAAGTCGCTTCTGTAGTGGGCTGATTACTGCCCGCACCGACATGGAAGCGCATCGGATCGTCGAACGTGAAGCCGATCACACAACAACACTGTGAAACAAAGTGAATGATTCTCAGTCAGCTGATTGACCATCAACTTCCGCTCAAATGCGATCAGTTTGGAAAGGCATCGGGCGGCAGACCATGGCGCCTGGTTTCGGACTCCGACCGCCCTTGATTGCCCATTGGGAGGTGTGGGCATAGTGGGAGGAGGTCACGCCGAGGACTGGGGGAGCAGATGGCGGACGAAACCAGGGGAAGCGGCGACATACCCGGGGCCGAGGTGACTCTCGACATCCACCGCCCGCACTCGGCGCGAATGTACGACTACTTCCTCGGCGGCACGACCAACTTCGAGCCGGACCGGGCTGCGGCCGCACAGACCCTCGCGGTGTTCCCGAACGCGCCGATCGCCGCCCGCGCCAATCGGGCATTCATGCACCGGACGACCAGGATGCTGGCCCACCACGGCATCACCCAGTTCCTGGATGTGGGGACCGGCATTCCCACCTCGCCCAACCTGCACGAGATAGCCCAGCAGGTCGACCCGTCCTGCCGAGTCGTCTACGCGGACAACGACCCCATCGTGCTCACCCACGCACAGGCACTGCTGCACAGCAAACCGGAGGGCCGTACCGCCTACATCCAGGCGGACGCGCGCGACCCCGAACACGTCCTTGACGCCGTCGAGACCACCGGGGTGATCGACCTGGGCCGACCGGTGGCGCTCAGCATGAACGCCCTTCTGCACTTCATGTCCGACGACGACGTGTACGAGATAGCGGAGGCGTTCAAACGCAGGCTCCGCGCCTCCGGAAGCGCCTTGGTCCTCTCCCACGTCACCCCCGACTTCGCGCCCGAGGACACGGCTCGCGGCGTCCGCGCGTACCGGGAGTCCGGCACCTACGTCCAAACCCGCGCCCGCGCCGAGTTCGCCCGCTTTTTCCACGGCTGGAACCTGACCGACCCCGGAATCGTGCCCACCCCGCGCTGGCGCCCCGACGCCGAACCCGCCGGGGTCACGGTCAGCGATGCCCAAGCCTCCTGCTACGGAGCCGTGGCGTTCCGCCCCTGACCCGGCACTTCCACCGTGTCACGCCCGCGGGCCGGTTGTGAAGCCGAACCGTCCCCGATCCGATGGGCCGGCAGACCTCAACTCCCGCCTGTCAGAGATCCCCGAAGCTCGTCGGCCGCACGTGGGGAAGGCGGACCTGACAACAGCGCAGGGCCCGGCCGTTCGGGAGGAGCGGCCGGGCCCTGGGTGTGTCAGCTGCCGTTACCCGACGGACGAGTAGGCGATGATGCCGCGGCGCATGCCGTCGACGGCCTTGCGGGCGGTGCGGCGGAGTTCGAGGTTGTCGCCGGCGGCGTCCTGGATCTGGCCGAGGACGTCGATGAGTTGCTTGGTCCAGCGGACGAAGTCGCCGGCGGGCATGTCGGCGTCGCGCAGGACGGAGTCCAGGTCGTGGCCGAGTGCCCAGCGATAGGCGGGCCAGGCGAAGCCCAGGTCGGGTTCGCGCTGGCCGACGCCCTCGGCGGTGGAGATCTTGTGCTGCTCCTCCAGGGCGTCGAGCTTGCCCCAGATCCGGACCATCCGGCCGAGCGCGTCCTTGGCGCCGCCCTCGGGGACCCGGGGGGCGGTGGCGTCGTCGGACTGCCGGGCCTCGTAGACCAGCGCCGAGGCGCAGGCGGCGAGTTCGGCGGCGGCGAGGCCGTCCCAGATGCCCTCGCGGATGCACTCGGAGGCGAGCAGGTCGAGTTCGCCGTAGAGGCGGGCCAGGCGCTTGCCGTCCTCGGTGACGGTGTCGCCGCTGAGGTAGCCGAGGTCGGTGAGCAGGCCGCAGACCCGGTCGAAGGTGCGGGCGATGGTGTGGGTGCGGGAGCGCATCCGGCGCTCCAGCAGTTCGGTGTCGCGGTGCAGGCGGTGGTAGCGCTCGGACCAGCGGGCGTGGTCCTCGCGTTCGTCGCAGCCGTGGCAGGGGTGCTGGCGCAGGGCGGCGCGCAGCCGGGCGATCTCGGGGTCGTCGGCGGCGGCGGCGCGGCCCTTGCGGTAGCGCTCGGGTTCGAGGTGGCCGGCCTTGGTGCGCAGTGCGGAGGCGAGGTCGCGGCGGGACTGCGGGCTGCGCGGGTTGAAGGACTTGGGGATGCGCATCCGGTCCATGGCGGCGACCGGGTGCGGGAAGTCGATCATCGCGAGGCGCTTGACCTGGCGTTCGGCGGTGAGCACGACGGGGCGCGGCCCGTCCTGGTAGTCGGGGTGGCGGTGGCCGCCGCGGCCGTGCCCGCTCCGGCTGTCCGGCGGCAGGCCGGGGTCGAGGACGAGGGCGAGGCCGGCGAACTTGCCGGTGGGGACGTGGATGATGTCGCCGGGCCGGAGCTGCTCGATGGATTCGATGGCGGAGGCGCGGCGCTGCGAGGAGCCTTCGCGGGCGAGTTCGTTCTCGCGGTCCTTGAGCTGCCGGCGCAGCGACATGTATTCGTCGAAGTCGCCGAGGTGGCAGGTCATCGACTCGCGGTAGCCGTCCAGGCCTTCTTCGTTGCGCTGCACCTGGCGGGCGATGCCGACCACCGAGCGGTCGGCCTGGAACTGCGCGAAGGAGGTCTCCAGCAGTTCGCGGGAGCGGTGCCGTCCGAACTGGCCGACCAGGTTGACGGCCATGTTGTAGGACGGGCGGAAGGAGGACTTCAGCGGGTAGGTGCGGGTGCCGGCCAGGCCGGCCAGTGCCTCCGGGTCGAGGCCGCGCTGCCACAGGACCACGGCGTGGCCCTCGATGTCGATGCCGCGGCGGCCGGCCCGGCCGGTGAGCTGGGTGTACTCGCCGGGGGTGATGTCGGCGTGGGTTTCGCCGTTCCACTTGACCAGCTTCTCCATGACCACCGAGCGGGCGGGCATGTTGATGCCGAGGGCGAGCGTCTCGGTGGCGAAGACCGCCTTGACCAGGCCCTTGACGAAGAGCTCCTCGACGACTTCCTTGAACCGCGGCAGCATGCCGGCGTGGTGGGCGGCGATGCCGCGCTCCAGGCCGTCGAGCCACTCGAAGTAGCCGAGCACGTTGAGGTCTTCGTCGGGGATGTCGCGGCAGCGTTCCTCGACGAAGCGGCGGACGGTGAGACGGTCGGCCTCCCGGTTCAGGCGCAGGCCGGAGTTGAGGCACTGCTGGACGGCGGCCTCGCAGCCGGCCCGGCTGAAGATGAAGGTGATCGCGGGCAGCAGGCCTTCGGCATCGAGCCGGTCGATCACGTCGACCCGGCCCGGCGTCCAGACCCGGCCGGGGCGGCCGGCGGGCATCGAGCGGCCGCGGCCGCGGGCGAACCTGTCCCGGCCGCGGTCGCTCTCGGAGCGGGCCAGGCGCACCAGTTCGGGGTTGACGGCCTTGGCGGGGTTCTTCAGGCTGCCCTTGGGGCGGCCGTCCCGGTCGGGGCTGGCGAACAGGTCGTACATCCGGTTGCCGGCCATCACGTGCTGCCAGAGTGGGACGGGGCGGTGCTCGGAGACGATCACTTCGGTGCCGCCGCGCACGGTGTCCAGCCAGTCGCCGAACTCCTCGGCGTTGGAGACGGTCGCGGACAGCGACACCAGCGTCACGGATTCGGGTAGGTGGATGATGACCTCCTCCCAGACGGCGCCGCGGAAGCGGTCGGCGAGGTAGTGCACCTCGTCCATCACCACGTAGCCGAGGCCGTCGAGGGCGCTGGAGCCCGCGTACAGCATGTTGCGCAGCACCTCGGTGGTCATCACGACCACCGGTGCGTCGCCGTTGACGGAGTTGTCGCCGGTGAGCAGGCCGACCTTGGCGGCGCCGTAGCGCTTGACCAGGTCTCCGTACTTCTGGTTGGACAGCGCCTTGATCGGCGTGGTGTAGAAGCACTTGCGGCCGGCGGCCAGCGCCAGGTGGACGGCGAACTCGCCGACGATGGTCTTGCCGCTGCCGGTGGGGGCGGCAACCAGGACGCCCTTACCGCTCTCCAGCGTCTCGCAGGCGCGGACCTGGAAGTCGTCGAGCGGGAAGTCGTACAACTGCTGGAAGCCGTAGAGGGCCGTGGCCTGCACCTTGGCGCGCTCGCGGGAGGCCGCGTACCGCTCGGCGGGGCTGAGTTGCTCTTCGGGCGTGGGGCTGCCGTGCACTGGCGTCACCTTTTCTTCCCGTGGGTGTGGCTGGACGGGGGCGCAGACGGCGACGCCTGCGGCTGCGGGGCCGTGGCCCTGGAGGGCGACGGGGCGCAGCGGGTGCTTGGGGTGTGGTGATCGAGCATCTCAGCCTGAGATTACCCGTCTGGAGTGACATCAACATCAGACTTTTCCGGCAGCTGAAATGGGCGGGCGGTGGGTGGGCGGCGAATGGGCGGTGAATGGTGCGAAGCGTGATCGGGCGGGTGCCGGGGGTAATCGGGGAGGGCCTGCGGGAGGGATCAGGGAGCGGGTGCGGGAGGGATCAGGGAGGGCGTGCGGGAGAGATCGGGAAGGGGGCGCGGGAGTGGGTACTGGCGGGTCCGGCCCGGGTGCGGAAAACCGGGTGCGGGTCGAACTCGCGTTCCGCTAGCGTCCTCGCCGTGGCCAAGTTGAACCAGATCATCGCCGTGGAAAAAGGCGTCAAGTCGAAGTCGTTCCAGGAGCTGACGCAGGCTCACCAGGATCTGCAGAAGCCCGCCCTGCTGGCCGGCATCTCGCGGTCGTACCAGCCGAAGGACGAGGAGGGCGAGCAGTTGCCGCCCGAGTCGACGCGGGTCCAGGTCAAGGCGGAGGACGTGCTGCGCGCCACCGCCGCCACGCTGACCCGGCTGTTCGACGTGACGGCCACCAAGGACTGGGCCAATACCGAGGCCCGGGCGGACGTGGTGGTGGACGGGCGGACGCTGGTGGCCGGCGTGCCCGTCACCTACCTGCTGTTCCTGGAGAAGCAGTTGACCGACCTGCGGACGTTCGTCCGCAAGCTGCCGGTGCTGGACGCCGCCGAGTCCTGGTCGCACGACCCGTCCTCGGACGCGTGGAAGACCGAGGCGGTGCGCACCATCCGCACCAAGAAGGTGCCGCGCAACCACGTGAAGGCGGAGGCGACGGAGAAGCACCCGGCGCAGGTCGAGGTCTACTACGAGGACGTCGCGATCGGGTACTGGACGACCGTGAAGTTCTCCGGCGCGCTGCCCGCGCGGCGGGTGAACGAGCTGCTGGAGCGGGTCGAGAAGCTCCAGCAGGCGGTGCAGTTCGCCCGCGAGGAGGCGAACGCCGAGGAGGTCACCGACCGCCGGGTCGGCGACGCCGTTTTCGGCTACCTGTTCGGGTAGCCCCATGAGCCCCCCGGGTGAGACCGGGGGTGGCGCGAAAAGCGCAAGCTGACACTGAAGTTGAAGCTGACTTCGGGGTACACGGTGGAGGTTCGAGTCCTCCCCCCGGCACCAACGCGCGCCGGGGTGGCCCAACTTGGCAGAGGCAAACCCCGTCAATCTCAGACTCTCGCTCAAGTCTCAGCATTCGCCGCCGAGCGCCGGATCGACCGGTCGAGGGCCGGTAACGTCGGATGCGGGTTCGACTCCCGCCTGCGCCTCTCCGCGGCGCGGTAGCTTCAATGGCAAAGCACGACGTTGTGAGAGTGACCCTCGGCCTTAAATGTGCCGGCGCAGAGCAATTGGGTGGCACCTCAGGGGCCCGGGAGCTGGATACCGCTCCCGGGCTCCGTCACGTTTCGGGCGGGTTGTCGTCCGGCTCGGGGCGGGTGCGTCGTGTTCGGGGCGGGTGCGTCCGGCTCGGGGCGGGTCCGTTTGTGTTCGGGCGGCCTCCGAGGGAGTTCATCTACGCAGGGATGATCCGTGCAGGGATGGTTGCGTTCGGCGGGTTTCGCGGATGTTCCCCAGGGCCGACCGAAGAAATCGCACTTACGTGAACTGTTCACATCCAGAGTTGCAAATGTCTTCATGTGGTCGGCGAATCGGCGGCGACAGATCAACCTGCGACCAGAGTCGAACGATTGTGGTCGGCAGATGGCCGCAGTGCGGTCCGGTTCCTACAGTCGTGCCACCGAACCCCACGACAGGAGGACAGGCGATGGCGAATCTCGAGACCTCGCTCAAGGAAGCCATGACCATCGAAGGTGCCATCGGGGTGGCCCTGGTGGACTACGGCAGCGGGATGGCACTGGGCACTCTCGGCGACGGCGGGGAGATCGATCTGAACGTCGCCGCCGCCGCCAACACCGACCTGGTGCGCGCCAAGATGCGGGCGATGGAACTGCTCAACCTCCACGACGACGGCATCGAGGACATTCTGGTCACCCTGACCGGGCAGTACCACCTGATCCGCCCGCTGACCACGGCCGGCGGGCGCGGGCTGTTCCTCTACCTCGTGCTCAACCGCAGCCGGTCCAACCTGGCAATGGCCCGGCACCAGTTGAAGCGGATCGAGTCGTCCCTGGAGGTCTGAGTACGGAGCGGCGGCCCGTGGGCCGCCGACGACAGAAGGGGAGGAAGCATGCCCGTACCGCTGTACCAGGCCAAGGCCGACTTCTTCCGGATGCTCGGCCATCCGGTCCGGATCCGAGTGCTCGAACTGCTCCAGGCGGGGCCGACGCCCGTCCGCGAGCTACTGCCCGAGCTCGACGTCGAACCGTCCAGTCTCTCCCAGCAGTTGGCCATCCTGCGCCGCTCCGGGCTGGTCACCGCCACCCGTGAGGGCTCCACCGTGGTCTACGCGCTGGCCGGCGCCGACGTCGCCGAACTGCTGCGCACCGCCCGCCGGATACTCACCGAGCTGCTCGCCGACCAGGGCATGCTGCTGGAGCAGCTCCGCGCCTCCCACTGAGCACCC
The DNA here is from genome assembly GCF_055587065.1 of Kitasatospora sp. NPDC048662. Classification (NCBI taxonomy): domain Bacteria; kingdom Bacillati; phylum Actinomycetota; class Actinomycetes; order Kitasatosporales; family Streptomycetaceae; genus Kitasatospora; species Kitasatospora sp. NPDC048662. The sequence continues at coordinate 516,818 of NZ_JBVJHA010000003.1, read as the reverse complement.
CCGACGGGCCACCCGCTCCCCCACCCGGATGGCCCGTCATCGGTGTTCGTGCAGGCAGTTCAGGCAGTTCGGGCAGCTCAGCCAGCTCAGGCAGTTCAGGCAGCTCGGGCACTTCAGGCGGTCCAGGCGGTTGCGGTCCACATGGCGCCGCCCGACCGATGGCCGACCGGCCGGGCGCTGGTGCTGGTGCTGGTGCTGGTGCTGGTGCTGTGTGAAATTTCACATGTCATACATCTGGCATAATCGAGCCTCCTCGGGCCACCATTCAGCAGGTGACCCACACCGACCCCTTCCTCGCGCTGAGCGCCGCCACCGGCCGCTTCAGCTACGGCTCACCCCGCGCGGTCACTCTCGCCGCCGACGCGAGCCGCGCCCTGTTCCTGCGCTCCACCGGCCCGACCGACCCGGTCGAGCGCCTGTGGAGCTATGACCTGGCGGACGGTCAGGAACGCCTGATCGCCGACCCGTTGGACCTCGCGCCCGACCGCACCGGCGCGATCGCGGACCTGCCTGCGGTGGAGCGCCGCCTGCGCGAGCGGATCCGGCTCTGGGCGCCCGGCATCGGCTCGTTCGCCGCCACCGCCGATCTCGCCACGGCGATCTTCGCCCTCGACGGCCGGCTCTTCCGCTGCGAGACCGGGACCGGCGCCTGCACCGAACTCCCGGTCGCGGGGCCCGCGTTCGACCCGCGCCCGAACCCGGACGGCTCGCTCGTCGCGTACGTCGCCGACGACGCGCTGCACCTGACGCCGGGCGGCCGGCTCAGCCCGGCGGACGGGGCGCGCTGGGGCGTGGCGGAGTTCGCGGCGACCGAGGAGCTGGGCCGCACCCGGGGCCACTGGTGGTCGCCCGACGGCACCGCGCTGCTGACCGCCCGGGTGGACGAATCTCCGCTGCCGCTGCGGCACTTGGGCGATCCGGCGCACCCGGAGCAGGAGCCGGACACCTTCGCCTACCCGCAGGCCGGCGGCCCGAACGCGGACGTCCAGCTGTGGGTGCTGCGCCTGTCCGGCGCCCGCACCCAACTGCGCTGGGACGACGCCGAGTTCCCGTACGTGTTGGCGGCCGGCTGGGAGGGCGACGGAGAGATCCTGCTGACCGTCGCGGACCGGCTCCAGCAGCGGATCCTGCTGCTGAGCGCCGACCCGGCCACCGGCGTCACGCGTGAACTCTCCTGCACCGAGGACGAGTTCTGGGTGGACCCGCTGCCGGGCACCCCGCTGCGGCTGCCCGACGGGAGGGTGCTGACCTCGGCGGACACCCCTGCGGCGCGCGGCCTGGCGCTGGACGGCAAGCCGCTGACGGACGAGCGGCTCCAGGTGCGCCGGGTGGTCGGACCGTGGCAGGGCGGCCTGCTGGTCGAGGCGGGCGACGGCGACCCGGCCGACCAGCACGTGTTCCTGCTGGACCCGGACGGCGGGGCCCCGGAGCGGCTCACCGAGGGCCCTGGCGTGCACACGGTGGCCGCGCACGGCGAGGGCGTGCTGCTGCTCACCTCGGCCACCCTCGACGGCGTCCGGCGCGAGCTGCGCCGGCACGGCATCCGCACCGCCTTCCCCGACCTTGCGGCCGAACTCCCGTACCGTCCCACGCCGTTGCTGGCCAGGGTGACCGAGCACGGGCTGCCCTCCGCGGTGCTGTACCCGCGCGGGCACGTGGCAGGCCGGCGGCTGCCGGTACTGCTGGACGTGTACGGCGGCCCGGGCTACCAGGCGGTCGCGCACGAGCCGCGCCGCTGGCAGCTGAAGCAGTGGTGGGCCGACCAGGGCTTCGCGGTGGTGACCGTGGACAACCGCGGAACGCCCTTTGTGTCACCGGAGTTCACCCGGGCGATCTTCCGCCGCTTCTCGCAGGTGGCGATCGACGACCAGGTAGCGGCCCTGCAGGCGCTGGGCGCCGCGCACCCGGATCTGGACCTGTCCCGGGTGGGCGTGCGCGGCTGGTCGTACGGCGGGTACTTCGCGGCGATGGCGGTGCTGCGCCGGCCGGACGTGTTCCACGCGGCGAGCGCGGGTGCGCCGCCGACCGACTTCCGGCTGTACGACACCGCTTACACCGAGCGGTACTTGGGGCTGCCGCAGGAGAACCCGCAGGGGTACGAGGCGGACTGCCTGCTCGCCGACGCGCCGTCACTGACCCGTCCGCTGCTGCTGATCCACGGGCTGGCCGACGACAACGTGCACCCCTCGCACACGCTGCTGCTGTCGCAGGCGCTGACCCGGGCCGGCCGTCCGCACGCGGTGCTTCCGCTGCCGGGAGTGAGCCACATGCTGCCGGACGGGGAGCTGGAGCGGGTGGCGGCGGTGGAACTGGACTTCCTGCGACGGGAGTTGGGCGCGACCCCTTCCGCGTGATGCATGACATGTGAAATATTACCCCCCATTCCTTTACCTTCCCTTCCGCTAAGGAGCGGGACTTGCGCAGACTCCCCACAGCCCTCCTGGCTGCGCTGACCACTGGCGCGATAGCCCTGACCGCCGTCCCGGCGTCCGCCCAACCGTCCTCCCCGGCACCGCAGTCGGCGTCCGAGGGCCGCGAGGCCCCGTCGTCCCCGCTGCCGCCGCAGGAGCGGGCCCGGCAGGCGCTCAAGGCGCAGGCCATGGAGCAGGTCAACCAGGGCAAGGTCGCCAGGAGCGACAAGGGCACCACCCCGGCCAAGGTGAAGATCGGCAACGACTACGTCCAGCTCGCGCACCAGCGCACCGACAAGGTCTTCGTGATCCTCGCCCAGTTCGGCGACCAGGTCGACAACTCCACGCTGTACAACGGGAAGCCGCGCTACGGCGGCACCCCGGGCCCGCAGCACAACCAGATCGCCAAGCCGGGCTCGAACGACACGCACACCTACTGGCAGAGCGACTTCAGCCGCAGCTTCTACCAGAAGATGTTCTTCGACGACGCGCCGGGCGCGAACTCGATGCGCAACTTCTACCGCACCCAGTCCTCGGGCCGGTACGACATCGAGGGCACCGTCACCGACTGGGTCACCCTGCCGTGGAACGAGGCCCGGTACGGCTCCAACAAGGGCCCGCAGGGCGGCGGCGCCTGGACGCAGGCGCAGGAGTTCGTCCGGGACGCCACCAAGGCCTGGTACGACGGCGAGATCGCCAAGGGCCGCTCGGCGGCGGACGTCAAGGCGGAGCTGGCGCAGTACGACGTCCAGGACCGCTACGACTACGACAAGGACGGGAACTTCGACGAGCCGGACGGCTACCTCGACAACGTGATCGTGGTGCACGCCGGCGTGGACGAGACCTGGGGCGGCGGCGCGCAGGGCGCCGACGCCCTGTGGGCGCACCGCAGTTGGACCTTCCCCGACCCGTCCGGCCGGACCGGCCCGGAGGGCAACCGGATCGGCGGCGCGCCGGTCGGCGACACCGGCCTGTACGTGTACGACTACGTGCAGGCGGGCGAGAACAGCGGAGTGGGCCTGTTCTCCCACGAGTTCGGGCACAACCTGGGCCTGCCGGACCTGTACTCGACCAACGGCGGTGACAACTCCGTCAGTTTCTGGTCGCTGATGTCCTCGGGCTCGTACCTGGGCAAGGGGCGCAACAGCACCGGCGAGTACCCGGGCGACCTGGACGCCTGGAGCAAGTTGCAGATGGGCTGGCTGAATTACGACGAGGCGCAGGCCGCCACCCGTTCCAGCCACACCCTGGGCGTCTCCGGCTACAACACGGACCAGGCGCAGGCCGTCCTGGTGCACCTGCCGCCGGGTTCGACCACCACCACGCTGGCCGACCCGTTCGAGGGCGGCGCGCAGTGGTGGAGCGACACCGGCGACAACATGGACGCCTCGCTGGCGCGCACCGTGGACCTGACCCGTACCACCGGCTCGGCCGCGCTGGACGCCGCCGCCTGGTGGGACACCGAGCAGGACTACGACTTCTTCACGGTGGAGGCCTCGGCCGACGGCGGGAAGAGCTGGACGCCGCTGCACGGCACCGTCGACGGGCAGCCGATCGGCGACACTCCCGCGAACACCCCTGGCCTGAGCGGCAGTTCGGGTGGCTGGCGGCAGCTGCACCTTCCGCTGGACGGCTACCTCGGCAAGCAGGTGCAGGTGCGCTTCCACGTCACCTCCGACACCAACACCCACGGCAAGGGCGTGCTGGTGGACGCGGTGAAGCTGACCGCGGACGGCGCGGTGCTGCTGGCCGACGGCGCGGAGGGCGGCCCGGGCGACTGGGCGGCCGTCGGGTTCTCGGTCATCCACGGCAAGGACGCCGTCAAGCAGCACCCGCGGGCGTACCTGGTGGAGAACCGCCGCTACGTCGGGTACGGCGCCTTCCTGAAGACCGGCCCGTACAACTTCGGCTACCGGGACGTCCCGGGCCGCGGCGACGTCATCGACACCTACCCGTACCAGGAGGGCGTGCTGGTGTGGCTGTGGGACACCTCCTACGGCGACAACAACACCGTCGATCACCTGGGCGGCGGGCTGATCCTGCCGGTGGACGCGCACCCGAAGGCGCTGCGGTTCGCGGACGGTTCGCTCAGCAACGGGCGTTCGCAGCCTTACGACGCGACGTTCTCGCTGAAGAAGACCGACGCGTTCACGCTGCACAAGGCGGGCGTGGCGACCAAGGTGCCCTCGGAGCCGGCGGTGCCGGTGTTCAACGACCACAGCGGGGTGTACAGCGACCCGGCGATCCCGCAGCTCGGGGTGAAGGTGCCGGACACCAACACCCGGATCGAGGTCGTGCGTGAGACCCAGGGCGGCAAGCTGACCACCGTCAAGGTGGGCCCGGCCTCCTGAATCCAGCACCGGCCGGCGGCTGTTCCTCTTGTAAAGGCTTCTTTCCAAAGATAGCTTTAGATACATGAGCGAACAGCCGTCGGCCGTCCGGCTGACCGATCCGCGCGCCCTGCGCGCCTACGCCCACCCGACCCGGATGGCCCTGGTGGGCCTGCTCCGCGTGCACGGGCCGCTGACCGCGACCCGCGCCGCGGAGCTGATCGGCACCGAGTCGGTCGCCAGTTGCTCCTTCCACCTGCGCCAGCTCGCCAAGTACGGGCTGGTCGAGGAGGCCGGCGGCGGGCGCGGCCGGGAGAAGCCCTGGCGGGCCACGGCCACGTTCACCAGCTGGGACGCCTCCCCCGCCGACCCGGAGCAGGCCGCCGCCGTCGACACCTTGCAACGCGCCGTGCTGGACGGCTACTTCGCCCGCGCCACCGCCTGGCTGGAGCAGCGCGCCGAGGATCCGCCCGAGTGGCGCGAGGCGGCCGGCTTCGGCGACACCGTGGTCCGGGTCACCGCCGAGGAGCTCGCCGAACTCCTCACCCGGATCGAGGAGTTGACCCGCCCCTACGTGGAGCGCGCGGACGCTCTCCCGGAGGGTGCCCGCCCCGTCCAGCTGATCCAACTGGCCGTCCCGACGGACGTGCGGCCGTGACCGGTCGCCCACGCATACCCGAGCTGCTGCGCGAGCCGGCCTTCCGCCGGTACTGGACCGGGCAGAGCATCTCCTCGCTGGGCGACCAGATCACCCTGCTGGTGATCCCGCTGATCGCGGTCTCCGCCCTGCATGCCGACGCCGCGCAGATGGGCTACCTGGCCGCCGCCGGTTACCTGCCGTACCTGCTGCTGTCGCTGCACGCGGGCGGCTGGGCCGACCGCTACGGGCGGCGCCGCCGGGTGATGATCGCCACCGACCTGGGCCGTGCCGCGGTGCTGCTGACCGTCCCGATCGCCTGGGCCGCGGGCCTGTTGACGCTGTTCCAGCTGTACGCGGTGGTCCTCGCGGTCGGCGCGCTGTCGGTGTTCTTCAACGTCTGCAACCTGCCGCTGTTCGTCGCGCTCGTCCCCGCCGGCCAGTACCTGCGCGGCAACGCGCTGATCAACGGCAGCCGCGCGGCCAGCTGCGTGGCGGGCCCGGGCCTCGGCGGCCTGCTGGTCCAACTGCTGGCCGCTCCTTTGGCGTTGGTGGTGGACGCGGCGTCCTTTCTGACGTCCGCACTGTTCCTGCACCGGATCGAGGCGGCGGAGCCGCCGCCCGCCGAGGCCGGGCGCGGCTCGGCCGGCCAGGGGCTGCGCTGGATCCGCCGTTCCCCCGTGGTGCGGGCCGCGCTGCTCGGCACCGCCACCGTCAACCTGTTCACCTTCGTCATCAGCGCACTGTTCGTGCTCTACGCCACCCGTGAACTCGGCTTCAGCGCAGGCCTGTTGGGCTCGGTGCTGGCCGCCGCCGCGGTCGGTGCGCTGCTCGGCGCGGCGGTCACCGGACGGCTGGCCGCCCGGATCGGCGTCGGGCCGGCCTTCCTGTTCGGCCTGGTGCTGTTCCCCGCGCCGCTGCTGCTGATCCCGCTGGCCGGCGGCTCGGTCGGCACCGCCGCCGCGCTGCTGTTCGGTGCCGAATTCCTGTCCGGCGCCGGTGTGATGATCCTCGACATCTCGGCCGGGGCGATCTTCGCCGCCTGCATCCCGGACGCCCTGCGCTCCCGGGTGTTCGGCGCCTACCAGGCCGTCAACTACGGTGTGCGGCCGCTTGGTTCACTGCTCGGCGGCCTGCTCGGCTCCGCCCTGGGCCTGCGCCCCGCACTCTGGATCGCCGCGATCGGAGCGGTGGCCTCCGGGCTGTGGGTGCTGTTCTCGCCGATCCCGCGCCTGCGCGAACTCCCCGGCCAGGACGGGCCGGTGGACCGGAACGAACCCGCTGACCAGGGGGAACGGAGCGAACAGCCGGCCTGACGACAGCTCGGGAGAACGGGCCACCCTAGCGCATTCGGGCATATGCCCGATGGATATGGCCGAAAGTCTCGCCCTCCGGGGACCCCGCCGGTAGCGTTGCGTTTCGGTCAGACTACCGCAGGTGAAGGCGGTGGCAGCGACGCACCGTGCCCCACACGGTGGGGAGGGAACGCGCTACGTGCCCGGTATCGAGGAGTGCCTTGCGGAAGCCATGGGGATCACCGGCGCCCTGGGGGTCAGCCTGGTCGACTGGACCAACGGCCTGGCCATCGGAACCGCCGGACTGGGCCCCGACGGAGACCACGAGGTCGGGGCCGCCGACGCCACCGAACTCGCCCGGGCCGTCACCCAGACCCCGTCGTTCGCCGACCCGGACTCCGGTGCCCCGCCCGCCGAGGACGTCATCGTCACCTCGGCCGGCAACTACCACCTGATCCGTTTCGTCCCCGCCGCCTTCGACGCGAACGTCTTCCTCTACCTCCGGCTGGACCGCGACCACGCCAACCTGGCGATGGCCCGGCTCCGCCTCGCCGCCATCGCCGACCGACTGGTGCTCACCTGATGTGGCCCACCGATACCCTCACCGCACCCACCGAGACACCCACTCCGAGGTTCGACGCCCTTCCCCCGCGCGTCGTCCCGCAGGCCGCCCGGCACGCCGCTCCGGCCGTCCGCGAGCTCGCTCCGACTGCCCGCGCGCTCGCTCCGGCCGCCGTTCCGCCGATGCCGACCGTACCGCCACTGCTGGTCGCGTCCCCACTCCCTGGACCCCACCTCACCTCTGTATCACCGGAGTTGGGGCACCGGCCGGGACGCGCCCAGGCCGCTCCGCTGCCGCGCCGCCGGCGTTCCAGCTGCGCACCCGCGACCGCCTTCGAGGCGGCGCTCACCGACCTCGCCGCCCAGGGCGTCACCGGCGTCCTGCACGGCCCGGACGGCGCGGTGCACCTGGCGGCCGGACTGGTGGTGCACGCCGAGTCGCCGCGCGGCGCGAGCGTCGGCCACCTGCTCACCGGCGCGGGCCGGATCACCGTCCGCGCCTGGGAGGAGAGCATGGCGCTCGGCGGCGGGCACCCCGCCGACCAGCTGCTCGCGACCGGCCTGGTCGGACCCGGCGAACTCGAACTCGCCCGCCTCGCCGCGACCCTGGACGGCGCCCAGGACGCGCTCGCCCAGCACGACGTCGAACTGCGCTTCGACCCCGACGCCCGCCCCGCCTTCCGGCTCGGCCGCCCGCTGTCCGTCCTGGAGCTGCGCGGCGCGGTCGGCCGGCGGCGCGCCCTGCTGGACGCCTGCTGGCCGTCCGCCGAGCTCGACTCCGCCCCGCCCATCGCCACCGGCGCGGCCCCGGTGCGCCGCACGGCCGTGCCACGCCACCGCCGACAGGCGCTGCTGGCCGCCGCCGACGGCACCCGCACCGTGCCCGAACTGGCCCGGCTGCTGGGCCGCTCCACCTTCGGCACCCTGCTGGACGTCCGGCAGTTGGCCGCCGCCGGACTGCTCGCGGCCGGCCGGCCCGCCGTCCTCCCCGACCCGCCACCGGCCGCCGGGCCTGGGCCCGCGCCGCCGGACGTGCTGTTGCCGCCCGGTCCGCGCTCCTACGACTCCTCGGACCCGGAGGTGGGCCTGCTGCTCCGTCTACGCGCCGCCCTGGAGGCCCTGTGACCGCCCTGCCCGTCCGCCCCTGCCCGCCGTCCGAGTCATGAAGCGCACCTTTCGTCAACTGACCGCGAGGAGGACGCCCGTGCTGCCCGAAGCCGAGGTGCAGGCCGAACTGCGCGGCCTGCGTTCCCGCGTCCCGCACCTGACGGGTTCGCTGGTCGCCACCGTCGACGGTCTGGTGGTGGCCCACGACACCAGCGCCCTGGAGGCGGAGAGCGTGGCCGCGCTGACCGCCGCCGCGCTCGGCGTCGGCGCGCGACTGACGGAGGCCACCGGGCAGGGCGCCTTCCTGGAGCTGCTCACCCGCGGCGAGCGCGGCTACACGGCGACGTACGCCGCCGGCTCGTACACCGTGCTCACGCTGCTGGCGGGCGCGCAGGCCAACGTCGGCCGCCTGCACCTGGAGGCCCGCCGGGCCGGGGCGCGGATAGCCGCCCTCGCCGACACGGACCTGGACCGCAGCCCGCTCTGACCCTCCCCTCCCCCTTCGACGCTCATCTCACCTCCGAACCACCCGGTCCGTCGATCTGACGTGCCGTCAATTCACTTACTGGAAGAGGTACTTGCACCATGGCTGCTGTGGAATCCGCACTCAAGGAGATCATGGGGTCGATCGACGGCACCATCGGTGTCGCCCTGGTCGACTACAACAGCGGGATGGCCCTGGGCCTGATCGGCGGCGGTCCGGAACTGGACCTGAACGTCGCCGCCGCCGGCAACACCGACGTGGTCCGGGCGAAGCTGCGCGCGATGGAACTGCTCAACCTGAACGAGGCGATCGAGGACATCCTGATCACTCTCTCCTCCCAGTACCACCTGATCCGCCCGCTCACCTCCCGCTCCGGCAAGGGCCTGTTCCTGTACCTGGCGCTGGACCGCAACCGGGCGAACCTGGCGATGGCCCGCCACCAGCTGAAGAAGGTCGAGACCGACCTGGAGGTCTGACGCTACCCGGCCCTGCGGAGGGTGAGCAGGCCCCCGGTGGGCACCCGGACGGCGAGTTCCGTTCCCTCGACCGGGGTCTGCGCCCGCGCCACCTCCCCGCCCAGGCAGTCCTGGACCAGCAGGTCGAGGCGGCCCGGCGCCCGGTCGAAGTCGATCCGCACCAGGGTGTCCGGGTCGGCGTTCGCCACCAGCAGCAGCCGCCAGTCGCCGTCGGCGCGCAGCGGCAGCGGGGCGTAGCGGCCGAACGCGAGCGCGTCCGCGCTCCGCGCCTCGATCACGGGGTACGCCAACTCGGGCCGGTGCGGGCGCAGTTCGCTTCGCTGGAGCAGCTCGCGGTGTTCCTTCATGACGCCCAGCCAGAACCTGAGGGCGGCCAGTTGCTCGGCGCGCTGCACGCCGAGGTCGACGGAGACCTGGGCGGTGGCGAACAGCACCGACTGGAACAGTACGGCGATCTGCTCCGGGCTCTCCTCGGGGTGCCAGGTCAGCGGGTCGGCGTGCACGGCGAGCGGCCCGGCGGTGAGTCGCAGGTCCGCGGTGCGGACCCGGTTCTCGACGGCGTTGTGCGGGCAGTCGGCGGCCCGGACCATGGTGGCGTACGGCCACAGGCCGGGGCCGAGGTAGTCCTGCCGGTGCTCGACCAGCACGTCGGGGCGGGTGGCGCGGAGTCGTTCGTCGAGGTCGGCGAGCAGTTTCCGCACGCCTTCGGCGACGGTGGCGCAGTCCGCTTCGGGTGAGGCGGTGTGGGGTGCGGCGCCGGGTGCGGGCCGGCGGGCGAAGGTGTCGATGAAGTCGACCTTCAGGCCGTCGACGCCGTACTTCTCGACGGCGGCGGCGAGCCGTTCGACCTGGTGGGCGCGGACGGTGGCGCTGCGCGGGTCGAGCAGGTGGGTCTCCAGCTGCGGCAGGTGGGCGAGGGTGTGGCCGGCCAGTCGCTTCGCCGCTTCGCTGCGGTCGCCGACGAACGGGACGGCGTGCCACAGCAGGTAGTTCAGGCCGAGGCCGCGGATCCGGGCGACGTGCCCGGCGAAGTCCGGGAAGTCGGTGGGGGCGGGCTGCCAGTCGCCGGTGGTGGCGTAGGAGCGGGTGCGTTCGTCGGTCTGCCAGCCGTCGTCCACGATCAGGGTGCGGAAGCCGAGCGGGGCGGCGAGTTCGGCGAGGCGTTCGACGTCGGTGGCGGCCATCGCCAGGTGCAGCGCGTACCAGGTGCAGAACACCGGCTCGAAGGCGGCGTCGGGGACGCTGCGGACGGGCGCGAGGGTGGCCCACCAGTCGGCGGATTCCCGTACGGTGTCGGCGAAGTGACGGCCACTCAGGTCGAGGCGCAGGGCGATCCGGGGGCCGTCCTGCTCGACCCACCAGCTGTAGCGTCCGGTCTCCTCGACGGCGCCTTCGCCGATGGCGACGGGCCGGACGAGTTCGCCGACGGCGAAGGTGCACAGCGCGCCGTCGCCCGGGCCGACCAGGCTGCCGACGGGCGCGCCCTTGGGCAGCGAGGCCTCCCGGGGCGTCGCCCAACTCGGGGGCAGCCAGCGGGCGTTGGTGTTGGGTGTCCAGTAGCCGGTGGCGCCGGTGCAGGGCAGCTGCCACTCGATCCGCAGGCGGGCGTCCGGCTCGGTGCTGGACGCCTCGATCAACAGCACGCCGGGGACGGCGAGTTCGGTCACGGTCACGGCCGGGGCGGCCTCGCTGCCGACCGCCGTCACCCGGACGGTGAGCGGGCCGGCATCGACGGTGCGGGAGGTCTCGGTGCGGCCGGACGGCGGGGCGGAGCCGTCCCAGGACAGTGCGGTCACGCGGGGTTTCCTTTCACGGGGGGTGGTCCCGCCCCGGCCGGCCGCGGAAGCGGGAGAACGGCCGGCCGGGGCGGGTGTTCGGTGCGTCGGCCCGGCGACGCGCGCCGGTCAGCGGCGCAGCGAGCGACTCAGCGAGCGATTGAGCGGCGCAGCGGGCCGGTCAGCGGCTCAGCGGCGCAGCGGGCCTTCGCAGGTGTAGTCGGCGGTGCCGGCCTGGCCACTGGGCCAGATGTCGACCTTGCCGAAGTAGCAGTTCATGTCGTCGAGGTTGTTGGTGACGCCCTTGGTGCGGTCGAGGATGAAGTGGTCGACGGTGGCGGACATGTCCTTGAACACCTGGTCGGGGCTGCCGGAGTTGGCGAGGTTGGCGGTGATCCGGCCGGTGCAGACGAAGCGCATCGGCTTGTTGTTCCAGTCGCCGTTGTCCTTGCAGTCCGGGGTGTTGTAGGTGGCCTTGGCGAAGGCGTCCCGCACCTCGGAGGGGTAGGCCTGGGCCAGGTATCCGTTGGGGGTGAAGTCGGTGCTGGGTACGGCGAGTTGGTCGATCTTCTTGATCTGCTGGTCGAGGAACGCCGAGTACTCGCGGTCGAGGTTGCGGTCGGCGCCGAGGCGGGCTCGCCATGCGTCGAAGCCGGCCGGGTCGTCGGCCCGCTGGTAGCCGTACATCTCGCGCAGCAGGGACGGGTGGGCGGTCCACAGGAACTCGAAGAAGGTGCCGGCGTAGTTGTAGAAGTGGAAGTCGGGCTTGTCGGCGTAGCGGGCGTGCAGGATCTGGTCGACCGTCATCCGGGGCAGGCCGGCGGCCTCGTCCTGGGCGAGCTTGTTGACCAGGGCCTTGCGCACCAGGATGCCCCGGTCGCGGGTGGCGCCGTCGAAGAACTCGGCGGTGCCCTCGTCCATCGCGGTGGTCCGGTCTCCGGCGTACCAGCGTTCCTCGCTGTAGAAGCCCGGCACCGCCCAGCGGCCGTTGAGGTAGTGCGTGTACTCGTGGCGGAACAGTTCTTCCAGCGTCAGGTACGACTCGGCGGTGGTGCGCTGGTAGGTGTAGAAGGTCGCGCCCTTCTCGATGTAGATGCCGCCGTTGCTGGTCTCCATGCCGGTCAGCAGGGGGTGGTAGACCTCGTAGTCGGAGCGGGTCGCGTAGAGGTGGATGTGCAGGGTGGAGTTGGTGTCGCCGGCCAGCGGGGTGTCGGTGCCGAGGACGCGGAAGAACTGCGTCTTCACCTGCTTGCTCGCGTAGTACATCCGGTCGACGGTGGCCTTGTCGAGGCCGGTGCGCACCTCGATCGCGCCGTTGTCGTACTTGTAGGTGTACGGGAAGAGGCGGGCCTCGAAGGTGTCCTTGCACACCCCGAACGGGGCGCACACGCCGTAGGTGTTGGCCCAGCCGGCCGCCTTGATCCACGGGGCGGAGTACTCGCCGAAGGTGTTCCTGGTGTCCGTGAGGAGCGGGCCGATGTCCGCGGTGATCTGCGCCTTGAGGGTGTCGAGTTCGCCGAGCCGGCCGTACTCGGCCATCGCGTCGCGGGCCAGCCATTCGTTCGGGGTGCCCTTGAGGTGTCCGGCGGTGGCGAAGCCGCGCAGCAGGGCGCGGTAGGCGGGGTCGGCGGCGACGGCGGTGGTGTAGGCCTGGTCGCGGTTGTTGATGCCGAGGTAGTTGCCGGTGAGCGCGGCGAGCGCGCCGCCGCCCCACTGCGGGACGGCGACCAGTGGGCTGCCGGGGCCGAAGTGCGACAGCAGTTGCTTGAACAGCGGCAGGTTGTGCTGGCGGATGCCGGTGGCGTCGGCCACGATGCCCAGTTCGCGCATGACCAGGCCGGCTTCGGGGGTGGCGTCGAAGGCGTGGCCGGTGGCGAGGTGGGCGTCGATGGCGCGCTGGACGGCGCCGGTGGTGGGCGCGGTGGTCAGGTCGATGCTGTTCTGCGTGAAGTCGTGGTAGACGACGGCGTGCAGGAAGTACCAGAGCCGGTACAGGGCGGGGCTGTTGGTTCCGGCGAGGCTCTCCGCCTTGGCGGCGACGGCCTGCACGTGCGCCGGGTCCATGGTGGTGGCGAACCGGGCGTCCCAGGTCCACAGGGTCGCGCCGAGGCAGGCCTCGGTGACGGCGGGGTCGGCGAGGAAGTCGGCGAGGCCCTGCGGGGTCAGGCCGGTCAGGCCGTTCAGGTCGCAGTTGACGCCCGCTGCGGTGGTCGCCAACTCGGCTGCGGTGGGGGCGGGTTGGCCGACCCGCTGGGGCAGGGCGCCGGGGATGTGGTCGCCGCCGAGGGTGCCGCCGCCGGGTGCGGGCGCGGCGGTTCCGGCCTGCGGGGTGGCGCTGCCGAGGTGCTCGGCCTCGTCGTAGGCGGTGCGCTCCGCGGGCGCGCCGGCGGGGACGGCGGCGGGGGTGGCGGGCGCCGGGTCGGCGGCGAGGGCGTGGGTGCTCTGCAGCACCGGCAGCGCGAGGGACACGGCGATGGCTGCGGCCAGCAGGGTCTTGCGGGGTGATCGCACGGTGGGGGCTGCCTTTCGTCGGGTGGGGGCGGGTGGGGGCGTTCTGCGCAGGCCCCGTCAGGGGCGCGAGGAACTGCGTGGGTGACCGTGCGCACAGCTCGGCGGCCGCCCGTCGGTGCTCGTGGCTGACGGGCGGTCGGGGGCCGGGCCGGTTCACGGTCGGACGCGCAGTTCCTTGCGTCCCTCGCGGAGCTCCGAGGTGGGGGTGGTCGGTGGGGGCTCGTTCCGGTCGGGACGGGAGAGAGCACGTCTGTGCCCGCTCCCGTCCCTGGTGCGTCCCGGAGGGCCGCTATGCCTCGGGGAAGTGGCAGGCGACCTGGCGGGTGGAGCTGTCGGCGGTGAGCGTCGGTGCCTCGGTCCGGCAGATGGCCTGGGCCTTGGGGCAGCGGGGGTGGAAGGTGCAGCCGGGCGGGGGGCTGGCGGGGCTGGGCGGGTCGCCGAGCAGGACGATGCGTTCGCGGGTGCGCTCGGCGGCGGGGTCGGGCAGCGGGACGGCGGAGAGCAGCGCCTTGGTGTAGGGGTGCGCGGGGTTCCCGTAGACGTCCGCCTTGTCGCCGAGTTCGACGATCCGGCCGAGGTACATGACGGCGACCCGGTGGCTGAGGTGCTTGACCACGGCGAGGTCGTGGGCGATGAAGACGTAGGCGACGCCGAGTTCGGCCTGCAGGCGTTCCATCAGGCCGACGATCTGCGCCTGGATGGAGACGTCGAGCGCGGAGACCGGTTCGTCCGCGACGACGAGCTCCGGCCGGGTCGCGAGCGCCCGCGCGATACCGATGCGCTGGGCCTGTCCGCCGGAGAACTGGTGGGGGTAGCGCTCCAGGTGTTCGGGGGCGAGCCCGACCAGCCGGATCAGGTCCCGGACTTCTTCCCGGATCGTCGCGGACGGGACGCCCTGCGCCCGCAGCGGCGCGGCGATGATCTGTTGGACGGTCTGCCGCGGGTTGAGCGAGGCGAACGGGTCCTGGAAGATCATCTGGAACTTGCTTCGCAGCGGCCGCAGTTGGCGCTGTGGGGCGCGGGTGATGTCCTGTCCGCGGAAGCTGACCTGCCCGGCCGTCGGGTCGAGCAGGCGGACCAGCATCCGTCCGGTGGTGGACTTGCCGCAGCCGGATTCGCCGACCAGGCCGAGGGTTTCGCCGGGGCGGACGTCGAAGCTGACGCCGTCCACGGCGCGGATGCCGGGGGCCCGGCGCAGCGTCCCGCGCGGTCCGGGGAAGGTCATGCCGAGGTCGCGGACGCTCAACAGGGCGTCGGCGTCGGCGGGTTGGGCGCGGTCGGTCCGGTGGGCGGTCTGGGTGGTCATGCGGTCACCTCGTCGTGGACGCAGGCGCTGCGGTGGCGCTCGGCGACGGCGCGCAGTGGCGGGCGTTCGCCGGTGCAGCGGGGGTCGGGCGCGGCGGCGTACGCGGGGCAGCGCGGGTGGAAGGGGCAGCCGGCGGGTGGCGCGAGCAGCGAGGGCGGGGCGCCGGGGATGGCGCGCAGGGCGGTGCCGTCCTCGGCGTCGAGGCGGGGCAGCGAGTCGAGCAGGCCGCGGGTGTAGGGGTGCCGGGGGGTGGTGAACAGGGTGTCGGCGGGGGCCTGTTCGACGGCGGCGCCGCCGTACATGACGAGGACGTCGTCGGCGGCGCGGGCGATGACGCCGAGGTCGTGGGTGATCAGGACGAGGCCGAGGCCGCGGTCCTGCTGGAGGCGCATCAGGAGGTCGAGGACCTGGGCCTGGACGGTGACGTCGAGGGCGGTGGTGGGCTCGTCGGCGATGATCAGGTCGGGTTCGCAGGACAGCGCGAGGGCGATCATGGCGCGTTGGCGCATGCCGCCGGAGTACTGGTGGGGGTGTTCGCGGGCGCGGCGGGCGGGTTCGGGGATGCCGACGTCGCCGAGGACGTCGACGGCCCGGGCGTGGGCGGCTTTCCGGGTGCCGCCGAAGTGGGCGCGGTAGGCCTCGGCGATCTGGTCGCCGACGGTGAAGTAGGGGTGCAGGGCGGTGAGGGCGTCCTGGAACACCATCGCCATCCTGCGTCCGCGCAGGGTGCGCAGCTGGTCGTCGGGGGCGCCGATCAGTTCGGTGCCGTCGAGTTTCGCGGAGCCGGTGACGGTGGCGCCGCGGTGCAGTCCCATGACGGCGAGGGAGGTGACGGACTTTCCGGAGCCGGATTCGCCGACGATGCCGAGGGTGCGTCCGCGTTCGACGGTGAAGTCGATTCCTTTGACGGCGTGGACGGTGCCTTCGGCGGTGTCGAAGGTGACGGCCAGGTTCTGTACGGCCAGCAGGGGTGCGGTCATGCGAGCCTCGCCCTCGGGTCGATCCAGGCGTAGAGGAGGTCCACGACCAGGTTGGAGCTGACGATGAAGAAGGAGGCGAGCAGGGTGACGCCCATGACCACGGGCTGGTCGGACTTGTTGAGGGAGTCGGCGAAGAGTTTGCCGACGCCGGGGAGGCTGAACAGGGATTCGGTGATCAGGGCGCCGGCCAGCAGTCCGCCGAGGTCCATGCCGAGCATGGTGGCGACGGGGGTGAGGGCGGGGCGCAGGCCGTGCTTGCCGACGACGCGGCGCTCGCGCAGGCCTTTGGCGCGGGCGGTGCGCACGTACGGTTCGGCGAGCGTCTCGATGACGGAGTTGCGGGTCATCCGGGCGTAGATGGCGGCGTTCAGCAGGGCGAGGGTGATCCAGGGCAGGATCAGGTTGGCGACCCACTGGCCGGGGTTCTCACCGAAGGCGATGTACCGGGGGTAGGGCAGCAGTCCGGCGACGGTGACGACCAGGTAGAGCAGGATCATCGCGGTGAAGTAGACCGGCAGGGCGGCGATGCCGATGGTGCCGACCATCAGGGTGCGGTCGAGGCGGGTGCCGCGGCGCAGCGCGGAGAGCACGCCGGTGCCGACGCCGAGGAGCAGCCAGAGGGCGGCGGCGCCGAGCGCGAGGGAGATGCTGGTGGGCAGCCGGTCCATCATCAGGTCCCAGACGGGCTGGGCGGATTGGAAGGAGTAGCCGAAGCAGGGGAAGCCGCAGTGGACGGCGTACTGGCCGGTGCCGAGGGTCTGGCCGGCGAAGATGCCGGTGACGTAGTGCCAGAACTGGACGATCAGGGGGTCGGCCAGTCCGAGCTGTTGGCGGACGAGTTCGATGCGTTCGGTGGAGCAGTCCTTGCCGCAGAACTGGGCGGCGGGGTCGGCGGGGAACAGGTAGAAGACGGCGAAGGTGAGCGCGCAGACCACCAGCAGGGTGGCGGCCATCGCGGCGAGCCGGCGCAGCAGGTATCCGATCACGTCCGGCTGCCCTTCGGGTCGAGGGCGTCCCGCAGGGCGTCGCCGACCAGGGTGAAGGCCAGGACCACCAGGAACAGGCAGGCGCTGGGGAGGATGAAGAACATCGGGTCGACCTTGTAGTAGAGCACCGCGTCGGAGATCATCTGGCCCCACGAGGGCGTGGGCGGGCGGATGCCGACGCCGAGGAAGCTGAGGGCGGCCTCGGTGCCGATCAGGCCGGGGACGGCGAGGGTGACGTAGACGATGATGGTGCCGGTGAGGTTGGGCAGGATCTCGCCGAACAGGATGCGGCTGTTGCGGGTGCCGCTGGCGCGGGCGGCCTCGACGTATTCGCGGTGTTTGAGGGAGAGGGTCTGGCCGCGGACCACGCGGGCGATGTAGGGCCAGGAGAACAGCGACATCACGCCGACCAGCAGCAGGACGCGGTTGACGTCCCGGGCGACGGAGAGCAGCGCGATCATGAAGATCAGGCTGGGGAAGGACATCATGACGTCCATGAACCGGCTGATCAGGGCATCGACGCGGCCGCCGAAGTAGCCGGCGGTGATGCCGAGGACGGTGCCGATCAGGGTGATCAGCAGGGCGGCGCTGAACGCGACCAGCAGGCTGATCTGGGCCCCGTAGAGGAGCCGGGCGAAGATGTCGCGGCCGAGCAGCGGTTCGACGCCGAGCCAGTGCTGGGGGCTGATGCCACCGAGGGCGCCGCGGGGCAGGCCGCCGAGGTAGGGATCGACGGCCTTCTTGTCGACGGTGTCGGGGCGGGTGCCGCTGATCGCGGTGAGCACCGGGGCGAGGAGTGCGGCGAGGATGAAGAAGGCGATGATGCCGGCGCCGACGAGGGCGGCCTTCTGGCGGCGCAGGCGGTGCAGGGCGAGCTTCCAGGGGGACGCGGGGGCCTCGGCGGTGTCCGGGGCCCCCGCCCCCTCGGCCGCGGCCGTCGGGAGCGGGGTGGTCATGGTGGGAACTCCCGCTCTACTTGACGGACTTGAGGCCGATGACCGCGTAGTCGAGCTGTCCGGCCCAGACCGGGTGGGCGTAGGCGCCGGCCACGTTGGAGCCGACCAGCACGGGCTTCTTCTGCCAGACCATCGGGACGGCGGGCGAGGCGTCCATGATCTTTCCGTCCAGGGCGAGCCAGGCCTCGTTGGCCTTCTGCAGGTTGTCCAGGCCGGCGATCCGGTCGAGTTCGGCGTTGACCGCCGAGTCGTTGAACCGGGTCATGTTGCCGTTGTTGCCCTTGTCCTTGATCGCCCGGCCGTCGAAGATCATCGGCAGGAAGGTGGCGGCGGACGGGTAGTCGGGGCACCAGCCGAGGCTGGTGAGTCCGGGCTGCTTGTCCTTGTCGCCGACGATCGAGTTGACGGCGGTGGGGTCGACGGTGGTGATGGTGACGTTCACTCCGGCCCGCTTGAGTGCGGCCTGGATGGCCTCGGCCTGCGGCTTGCCGCCGGTGGAGGTGACGAAGTCGGTGGAGAAACCGTTCGGGAAGCCCGCCTCGGCGAGCAGCTGCTTGGCCTTCTCGGGGTCGCCGCCCGGCTTGATCTTGAAGTGGTCGACGGGCGTGCCGGCGGTGAGCACCGGGGGAAGGTAGGTGGTGGCGATGTCGTTGAACGCGGGGCCGCCCATGGCGGCGGCGAGGGACTCCTTGTCCACCGCGTACTGCATGGCCAGGCGGACCTTGGCGTTGTCGAACGGCGCCTTGGTGGTGTTCATGTCGAGCTTGGTGGTGCAGCCCGCGTTCTCACTGATCAGGCGCTTCTTGACCTCGGGGTTGGTGAGCACCTCGGAGATCTTCGCGGGCGTCAGGTCCACGTAGGAGATGGCACTCTTGTCGTCGCCCTGGTCGGCGATCAGGCGGTCGGCGATGCCGGTGCTCTTGAGGGTCTGGTCAACCACGATCTTGTCGGGGTAGGCCTTGCGGACCGGGTCGGTGGCCTCGTCCCAGTTGGTGTTGCGGACCAGCACCATGCGCTTGCCGCGGTCGTAGCTCTCGATCTTGTAAGGGCCGGAGGAGACCGGGTGGTTGGAGTAGTTGGCGCCGGTCTCCTTGGCCTTGGGGACGGGCGAGAAGGTCGGCAGGGTGGCGGTGTAGCCGAACTCGGCGACCGGGCGCTTGAGGTGGAAGATGATGGTCTTGGCGTCGGGGACCTCGATGGCCTCGTTGCCGAGCCGTTCGCCGCCCAGCGGGCCCTGGTAGCCGGCCGGGGCGTTGAGGTAGCGCACCGCGTAGTCGGGGCCGCCGGGCAGCTCCGGCGAGTACGACCGCTCGACGTTGTACTTGATGTCGTCGGCGGTGATCGGGGTGCCGTCCTCGTACTTGAGGTTGTCCTTCAGGTGGAAGGTCCAGGTCTTCGCGCCGTCGCTGGGAGTGCCGAGGTCGGTGGCCAGGTCGGGTTCGATCTTCAGGCCCTCGGCGCCGGGGGCGGCCTTGAAGGTGGTCAGGGTGCGGTAGAGCATCCGCACGCCGACGTCCATCACCGGCATGGTCCAGTTGCGGGCGGGGTCGAGCTGGTCGAAGTCCTGGTTCGACAGGATCGTCAGGGTGCCGCCCTTGACGGGGGTGCCGCCGACGATGCCGTTGCCCTCGGTGGTCACACCGTGCTGGTCGCCGCTGTCGTCACTGCCGCTGCCGCTGCTGCTGCACGCGCCGAGGGCGAGGGTGAGGGACGCCGCGATGGCCGCCGCGAGGGCGGCGTGGGTACGCCTGTTCATGTGTATCTCCGGAACTGGGGGCTGCTCAACGGGGATCGGGCTGCCGAGGGATCGGCGCCGTCGGGGATCAGTGCCGCCGGGGATCGGTGCCGCCGGGGTCTGGCCCGCTCTAAGGTGTGACCCGTAACATAGTAATGTGAAATTGCACTACGCAATGAGGCGGCCGGACCGTTATCGAGCCGTGTCATTGCCCGCCGCTCAGTAGTGCAACTTCCTTGCCGCTCAAACCAGTTGTTCCCGTCTCGACCCCGCTCGGAGGACTCCCCTTCCATGGCCGACCAGCCCACCCTGAACACCGGCAGCCACGACCTCCCCGTCTCCCCCGCCCTGGCCGACTTCATGGCCGACCAGTGGGCCGCCACCCCGCTGCCCGCCGACCTGCGCGTCCCCGGCCACGCGTACACCCCGGCCCGCCGGGCCCGAATCGCCGCCGCCTTCCCCGGCGAGCGACTCCTCGTCCCCGCCGGGCAGCTGAAGATCCGCAGCAACGACTGCGACTACCGCTTCCGCCCGCACAGCGCCTACGCCCACCTCACCGGACTGACCGGCGAGGAGCAGGTCGGCCACGTCCTGGTGATCGAGCCCGACGGCGAGGCCGTGCTGTACCTGCGGCCCCGCTCCGACCGGGCCAACGGCACCGGCGAGTTCTTCCGCGACCGCCGCTACGGCGAGTTCTGGGTCGGCCGCCGCGCCGACCTCGCCGAGGCCGCCAACCTCACCGGCCTGCGCACCGCCCACCTCGACGACCTGCCGAAGCTGTTCACCACCGGCGCCCCCACCCGCGTCCTCGCCGACGTCGACCCCGTCCTGGACGCCCTGGCCGGCCGCCCGTCCGCCGAGAACGCCGTGCGCGACGGCCAACTCGCCGCCGCACTCTCCGAGTCGCGCCTGATCAAGGACCCGTGGGAGGTCGAGCAGCTCCAGCTCTCCGTGGACCACACCGCCACCGGCTTCGCCGACGTGGTCCGCGCCCTGCCCGCCGCGCTGCGCCACCACCGCGGCGAACGCATCCTGGAGGGCGCGTTCAACGCCCGCGCCCGCGCCGAGGGCAACGGCACCGGCTACGAGACCATCGTCGCCTCCGGCGCGCACGCCTGCGTCCTGCACTGGATCCGCAACGACGGCGCGCTCGACCCCACCCAGCTCCTGCTGCTCGACGCCGGCGTGGAGACCGACACCCTCTACACCGCCGACATCACCCGCACCCTGCCGCTGTCCGGCACCTTCTCCTCCGCGCAGCGCGACGCCTACGAACTCGTCCTCGCCGCCCAGAACGCCGGCATCGCCACGCTGCGCCCCGGCGCGTCCTTCCGCGACTTCCACCGCGCCGCGATGCGAGTGATCGCCGAAGGCCTCGCCGACTGGGGCGTGCTGCCCGTCCCCGCCGAGCAGGCGCTGCGCGAGGACTCCGGCCTGTACCGCCGCTACACCCTCTGCGCCAGCGGCCACATGCTCGGCCTGGACGTCCACGACTGCGCGAAGGCCCGCGCCGAGACGTACCTGGACGGCGTCCTGGAGGAGGGCATGGTGCTCACCGTCGAACCCGGCCTCTACCTCCAGCCCGACGACCTCACCCTGCCGCCCGCCCTGCGCGGCACCGGCATCCGCATCGAGGACGACCTGGTCATCACCGCCGACGGCGCCCGCCTGATGTCCGGCGCGCTGCCGCGCACCGTGGACGGCATCGAGTCCTGGATGGGCGAGCTGCTGGCCTGAGGCGGGCGGCCGGCCCGATCGGCGGGCGGCCGGCCCGACAACCGGATGAACGGTCGGGTCACGGGTGCGTAGGCTCGGCTCCCGTGACCGACCGTATCGTCCGTATCGCCCGCATCGTGGCCGAACTCCCCGACCTGAAGAGCGTCACCGGCATCTGGGCGGTGGCCGGGGAACGGCTCGCAGCGGGCGACGCCGCGTTCCTCGCCGACCTCGGCCTCGCCCTCGCCGCCGACCTGAACTCCTCCCGGGAGGTGTGGCAGTACCGGAGCGTCCACAACCACCTGGTGCGCCTGCTCGCCACCACGCCGGGCACCGAGAACCTCCGCCAGGCACTGCGTCTGCTCGCCGCCGCACCGTCCTGCAGCCGGGGCGCCGACCGCCTCGCGGCCTCGCTGCTGGCATCCGGCCACCGGCCGGCCGACCTCGCCGCCGTGTTCGCCGGGCCCGCCTCGAACGAGCTACGGGCCTGCCTGGTCCACGAGTTGATCCTGCGCGGCGTGGACCTCTCCGCGATTCCCCGCCTCTCTGCCTGGGCGACCGCCCCGCACTACGCCCACCACCCGCTGGGCGCGCTGCCCCTGACGCCCTCCCCGCTGGAGGCGCTCGCCGACCTGCCCGGCCACGGCCCGCAGGACAGTTGCCACGTCTTGCCCCACCCGCCGTCGGAAGGCAGGCATTTGACGGCCCGCCGCAGCGCTGCGCCGCTCCCGCCCGCCACCGAGACCACCACCCCGGAGCTGACCGAGGCCCTCGGCCGGGCCGTCGCCAACTGGGCCGAGGAGTCCAACGGTCGCATCGAGGCCCGGGTGTTCGACCTCGCCGTGCCCCTGCCCGTCGAGTCCGTCCCCGCCGCACTCCTCGCCCTCGGCCTGGACTGCCTGGCCGGCGCCGAACCTTCCGCTCTCTCCGTCACCACCTGCCCACCGGCCGAGGCCTGGAGCATCCTGTTCACCGCCGCGTCCACCGGCGGCGCCTACAACCTCGGCGCGCACGGCGCCTACGGCCGCCTCGCCGCCTGGCAGTCCGTGGCCGCCCTGTCCGACGCCACCCTCCCCACCGCAGAAGCCCGCGCCACCGCCTGCCACTGGTTCACCTTCGACGCCCCCACCCCCTGGTTCGACCACATCGCCTGGGACCTCGGCCTCGCCACCCTCACCCCCGACCGCCGCCGCCTCGCCGTCCTCGCAGCCACCGACACCGACTGACAGCCGCCCTCACGGCGCGTAGCGCAACAGCACCACATCACCCACCGTCTCGGCCCCCAGCAACCTCATCCGATGCGTACTGCCGCCCGGAAACTCGGCCGGATACACAAAGCGCGGCGCTTCCGCCTCGCCGACCAGCAACGGCGCCACCGCCAGATGGATCTCGTCGGCCAGGCCCAGCGACAGGAACTGCGTATGAATCCGCCCGCCGCCCTCCACCATCAGGCGCCGCACCCCACGGGCAGCGAGGTCATCGAGCATCGCCCCGAAATCGACGGTGTCGCCGGTGCTCACCACCTCGGCCAGCCCGTCCAGCGTGTCGCCCAGCTTCGACGCACCGGCATCAGTGGTGTAGACGACCTTCTCGCCCCCGAAGTGCCAGAACCTCAGCCCCCGATCGAGGTCGCCCCCCGCCGTGACCGTCACCTTCAACGGATACTCCGGCTTCCCCGCCGCCACCCGCTCGGCCCGCCGCCTCTCACTGTTGACGAGGAGCCGCGGATTGTCCGACCGCAACGTGTTCCCGCCGACCAGGATCGCATCCGACTCGGCCCGCACCTGATCCACCCGATCGAAGTCCTCCGCATTCGACAACAGCAGCCGCTCCGACGAGGTGTCATCGATGCACCCGTCGATCGACGTCGCAACACTCAGCAGGACGAAGGGCCGCTCGGCCATGATGGCTCCGTTCTTCGCGGATGGTGATCTGATGGGTCCTCGGGCATGATCACACGCCAGGCCGCACAACGTCACCGAGAGCAACGCCCCCGCGTCCCTACCCCGCGCGCAGCGCGTCCCCCCACAACCCCCGCGTCACCTCCGCCGCACCGCCCTCCCGAGCCAAGGCGTGCGCCGTACCCGCCCAAAGGTGCATCCCCGCAGGGTCGTTGCGCTGGGCAGCGGCCGCCCTCAACGGCTGGGTCAGGTAGTGCACCTCCGGGTACGCCGCCGGGGCGTACGCCTCGTGGCGGGCGATGAACGCGTTGCGGAGCGCCCTCGCGGGGCGGCCGGTGAAGGCGCGGGTGACGGTGGTTTCGGGGAGTTCGACGAGCGCTCGCCGGTGTGTGGCCGTGGCGCCGGATTCCTCGGTGCGCAGGTACGCGGTGCCGAGTTGCGCGGCACTCGCCCCCGCTCGCAGCGCAGCGGCAATTGCGGTGCCGTCCCCGAGGCCGCCCGCCGCAACGAGCGGAAGCGAGGTCACTTCCCTTACAGCAGCCAGGAGTTGGAGCAGCGGGAGAGTGCCGGGGACGTCCTCGGTGCGATGAGTGCCACGGTGCCCGCCGGCCTCCGGCCCCTGGACGACCAGCGCGTCGAGGCCGAGCGCAGTGGCGTCGCGGGCCTCCTCGGGGCTGGTGACAGTACCGAGTTGGCGAATCCCGGCCGCCCGCAACGCATCGGCCTCGTCACGGCCGGGCAGCCCGAAGGTGTAGGAGACGTACGCGACGGGCTCGCGCAGCAGCGCGTCGAGTTTGGCGTCCCAGTCGTCGCGGTCGGCCCGGATCTCGGTGGGCAGCTCGACGCCCCACCGTTCGGCTTCCGGCTGCAGCCGCTCGCGGTAGGCGGCGACCGGCCCGGGGTCGGAGGGCGGCGCGGGTACGAACAGGTTGACGCCGAACGGGCGCTCCGTCAGCTCGCGGGTGCGGCGGATCTGTTCGAGCGTCGCGCCGACCGTCCGGTACCCGGCGGCGAGGAAACCGAGGCCACCCGCACCGTTGACGGCCGCGACCAGTTCGGGAGTGCTCGGCCCGCCGGCCATCGGCGCCGCGATCAGTGGCACCTCCACGTCGAACGCCATGCCGTTCCCTCCGCCTCCGTACGCACCGATTCCGCTCGCCGCCCACCCTACGTCTGCGACCGATTCCACTGATGGTCGTTCGGTACGGGGTCGGTCGGCGTCCGGTCGGCCGGTTGCCGGAGCGCTCACCGCACCGGGATACTCCCCGGATGCTGTTGACCTGGATCGCCGAGGTGGCAGACGAACCGCTGGCGCTGGAGCCGGCCGACCGGCGGGTGGAGTGGCGGACCAATACCTGGCTGCTGAGCACGGAGGACGAGGACCGGCACTCCCTGTCCGTGGCGGAGGTCGTCGCCGCCTTCGAGCGGACCGCCGAGGGCATCCGGCGGCGCGTCCGCGAGCAGGGCTTCGCCGGGGTGGCGACCTTCTACGTGTGGCACGACGAGCAGGCCGGGCAGCTCCGGTGTTCGACCGGGTCGGTGCCCGCCGAACAGTTGCCCTTCGGGGCCGCGTACCTGCCGGTGGACGATCTCGGCCCGGTCGTCGAGGGCTACCTGCGCGACGAGGAGCTGATCGCGGTTCCCTGGGCGAATGCCGAGGACGTTCCCGACGGATCGGCCCCCGAGCCGGAGTTCCCGCCCTTCCCGGTGTGGGTGCGCGACGTCGGGGCGACGCCGGCCTGAACCGTCCCGGCCCGCCTGCGCGACCGAACAGACATGAACAGGTAGCGTGACGGGCGTCACATCCGCGGGGCTGTCACATTCGGGGGAGCAGCGGGGTCAGTCCTTGCAGAGGCACACACGACAAGGAGCCCGACCGTGGACGCACGTCTGAACTACTTCGGCAACCCGCTCGCGGGGAAGATCCTCAAGCACATCAACTCGGCCGGCGCCGCCATCGGTGGCTCCTCGCTGCCGGCCGCCACCCAGGAGTTGGTGAAGCTCCGCGCCAGCCAGATCAACGGCTGCGGGTTCTGCACCGACATGCACACCAAGGACGCCGCGCACGCCGGCGAGACCCAGCAGCGCCTGAACATGGTCGCCGCCTGGCGCGAGGCGACCGTCTTCACCGAGGCCGAGCGCGCCGCGCTCGAACTCACCGAACAGGGCACCCGAATCGCCGACGCGGCGGGCGGCGTCAGCGACGAGGCCTGGGCGGAGGCCGCCAAGCACTACGACGAGGAGCAGCTGATCGCCCTGGTCGGCCTGATCGCGCTGATCAACACCTACAACCGGGTCAACGTGATCATCCGCCAGCCTGCGGGCGACTACGTCCCGGGCCAGTACGCCTGACACCCCACCACCCGCCGTGACGCCCCCGGAGCGCCACGGCGGGTGGCCACGTTCACCCCTCCCGGAAACGGCACCCGAACTCGCCCGGCACCTGCCGCGGCAGCGCCACCTCCTCCCGGCCCGCCCCCTCCAACCCCCGGTCCATCACCGCCTCAGCCAACTCCCCCACCCGGGCAGCAAGCCCGCGCGCAACCATCACTCACCGTCCGCGCGCCCAGGAAAACGGCAACAACGGCTCCAACCCGGACCTGCGATCTCTCACCGACCATCAACTCGGCGCCAGCCAGCGGCAGTTCACCAAAAACCGACTCGACCCCGCGACGAACACCCCCAGGCACCCGACGTTCGCCTCAGCACCCCGAACTCGCCCAGCACCCGCCACAACAGCGGCTCCACATCGGACGCACGCCCCCGCCGACCACCAACTCAGCAGCGACCAACGCCAGTTCACCATCAGCCCGACCCCGACCCACCCACACGCTCTGGCACCCCACTCACCCCCGCGCAACCAACGCGGCGGCAGCCACCCGCACCTCCGCCTCCCACGCAGCGAACACCGAGGGCGCCCAATGCCCGACACAGCACGAGCAGCAGTCGGCCAGCAGCCTGCACAACGCCGCCTCGTCCTGGCCCGCGCCGCCCGACTCCCGGCCCTCCACGGCCCTGGCGAACTCCCCGCCCTCCACCGCCTCCGCGAACTCCCTAGGCGTCAAACGCCCCTCCCCCACCCGGGCCGCCAGGTCGCGCAGTAGCCAGCGCTCACTCTCCGCCCACCCCGGAAACGGCACCCCCAACTCGTCCATCGCCTGCCGCAGCAACGGCTCCAGCTCGGACGCCGGCTCTCGCCGCCCCCGCCCGGCCAAGTCGTACAGCGCCAACGACTCGAACCCATCTGCCACCAACTCGGCTGCCGCCATGGGCAGTTCACCCGTAGACAATTCGCCGGCACGATACCGCAGAGCAACCACCCGCACCCGCCCCAACTTCGACACCCCACTCACCGCCCCTCCGCCACCAGCGCCACCGCGGCAGCCCGCACCTCCGCCTCCCACCCGGCGAGCAACTCTGGCTTCCCGGCGGCGAGTTCATCGGCGACGCACCCCTCGCAGCAGCCCGCCCGCACCGCGAGGGAGAACCCCAGCTCCAGTTCCCCTTCCGCGTTGTCGATGTCCAACCCGGTGACTTCCGCGACCAGTTCGGGGAGCGACACAAGGTCACCCGAGACCAGCCGCGCGGCGATGTCGCGCAGCGCCCACCGCTCGGCCTCCTGCAACTCGAGCCGCTCCACGCCCAGTTCGTCGAGCACCTGGTACCACAGCTGTTCCAGATCGTCGCGCCGCTCGCGTCCGCTACACCCCGCCAACTCCCGCAAGGCCGGGGAGTCGTGGCCGCCGGCCAGCAACTCCGCAGCGGCCATCGGAAGGTGCTCGGGCCAGAGCCGCCCGGCGACCTGACGCATCGCCATCACCCGCAATGTCTTCATGACCCGCAGCCTGCCAGCCCGCCACCCTCCCGACCAGCGGTTTTCCCGAGCTCGCCCACCCACCCGACCGTCAGCCGTGACTGGTGTCGATCACACAGAAGCGATTGCCCTCGGCGTCAGCGCGGGCACCACAAAGTCCGGGTCCTCGGGGCAGCCGTCCCACTCGACGTGTTGCGCACCGAGCGCCACCAGCCGCTCGCTCTCGCCGGCCTGCTCCGCCGCATCCTCGTCGTACAGGTCGCGGTGGACGCGCGGGTGCTCCTGCACCGGCATCCGGCCGAACCCAAGCGCGATCCGCGCACCACCGCCGCACCCCGGACCGTCGCCGACCAGGACTGCAGCGGGCGCTTCGCCTTCTGCCCTCCGCCTGTCCGCTGCCGCACCCGCAACGACTCGCACCGCCACCACCACCTGACTCCGACCGCACGCGGCCCGCAGCACGCGGCGAGGCCATCGACACACCTCGCCATCACAATCTCGGACGACCTCGCCACCCTCGCCGCCCCCGCCCGGAGCCCTCAGCCAGAAGCAGGCGCAACGGCCGGAACCGTCAGGACGCCTGCCCGTCGTACTCGTGCCGAGCCCGCTCGACCTTGTCGAGGTTGGCCGCCGCCCACCCGGCGAGCTGCGCGAACAACGGCGCCAAGCTGCGGCCGAGTTCGCTGATCTCGTACTCGACGCGCGGCGGAACCTCCGGGTGGTACGTGCGCACCACCATGCCGTCGCGCTCCAACTGCCGCAGCCGCTGCGTCAGGACCTTCGGCGTGATCGTGCCGATCCTCCGCTCCAGTTCGACGAAGCGCTGCCGGCCGTGCGTGTGCAGGGTCCACAGGATCGGCGTGGTCCACCGGCTGAACACGATGTCCACCACCGCGCTGGTGGGGCAGGCGAGTTCGGGGTCGGCGTCGGCGGCCGGCGCCCAGTCCGTCTCGGTGGCCACGCGCACTCCACGGGTAGTCACTTTCCTCTAGGTACCTACTGTATCGGCCTTGTTAGCGTCCTCCCACCGCCTGAACGCATCAACCGGGCGGCTTCAACCACCCCAAAAACCACGGGAGTTGTTCATGATCGTAGTGACGGGCGCGACCGGCAACGTGGGCGGTTCGCTGGTGCGGATCCTCGCGGCGGCCGGCGCACGGACGACCGCGACCTCCCGGCACGTCTCGACGGCGGACGTGCCGGAGCAGGTCGCGCACCTCCGCGCGGACCTCGCCGATCCGGAGAGCCTGCGGCCCGTGTTCGACGGCGCCGACGCGCTGTTCCTGCAGAACGGCGGGCCGAGCGCCCACCTGCTGAACCCGGCCGACATCCTCGACGCCGCAAAGGCCGCCGGCATCAGCCGTATCGTCCTGCTGTCCTCCCTGGGCGTGGTGACCCGTCCCGAGTCGCAGTCGCACGGGGCAACGGGCCTCGCCTTCGAGGATGCGGTGCGGCGGTCGGGGCTGGCGTGGACGATCCTGCGGCCGGGCGGCTTCCACTCCAACGCGTACGCCTGGGCCGAGTCGGTCCGCACCCAGCGGACCGTCGCCGCGCCGTTCGCCGACGTCGCCCTGCCCTCCGTCGATCCGGACGACATCGCCGAGGTGGCGGCGACCGCCCTCCTCGAACACGGCCACGACGG
Source organism: Kitasatospora sp. NPDC048662 (assembly GCF_055587065.1). Classification (NCBI taxonomy): domain Bacteria; kingdom Bacillati; phylum Actinomycetota; class Actinomycetes; order Kitasatosporales; family Streptomycetaceae; genus Kitasatospora; species Kitasatospora sp. NPDC048662. The sequence continues at coordinate 488,195 of NZ_JBVJHA010000003.1, read as the reverse complement.
CGAGATCTACCAACTGACCGGCCCGGAAGCCATCACCCCCCGCCAGCAGGCCGAGGCACTCGCCGACGCACTCGGCGAACCGGTGCGCTTCGTCGAACTGACCCCGGCCGAGGCACGCGCCCACCTGCTCCGATTCATGCCGGAGCCGGTCGCCGCGACCACCCTGAGCATCCTCGGCGACCCCACCCCGGCCGAACGACGCATCAGCCCGGACGTCGAACGCATCCTCGGCCACGCCCCGCGCACCTTCGCCGCCTGGGCGCAGCGGCACCTCACCGCGTTCAAGTGACCTTTCCGTCAGCGCCCCCGTACCGCCCCACCATCGCCCCGAACACCTGCTTGCGCTCCCACCCACCGTCGCCGTCCAGGGTACGCACCACCCCGTACGAGCCGAGGTCGCGCGGGCCGGGCTTGTCGTAGGAGGCGAAGGTGAACCAGAACGCGGCCCCGACGCCCTCCTCCTCGAAGACGTCGAGCAGTTCGCCAAGACAGCGGACCTGTTCGCTCTCGTCGGGGACGGCGCCGGGCGGCACCTGCCAGGCCATGCCGCCGAGGTCGGCGGCGCCCCGGTAGGCGCAGGTGCCGAACTCGGTGACAGCGACGGGTTTGCCGTGGGCGCGGGCGGCCCGCAGCTGCTCGCGGAAGTCGGCGGCGTTCTGCGCGGAGCGGTACGCGTCGAGGCCGACCAGGTCGAACGGGGTCCAGTCGACGGGCTCCCACGGTCCGGCCGCGTAGCCGACGGGGCCGGCGAACTCCTGCCGGACGGTGGTCGCGGCCTCGGCGAGGAAGGCGTTGAGCCGTTCCGGGACGGGGCCGAGCGAGAGCCACCAGTCCAGGTCGGCGGTGGTCATGGCGTGCAGCCGGTCGAGGTGGGTGGCGCCGGGCAGGAACCCTTCGGCGAACACGCTGAGTTCGCCGCCTGCGACGAACACCACCCGGGCGCCGGAGCGACGCAAGGCCTCTGCGCGTCGGGCGCAGTCCGCGAACAGCGGCAGCAACCCGGCGGGCGGCAGGTCGGCGGGGAACGGCGAGTACCAGACCTCCAGTCCGGCGTCGGCGGCGAACCGCGCGGCCACATCGAGCCGTTCGGGGTCGCCGCCGGTGATCCGGACGGCGTCGCAGTGCAGCTCGTCGGCGATCACCGACAGATCGCGACGGACCTGCGGGTGGTCGAAGCGGCGGCGGGTGAGACGTTCGCCGGTGAAGGTTCCGGTGTCGTAGGTGATGCCGAGGGTACGCACGGTCAGTACCCCTCCGCCCGCCCGCAGCCGCTCTCCGTCTGCCCCTCCGCCCCGCCGAGACCACCCTCCACCAGCCCGCCCGCCCCGCCGAGGCCGCTCTCCGCCCCGCCGAGACCACCCCCCGCCAGCCCGCTCGCCCCGCCGAAGCCGCCTTCCGTCTGCCCCTCCACCCGACCACAGCCACTCTCCGCCCCGCCGAGGCCACGCTCCAGCAGGTCGAAGGCGAGTTCAAGGTCCGCGACAAGGACCCGACCGGCCTCCTCCGCCCCCGCGCCGACCTCCTCCGCCCCCGCGCCGGCCTCCTCCGCCCCCGCGCCGGCCACCAGCCGGGCGAAGTGGCGTTCCTGCAGGACGGCCAGCGAGGCAGCGATCTGGGCGGCCATCAGCGCGCCCGCCGTCTCGCCGCACTCCTCGGCCAGGACGTCGGCGAGTGCCTGCCGCTGCCGGTAGCGCAGGCTGTCGGCGGCGGCGCGCAGCGTGGGGCTGGCCTGGATCACCCGGACGCGGGTGAGCAGCGCGGGCAGGTCGGCGGCGGCGACGGGGCCGGCGGCCAGGTCGCGGTGGTGGGCGCGCAGGGCGGCGAGGACGCTCTGCCCGTCGGGGCGGTCGGCGACGATCGTGGCCAGGTCGTCACCGGCGACGCCGTCGAGGACCAGCGACTCCTTGGTGGGGAAGTAGGCGAACAGGGTCGCCCGCGCCACCTCGGCCGCCTGGGCGATCTCGCCCATCGTCACGTCCTCGAAGCCGCGTTCGCCGAACAGGCGCAGGGCCTGCTCGGCGATCCGGCGTCCGGTCCGTTCCTTCTTGAATTCCCGTAGTCCGACCATCCGCTCAGCATATCCAGACCGGGTACAAAATCATACTCAGTCCAAAAAGCCAAAGCGCGGGGCTCAGCGATCCACCGGCCGGATCAGCCCGGCCGCCAGCCCCGCCGCGACGGCCGAGGTGCGCGAGTCGACGCCGAGCTTCTCGTAGACGTGGACCAGATGCGTCTTGACGGTGGCCTCACTGATGAACAGCCGCTTGGAGATCTGCCGGTTGGGGAGGCCCTCGGCGAGTAGCTGGAGGATCTCGGCCTCACGCGGGGAGAGCGTGGGGCGCCCGGCCCGGACCCGGCCGAGCAGGCGGGCGGCGACCGGCGGGGCGAGGACGGTCTCGCCGCGCGCGGTGGCGTGGATGGCGGCGACGAGCTCCTCGGGCGGGGCGTCCTTGAGCAGGTAGCCGGTGGCGCCGGCCTCGACGGCGGCGAGGATGTCGGCGTCCGTGGAGTAGGTGGTGAGGACGAGGACGGCGGGCGGGTCGGGCAGCGCGGTGATCCGGCGGGTGGCCTCGACGCCGTGCATGCCCGCTCCCATCTGGAGGTCCATCAGGACGACGTGCGGGCGCTGCCCGGCCGGCAGTGCGGCGAGCAGCTCGAGCGCGGCGGCCCCGTCCGCAGCCTCGCCGACGGCCGTGACGTCGGGCAGCTCGTCGACCATCGCGCGCAGGCCGCGCCGCACCACGGGGTGGTCGTCCACCACCAGCACCCGGATCATCGCCGCACCCCCACCAGCCGCGTCCCCGCCGGTCGCACGCGCTGCGCGGTGCCCGGCGGCGACGGCCAGGGTCGGTCCGGCGGTGCTTCGCCCGGGGCCGGTTCACCCGCCGGCGGCTCTTCGACCGGACCCCCCGGCGGGTCGATCGCGCGCAGCGGCAGGGTCGCGGCGACGGCGGTGCCTTCCCCGGGCGTGGACTCGACGGTGAGTGTGCCGCCGAGCGCGGCGATGCGTTCGTGCATTCCGTGCAGGCCGAAGGAGCCGGGGGCGGGTGCGGTGGCGGGGTCGAAGCCGGTGCCGTCGTCGTAGACGTCGAGGGTGACGGTGTCGTCGAGGTAGCCGAGGGTGACGGCGATGTGCTGGGCGGCGGCGTGCCGGACGGCGTTGGCGAGGGCTTCCTGGGTGAGGCGCAGCAGGGCGACCTCGGCTTCGACGGGCAGGGGGTAGGGCTCGCCGTCGAGGTGGAAGGCGGCGTCGGCTCCGTCGGCGAGGCGGCGCAGCGCGTCGGCGAGGGTGGTGTCGTCGAGCGCGGGCGGGGTGAGGGCGTGGACGAAGCGGCGGGCCTCGGCGAGGTTCGCGGAGGCGGTCCGTTCGATGTCGCCCAGCAGCGTGGCGGCGTCCGAGGGTGTGTGCGGCAATGCGGCGGCGCTCTCGCGGGCCATCAGCACGATGCCGGACAGGCCCTGGGCGAGGGTGTCGTGGATCTCCCGGGCCAGGCGCTGACGTTCGGCGAGGCGCCCGGCTTCGCGCTGGCTGGCGGCGAGTTCGTCGCGGGTGCGGACCAGGTCGTCGATGAGCTGTTGGCGGGCCCGGCTCTCCCGGTAGAGGGCGGCGTAGCCGTAGGCGGTGAGCAGGGCGACGACGACGCCGGCGAGCGGGCCGAGCACCTTGGCGGTGGTGAGCCCGCCGGGGGTGGTGGCCTGTGCGGCGATCACGGCGCCGGTCAGGGCGGCGACGGCGGGCAGCGCCAACCGCACGGGCAGGACGTGCAGGCAGACGAAGTACAGCGGGAACGCGAGGTAGCTGAACTCGGGGTGGTGAAGGGTGAGTTCGATCCACAGCAGGGCGACCACGAGCAGCCAGGCGGCGCCGAGGGCGCGGGACTCGCGAATCTGCCGCATCAACCCGCCCGCGGCGTACGCGGCGGCGAGTGCCCCGGCGCAGGCCCAGCCGGCCACGCCGAGTTCGCCGTTGGCGGCGGCGCGGATCAGCAGCACGACGAGCAGCGTGAAGAACAGGCCGTGCACGGCGAGGTTGGCCAGCCGCAGCGCGGGCGTCGGGCCGACGGGTGAGCGGTGCGGTTCGGTGCGCGGCTCGGTGCGCGGCGTGGACGGGGAGGGTTCGGTACGGGGCACGCTGTCCGAGGGTACGGGGCGCCGGCGGCCGGTCGGTACGGCGCGGCATCAACCTTTCGATGGATTTTCGGCTGCACCGCTCGGACGGTGCGTACTCCGCCCATCTCGCCGATGGCAGGGCGGGCGAAAAACGCGAAGGTGGAGTGGTCTCGTCCAGTGTCCTTTCGGAAGGTTTCCCGTGTTCGTCGCATTGCGTGACATCCGTTTCGCCAAGGGGCGGTTCGCCCTGATGGGTGCGGTGGTCACTCTGATCACGACCCTGGTGGTGTTCCTCTACGGCCTTACCGGCGGCCTCTCGTCGGCGGCGTCCTCGACGATCGCCGAACTGCCCGTGGACGGCGTGGTGTTCGGCGCGCCGGCCGGCGCGGAGCCGGAGGTGTCATTCGCCTCCAGCACGGTGACGGCCGACCAGCAGGCGAAGGTCGCCGCGGCCCCGGGCACCCGGGACGCGCACTCGCTGGGCGTGGCGATGACGCGGCTGACGGCCCCCGACGGCGCGGCCTCGGTGAGCGTGCTGGGCACCGATGCGGCGCTGCTGCCGCCGGTGTCGTCCGGTGCGGCGCCCAAGGACGGCGAGGTCGCCGTCGGCTCCGACGTCGCGAAGCAGTACCACCTGTCCCCCGGCAGCCAGGTCACCCTGGGCGCGGAGAGGCTGACGGTCAGCGCGGTCACCGCGGAGCGTTCGCTGTCGCACGCGCCGAGCGTGTGGACCACCCCGACGACGTGGCAGCAGGTCTCCGGCCAGAAGCAGCCGACCGCGATCGCGGTGCACGGCACCCCGAAGGACCTGCCCACCGACCTGAAGGCGGTCTCCCGGAGCGACGCACTCGCGGGCATCAACGGGTACTCGGCGGAGCGGGGCAGCCTGCTGATGATCCAGGGCTTCCTGTTCGCGGTCAGCGCCCTGGTGATCGGCGCGTTCTTCACGGTGTGGACGGTGCAGCGCCGCCCCGACATCGCGGTGCTCAAGGCCGTCGGCGCCTCCAGCGGCTACCTGGTGCGCGACGCCCTCGCCCAGGCCGCGGCCGTACTGGTGGCGGGTTCGCTGCTCGGCGGGGCGATCGGCGCGATCGGCGGGGCGATCGCCTCGGCGGCGGTGCCGTTCGACGTGGGCGTGCTCACGGTGGCGGTGCCGGTCGGCGCGATGGTGGTGCTCGGCCTGCTGGGCGCGGCTCTCGCAGTGCGCCGGATCACCGCCGTGGACCCGCTCGCCGCGCTGGGCGCCAACCGATGACCGTCGTACCTCTCTTCCCGAAGGACCTAGCCATGACCACCACTGCCGTCCGCACCGGCCTCGCGCTGAGCGGCGTCACCCTCACCTACCCGGACGGCGAGAGCCGGCTGACGGCCCTGAACAACGTCGAGCTGTCCGTCGCCCCGGGCGAGTTCGCGGCCATCGTGGGCCCGTCGGGCTGCGGCAAGTCCAGCCTGCTGGCAGTCGCCGCGACGCTCCAGCGCCCCGACACGGGGCAGGTGCTGATCGACGGCGTGGACGCGGGCGCGCTCAGCGAGAAGGAACGCACGTCGCTGCGCCGCGAGCGCCTGGGCATCGTCTTCCAGCAGTCGAACCTGCTGGCCTCGCTGACCGCCGTGGAGCAGCTCCTGGTCCTCGAATCCGTCCGCGGCCGCCGCCCGGCCGCGGCCCGGCAGCGCGCCGAGGACCTGCTGGAGTCGGTGGGCCTGGCGGGCCCGAAGCAGCAGCGCCGCCCGCACCAGCTGTCCGGCGGCGAGCGCCAGCGGGTGAACATCGCCCGTGCCCTGTTCGGCGACCCCTCCGTTCTCCTGGTCGACGAGCCCACCTCCGCCCTCGACCACGAACGCGGCGCCCAGGTCGTCGACCTCCTCGCCGAGGTCACCCGCACCCACAACACGGCCACCGTCATGGTCACCCACGACCGCGACCTGCTGAGCCGCACCGACCGGGTCCTGGAGATGCAGGACGGCCGCCTGACGACCCGCTGAGGCCGCGGCTCACCACCGCACGCCGAGCAGGTCGTCCAGCGCCCGCTCCCCCGCCGCCGTCACCCGCACCGCCCGGCTGTCGGGCCGCCGCTCCACCCAGCCCGCCGTCAGCGCGTGCGCGCACAGCGCGGCGCCGACGGCGCCGGCCAGGTGCGGGCGGCGTTCGGTGAAGTCGAGGCAGGCGCGGACGGCGGTGCGGCGGGCGGGGGCGACGGTGATGGCCGCCGCGGCGAGCCAGTCGGTGCCGGCGGGTGTGAGGGCGAGGCCGTGCCGGTCGTCCAGCAGGCCACGGGTGGTCATCGCCTCGGTGACGGTGACGCCGAGCGCCCCGGCCAGGTGGTCGTAGCAGGTGCGGGCGCGGGCGAGTTCGGCGTCCCGGCGGGCGGCGCGCAGCGAGGTCGCGGCGGGCGGCGGTCCGCCGGTGAACTGGGCGAGTACTTCGACGAGTTCGGCGGCGGTGGGCCCGGCGAGCCGCAGGTGGCGGTGGCGGCCCTGGCGTTCCTCGGCGAGCAGCCCGGCGGCGACCAGCCGGTTGAGGTGGCCGGTGGCGGTGGGGGCGGCGACCTTCGCGTGCCGGGCGAGTTCGCCGGCCGTCCAGGCCCGCCCGTCCAGCAGGGCGAGGCAGATCGCGGCCCTGGTCGGGTCGGCGAGCAGGGCCGCGGTGTCGGCGAGCCGGCGGGCGCTGAGCAGGGAGTCCACCCGTCCATGGTGCCGCGCGGACGCTTCGGCGGTGGCCGAAGGGTGCCGGGCCTACGGTCGGCGGCATGCACAACGAACCGAACCACCCGCCACTGGCACACCGCGTGAACGAACCGAACCACCCGCCACTGGCACACCGCGTGAACGAACCGAACCACCCGCCACTGGCGCACCCCGTGAACGAACCGAACCACCTGCCGCTGGTGCACCGCGTGGTGGAACCGCACATCCTGTACTTCGGCACGCCGGTGGTGCTGCTGAGCACGGTCGACGCCAACGGCGCGGTCAACCTGGCGCCGATCTCCTCCGCCTGGGCGCTGGACCGCACCGTGGTCCTGGGCCTCGGCCCGGACGGCCAGACCTCCCGCAACCTCGCCGCCCGCCCCGAACTGGTGGTCAACGTCCCCGGCCCGGGGCTGTGGCGGCAGGTGGAGTCGCTCGGCGACACCACCGGGCGGGCGGACGCGGCGCACTTCGTCCGCGACAAGTTCGCCCACGCGGGGCTGACCGCGCAGCCGGCCGAGCTGGTGGCGCCGCCCCGGGTCGCCGAGTGCCCGCTCCAGTTGGAGGCCGAGGTGGCGGACCTGCGAGCGGACACCACGGGGGAGTTCCTGGTGGCTGAGGTACGGGTGCTGCGGGTGCACGCGGCCGAGTCGATCACCGTGCCGGGCACCGACTACGTGGAGCCGGCCGCGTGGAGCCCGCTGGTGTACAACTTCCGGCACTACTTCGGGCTGGGCGCGGAGCTCGGCCACTCCTCGCGCAGCCGCACGCCCCGCACCTGAAGGCCGGCCAGTCGCATGCCCTGCGGCCGACGGCTGGCCAGCCGCACGCTCCGCACCTGGCGGCCGGTCAACCGTACGCCCCGCACCTGACAGCCGTCAGCCGCAGGGGCTCCCGCCGCCGACAGCCGTTCAGCCGCCAACAGCCGTTCAGCCGCCGGCCTGGTCCCCGGCCGCCCACAGGTGGCGGATGTGGCCGAGGTGCCGGGTCATGCACTCCTCGGCGGCCTTGGCGTCGCCGGTGAGCAGCACGTCCAGCAGTTCCAGGTGTTCCTCGGCGGAGGTGACCAGTTCGCCGCCCTGGTCGAGCCGGTTGAGGCCGTACAGGCGCGAGCGCTTGCGCAGGTCGCCGACGGTCTCCACCAGGCGGGCGTTGCCCGCGAGGGCCAGCAGGTCGAGGTGGAACTTGCGGTCGGCCTCCAGGTAGCCGATCAGGTCGTGCTTGCGAGCGGCCGCGACGATCGCCGCGGCCTGCGGGCGCAGCGCCTCCAACTGCTCGGCGGTGGCGGTGCGGGCGACCTGGCCCACCGTCGGGACTTCGATCAGTGCGCGGATCTCGGTGAACTCGTCGAGGTCGCGCTCGCTGAGTTCGGTGACCCGGAAGCCCTTGTTGCGGACGGCCTCGACCAGGCCCTCGCGGGCCAGGTCGAGCATCGCCTCCCGGACGGGGGTGGCGGAGACCCCGAAGTCGGTGGCCAGCGCGGGCGCGGAGTAGACCACGCCGGGGCGCAGTTCACCGGAGATCAGGGCGGCACGCAGGGCGTGGGCGACCTGGTCGCGCAGCCGCTCCTGGACGGAGATGAGGTTGCGGGGCTTCAGGTCGGACATGGCGGTTCCTCCGGGGTCAGCAGAGCCCCATTGTACAATGTCACGTTGCTCACAGTGAACGCTTTGATCCGCTTTCACCTGACCCCGTGAGCTCGTACTGGGCCGCCGCCACCGCCAGATCCTGCCAGGCCATGCCGACGCTCTTGAAGAACCTCGGCCGATCATGGCGGACAACTGCCGCCCCGGCCAGCAGTTCCGACAGATTGACCAGCCTTTCCTCCGCCGCCTGGGCCATCAGCAGGTCCCCCGCCTCCCGCCGGGCCACCGCCCGCGCCTCCACGAACAGATCGGCGCGGCCCACCAGTTGGGCATCCACCTCGCGCGCGTCCGGCTCGTGCGAACCGACCGCCGCGACCGCCGCCCCGTCCGGCACCAGCCGCCCGTCGAACAGTGGGGTCCGCGCCGTGGTGCAGCACACCACCACGTCCGCCTTCGCCACCGCCTCCGGACCGCCGGCCGCCGCGTCCAGTCCCAACTCGGCGGCGTACCGCACCAGTTGAGCCGCCGCATCGGGCCGGCGGGCCACCACCGTCACCCGCTCCAACGGCAGCACCGCACGCAACGCCGCCACATGCCCGAACGCCTGCGGGCCCGCACCGAACACCACCAGGTGCGCGACGTCCGGCCCGGCCAGCGCGCGCAGCGCGAGCGCCGTGACGGCGGGCGTGCGCAACGAGGTGAGGGCCGCACCGTCCAGCAGGGCCAGCGGTTGCAGGGTCGGCCCGTCCAGCAGCAGGTAACTGCCGGTGATCCGCGGCAGCCCGGCCGCCGGGTTCGCGGGCGCCACCCCGGCGACCTTCACCCCGGCGTACGCACGGGTGGCGGCGGGCATCAACAGCAACTCCCCGGCCGGCACCGGCACCGCGGACCGCTGCGGGCAGCCCTCGACGTCCAGCCCGTCCAGCAGCGTGCGCTCCAGCGCCTCGACGGCCGCCCGGTGATCGAGCGTCAACTCCAGCGTCGGCCTCACAGCAGGAACCCCGCGCCGAGAGTGTCGTCACTGTCCAGCACGAACCGGTGCTCACCGGTACGGTGCGCCGCACCCGTCACCTCGGTGACCACGCCGTCCGGCCCCTGCCCGCGGACCCGGCCGGTGAACACCGTGCCGATGATCGAGTCGTGCCGCAGCGTCTGCTCCGGCCGCAGCGCCCCTTCGTCGGCGAGCAGCGCCAGCCGCGCGGAGGTACCGGACCCGCAGGGCGAGCGGTCGATCTGGCCGTCCGCGAACACCGTGACGTTCCGCTGATGCGGTCCCGACGGCGTGTCGGGCAGCTCGTCGTACAGGATGACGCCGTAGACGCCGTCCCGGTCCTCCGCCAGCGCCGGATGCCCCTCCAGCGCGGCCCTGACCTCCCGCCCGGCAGCGGTCAGTTCGGCCAGCCGCTCAGGGACGACGGACAGCCCGAACGCGGCAGCCGGCAGCGAGGCGTACACCGCACCGGAATGCGCCAGATCGACCGTCACCGTCCCACCGAAGACATTCAACTCGGCCTTCCGCGCCAGCACCCGGGTCGGCACATTGCGGAACGTCACAGCAGTGGTCCGCCCACCGCGCCGGTGCACCGTCGCACTCACCCGGCCCGACGGCACATCGATCCGCACCAGCGCCGTCCCGTCGTCCGGCGCCGCCACCCGACCGGTGTCCACCGCCCACGCGCCGAGCGCCATCGTCCCGTGCCCGCACGCCGTCGAATACCCGTCCTTGTGCCAGAAAAGCACCCCGAAGTGCGCCTCCCCGTCGTCCGCCGGAACCACGAACCCGCCGTACATCCCCGCGTGGCCCCGCGGCTCCCGCGTCAGCAACCGGCGCACATCGTCCAACGCCCCCCGCCTCGGCGACGTCGCCGTGCCCCCTGCCCCAATGGCAATCGCCCGCCGCTCGGCGACACTGTCCCCGGGCACCGGCGGCAGCCCACCGGTGACGATCCGGAACGGTTCACCGGCGGTGTGATAGTCGGTGGTGGTGATGTTCATCAGTACTCCACGACAAAAAGCACGCTGACAACGGACAAAACAACAAACGCCCAAGCGGACGCCACACCAGCCCCCTCACGGCGGCGGACCGGGCGGGGCGCGCAGCCGCCGCAGGCACCCCGGCAACCCGGCGCCCGGCGGGGGGCGCGCGGCTCCCGCACAGAGCCACCCGCCCACCCACCACCGGCCGCACCGACTGCCCGGCACGGACACCCGCCCGCCGGCCGCCACAACCAACGCCGGCGTCCAACCGCACCACGCCGCCCCGGCCCGGACGCCCGTCCGCCGCCCGCCCGTGGGCCACCCGGCGCCCGCATCGCCCACCCGCCGGAGGCCCCTCGCGCGCCAGCCGAACGCCGCCGCCTTGCTACTCCCCGGCCGGCAGCACACTCACCGTCCGCGAGGCGGTGTAGAAGTCCAGCGCCGCCCGCCCCTGCTCCCGCGACCCGTACGACGCCGCCTTCGCCCCGCCGAACGGAAGGTGGAAGTCCACCCCGCTCGACGGCGCGTTGATCCGGATCATGCCCGCGTCGAGCCGATCCGCCGCGGCCAGCGCAACGTCCAGGCTCCGCGAGTGGACGGACGTCGACAGGCTGTGCCGGGTCCCGTTGGCCAGCGCGATCGCCTCGTCCAGATCGGCGGCGGCCAGCAGCACCGCCACCGGCCCGAAGAACTCCTCACTCGCCAGCGGGTGTTCGGCCGGCACGTCCGCCAGCAGCGTCGGCTCCAGGTACCACCCGTCCCGCTCCGCCCGGGCCCCGCCGGCCAGCACCTTCGCACCATCGGCCCGCGCACCGTCGATCGCGTCGGTGAGCCGCTCCAGCGCCTGCCGGTTGATCACCGGCCCGCACACCGCGGACGCCATCGCCGGGTCAGCGGCGGTAACCTGCGCCAGCGCCTTCGAGAGCGCCTCCGCGAACGGCTCGTACGCGTCACCGACAGCGATCACCCGGCTGGTCGCGGTGCACTTCTGCCCCGCGTACCCGGCGATCGCGGACGCGATCTGCGCGGCCGCCTGCCCGAAGTCGGCATCCGGAAGCACCAGCGCGGCGTTCAGCCCGCCCATCTCCGCCTGCACGGGAACGCCCCGGCCGGCCGCCGCCGCAACCACCTGCCGCCCGACGGCGGTCGAACCGGTGAACGACACCACGTCCGTCCCGGCGACCAGCGCCGCGCCCTCCTCGCCGCCGCCGGGGACGACCGTCAGCACGCCGTCCGGCAGGCCGGCCAGCTCGGCGAGGCGCAGCGCGCAGGCGGTCGCCTCGGGGGCGGGCTTGAGCACCACAGTGTTGCCGACGGCCAGCGCGGGCGCGGCCTTCCAGGTCGGGATCGCCAGCGGGAAGTTCCACGGCGTCACCAGGCCCGCGACGCCGTACGGCCGGCGCCGCGTCAGCAGCAGGCCCTGCCCGGCGGCCGGTTCGTGCACCTCGCCGGACGCGGCGAACGGCGCCTGCGCGTAGTAGCGCCAGATCGCGACCGTCCGCGCCACCTCGCCGCGCGCCTCCGCGACCGGCTTGCCGACCTCGCGCACCGTCAGCGCGACCAGCTCGTCGGCGGCCGCCTCCACCGCCGCCGCGGCCTTCCCGAGCGCTGCCGAGCGCCCGGCCGCACCGAGCGCCCACCACTCCCGCTGGGCGGCCCGCGCCCGCGCGATGGACGCCTCAACTCCCTCCGCCCCTACCGCAGTTACCGAGACAACCAGATCACCGGGGTCGGCAGGGTTGTACGAGTCGATGGTGCTCACAGGCACATACCTTTCACTCAAGCCAAAAACGTCTACAGCAGGAACCCGGCCGGGAACGGATCCGTCGGGTCGAGGAAGTACTGCGCCGTCCCGGTCACCCAGGCGCGGCCGGTGACGGTCGGCACCACGGCGGGCAGGCCGGCCACCGTGGTCTCCTCCACCAGACGACCCACGAACGTGGTACCCAGAAAAGAGTCGTTGCGGAAGTCCGCCCCGATCGCCAGCTCGCCGCGCGCGTGCAGCTGCGCCATCCGCGCGGAGGTGCCCGTCCCGCACGGGGAGCGGTCGAACCAGCCGGGGTGGATGGCCATCGCGTGCCGGGAGTGGACGGCGTCGGAGCCGGGGGCGAGCAGCTGGACGTGGTGGCAGCTGTGGATGTTCGGGTCCTCGGGGTGCACGGGGCGGTGCTCGGGGGAGGCGTTGATGGCGTCCATCATGGCGAGCCCGGCGGCCAGGATCTCGTCCTTGCGCTCCCGTTCGAACGGCAGCCCGAACTGCTCCAGCGGCAGGATCGCGTAGTAGTTGCCGCCGTACGCCAGGTCGTACGTCACCGTGCCGTACCCGGGCACGTCGAGCTTGCGGTCGAGCGCCACCGAGTACGAGGCCACGTTCCGGATGGTGACGCCCACGGCCGCGCCGCCCTCGACCCGGACCTCGGCGACCACCAGACCGGCGGGGGTGTCGAGCCGGACCGTGGTGACGGGCTCGACCACCGGAACCATGCCGGTCTCGACCAGCACGGTGGCGACACCGATGGTTCCGTGTCCGCACATCGGCAGCAGGCCGGACACCTCGATGTACAGCACCCCGAAGTCGGCGTCCGGCCGGGTGGGCGGCTGCAGGATCGCGCCGCTCATCGCGGCGTGGCCGCGCGGCTCGTACATCAGCAGGGTGCGGAAGTGGTCCAGGTGCTGCTGGAAGTGGGCGCGCCGCTCGGCCATGGTGGCGCCGGGGATGGTGCCGAAGCCGCCGGTGATCACCCGGGTGGGCATGCCCTCGGTGTGCGAGTCGACGGCGTGGAAGACGTGACGGGTCCGCATCGCGGGGTTCCCTCCTGACGGGTGGTGGTCCGGTCCGGACCGGGCAGTCGCCGATCCGGACCGGTGCTTCATCTCCTGCTGGAGCTGGCCTACTTGTGGCCCTCGGCGAGCACCTTCTCGGTCGCGGCGCGCACGGCGGCCTCGATCTCGGGGCGCAGCGGCAGGCGCGGGGCGCGGGTGGGTCCGCCGGTGCGGCCGGCGATGTCCATCGAGAGCTTGATCGCCTGGACGAACTCGGTCTTGGAGTCCCAGCGCAGCAGCGAGTGCAGCGACTTGTAGAGCGGCAGCGCGGTGGCCAGGTCGCCGGCGACGGCGGCGTGGTACAGCTCGGCGCTGGTGGCGGGCAGCGCGTTGGGGTAGCCGGCGATCCAGCCGACCGCGCCGGCGATGGCGAGTTCCAGCAGGACGTCGTCGGCGCCGATCAGCAGGTCGAGGCCGGGGGCGAGTTCGGCGATCTCGTAGGCGCGGCGGACGTCGCCGGAGAACTCCTTGACGGCGACGATGTGCCCGGCCGAGTGCAGGTCGGCGAGCAGCGCGGGGACGAGGTCGACCTTGGTGTCGATCGGGTTGTTGTAGGCGACGATCGGCACGCCGGCGGCGGCGACCTCGGCGTAGTGGGCGCGCACGGCGTCGTGGTCGGCGCGGTAGGCGTTCGGCGGGAGCAGCAGCACGGAGCCGGCGCCGGCCTCGGCGGCCTGCTCGGCCCAGCGGCGGGACTCGGCGCTGCCGTAGGCGGCGACGCCGGGCATCACGCGGGAGCCGTCCCCGGCGGCTTCGACGGCGGTGGTGACGACCTTGGCGCGCTCTTCGGGGGTGAGGGTCTGGTACTCGCCGAGCGAGCCGTTGGGGACGACGCCGTCGCAGCCGTTGTCGATCAGCCAGCGGACGTGGTCGGCGTAGGCGTCGTAGTCCACGCTGCCGTCCTCGTGGAACGGCAGGGTGGTGGCGACCATGATGCCGCGCCAGGGGCGGGCGGGGTCGTGGGCGGTGCGAGTCACGGGGATCTCCCTCGATATGATGTGTGACATTTTACAAATCCTCGACGAGGGCGCAAGACCCCCGCCGGAGCTCTACTCCGACAGTTCCGACGTCCCGTCCTGCTGCGCCAGCTGGGCCAGCGGAACGGGACAGGACAGCGGCCGGCTGTCGGGCCGCCCGAGCGGCCCGCCGGACAGGCAGGCCACGGCGGTCCCGCACATCCGGCCCTGGCACCAGCCCATGCCGGCCCGGGTGAGCAGTTTGACGGTCCGCGCATCGGCGGCGCCGAGTTCGGTGACGGCCTCCCGGACGGCCCGCGCCGGTACTTCCTCGCACCGGCAGACGTCGGTGTCGTCGGTCACCCAGCCCGTCCAGTCCGGCCCGGGCGCGTGCGCGGCGGCCATCAGCGCGGCAAACTCCCGCCGCCGCCGACGAATCCTCAACTCCCGTGCGGGAGCGGGCTTTCCGGCCACCGAGTGGGCGGCGAGCACCCCCTCGGCGAGCGCCAGGTCCGCGCCGCCGACGCCGCAGGTCTCCCCCGCCGCCCACAGCCCGGGCACGCTGGTGCGCTGCTGGGCGTCCACCCGCAGCGCGGCGGTGTGGTCGGCGGTGGTGACGGTGTCCGCGCCGAGTTCGACGGCCAGCTCGATCTGCGGCACCAGGCCGTGCCCGACCGCCAGCGCATCGCACGCGATCCGCCGCTCGGTGCCGGGCACCGGCCGCCAGCGGGCGTCCAGCCGGGCCACGGTGACACCGGTGACCCGGTCGGTACCGTGCGCCTCGACCACGGCGGCCCGACGGCGCAGCCGCACCCCGTGCCGCAGCAACCGGGCCGCGTGGTCGGCGCCCTCCACGAGCTTGGCCGGGTTGCCCGCCAGCACGGGCAGCCCCCGCGCATAGCCGAGGTAGGCCGTCGCCTCCACGATCGCGGGAATCCGCGCCCCGGCCGCCGCCAGCGAGGACGCGGCCGCCAGCAGCAGCGGCCCACTGCCCGCCACCACGACCCGCCGCCCCGGCAGCACCAGCCCCGACTTCAGCATCGCCTGCGCCCCACCGGCGGTCACCACACCGGGCAAGGTCCAACCGGGGAACGGCAGTTGACGCTCGTACGCGCCCGTGGCCAGCAGCAGGGAACGCGCCCGGACGGTGTCCCGGTCGCCGCCCTCCGGCCCCCGGGTCGTGTGCAGGGTCCACCCGTCCCCGCCCCGCTCGACGGCCCACACGTGATGTCCGGCCAGGTGCTCGACCGACGGGGCCGCCGCCAAGCGCTCACGCAGCCCGGCGAACGTCTCCCACCCGTGATGCAGCTTCTCCGGCCGCGCCGCCCCGAGCTCGGGCGCGGGATGCCGGTAGTACTGCCCGCCGAGCCGCGCCCCCGCGTCCACCAGCGCCACCCGCAGCCCGAACCCGGCAGCCGCATCAGCGGCCGCCAGCCCGGCCGGGCCGGCACCGATCACCGCGAGGTCGTACTCAGACCGCGAGTTCACCACGACCGTGCCCTTCCTGCGTGCTCACCACGTCGCCGTCCTCGGCGGTCACCAGACACAGCCGCTGATTCGGACGCCCGTTGACGGTCGCCAGACAGTCGAAGCACTGCCCGATCCCGCAGAACGCCCCGCGCGGCCGTCCGCCCACCCGCGTCCGCCGCCACGCCATCACACCGTCCGCCCACAGGGCTGCCGCCAGGGTCTGCCCGGGCAACGCCGTCACCGCCCGCCCGTCGAACAGCACCACCCGCGCCGCCCCGGGCTCAGCACCCACCAGATCAACCGGATCCACGTTCACACCTCCCAGCCAACACCGAACACCCGCAACCCCACCGCCGGCACTACTGCTCCCCCGTATCCGCGCCCGCATCCTCGAACCGCTCGGGACGGAACGGCGCCATCTCGAACTCGGGCGCGGCACCCACCAGTTGGCGACTGATCAGCAGCCCGGTCGCCGGCGCCAGCCCGATCCCCGCGCCCTCGTGACCGCACGCGTGGTACAGCCCGGGCACCCTCGCGTCCTCGCCGATCGCCGGCAGGTGGTCGGGCAGGTACGGCCGAAATCCCCGGTACGCCCGCTGCACGGCAACCGTCCGCAGCACCGGGAACAGCGCCATCGCCTGCGCGGCCAGCCGCCGCAGCACCTCGGGGCTGAGCGTGCGGTCGAACCCGACCCGCTCCCGGCTGGCACCGATCAGCACCGGCCCCGCCGGAGTGCCCTCGACCACCGCCGAGGACTGCAGGTCCGCCGACCCGGAGGCGACGTCCGCCACGTAGTCGGCGGCATACACCTTGCGGCGCACCACTCGCGGCAGCGGCTCGGTCACCAGCACGAAGCCGCGCCGCGGCAGCACCGGCAACCGCACCCCGGCCAGCTCCGCCACCGCACCACCCCAGGTACCGGCCGCGTTGACCACCGCGGGCGCGGCCAGCTCCCGCCGCTCGGTGACCACACCGGCGATCGCGCCACCCGGGCCACGCCGCAGCGCGGTGACGGCCTCGCCGAGGTAACGGTCGGCACCGGAGGCCCGCAACAGGTGGGCCGCCGCCAGCGCGGGCTGCACCTGCGCGTCCTGCGGGTACAGCACACCGCCGGGCAGACCCTCGGCGAGGTGCGGCTCCAGCTCGCGCAGCGCCTGCGCATCGACGGGGACGGCCTCCACCCGGACCGCCCGCTGCTCCTCGGCGAAGCGGTGCAGGGCATCCAGCCCGGCGGGCGCGGAGGCGACCACCAGGCCGCCCTTGGGCTCGTACTCGACCCGGTCGCCGAACTCCTCCGCGAGCTCTCGCCACAGACCTGAGGAGAGCAGCGCGAGGTCGAGTTCGGGCCCGGGCTCCTTGTCGGAGACCAGCAGGTTGCCCTCACCGGCGCCCGTGGTGCCGCCGGCCACCGGCCCGCGGTCGACCACGGCGACCCGCAGCCCGGCCCGGGCCGCGTAGTAGGCACACGCGGCACCGACCACACCGGCGCCGACCACCACAACGTCGTAGGGGTTTCGCTTCAGCACGTCAGTAATATGTCACATGTTCAGAATCACCGACAAGCCCCCCACCAGCCCGAACCCGCTCGCCCACCCGCTGAGGCGCGCAGCGAATCCCATGCGGACCCCCGCTCCCCCAGAACGCCGAACGGCCCCGAACCGTCAGGTCCGGGGCCGCCCGCGCTCAGCGCTCGCGCGTCAGGTGATGTCGTCGATCTGGTCGTGGCGCGCGGCCGGCACCGGCGCCGAGGCCTGCACCGGCTCGGCGGCACCCACCGCCTCCGCGTCCGCGACGCCCTCCACGGTCAGGTCGACCACGGAGGCCTCCTCGTCGTCCAGCAGCGCGTCGGGGTTGCGGGCCAGCCTGCGCTTGTCGTTGAGCAGCGCGAACCCGGCCGCCATGAAGTACAGCAGCCAGATCGGCGCGGCCAGCGCCAGCATCGACAGCGGTTCGGCGGACGGGGTGGCGAAGGCCGCGAACACCGTGATGCCCATCACGAAGCCCCGCCACCAGCCCATCAGCCGCTTGCCGGAGAGCACCCCGACCACGTTCAGCATCACCAGGAACAGCGGCAGTTCGAAGCCCAGACCGAAGACCAGCACCATGCGGGTGATCAGGTCGAGGTAGGTCTCCACCGGCACGATCGGCTTGACGCCGTCCGCGACGAAGCTGATCAGCATCATCGCGGTGGTCGGCATGACCACGTACGCGAGCACCGCGCCGGCCAGGAACAGCGGGGTGCCGAGCGCCAGGAACGACATCGAGTAGCGCTTCTCGTGCCGGTGCAGGCCCGGCGCCACGAACCTCCACAGCTGGTACAGCCACACGGGGGTGGCGGCCACCACACCGGCCGTGAGGCTGACCTTCAGCGCGATGGTGAACGGCGTGGCCAGGCCGATGGTGGAGACCTCCACGCAGTGCTTCAGACCGCCCGGCAACGACCCGTCCGGGTTGCACGCCGGCAGCGGCTTGATCAGGAAGTCGATCAGGTCCCTGTGGAAGAACGCCGCGACGATCGTGAACACGATGATCGCCAGCAGTGACTTGACCAGCCGGTTGCGCAGCTCGCGCAGATGGTCGGCGAGCGCCATCCGCCCCTCAGGGTCCTTGGGCGCTTTGGTCGTCTTGCTCAACCCGGTCCTCGAATCGTGCGCTCGTCGGTGGTGGTCGGAAAGTGCGGGCCGGCTCAGGCGACCCGGTCGGTACGGGAGGCGCCGGGGGCGCCCGGAGCGGCCTTGACCACCCGCTCCGGCTCGGCGGCGGCAGCCGGGGAGCCGGCCGCCGGGCCCTGCGCCCCGGCCGCGAACTCGCCGCGCAGTGCCTTGCCCTCGCTCTTGAGGATCCGCAGCGACCGCCCGAGCCCCCGCGCCACGTCGGGCAGCCGCTTGCCGCCGAACAGCAGCACGGCGAACACCGCAACGATCAGCAGCGAGGCGGGTGACAGAATCCGCATCGGAGCACCGCCTTCCTTGTCCGGGAGGTCCGGGAGGTCCGGAGGTCCGGGAGGTCAGGGAGGCAGGGCTCCCCCTGCGCGATGGTAGCCGCTCGGGGTGTCGCGGCGGGAACCCGGTCCCCAACGATCAGTGACCGGGCCCACCCGAACCGTCAGTCCCGGTCCGCGGCCCGCTGCAGGGCGGCCACCGCCCCGTCCACCTCCCGCGTCAGCGCCCGCGCGTCCAGCCAGAGCCGCACGGCGAGCACGCCGAGCACCAGCAGTCCGGCGGTGGACAGCAGGACGGCTCCGACCAGGGTCCAGTTCATGTGCGTGCGGCCTTTCCTATCCGTCCACCGGCAGCAGCCGCATGGTGTGCACGCCGGCTGCGGTGAGCGCGGCGACGATCCGCTCCCCGGCGATCTTGCGGACGGACGCTCCGCAGGCCGGGCAGGTGAAGCTGTAGAAGGTGCGTTCCTTGCTCGCCCCGAGCGCCAGCCGGAACTCGGGTGCCGGGAGTTCGACCTTCTCCCGGCACTGCGAGCAGTACACCTTGAATCTGGTGCCCTCGGTCACGTGGTTCAGACCTGTCCGTCCCGGTAGTGCTCCAGCGCGGCCAGCGCGGCGGTGCGGGCCTGTTCGGCGAGCTGCGGCGGCTTGGTGATCCGGCCGTCCCGGCCGAGCCGCAGGGCGAGGGTGCGCAGGCCGGACGGTTCGGCGGAGCGCAGGGTGATCCGCAGGCCACCGTCGGGGAGTTCCTCGGCGCTGTCGTGGGTGTAGTACTCGGCGACCCAGCGGCCGCCGGGACCGACCTCGACCACCACCTCGGGGTCGTCGGCGCCGGGCGCGACCAGGCCGGCGGACAGGTCGCGGGGCTGCATCCGGGGCGGGTTGGCGGGCTCCTCGAGGACCTTGATCTCGGCGATCCGGTCGAGCCGGAAGGTGCGCCGGTCCTCGGAGGTGCGGCACCAGCCTTCCAGGTAGGTGTGGCCCTCGGTGACCAGGCGGATCGGGTCGACCTCGCGCTCGGTGAGCTCGCCGCGGCCGTGCGACCAGTAGCGCAGCCAGATCAGCCGGCCCTCGCTGAGCGCCCGGTCGATGTCGGCGAAGACGGTGCCCTCGGCCTCGAAGGTGACGCCGATCCGGGCGGCGGACTCGGCGCTCTCGCCGGCCGCGTCCTCGATCTTGGCCACGGCCCGGGTCAGCGCCTGCCGGTCGCGCTCACGCAGTCCGGGCAGGCCGGCCACCGCCCGGGCGGCGACCAGCAGCGCGGTGGCCTCGTCGGCGGCCAGCCGCAGCGGCTGGGCGACGTCGTCCACGTTGTGCCACCAGATCCGCTCGCCGTCGGTGTCGATGTCGAGCAGGTCGCCGCCGCGGAAGGACGTCCCGCACATCGGCAGCACGTTCAGGTCGCCGATCAGTTCGCGCTCGGTGATCCCGAACGCCCGCGCCACCTCGGCGACCTCGGCCCCGGGGCGTTCGCGCAGGTAGGTGACCAGCGACAGCATCCGCCGCGTCTGGTCGATCGCGTTACTCATGCCTGAACCTCCGCGAGACCGGCGACGGCGCGCAGCCGGTCGATGACGTCGGCCCGCAGGTCCTCGGGGCCGATCACGATGACGTCGGGGCCGTACTCGGCCAGGTCGGCGCCCAGGCCGTTGCCGTACGGGATGTCCAGCTCGTCCCAGTCGGCGTCCACCGGCCGGGTGTCCAGGGCGCGCTGGCGCAGCGGGTAGGCCGCGCCCCGCCGGATCCGCACCACGGCCACGGCGGTCGCGCCCTCCCCGGCGAACCGGGCGACCACGGCACGCACATCGACGTGCTCGGGAACCTCGCCGGTGAACGCCCCGGCCCGGGAGCGGACCTTGCCGGTGATCCGGGACAGCCGGAACACCCGGGCGGAGCCGCGGTCGCGGTCCCAGCCTGCCAGGTACCAGTGGCCGCGCCAGCACTCCAGCGCCCACGGCTCGACCGAGCGCGGCTCGGCGACGGCGGCGCCGGCCTTGCGGTAGTCGAAGGTGACGGGACGCCGGTCGCGGGCGGCGGTGAGCAGCGGCTCGAACGCGGCCTCCCGGCCGGGGATCCGCGGCTCCAGCGCGCCGTGCTCGCGCTCCTCGGCGAACGGGACGCCGGCGGCCCGCAGCTTCTGCAGGGCACCGCTGGCCGCGCCGGACATCTTGGCCTGCTGCCAGACCCGGGCGGCGAGGGCGAGCGCGGCGGCCTCCTCGGCGTCCAGGGCGATCTCGGGGAGGCGGTTGCGGTCACGGCGGGCGAGGTATCCCACTTCGCCGTCGAGCGCGTTCTCGTCCACATCGATGATCAGTCCGAGTTCGCGCAGGTCGTCCTTGTCGCGCTCGAACATCCGGTTGAAGGCGTCCTCGGAGCCCTGCTGCCAGGCTTCCCGGTACGCCTCGACGGATTCGCGCAGCTCTTTCTTGGAGAGCGGACGCCGGGTGTTCATCAGGCACAGGGCGAGGTTCATCAGCCGCTCTGCCTTGGCGATCGCCATCGCTGACCTTTCCTCCGTTCGGGGGGTGACCCGCCGACCGTACCGGTACGGACACGCTCCGCGAAAGCCGAACCCCCGGCTGCGTGCGCGGCCGGGGGTTCGGTGGTGCGTCCGAGGTCAGACGCCCAGCAGGTCCACCACGAAGATCAGGGTGGAGCCGGCCGGGATCAGCGGGCTCGGGGACTGGTTGCCGTACGCCAGGTGCGGCG
Organism: Kitasatospora sp. NPDC048662; assembly: GCF_055587065.1. Lineage (NCBI taxonomy): Bacteria > Bacillati > Actinomycetota > Actinomycetes > Kitasatosporales > Streptomycetaceae > Kitasatospora > Kitasatospora sp. NPDC048662. The sequence goes on along the minus strand of NZ_JBVJHA010000003.1, from coordinate 466,938 downwards.
GGATGACCAGCTCGCGGCGGCCACCGACGCGCATGCCCTCGACGCCCTGGTCCCAGCCCTTGATGACGCGGCCCTTGCCGAGCGGGAAGCGGAAGGTCTGGCCGCGGTTCCAGGAGGCGTCGAACTCCTCGCCGGAGGCGAAGGTGACACCGACGTAGTGGACCTCGACGTTCGCGCCGGCCTTGGCCTCGGCGCCGTCGCCGACCACGATGTCGCGGATCTGGAGCTCGGTCGGGGCGTCGCCGCCCGGGAAGTCGATCTCCGGCTTGGTCAGGCTCACTGTTGCTCTTCTCGTTCGGTTGCGTGAACGCTGCTCATCCTAGACAAAAGCGGCGGCCGGTCAGTCCTCGCCGCCGACGCCGGCGTCCAGGATGTCGATCACGAACACCAGCGTGGAGTTCGCCGGAATGCCGTTGCTGGCCTGGTCCTTGTAGGCCAGCGAGGCGGGGATGACCAGTTCGATGCGGCTGCCGATGGTCTGGCCGACGACGCCCTTGTCCCAGCCCTCGATGACGCTGCCGGCGCCGGTGGCGAAGGTGAACGCCTGGCCGCGGTCGAGCGAGGAGTCGAACTTCTTGCCGTCCTTGTACAGCGCGCCGGTGTACTGGACGACGACCTTCTCGCCGCTCTCGACCTTGCGGCCCTTGCCCTTGATCAGGACGTGCGACTTCAGCTCGGTCGGGTCGGCGGCGCCGGGGACGGGCGTGATGTCGAACGGCTTCTTGCCGTTGTCCTTGACCTGCGGCATGTCGGCCGGCGGCGGGGTCATCTCGCCGGTGAGCACCGCGTCGGGCGCGGTGGCCTGCCGGATGTCGAGCACGAAGACCAGGCTGTCGGTGGCACCGATGCCGAGCTGGGTGTTGCCCTGGGAACCGAACGCGGCGGCGGGCGGGGCGACCACCAGCACCCGGCTGCCGGCCTTGTGCCCGGCGACGGCCTTGTCCAGGGCGGGGATCAGCTTGCCGGCCTCGGCCTGGTACAGCTGCGGCTTGCCGGCCTTCTCGCCGTACGAGCCGGGGATCTCCTTGCCGGTGTTCCAGTCCATCGCGGTGTAGTCGACGGACACCCAGTTGCCCTTTTCGACCTTGGGGCCGGTGCCCGCGGACAGCTCCTTGACCACGAAGGTGCCGTCCGGCTTGTCCTCCGGCACGGTGATGGTCGCCTTGGTGCCGAAGTCACCGGTGACCGTGGGGAGCGCCTTGGCGCTGTCCTTGATCGGCGGCACCGGCTCCTGGCTGGGCGTGTCGCTGGCGGCGGGCTTCGCCGCGTCCGACTTGCCGGCCGGCTTGTCGTCGCTCTTGTTGACCTGGTACATGGTGATCGCGGAGCCGATCAGCAGCACCGCGAGCACCGTGCCGAGGATCGCGCCGAGGCGGCCGGAGCTGCCCGGGTCCTCGTCGTAGCCCGCCTCGGACCGGTCGGCCTTGCGCTGGGTGGAGGCGAACACCTGCGGCGCCTCGGCGGCCTTGCCCTCCGCGCCCGGCGCCGAGGGCGACGGCGGGGCCCAGCCGGCCTGGGTCAGCATCTCGGCGGGAACCACGATCGATTCGCGGTCTCCCGGCCGGCGCTGCCCGGTGTTGTCGGCCTCGCCCGGGCTCGACGGCTTCTCAGACATGACTCCCCAATTCATCTCGCCCGACGACGCATGTACCACTGGTGCGGGGCAGCAGTATGTCAGGTCGGAATGAGAGCCGGTCAGTCCGGTCCTGGCCCCGCTGTCAGGTGGTGATCAGACAGCTTCCAGGATGTCGATCACGAACACCAGGGTGGAGTTCGCCGGGATCGCGCCGCTGGCCTTGTCGCCGTAGCCCAGCGACGGCGGGACGACCAGCATCACCCGGCTGCCGACGGTCTTGCCGACCAGGCCCTGGTCCCAGCCCTTGATCAGGCTGCCGGTGCCGACCTGCAGCGCCTGCGCCCCGCCGTGGCTCCACGAGGAGTCGAACTGCTTGCCGTCGGCCCAGGTCACGCCGGTGTACTGGACCACCAGGGTCTGACCGGACTTCACCTCCGGGCCGGTGCCCTTGATCAGCACGTACTGCTGCAGATCGGCGGGCGGCTGCTCACCGGCCGGGATGGTGATGGTGGGCGCGGCCTTGCCGTTGTCCTTGACCTGCGGCGCGTTCGCGGGCGGCTCGGTGACCTGCCCGGAGACGGTGGCGTCCTGCGGCACCGACTGCATGATGTCCAGCACGAACACCACGGTGTCGTCCTTGCCGACGCCGAGCGCCGTCGATCCCTGGGTGCCGAACCCGGCGGCCGGCGGGGCCACCACCACCAGCCGGCTGCCGACCTTCTTGCCCTCCACACTGACGTCGAACGCCGGCACCAGCTGCCCGCTGCCCGCCTGGTACAGCTGCGGCTTGCCGCCGGAGTCGTAGGAGCTGGTCAGATCCTTGCCGCTGGTCCAGTCCTTGGCGGTGTAGTTGACGGTCACCCAGTCGTTCTTGTTGACGGTCGCCCCGGTGCCCTCGGTCTCGGTGCTCACCACGAACTGCCCGCTCGGCTGGCCGGCGGGCAGCGTGATCGTCGCCTTCGAACCGAACTCCCCGCTGATCGTGGGCATCGGCGAGGCGGACGCCACCGGGCTCGGCACCTCCACCGGGGAGGCGGCCGCGGAGGGCGTCGCCCCCGAGGTCTTGCCGGAGTCACTGCCGCACGCGGTCAGCAGCACGGCGGCGAGGGGAACGGAGAGCAGGCAGGCGATTCGACGCATGAAGCCAGCGTATGGCCCGATTCGTCCGGTCCGTCGGAGGCACTCGGGCGCGCCCCCGACGGACCGTCAACGTCACATTCCGGCGATCAGCTTCTCCACCCGCTCGTCCACCGACCGGAACGGGTCCTTGCACAGCACGGTGCGCTGCGCCTGGTCGTTCAGCTTCAGGTGCACCCAGTCGACGGTGAAGTCGCGGCGCTGCTCCTGGGCGCGCCGGATGAAGTCGCCGCGCAGCCGGGCCCGGGTGGTCTGCGGGGGCACCGACTTGCCCTGGAAGGTCTTGAGGTCGGTGGTGACGCGCTGCGCCTGGCCGTTCTTCTGCAGCAGGTAGAACAGGCCGCGGCGGCGGTGGATGTCGTGGTAGGCGAGGTCGATCTGGGCGACCCGCGGGTTGGACATGGTCATCTGGTGCTTGGCGCGGTACTTCTCGATCAGCTGGTACTTCATGATCCAGTCGATCTCGGTGCCGACCTTGCCGAGGTCCTCGCTGCGCACCGCGTCCAGGGTGCGGCCCCACAGGTCCAGGACGCGGGCCACGGTGCCCTCGTTGAGGCCCTTGCGGTCGGCGAACTCCAGCGCTTTGGTGTAGTACTCCTCCTGGATCTCCAGGGCGCTGGCCTCCCGGCCGTTGGCGAGCCGGACCTGGTGGGTGCCCGTCAAATCGTGGCTGACCTCGCGGATCGCCCGGATCGGGTTCTCCAGCGTCAGGTCCCGCATCACCACGCCGGCCTCGATCAGCCGCAGCACCAGGTCGGTGGCGCCGACCTTGAGCAGTGTGGTGGTCTCCGACATGTTGGAGTCGCCGACGATGACGTGCAGGCGGCGGTAGCGCTCGGCGTCGGCGTGCGGCTCGTCGCGGGTGTTGATGATCGGGCGGGAGCGGGTGGTGGCGGAGCTGACGCCTTCCCAGATGTGCTCGGCGCGCTGGCTGACGCAGTAGACGGCGCCGCGCGGGGTCTGCAGGACCTTGCCGGCGCCGCAGATCAGCTGGCGGGTCACCAGGAACGGGATCAGCACGTCCGCCAGCCGGGAGAACTCGCCGTGCCGGGCGACCAGGTAGTTCTCGTGGCAGCCGTAGGAGTTCCCGGCGGAGTCGGTGTTGTTCTTGAACAGGTAGACGTCGCCGGCGATGCCTTCCTCGTGCAGCCGCCGCTCGGCGTCCACCAGCAGCCCTTCGAGGATCCGCTCGCCGGACTTGTCGTGGGTGACCAGCTCGACCACGTCGTCGCACTCGGGGGTCGCGTACTCGGGGTGGGAACCGACGTCGAGGTAGAGGCGGGCGCCGTTCTTCAGGAAGACGTTGCTGCTGCGGCCCCAGGAGACGACACGGCGGAAGAGGTAGCGGGCGACTTCGTCCGGCGACAGGCGGCGCTGGCCGCGGAAGGTGCAGGTGACGCCGTACTCGTTCTCGAGCCCGAAAATTCGGCGGTCCATATGGCGACTCTTCTCTGTGGGAAGCTCCGTGAAACCCCTCGGTGCGGTGATGGATCGGCAGGCGGCCCGCCCGGCAGGGGGGCGGGCCGCCTGCCGCGGTCATTCGGCGGTGGTGCCTTCGTCCTCGTCGGCGGCGGCGCTCTCGTCGCCGCTGAGCAGCCGGGACAGCTGGCCGCCCAGGATGCGCTTGAACTTGCGCTGCTGGACGCGTTGGCGGTCGAGGACGGCGACCTCCAGCTGCTCGGGCGTCAGGGTGCGCGGGCTGCCGCCGTTGGGGTCGCGGGCCAGGCCGTCGACGGCGAGCTTGAGCGCCTCGGCGAGGGTCAGCCCGGCCCGGTGGCGCTGGCCGAGGTAGTTGCCGATGGAGTCGGCGTTGCCGCCGACCACGACGGCGTTCTTCTCGTCCACCACCGAGCCGTCGGGGGTGAGCCGGTAGATCTGGTCGTCGGCGTCGGTGCGGCCGACCTCGGCGACGATCAGCTCGACCTCGTAGGGCTTCTCCCCGACCGAGGAGAAGATGGTGCCCAGGGTCTGGGCGTACACGTTGGCCAGGCCGCGGGCGGTGACGTCGGCCCGGTCGTAGGAGTAGCCGCGCAGGTCGGCGTAGCGCACGCCGCCGATCCGCAGGTTCTCGAACTCGTTGTAGCGGCCGACCGCGGCGAACGCGATCTTGTCGTAGATCTCGGAGACCTTGTGCAGGGCGCGGGAGGTGTTCTCCGCGACGAAGACGATGCCGTCGGCGTAGGTGAGCACGACCACGCTGCGTCCGCGCGCGATGCCCTTGCGGGCGTACTCCGCGCGGTCCGCCATGGCCTGCTGGGGCGAGACGTAGAACGGCGTGGACACCGCCGGTCTCCCTTCGGGTGGTTGAGGCGGATTCAGAGCAGCGGGGCCTGCGGGCCGTTGGGGTGCTCGCGCCGCTGGTCGGTGATGGTCACCGCGATCGCGGTGACCTCTTCCTCGCTGAGCCGGCGGAAGCCGTCCTCGGTGATCAGCGTGACGATCGGGAAGATCTTGCGGGCGAGGTCGGGGCCGCCGGTCGCCGAGTCGTCGTCGGCGGCGTCGTACAGCGCCTGGACGGTGAGGGTGGCGGCCTGGTCGGCCGTCATCCCCGGCCGGTAGAGCTTCTTCATCGCGCCGCGGGCGAACACCGAGCCGGAGCCGGTGGCGGCGAAACCCGCGCGCTCCTCGGAGCGGCCGCCGGTGACGTCGTAGGTGAAGATCCGGCCGCGGCCGAGGTCGAGGTCGTAGCCGGCGAAGACCGGGACGACGGCGAGGCCCTGCATGGCCATCGCCAGGTTCGACCGGATCATGGTGGTGAGCCGGTTGGCCTTGCCCTCCAAGGAGAGCACGGTGCCCTCGATCTTCTCGTAGTGCTCGAGTTCCAGCTGGAACAGCCGCACCATCTCGATGGCGAGGCCGGCGGTGCCGGCGATGCCGACCGCGCTGTACTCGTCGGCCGGGAAGACCTTCTCCATGTCGCGCTGGGCGATGACGTTGCCCATGGTGGCCCGGCGGTCACCGGCGAGCACCACGCCGCCCTCGAAGACCGCGGACACGATGGTGGTGCCGTGCGGCGCCTCGACGGTCATCCCTTCGGGGAGGGTGCGCCGCCCCGGCAGGAGCTGCGGCGCGTAGCTGTCGAGGAAGTCGAGGAACGAGGAGGAACCGGGGGTGAGGAAGGCAGCCGGTAGACGCCCGGTGCCACTGAGGTTGGCTTCCACACGTGTCCTTCCAGATCGAAGATCCAAAGTTGGAGTTGTGTCCCGGACCCTACCCGCTCCGGGCGCCCGATCCACGTCCTTGGGTGACGGACCGCAGAGAAGGCGAGACCGCAGGCGCGCTTTGGGCATGCCTGCGGCGCTCGCCGTGCTCTTTTCCGGTGGAAAGGGGTTCCCCCCTCTCACTCGCCGCCCTTCTGCACGAATCCCCGCACAAAATCCTCGGCGTTGGATTCCAGCACTTCGTCGATTTCGTCCAGCACCGCGTCGACGTCGTCGCTGAGCTTTTCCTGCCGTTCCTTGAGGTCGTCCGAGGCCTGGGTTTCCGCGGCCTGCTCCTCGACCTCCTCGGAAGAGCGGCTGGCCCGCTGCTGGCCGCCTCCGGTGTCCTTCTCCGCCATTTTCCTCACCCCGCTCGCTCGGTGTTCCGGTACAACGCTCGCTGCTCACCTGAATGATTCCCCGTCGGGGAAATGTTCACCCGTGGTGATCGAAAAGTTACCCGCCGGACAGGACCCGTACCAGATCCTCCGCGGTGCGGCACCGGTCGAGCAGTTCCTTGACGTGTGCCTTGGTGCCGCGCAACGGCTCCATGGTGGGCACCCGCTGGAGGGTGTCGCGACCCGGCAGGTCGAAGATGACCGAATCCCAGGACGCGGCGGCCACGTGGTCGGCGTACTGCTCCAGGCAGCGGCCGCGGAAGTAGGCGCGGGTGTCCTCGGGCGGCTGGGTGACGGCGCGGCGCACCTCGTCCTCGGTGAGCAGCCGCTCCATCCGGCCGCGCGCCTCCAGACGGTTGTACAGGCCCTTGTCGGGGCGCACGTCGCTGTACTGGAGATCGACGAGCTGCAGGCGCGGGCTCTCCCAGTTCAGGGCGTCGCGCTGGCGGTAGCCCTCCAGGATCTCCTTCTTGGCGACCCAGTCGAGCTGCCGGGACAGGCTCATCGGGTCGCGCTCCAGCCGGCCCAGCACGTCCTCCCAGCGGGCCAGCACGTCCATGGTCTGGTCGTCGGCGTCCTGCCCGAAGCGGTCCTCGACGTACTTGCGGGCCAGTTCGCAGTACTCCATCTGCAACTGGACGGCGGTGAGCTTGCGCCCCGAGCGCAGCGACACCAGGTGCTTCAGCTCCGGGTCGTGCGAGACCCGGTGCAGGGTGCGCACCGGCTGGTCGACGGCGAGATCGACGGCGATGAAGCCGTCCTCGATCATCGACAGGACCAGCGCGGTGGTGCCGAGCTTGAGGTAGGTGGAGATCTCGGAGAGGTTGGCGTCGCCGATGATGACGTGCAGCCGGCGGTACTTCTCGGCGTCGGCGTGCGGCTCGTCGCGGGTGTTGATGATCGGGCGCTTGAGGGTGGTCTCCAGGCCGACCTCGACCTCGAAGTAGTCGGCGCGCTGGCTGATCTGGAAGCCGTGCCCGCCGCCCTCCTGCCCGAGCCCGACCCGGCCGGCCCCGCACACCACCTGGCGGGAGACGAAGAACGGCGTGAGGTGGCGGACGATGTCGGCGAACGGGGTGGCCCGCTGCATCAGGTAGTTCTCGTGGGTGCCGTAGGAGGCGCCCTTGTTGTCGGTGTTGTTCTTGTAGAGCAGGATCCGCTGCCCGTTGGGCAGCTCCAGCGCGCGGGCGGCGGCCTCGGCCATGATGCGCTCGCCGGCCTTGTCCCACAGCACCGCGTCGCGCGGGTTGGTGACCTCGGGCGACGAGTACTCGGGGTGCGCGTGGTCGACGTAGAACCGGGCGCCATTGGTGAGGATGACGTTGGCCAGGCCGATGTCCTCGTCGGTGAGCTGGCTGGCGTCCGCCACGTCCCGCGCCAGGTCGAAGCCCCGGGCGTCGCGCAGCGGATTCTCCTCCTCGAAGTCCCAGCGGGCGCGGCGCGCCCGGTGCATCGCCGCCGCGTAGGCGTTGACGATCTGGGACGAGGTGAGCATGGCGTTGGCGTTCGGGTGGCCCGGCACGGAGATGCCGTACTCGGTCTCGATCCCCATCACGCGCCGTACGGTCATGCGGCCCTCCTGACCCTGTCGGTACTGCCGGTGCAGACGCGCCGTCCGGCTGCGGAGCCCTGCGAGCGCCGCAGCCGGACGGGGTGGTTCGCGTACTACAGGTACTGCCCCGTGTTGGCGACAGTGTCGATGGAGCGACCGGACTCGGCGCCCTGCTTGCCGGTGACGAGGGTGCGGATGAACACGATCCGCTCGCCCTTCTTGCCGGAGATGCGGGCCCAGTCGTCCGGGTTGGTGGTGTTGGGCAGGTCCTCGTTCTCCTTGAACTCGTCCACGCAGGCGGCGAGCAGGTGGGAGACGCGCAGACCGCGCTGGCCGTGGTCGAGGAAGTCCTTGATGGCCATCTTCTTCGCGCGGTCGACGATGTTCTGGATCATCGCGCCGGAGTTGAAGTCCTTGAAGAACAGCACTTCCTTGTCACCGTTGGCGTAGGTGACCTCCAGGAAGCGGTTCTCCTCGGTCTCGGAGTACATCCGCTCGACCACCGACTGGATCATGGCGGCCACGGTGGCGGGCACCGAGCCCTCGTGCTCCTTGACGTCGTCGGGGTGGAACGGCAGCGAGTCCTTGAGGTACTTGGAGAAGATGTCCTTGGCCGCCTCGGCGTCCGGCCGCTCGATCTTGATCTTGACGTCCAGCCGGCCGGGCCGCAGGATCGCCGGGTCGATCATGTCCTCCCGGTTGGAGGCGCCGATCACGATGACGTTCTCCAGGCCCTCCACGCCGTCGATCTCCGCCAGCAGCTGCGGGACGATGGTGTTCTCCACGTCCGAGCTGACGCCGGAACCGCGGGTGCGGAACAGCGACTCCATCTCGTCGAAGAAGACGATGACCGGCGTGCCCTCGCCCGCCTTCTCCCGGGCCCGCTGGAAGACCAGGCGGATCTGCCGCTCGGTCTCGCCCACGTACTTGTTGAGCAGCTCGGGGCCCTTGATGTTGAGGAAGTAGCTCTTGCCCTGCGGCCGGCCCGTCACCTCGGCGACCTTCTTGGCCAGCGAGTTGGCGACCGCCTTGGCGATCAGCGTCTTGCCGCAGCCGGGAGGACCGTACAGCAGCACGCCCTTGGGCGGACGCAGCTCGAACTCCTTGAACAGGTCGGCGTGCAGGTACGGCAGCTCCACCGCGTCCCGGATCTGCTCGATCTGGTTGGCCAGGCCACCGATCTGCCGGTAGTCGATGTCCGGGACCTCCTCGAGGACCAGTTCCTCGACCTCGGACTTCGGCACCACCTCGTACACGTAGCCGGAGCGCGGCTCCAGCAGCAGCGCGTCGCCCGCCCGCAGGGTGAGTTCACGCAGCGGCTCGGCGAGGCGCACCACCCGTTCCTCGTCGGTGTGCCCGACCACCAGCGCCCGGTCGCCGCCCTCCAGCAGCTCCTTGAGGGTGACGATCTCGCCGATCCGCTCGAACGCCATCGCCTCGACGACGTTCAGCGCCTCGTTGAGCATCACCTCCTGGCCGCGGCTCAGCTCGTCCAGCTCCACGCCGGGGCTGACGTTGACCCGGAGCTTGCGGCCGCCGGTGAAGATGTCGGCCGTGCCGTCCTCGTTCTTCTCGAGGAAGACGCCGAATCCGGCGGGCGGCTGGGCGAGCCGGTCCACCTCCTCCTTGAGGGCCACGATCTGGTCGCGGGCCTCGCGCAGGGTGGCGACGAGCCTCTCGTTCTGGGCGGTCACGCCGGCCAGGTTGGTCTGCAGCTCGACGATCCGCTCCTCAAGCACCCTTGAGCTGCGCGGAGAATCGGCGAGCCGGCGCCGAAGGACGGCGATCTCCTGCTCGAGGTAGGAGACCTGCGCGGCCTCGTCGGACCCCCGTGCGGGCCTGCCGGCGCTGCGGTCGTAGTCGTCATCGTGGGCTGCCACGGTCCTCACCTCCTCCTGGGGGAGCTGGACGACCCAAACCTACCTGGGACCAGGGTCATGTAAACCCCTAGATCAGAAAGATGGATCGGGCGTGTCCGATGTTCGCCCTGCACGCTTCCCCTCTGACAGAGGAGATGCCCACCCCTCAACGGTTCAAAGCAGCGCGGATGTATCGTGACAGGAATGTCCCCGAATGCGGGGCGACCAGAGCAGAAACGGCAGGGGCAATGGCGGGGACGGGCGAGGCACTCGAAGTCTGGATCGACCAGGATCTGTGCACCGGAGACGGGATCTGCGCGCAGTACGCGCCCGAGGTCTTCGAACTCGACATCGACGGACTCGCCTATGTGAAGGGTGAGGACGACGAGTTGCGCCAGCAGCCCGGCGAGACGGTGCCCGTCCCGCTGACCCTCCTTCAGGACGTGGTGGACTCGGTGAAGGACTGCCCGGGCGACTGCATCCACGTCCGCCGGGCCGCCGACGGCGTCGAGGTGTACGGCCCGGACGCGGACTGACGGGCCGTCAGGCGGTGTGGGCGGGGGTCCGGGTCTCGGTCTTCGCCCACCCGCGAGCGGACTGGGTCCACATCAACTCCACCACCACGTCCGGCGAGAAGCGCGGCACGTCGTCGGAGGAGTAGCCGCGAGCCGCTCCGCGGATCGAACCGTCGGAGCGGATCGTCAACTCCGTGAGCGTGTACCCGTCGCGGTCGGAGAGCAACTCAACCGGCCTGCCGGCGCCCTCCACCACGAACACCTGGTCCGGCGGGGTCCCCATGTCGGCCTGGCAGTGCGCGGCGAGCACTCCGAGCGACTTCCCGTCCACGACCGCCGACGCCTTCAGACTCACCGCGACCGGGAACCGCCCGCACTCCATGGGCAGTTGGACCTTCGCCAGGTCCACCTCCGGCACCACCGCCTCGGCCTGATGACCCGTCACCACGGCCCCGGTCGCCGACGTCGCCCCCAACGCCCCACCCACCACAGCGGCACACCCCGCCGCGACCAGCACCCAGTGCTTCAACCCCGACCGTGCGTGCACACGAACTCCCCTCTCAGTCCGGGCATTTTCGCACACGGGGGAATGGGCGCTCGAGACCGGGTGGGCGCATAAACAGGGGCGCGGGGAACTGCGCGAAACGGAAGAAACCAGTCCGCAAGGTCGCTGGGCGGGACAATGACCTGCACTTGATCGCGACCTTGCGGACGTGCACTTCTTGCTCGCGCAGTTCTCCCCCAGCCCTAGCCGGGCCGGGAGGTGCCCCCACGCGCCCGTGATTGCGAATCCGCTAGTTCAGGTCCCGGCCGTCGTGCGCGGCCGCTTCCCGCTGCGCCTTGCGCACCGCGGCCCGCTCCGCGAGCGTCAGCTCGGGCTCCGCCGCGTCGTAGTCCTCGCCGTAGGCGCCCTTCGCGGGGCGGCGGCGGCGGAGCGGGGGTTCGACACCGTCGGCCAGGCGGCGAGCCGTGAGCAGGAAGCCGGTGTGACCGATCATGCGGTGGTCGGGGCGGACGGCGAGGCCTTCGAGGTGCCAGGTGCGGACCATGGTCTCCCAGGCCTGCGGCTCGGTGAAGGTGCCGTGTTCGCGCAGCGCCTCGACGGTGCGGGACATCTGCGTGGTGGTGGCCACGTAGCAGCAGATGAGGCCGCCGGGGACGAGCGCCTTGGAGGCGACGTCCAGGCACTCCCAGGGGGCGAGCATGTCGAGGATGACACGGTCGACGTCGGTCTCGACCAGGTTGTCCTGGAGGTCGCCGACGGTGAGCTTCCACGCGGGGTGCGGGCCGCCGAAGTAGCGTTCGACGTTGCCGCGGGCGATGTCCGCGAAGTCCTCACGCCGCTCGTAGGAGGCGAGCATGCCGGTGTCGCCGACGGCGCGCAGCAGGTAGGTGGACAGGGCGCCGGAACCGACGCCCGCCTCCACCACCCTCGCGCCGGCGAAGATGTCGGCCATGGCCAGGATCTGCCCCGCGTCCTTGGGGTAGATCACGGCAGCGCCGCGCGGCATGGACAGGACGTAGTCGGGGAGCAGGGGGCGCAGCGCGAGGTACGGGACGTTTCCCGTGGTGCGGACGACCGTGCCCTCGGGAGCGCCGATCAGCTCGTCGTGCGGGAACGCACCCTTGTGGGTGTGGAATTGGTTCCCGGCCTGGAGCGTGAACGTGTAGTGGCGGCCCTTGGGGTCGGTCAGCTGGACCTGGTCCCCGACCTGGAAGGGCCCGCGTCGGCGGGCGGCACCGGTCGGTTCGGACATGGGGGCCATCCTACGGGAGCCGGAGGGCTGTCCCGACCACATGATCGGTTCAGCCGGTCGGGCGCCCGGGCGTGCCTGACGATTCGCGCCCGACGGAGATCGTCAGGCACGCCCGAGGACGGCGGCGGTGAGGCGGCGTTCGAGGTCGGCGAGGGAGAGTACGCCGTAGACGGTGCCGTCGGCGCGGACCACCAGGTATTCGGAGGCGGGGGCGCGGCGCAGGGTTTCCAGGATCTGTTCGCCGGCCAGGTCGACGGGGATGGTGTGGCCGGGTTCGAGGTCGCGGGCGACGGCGGAGACGGCGACCCAGGGGCGGCGGTGTTCGGGAACGTTGCTGACCGCGGATTCCTTGACCAGGGCGGTGGGTTCGCCGTGGCCGTCGACGACCACGATCGCGCCGGCGTGGGCCTCGTGGGCGCGGCGGAGGGCTTCGCCGAGGGGGGTGTCGGCGGTGACGTCGATGCTGCGGCGGGCCAGGTCGCGGATCTTGAGCCCGGGCAGGACCTCCTTGAGGCGGGCGTTGCGCAGCGAGTTGCCGGCGCCCTGCCAGATGATGAAGCCGAGGATGGCGGCGAGGACGCCGTCCAGCATGGCTTCGCCGGTGGAGCGTTGGGCGTTCTGGGCGGCGCCGATGACGGGCAGGCCGAGGACGACGGCGATGGCCAGGGCGCGGCCGGCCCAGACGGCGGCGAGGGTGCCCTTCATGGGGTCTCCGGTGGCGGCCCAGACGACGGCGCGCAGCATCCGGCCGCCGTCCAGCGGGAGGCCGGGCAGCAGGTTGAAGGCGGCGACCACCAGGTTGGAGATCATCAGGCCGGCCAGCAGGACGCCGGGGACGGTGGCGGGTTCGACGGCCTTGAAGCCGGCCCAGAAGGCGCCGGCCAGCACCAGGGAGAGCAGCGGGCCGACGAGGGCGAGCCAGAACTCGCGCCAGGGGCGGTCGGCCTCCTTCTCGATCTCGGAGACGCCGCCGAGGAACTGGAGCTGGATGCGGCGCACGCCCAGTTTGTAGCGCAGCCCGACCAGGGTGTGAGCGAGTTCGTGGACCAGCACCGAGCCGTAGAAGGCGACGGCGAAGGAGAAGGCGAGCAGGTAGCGGGTGGCGCCGAGCTCGGGCAGGACGTCGGCGAGCCGGCTGCCGAAGATCCAGGTGATCAGGGCGGCGACCAGGAACCAGGACGGGGTGACGTAGACGGGCACGCCGAACGGGCGGCCCATCAGGATGCCGCCGCGGGGTGGTTCGCCGCCGTCCGGCGAGTCCGGTGCCCCGGGTGTCCGCCCCTTGGTGTCGTTCACCGTGCTCCCTTCACCCTCCGCCGACCCTCTGGTGCCCCCGTACGCTCCGTGGATCTCGCGTGCGCGACGTGGGTTCCTCGTACGCTACGTGATCTCCCGTCGCGGCGGCGGCGCACCCCGCTCTCCTTTGCCATACCCACCTTCTCGACCCGTTCGCCCATGCTGTCCGTCCGGTGCAATAGGGTCGGGGCATGCAGCAGACCGACCCCACACCCACTGCCCGTCCGGCGGCCGCGCCGACCGGGCTGTCGCCGTCCCGGGCGGGTGACTTCATGACCTGCCCGCTGCTGTACCGGCTGCGGGTGATCGACCGGCTGCCGGAGCCGCCGAGTGCGGCGGCGACCCGGGGGACGCTGGTGCACGCGGTGCTGGAGCGGCTGTTCGACCATCCGCCGGCGGAGCGCACCCCCGAGCGGGCCCGGGGGCTGCTGGCCCCGCAGTGGGAGCGGCTGCTCGGGGAACGGCCGGAGCTGGCGGATCTGTTCCCGGACGAGCCGGAGAAGCTGGCCGGCTGGCTGGGCGATGCCGAGAAGCTGGTGGAGAAGTGGTTCCGGCTGGAGGACCCGACCCGGCTGCACCCCGTGGAGCGGGAGCTGTACGTGGAGACCGCGCTGGCCTCGGGCCTGCTGCTGCGCGGCTACATCGACCGGGTGGACGTCGCGCCGTCCGGCGAGGTGCGGCTGGTGGACTACAAGACCGGCCGGGCGCCCTCGCGGGACTTCGAGGGCAAGGCGATGTTCCAGATGAAGTTCTACGCGCTGGTGGTCTGGCGGTGGAAGGGCGTGCTCCCCAAGCGGCTGCAGCTGGTGTATCTCGGCGGCGGCGGCGATGTGGTGACGTACGACCCGGACCAGGCCGATCTGCTGGCGGTGGAGCGGAAGCTGGAGGCGCTGTGGGAGGCGATCTCGGCGGCCGTGGCCACCGGTGAGTTCCCGGCGACCCGCAACCGGCTGTGCGACTGGTGCGACCACAAGTCCAGCTGCCCGGAGTTCGGTGGCACTCCCCCGCCGTACCCGCTGCCCCTGGCCACTTTGACCAACCCCCGCAAGGAGTCGTAGGTGACGATCCGTGTGCTGCTGGTGGACGACCAGCCGCTGCTCCGTACCGGTTTCCGGATGATTCTGGAGGCGGAGTCCGATCTCGTGGTGGTCGGCGAGGCGGGCGACGGGCAGCAGGCGCTGGACCAGGTCCGCGCGCTGCAGCCGGACGTGGTGCTGATGGACATCCGGATGCCGCGGATGGACGGCGTGGAGGCCACCCGCCGCATCGCCGGGCCGGACCGCACCGGCCCGGCGAAGGTCTTGGTGCTGACCACCTTCGACCTGGACGAGTACGTGGTGGAGGCGTTGCGCGCGGGCGCCAGCGGCTTCCTGCTGAAGGACGTGCCGGCGGAGGAGCTGGTGCAGGCGATCCGGGTGGTGGCGGACGGTGCGGCGATGCTGGCCCCGTCGGTGACCCGCCGGTTGCTGGACATGTACGCCACCAAGCTGCCGTCCGGTGACGAGGCGCCGCCGCAGGCGCTCACCGTGCTGACGGAGCGTGAGGTGGAGGTGCTGCGGCTGGTGGCCCGTGGGCTGTCGAACGCGGAGATCGCGGCCGAGCTGTTCGTCTCCGAGACGACGGTGAAGACCCATGTCGGCCATGTGCTGACCAAGCTCCAGCTGCGTGACCGGGTGCAGGCGGCGGTGTACGCGTACGAGAGCGGCCTGGTGCGCCCCGGCGCCCTGTAGAGCTCTCTGGAACGGCCGACGGCCCGTCACTCCCGGTGGGAGTGGCGGGCCGTTGTGGTGCCTTGGGCAACCGGGTGAAACGTTACTTCTTGCCGGTGCGGCCGATCTCCCAGAAGCGGAAGCGGCTGGTGTTGTCCACGGTGCTGTCCACGCCGCTGACGCCGACCCGGTACACGTAGAAGGACTTGTTCTGGTACAGCGGGACCATCGGCACGGCGTCGGCCAGCCGGTTCTGGATCGTCGCGTAGTTGCCGCCGCCGGTGCGGTCGGTGAGCTTGATCGAGTCCGGCACCAGCTTGGTGCTGATCTGCGGGTCGTCCCAGTTGTTGTGGAACGCGCCGCCCCCCACCACCAGCGGGGTGATGTAGTTGTCCGCGTCCACGTAGTCGGGGGTCCAGCCGATCAGATAGGCCTGGTAGCTGCTGTTCGACCAGTTGGCGATGAAGGTGTTCCAGTCCGGCTCCTGCTGGACCGTCACCTGGAACAGGCCGCTGGCGTCCAGCTGCTTCTTGACCTCCTCCAGCTCGGTGGCGCCGGCCCGGGAGCGCGACCAGGTCAGGGTGAGCTTGACCGGGGTGGTGATGTGCGCGCTGGTCAGGATCTTCTTGGCCTTGGCGACGTCCGGCTCGCCGTACTTGTCGAAGAAGGCGGTGGTGTGGCCCACCACGCCGGCCGGGACGACCGAGTACAGCGGCAGCACGGTGCCCGCGTACACGTCGTGGGCCAGCGCCTTGCGGTCGATCAGCTGGGCCATCGCCTGCCGGACGGCCTGGTTGCCGCCGACCTCGTCCTTGGTGTTGAACACCAGGTAGAAGGTCTCGCCGCTGTCGCCCTCGGCGACCCGCAGGTTGCCCTTGCCGGACTGGTCGTCGTTCTTGATCTGCGCCGCCGTGGCGGGTTCGAGGCTGTTGTCCGCGACGTCCACCTCGCCCTTGTCGAGGGCGGCCTTCAGCTCGTCCGCCTTCTCGTAGAAGCGGACGGTGAACTTGTTGTTCTCGGGCTTGCCGGCGCTGCCCTTGTAGGTCGGGTTCGGCGACAGCGTGACCTTGGCCGGGCTCTTGCCGCGGTTCTCGATCGCGTCCACCCGGTACCGGCCGGAGCCGACCAGCTTGTCGTTCTCCAGCAGCTTGTCGGCCGGGAAGACCTGGTGGTCCACGATCGCGCCGGCCGGGGAGGCCAGCTTGGCCGGGAAGACCGCGTCGGGGGTCTCCAGGTGGAAGGTGACCTCGCGGTCGCCGTTGGTCTCCACCGACTTGATGGTGGACAGCAGCGGGAGCGGACCGGCCGGGTCGTTGATCCGCTTGGTGCGGTCGATCGAGAACTTGACGTCCTCGGCCGTCACCGGGTGCCCGTTGGTGAACTTCAGCCCGGCCTTCAGCGTGCAGGTGTACGTCATCGTGTCGGTGCCGGTGAACTGGCAGGACTCGGCGGCGTCGGGCTGCGGCACGGTCCCGCCGGGCGGGAAGGCCAGCAGCGACTGGAAGGAGTTGTTGAGCACCAGCCAGGAGCCGATTTCGTAGGCGCCGGCCGGGTCCAGCACGGTGGTCCCGTTGGTGGTGCCCAGGGTGATCGCAGCACCGTTGTCGCCGCCGTTGGCAGCCTTCTCCACGGACGCGCAGCCGGCCGCCGTGGTGGCGACGAGCGCGGCGCAGCTGAGCACGGCCAGGCGGTTGGGCGTAGTCATGCGGGGTGGTCTTCCTTACTGCGTGCGGCCGGCCGACGCCGGAGAACCGGCCGGCCGCGGGGTGGGGGTGGCCGGCCCAGGTCTGGTACGACGCGCGGGCGCCCCCGGCCGGGGTCTGACGGCGGTGGGCGGCGGCGCGGGATGGCTACTGACCGGATGTAGCGTGCCACATCGCACCGGGACGGTCACCGGCTGTTCGAACAGTGGGTCGGCGACGGCCGGAAAGCTACCCTTCGGGAACCGACGAGTTGTCAGCCAATGCCCGATTTCGCACGTGCTGCCGGATACGGTCCGCGTACCCACGGACGCGGAGGGGAACCGGAAAATCGCTGGAAGGAGACGAAGGTCACACCCGGGCGCCGGCCAGGGTGCGCAGCAGGTCGAGATCGACCTGTTCGAGCGAGGGCAGCACCAGGCGGCCGGGGCCGGGCTCGATGGTGGCGATGGACGGTACCGCGATGACGGGGCAGCCCGCGGCCTCGGCGGCGGCGACGCCGGTGGGGGTGTCCTCGACGACCACGCAGCGGGCCGGGTCGGCGCTCAGGCGGGCCGCGGCGGTCAGGTAGGGGTCGGGGAAGGGCTTGGTGCGCGGCACCTCGTCTCCGGCCACCGTGAAGGCGAAGTTCTGCGCGCCCAGGCTGTGCAGCACGATGTCGATGATGTGCCGGTGCGAGGCGGACACCAGGGCGGCCGGAATGCCGTGCGCGGCAAGGGTGTTGAGCAGGCGCTCGGCACCGGGCATCAGCGGGACGCCGCCGGCCAGCAGGTCGACGAAGCGCTGGTTGATCTGGGCGCCGAGGTCGGCGGGGCGGATCGCCGCGCCGGTGCGGGTGAGCAGGTAGTCGATGACGCGGGTCATCGGGCCGCCGACCACCTGGGTGCGGTCCTCGGCGGTGAGCCGGTGGCCGAGTTCGGCGAACAGGTCGACCTCGGCCTGCCACCAGAAGTCCTCGGTGTCGACCAGGGTGCCGTCCATGTCGAGCAGGACGGCCTGCAGGCCGCTGCCGTCGCCGTCTCCGCCGACACGGATCGGGGTCGAGACCGTCGTCATGCGCGCCGTCCTTCCGGGTGGTCGTCCGGAGCACGCTGCGTCCGGGGATGGCACAGGCCGGCCCGCTGGTGAGCGGACCGGCCCGTTCAGGATCATCAAGAATACGCCCGCCGGAGCGGATTGCGCCGGGCGCCGGTGCGGCGAACGGATGATCTGCCGTGGCAGAAGCCTCAGCGTGCGTTGAAGTACTTGGCCTCGGGGTGGTGCAGCACGATGGCGTCGGTGGACTGCTCGGGGTGCAGCTGGTACTCCTCGGAGAGGATCACGCCGACCCGTTCGGGCCTGAGCAGTTCGGCGATCTTGGCGCGGTCCTCCAGGTTCGGGCAGGCGCCGTAGCCGAGCGAGAAGCGCGCGCCGCGGTACTTGAGCGCGAACATGTCCTTGACGTCCTGCGGGTCCTCGTCGCCGAAGCCGAGTTCGTAGCGGACCCGGGCGTGCCAGAACTCGGCCAGTGCCTCGGCCAACTGCACGGACAGGCCGTGCAGTTCGAGGTAGTCGCGGTAGGAGTTGCCGGCGAACAGCTCGCCCGCGGCCTCGGAGATCCGGTTGCCCATGGTGACCACCTGGAGGCCGACCACGTCGCGCTCGCCGCTCTCCTCCGGTCGGAAGAAGTCGGCCAGGCACAGGCGGCGGCCGCGGCGCTGGCGGGGGAAGGTGAACCGGGTCAGTTCGGAGCCGTCCTCGCGGTAGAGGATCAGGTCGTCGCCCTTGGAGTTGGCCGGGTAGTAGCCGTACACGACGGCGGGCTCCAGCCAGCCCTCGGTCTGGAGGCGGTCCAGCCAGCCGCGCAGCCGCGGGCGGCCCTCGGTCTCCACCAGTTCCTCGTACGACGGCCCTCCGGAGCGGCCGCCCTTGAGGCCCCACTGGCCCTTGAACAGGGCGTCCTCGTCCAGCCAGGAGGCGTAGTCCTGGAACGGGACGCCCTTGATGATGCGGTCGCCCCAGAACGGCGGGGTGGGGACGCGGTTGTCGACGGCCACGTCGGAGCGGATCTGGCCGAGGTTGACCTCCTCCGGCTCCTCGATCTCGACCCGGGCGTGCCGGCGCTTGCGCAGCTCCGGCAGTTCCACGCCGGGGACGCCGCGCTTGACGCCGATCAGGGCGTCCATCAGCCGCAGGCCCTCGAAGGCGTCGCGGGCGTAGCGGACCTCGCCGTCGTAGATCTCGTGCAGGTCCTGCTCGACGTAGGCGCGGGTGAGGGCGGCGCCGCCGAGGATCACCGGGAAGTCGGCGGCCAGGCCGCGCTGGTTGAGCTCCTCCAGGTTCTCCTTCATGATCACCGTGGACTTGACCAGCAGGCCGGACATGCCGATCACGTCGGCCTTGTGCTCCTGGGCGGCCTCGACGATCGCCGCCACCGGCTGCTTGATGCCGATGTTGATCACGTTGTAGCCGTTGTTCGACAGGATGATGTCGACCAGGTTCTTGCCGATGTCGTGGACGTCGCCCTTGACGGTGGCCAGCACGATGGTGCCCTTGCCCTCGCTGTCGGACTTCTCCATGTGCGGCTCCAGGTGGGCCACCGCGGCCTTCATCACCTCGGCGGACTGCAGCACGAACGGCAGCTGCATCTCGCCGGAGCCGAACAGCTCGCCGACCACCTTCATGCCGGACAGCAGCGTGTCGTTGATGATCTCCAGTGCCGGGCGCTCGGCCAGCGCGGCGTCCAGGTCGGCCTCCAGGCCGTTGCGTTCGCCGTCGATGATGCGGCGCTGCAGGCGCTCCTCCAGCGGGAGGGCGGCGAGCTCCTCGGCCTTGGAGGCGGCGGCGGACGCGGCGGAGACGCCCTCGAACAGCTGGAGCAGCTTCTGCAGCGGGTCGTAGCCCTCGCTGCGGCGGTCGTACACGAGGTCGAGGGCGGCCTGCCGGCGGTCCTCGGGGATGCGGTTCATCGGCAGGATCTTGGCGGCGTGCACGATCGCCGAGTCCAGGCCGGCCTCCACGCACTCGTGCAGGAAGACCGAGTTGACGACCTGGCGGGCGGCCGGGTTGAGGCCGAAGGAGATGTTGGACAGGCCGAGGGTGGTCTGCACGTTCGGGCGGCGGCGCTTGAGTTCGCGGATCGCCTCGATGGTCTCGATGCCGTCGCGGCGGGACTCCTCCTGGCCGGTGGCCAGGGTGAAGGTCAGGCAGTCCATCAGGATCGAGGACTCCTCGATGCCGTACTCGCCGGTGAGCTGCTCGATCAGCCGCTCGGCGATGGCGACCTTCTTGTCGGCGGTGCGGGCCTGGCCCTCCTCGTCGATGGTGAGGGCGATCAGGCCGGCGCCGTGCTCGCGGGCGAGGGCGGCGATCTTCCCGAAGCGGGTGTCGGGGCCGTCGCCGTCCTCGTAGTTGACGGAGTTCAGCACCGCGCGCCCGCCGAGTGCCTCCAGGCCGGCCCGCAGGACCGGCGGCTCGGTGGAGTCCAGGACGATCGGCAGGGTGGAGGCGGTGGCGAGGCGGCCGGCGATCTCCTTCATGTCGGCGACGCCGTCGCGGCCCACGTAGTCCACGCACAGGTCGAGCAGGTGCGCGCCCTCGCGGATCTGCTCGCGGGCGATCTCCACGCAGGTCTGCCAGTCGGCGGCGAGCATCGCCTCGCGGAACTTCTTCGAGCCGTTGGCGTTGGTGCGTTCGCCGATCGCCAGGTACGAGGTGTCCTGCCGGAACGGCACCGTCTGGTACAGCGAGGCGGCGGCCGGCTCGGGCTTCGGCTCGCGCGGCGTGATCGGCAGGCCCTGCACCCGCTCGACCACCTGGCGCAGGTGCTCGGGGGTGGTGCCGCAGCAGCCGCCGACCAGTGCCAGGCCGTAGTCGCGGACGAACGCCTCGTGCGCGTCGGCGAGTTCGCCGGGGGTCAGCGGGTAGTGCGCGCCGTCCTTGCCGAGTACCGGCATGCCCGCGTTCGGCATGCAGGACAGGCCGATCCGGGCGTTCTTCGCCAGGTAGCGCAGGTGCTCGCTGTACTGCTCGGGGCCGGTGGCGCAGTTCAGGCCGATGAAGTCGATGCCGAGCGGCTCCAGCGCCGTCAGCGCCGCGCCGATCTCCGAGCCGAGCAGCATGGTGCCGGTGGTCTCGACCGTGACCTGGGCCAGGACCGGCAGGTTCAGGCCGGCCTCGGTCAGGGCGTCGCGGCAGCCCAGCACGGAGGCCTTGGTCTGCAGCAGGTCCTGGCTGGTCTCGATCAGCAGCGCGTCGGCGCCGCCGGCGATCAGGCCGGCCGCGTTCTGCCGGAAGCCCTCGCGGACCGTTTCGAAGGTGGTGTGGCCGAGCGTCGGCAGCTTGGTGCCGGGGCCCATCGAGCCGAGCACCCAGCGGGTACGGCCGTCCTTCGCGGTGTACTCGTCGGCGACCTCGCGGGCGATCCGGGCGCCGGCCTCGGACAGTTCGCCGATCCGGTCGGAGATGTCGTACTCGCCGAGCGCCGAGTGGTTGGCGCCGAAGGTGTTGGTCTCCACGCAGTCCACGCCGACCGCGAAGTACGCCTCGTGCACCGAGCGGACGATGTCGGGGCGGGTCACGTTGAGGACCTCGTTGCAGCCCTCCAGCTGCTGGAAGTCCTCCAGCGTCGGCTCCTGGGCCTGGAGCATCGTGCCCATCGCTCCGTCGGCCACCACCACCCGGGTGGCGAGGGCCTCGCGCAAGGCGTCGGCGCGCTCCTGCTGGGCGGATGTGGATACAACGGTGGCCATGAGGCTGCTCCCTGAGTGCGACGGCTGTCGGCTATGCGGCCCCACCTTGACCGGAGGCGCACCCGGTCAGGGTATCCGCCCGACGGCGGTGCCATGGAACCCATTTCGCATCGTGGGCGTCCCTGTCCACCGGAAGGGAGCCCGACCATGCCCGCTTCACCGCGTTCGAGCAGGTGGCATCACCGCGTCCGTGCCCTTGGGCCGTCCGTATGGCGGACGGTGCCGGGCCGGGCGCGTCGCCGCTGGAACCACCGCACCCGCTGGACCCGGCGCCGCCGGGTGCTGACCGCCCTCGCGACGCTGCTGGCGATGCTGGTGCTGCCGGTGCTGGGCGCGGGGCTGGCGCTGCGCTGGTACTACTCGGGCGATCCGGCGGCCGATGCCCGTACCCGCGGCCGGGACGCGATCTGGCTGGGCCACGCCTGGGTGGACGGGCGGCGCACCGACGCCGATCTGACGGTGCTGGCGGCGCGGGTGCGCGGCACCGGCATCCACGACCTGTACGTGCACACCGGCCCGTTGGAGCACGACGGTTCGCTCGATCCGAAGCTGGCCCCGGGGGTGGCCGGGTTCCTGGAGCGGGCCCGGGCCGCGATGCCGGGGGTGCGGATCCAGTCCTGGCTGGGCGACGTGGTCGCGCCGGAGAAGGTCGGCCTGCACCTGGACCGGCCGGAGGTGCGGGAGCGGATCACCGCCTCCGCGAAGCAGGTCCTCGACCTGGGCTTCGACGGCGTCCACTTCGACCTGGAGCCGGTGCACAACGGCTCCCCCGGCTTCCTCGCGCTGCTCGACCAGGTGCACGCGCTGACCGCCGCCCGGGGCGCGCCGCTGTCCATCGCCGCGCCGCAGATCGAGCCCGTCCCGACGATCGGCCGGGTGACCTTCGCGCTCACCGACCACGGCAAGTGGTGGAGCGCCGGGTACTTCGCGCAGGCCGCGCGGCGGGTCGACCAGGTCGCGGTGATGTCCTACGACACCTCGATGCCGGTGGAGTCGCTGTACGGCGGCTACGTCGCCCGGCAGACGGAGCTGGCGCTGGCCAACACCCCGCCCGGTGTCGAGCTGCTGATGGGCCTGCCCGCGTACTGGGACGACACCCCGGCCCACCGGGGCGACGCCGAGACGGTCCGTGCCGCCGTCCGCGGTGCCCGCCTCGCGCTCGGCCCGGGTGCGCGGCGGAACTTCGGGCTGGCGCTGTACGTGGACTTCGCGGCCACCCCGGACCACTGGGCCGCGTACCGGGACGGCTGGTGCCTCTGACCTCGGGCGATCCGGCCCGGCGGCCCCCGGTGGGCGGGACGGTGCGCGGGGTTTCCTAGCATCGGTCCGGCTCCGCCGTGTGGGGACGGGGCCGGTACCCAGGAGGAACGTCCATGCAAGCCCGGAAGATCGGCGCGGCCGCGGCCGCCGCGGTGGCGGTGCTCGCCGCCCGCGACCTGGTCCAGAAGAAGCACGCACTGCTGAGGAACTTCCCGGTGCTCGGGCACGCCCGGTACCTGCTGGAGACGATCGGGCCGGAGCTGCGGCAGTACATCGTGACCTCCAACGAGGAGGAGCGGCCGTTCAGCCGCGACCAGCGGAGCTGGATCTACGCCTCCGCCAAGGAGGAGAACAACTACTTCGGGTTCGGCACCGAGGTGGACGTCGCGCAGGCGCAGGGCCGTGCCTACCTGAAGCAGCGCACCTTCGCCGGGCCGCTGCCGGACGGGCACGACCCGCAGGCGCCGCTGCCGTCGGCCAAGGTGCTGGGCGGGCCGCGCGGGCGGGCCAGGGCGTTCCGGCCGGGCAGCGTGGTGAACGTCTCCGCGATGAGCTTCGGTTCGCTCTCGGGCGCGGCCATCACCGCGCTGAACAAGGGCGCGGCGCAGGCCGGCGCGATGCACAACACCGGCGAGGGCGGCCTGTCGCCGTACCACCGGGGTGGCGCCGACCTGGTGCTTCAGCTCGGCACCTCGTACTTCGGCTGCCGCAACGAGGACGGCAGCTTCAACCTCGGCAAGCTCAAGGACGTGGTGGCGGGGGCGCCGGTCCGGGCGATCGAGATCAAGCTGTCGCAGGGCGCCAAGCCGGGCCTGGGCGGCATGCTGCCGGGTGCGAAGGTGACGCCCGAGATCGCGAAGATCCGCGGCATACCCGTCGGCAAGGACTGCGCCTCGCCCTCGCGGCACTCGGCGTTCGGCGACGTGGACTCGATGCTGGACTTCGTCGAGCTGCTGGCCGCCGAGACCGGCCTGCCGGTCGGCATCAAGAGCGCCGTCGGCGAGCTGGACTTCTGGCAGGAGCTGGCCGCGCTGATGGCGCGCGGCGACCGGGGCGTCGACTTCGTGACGGTGGACGGCGGCGAGGGCGGCACCGGTGCGGCGCCGCGGATCTTCGCCGACTCGGTGTCGCTGCCGTTCCGGATGGGCTTCTCGCGGGTCTACGGCACCTTCGCGGAACTGGGGCTGACCGACGAGCTGACGTTCATCGGCTCCGGCAAGCTCGGCCTGCCGGAGAACGCGGCGGTGGCGTTCGCGCTGGGCGCCGACATGATCAACGTGGCGCGCGAGGCGATGCTGTCGATCGGCTGCATCCAGGCCCAGAAGTGCCACACCGACAAGTGCCCGACCGGCATCGCCACCCAGAACCCGTGGCTGGCCCGCGGCGTGGACCCGGTCTCCAAGTCGGCCCGGGCGGCGGTCTATCTGCGCACCCTGCGCAAGGAGTTGACGAAGATCTCCTCGGCGCTCGGCGTCGCCCACCCGTCGCTGATCACCGCCGCGGACATCGAGGTGCTGAACGGCGACTACGAGGCCCGCACGCTGGCGGGCGTGTACGGCTACAAGGAGGGCTGGGGCGAACTCGGCCCGGAGCTCGCCGCGGGGATCACCGCGCTGATGACCGGGCGGGCAAGCGGCTGACCCGCCGTGCAGGGGGGACGGGTATTCCGTCCCCCCTTCCGCCTGCGGTCAGCGCAGGTCGAACACCAGGCGGGCCGTCACCCGGCCCGAGAGCACGTCCTCGAAGCAGGCGTTCACGTCCTCCAGTTCGCGAGTCTCCCGGATCACCTTGGTGCGGCCGAGGGCGTGCACGGCGAACACCTCGGCGAGATCCTGGCGGGTGCCGACGATCGAGCCGATCACCTTGGTGCCGTTCAGCACCGTCTCGAACACCGGCAGCGTCAGCTCGCCCTCGGCGGGCAGCGCGACCAGTGCGAGGGTGCCGCCGCGCCGCAGCGAGTCGTAGGCGGCACGGAAGGAGGCGTTGCTGACGGCCAGCGAGACGGCGCCGTCCGCGCCGCCGAGCTTGTGCACCTCGTGGGCGACGTCCTGGGTCCGGGCGTCGATCACGTGGTCGGCGCCGAGGTCCTCGGCGAGCTTCAGTTTGTCGTCGGTGATGTCCACCGCGACCGTTTCGGCGCCGAAGATCCGCGCGTACTGGAGTGCCAGGTGGCCGAGGCCGCCGATGCCGGAGATCAGCATCCGGGTGCCGGGTCGGGCGCCGGCCAGCTTGACCGCCTTGTACGTGGTGACGCCCGCGCAGGACAGCGGGGCGGCGTCCATCGGGTCCACACCGTCCGGGACGGGCACCACGTAGTCGCCGTGCGCGAGGGCGTACTCGGCGTAGGCGCCGTCCACCGAGTAGCCGGAGTTGTGCTGGGACAGGCAGAGCGTCTCCCAGCCGGTGACGCAGTAGTCGCAGCGTCCGCAGGCGTCGGCCAGCCACGGGACGGCGACCCGCTGACCGACCTCGATGTGCTGGACGTTCGGGCCGGCCGCCTCCACGATGCCCACGCCCTCGTGGCCGGGCACGAACGGCGGGGACGGCTTGACCGGCCAGTCGCCGCGGGCGGCGTGGATGTCGGTGTGGCACAGGCCGGAGCACTCGATCCGGACCAGCACCTGGTGCGGCGCCGGGGTGGGCACCTCGCGTTCCTCGATCTCCAGCGGCTGGGTGAAGTCCCGGACCACAGCTGCCTTCATGAGCTTCTCTCCTCGCAGAGCGGCAAATCCGACAAACGGAACAACCTGCTGTGTTCAGCCTGGTGGCTCGGGCGGGGAACCGCGAACGGGCGCGCCGACCCCGGCGGAGATCAGCTCCCGGCCACCCCGCGGACCTGACGGACCATCACGGTAGCGTTGACCAAAGTCCGTCATTTCCAGGCGGGTTGGGCAGCCGCGCTGCCCACCGCACACCACCCGGGCACGGAGGAACGACATGCCCCGCACTCTCCTGCGCACCGCCGGGACCTCACTGGCGCTGCTCACCGCCGGCCTGCTCCTGGTCGGCTGCGAACCCGCCAAGCACGCCAAGGCCTCACCGCCGCCCAGCCCCTCCCCCACCGTCTCCACCTCCGCCGTCAGCACCCCCACCCCCCAGCAGCTCGACGACTCGTACTTCGCCGAGGGCACCTGCGCCCGCGCGCTCAACCCGGGCGGCAGCGGGACCACCTCCCACTACGAGATGGTGCCCTGCGACAGCCCGAACGCCGAGGCCAAGGTCACCAAGCGCAGCGGCACCCTGACCGGCGTCGCCGCCGCCCTCCCGCACGGCGCGGACTGCCCCGACGGCACCGACGTCGCCCTCGACCTCACCCAGAACGCGCTCACCAACGTCGCCCGCAACCGGTCCGCCTGGGCCTGCCTGCGCAACCTGCACGACCCGCACCCCGGCGAGCCCGGCGGGGGCGGCGGCACCGGCATCGTCGTCGGCGACTGCGTCTACGCCACCAAGAACGCGAACGGCTCCGAGGGCGTCGCCGAGACGCGGTGCGACGGCCAGGGCGAGCACAAGCCCGAGTACAAGGTCGACAAGCTGTACGTCAAGCAGACCGTCAGCCTCAAGGGCGGCACCGCGCAGACCTGCCCCGAGGACGCCACCGTCACCTTCACCATCCCCGCCCCGCCCGGCACCCTCGCCATGAACCCGACCGTCGCCTGCGCCGAACCGGTCGACTGACGGCGATAGGGTTGGGCACCCTGCCCGGCCACGGGTGGCATTCAAAGCCCGTAGGCTGGGCAGGTAAGGGACCTGGGGGCGGCCGTGCCCCCGCCACGGACGGAGGGAGATGCCGGGTGATCGAGCTGGAAGACCTGCCCGAGTTGATCGACCCGGTGATGATCTGCGCCTTCGAAGGCTGGAACGACGCCGGCGACGCGGCCTCCGCCGCGCTCGGACACCTCGACGAGACCTGGGGCGGCAAGGTGTTCGCCGCGCTCGACGCCGAGGACTACTACGACTTCCAGGTCAACCGGCCCACCATCTGGCTCGACGGCGGGGTTCGCCGGATCACCTGGCCCACCACGAGACTCTCGGTGGTCCGGGTCACCGAACCCAAGCCGCGTGACCTGGTGCTCGTCCGCGGTATCGAGCCGAGCATGCGCTGGCGCTCCTACTGCAACGAACTGCTCGGCTTCGCCCACGAGTTGGGCGTCGAACTGGTCGTCGTGCTGGGCGCGCTGCTGGGCGACACCCCGCACACCCGGCCGGTCCCGGTCTCCGGCGTCACCTCCGACGCGACGGTGGCCCGCAGCCTCGACCTCGAAGAGAGCCGCTACGAGGGCCCCACCGGCATCGTCGGCGTCCTCCAGGAGGCCTGCGCGCACGCCGGCGTCCCCGCCGTCACCTTCTGGGCCGCCGTCCCGCACTACGTCTCCCAGCCGCCCAACCCCAAGGCCACCCTGGCCCTGATCAACAAGCTGGAAGACCTCCTCGACCTGCGCATCCCCCCGGGCGAACTCGCCGACGACGCCCGCGCCTGGCAGCTCGGCGTCGACCAGCTCGCCGCGGAGGACTCCGAAGTCGCGGAGTACGTCCAGCAGTTGGAGGAGGCGCAGGACACCGCGGAGTTGCCGGAGGCATCGGGGGACGCGATCGCCCGCGAATTCGAGAGGTACCTGCGGCGGCGCGAGAACCAGGGGCCGAAGGGCGAGAAGCCCATCACTGGGCACGCGACGGAGCGTCCGAAGGACGAGGACGAAGAGTAGGCGGGGCAGGAGGGCTGCGAAACCAGGGGCGCGTGGGGGTACCTCCCGGCCCGCTAGGGCTGGGAGGTACCCCCACGCGCCCCTGATTGCGTACCCCTAGAGCGCTACGCCGAGCAGCGCGTCCACCGCGCGGGAGACCAGGCCCGGGGCGCCCGTGTCCTCGCCGCCCACCGCGTGGGCCGTCGCGGCCCAACGGTCCACTGCCGAAAGGGCTGCGGGTGCGTCGAGGTCGTTGGCGAGGGCCTCGCGGAGCTCCGCGAGCAGCGTCGTGGCCGGGGGGCCGTCCGGGCGGGAGACCGCTGCGCGCCAGGTGGCGAGGCGGGTGAGGGCGGTGTCGAGGTCCTCGGCCGTCCATTCCCAGTCGCTGCGGTAGTGGTGGGCGAGCAGCGCGAGCCTGATCGCGGCGGGGTCGATGCCGTCGCGTCGCAGGGCCGAGACGAACACCAGGTTGCCGCGCGACTTGGACATCTTGTGGCCGTCGAGGCCGACCATGCCGGCGTGCACGTAGGCGCGGGCGTAGGGGTGGGCGCCGAGGGCGACCTGGGCGTGCGAGGCGCCCATCTCGTGGTGCGGGAAGGACAGGTCGCTGCCGCCGCCCTGGAGGTCGAACTCCATGCCGAGGTACTTGAGCGCGATGGCGACGCACTCGATGTGCCAGCCGGGCCGGCCGTGGCCGAGTTCGGTGTCCCAGGCGGGTTCGCCGGGGCGGGCGGCGAGCCAGAGCAGCGCGTCGAGCGGGTTCTTCTTGCCGGGGCGCTCGGGGTCGCCGCCGCGCTCGGCGAAGATCGGCAGCATCTGTTCGCGGGTGAGCCCGGAGACCTCGCCGAAGTGCGGGTCGGACTCGACGGAGAAGTAGATGTCGCCGTCGATCTCGTAGGCGGCGCCGGAGGCGAGCAGCTGCTGCACCAGCGGGACGATCCACGGGATGGATTCGACGGCGCCGATGTAGTGCGCGGGCGGGAGCATCCGCAGCGCGGTCATGTCCTCGCGGAACAGGGCGGTTTCGCGGGCGGCGAGTTCGGTCCAGTCCTGGCCGGTGGCGACGGCGCGCTCCAGCAGCGGATCGTCGACGTCGGTGACGTTCTGGACGTACAGAACGTCGTGGCCGGCGTCCTTCCAGACCCGCTGGACCAGGTCGAAGGTGTTGTAGGTGGCTGCGTGGCCCAGGTGGGTCGCGTCGTAGGGAGTGATGCCGCAGACGTAGAGCCGGGCGGTCGGGCCGGTGGGCACGACCTCTCGGACACTGCTCGTGGCGGTGTCGTAAATGCGCAGGGGAAGCCCCTGACCGGGCAGGGCGGGAACCTCGGAAGTGGGCCAGGCATGCATGGCACCGACTCTAACCGTGCACTGATTTGAAAGACCAACCTGCTGGCATGATCGGCTTGATTCCGCTTGTTCTCTGTTTCGGATCGGTATCAGACCGGCGGCCAGGGAATAGACGGCCAGTCAGCCGACGGCAGCGGATGCCGTCCCAGGGCCAGCAGCGCGCCCGTCCGGGCCCGCAGCGCGTCGAGTTCGGCTGCTGTCAGGTGCGGTCGCAGCCGCTCGCCGAGGGTGCCGTCGAGGTCGGTGGCGAGCTTGCCGAGGACGTCGAGGGCGTCGGCGGTGAGCGGGCGGTCGGCCCATCCCCACAGCAGGGTGCGGAGTTTGGGCTCGGTGTGGAAGGTGACGCCGTGGTCGATGCCGTAGAGCCGGCCGTCGGCGGCGGTCAGCCAGTGGCCGCCCTTGCGGTCGGCGTTGTTGAGGACGGCGTCCAGCACGGCGAGCCGGCGCAGCCGTTCGTCGTCGCGGTGCACCAACCAGGCTTGGCGGCCGGCGTCGAATTCGGCGCGGACGATGGGGAGCCAGCCGTCGGCGGGCCCGTCCAGTGGCTGGAGGTCGAGGAGTTCGGGGGCGTCCGGGTCGGGTTCGATCCACAGCTGGACCATGCCGGGGCCGGCGGGGCCCTCGCGCAGGACGGTCGGCGGGATCAACTGCCAGCCGGTGGCGGCGGAGACCTCGTGGGCGGCGCTCTCGCGGCCGGCCAGGGTGCCGTCGGGGAAGTCCCACAGCGGGCGTTCACCGGCGACGGGCTTGTACACGCACGGGGCGGTGACGCCGTCGAGGGTGGCGGTGCAGTACAGGACGGCGTTGGAGGCGTCGGTGACCCGGCCGTGGACGGTCAGCGCGCCCTCGCGGAGCAGGGCGAGGGCGGCGGGGGTGTCGGCGGCCAGTGCGGCGCTGGTGGCCGGGTCGGTGCCGGGGGCTTCCACGGCCGGCTGCTCGCTCAGCGCCGGTAGCCGTTCGCGCGCGGGCACAGGTGGCCCTCGGGGTCGAGCGGCAGGTTGCAGAACGGGCAGGGCTTGCGGCCCGCCGCGACCAAGTCGAGGGCGCGCTTGGCGAACACCCGGGCCATCGCGCCACTGAGCCGCACCCGCAGCAGGTCGGGGCCGTTCTCGTTGTCGAAGACCTCGATCTCGTCCTCGTCCTCGGACTCCTCGACGTACGCCTGCGCCTCGACCACCAGGCACTCCTCACGGGCGTCCCAGGCCAGCGCCATGGTGCCGACCCGGAACTCCTGTTCCAGCGGCAGGTCGAGCGGGGCGGCGTCGAGCAGCTCGACGGGCGCGGCAGCCGGGATCGGGGCCTCGCCGCCGCTGCGCCGCAGCGCCTCGTCGAGGACTTCCTCGATGCGTTCGGCGAGGGCGGCGACCTGGGCCTTCTCCAGCAGCACGCTGGTGATCCGGCCACGCGAGGAGGCCTGCAGGTAGAACGCCCGGGCACCGGGCTGGCCGACGGTGCCGGCCACGAACCGCTCGGGCTGGTCGTAGAAGTGGACCTGACGGGACACGCTGCTCGCTCCGGTACGGGGGTGTGCGGTCTTCTCGCTCTCACCCTACGGCCAAACGGGCCTGCCGTGGGGTGCGGGGGGCGCGGATTCCTGGTGGGGACGGTGCCGGCCAGGTGCTGCTCGGACGTGCCGGGCAGGCGGACTCAGACGGTGCCGGTCTCGCCGCCGATCACCGCGTCGTCCCCGGCCGAGTGGCCGTGCGGGCGCGGGGCGAGCGAGGCCAGGCTGCCGGTGTCGCCGAGGCGCAGCAGGTACGGGCGGTTCGGGGTGTAGCGGATCGCGGAGACGGAGCACGGCTCGACCGAGATCCGCTGGAAGTGGTCGAGGTGCAGGCCGAGCGCGTCCGCGACGATCGCCTTGATCACGTCGCCGTGGGTGGCGACCACCCAGAGCGCGTCCGGGCCGTGTTCGACGGCGATCTTCTCGTTCCACTCGCGGACGGCGTCCACGGTGCGGTGGCTGAGCGTGCGCAGTGACTCGCCGCCGGGGAAGGCCGCGCCCGAGGCGTGGTCCTGGACGGTGCGCCAGAGCGGTTCTTCGGCGAGTTCGGACAGCGGGCGGCCGGTCCAGTCGCCGTAGTGGCATTCGCCGAGCCGCTCGTCGAGGTCGGGCGGGCCGAGTTCGGGGCGGGCGGCGACCAGCGGTTCCAGGGTCTGGCGGCAGCGCTCCAGCGGGCTGCTGACCAGCCGGACGATGGGCAGCTGGGCCAGCCGCTCGGGCAGGGCGGCGGCCTGCGCGCGGCCGGTGTCGTCCAGCCCGACGCCGGGCGTCCAGCCGGCCAGGATTCCGGCGGTGTTGGCGGTGGAGCGGCCGTGGCGCACGAGCAGCAGGGTGGGCATACCGCAAGCGTACGGGGTGCGCCCCTCCCGGCGGCCCTCGGGTTCGGGTCACAATGGCGGGCATGATCGTGGATTGCGGCACTTACCGGGACGGGCGGCGCACCGAGGGACCGGAGGACTTCTCGGACGCCCTGGCGGCGGTCCGGGCGTCCGGCGACGGCTTCGTGTGGATCGGCCTGGCGGACCCGACGAGGGCCGAATTCGACCATGTCGCCGAGGAGTTCGGCCTGCACCCGCTGGCGATCGAGGATGCGTTGACGGCGCATCAGCGCCCGAAGGTGGACATCTACCAGGACTCGGTGTTCACCGTCCTGAAGACCGCCGGGTACCACCCGGAGGACGAGTCGGTGTCCATCGGCGAGTTGATGATATTTCTGGGCGACTCGTACGTGATGACGGTCCGGCACGGGCCGGAGAGCCCGCTCAAGGACCTGCGGGCCGAACTCGAGAAGCAGCCCGGGCTGTTGGCGCACGGCCCCGCCGCCGTGCTGTACGCGATCTGCGACCTGGCGGTCGATCAGTACCTCGACGTGGCCACCGAACTCCAGACCGACCTGGACGAGTTGGAGGCCGAGATCTTCTCCCCCGGCCGGGTCCGCGGCGCCGCCGAACGCATCTACTCCTTCAAACGGCAGGTGGTGAACTTCCGTAAGGCCACCTATCCGCTGATGGAGCCCGCCCTGCGTCTCACCCGGGCCGGCACCGCCTCCGGCGAGGTCTGGGTGCCCTTCGTCCCCGCCGAACTGCGCCCCTACTTCCGGGATGTCGCCGACCACCTGGCCAAGGTCAACGAGATGGTGGAGAGCCTGGACCGCCTGCTCTCCGACATCCTCTCCGCCAACCTCGCGCAGGTCTCCGTCCAGCAGAACGACGACATGCGGAAGATCTCCGCCTGGGCCGCGCTGGCCGCCGTCCCCACGATGATCGCCGGTATCTACGGCATGAACTTCGAGCACATGCCGGAACTCGGCCAGCCCTGGGGCTACCCCGCCGCGCTCTCCGTCATGGGCGGCGTCTGCGTCGTCCTGCACCGCCTGTTCAAACGCGCGGGCTGGCTGTAGCGGCCGGCCCGCGCGTTCGATGGACGAGCGGGGTCAGGACTGCTGCTGCCGGCGGCGACGGGCGGCCACCAGGGCGGCGCCGAGGGCCACGGAGGCCGCGCCGGCGGCGGCCAGGGTGCCGAGCGGGGCGTCGACGCCGGTGGAGGCGAGGGTACCCGTGCCGGTACCCGTACCGGTGCCGGTGCCGGTCTGGGTGGTGCCGGTGCCGGTCTGGGTCGTGTCGGACGCCGGGGTCACGGTGGTGCCGCCCTGGCCGCCCTGGTTCTGGGTGCCGCTGTCGGTGCCACCGGTGCCGTCGGTGCCACCGGTGCCCGTGCCACTGCCGGTGCTGCCGCCGTTGCCGCCGTTGCCGCCCGTGTTGCCGCCGTTGCCGCCCGCCTCGTGCGCGTTGGCGGTGTCCCGGGCCTGCGCCTCGGCCAGGCCGGTGGTCAGGAAGACGTGCAGGAACTCGGAGTCGTTCGAGTCCATGGCCTCGCCGGCGGCCTTGCGGACCTCGGGGCCGCCGAGCGACATGGCCTGGGAGATCCGCAGGCGGGTCTCGCTGTCGCTGATGCTGTCCAGGCCCGCCAGGAACGCCTTGAGGTCGTCCGCGCTCAGCGCCTGGGTGGCGGCCTCGGTGAGGGTGAGCGAGCTGCCCGGCTGGATCAGTCGGCGGAGCACCGTCAGCCAGCGCTCGTCATTGGCGATCTGCGGCCACTCGACGTCCAGGAAGTGGTCGATCGCCGCGTCGTCACCGTCCAGCGCCTTGCTCGCGGCCGCCTCCATGCGACTGCCGGGCGCGGCCTGGTGAAGGATCTGAGAGACCCGGACGCGCTTGTCCTGGCGAATGATCTGCGGCCACTCGACCTCCAGGAAGTGGTCGATCGCCGCGTCGTCACCGTCCAGCGCCTTGCTCGCGGCCGCCTCCATCCGGCTGCCGGGCGCGGCCTGGTGAAGGATCTGGGAGACCCGGACGCGCTTGTCCTCGCGGATGATCTGCGGCCACTCGACGTCCAGGAAGTGGTCGATCGCCGCGTCGTCACCGTCCAACGCCTTGCTCGCGGCCGCCTCCATGCGACTGCCGGGCGCGGCCTGGTGAAGGATCTGGGAGACCCGGACGCGCTTGTCCTGGCGAATGATCTGCGGCATCTCGACGTCCAGGAAGTGCTTGACGTCCTCGGCCGTGCCGGCCATCGCCGCCTTGGCGTGCTCGTAGAAGTAGCGGCTGTGCCCCGGCTCCTCGATCACCTTGGCCAGCCGGGCCCGCAGCTCGGCCTCCTCCTCGGGCGTGATGCCGGTGGGCGCGGGGGTGGCGTCCGCCGGGGTGTCGGCCGTCGCCGGGGCGTCCGGCAGGGACTGGCCGGTGGGCGTGGTGTCGGCGAGGGCCGGGTTGGCCCCGAGGGCGGTCGGGGCGGCGACCGCGGCGACGAAGACGGCGGCGGCGATCGAACGACGGATGCTCAACATGTCCCCCTGGAACGGTGGTTCAGACACTCGGCCGGTCGCCGCGGCACTCTCGGCCCGGCGACGGGCGCGATGATCGTATCGGAACCTCCCGCCCCACCGACCAGCGGACTTTCCCAGCCCTTGACCCGCCCGTTCCCGGCCCGGCCGGGGCGCGTCGCCCTGGCGTCAGATGCACCCGCAGCAGAAAATCGCACCTCGGCGGTGCTTTGACGGACTGACAGCAGGCTGGGAGTCTCGTGACTCGAGATCAACGCCCACCCATACGTGACGTTACTCTGTCGGCGACGCTGCCGACAGAGTAAACGTTGGGCCGTCTATATTGACAAGTCGTTTATGACTTAGCCGAGTTCAGGTGACGGGTCAGGAGACTTGTACCGGGCCAGGTCAGCCTCGGTGACGAAAAAGCGCTGGCCGGTGCGCTGGTCTTGCAGGATAGCGCCGCGGAGTATGTCGTGCCCGGGCAGGAGGACGTGCTTCTTGATCTGAATCGACTCGCCTCCGTACGCGAAAATCTCGCCGTTGGGAATCACGAAAGTGTCTGAGGCGTGTGCAGTGATGTCTTCCATGAGGTACCTCGCCGAGAAGCTCTCTTGGTCCAGTGGAAGTCTTCGGTTGAACAAGTACCGCAGCACCGGCGGCTGAATAAGTACCGCAGCACCGACGGCGCCCCGCCTGCGGCGTTCACCCTTTAGCAGGATACATCCTGATGATTGTGTGTGTGCTGTCATGGCCGCCTCGTGCAGCCGAACGCGGGGCTCCGTCGTTCTCGTGATCGGCCGGGAATAATCACGTGAGTCCGAGAGTTTGCCAACGGCCGGGTCATGCACCGCCCGTGACAGCGCAGACCCTCGGCGTGGGCTCAGGCGCCGAAGGCCTGTCGGAGCTGCTGTCCTCCCCCTGGGCGCTGCACACTCCTGAACAGGTCGGTGCCGTCGCGGCGGCCCTGACGGCCGTTCAGCACCACGCCGAGCAGGCGAGAGGCCAACTCCTCGACGTCCTGGAATCCATGGAGCATGCGGTTTCCCCGGCAGAAGCGCGGTCCTGCGTACTTCTGCCGGACGACCGCGCACCCGCGCCCCGCACGGGCCCCAGCGCGGCGGCCTTTGCCGCGCCGGGTCCGGCTGTCGGGGGTTCAGCCCGTAGGTTCCGCGGCCAACTCGTGCAGCAGGTCGGCGGCTTCGGTGTGGCGCCGGTGGTTGAGGTCGACGAGCGCGCGATGGGCCGCGGTCAGCTCGGCCCGGGCCTCCTCGCGGCGGCCCTGATGGTGCAGGGCGACGGCGAGGTCGAGCCGGACGGGTTCGCTCCAGGCCGGCATGTCGAGCGACTCGAAGGTGGCCAGTGCCCGGCGCAGCGATGACTCGGCTTCGCTCCAGCGGGTCAGGGCGGCCAGGTCGCAGCCGAGTTGGTGCTCGGTGATGGCGAGGTAGACGGTGTGCAGCGCGGGGGTCCGGCCGGGGAACCCGGCCCGGCAGACGGCTTCGGCGCGCCGGTGGACCGTGAGTGCCTGTTCGGTTTCGCCCGCGTCGCGCAGCAGGGTGCCGAGGGCGTTCCAGGCGCTCACTTCCGCGAGTCGGCCGCGCGGGTCGGGGTTGTGCCGGTGGCAGTCGGCGGCGGACCGCATCCGGGCGATGGCCTCCTCCGTGCGGCCGAGGCGGTGCAGGGCTCCGGCGCCGTAGCCGAGGGCCCAGCCCTGCTGCAGGCGGTCTCCGGCGGCGAGGGCGGCGGTGTGGGCCCGGTCGGCGGTCTCCAGGGCCCGCCGGTGGTCGTAGCTGCACAGGTTGTACGCCCAGGCCAGGTAGTTGAGGTGGGCGGCCTGCTCGGCGCGGGAGCCGATGGCTTCGGCCGATGCCGCCGACAGCTCGAACACCTCGGTCCACTGCTCCCAGTGCTGGGTGCGGTCGGAGAACCAGTGCATGGCCTCGGCGGTGTCCACGACCTCGCGGTGCAGCTCGCGGTCGTGGGCGTGCCGCAGGGCCCAGAGCCACTGCTCGCGTTCGGCCTCCAGCCAGGCGCGGGCCTGCCCGGCGTCGGTCGGTGCGGTGGACGGGTCGGGATCGCGCCCGGCAGGGCGGTCGTGTTCGGCGTCGAAGTGCGCGGCGGCGGCCTCGGCCCGGGCCAGCAGGCGGCGGGCGGCCGTCGATCGGATCCGTTCGATCACGGTGGGGTCGTCGTCGGCGAGCTGCTCGGCCGCGAACAGGCGCAGCAGGTCGTGGAAGCGGTAGCGGTCCGGCTGCGGGGTGGCGTGCAGCAGTCCCTGCTGTTCGAGGTCCTCGGCCAGTTGCCGGGCTTGGCGCAGGGGCAGGTCGGCGAACAGGGCGAGGGTGTGGGCGCTGAAGTCCGGTCCTTGCGCGAGCGCGGCGCGACGCAGCAGGGTGCGGGCGGCGGGCGCGAGCCGGCGGTAGGAGAGGGCGAACGCCGCACGGACTTCCAGGCTGCCGGCGCGGAGGGCGTCCAACCGTCTTTCCTCGTCGGTGAGGTGCGACACGAGGGTGGCGATGCGTTCGGCCGGTCGCGCGGCCAGCCGTTGGCCGGCCACCCGGAGGGCCAGCGGCAGCCGGCCGCACAGGTCGGCGAGATCGCGGGCGGCCTGCTCCTCGGCGGCGACCCGGTCGGCGCCGAGGATGCGGGTCAGCAGGTGGACGGCCTCCTCCCGGCGCAGCAGGGCGAGGTCCGTCCGGCAGGCCGACTCCAGGCCGGCCAGCGAGTTCCGGCTGGTCACCAGGGTCAGTGAGGTGCCCCGGTCGGGCAGCATCGGGCGTACCTGGTCCTCGTTCGCGGCGTTGTCGAGGAGGATGAGCAGCCGTCGGTCCGCCGTGAGGGTGCGCCACAGGCCCGAGCGTTCCTCGGTGCTGCGGGGTATGGCGCTCTCGTCCACGGCGAGTGCGCGCAGGAGCCTGGCCAGTGCCTCGCGCGGGTCGGTCGGCCGTTCGTCCGTGCCGCGCAGGTCGAGGGCGAGTTGGCCGCCGGGGTAGTCGGGTGCGAGCAGGTGCGCCGCGTGGACGGCGAACGCGCTCTTTCCCAGGCCCGGTTGACCGGTGATCAGCGCGACGGGCGCCGGGCCGTGGGCGGCGTGGGCGGCGTGGGCGGCGTGGGCGGCCAACTCCCGTACTGCGTCCAGCGCTTCGGTGCGTGCGGTGAAGTCCCGCAGGTCGCGGGGAAGGGCGAGCGTACCGGCGAGCGGTGCCGTGGGCGGGGCGGGCACGGCGCGCGGGCGGCCGAGTGCCGCGGCGGCCTCCAGCGCACGGGTGTCGTCCGGGTCCAGGGCCAGGGCCCGGGTGAGTGCCTCGACGGTGCGGCGCTGCGGCCCGCGGGCCCTGCCGCGTTCCAGGTCGGCGAGGGTGCGCACGCCGAGCCCGGCGGCGTTGGCGAGGTGTTCCTGGCTGTGGCCCGCGCGCAGTCGCAGTCGGCGCAGCAGTGCGCCGAACTCGCCGGGGCCGGTCACGGCCGGACAGCGGGGACGACGCCCTGCATCTGGCGGGTGAGCGGCACGGCGGGCTCCTTACGGTGCGGCGGGCCCACCGGGACCGGTGCGGAGGACGGCGCGGGACTGTGCCCGGTCCGCTCGCGTCACCACGCTGTCGGCCACCTGCTCGGATCGCGGCGGCAACACTGCAGGCGCGTCAGCGGATGATTCGTCAGGAACATACCAGCGCGCCGCGCACCGGCGGGAATCGGGAACCCGTACTTCTGCCGGTGGTTCTGCCGGGACGTGGGTGGTCGGGCCGGATACGTTCGCTCCTGCTCGAACCCGCTTCTCCGGACGGCTTGTTCCGGCGCGGTGGCGGCCGGGCCCCGTCGTGGACCGTTCGCAGTCGGAGGTACCAGTCCGTGGCCGTTGAGCTTCCCGAGCCACTTCAGTGGGTCCTGCTTCTGCTGGCGGGCTGCCGTTGGCCGGAGGCGGACGAGGACCGGTTGCGCGAGATGGCCGGGCAGTGCCGCACGGCGGCCGAGGGGCTCAAGGAGGCTGCGCAGGGCGCCGATTCGGCAATTCGGCGTGCTCTCGACGGGCAGCAGGGTGCCGCTGCCGATGCGCTGGGCGCGTACTGGGTCAGCTTCTCGGCCGGGGCGGGCAGTGAGGACGACCCGGGCCGGCTCGGTGGCGTGGTCAACGCGCTGGACGGGATGGGCGATCTGCTGGAGCAGGTCGCCAACTCGGCGGAGACCGCGAAGATCCAGATCGTCGCGCAGCTGGGCATCCTGGCGTTCGAGATCGCCACCGCCGAGGCCGAGGCCCCGGTGACCGCCGGTGCTTCGATGGCGCAGATACCGGCGTTCGTCGCGGCAAGCAGGACGGCGGTTTCGAGGATCCTGAAGACACTGCTGAAGGAGATGCTGGCGATGGCGGCCAGACAGGCCGTCCAGATGGCCGCGATCGACCTGCTCGCCCAGGGCATCGAACTCGCCGAGGGGCACCGCCGGAACATCGACCTGAAGGAACTGGGCCAGAACGCCCTCGCCGGCGCGATCGGCGGTGCCTCCGGTCACCTGGTCGGCAAGGGGCTGGGCGGCGCGGCCGGCCGGCTCGGCCTGGGCAATGCCGCGCGGTCGCTGCCCGGGAAGGCGGCGATCGGTGCGGCCACCGGGGTCGGCGCCGACGCGGCCACCCAGTACCTGACCACCGGCAAGGTCGACACCTCCACCCTGCTCGGCTCCGGCCTCTCCGGCGGCGCGGGCGCCGGCCTGCACGCCGGCGCCGCCTCGACCAAGCACCACAGCGCCCCGCCCGGCCCCGGCGGCGGCCCGCACCCCGATCTCACCCATGGCGGCGCGGACGGAACCCAGGACCACCCGCCAAAGTTCGGAAAGCCCGGCACCTTCTCCGGCAGCGGCAGCTACCACGGCCCCACCCAGTCCGGCGGGCGCGGCGATGCTCTTGCTCGTGGCTTTCCGTACGATCCGGGCGAGCCCGCACCTCGGCCTGGCCGTCAGCCCCGGGACGAACCGGAAGACCCCTACGGCCTCCGCCACGAGGACGGTCCCAGCGGCATGATGCAGAGGAGAGATCGGCATGATCGTCCCCATCAGGGCGGTCATGCTCCTGACGGCGGCCCGCCCGATCGTGGTCCTCGACCCGATCGGGGTGACAGAGAGGATCGCACCAGACCTGATGCCTCACATGCCTGACGGCCTGTCGCAATACGCCCTCAGCAACCGACTGCGCATTTCGGGCGCGACGGCCGACGTGCGAGACCTCCGCCCCACCACCGGCCCGGAGCCGACTCGCCGGGGCGTGAAGCTGTAGAGGCCCAGGTCTCGCGGAACTGCCATGCGGGGCAGCCCTGGAAGCGTCCGTGCGGAGCGCTTCCAGGGCAGTCCCCGTCCGTCGGCGATCCCCGCTGCGTCAGGCGAGTCCGGCCCGCTCCAGGGCGTCAACTCCCGTGCGCAGGGCGGCGATCCGCTCGTCGAGCGTCCAGCCGGCCGGGGCGAGGGTCAAGGTGGTGACGCCGGCGGCGGCGTAGGCCTGCATGCGGTCGGCGATGCGGGCGGTGTCGCCGAGGAGGGCGGTGGCGTCGATGAAGTCGTGCGGGACGGCGGCCGCGGCGCCGGCCTTGTCGCGGGCGAGGTAGCGGGTCTGGACTTCGTCGCCGGCCTGCTCGAAGCCCATCCGCCGGGCGAGTTGGCTGTAGAAGTTCTTCTCCTTGCTGCCCATGCCGCCGAGGTAGAGGGCGGTGTAGTCGCGCAGGGTGTCGGCGGCGGCGTGGACGTCGTCGCCGACCGCGATGTTGACGGTGGGGCAGAGGTCGAAGCCGTCCAGGGTCAGGCCGGCCTTGGCGCGGCCGGCGGCGAGGGCTTCGACGGAGAGCGAGGCGTGTTCGGGGGAGAAGAACAGGCCGAGCCAGCCGTCGGCGATCTCGCCGGTGAGTTCGAGGTTCTTCGGGCCCATCGAGGCGATGTACAGCGGGATGTGCTCGCGCACCGGGTGGACGGTCAGCTTGAGGGCCTTGCCGGGCCCGCCGGGCAGCGGCAGCGTCCAGTTGGCGCCGTCGTGGACCAGCCGCTCGCGGGTCATCGCCTTGCGGATGATCTCCACGTACTCGCGGGTGCGGGCCAGCGGCTTGTCGAACCTGACGCCGTACCAGCCCTCGGAGACCTGCGGGCCGGAGACGCCGAGGCCGAGCCGGAAGCGGCCGCCGGAGAGGGTGTCGAGGGTGGCGGCGGTCATCGCGGTCATCGCGGGGGTACGGGCCGGGATCTGGAAGATCGCGGAGCCGACGTCGATCCGCTCGGTCTTCGCGGCGACGAAGGACAGCACGGTGGCGGCGTCCGAGCCGTACGCCTCGGCGGCCCAGCAGACCGCGTAGCCGAGCCGGTCGGCCTCCTGGGCGACGGCGATGTTGTCGGCGTCCAGGCCGAGTCCCCAGTAACCGAGGTTGATCCCGAGTCGCATGTGCCCACTGCCTTCCAGTCCGGTGGTGCGGTGAGAGTAGCCGCCGTGCCGACCGTCCGCTACTGACCGGTAGCCGTGTCGTCCGCCACACCGCTGACACACTGCACGGATGCCGAAGAAGTGACCGAAGGCCATGGCCTTCGCCGACCTGGTGGCGGCCATGCCCGCACCGCCGGACGACCGGGCCGAGGTCCGC
This sequence comes from Kitasatospora sp. NPDC048662, assembly GCF_055587065.1. Taxonomy (NCBI): domain Bacteria; kingdom Bacillati; phylum Actinomycetota; class Actinomycetes; order Kitasatosporales; family Streptomycetaceae; genus Kitasatospora; species Kitasatospora sp. NPDC048662. The sequence goes on along the minus strand of NZ_JBVJHA010000003.1, from coordinate 426,783 downwards.
CACCACCCGATGCCCGTCACCGACGGCGGCTTCACCGACGCCGACCGCTGCCACTGGCGCCTCACCCGCGGGCCGCTGAACGTCCGCCGCGCCCAGCCGCTCGCCGTCACCGCCGACCGGATGACGATGGGCGTGGAGCACGACGAGCGGGCCCGGCTGTGGGTCCCGCGTTTCCTCACCCCGGACGAGCGCCCCGCCGCCCGGCTCGAAGCCCGCGCCCGGTTCGGCGCCGCCGAGCTGCCGGCCCCCGAGGCGTACGAGTTCGCCGACGCCGACGGCCGCGTCCTGCTGTTCGTCGAGACGTACTGCTGAGCCTGTCGGCCGGGCGGGTCGTCCCGGGCGGTGGCAGGTTTCGCCGCTACTCTCACGCACGTGGGGGGAACCGCCCCCGACCTGCGCCATCGCGGGTGGCGCGGCACGGTTGACGGAGGGGCGCGATGGAACAGCGACAGCTCGGGCGCACCGGCCTGCGAGTCTCCAGACTCGGCCTGGGCACCCTCACCTGGGGCCGGGACACCGACGAGCACGAGGCCGCCGAGCAGTTGAAGGCCTTCGTGGACGCCGGCGGCACCCTGGTGGACACCGCCGACGTGTACGCCGACGGCGGCGCCGAATACCTGCTGTCCCGGCTGACGGACGGCCTGATCCCGCGCTCCGAGCTGGTGATCGCCACCAAGGCCGGTCTGCTGCCCGGCTCCGGCCGCCACAACACCTCCCGCGGCCACCTGCTGAACGCCCTGGACGCCTCGCTGCGCCGGCTCGGCACCGACCACGTCGATCTCTGGCAGGTGCACGGGTACGACCCGGCCACACCCACCGAGGAGACCCTGCACGCGCTCGATCTGGCCGTCTCCTCCGGCCGGGCCCGGTACACCGGGGTGTGCCAGTACAGCGGCTGGCAGCTCGCCAAGTCCGCGGCCTGGCAGCGCGCTTCGCCCGGCCGCACCCCGCTGGCCGCCGTCCAGCTCGAGTACTCGCTGCTCCAGCGCGGCATCGAACGCGAGGCGCTGCCCGCCGCGCTGGACGCCGGGGTGGGCCTGCTGGCCGGCTCGCCGCTCGGCCGGGGCGTGCTCACCGGCAAGTACCGGCACGGTGTGCCGACGGAGTCGCGCGGCACCGCCCAGCACCCCGCCGGCGCGGTCAAGCCGTACCTGGGCGAGGCGTCCCGCCGGATCGTCGACGCGCTGGCGACCGCCGCCGACGGCCTGGCCTCCACACCGCTGAAGGTGGCCCTCGCCTGGGTCCGCGACCGTCCCGGCGTGTCGGCCGCCCTGCTGGGGGCCCGCACCGCCGCCCAGCTGCAGTCATCACTGTCGGTGGAGGCCCTTACGCTTCCGAGTGAGATCCGCGCTGCCCTGGACGACGTGTCGGCCCCGGTGCACCGCTACCCGGACCAGGGCTGGACGGAGCTGTAGCCGCCCGCCCGCTGAAGGAGCCTTCCGCATGACCACCCCCGAGGAGAGCCCGGCCCCGGCCGCCGAGCAGCACGCCGGTACCGTCGCCGCCCTCGCCGAAGCGATCCGGGCCGTCGGCCGGGGCGGCCAGGCCGGCCCTGGCGCTCCGTCCGCCGCCGGCTCGGCCGCCGCGCCGCGCGCCGACGGCCCCGGCGGCGACGCCCAGCGGCAGGCCGCGCTCAGCGCCGTCGCCGAGGTGCTGGCGGCCGGCGGCGCGCCCGCGCAGCTCGCCCCCGCCGCGGTCGCCGAGCTCGGCGAGGGCGCGGCCGAGCTGCTGCGCGAGGACCCGTGGGCGGTGCTCTCGCTGCCCGGCGTCCGCCCCGAGCACGCGGACGGCTTCGCCCGCGGGCTGCTCGGCCCGAAGGCGCAGCCCGGCGACCCGCGGCGCGCCCAGGCGCTGGTGGCCTGGCTGCTGGAGCAGGCCGCGCTGCGCGGGCACTCCGCGCAGGAGCTCGCCGAGGTTTCCGAGGCGCTGCGCGCCCAGCACGTCCCCGACCCGGCGGGCGCGCTCCAGGCGGTGCTGGTGGACGGGCGGGTGATGCCGTTCCAGGAGGAGCTGCCGATGCCGCCCGGCAGCCACGACGAGGACGAGGAGCCGCCCGTCCGCACCCTGCTCGCCCTGGAGCGCCTCGCGCTGGCGGAGGAGAGCCTCGGCGAGGGCCTGGTCCGGCTGCAGTCCACCTTCGCGCCGGGCGAGGACACCGAGAGCCCCTCCGACGAGCCTGCCGCCGAAGGGCCCGAGCCTGCTGCCGAGGAATCCGCCGAGGTTTCTGCCGAGGTTTCTGCCGAGGAGGGACCGGTTACTGAAGCTCCCGTGCAGCCCGGCCCGGCCGCGTGGGAGGAGGCGGCCGCGGCCGCCCCGTCCCGGTCCGCGCAGGAGCTGGTGCGCACCGTCGCCGGGTCCGGCCTGGTCCTGCACACCGGTGGCGAGGCGGCCCGCGCCGAACCGGCCGCGCTGCTGCACGCCGCCGCCGGGCTCGGCCTGCGGGTGTGGGCGGCGACCTGGACGGGCCAGGGCCGCGACTCGCTGGCCGCGCTGCTCCCGGAGGGCTCCCCCGCCGCCGACCGGATCGGCACCCTGGCCGAACTGCTCCACGGCGAGCAGCTGCCGCGCGCGGTGGACGGCACCCTGCCGCTGGACGTGCTGGTGGTACTGGACGCCCCGCTGCTCGACGTGGAGACCGCCGCCACCCTGCTGGAGGCGCTCGCGGACGGCACCCGGCTGGTCCTGTCGGGCGACCCGGGCGGCCTGTGGTCGGCCGGTCCCGGCCGGTTCTTCGCCGACCTGCTGGCCGCCAAGGTGTGCCCGGCGGTGGCCTCCCGCACGCCGGACTTCGGGCCGATCGGCGAACTGGTCTCGGGCATCGGCATCGGCGAACTCCAGCCGGTGGACGCTCCCGACAAGGAGGTGGTGATCCTCACCGCCAAGGACGGCGGCGAGGCGGTGCACCGCGCCGTGCAGCTGCTCACCGACTCCATTCCGCGCGCCCTGTCGATCCCGTCCGAGCAGACCGTGCTGCTGACCCCGGGCCACGGCGGCCCGGCCGGCACCCGGGCGCTGAACGCCGCCGCCAAGGCCAGGTTGAACCCCGGCCCGGGCCGGTTCGGCGGATTCGACCCGGGCGACCGGGTGGTGTACTCCCCCGCGCTGGGCGTCAACCTGCCCGGGCGGGTGCTGGACGGCGACGCCACCGGCCTGCACCTGGAGCTGGCCGACGGCGGGCGGCTCACGCTCTCCCCGCAGCAGGCCGCGAAGCTGCGCCACGGCTGGGCGATGACGGCGCATCAGGCGGTGGGCCGGCGCTGGCCGGCGGCGGTCGTGGTGCTGCCGGAGGACGCGGCCGGGCAGCTGACCCGCCAGTGGGTGTACACGGCGTTCGGGCGGGCCGAGCGGCACCTGTCGGTGGTCCACGCGGCCGGCCCGGCGCTCGCCCAGGCGGTCGCCGACCGCCCCGCCGCTCCCCGCACCACCCGCCTGCGGTCGGTCCTCACCGACCAGTAGTAGGCGGCAGGTGCACGGCGAAGGGCCCGGGACGCCGATGCGTCCCGGGCCCTTCGCCCTGGGCGTTTCCCGGGTGGGACGGGTGGTCCGTCAGTCGTCCAGCTCGTCGTCGTAGACCTCGCTGACGTCAAAACGGCAGATCAGCAGCTCCGGGTCGGCGCTGTCGAACGGCTCGGGAAGCCACTCGCCGGGCTCGGCCGGGTCGGTGGCGGACACCCACAGCGTGGAGTCGCCCTCCTCCAGGCCGAACTCCTCGGCCCGGGCGGCGATCTCGTCCGGCTCGTACTCGCCGAACAGCACGCCGATCGCCGCCGTCACCTCGGCCTCGCCGCCCCCGCCGGGGGTGAGTGTCTCGTCGACCCGTTCGGCCTGGGCACGCAGGCGCTTCGGGTCGGCGATCAGGTAGTCGCGGCGGATCAGCACACTGATCGCCTCGGGCTGTTCGGGCCCCTGGTAACCCGTCCCGGACTCGTCGCCCGGGATCTCGAACGGGGTGACCTCGTCGTAGACCTCGTACAGGATCTGGTCGTAGGCAATGGCGGCCGCCGCAAGCTCCTCGTAGGCGTGCACGACGACCGGATCCCCGGGCTCGGTGGAGCCGGAGACGGCCTGCAAGTGGCGGTCGATGGCGGCCTTGACCGCCTCTGCGGCGGCCCGTACCTCGGTGATGGTCAGCTGCGCGGCATCAGACATGGTGCAGACGCTATCTCCACCTGGCGACGACACGCACAGCGGTTGTCACCTACAGCCGTGAAAACTGGGCAAGTTCACCCTGGATGTCCGTTCCGCACCCTTCTGTCACCGCGCTCCCCGGCCGAATCCCACGGCTGTCGGGGACTCCTCGTACGCGCATCAGCGCGGCCCGGGGCGGGTATCCGTACCGGAGGGGAAAACTGATTGACGGTCAGCTCCGACCCGGGAAAGGCTCGTCCTGCCGCCCGGGGCGGTCCGGACCCGAACCGGCCACCGGCCGGCGGCGCGCCGTAGGCTTGCAGGCAGCACAGCAGCGGAGGAAAGTCTTGATCCCTACCAAACCGGTCCGGCTTCCGGAGTACGAGTACCAGTCGCTTCGTCTGCCGCGCGGCACCTCTCGCAACGCCGCGCGTCAACTGCTCACCGACCACGCCGAGTACGGGCAGTGGGAGCTCGACCGGCTCCGGCTGTACCCCGACGGCAGCCGGACGGTCCGACTGAAGCGGCGCATCATCCGGCAGGTCCGCTCCACCTGGTAGCGCACATGCCCGCGCCCGGGCCGCCCCGTCGAATCGTGCGACGGGGCGGCCCGGGCGCGGGCGTTTTCCGGCGTCGGCTGCCGGGCTAGGCCTACTGGTTTCGACCTACTGGTTTGGCCTACCGGCTTCGACCTTCTGGTTTCGGCCTACTGGTTCTTGCCTGCCGGTTGTTGCCTACCGGTCTGTCTGGCCTCAGCGGCGGGCGAGGACCCGGGAGCGGCGGTAGAGCACGCCACCGCCGAGCAGCAGCAGGATGCCGGCCGGGGCGAGGATCTCCAGGCCGGAGGCGCCGGTGGAGGCCAGCTGCTGGCCGGTGTTCCCCGCGGTGGCCTTGACCTCGCCGCCGTGCGGGGCGGCCGGGGTGCTGGTGTGCTCCGTCCCGGGCGGGGTGACGGGCGGGGTGACCGGCGGAGGGGTCCCGCCGCCGGGGGGCGTGCACTCGCCGTTCGGCGGGGTGCAGGCGGGCGGCGGCGTCTCGGTGACCGGGGTGGGGGGCGCCACGGGCGGCGTGACGTGGTTGCCGCAGTTGTTGCCGAACGCCGGGTTGCCGAGGCCGACCACGTTGACGCTGTTGCCGCACGCGTTGACCGGCACGTCGACCGGCGCCTGCGCCTGGTTCCCCGAGATCACGCCCGGCGAGTGGCTGGCCGTGCCGCTGGCCGAGGCACCCGTCCCGGACGTCCCCGTGGCGCCGGAGCCGGTCGAGCCCGGGCCTCCGGTGTGCGAGCCGGTGGAGCCGGTGTGCGAGCCCGAGCCGCCGGTGTGCGAGCCCGTGGAGCCGGAGTGCGAGCCCGAGCCGCCGGTGCCGGCTGTGCCGGATCCGCTGTGGTTCGCGCAGTTGTTGCCATAGGCCGGGTTGAGCAGGCCGATCACGTTGATGGTGTTGCCGCACGCGTTCACGGGGAGCTCCACAGGGACCTGTACCGCGTTCCCCGAGGCGACGCCCGGCGAGTTCGCGGCCACGCCGTGGGCGTCGGCAGTGGCGTGGGCGTAGCCCGCGGTCGAGGCCAGCACGCTGCCGGTGGCCATGGCCGTGAGGAGGCCTTTCCTGGCGACCTGTCGCATTGACTCCCCTTGTTTTCTCTGTCCGGTGGATTGATGCCGGTGGACTGACTGAACTGATTTCCGATGACTTCGGCATTCCGCCGGCCGGGACCATTCATCGATCCGATAGTCGGAATTCCGTGCCGCAATTGCGGCAGCACTACGTTCAACGACCCCCGGTGGTGAAGGTTGAGCCAGCTGCAGGCGGTTCATCCGATCGGGTGAGGTCTGCGATATTCCGGGAACCGCGACGTTCACCCGCACGGGGAGGCACCCCGCCCCCCGGACATGCGTCCGCCCCCGCACGACCAGGAGGTCGTACGGGGGCGGGAGTTCAGGGCGTGGGCCGCTGTCCGGTCGGTCCTCGACGGAACGCGGTCAGCAATCCCTTCAGAAGTTCGCGCAGCCGTTGCCGAACGCCGGGTTGAGCAGGCCGATCACGTTGATCGTGTTGCCGCAGACGTTGACAGGGACGTGCACCGGGATCTGGATCAGGTTGCCGGAGAGCACGCCCGGGGAGCCGACCGCGGAGCCTTCCGCGTACGCCCCGCCGTGCGCCGAGGCGGCACCCGCACCCGCGAGCACCAGACCACCGGTGGCGGCGGCGACGGCAGCGATCTTCTTGACCTTCATCTGTCTGTTCCTCCTGGTCGTTTCCAGCCCGTTCCCCCGGGCTGCACACGGATGAACGAGGGCCCGGCACCCGGGATGCGGGGCCGGGCCGACATTCACCCGTTGAAGCGATCAAGCGAACAGCTGATCGGCATCTCTCACGCTCGACTGCTTCTCATATTTCCCAGCTACTCTCCCGGGCGCACTTCCCTCTACGCCGCACTTTCCTGTGCGCCGCACTTTCCTGTGCGCCGCACTTCCTGTGCCCTTGGCGCCTTCAGGCCAGGTCGATGAAGCGGTCCAGCACCCGGACGCCGAACTTCAGGCCGTCCACCGGCACCCGCTCGTCCACGCCGTGGAACATGCCGGCGAAGTCCAGGTCGGGCGGGAGCTGGAGCGGGGCGAATCCGAAGCAGCGGATGCCCAGGTCCTGGAAGGACTTGGCGTCCGTGCCGCCGGACAGGCAGTAGGGGACGGCCCGGGCGATCGGGTCCTCGGCGCGCAGCGCGGTCTGCATGGCCTCGACCAGGGCGCCGTCGAAGCTGGTCTCCAGCGCCTTGTCGTAGTGCAGGCTTTCCCGCTTGACGCGCGGGCCGAGCACGCTGTCCAGCTCGGCCAGGAACTCCTCCTCGTAGCCGGGCAGGAAGCGGCCGTCCACGTGCGCGGTGGCCTGGCCGGGGATCACGTTCACCTTGTAGCCGGCGCCGAGCATGGTGGGCTGGGCGGTGTTGCGCAGGGTGGTGCCGATCATCTTGGCGATGCCGCCGAGCACCCGGAGGGTCTCGTCCATGTCGTCCGGGTCGAGCGGGACGCCGAGGGCGTCCGAGAGCTCGTCCAGGAACGCTCGGACGGTCTTGGTGATGCGCAGCGGGAACTGGTGCCGGCCGAGCCGGGCCACCGCCTCGCAGAGTTCGGTGATGGCGTTGTCGTCGTTCTCCATCGAGCCGTGCCCGGCCCGGCCCTCGACGGTCAGGCGCATCCAGTGCATGCCCTTCTCAGCCGTCTCGATCAGGTACAGCCGGGTCTGGTCGTTGACGGTGAACGAGAAGCCGCCGACCTCGCCGATCGCCTCGGTGACGCCCTCGAACAGCTCGGGGTGACGGTCCACCAGGAACCGGGCGCCGTAGGTGCCGCCGGCCTCCTCGTCGGCGAGGAACGCCAGCACCAGGTCGCGCGGGGGCTTGCGGCCGGTGCGCAGCCGGTCGCGGACCACCGCGAGGGTCATCGCGTCCATGTCCTTCATGTCGACCGCGCCGCGGCCCCACACGCAGCCGTCGGTGATCTCGCCCGAGAACGGGTGCACCGTCCAGTCGGCGGCGTTGGCCGGCACCACGTCGGTGTGGCCGTGGATCAGCAGCCCGGGTCGTGAGCGGTCCTCGCCCTCGATCCGCACCACGGTGGAGGCGCGGCCCTTCGCCGATTCGAAGATCTGCGGTTCCAGCCCGAACTCGGCGAGCTGCTCGGCGACGTACTCGGCCGCCTTCCGCTCCCCCGGGCCCGAGCCGTCGCCGTAGTTGCTGGTGTCGATACGGATCAGGTCACGGCAGATCTCGGCGACCTCCGACTCGGCCGTCACCGCGCGCTCGCTGCCCACACTCATCGCTCCCACCTAGTCTCGGCCCGCCCGGCGCGGCTGCGGCCCGCACCGCCCCGGCCCGGCCGGGAGCCGCGGGCGCCATCCCGCCATCCTCCCCCCAGCACCCGCCCCACCCCAAGGGCGCGGCTCCCCGCACCCCCCGGTTTCGAAGCCCGACTCACCCCGCGACCCCCGGTTTTGGGTCTGCCAGGCGATCTTTGCTACTGTTGTCCATGTCAGCGCGGGACACCGCCCCGCAAAGACAAACACCCCGTCCGGGTGGCGGAATGGCAGACGCGCTAGCTTGAGGTGCTAGTGCCCTTTATCGGGCGTGGGGGTTCAAGTCCCCCCTCGGACACCGAAGAAAGGCCCCAGGTTCTCCTGGGGTCTTTCTGTTTTCAGGCCGCGGGCGTGACCACCCACGTAACCAACAGCCCTGGAAGTCCCCTGGCCAGACCAGGGACGACAGGCCGATCCGGTTGGCGCTGGATGCCGCAAGCTTCTTGGCTCCTCGGGCGCGACGACGGCCGTACCGCGTCATCACGTAGCCCGACGGGTGGTGTCGGGGTTGGCGGAGACCTCCACCGGGTTGTCCTCGTCGTCGAGATCGTTCGTTCGATGGAACCCTCGTCCCAGTTGATCAGGTCCCACATCCACCCCAGGACTTCGCTGCGGCGGCACGAGGTGGCCGCGTACGAGGTCCACAGCGGCGCGTCCCGCAGGCAGTGATGAGTCAGCCCGCCGTCACAGGCCCGGTTCCCGCACGGCCGCCATATCTCACCCACATGTGGAGCGCTGTCATCAGCCCAGACGGTCAAGGTGTCGAGCCGGGGAAGCGCCGTCCTGCCCTGGTTTGGTCGGCGGGACCGGCAAGGGGAACGACCCATCCGAACCGCACCGGCCCCGGCCGCTCATCGATCTGAACCGGCGCTGTCCGCCAACCCCTTCCGCGCACTCATCTGACCAAGCAACAAACAAAGCCCCGATCGTTTGGTCGGGGCTTCATTCGTCGGCGTCCGGCGCGACACCCTCAGCGACCGGTGACGGTACGCAGCAGCCTGCGATACCAGGGACGGCGAAGGCTCTTCCACATGGCTGCCACCTCGGCGTCCGTGGTCGGCCTTCGCAGGTACTTGTGGTTGTCGCGCATCAGGTGATCGAACTCCCCGCTCACCAACGCATCACGCAGCCTGGCGAGTTCCGTCGGCCTGAGGCGCAGGAGACGGCGGTCGTCCTCGATGTGGCCCATGACGACCCAGCCGTCGTTGGCCTCTGCGATCACGACTCCGCGAATCCGATCGTCATCGTCCACGGCGGTTGCCTCCCAATGCAGTCCGAACGCGTCACGGGGGTAGTACTCGACCAACGCGGTCATGACGATTCCTCGTCCTTCGTAGGTGTTCCGCCGATCTCAAGCCACACGTACTGCCACCCCTCCGCCCTTCGGTGCCCGAACCGATCGGCCTGGCTCAGCACCGCGAGCAGGCCCACTGTCAGGCCCAGGTCGGGCGTCCCGCGAACTCGAACGGACACCTTCACCGCCCCGCCACGCGTCCACGTGATCGAGGGACGCTCACGGGTCAACACAGTCAGCTCCGCGGCGAGTCCACCCGCCTTCGCCCGCGCGGCCCGTAGCTCCTCGTCCGTCGGCGGGTCATCCGGCTCGCCGACCTCACCCACGTACGTCACCGGGCAGGTACAGGTCGAAGGCCAGCAGCGGCACGTCCTCGGGGCGCGGCTTCTCGCCGGCCTCCGCCCTGATCCTGGTCACGCTCGCCGCGTACGCCCTGCGGGTGTCGGCCTGCATCAGCCACAGGCGCGCGTCGTAGGCGGTCCCGAACCTCAGCAGCACCGCACGGCCTGACTCGTCCGGCAGAGCGCAGTACCCGTCCAACAGAAGGTCCTTCAGGGCGAACGAGCCGTCCACCTCCACCACGTCATAGCGCATCACGGCATGCGACCCGGCGACGGCGGGTTCTCTCTCGAATTCGGCGAACATTCCTGGCTCTCCATCGCTCGGTGTTCACTGGGCGAGAAGCCAGGTTAAATCCGTCAGCGAGCCAGGATCGCAATTATTCTGGTGATCGCTTAAAGATCTCTTCGATACATCTCCGCCCACTCAAGGAGCTGCCGACGAGCCTGTTCACCGAAGACAGCTATACGCTCATACAGCGAAAATACTTCAAGGTGCTCCGCCACATCTCTCGGGTCCTGAAATACCATCCGCCCAGTGAACGTCTCAACGGTAGCCAGGCGGTCATCATAGACGGTAAAGGTATTCATGGGGCCGCGGCCGAGAAGCGCTCCGAATGGAATCACACCGATTCGAATGTTCGGGAGGTTAGAGAGAGCCGCAAGCCGCTCGATCTGGACAGACATGGCCGATGGGCCAACCACAGCCCATTTCACAGCCTGCTCAGTGAGTATGAAAGCGAAAGACTTCGAAGTGTCGTAGAGAACTTCCTGTCTCTCCAACTTTCGCGCCACGGTCTTCGAGATATCACCTGGCGAGTATTCCAGGCTCGCTCTGACGTATTCCGGCGTGGCCAGCAGTCCCGTGAGCATGGCCGGGAGGAAGAACCGCAGCTCACGAGCGCCAGTCTCCAGCGCAGCCAGCTCAGCCTGCCGCTTCTCCAGTCCCAGTCGCCACGACGCCCGGACCTCCTGCCACTGCGTATTCGCACTTCGAGCAAGGGCGGATATTTCGTCCACAATATTGGCCGGCGCGCCCACCGCCCGGAGGATACGCTCAACCTCGGTAAGCGTCGGAATCTTCTTACCAGTCTCAATCTTGCTGATCGTGCTCTGAGACATCGAGCAAAGCCTAGCGAGCCGGACCCCAGTGAGGCCGGCTCGCTTGCGCAGTTCTCGCAGCTCCTTGGCCAGGTCCGATTTCGACCGCCCAAGCTGCTCAGGATCTATTGTCACTCACCCATGCTCTCCACGTACTCCAGGAATGGAACTGACCTGGCAAGGGCAAGCTGCTTCCACTCCAGATAAGGACGAGGGTCTCCGTCGAGTACCTCGCGGTTGATCTGAGTTCCGTCGGAGCGGTAGTTCATGAGGACTACGCGCGAATCATCGAAAATCCAGAAGTCCTGCCCCGGGAGCCCCGGGTTCTCCTGGTCAGTCAAATCGAGGATCCTGACGTCCTCGCCCGCTCCGACGTTGTGCCGGTAGTGAGCAAATTCAAACCGCAGATATTCGGTCAGCGGACGCGTAATCACATGGACTCGCCCGACCGTCCGCCCGGTCCTGCGGTAGCCCTCAAGTCGCTCGGTCCATGCCGCAGTGTCAGCAGCCGTGACCGGCTCGCCCGCCCGGAACCGGCGAATAGCTTCCTCTTCTTGCGGCATGGTGTAGACGGGGTGCGTCTCCAATCGCCACGCATCTCGCTCCATGGCGTCGAAGTACTTGCGCCAGTCACTTCCATCCAAGAGCACGGAACGCCTCCCTCAAGATGTGCTCCGGGATCTCGACCAGACCCTCACCCTCCGGCGGCCTGAAGCCGTCGAAGAGGTCACCCTGCACCACGAACGACCCTCGGTCAGTCGCGTACACGTTGGGACAGTCGTCGGCACCGCACTCCCCCGAACCGCTGCCGTCGCCGCTCCCCAGGCCAGTCAGTCGCGTCAGCCCCGGCTTGTCAGCCATGTCAACCCCCTAATGATCGGCCCTGGTTGAGCCGTGCAGGTACGAAGGTAGGGAGCCTCGCCCAGAGCTGTCTATGCCGACTCTGTGATATTCCCGTGTTGGCATAAGGATCTTCCTCCAACAGCAGGCCAGAGGGGGATGGTCACGTGACCAACGCATGACCAACAGCGGTCCGAGACGGTCAGAAACGCCCAGGTCAGGCAGGTAGGTAGGCCGAGTGGCCGAGTTGATGGCGGATCAACGACGTTTCCGCAGGTCAGAACTAACAAAGGCTGGCGCCCGAGGCGAGAGTTCAAGTCCCCCTCGGACACCGAAGAAAGGCCCCAGGTTCTCCTGGGGCCTTTCGCTGTTCGGTGGGGCTACGCGTTGTCGGGGGTGTCGGTCAGGGCCTGGGTGACGAGGTCGTTCAGGAGGGTTGTGTAGCGGGTGGTCCAGGAGGTGATGGTTTCGGGGTTCCAGAGGTCGGTGGTGTATTCCAGGTAGCCTGCGAGGGCGTCGCCTGCGGGGACGAGGCCTAGGTTGAATTCGCTGCGGGCGGCCGGGATGGTGAGGTCCTGGGCGTGGGTGGTGAGGCCGGGCAGGGTGATGTCGGTTTCCAGGGAGTTCTGGTACTGGAAGCCGTGGTCGAGGCGGTCGGGGACGTCCGGGTAGCCGCGTTCGCGCAGGCGGGGGCCGGAGCGGGACAGTGGCATCAGGTGGTCCAGGGCCTCGTTCGCGGAGCGGGCCGTTGCGCGTACCTGGTCGGCGAACGGTGTCGAGGTGTCGGTTCGCAGCCGCAGCAGCAGGGAGGAGACGGTGCAGGCGAGCAGCGATTCCTCCTCGCGGCGTGCACGGTTGGCGTACGCGACCTGGAGGAGGTTGTCCGTACGGCCGTTGAGGGTTCCCATGAACCGGGCCAGGGCGGTGACGGTGACGGCGAACGGGGTGGTGTCCAGCCGCCTGGCCAACTCCTCGATGCGGCCCCGCACTTCCGCCGGCACCGTGAACTGCGCCACCTGGCCCTGGCCGCTGAGCTTCTCGGGTCGTGGCCGGTCCAGCGGGAGGTCGTGCTTGAACGGCGCGTCCTTCAACTGGCGTTCCCAGTAGCTGTAGTCGTCCTCGCGGTCGGCGTCGCTGCGGGCCTGCTCGTGCCGGGCGTAGGCGATCTGCTGGGTCGCCGCCGGCAGGCCGTGCGGCTCGCCGGTGAGCGCCGCCCGGTACAGGGCCGCGAAGTCCTTGAGCAGCACGCTGACGGCCCAGCCGTCGCACATCGAGTGGTGCATGACGAACACCAGCGCCCAGGATTCCTCGCCGGTGCGCACCAGCCGGACCGCCGGCCGGACGCCCGCTTCGAGGTCGAAGGGGTGCCTGGCCGCCTCGGTGCTGATCCTCGACAGCTCGGCCTCGCGCTCGCTCTCCGGCAGGCCCCGCAGATCCTCCACGGGAGGCTCCACCGGATGGACCGGCAGGACGTCCTGCCACCAGTCCTCGGCCTTGTCGCCGCGGACGCACCTCGTGCGCAGGGACTCGTGACGCTCCACCAGGCCGGTGAGGGCGGTGTGGAGCGCGGCGACGTCCAGGGGGCCGGTGATGAGGAGCCGCAGCGCGACGTTGAACACCTCGGGCACGGGGAGCTTGCCGATGCGGTCCGCGAACCTCGCCTGCGTCGCGGTGAGCGGGGGGCGATCGGGCAGGACGGCCGACCTCGCGGGTGACTCCGGTGCCGGGGCGCTGTCCGACGGCGGGCGGGAGGCGTCCACGAAGGCGGCCATCGCCGCCGGGGTCGGCTCCTGGAAGAGCCGCGTCACCGGCACGTCCACCCCGAGCGCCTCGCGCACCCGGTTCACCAGCCGGATCGCGGTGATCGAGTGCCCGCCCAGGCCGAAGAACGAGGCCTGCGGGTCGACCGCCTCCACGCCGATGCCGAACTCGGCCGCCCACAGCTCGCGCACCCGCTGCACGGTCCGCGACGGACCGGGGGCCGGTGCGGCCGGGAGCGTCGGCGGAGCGTGCGTCGTCGGGACGGTGATGTCCGGCTCGGGCAGGGCCGAACGGTCCAGCTTGCCAATGCCGTTGAGCGGCAGCGCCGGCAGGACCGCCCAGGCCCGTGGCACCAGGTACTCCGGCACCCGGCGCGCGAGCGCCCCGGCGGCCAGGGTCGCGAAGGCCGTCCGCAGCGCGGCGGCCGTCCCGTCCTCGCCGTCCAGCGGCTCGGCCGGGACGAGGTAGCCGACGAGGTGGGCGTCCCCGCGTGCGTCCCGCCGGGCGAGGACGGCGGCCTCCCGCACGCCCCACACCTGACGCAACTGCTCGGTCGCCTCGCCGGGTTCGACCCGGAAACCGCGGATCTTCACCTGGTCGTCGGCGCGCCCGCAGAACTGGAGCGCCCCGGAGGAGGGGTCGCGCCGCACCAGGTCGCCCGTGCGGTACATCAGCGCGCCCGGACCACCCGCCGGGTCGGGCAGGAACCGAGCGGCGGTCTCCTCCGGCCGGTCCAGGTAGCCGAGCGCGACTCCGGCTCCGGCGACGTACAGCTCACCGACCTTCCCGTCGGGCACCGGCCTGCCGTCGGCGTCCACCAGCCGCACCCGGACGTTGTCGACGGGCAGGCCGATCGGAATCGGGCCCGCCTGCGAACCCTTGGGCGCGACGGTCTCCACCGTGCACAGGATCGTGGCCTCCGTCGGCCCGTACACGTTCGTGACCCGGTACGGCGCCGACGCGTGCGGCCGCACCCTCAACACGTCGCCGCCGACCGCCAGTTGACGCAACGGCGGCTGGCGGCGCTCGTCGAGGCCGATCAGCGCCTCGCCGAACGAAGTGGTGAGGAAGGAGAACGTGATGCCGTGCACGGCGTACCAACGGGCCAGCGCCAGCGGGTCCTTGCGGGTCTCGTCGTCGGCGACGACCAGCGTCGCACCCGCCGTCAGCGTCGGCCAGATCTCCATCAGCGAGCCGTCGAAGCTGACGCTGGACAGCAGTGCCGTCCGGTCCTCGGACGTGGTCGCGAAGTGCTGGTGATGCCACTGGCAGAACGACACCAGGTTGCGGTGCGGGACGGCGACGCCCTTGGGCCGTCCGGTCGTCCCCGAGGTGTGCAGCGCGTAGCAGAGGGAAGCGGACGTCGCCGGGTCCTCGGCCTCGGTGGGCGCGGGGGCGCTGCCGGGGTCGCCGGCGGCGGGAGCGGTGACGTCGAGAACGGTGACGTCGGCGGGCAGGTCGAGGGCGGCCGCCGAGTTCCCGGTGGTGAGCAGCAGCGGCGAGGCGCAGTCGGCCAGCACGGCCTTGGCCCGCGCGAGCCCGAGGTCAGGGTCGATCGGCGCGAAGCCGTGACCTGCCTTGAGGACGGCGAGCATCGCCACGATCAGCTCGGGCGAGCGGTTCAGCCACACCGGGACCGGCCGGTGCGGGCCGGCCACCGGCGCGCCGATCAGGTCCCGGACGACGGCGGCGAGCCGGCCCGCCCGGCGCTCCAACTCCCCGTACGTCAGGACGGTTTCGCCGTCGATGACAGCCGGGCGCCCCGGGTGGCGGGCCGCCTGCCGGGCGATCCAGGCGTGCACGGTCGTGTCGGGTACCTCGCGCACCGGGCCGGCGAGCCAGCCGTCCGCCTCGGCCTGTGCGGTGCTCGCGCCCAGGGTCTGTCCGGTCGATCTTGTCGGATCAGCGTGCGTCTCCCCCAGCCCTTGGGGGCTGGGAGGTGCCCCCATTTCGCGCCCGGCTGGGAGTGCCGGCGAACCGTCCTCGTACTGGGTGTACTTGGATGGTTTGCCGGTGCTTCCAGGCGGGATGATCCGGCGTCGCGCGCCCGGCAAGATCGGCCGGACAGACCCTAGCTGGGAGAGTGGCGTGGCGTCGTCCGCCACGGCCTGTTGCAGGAGGTCGGAGAAGGCCGTGAACCAGCTGTCGATCGTGGCGAGGTCGAACAGGTCGGTGTTGTACTCCAGGTGGCAGCGGATGCCCTTGGACGGGCCGCCGTCGGTGAAGTACACGCACAGGTCGGCGAGGGCCTTGTCGGGCCCGGCGTCCAGGGCGGTGGCCCGCACGCCCGGCAGGTCGAGGCGGAACGGCTCGTCCCGCTCGAACTCGGCGAGCACCTGGAAGACCGGCGTGCGATCGGTGGCGCGGCTCGGCGCCAGCTCCCGCACGACCGACTCGAACGGCACGTCGGCGTGGTCGTAGGCGTCCAGCGCGGTGCGTCGCACCCGGTCGAGCAGGGTGCCGAAGTCGGGGTCGCCGGACAGATCGACGCGCAGCGCCAGGGTGTTGACGAAGAAGCCGACCAGGTGCTCCGAACCCTCGGGGCGGTCGGAGATCGGCGTGCCGATCACCACGTCCTGGTCGCCGGTGAGGCGGTGCAGCAGCGCCGCGTAGCCCGCGATCAGCGTCATGAACAGCGTCGCGCGCCGACCCCGGCTCAACGCCCGCAGGCCGTCGGAGAGTTCGGGGGGAAGGGTGCGGAAGGAGGCCTTGCCGTTGGACGTCATCACCGGCGGGCGGGGCCGGTCGGTGGGCAGGTCCAGCACCGACAGTTCCCGGCCGAGGGTCTCCCGCCAGTACGCGAGGTCCTCCGAGCTCTTCGGGCTCCCGGCGGCGGCCCGCTGCGCACGGGCGTGGTCGGCGTACGACCGGGTGAGCGCGGGCAGTTCGCCCTCCGGGACGGTCCGGCCGGCCGACTCGGCCCGATAGAAGGCGGAGAGGTCACGAGTCATGACGGCCGCCGACTCCGCGTCCACCACGATGTGGTGGAGCGAGAACACCAGCACGTGCCGCTGCTCGCCGAGCCTCACCAGCCGGGTGACGAAGAGCGGGCCGTCCGCGAGGTCGAAGCGGCGGGCGCTCTCCGCGTCGAGCACGTCCTGGACGGCGGCATGCGGGTCGGCCCCGGCCGGGGTGGACGCCGAGCGGTCGATCAGCTCGAAGTCCGGCTCGCCCGGCGGCAGCACGACCTGAACGGGCTCGCCCGGGGCGGCCTCGCGGAAGACGGTCCGCAGGCTCTCGTGGCGGGCCACCAGCGCACGCACGGCGGAGCGAAGCGCGGGGACATCCAGCGGGCCGTCCAAGAGGAGGGCCTTGGACTCGTTGTAGGCGGTGCGGCCCGGCAGGATCTGCTCCTGCATCCAGATGCGCTGCTGGCCGAAGGAGAGCGGGTGCCGCCGCAGCTCCGGCTCCTGCGGCTCGGCGCTCCGGGGCGGTGCCGCGACGACGGGCTCGGGCGGGGTGGCGGCGGCGGGCTCGGGCGGGATGGCGGGCTCGGGCGCTGCCACGGTGGCGACGGGCTTCGGCGCTGTGACGGGCACGGCGGGCTTCGGCGCTGTGACAGGCTCCGGTGCCGTCGGGCGTGCGGGCTGCGTGGTGGCAGGCCGGGCGCAGGAGCGGCGCAGCGCGTCGAGGTGGGGCAGCCCGGCGCGGAGCGTCGCCGGCGGGACGCCGAAGTCCACCAGCGCCACGATCTCGTCCACGCCGGCCGCCCTGACGGCATCCACGACGGGCCGCACGCTGTCGGCCGTGCCGATCAGCGCCCGGTCGTCGCAGTACCGCCGGTAGGCACGTGCGAACAGCACGTCCTGATCGTCCTGGGTCAGTGTCGACAGGTCGACGTTGTACCCGAGGCTGTTCGTCACCCCGCCGAACAGGGAGAGCGAGGCTCGCATGTACCGCGAGAGCGGCTCGAACGCCGCCTCGCGCGCCCGGTTGTGGTCGCCGCCGAGCAAGGTGTGCAGCAGGATGGCGACCCGCCCGGCGGCCGGGTCGAGGCCGTGGGCGGCGCGGGTTCGGCGGTAGCGGGCGATGTTGTCGCGCAGCTGGTCGATGCTCTGCGACATCAGGTTGGTGACGATGCCCAGGTCGTGGCGGGCCGCCAGCTCGTAGGAGGCCGGGTTGCCGACGACCGCCGTGAACATCGGCGGCATGTCCTGGACCGGCCGCGGGAACAGCCGTATCTCGGTCTCGCTCCCGTCGCCGACGGTGCGCGTGAGGGCCTCGCCGCGCCACAGCTTCCGGACCTCGGCGAGCTGGTCGAACATCGACTCCCGGTGGCGGCCGAAGCGGTCCGGGAAGAAGACGAAGTCGTTGGCGTTCCAGCCGCTCGCACAGCCGATGCCGACCCGTCCGCCGGAGAGGTTGTCCACCATCGACCACTCCTCGGCGACCCGGATCGGGTCGTGGAGCGGCAGGACGACCGAACCCGCGTTGATGCGGACGCGTTCCGTCTCCCGGGCAAGGGCCGCCCCGAGTACGGCGGGGTTGGGGAACAGGCCGCCGAAGGAGTGGAAGTGCCGTTCGGGCATCCAGAGGGAGTGGAAACCGTGGGTGTCGGCGTACCGGGCGGTCTCCAGGATCATGGCGTACTTGTCCAGGCGAGGGGCGTCCTCCTGGGGGTAGTCGCCGAAGAAGTAGATGCTGAAGTCGGGGCCCGGGGTACGGGGCGGGACGACCGACGGGGACGAGGCAGTGGCGGCGGCCGGGGACGGGGCGGAGGCCGAGGCCGAGGCCGGGGCCGGGGCCGGGGCCGGGGCCGGGGCCGAGGCCGAGGCCGGGGCCGGGGCCGAGGCCGGGGCCGGGGCCGGGGCCGGGGCCGGGGCCGAGGCCGAGGCCGGGGCCGGGGCCGAGGCCGAGGCCGGGGCCGGGGCCGAGGCCGGAGCCGAGGCGGCGACCGGAGCTGGGGACGGGGACGGGACCGGGGCCGAGGCGGAGGCCGGAGTCGAGGCCGGGGCCAGCGGCGAGGCGGCGACCGGAGCGGGGGCCGTGGCCGACGCCGGAGCCGGCGCGGAGAGGGGCATCGCCCCGACCGGCAACGGGGTCTGCGGCGCGGCGGGCGTCCTGGCAACCAGGGCATCGGCAGCGACCGAAACCGGGGCGGCGACGGGACCTGACACCGGGGCGGTGGCCGGAACCGGAGCCGGAGCGGCGACCGGCGCCGAGAGGGGCATCGCCCCGACCGGCAACGGGGTCTGCGGCGCGGCGGGCGTCCCGGCAACCAGGGCATCGGCAGCGACCGAAACCGGGGCGGCGACGGGACCTGACACCGGGGCGGTGGCCGGAACCGGAGCCGGAGCGGCGACCGACACCGGGGTCTGCGGCACGGCGGGCGCCCCGGCAACCGGGGCGGTGGCGGCGGCCGGTGTGGGGGAAGTGGCGGCGGCCGGGGCGGTGGCGGGGGCCGCTGCCGAAGGCAGGGTGCGGGTGCCGGGGAAGAAGCCGGCGTCGCGCAGCTCGCGCAGCGAACCCTGGACGGCGTCCGTGATGAGGGCGAGGTCCTCGTCCGTGTGCGCGGTGGACAGGAAGAAGTTCCGCCACTCCCAGACGAACACTCCGCGCAGCAGCAGGTGGTGGTAGAGCAGTTCCATGTCGGCGCGGTGTTCGAAGCGGAACATCGAGCCGAAGTGGGCGAGCCGCAGCGGGAATTCCTCGGCCTCGAAGAAGCCGTTGAGGTCGGCCGCGAACCGGTCCGTCCGCCCGTTGAGGCGCTGCTGGAGCGTCGGCCCCTGCGCCTTGAGGTGGGTGAGGACGGCGCGGGCGGCCACCATCGACACCGGGTGCTGGATGTAGGTGCCGCCGAAGAAGGTCGTCTCGCCCGGCGGGTAGCTGGCGTCGCCGTAGTTCCAGTGGCCGCCGTCGATGCCGTCCATGATGTCGGACCGCCCGGCGATGGCGCCGATCGGGAAGCCGCCGCCGAGCAGCTTGCCGTAGGTGGCCAGGTCCGGAGTCACTCCGTACAGCTCCTGGGCGCCGCGCAGCGCCGGGCGGAAGCCGGTCAGCATTTCGTCGAACATGAGCACGATCCCGTGGCGCTGCGTGAGTTCGCGCAACTCCCGGACGAACTCCACCGGTTGCAGGGAGGGGTGGCGGCTCTGTACCGGTTCGATGATGCAGGCGGCGATGGACTGCGCCTGCTCCTCGATGACGCGCAGCGACGCCGGGTCGCCGTAGTCGAGGACGAGCAGGTCGGCGACGGCGCTGTCCGGGATGCCGATCGACACGGGTGCGGTCGCGCGCTCCTCGCCCGTCCCCGCCGCGCGGCCGAGGACGTTGTCCGCGTGTCCGTGGTACGAACCGTGGAACGTCACGATCTTCCGGCGTCCGGTGGCGGCGCGGGCGAGCCGGATCGCGGCCGAGTTGGCCTCCGTCCCGGAGTTGGCGAACGCCACCCGTTCCATGCCGGTGATCTCGGCGAGCAGTTCGGCCGCCTCGCCCGTCTCGGCGTTGCGCGGCCCCAACTGCACACCGCGCGAGAGGTGTTCGCGCACGGCCTCGCGGACGAAGGGCGGCTCGTGGCCGAACATCAGCACACCGAAGCCCATGGTGATGTCGGTGTACCTGTTGCCGTCGATGTCGGTGATCGACACACCGGACGCACCGCGCGCCGCGATCGGGTACAGCATCTCCTTGGTGCTGGAGCGGAAGCCGACCACGGCCCGGCTGTCGGCCAGCACCCGGCGGTGGCGCTGCGCCAACTCCTTCGACGTCGGCGTCTTCGCGGTGTACCGGCGGACGAGATCGTCCAGGTGCCGCTTGCGGCTCTCCGGCCCGGTGCCGCCGACCATGCCGGAGGCGCGGTCCACGGCCACCCGCGGGCCGTGCATCCTCGGTGCGGCGCCCGAGGGTACGACGCCGGAGGGTGCGGGCGCCGCCGCCTCGGACGCCTGGGCTGCCCCGGCCAGTTGCTCGGCGATCCGTCGCGAGAGTTCCGCCATCGCGGCGAGGTCGCTGTCGGCGGCGGCGGTGACGGCCGCGATGCCCTCCTGGCGCTGCGGGGCGCTCACCGGCCACCGGCCGCGGTCGAGGTGCCGCCCGGCAGGGAGGCGAGCTGGCGGGTCACCAGTTCGGAGAGCTGCGTCATCATCTGGAGCTGGATCTGCGTGAGTTGCTGGATCTGACGGGCCAGGTCCTCGATCTCCTGACGCGTCGCGTACACCGGGGCCGCAGGCTGAGCCACAGGGGCGACCGGCGCGGCGGGCGCGACCGGGGCCGGCGCGACCGGCGCGGGGGCCGGGGCAGGGGCAGGGGCAACCGGCGCGGGCGCGACCGGCGCAGGGGCCTGGATCGGGGCGGGAGCCGGGGCGCCCGGGATCCGGCCCACGATCAGCTCGGCCAGCAGTCGCGGCGTGCCGGCCTCCTCGAACAGCTCGCGCATGGCGACCTTGACCTGGTGCTCCTGCTCGATGAGCCGCAGCATGTGGATCAGTTGCAGCGAGTCGGCGCCCAGGTCGAAGAACGAGGTGTCCTCGGTCACCGTCCCCGGTTCCGCGCCCAGGTGATCGACCGTCACTTCGACGATGTGACGGCACACGTCGTCGGCGGTGAGCGTGCCCGTGTTGCTCAGTTCCACTGCGTCCTCGTCTTCCGTTGGTTCACCGAATGCGCTGATCGCCGGTTCGGGGCCGGTCCAGTAGTGCCGACGCTGGAAGCGGTAGGCGGGCAGCGGGGTGCGGCCGCCGCCGGTGCCTTCCAGCAGGTGGTGCCAGTCCACGGGCACGCCCGCGCAGTGCAGGGCGGCGGCCGCGGACCACAGGGGTTCGATGCCCGCGCCGCGGCGCGTCGCCGAGGCCACGGTGGCGGCGGGCAGGGCGCGCCTTGCCAGGCCGCCGAGGGTGTGGTGCGGGCCGAGGTCCAGCAGCACGGGCTCGCCGGACGCCTGTTCCCCGAGCGTCGCGAGCACGGCGTCGAACCGCACCGCTTCCCGGGTGTGCCGCAGGAAGTAGTCCGGGTCCGGCACCCATCCCACGGGGCGGAGGATGCCGTCCAGCCCGCTCACGAACGGGACGGTCAGTGGGTGGAAGGCGATGCCCTCCAGCACCGTGCGGAACGCGCCGAGCGCGGGTTGGGTCAGCGCCGTGTGGAAGGCGCGGTCGACCGGGAGCCGCTCTCCGGGGATGCCGCGTTCGGCGAGCAGCGCGAGCAGTTTCTCGGCCGCTTCCACCGGTCCGCCCAGCACGTGCGACCGCTCGCCGTTGACGACGGCGACCTCCAGTCCGGGGATCTCGGCGGCCAGTTGCCCGGCGGTGCACCGGTCGGCGGCGACGGCGACCATCGCGCCGGGAGGGCAGGCCTGCATGAGCCGGCCGCGCTCGGCGGTGAGCCGCAGTCCGTCCTCCACGGTGAGCGCACCGGCGGCGGCCAGCGCCGCGTACTCCCCGGCGCTGTGTCCGGCGACGATCGCGGGCCGCACTCCGGCCTGCTCCCACATGCGGGTGAGGGCGGCTTGGAGGGCGAACAGGGCGGGCTGTGCGGTGCCGGTCGGCCAGGTCTCGTGCTCGGCGGCTTCGGCGTCGGCGCGGAATGCGTCCAGCAGCGGTGTGCCGTACTCGCGGCGGTACTGCGCCTCGCACGCGTCGAGGACGTCCGCCACTGCCCGGAACCTGCGGTCGAAGGGGGCGGCCATGCCGCGGGAGGGGCTGCCCTGTCCGGCGAACAGGAAGCCGACGGGGGTCGCGCCCTCGCGCGGGGCGAGGCCGGACCAGACCGGGCCGCGTCCGCCGACGGTGGGGGCGGTGCCGGTCAGCCAGCGGTCGAGCGCGTCGGCGAGCGCTGCCGGGCTGTCGCCGCGCACGGCGATCCGGTGCCGTCCGTGGGTGCGGCCGAGGGCGGCGGTGGTGACCAGGTCGGGCAGGGACGTGTCCGGGTGCCGGCGCAGGTGGCTGCGGAAGGCGCGGGCGTTGGCGGTGAGCGCCTGCGGGTCGCGTCCGGAGACCAGCAGGACGCCGGGCGAGGGGTGGGCGTCGCCGTCCGGCGCGGGGGTCGCGGGCGGCGGCTCCTCCAGCAGGACGTGGACGTTCGTGCCGCCCACGCCCAGCGAGGTGACCCCGGCCCGGCGCGGGCGACCGTCCCGCGGCCACGGCCGGGCCTCGCGGGGGACGTAGAAGGGGCTGGTGACCAGGTCGATCGCCGGATTGGGGTGCTCGAAGTTGGCCAGCGGTGGGATCACCCCGTGCCGCACGGCGAGCATCGCCTTGATCAGGCCCACCAGGCCCGAAGCCACGTCCAGATGACCGATGTTGGCCTTGGTCGAACCGATCGCGCAGTAGCCGGTGCGGTCGGTGTCGACGCGGAACGCCGCGGTGGCGCCGTCGAACTCGATCGGGTCGCCCTTGAGCGTGCCGGTGCCGTGGGTCTCCAACAGGCCGATCTCGTCCGCGCCGACCCCGGCCGTCTCCAACGCCCTTCGGATCGCCACCTGTTGGCCGACCGCGCTGGGCGCGGTGTAGGTGTGTTTGGCGGCGCCGTCGTTGCTGACGCCCCACCCGCTGATGACGCCGTGGACGGTGTCCCGGTCGGCGACGGCACGGTCGAGCCGCTTGAGGACGATCGCCGCCACACCGTTGCCACCGACCGTGCCGTCCGCCGACCCGTCGAACGCCCGCAGGCGGCCCGTCCTCGACAGGATCGAGCCCTTGACGTACTGGTAGCCCAGCACCTGCGGCGTGTGAATGGCCGTGGCCCCGACCAGCGCGAGGTCGGTCTCACCGCCCAGCAGCGCCTGCGCGGCGGTCTGCACCGCGACGAGCGAACTGGAGCACCCCGTCTGGATGTTGAAGGACGGTCCGGTCAGGCCCAGCCGGAAGGAGGCGCGGGTGGCGGTGAAATCGGGGTAGTTGCCGATCATCATCTGCAGGCGCGAGAGCCAGTCCTCCGCGGGCGCCGCCGGGAGCACGTTGTTGAGCAGGTAGGTCTGCAGCGAATACAGCTCGTACCCGGTACTGGCGTAGACACCGATGCGCTCACCCGGCCGCTCCTGCGGGTAACCGGCGTTCTCCAGTGCGTGGTAGGCGACTTCGAGGAAAAGGCGGTGCTGCGGATCGGTGTAGGCGGCCTCTCGGCCGCTCATGCCGAAGAACGGTGCGTCGAAATGCGAGACGTCGTCCAGGACGGCGCTCGCGCCCACGAAATCCGGTGCCCGGTACTTCTCGGGCGGGATTCCGGCGGCGGCGAGCTCCTCGTCCGTGAAGTGCCGGATGCGGTCCTCGCCGTCGCGGATCAGCCGCCAGAAGGCGTCCTCGGTCGTGGCACCGGGCAGGCGGAGCGCGAGGCCGATGACGGCGACCCGGCGGTCGGCGGGAGCGGTCATGCCCGTCCTCCCTCGGAGGCGCGAACCCGGCCGTCGGCCGCTTTCTCCGGCTCAGGCGCCGCGCCGTCCGCCGGGGTTGCCCGTCCCGCTGCTGGGGTGGCCCGGCGTGCTGCCGCGCCCCGCACCAGCAGCAGCAGGAACCCGACGCAGAGGAGGATCGCGAGTCCGTGGAGGCCGCCCACCACCTGCAGCGGCGAGAAGTGTTCCAGTAACGCGCCGCTGAGGATCATGCCGAGGCCGAAGCCCAGGTTCTCCACCGACGCCGACAGGCCGAACAGCCGCGCCCGCTGCGCGTCCGGGGTGGTCTGGAGCCGCGAGACGTAGGCGACCTCGGTCAGGCCGTCCGCCATGCCGGCCACCAGGGCCACGACGACCGCGAGGACGGTCGGCAGCCCGCTGAAGACGAGAATGAACGCGGCCGACATCACGCAGGCGCCCAGCGCGAAGATCCGCTCACCGGGGCTGTGGCCCGTCCGGGAGCTCCAGCGGGACAGGATCTGCTGCATGGCGATGTTGCCGATCGCCCAGGTCGCCCAGAACTGGCCGATGAACGCGGCCGGATGGGCGTGGTCGAGCGCATCGGAGTAGACCGGCAGGGCCACGTTGTGGGACGAGGAGCCCAGGCCGTCCACCGCCCGGACGAGGACCATCACGGCCACGACGGGCATCGACCGCAGCAGCATCAGCGTGGCCCACCGTCCGCCGCCGTCCTGCTCCGCCTTCGCCACCTCCGCCGCGGCCTCGCTCTTCCGCGCGGCCTCGGTGCGGATCGGCAGCGACAGCAGCACGCTCGCCGAGACGACGAACGACAGCGCGTCGAGGGCGAAGGCCCAGCGGTAGCCGAGCTGGGCGACGATGATGCCCGCGGAGCCGAACCCGGCCACCATCGCCAGCGAACGGCCGGTCGCCAGCAGGCTGTTGGCCCTGGTCCGCAGCTCCGCCCCGACGATCTCCGGCACCGCGCTGCGCAGCGACACCCCGGAGACCGTCGAGCAGGCGCCGGCGACGACGGCGAGCGCGAACAGCAGCGCGACGCGGGCGCCCGACGGCGCCAGCAGCAGCAGGACCAACGCGGTGGCCTGGGTGAGGTCCGCGCCCACCATGAGGCGTTTGCGCGGGATCCGCGAGGCGAGGGCGCCCGCGACGACCCCGGACGCCACGCTGGTCAGCAGCCGCACCGCCATGTACAGACCGGCCGTCAGAGCGCTGCCCGTCAGGTGGTAGACGAAGACGTTGAGCGCGACCATGTTCAGATAACTGCCGTACGCGGAAACCGCGTTGCCCGCGACGAGTAAGCGGAAACGCTTCAACTCGACCCTCCCCCAAGTCTGTGACATGGACGCGCCCGGCCATGGTGGCCGCAGTCTAGGAAGGTGAAGATCCTCATGGCAAGACCTTCACAAAGCAGTTCGGATCTCGAAGCAGATGTGACCGAACGAGGAAGCCCCGGACCGGGTGGGGCCGGTCCGGGGCTCCGACGTCGCGTCAGGAGACGTTGAGGGTGATGTCGTCGAGGACGAAGGAGGTCTGCTTGGTGTAGTCCTCGGCGCCGGTGAACTTCAGGGTGACGCTCTGACCGGCGTAGGCGGCGAGGTTGAAGGTGCGCTGCTGGTAGCCGGCGGCGGCGTTGACGTTGGAGTAGGTGGCCAGGGTGGTGCCGTTGGCCGTGACGGTGAGGGTGTCGAAGACGGTGGTGGTGGAGGAGGCGCTGTCGATGTGCAGCCAGAAGCTGAGGTTGTAGTTCGCGCAGCCGGTCGGCAGGGTGACGGTCTGGGCGAGGGTGTCGGTGTTGGTGGCGCCGTAGCCGTCCAGCCAGACGTCGTAAGTGCCGCTGTGGGCGGGCTCACTGGTGCTGCTGTTGATGGTGCTGGAGCCGCCGCTGTTGGTCTCGGTCCAGCCGGAGGTGCTGCCGCTCTCGAAGCCGGGGTTGGTGATCAGCTGGGCGGGGGTGCAGGTGGTGCCGCCGCTCGCGGTGACCGTCCAGGTGAAGGTGGCGCTGGCGGACGGGCCGGTGGAGTCGGTGGCGGTGACGGTGACCGTGCTGGTGCCGGCGGTGGTGGGGGTGCCGCTGATCAGGCCGGTGGCGGGGTTGACGGTCAGTCCGGCGGGCAAGCCGGTGGCCGCGTAGCCGAGGGTGCCGCCGGCGGTGTCGGTGGCGGACAGCTGGAGGCTGGTCGCGGTGCCGACGGTGGCGGTGCGGGCGCCCGGGTTGGCGAGGGAGACCGAGCCGGTGTTGCCGCCGGAGCCGCTGCCCTGGGCGAGCCAGGCGGTGGCGTTGAGGGCGAGCGCGGCGTCGGTGCCGGCCGGGTCGTTCCAGCCGTTGTAGAGGGTGTTGCCCGACTGGCCGGTGCCGTCGTCGATCGGCGAGGAGTCGCCCCAGATCGCCACCCGGCCCTTGCCGAAGGTCGAAGTGGCGAACGCCGCGCCGGTGTTGCCGCTGTAACCGGTGCGGTAGACCAGGCCCTTGACGTTCGGGTTGTCGGCGGGCTTGAGGGTGAAGGTGGTGCCGTTGCGGATGATCGAGCCGGTGACGGTGCCGAACGGCCCGTTGATCACCGGGTCGGCGGTGGCGGAGATCGCCCGCGGGTTGTCGGTGGTGATGTTCAGCAGATCGACGGAGAAGCCGAACGGGTCGTTGTTGTTGACGCCGTTGCTGGTCAGCAGGTCGTTGATGATGGCCGGGGAGTCCCAGCCGTCGTTGTTGCGGTCGCTCTGGGTGTGGTCGGAGATCAGGAACAGGCCGCCACCGTTCTGGACGAACGTCATCACGGCGGTCTTCTCGGCCGCGCTGAGGCGGATGTTGGGCTCGGGGATCACGAACTCGTCGAAGTTGGCGAGGTCGAGCGCGCCGCCGGTGCCGTAGGTGATGGTGTTGCCGGCGGGCAGCGTCTTCAGGCTGTAGTTGCCGGTCTTCTGCAGGGCCACGCCCCAGGCCGAGATGGCGCCGGTCCAGCTGGTCTCGCTGCTCGGGTTGGCGTTCTGCGCCAGCGGGTCGGGCTGGCTGGTGGAGATGATCCAGTCCGCGTTGCCCGCGGTCTCCGCCTTGGTGTTGTCGAACAGCACCCGCTTCGGGGTGGTGGCGGCGGCCGCGGCGGCGTTCTTGGGGGTGGCCGCGGTGGCGTGCTGCGGGACGGCGCTCGCGCCGGCGGCGACCACCAGTGCGGTGGCGGCGAGGGCCAGCGGGCGGGCGGCCTTCCACGTTCTGATCATCTGTCAATCTCCTCGAACCACAGGAACCATGGGGGTGCGGGTGCGCCTGCGCTACGCGCGTAGGCGGGCACACGCTGCCATGGTGGGGTAATCGGAGCTTGAACGGAACATGTCGATCACACGCCGTCCGCAATGATGCGGTTTGTCCCCACGTGATGGTGATCACTCAAAGCCGCGAGCCCGGAACGCCAGGTGGGACGGCGTTCCGGGCTCGGGGCTCAGGGCTCGGGCTCGGGGCTCGGGCTCGGGGCTCGGGCTCGGGGCTCGGGCTCGGGGCTCGGGCTCGGGCTCGGGTGGTGACGAGGTGTCAGGCAGCTGCGGGTTCGAGCAGGGCCGGGACGGGGCGCGGGTGGCTGTCGGCGTCGATGGCGACGAACGTGAGCCTTCCGGTGGCGACCCGGGTGACCGGGCCGGTGGCGTTCCAGCGCTCGGCGGTGACGGTGACGTGGACAGTCATCGAGGTACGCCCGGCCCGCTCCAGCTCGGCGTGCGCGGTGAGCAGGTCGCCGGCCCGGACGGGGGCGAGGAAGGTCATGCCGTCCACGGCGGCGGTGACGGCCGGGCCTTCGGCGTGCCGGGCGGCAGCGGCGGCCGCGGCGTCGTCGATGAGCTTCATCACCACGCCGCCGTGGATGGTGCCGTAGAGATTGGTGTCGTGCTCACTCATGATGTGCGCGAGCGTCACCTGGGACGCCTGCGCGGGCTTGGCGGCGGACACCACGGGTGCGACGGTCTGATCTGCCACGTCAACTCTCCTTCGCGAGTCGCGGCTTGGGCGATCCGCGGCACCGGTGGGCGCTGCGGGCGGCGGCAGGTCTTCGGACTCGCGGACATCTCCCGTGGAGGGCCTGCCTACTGGCCGTCGCTTCCCGGACCGGTCGGGCCCAGTGCGTGTGACGGCGGTCGTTCCCGCTCACCGCTGCGAGGCAGTCCTGGACTCGCACCAGGTTCCCTCTTACGACGCCCCTGCCCTGGCTCGGACGGGTGCGAACCGCTGCCCGACCAGCCTATATCCCCGCCGGAGGTGCTCAGTCCGCCCGGCGGTCAAGGGGGCCGCCAGCCTGCCGGACGACGCCACGGGGCGTCCACGCGGGGCGGGGCGGCGTGAGTCGCAGCGCACAGGCCTCGGCGACGACGGGAGCAGGACGTGGTGGCAGGCCCGGAGCGCTCCCGTCCGACGGTCGGGCCCACGGCAGTTGGTGCACCCGGCGGCCGCGCGAGTGGCGGCCCGGCCGGGGGCGGTCAGGGGGTCGGGCGGTGCCAGGGGGCGTCGGGGCGGGTGGGGGTGGGGTTGGCGGTCAGGCGCAGGGCGTAGGTGTCGGTGGTGACGGGGCCGAGGTAGTGGTGGCCGGTGAGGTGGCACCAGGCGGGGAGGTCGAGGGGGGCGGCGGGGTCGGTGGCGTGGATGTGGACGAGGGTGCCGGCGGGGGCGTCGGCGATGGCGGCGCGCAGCCGCAGGAGCAGGGTGACGCAGAGCAATCCGCGTCCGTCGATGGTGAGTTGGGGGGTCTGGTGGTCCGTCATCGTCGGGCCCGGGTGGCTGCGGTGGCGAGGGCGGGGAGGGTCAGCAGGGCGACCAGGCCGCCGCCGAAGGCGAGGACGGGGTAGCCGGCCAGGTCGACGACGGCGCCGGAGGCGAGGCCGCCGGTGGCGCCGGAGATGGCGATGGCGACGTCGACGCTGCCCTGGGTCTTGGCGCGGGTGGCGAGCGGGACGGCGTCGGTGAGGATCGCGGTGCCGGAGACCAGGCCGAAGTTCCAGCCGAGGCCGAGCAGGACGAGTGCGAGGGCGAGCAGCGGGAGGGAGCCTGCGGGGGCGAGGGCGGCGAGCACGCCGGCCGCGAGCAGGGTGAGTCCGGCGGCGGCGCCGACGGTGAGCGGGCCGTGCCGGTCGACCAGGCGTCCGGTGAGCGGGGAGGGCAGGTACATCGCGGCGACGTGCAGGGCGATGACGAACCCGGCTGCGGCGGTGCCCTGTCCGGCGTCGTGCATGTGGACGGGCGTCATGGTCATCACGCCGACCATGACGAGCTGGGTGACCACCATCACCTGCGCTCCGAGCAGGACGCGATTGCGGGTGCGGGCCGTTGACGTGCCGTCGGCGGTGTCCGCCGGGGTCTCGGCGGCCGGGGCCGCCGCGGCGGCGGCGCGGGCGAGCAGCAGCGGGTCGGGGCGCAGCCGGGTGGCGAGGACGAGCGCGGCGGCGGCGTAGGCCACGCCGCCCAGCAGGAACGGTCCGGCGAGTCGGGGCAGGTGCAGGGCCTCGGCGAGGTCGCCGGTGGGGGCGGCGAGGTTGGGGCCGAGGACGCCGCCGAGGGTGGTGGCGACCAGCACGGTGGAGATCGCCCGGGCGCGGTGTCCGGGGGCGGCGAGGTCGGCCCCGGCGTACCGGGCCTGGAGGTTGGTGGCGGTGCCGGCGCCGTAGACGAACAGCGCGAGGAACAGCAGGACGGGGCTGTCGAGCGCGGCGGCGGCGATCACGCCGACGCTGCCGACGGCGCCGGTGGCGTACCCGAGGGCGAGTCCGGGGCGGCGGCCGCGGGCCGCGGATATTCGGCTGACCGCGATCGCCGTGAGCGCGCTGCCGGCGGTGAACAGCGCACTGGGCAGCCCGGCCAGCCCGGTGCTGCCGAGCATGTCCTGGGCGAGCAGCGCGCCGACGGTGATGCCGGCGGCCAGCCCGGCACCGCTGAGGATCTGGGAGGTGACCAGGACCCGCAGGATGTGCCGCTGAACGGCGGGGTCGGCGGCGAGTTCGGCAGGTGGCGGCGCGGTGGTGCTGGTCTCTGACGTCACGGCTCTCCTCGGTTATCCAAAGTTTCGTGGAATATCCTAACGACCCCTCGCCGCAAAACCGCCCGGCGCACAGTTGGGGACGGGGCGCGCCGGGTGAGTGCGGCAAGCGCCCCCCTGGCGGGTGGTGAAAGGGGCCAGGTGGGCGGAGCGCGCGTCCCGGGGTGCGCGGCGCTGCCAAGGTGGGGCGGTGATCTCTCGACGCGGACTGCTCTTTGCTTCTGGCGGCGCGGCGGCCGCCGCCGCCCTGACCGGCCCCGGGGCCGGAATCTCTCGTGCGGCGGACGCGGCCCCGCCCGACCCGGCGCGGAAGGCGGCGGCGCTGATCATGGCGCGCCGGATCCTGCTGACCGACGCCGACCACAACGACCTGACCCTGGAGTACCTGAAGCTGCTGACCGGCCGTCAGCGCGTGAAGAAGACCGAGACGCGCGACGTGCTGGTGGTCGGCGCGGGCGTGGCCGGAATGGTGTGCGCCCGGCTGTTGCAGGCGGCGGGTCACAAGGTGCGGGTACTGGAGGCGAACCGCAGCCGGGTGGGCGGCCGGGTGAAGACCTTCCGCGGCGACGTGTGGCAGGACTCCCGGCTGCACGCGGAGGCCGGCGCGATGCGCATCCCGTCCAGCCACGTGCTGACCCTCGCGCTGGCCGACCACCTGAAGGTGCCGCGCCGCCCGTTCGACCTGGTGGACCTCCCGCCGCTGCCGGACCAGGTCTCCCACGACTCCAGGGTGGCGTACAAGTCGTGGACGGGTGAGGAGTTCACCAGCGGCGAAGCCCCCGCGTACGTCGCGCCGAAGGGTCTCGGCAGCCGCTTCGTGCACGTCAACGGACAGACCGTCACCAAGAAGCAGTACGCCGAGAACCCGGGCCCGATCAACAAGAGCTTCGGCTGGGACAGCAACCAGACCACCGCGGCGGCCTTCGACAAGGCGCTCGACACCGCCCGCGCCTACACCATGGACAAGAACCCCGACGGCACCTGGACCGACAAGCCGATCGCGGAGCGGGTCACCGGCATGGCCGACCTGCTGTACGACATGGACGGCTACTCGCTGCTGCGCTACCTGCAGGAGGGCGAGGGCTGGAGCGACGCCCAGATCCAGGCCGTCGGCACGCTGGAGAACCTGACCAGCCGGCTGTCCTACGGCTTCCTGCACTCGGTGTTCGACGCCGGTGACATCAACCCGTCGGTCACCTACTTCGAGTTCGACGCGGGCACCGACGCGCTCACCGAGGCGCTCGCCAAGGGCCTGTCGATCGAGCGCGGCCAGGTGGCCACCCGGGTCCGCACGGACGAGCACGGCGTGACGGTGACCGCCGAACCCGAGACCGGCCCGGAGGACGAGGCCTGCGACGGCGCGATCGGCAACAAGCCCACCGAGTACCGGGCCGACATGGTGGTGCTGGCGGTGCCGTTCGCGGCGCTGCGGCACGTCGACTTCGAGCCGCTGCTCCCCTACGGCAAGCGCCGGGCGATCAACGAACTCAAGCACGACACCGCGCACAAGGTGCTGCTGGAGTTCACCGAGCGCTGGTGGGAGTGGGACGAGGCGACCTGGAAGAACAAGCTCGGCAACGACTACAAGCCCGCCCCGCACGGCGACGCGGTGGCCGCGGTCGGCGGCGGCTGCGTCTCCGACGAGGCCGGCCGGTTCGTCTACTTCCCCTCCCACCCCAGCGACGGCGGCGCACCCGGCGGTGTGGTGCTGGCCGCCTACAACTGGGCGGAGGACGCGCTGCGCTTCGACGCCCTCACCCCCGCCGACCGGCACACCGAGGCGCTGGAACACCTGACCGGCCTGTACGGCGAGCGGATCCGGCGCTACGTCACCGACCGGCACGTCTCGCAGTCCTGGCTGCGCAACCGCTGGGCGCTGGGCGAGGCCGTCATCGAGACGCCCGGGCAGTTGCTCAGCCTCGGCCCGCACGTGGCGACGCCCGTCGAAGGGAAGCTGTTCTTCGCCGGCGACCACTGCCAGCCGCGCTACCACGCGTGGATCTCGGGCGCGATCGCCTCCGGCACGGAGGCCGCGCTGCAGGTCGCCAACACCGTCTGACCAGCCGCACCGACTCGCACCGCCGCACCGACTCACAGCGCCCGCAACGCTCGCACCGCCCGCCGCCGGTACCCGATGCTTCGTCAGTCGGGTGCCGGCGGCGGGCGTTTCGCCGTCCCGGCCGGAGCCCTTCCCGACGGCAGGTCGGGCTGCCCGACCGGCCATCAGCGGCCGTGTCCCGGCGGGCGGGGCGGCGGGCGCACCGATACCATCGGCGCATGCGCGACACCGGCGGGGACCAGCGGCGCTCCGTGCTGCTGGCGTTCCGCTCGGCGGTGGCACTGCACCGACTGCTGGACGTGCTGCCGGTGTTCGAGGGCGACGGCCGGATCTCCCGCTGGTTCACCCTGGTGCCGGGCTCCCGGTTCGACCTGGAGGCGCTGGCCGCGCTGGACCGCTCCGGCGCCCGGGTGATCGACTTCGAGCAGGCCACCGAACGGCCCTTCGACCTCGTCCTGACCACCAGCCCGAAGGGCGCGCTGGCCAGCCTGTCCGCTCGCGCCCGGGCCCTGCTGCCGCACGGCGCGGGCTTCAACAAGGCGCTGCGCGAGGAGGGTTCGCCCGAGCTGCCGTCCGGCCTCGACCCGGCGTTCCTGCTCTCCGACGGCGCGCCGTGGGCCGATCTGCACGGTCTCGGTCATGCCGAACAGCTGTCCCGGCTGGCCGAGTTCTGCCCGCCGGCGGCCACCCGTGCGGTCGTCGTCGGCGATCCGACGCTGGACCGGATGCTGGAGTCGAACCCCCGCCGCGAGGTGTACCGGGCCGCGCTCGACCTCGGCGACCGCACCCTGCTGGCGGTGCTCTCCACCTGGGGGCCGGAGAGTCTGCTGGTCCAACGCCCCGAACTGCCGCGCGAGTTGGTGCTGGGCCTGCCGGTGGACCGCTACCGGGTCGCGCTGCTGGTCCACCCCAACGAGATCGGCGAACGCAGCCGCCTCGACCTCGCCGAGCAGTTCCGCCCCGAGCTGCGGGCCGGGCTGCTGCTGCCCTCCCCGCACCAGGACTGGGCGGCGGTCCTGGTCGCCGCCGACGCGGTGATCACCGACCACGGCTCCACCGCGCTGTACGCCGCCGCGCTCGGCCGCCCCGTGCTGAACGCCTACGACGGCGGGCGGGAGTTGATCGCCGGCACCCCGATGGCCCGGCTGCTGGCCGCCGCGCCGCGCTTCACCGGCCTGGAGAGCGTTCGCGGCCTGGACCTGGCCGCGACCACCCTCGCCCGGGGCCCCGCCGCTGACGCGTTCGACCGGCCCGGGCAGGCGCTGGGCCTGCTGCGCACCGAGCTGTACCGGCTGCTCGACCTGACGCCCCCTCGGCAGGTGGTGCTGCCGCAGCCGCTACCGGTGCCGTCGGTGCCGCGGTCGGCCGCGCCGACGCTCGCGGTGCGGGCCGAGGTCGACGGGCAGCGGGTGCGGGTGGAGCGTTTCCCGGCCGCCACCGAGCTGGCGATCCACCACCTGTCCGCCGAGCACCCGGTGGCCGCGCTGGCTCAGGTGCGCAGCGCCGCCGTGCTGTGGCGGCGCCCCGGTTCCGGCCGCTGGACGGTGTCCGGTTGGGCCACGCACGTACTGGACGAACTGCCCGCCTGCCTGACCGCAGCGGCGGTGATGTCCGCCGACCGCTGCGTCCTGCTGCACCGGCACCGCGGCCCACTGACCGTGCAGCTCGCGCCTGGCCGGGCCGGCGGCCGCATCCACCGGATCGATCCCACGGCCGCGGTCTCCGCCGTCCACGCCTGGCTCGGCGCCCACCCGGCGGCCGGTCTCCCCGCCGAACTCGACTGCGCGCTGGGCCCGTTCACCGCCCGGCTCACCGTCCGCCCGGCGCTCGCCGAGGAACTCGACGCGGAGCTGTGACGGGCGGTGGCGGGAGGTCAGCTCTCGTCGGGGCCGGGGTTGGGCGTGGCGCCGGGGCCGGGTTCGGGGTCGGGCGCGGCGCCGGGGTCAGGGTCCGGGCCGGGGCCGGGTTCGGGGTCGGGCGCGGCACCGTGGGCGGCCCGCAACTCGGCGGCGCGGGTGCGGTGTTGTGCGGCCTCGGCGGGGCGGTCGGTGCGGTCGGCGAGGGTGGCGAGGTCGGTGCGGATGCGGGCCTCGTCGAAGGTGGAGCGGCGGGCTTCGGCGTCGGCGAGAGCGGCGGTCAGGTGGGGTTCGGCGTCCGGGTACCGGCCGGCCCGCAGCAGGGCCCGGCCGAGGCCGGAGCGGGCCCGGGCGGTCATGCGTTGGCGTCCGTCCATACCGGCGAATGCCTGGTGGGCCCGGGCGAACAGTTCGGCGGCCTCGGCCTGGTCGTCGGCGGCGGCAGCGGCTTTGGCGCACTGGTAGGTCTGGAGCGCCGCGCCGTACGCGTTGCCGATCGCCAGGTGGATCGCGCGGGCCGTGTCGAAGTCGGCGCGGGCGGTGGCGAAGTGCGCGCGGGCGGTGTCGGCGTCCCCGCGTTCGGTGGCCCATTGGCCTTCGGCGAGGGCGAGTTGGCCGTGGAAGTCGATGGCGGAGGCGGCGAGCCGGCGGTCGGCGAACTCCTCGCCGAGCAGCTCGGCGAGGGCGCGGGCCCGGTCGAGGGCGGTGGCGGCCTCCTCGAACCGGGCGGTCTCCCACAGCGGCCGGGCCAGCAGGCAGCGGGTGCGGATCCGGGCGGGCAGCTGGTCGGCGCGGTCGGCGGCGGCCACGGCGGCGGTGAAGGCGTCGATGGCGTCGGCGTGCCGGGGGTGGTCGAGGAAGTGCGTCCACAGCGATTCGGCGAGCGCCACGGCGTCCTGGTCGCGGCCGCTGTCGTGGGCGAGGGCGACCGCGCCGTACAGGGCCTGCCGGTTGGCCTCCATCCAGTGCAGCGCCTGGGACTTGGCGGTGCCGAGGTCGGCGTCGGGGACGCCCGGCAGCGGCGGCACCTCGGGTTCGACGGTGAGGCGGGTGCCGGCCATCACCAGGTCGGCGCGGGCGCTCTGGCGGCGCAGCCAGTGCAGGACGCGGCGCCGGGCGTCGGCGCGTTCGGTGCCGTCCGGGTCGGCCTGCCGGGCGCGGCGGGCGGCGTGGCCGCGTACCAGGGCGTGCTGGCGGTAGCCGCCGGTGCGGTAGTCGAGCAGTCCGGCGGCGACGAGTTCGGCGAGGGCGTCCTCGGTGGCCGGCAGGCTCCGGCCGAGCAGTGCGGCGGCGGTGTGCTCGGTGACGAACGGGCCGGGGCACTCGGGCAGGATGCGGTACAACTGGGCGGCGGCGGCGCCGAGTTCGGCGTAGGCGGCGTCCCAGACGGCCTCCACGGGCTTGCTCCCCTGCTGGTGGAGTTCGGCGGTGAGTCGTTCGGCGAGCGCGGCGAGGCTGCGGTGCGGGAGGCGGCGGGCGAGTTCGCCGGCCACTTCGGCGGCCTTGGGCAGTCCGGCACAGGCGGTGGCCAGGGTGTGCACGGTGGCGGGGTCGGCGGCGGCCCAGCGCTGTTCGCCGGACAGCAGGCGCAGCAGTTCGGCGATGTGGTCGGTGGAGAGCGGAGCGAGGGCGAGCTCCAGCGGGGCGGTGTCGCCGAGGTCGTACAGCGGGCCGTGGCTGGTGACCAGCACCAGGCTGGCGGCGGAGGCGGGCAGCAGCGGCTGGACCTCGGCGCCGGTGCGGGCGTTGTCGATCACCAGGAGTCGGCGGCCGCCCCGGGTGCGGGCCCAGTACTGGCGGGCCAGCGAGCGGAAGTCCGTTGCCAGCCAGGCGCGTTCGACGCCGAGGCCGGACAGCAGGTCGGCCAGGACGGCGGCCAGGTCGGCCGCGCCCTCGCGGCGGTAGTCGTCCAGGTCGATGTAGTGCGCGCCGTCCGGGTGGCGGTCGGCCAGGCGGTGGCCGAGGCGCACGCACAGGGCGGTCTTGCCGATGCCGCCCAGCCCGCTGATCGTCACCACCTGCGGGGTGGCGGGCTGCGCGCCGTCGGGTTCGGGGAGGTCGGCGATGCGCGCCTGTTCCTCGGTCCGGTCGACGAAGTGGGCGCGCTCGGGCGGCAGTTCGAAGGCCGGGGTGTGGACGACGGCGGCCGCCTGGTGGATGTTCACCGTGCTGACGTGCTGCGCCTGCACCACGGTGTCCACCCGGGCGTGGTCGCCCACCACGTTGCGCGTCTGTTCGGTCACGCGCCAACCCTACGCGGTGGCGGGGGCGCTGACCGGGAGACACCGCAACCCGGGCGGGGGCGCGGCGCCCGGGGTGTCAGCGCTGGGGTGCCAGCCTTGGGGTGTCAGCCTTGGGGTGTCAGCCTTTGGGGAGAGTGAACCAGCGCCAGTCCTGGCTCTCGGCGACGCCGCGCCAGATGGCGAGCGGGATCGGCGGCGTGCTGCGGGTGTTCTTCTGCTCGGCGCCTCCGGTGAAGTCGCGTATCCCGCTGTACTCGGTGAACTCCAGTACGGTGCCGTCCATCCGCCACACCCGGACCCGGTAGTTGTACAGGGTCGGCGCCACCGCGTCGTTGCTCTCCACCATCTCCCAGGTGCCGTCCGGCAGGAAGCCGTACGCGCAGCCCATGGTGGTGCGGGTTCCGTTGCCCAGGACGCTCTCCGTGCACTGGAACGGCAGGTCGCTGGGGTCGGCGGGAGCGCGCCGGTCCTTCGGGAAGACCAGCTGCGAGTGACGCATCGTCATCTCCAGGCTGGCGGTGACGCCGGAGCCGTCGACGAACTGCATCACCACCCCGGCGGTGCCGGAGGGGAGCGGGCCGGGGTGGACCTGGGCGTCCTTGAGGAACCGGCTGAACACGGGAAGCATGGAGTTGAGCGCCCTGTACACATTGTCGGGCGTGAACGGCATCTGACTGCCGGGGGCCGGGGTGTCGTTGCTCGACGGCCGACCGAGCACGGACGCCGGGGGCATGTTCAGCATCGGCGTGAACTCGGCCCCGGGGCTCGACCCGGCGGAGTCGAGCGGGCTCGGCGAGGTGGTGAGCGAGGGCACGCCCGCATTGGCCGTACCGCCCGCGCCGGCCGGGCCGACCGGGCCGGGGCCGTGGGCGGGCAACTTCGAGGCCACGGTGGGCAGTCCGGCGTTCGCGCCGACCGCGGCCAGCGCGACGACGGTGAGCGCGGCGCCCGCCACCCGTAGCCGCCGGGCCAGTTTGCGGCGACGGCCCCGGCGGTTGCTCTCGGCGACGATCACGGCGACCGGGACGCTCAGTTCCTTGACGCTCGTCTCCATCATCCGGGAGAGCTCCAGGTCCAGGTCCAATGTCCGATGCCTTCCGTACTGGCAGGTGTATGTCACGAGAGTAGGCGGGGGTTCGTCCGGGGTGGGCCGTTGGCCCGGGTCAGTCCTGGAGCAGCAGGGCGCCGTCCGGGCCGAGGATCGCGCGCAGGCGGGCCATCGAACGGGAGTTGAGGCTCTTCACGGCGCTGACGCTGATGCCCATCGCCTCCGCCGTCTGCTCCAGGCTGTAGTCCTCCAGGTACCGGAGGACCACGGCGGCCCGGTTCCTGGGCGGCAGTTGACGCAGAGCGGCCATCAGGGTGATCCGCAGGGCGGCGGAGCTCCCCTCGTGGGCGCCGACCACCGGCTCCTCGGGGAATTCGGCGACGGCGAGTTCACTGGAGCGCCGCAGCCGACGGTGCGACAGGTAGCAGCGCAGCACCACCTTCCGGGCGTACGCGTCGACTCCGGCGTCCGCGTCGGCCCGCCGCAGCCGGCCCCAGACCGGGTACATCTTCGACAGCGCGGTCTGCACGAGGTCCTGTGCCTGGTGCCAGTCCCCGCACATCAGGTACGCGAGCTGGAACAGGCGGCGTGCCCGACTGGCCGCGAACTCGTCGAAGCCGAGCCCCTCGGTCATGTGGTCCCCCGGATGGAAAAGTGTTCGTCAACGTTCTGGATACACGCCGCACCCGGGCCGTTCGTCGCGCCACGGAGATCAAGATTGGGTAACGGCGGTTGCCTGCCGCCTCGTTGACGCTCAGGGCTGACCTGCGGGCGGCTCCTCGGCGGCAGCTGCGGGGGCGGCTGCGGCGTCGGGGGCGGGGGTCGCGTCGGCGGCTGCGGCTCGGAGGAGGTCGAGGAGGGCGCTGCCCGGGTAGCTCCGGAAGTCCGGGTACTCCTCGCGGTGATAACAGTTCCAGTAGCTCAGCACGCGCTGCCCGGTGAGGGCGAAGTAGGCCGGGTTGTCGGCGACGAACCGCCCGTAGGCGCGGCGGCCTTCGGTGCCGGGCGCAGCGAGTCCGGCGAGTTTCCCGTGGATCAGGCACAGGATCACCAGCACGTACTCGCTTGCCAGTTGGAGGACGAACGGGACGACCCACGGGTCGGTCGAAGCGACGATCCGTTCCAGGTGGCGCTGGCGGATCCGGCCGTTGTGGTGCCGGGTGTAGAGGCAGTGCAGCAGTTGCCGCTGACGTCGCGTCAGTGCGGCCGCTGCTTCGGCGGACGGCTCGTCGTGGTAGATCCGGACGGGGACGACCACCCGCCGGCCGTTCACCAGGACGGTGAACCCGCGGTCGGTCGTGTGGCCGGCGGGCGGCATGACGGCCAGCATCGCGCGGGCGTCGTCGGCGAGTTCGGGCGGGAAGGCGGCGATCAGCCGGTCGGCGTAGGGAAGTTCGGGCGGGAAGGTCGTGATCGGCCGGTCAGGGGCGACCGGCTCGGGGGCAACCGGCTCGGGGGCAACCGGCTCGGACGACGCTCTGTGCTCGGCTGCGGGTTCGGGGCGTTCCTCGGGGCGGCCCTCGGGGCGGCTGCGCAGGCGGCTGCGCAGGCGGCAGATGGCGTTGCGCAGCGCGGTCTCGACCGTCCTCTCGGCGAGCGGGAGGACCATCAACGCGGGGTGGTACAGGCGCATCCGGCCGACGACCGTAGCCACGTTGACGGGCAGGGCGTCGGCCTGGATGTAGGCCGTGCCGGACTCCGCCTTGCGGTTGGCGCGGGTGATCCAGGCACCGAACTTCGACGGCCGGGGCGGGAAGGGCGCGCCGGGGTGGCCCGTCAGTTCGACCATCCACATGTTGCCCGCGACTCTGCACCGCACCGTCCGGATCTCCGCCCAGTGGATGCGGCCCAGCTGGCGGCTCTCCAACCCGTCGGCGTCCAGCACCAGTTCGGGGCCCCACTGGATCCATTGGTTCAGCACCGCCGCGCCGCCGAGCCCGAAGAACAGGATGCCGGCCACGCCGGGCATCACTGCGTCGCCCGTCATCACCATCAGCACGCCCACCGCGACGAACAGCGCGCTGACCAGCAGCACGCCCAGCGGCTTGGCGCGCGGGTAGCGGTAGACGGTGGGTGGCAGGACCGCCGATGCGTCGTTGATCACGCGCACAAGCTAGCGGCCGGGCCTTTGGGCGACGAGGGTTTTCCGCTTCATATTTGGCAATCCCCGCAGCACGCCCAGCGGCCCGGCGAGGTCAGTCCTCGGACGGCAGGATCGTCAGGCCGGGGTGGTACCGGCGCATGTCCGCGATGAGCGCCTTCGCGTCCATCGGCAGGGCGGCGACCGTGAAGATCGCCTCGCGGGCGCCCGTCCGGCGGTTGGTGCGGGCGGCCAGGCGTCCGAGCAGCGGGGGCCTGGGCGGGAAGGGCGCGCCAGGGTGGCCGGTCAGCAGGATCACCTCGTGCGGGCCGGCCGTCGAGGGCCGCACTCCCGCGATCTCGTCCCAATGGATCCGTCCGAGCTGGGGAACATGCAACCCGTCGGAATCCAGCACCAGTTGGGGAGTCCGCCGGATCAGGACGTTCAGCCCGATCACGACAAACAGCCCGGAGACCGGAAGGGCGATCACCCCGAAGAGCATCAGGACCGGGGTCAGGCGCGCTGCGACGACCAGTGCGGCCACCACGAAGACGGCCGCGGAGCCTGCCAGCGAGCGCCAGACCTTTCCGCGCCGGGCCAGGTGCACCGTGGGAGGTGGAACGACGAGTTCTTTGTCGATCATGCGCACAAGATAGCGATCAACACCCTTGCCCGGCGCGGATTTTCCCGCCGTCCTCGGTCGTCCGTCGGCCCTCCGTCGCCCGCCCGCCGTCGCCCGCCCGCCGTGGCCGCCTGCCGCCGCCCGTTCGCTGTCCCGCCCGCCGTGGCCGCCCGCCCGGTGGCGGCACACTGGATGCCATGGACCCCAGGGAACGCGTCGAGAGCGAGGGCGGCGAGCCCGCCTGCCGGCTGAATCTGGTCTGTGAGGAGTGCGGCAAGGTCCGGGAGGGCAGGCGTTGTCCGGTCTGCGAACCCGAGGTCGAGTCCGGCTCGCCGCACGGGAGTTGAGCGGGGCGCTCAGCGCAGCAGGCCGTGCAGGAGCAGCTCGGCCAGGTGCCCGTACGCCTCGGCGTCGGCAAGGCCGGTGGCCTCGGCGACCTGGCGTTGCTGGATGCGGACCATCACCGAGCTGATGACGTCCGCCGCGAACGCCACGTGGGTCTCGCGGAAGGCGCCTGCCGCGACCCCGTCGTCGATCAGCCGCTGGATCTGCCGGGCGGCGGCGCGGGTGTTGCGGCCGTACACCTCGGCGGCGGGTTCGAAGGCCGCCAGGTCGTCGAAGAACCGGGCCGAGCCGGGGGCGAGTTCGGCGGAGACGGTGCGCAGGTAGGCGGCCAGTCGGGCGGCCGGGTCGGTCTCGGCGGCCAGCGCGGCCTCCACCCGGGCGGTGGCGCTCCGGAAGAAGTGCACGACAGCTGCTCGGACCAGTTGCTCCTTGGAACCGGCCAGCCCGTACAGCGTGCGCTTCGAACAGTGCAGCCGGGCGGCGAGGTCGTCCAGCGTGAACTGGGCGAAGCCCTCGGCGACGAAGAGTGCGACGAGTTCCTCGAAGAGGGCGCTGCGGCGGGCGGCGCCCCGTCCGCTGGGCTGGGGTGCGGCGGCGCTGTCGATCACCCGGCCAGTATGACAGTCGGCCTCTGCTCGGCCGCCGATCCGCCCGCCCGGCGCACCCCGGCCCCGCTCCGCACTCCCCCGCGCCTCCCACGCGCCCCTGCTTTTCCCCGTTCTTTCCCGGACTTTTCCCTGTTCACCGCTCCCTGGTCCCCCGCAGCGGGCCCTCCTGCGCTACGCTCACCGGTACTGACGTACCGCTTTGCGTACCGCTTGGAGCCGGAACATGGCCGTGGATCGCCTGCTTCCCACCGAGGAAGCCGCCGACCTGATCGCGCTGACCCGTGATCTCGCCGACAAGGAACTCGCCCCGAAGGTCGAGTCCCACGAGAAGCAGGAGCTGTACCCGGAGGGCCTGTTCGCGCTGATGGGCCAGGCCGGTCTGCTCGGCCTGCCGTACTCGGAGGAGTTCGGCGGCGGCGGGCAGCCGTACGAGGTGTACCTCCAGGTGCTGGAGGAGCTGGCGTCGCGCTGGGCGGCCGTCGCGGTCGCCACCAGCGTGCACACCCTGGCCTGCCACCCGCTGAACGCGTTCGGCACGCCGGAGCAGAAGGAGCAGTGGCTTCCGCAGATGCTGGCCGGCGAACTGATCGGCGGCTACAGCCTGTCCGAGCCGCAGGCCGGCTCCGACGCGGCCGCGCTGACCTGCAAGGCCGAACCCGTCGAGGGCGGGTACCGGGTGACGGGCACCAAGGCGTGGATCACCCACGGCGGCAAGGCCGACTTCTACGCCCTGTTCGCCCGCACCGCGCCCGGGGCGCACGGCATCTCCTGCTTCCTGGCGCCCGGCCAGACCGAGGGCCTGACCTTCGGCGCGCCGGAGGAGAAGATGGGCCTCAACGGCGTGCCGACCACGGCCGCCTACTGGGACGGCGCGCTGCTCGGGCCGGAGCGCCTGATCGGCGCCGAGGGGCAGGGCCTGTCCATCGCGTTCTCCGCCCTCGACTCGGGCCGGCTCGGCATCGCCGCCTGCGCCACCGGCCTCGCCCAGGCCGCGCTGGACACCGCCGTCGCGTACGCCAACGAGCGCACCACCTTCGGCCGCAGGATCGTCGACCACCAGGGCCTGGGCTTCCTGCTCGCCGACATGGCCGCCGCCGTGGACTCCGCCCGCGCCACCTACCTGGACGCGGCCCGCCGCCGCGACCTCGGCCGCCCGTTCAGCCGGCAGGCCAGCGTGGCCAAGCTGATCGCCACCGACGCCGCGATGAAGGTGACCACCGACGCGGTGCAGGTGCTCGGCGGCTACGGCTACACCCGGGACTTCCCGGTCGAGCGGTACATGCGCGAGGCGAAGATCATGCAGATCTTCGAGGGCACCAACCAGATCCAGCGCCTGGTCATCAGCCGCCAGTTCGCGCGCTGACCCGACCCCCCTGTCGGTTCGTCACCACCCGTTCGGGGCCGCTGCTCACCCACCGGCCCCGAACGCCACTCGGAAAGGGCTTTCCAGCATGCAGCTCACCGGTACCGCCGCCCTGGTCACGGGTGCCGCCTCCGGCCTCGGCGCCGCCACCGCCGCCCACCTGGCGGGCCTCGGCGCCCACGTCTACGGCCTGGACCTGCCCAAGGCCGTCGAGTCCGCCCCGACCCCGCCCGAGGGCGTCACCCTGCTCGGCGCGGACGTCACCGAGGAACAGCCGGTGCGCGACGCGCTCGCCCGGATCGCCTTCGACGGCCACCCGCTGCGCCTGGCCGTCAACTGCGCGGGCATCGCCCCGTCCGCCCGGATCGTCGGCCGCCGCGGCCCGCACGACCTGGACCTGTTCCGCACCGTGCTGAACGTCAACCTGATCGGCACCTTCAACGTGATGCGGCTCGCCGCCGAGGCGATGTCCGCCCTGGAGCCGGACGAGGCAGGCCAGCGCGGCCTGGTCGTCAACACCGCCTCCATCGCGGCGTTCGAGGGCCAGATCGGCCAGATCGCGTACGCCGCGTCCAAGGCCGGCGTCGCCGGGATGACCATCACCGCCGCCCGCGACCTCGCCCAGTTCGGCATCCGGGTCGTCACCATCGCGCCCGGCATCGTCGACACCCCGATGATGGCGAGCTTCTCCGACGAGATCCGGGCCGGCCTGGCCGCCACCGTCACCTTCCCGCAGCGGCTCGCCCACCCCGAGGAGTACGCCCGGCTGGTGGCCATGGTCGCCGACCACGACTACCTCAACGGCGAGACGATCCGGATGGACGGGGCGCTGCGGATGTCGGCGCGGTGAAGGCTGGTTGACGTCTTTTGCGGGCCTTGACGTTTCCTGTGGGGCCTTGCCGTCCTTTGCGGGGCCGCCTTTCGGGGCGGTCCTGCTTTTTTGATCCATCAGCTCTTGGGGAGGCACTTGGTGCTGCCGTTGGCCGTCACGCCGCCGTTCGCCACCACCACACTGGCGTGTGCCTCGATGCAGCCCAGGCCGGTCAGTAGCAGGTCGGAGTAGCTCTGGTCGATGTGGCCGAGGTGGAACGTGCTGGAGGTGGAATCGGCCGTGCGCAGCGTGGTGGTGGACACCGAGCCCTGGCCCGGATCGCCGAACACGTACTCGGCGGGGTCGTACCGCGCCCACGCCCCCGCGCAGTGGACCGAGAAGCGCAGACTGACCGTCCCGAGCGCCGTTCCGGCGGGCTGCACCCGGCCGTTGATGGTGACGTCCTGTGGCAGGAGCACCGGCACCTGGTCGAGGTTGATGGCGTCGTCGGCGCAGTGGTAGGCCTTCGGGTCGGTGGCGTCCGGAACCGCCAGGGTGGGGCTCGGCGTGGTCGGTGCGGACGCGGCGAACAGGTACAGCAGCCCGAGGTTGGCCGCGAGCGAGGCCGCCAGCCGTTCCTGCTCCTCGCGATGCGCGGCAGCACCGGCGCCAGGTTCTACTCCCGTGGCCGCTGACCGCTCTCTGGGCCTTCCCCAGCGTGCTCCCCCACTGGTGGCGGCACTACCTCTACTCGCCGGCCACCGGAGCGCTGTGGATGCTGTCCATGCTTGTCGGCCCCTTCATCAGACAGGCCGTCGACCGCTCATGGATCCGCCAGGGCACCCGGAAGGGCCGTGGTTCGGACGGTCCTGGTGTCCGTCACCACTCCGCGACTTGATAGTCCTTCAGGAAGACGCCGACGCAGGGCTCACCGGCCTCGCCGCGCACGATCGGGTCGTAGATCCGGGCCGCGCCGTCCACGATGTCGAGCGGGGTGCGGAAACCGGCTCCGGCCATCCGGGACTTCTTGGGGGCCGGGTTCTCGTCGGTGATCCAGCCGGTGTCCACGGCGCACATGTGGATGCCGCGCTCGGCGAGTTCGGCGGCGCTGGTGCGGGTGAGCATGTTGAGGGCGGCCTTGGCCATGTTGGTGTGCGGGTGGCCCGGCATCTTGTTCCGGACCGCGAACCGGCCTTCCACCGCTGTCACGTTGACGATGTACCTGGACCGGTGCGGTGACGCTTCCAGCAGGGGCAGCAGTCGGTCGCAGAGCAGTGCGGGGGCGAGTGCGTTGACCAGTTGGGTCTCCAGCACCTCCGCCGGGTCGAGTCCGCCGAGCGTCGCCGACCAGGAGTTCTGCGGGGCGCGGTCGGGCAGCAGGCCGGCCTCGTCCACCGGGGCGGGGAGCGGCAGCGCCGGTGTCACGTCCGGCGTCGTCAACTCCCGCGCCGGCGCGGCGAGTTCGACGGCGGGCCAAGCGGTGGCCAGGGTGGGCATCGGGCGGAAGCCGGGCGCGTGGGTGACCTGCGCGGGGGCGGGACCGTGTTCGCCGGCGGCGAGCTGGGCGTACGCCTCGGGCGGGCGGCGCACGGTCTGTGCCGCGTTGTTCACCAGGATGTCCAACGGCCGTCCCTCGGCGCGCAGTTGCTCGCACAGGCCGAGGACCTGGCGCGGGTCGCGCAGGTCGATGCCGACGATCCGCAGGCGGTCCAGCCACCGTTCGCTGCCCTCGGCGGCGGCGAAGCGGCGCAGCGTGTCGTGCGGGAAGCGGCTGGTGACGGTCAGCTCGGCGCCGTCGCGGAGCATCATCAGCGCCAGCTGGAAGCCGATCTTGACGCGGGCGCCGGTGAGCAGCGCGCGTCGGCCGGTGAGGTCGGTGCTGAGGGCGCGCCAGGTGGTGTGGTCGGCGGCGCAGTCGGGGCACAGGCGGTGGTAAAAACCGTCGAGTTGGCGGTAGGTGCGCTTGCAGACGTAGCAGCGCCGGTGGCGCCGGAGTTCGCCGATCGGGGTGTGGCCGGACGGGCTGGGGAGCGGGGCGTCCTCGCGGCGGTCGGTGCCGCCGGTGGCGGTGGCGGCGGTCAGTTCGGCGTCGGCGAGGGTGGCTTCGGTGCGGCGCTCGCGGCGGCGCCGCTGGCGGCCGTCACGGACGAAGGACTCGGCGACGCGTTCGGCGCGCAGTCGCAGTGGATGGTCGGCGGGGAGGGTGCGCAGCTGCCCGATGGTGCGGTCGAAGGCTGCGAGTTCGGCATCCGTGAGGCTTTGGACCGCGCCATCGGAGCCCTGAATCCCGCCCGGGCCGTCTGT
Organism: Kitasatospora sp. NPDC048662; assembly: GCF_055587065.1. NCBI lineage: Bacteria > Bacillati > Actinomycetota > Actinomycetes > Kitasatosporales > Streptomycetaceae > Kitasatospora > Kitasatospora sp. NPDC048662. The sequence continues at coordinate 381,822 of NZ_JBVJHA010000003.1, read as the reverse complement.
CTCGTTCAGCTCGGGCGCGCCCATCAGGTCCTCCGGGTGGCGGTGCGTCAGCGGGGTCGGGCCCGGCCGGAATCGAGGCGGCGTGTTCCGCCTTGGCTGGACGGCGCGTCTGCCAATGCGCCACGGGCCCGTCGCCCGAGCCTCCCGGGGGCCGGATTCGAACCGGCGTGACCCGCCATGCGGATAGCGATGCGTCTGCCTCTGCGCTACGCCCGGGAGGTGTAGGAGATCCTATGGGACCGCACCCGGCGACCGGCAAGCGCTTTCCGCATCCGGCGACTGGCAAGCGCTTTCCGCAGCCGCTCCACAGAACGGGAAACCGCTTTCCGTTCATCCCTGCCGCCAAGTCGGCGCGGGCGTACGGAAAGCGGTTTCCCGTTCGGTGCGGCGGGCGCGCTCAGCCCTGGCGGAGTTCCGGGAAGTCGCTGTCCCAGTACTCGTTCGGGTTGCGGTTCTCGGTGCGGTCGGCCTCGTGGGTACGCAGTTCGACGCGGCGGATCTTGCCGGAGATGGTCTTCGGCAGGTCGGCGAACTCGAGGCGGCGGATGCGCTTGTAGGCGCTGAGCTTCTCCCGGGTGAACGCGAAAATATCGCGGGCGAGTTCGGGGCTGGGGGTGCGGCCGTCGACCAGCACCACGTACGCCTTGGGGACGGCCAGGCGCAGCGGGTCGGGCGAGGGGACCACGGCGGCCTCGGCGACGGCGGGGTGTTCGATCAGGACGCTCTCCAGCTCGAACGGGGAGATCCGGTAGTCGCTGGCCTTGAACACGTCGTCGGCGCGGCCCACGTACGTGATGTATCCGTCGGCGTCCTGCGCGGCGACGTCGCCGGTGCGGTAGTGGCCGTCGCGCATGGCGTCGGCGGTGCGCTCGGGGTCGCCGCGGTAGCCGCGCATCAGGCCGAGCGGGCGGTGGGCCAGGTCGAGGCTCAACTCGCCTTCGCTGCCGGGCTTTCCGTCCGGATCGAGGAGGGCGACATGGTAGCCGGGCAGCGGCCGCCCCATCGAACCGGGGCGGACGGGCTGGCCGGGGCTGTTGCCGATCTGGCAGGTGGTCTCGGTCTGGCCGAAGCCGTCCCGGATGGTCAATCCCCAGGCGGCCCGCACCTGTTCGATCACCTCGGGGTTCAACGGCTCGCCGGCCCCGACGAGTTCGCGCAGATCGGTGCGGTGCGCGCCCAGGTCGGCCTGGATCAGCATCCGCCAGACGGTGGGCGGGGCGCACAGCGTGGTGACCCGGCAGCGGGCGATCACCTCCAGCAACTGCTGGGCGTCGAACCGGCCGTAGTTGAAGACCAGGACCGTGGCCTCGGCGTTCCACGGCGCGAACAGGTTGCTCCAGGCGTGCTTGGCCCAGCCCGGCGAGGAGATGTTGAGGTGGACGTCGCCGCGGCGCAGCCCGATCCAGTACATGGTGGACAGGTGGCCGACCGGGTACGAGGCGTGGGTGTGCTCGACCAGCTTCGGCTTCGAGGTGGTGCCGGAGGTGAAGTACAGCAGCAGCGGGTCGTCCGCGAGCGTGACGCCCTCGGGGGTGAACTCCTCGGCGGCGGTGTCGACTTCCGCGTAGTCGTGCCAGCCCTCGGGGGTCGGTGCGCCGACGGCGATCCGCAGCGGGGCGCCGGGGAGATCGGCGAAGCGGTCGGTGACCTCGGCGGCGGCGATCACGGCACGCACCTCGCCGCGTTCCAGGCGGTCGGCGAGGTCCTCGGCGGACAGCAGCAGGGTGGCGGGGATCAGCACCACACCGAGCTTGATCGCACCGAGCATCACCTCCCACAGCTCGCTGACGTTGCCGAGCATCACCAGCACCCGGTCGCCGCGCCCGAGGCCGAGCGCGCGCAGGTGGTTGGCGACCTGGTCGGAGCGGCGGGCGAGCTGGTCGAAGCTGTGGATGCGCTCGCTGCCGTCCGCCTCGACCACCCACAGCGCGGGACGGTCGTTGCCGCGTGCCATCGGGTCGAAGTGGTCCAGCGCCCAGTTGAACTCGCCCAACTCGGGCCACTGGAAGGTGCGGTACGCGGTGTCGTAGTCGGTGGCGTGCTGCCACAGCACCTCGCGGGCGGCCCGGAAGTTGGCCACCGACGCCGCGCGGTCGAGCCGCGCCCCGGCCCGGGAGTCCGCGCCGGTGGTCGCACCGTCGCCCGGCCGGGACGGCGGCTGCTCATTGTTCTGGACGTTCTCGGCTGAGCCCATGGCCTGACCCCTCTGTGTTCAGTTACCGTCGCACCCAATATTTCCGCTGGCCGTGGGCCTGCGGTCCCCCCACCTGGAGAGGAGAGTTCGCTCGGATGGCGGATGGCTCCACTGGTCGTACGGTACGGGTCCTGGTGGTCGACGACCATCCAGTGGTGTGCGACGGCGTGTCTGCGCTGATTCGGCGGGCCGAGGACGTGTCCGTGGTCGGTTCGGCCCGGACCGCGCGCGAGGGCGTGGCGCTGGCCGCGACGCTCCGTCCGGACGTGGTGCTGCTGGATCTGCGGCTACCGGACCTGCCGGGTTCGCGGACCGTGCCGCTGCTGCGGGCGGCCGCGCCGGATGCGCGGGTGGTGCTGTTCACCGCGTTCGAGGACCAGAATGCGCTTTCCGCGGCGCTCGCGGCGGGTGCGCACGGCTGCCTGCTGAAGGACGTCACGGACACCGACCTGGTCGCCCAGCTGCGGCTGGCTGCGGCGGGACGGCGGGTGCTCGACCCGCGGCTGAACGGTTCGGCCCCGGCCCAGTTGCAGGCGCGGCTGTTCCGGTTGTCGCTCAGCCGGCGCGAGTACGAGGTGATCCGGTCGGCCGCGACCGGCCGGACCAACCCGGAGATTGCGGAGGAGCTCGGGCTGACCCGGAACACCGTGAAGACGTACCTGCAGACGGCGATGCACAAGCTCGGCGCCCGCAACCGGGTGGAGGCGATCCGCCGGGCCCAGCAGGAGCAGCTGCTCTGAGCGGGGCGGCCGGCGCGGCGTCCGATCAGGCCGGGGCGGGCGGCGCGGCGTCCGATCAGGCCGGGGCGGGCGGCGCGGCGTCCGATCAGGCCGGGGCGGGCGGCGCGGCGGGGGCTTGATTCGGGCACGGGGGCGGTGGCACGGGGTGTGACGGGGACGGCTGGGCGGGGAGCGGGAGTTCGCCGCGCAGGGTGGTGCCGTCCTCGTCGCTGTGCAGGTGGAGGGTGCCGCCGAGGCGTTCGTACCGGGCGCGCAGGGCGGGCAGGCCGGCGCCGGTGGCGGTTCCGGGTCCGCATGCGAGTGCGGGTGCGGGTGCGAGCGGGCCCGGATTCCAACGGGAAAGCGGTTTCCCGTTGGGGTCACCGTGCGGATCCGGACCCGGTCCGTCGTCGATGACGGCGAGGCCGAGGCGGTGCCGGTCGTGGGTGAGTGTGACGGCGACCGAGTCGGCCCGGGCGTGTTTCTCGACGTTCAGCAGGCCCTCGGCGACGGTGCGGCGCAGCAGGGCGGCGCGTTCGGCGTCCAGGCGCGGGGCGGGTCCGATGGGGACGAACGTGGCGGGGATGCCGGTGCGTCGTTCGAAGTCGCGGAGTGTCTCGGCGAGGTCCGCTGCGAGCCGGTCGCCGTCAGGCCCGGCGCCGTCGGACCTGGTGCCGTCGGGGGCGGCGGGCCGATCGTGGTGCAGGCGGGCGACGGAGGCGCGCAGGGTGGCGGCGGCGTCGCCGAGTTCGCGTTCGAGGCGGCGCAGGCGGTCGGCGAGTTCGGGGTGCTGGGTGGTGTCGGCGCGCAGGTCGCGGACGGAGCTGCCGATGCCGAACAGCATCGCGCCGAGGCCGTCGTGCAGTTCGGCGGCGATTCGGCGGCGTTCGCCGGTGACGGCGGCGTCGGCGAGGGTGGCGGCTCCGTCGGCGACGTCCACGGCGAGGGTGGCGAGGTGGGCGAGTCGGGTCAGGCCGTCGATCGCGCTGTCGCCGATCTCTCCGCTGCCGCGGATGGCGCCGTAGAGGACGCCGCGCGCGGGGCCGGTGCCGATCGGGAGGCCGACCATGCCGGTGACGGCTTCGCTGCCGACCTGCTGGTCGAAGTCGTGGGTGATCCGGCTGGAGCGGTAGTAGTCGCGGACCACCACGGCGTTGCCGAGGGCCACCACCCGCCCGCCGAGGCCGAGTCCGAGCGGGATCCGCAGCTCGTGCAGGGTGGTCCGAAGGGTCCCCGACCAGGCCCGCAGCACCAGGTCCCGGCCCTCCACCAGCCCGCCGAGGCCGAGTTCGAAGCCGTGCTCGATGCGGGCCCGCTCGGCGACGGCCCGGAGCGTGTGCCGGGCGTCCAGCAGCCCGATCCGATGGGTCCGCTCGCGTTCGATCCGGTCCAGCTCTGCGAGGGCTGCCAGTACCTCGGCCTCCCGTTCGCTCCCGCCACCGCCGTTCATGCGCGGCAGCGTACCTGGTCCACACATCCGCGCGATCCGCTGATCACATCGTCCGATCGTCGCCGCGCACCTGGCCCGCGACGTAGCTACCCACTCCCCGCGAGGTCGCTACCCACCACCCGCGACGTCCCTACCCACCGCCCGCGAGGTCGCTACCACCGCGTGCGGCCTCGATACCACCGCCCGCCGCCTCGCGCAACCGCACGCGACCCCGGCGGCGGCTCGGCGTGGCGGTTTGAGGCGTCTGCGTCGCGGGGCGATGCTGAAGGCATGGCCTGGGGGTTGCTGCTCCGAAGGGGAATGTGCGGACATGGCGACACGGGTACCGGGCCGTGCGGCTACTGCGACGGTGAACGGCGACGGCTCGATCACGGGGTGGTCGGCGGCCGCTGAGCGCATGTCGGGGTTCTCGTCGGCCCGGGTACTGGGGCGTTCCGCGTTCGATCTGCTGGCCGGTGACGCGCCGATCGCCGTGCTGCGCGCGGTGGTTCGGCGCGAGCCGTTCACCGGCATGGTCCGGTTGAAGCGTTCGGAGCGCGATCCGGTGGCGGTGGAGCTGGCGATCGTCCCGGTGCGGACGGCGGACGGCGAGCAGAGCTGGGTGCTGTCCGCGCTGCCCTTGCAGCCACTGGGAGGGGAGCCGCCGGTGGCGATCGCCGAGGTGTCCGACCGGCCGACCCGACCGGAGGATCTGGCCCGGCGCCGGCTGGCGCTGCTCGGCGCGGCCGGCCTGCGGATCGGTTCGACCCTCGAAGTGCAGCGCACCGCACAGGAGTTGGCGGATGTCGGGACGGAGGACTTCGCGGATTTCGTCGGCGTGGACCTGCTGGAGCCGGTGTTCCGCGGCGGTCCGTCGTCCAACGCGGGCCTGGTCTTCTACCGGGTGGCGCAGCAGTCGGTGCTGCCGGGCTGCCCGGAGTCGGCGGTGGCCACCGGGGCGCGCGATGCGATCCTTCCGGAGTCGCCGATGGCGCAAGTACTGGCCTCGGGCCGGCCGGTGCGGACGGACATGCGGGATCAGCGGCTTCAGGGGTGGATGCAGCAGGAGCCGCGGCGGCAGAGGTCCGCGGCGGAGTTCGGGATTCATTCCTCGTTGCTGGTGCCGCTGACGGCACGCGGCGTGACGCTGGGCGTGGCGATCTTCCTGCGGCACCGTTCGCCGGAGGCGTTCGACGACGACGATCTGGTGCTGGCCACGGAGTTGACGGCGCGGGCGGCGCTGTCCGTGGACAATGCCCGGCAGTACACCCAACAGCGGGACACCGCACTGGCGTTGCAGCGGTCGCTGCTGCCGGCCCGGACGCCCCGGCAGGCGGCGGTGGAGGTGGCCTTCCGCTATCTGCCGGTGAACGACCGGGACGGGGTGGGCGGCGACTGGTTCGACGTGATCGCGCTGTCGGGTGCCCGGGTGGCGCTGGTGGTGGGTGACGTGGTGGGGCACGGGGTGCCCGCGTCGGCGGCGATGGGCCGGCTGCGGACGGCGGTGCGGACGCTGGCCGACATCGACATGCCACCGGACGAACTCCTCACCCACCTGGACGACTTGGTGCTTCGGGTGGATCTGGAGGAGGTGCCGGACAGCGCCACGACCTGGGCGGGCGGCAGCGTGGGCGCGACCTGCCTGTACGCGGTGTACGACCCGGTGGCGCGGACCGCCACGATGGCCCGGGCGGGTCACCCCGGTCCGGTACTGGTCGGCCCGGACGGCACGGTGACGTTCCCGGAGCTGCCGCCGGGCCCGCCGCTCGGTCTGGGCGGAATGCCGTTCGAGGCAATGGAGTTGCCCGTCCCGGAGGGCAGCGTACTGGCGCTGTACACGGACGGCCTGCTGCGGGCCTCGGAGTTGCGCGGCGATCCGGCGCTGGGCCTGGACGGGCTGGCGTCAGCGCTCGCCGAGCCCGCGGACTCGCTGGAGGTGCTGTGCGACCGGGTGTTGAACGCGACGCTGGGCTCGGCCGCGCCCAGCGACGACGTGGCGCTGCTGCTGGCCCGCACCCGGGCGCTGCATGAACAGGACGTCGCCGGCTGGGAGTTGCGGCACGACCCGTCGGAGGTGGCCCGGGCCCGCAAGCTGACCGCGACGACGCTCGCCGAGTGGGGGCTCGAAGAGGCCGCGTTCATCACCGAGTTGGTGGTCAGCGAGCTGGTCACCAACGCGGTCCGCTACGGTCAGTCGCCGATCGGTCTCCGGTTGATCCGGGACGGCGGGACGCTGATCTGCGAGGTGTCGGACGGCAGCAGCACGGCCCCGCATCTGCGCCGGGCGCGCACCTTCGACGAGGGCGGCCGGGGCCTGCTGCTGGTGGCGCAGCTGTGCCAGAACTGGGGGACCCGGCACACGCCGCGCGGCAAGACCATCTGGGCCGAGCAGCAACTCTGAGGCGCGGCCTGTGGGTTGGTCAGTTCTTCAGGGCGGCCTGTACGGCCTCGCGCAGGCGTCCGCCGTGCTCGGTGAGCAGAGCGGCCGCGGTGCCGGCGTCGAGGTCGGCGAGCAGCAGCAGAATGGCGTCCTTGACCTTGCCGCCGGTGGCGTCGAGTGCGGCGGTGGCGGCGGCCGGTTCGGCGTCGGTGGCGAGGGCGACGATGCGGCGGCTGCGGTCGCGGAGTTTCTCGTTGGTCGCGCGGAGGTCGACCATCAGGTTTCCGTAGGTCTTGCCGAGCCGGATCATGGTGATCGTCGAGATCATGTTGAGCACCAGCTTCTGCGCCGTTCCGGCCTTCAACCGGGTTGATCCGGTGAGCAGTTCGGGCCCGGTGACGACCTCGATGCCGTGTTCGGCGGCGACGGCGAGAGCGGACTCACGGTTGCCGGAGAGGCCGACGGTGAGCGCGCCGAGGGCGCGGGCGTGCTCGACGGCGGCGACGGCGTAGGGGGTGCGGCCGGAGGCGGAGATGCCGACCACGGTGTCGGCGGTGGTGAGCCGCAGGGCGTCGAGGTCGGCGACGGCGGCGGCGCGGTCGTCCTCCGCGTTCTCGACGGCGGCGGTGAAGGCGGCGGGTCCGCCGGCGATCAGGGCGACGATCTCGCCGGGCGCGGTGTTGAAGGTGGGCGGGCATTCGGCGGCGTCGAGCACGCCGAGCCGGCCTGCGGTTCCGGCGCCGGCGTGGATCAACCGGCCGCCACGGCCCATCCGTTCGGCGATCGCGTCGATGGCGGCGGCGATCGCGGGCAGTTCGGCGGCGACCGCGTCCGGGACGGTGCGGTCCTCGGCGTTCATCAGCCGGGCGATCTCCAGGGTCGGCAGCAGGTCGATGCCCGCGTGCTCGGGCCGCCGGGTCTCGGTGGCCAGCCCGGCAAGCGCGGCCAGGTCTGCGGCCGGCTCCGTGGCACCGGGGTGGCCGAGGCCTTCGACACCGGGCCGGTCGGGGTTCGCGGCGGACGAGAGGGGCAGGTCACTGGGGTGCGGGGTGCCGTTCACAGCGCCCGAGCCTAACCGTGGGGCCACTGCCGAACAATCGCCCCCGGCCCTCGACCGGACGGCCCGGCGGAGATATCTTGCCGTCCACCTGGTGGCGCGGCCCGCCGTTTCTGCCACACTCCCCCCATGGACCTTCGGGGGGATGGATCCACTGCCGCTGCCATGCCCGTCGGGCTGTCGCGGTTCGCGCTCAAGCCGGTGCTCGGCGTCGCGGCGGGGGTCGCAGTGCTCGAACTGTTGCTGGTGGGGCGGTACGGCTTCCACCGGGACGAGCTCTACTTCCTGTCCGCCGGGCGGCACTTGGCGTGGGGCTATGTCGATCAGCCGCCGCTGACACCGCTGTTGGCCCGGCTTTCCACGGCGCTGTTCGGCGAGAGCCCGGCGGGGCTGCGGGTGGTCGCGGTGCTGCTCGCCGCCGCCACGATCGTCCTGACGGCGCTGGCCGCACGGGAGTTGGGGGCGCGCCAGGGCGGTCAGCTGCTGGCGGCGGCGGGCGCGGCGGTGTCGGCGATGGTGCTGGCGCTGGGCCACATGCTGTCCACGGCGAGCTTCGACCTGTTCGCCTGGATGGGGATCGGCGTGCTGGTGCTGCGGCTGCTGCGCACCGGTGACCGCCGCTGGTGGCTGCCGATCGGCGCGGCAGTGGGTGTCGCGCTGCTGAACAAGGACCTGGCGCTGCTGCTCGCGGCGGCGCTGCTCCCGGCCGTCCGGTTCACGGGCAACCGGCAGGTCCTGCAGGGGCGTTGGCTGCCGCTGGGCGTGCTGCTGGCGGTGCTGGTGGCCGCGCCGAACCTGTACTGGCAGGCCCGGCACGGCTGGCCGCAGGTGACGGTGGCCTCGGGCATCAGCGACCAGGACGGCCTGACCAACCGGCTGACCTTCGTGCCGATGCAACTTCTGTATCTGTCACCGGTGTTGGTGCCGGTGTGGCTGGGCGGCCTGCGCCGTCTGCGGCACGGTCCCGAGCTGCGCTGGGCACGGCCGTTGGCGTTCGGCTACCTGGGGCTGTGCGCGCTGGTGCTGCTGCTCGGCGGCAAGCCGTACTACGCGCTGCCGCCGCTGCTGCTGGTGCTGGCGGCCGGGTGCCAGCCGGTGGTGGACCGGACCTGGCCGGTGCCGCGCCGCCGGGCGCGGTTGGTGGGGGTGCTGCTGCTGGCGGCGGCGGTGAACACAGCGATCACCTTGCCGGTGCTTCCCGAGCATCAACTCCCCGCCGTGGCCTGGGTGTACAAGGAGTCGGCGGAGCAGGTCGGCTGGCCGGAGCTGGCCGAGGCGGTGGGCGCGGGCTGGGCGGCGATCCCGCCCGAGCAGCGGGGCCGGGCGGTGCTGTTCGCGAGCAACTACGGCGAGGCGGGCGCCCTGGCCCGGTACGGCGCCGACAACGGTCTCCCCACGCCGTATTCGGGCCACATGTCCTTCGCCGACTGGGGCCCGCCGCCGGACTCCGCGACCGGCCCCGTCCTGCTGATCCACCCCGCGTCGTACCCACAGGTCGAACGCGCCTTTACCGACTGCCATGAGGTGGCCCGGGTCGACAACGGCCACGACCTGGCCAACGAGGAGCAGCACGCCCCGGTCCTGCTGTGCTCGGGCCCGGTCGCACCGTGGTCCCAACTCTGGCCCCGGTTGCGGCACTTCTACTGAGCGGTACCGACTACGCCGGGGGCGCCGTGCGCAGGACGGTGTCGGTGACGCCGCCCGGGCATTCGCGTTTGCGGCCCCAGCCGGCCAGGCCGGCGCCTGCCCGGTAGGCCGATTCGAGGAAGTCGAGGGCGGTCGCCCAGGGGTCGGCGGTGGTCCGGACGTCCTGGTACTTCAGCAGGGCGAGGTGGCTGCCCCGGCTTGTGGTCCAGGAGGCGGCGGCGGGGTGCAGGGGGCGGGTGGTGAGGTCGGCGGGTTCGGGGGCGGTGTAGCAGTAGAAGGCCGGCTCGGGGACACTGTCGTCGCCGAACCAGAAGCCGGCGCTGATGACTTCGCGGGAGTAGGCCTCGCGGGTGACGGGGTCGGCGGCGGGCTGGTCGATCTCGCGGTCGGAGAAGCGGGTGACGGCGAGGTCGAAGGTGTGCCAGAAGTGGTGGACGGGGCTGGTCTTGCCCGAGTAGCCGGTGGCGTACTCCTCCAGCAGCAGGGCGACTTGGCTGAGGATGTGCCAGTAGGTGGTGACGGCGGCCGGGTCGTAGCTGCGGTGTTCGTCGTCGTCGGCGAACGGGCGGTGCGAGTCGGGGAGGTCGTACGGGTAGGGGTGGTCGGGGACGATGTCGATGTCGAGGTGGACGAGGGCGCGCAGGGTGTCGCGGTAGAAGTCGCCGACGGAGCGGCCGGTCAGCGGGAAGGAGTCCTCGGCGCCGTCGAGGGTGCGGATGTACAGCCGGTGGTCGGTGAAGTCGAAGTCGATGGTGAAGGCGTCGCCGCCGCGGGTCGGGCCGGTGGGGCGGGTGGTGATGCCGCGTCCGGTGAGATGGAACGGCACGTTCCACCAGTGGTTGCGGCGGGGGCTGCCGGCCAGCCGGATCTTGCCGATGATCTGGGCGAATCGGTGCAGGGTCTCCTTGGTGTCCCGCCAGGACTCCAGGGGCAGGGGCGGGAAGAGTTCCATGGTGCGCTCCGGCTGAGGTGGGTCGCGACGGGTGGTGCGTCCCATCCTTGCGGGGCCTGCCGCGCCGTCGGGGTGCGACGCGCCCGGGTGACGGGGAGACTGCTCCACCCGGGTGCGCCGCGTCCAACCGATGTGGGCGTCACTCCCGTCCGCTGCCGCTGCCATCGCCCAGTACGTAGCGGTGCGGTGCCATCGCGGTGTCGTGCCCGGGCAGCGCGGCCATCACGGCGGCGTGTGCCTGCCCGGGGCTGAGCACCGTCCCGCCGGTGTCGATCGTCGCCGTCAACTCGCCGTCCTGGACGTCCACTTCGACGTCGCGGGCGCCGAGTGCGGTGCGCAGCAGGTCGGTGACGGCGTCCAGGTCGATCGGAACTGGACCTCTCCTGCTCGGCAACCTCGACCGGAGTGGGTGCAATGGGTGCGGGCAGGGTGCCGCCGGCCGCCAGGGTCAGCCATTCCTGTACAGCAACCCGGTTGCGACGCCGTCCAGTACCGGTTCGAGGCGCACCACACCATGGATCGCCTCTTCCGGCTCGCCTACCGCACCCCGCAGGAAGTGGCGGCCTGGCGCGCACGCGACCCGCCCGTCCCCACCGCTGCGGCACTGTTGGCCGGCGCTGCTGCCGCGATCGACGCGGAGGTCGTCCAACTCCTTTCCAGTGCAGTCGAGTTCGCGCTAGCCTCGGCGGACCCTGATCCGGCGACGGCAGGCGACCACCTGTACGCAAGCGGGCTGTGGCCCCGGTCGGGAGCGGCACTGTGACCCTGCTGTCGTAAGCGAAGGCGATGAACCGGGCGCCGGCGGGTGCCGCTGACGCTCTGGACCGGGCGTTGCAGCCGGACGCCGAGCAGCTGCGCGATGCGATCCGCGCCGTCCTGAAGTAGCCCACCGGTCCCGCCGACCGCTCGCCACCCCGAGACCTTCCGACGCACGCACCTCCGCCCGCGATGCCCACGCACCCTCCCCGCCGCACAACACCATACGCACCACACCACGCGCACCACACCGCACCGCACCACACCATCCGAGGAGAGCAGCCATGAGCGACCGCTACCACTGGGACCGCAGCCACCCCGGCCTGACCGCCCTGCGCGAGTCGATCGAGGAGGTCCGCCGCGAGGTGGTCTCCCACCCGATGTACCTCGCGCTGGACAGCCTGGAGAAGGTGCGGACCTTCCAGCAGACCCATGTGTTCGCCGTATGGGACTTCATGTCCCTGCTCAAGTGCCTCCAGCAGAAGCTCACTTGTGTGACCCTGCCGTGGCTGCCGGACGGTCCGACCGCGAGCCGCCGGCTGATCAACGAGATCGTGCTGGTCGAGGAGAGCGACGAGCTCGGCGAGGGCTACATCAGCCACTTCGAGCTGTACCTGGACGGCATGGCGAAGTCGGGCGCCGACACCGCCCCGGTCGAGGCCTTCCTGGCGGCGATCCGTTCCGGCCGGTCGGTGGCGGAGGCCTCGAAGCTCGCCGAAATCCCGCAGGCGGCAGCCGAGTTCACGGCCGTCACGTTCGGGATCATCGAGGACGCGCCGGTGCACTGCCAGGCCGCGGCGTTCGCGTTCGGCCGGGAGGACCTGATCCCGGAGATGTTCCAGCAGGTGGTCCGGATCGACGACGCCGCAGGGCGGTTGGGCGTCTTCAAGGACTACCTGGTCCGGCACATCGAGGTGGACGGCGAGCAGCACACCCCGATGGCGATGCAGATGCTGATCGACCTGTGCGGCGACGACGCCGGGCGCTGGGAGGAGTGCGCGGCGACGGTCCGCACCGCGCTGCGGGCCAGGGTCGCGCTGTGGGACGCGATCACGGCCTCGCTGTGACCGACGGGCCCGGCCCCGGCGCGGACTTCACCGCGCCGGGGCCGGAACTCCCGTACCCGGCAGGTCAGTTCTGGCCGAGCCACATGTCGGGGCCGAACACCTCATAGTGGATCTCGGCGGCGGGCACGCCCGCCTCCAGCAGCTGGGTGCGCACGGAGCGCATGAACGGCAGCGGGCCGCACAGGTAGGCGACGGCGCCGGCGGGTACGTCCAGGCCGCTCAGGTCGACCCGGCCGGTACGGTCGGCGGGCCACTCGCCCTCGGGACGCTCGTACCAGACGTGCGCCTCGGCGTTCGGCAGCTTCGCCACCAGGCTCGCGAAGTCCTCGCGGAAGGCGTGGCTGGACTCCTGCTGGTCACCGTGGACGGCGATCACCTTGCGGGTGGTGCCGGTCTCGGCGAGGTGGTTGAGCATCCCGATGATCGGGGTGCAGCCGATGCCGGCCGAGGCCAGCACCACCGGGCGGTCCTCGTCGGCCAGCTGGACGTCGCCGAACGGGGCGCTGACCAACAGGGTGTCGCCCTGGGCGACGTGCTGGTGCAGGTGGTTGGAGACCTCACCGGCCGGGTCGCCGGCGACTCGCTTGACGGAAATCTGCAGGCCGCCGTCAGGCCGGCCGGACAGGCTGTACTGGCGGATCTGCCGCGCGCCGTCCGCGAGTTCGACCTGCACCGAGACGTACTGGCCGGGCTTGTGCGCCGGGACGGGGCCGCCGTCGGCCGGGTGCAGCAGGAAGGTCGCCACGTCGGCGGTCTCGGCGGTGCGGGACACCACGGTGTAGGGGCGGCGCTCGCCGTGGGTGCCGCTCTCCTCGTACAGCCGCGCCTCGATGGCGATCAGCGCGTTGGCCATCAGCCAGTACACCTCTTCCCAGGCCTCGGCGACCTCGGGGGTGACGGCCTCGCCGAGCACCTCGACGATGGCGGCGAACAGGTGGTCGTGGACCACCTGGTACTGCGGGCCGGTGACACCCAGCGAGGCGTGCTTGTGGGCGATGCGGGCGAGCATGGCGTCCGGTCGCTGGTCGGGGTTGTTGACCAGGGCGGTCGCGAAGGCGGCTATCGAACCGGCCAACGCGGACTTCTGGCTGCCGTCGGCCTGGTTGCCCCGGTTGAACAGGTCGCGCAGCAGCTCGGGGTGAGCAGCGAAGAGCCGGCCGTAGAACGAACCGGTGATTTCCTCGATGGCCGCTCCCACCACGGGCAGGGTGGCACGCACGGTCTGCGCGGACTTCTCGGACAGCATCCGAAGCTCCAAACTCGCATCTGATATACGTATTTTAGGGTATGGGAATACCCACTGTTGACCGCTGACGACTACAGGTGACTGCTACTGACTACTACTTGCCCATTGCCGACTGCTGTTGATCACCGCTGGCTCCAGGCAAACGGAAAACGCTTTCCCGGTGGCGCGCCACCACCCCGGGCCCCCGACTCCGCTCCCCGCTGTCCGGCCGAACCGGCCCGGCTAGCCACGGCCGGGCAGTCCGAGCAGGACCGGGCCGGACGGCGGACTGACCAGGTCGTTCACGGTCATCGGGTCGAGCGTCGCGAAGAACGCTTCCTGCGCCTGGCGCAGCATCCCGCGCAGTCGGCAGGAGTGGCGCAGCGGACACGGCGGCTGATCCTCGCAGCCGACCACGTCCCCGGCGCCCTCCAGCTCCCGGACGATCCGGCCGAGCGATCCGTTGCGGCCGGCGGCAGTCAGGGCAAGCCCTCCACCGCGCCCGCGCCGGGCCTCGACCACGCCCAGGTGCTGGAGACGACTGACCACCTTCGCCGCGTGGTTGTAGGGGACATCGACCGCCTCGGCCACCTCACGGGTGGTCGGGGTCTGGTCCTCGCCCAGCACCGCCAGGCGCATGGCGATGCGCAGTGCGATGTCGGTGCTCTTGGTCAGCCTCACGGCGCCGACTCTAGCCAATTCGGCATCCTGGATACCAATTAGCCCGGCGTGTGCTGCGTCACGTTCCACGGCCGTGCGCGATGGGTAGGGCGCGCGAGGCGACCGCCCCACCGGCGGTGATCCACGTCACCACTGTGCGCCGCACCCGGCGGCGGCCTGCGTCCACCCGTAGGCTCTGCACCGGCTCTGCGCCGCAACGCCCCTCCCCCACTCCCCTTGCCCTTGCCCTTGTCCTTGCCCTTGCCCTTGCCCGCGACGGAGGCCCCAGGTGTCGGCACGTCAGCTTCTCGATCTGCTGGTCGATCCCGGCAGCTTCACGTCCTGGGACGAGCCGATCAACACCGAGCCCGCCGACCCCGAGTACCGGGACGCCCTGGCCCGGGCCCGCGCCCGCACCGGGATGGACGAGGCGGTGCTCACCGGCCGCGCCCTGCTGGACGGTCGGCCGCTGGCGCTGATCGCCTGCGAGTTCGGCTTCCTCGGCGGCTCGATCGGCGTCGCCACGGCCGAACGGATCACCCGGGCCGTGGAGCGGGCCACCGCCGAACATCTCCCGCTGCTCGCGCTGCCGGTCTCCGGCGGCACCCGCATGCAGGAGGGCTCCGCCGCCTTCCTGTGCATGGTCCGGGTCACCGCCGCGATCCACGCCCACCGCGCCGCCGGCCTGCCGTACCTGTCCTACCTGCGCAACCCCACCATGGGCGGCGTGTTCGCGTCCTGGGGCACCCTCGGCCACCTGGTCCTCGCCGAACCGGCCGCCCGTCTGGGCTTCCTCGGCCCGCGCGTCTACGAGGAGTTGCGCGGCGAGCCGTTGCCACCCACCGTCCAGCGCGCCGAAACCCTCGCCGCCAACGGCCGGTTGGACGCCATCGTGCCGCCAGAGCGCCTGCGCGCGTTCCTGTCCCGCGCGCTCACCGTCCTCACCACCCGGCCTACCCGGCCGAGTTCACCGCCGCCCGGGCCGGGTTCACCGCCGCCCGGG
Source organism: Kitasatospora sp. NPDC048662 (assembly GCF_055587065.1). Lineage (NCBI taxonomy): Bacteria > Bacillati > Actinomycetota > Actinomycetes > Kitasatosporales > Streptomycetaceae > Kitasatospora > Kitasatospora sp. NPDC048662. The sequence continues at coordinate 366,733 of NZ_JBVJHA010000003.1, read as the reverse complement.
CCGGGTTCACGGCCGCCCGCCGCGTCCGCCGCGCCGCCCGCCGCTGTGCCCGCTGGTGTGCCCACTGCTTCGCCCGCCGCCGAGGACGCCTGGGAATCGGTGCTCCGCAGCCGTCGGCCCGACCGCCTCTCCGCGCTCGAACTCCTCGCCCACACCGCCGAGTTGTTCCTCCCGCTGGACGGTGACAGCGCACTCGTCCGGGCCCTCGCGCTGATCGGTGGGCGCCCGGTGATGGTGGTGGCCCAGCAGCGCTCCGGCCCCGATCAGCCCGAACTTCCCTTCACGGCTGCCGATTTGCGGGCCGTTCGCCGACAGGCGGAGCTGGCCGAGGAGTTGGGCATGCCGCTGCTCACCGTGGTCGACACGGTCGGCGCCGAACTCTCCGTCGAGGCCGAACTCGACGGCGTGGCACTGGAGATCGCACACTGCCTGACCACTCTGGTCGGCCTGCGCACACCCGTACTCGCCGTCCTGCTCGGCCAGGGCAGCGGCGGCGGCGCCCTCGCCCTGCTGCCCGCCGACCGTGTCATCGCCGCCCAGCACGCCTGGCTCGCCCCGCTGCCACCCGAGGGTGCCTCCGCCATCGTCCACCGCGACGGCGAGCACGCCCCTCAACTCGCCCGCGCCCAGGGCATCACCGCCACCGCGCTCACCGCCACCGGGCTGATCGACCAGGTCGTCCCCGAGACCGACGACCCCGCCGACCTCCGCACCCACCTGGCCACCGCCATCACCCACGCCCTCACCGAACTCTCCCAACTCCCCACCCCCACCCGCCTCGCCGCCCGCCACACGCGCAACCGCCACCTCGGCGGCCCGCTCACGGATTGAACAGGCAGTACAGATCGGGACGGACCGCCCGCGCGGTCCCGTCCCCACGTCGCCCGGGCCGGTCGGTGCCGTGCCGGGCAGGGCCGATCCGTGCCGGTCAGCCCACCGGTGGGCCGGCGGGCCGTCGTCGCGTGGTGGGGAGCTTCCCCTACCCGATGATCAGGGTGTAGTCGACAGCCTCACCCTGGATCGTGCCTCCGCTGCCGACCGTGGGCAGCGAGGTCTTCACCTCCGTACCCACTCCGCTGGAGAAGCCGTTACCGGTGCTGCTGGTGACCGTGCTGCTCCAGGTCTGATTGGTGCCGTTGCAGGTGTTGACGGTGAACGCGACGGTTCCGGCGGCGGCCTGGTTGCTGCTGTTGACCTGTTCGGCGGTGACGAACTCGGTGGCCGGGGTGGACGTGCCGCTGGCGCAGTTGTACGTGCCGGTCAGCAGGACGGTGCCGTTGCCCGGATAGGTCGCTGTCGGATCGACGTGCAGGTAGGAACTGTTGACGAGGGTGACGTTGCTGTTGGAGGCCGTCTTCGTGCCGTCGTCCAGCACCGCGAACGTGGTGATCTCCTGGCTGCCGCTCATGCCGAGCTGCGTGGCCGTCACGGTCTGCGTCTTGTTGACGTCGCCCGGGCCGCACGGCACCGCGACCTCACCGCTGACATCGTTGTTGTTCTGGTCGAACTGCACCCGCAGCGCGGCGTTGCCGCCGGGAGCCGAGGAATCGGTACAGGTGTACGTGACGATGGCGGAGACGCTGCCCAGGCCGACGGTGACGCTGCCGGGGTTGATACTGGCGTTCAACCCGCCGGTGACGGCGGTGAACGGCTGCACCGGCCCGGCGGCGGAGGCCTCGGCCTTTGCGGTGGGCGCGCTGTGCACCTGGTACGCCCAGAGCCCGGCGGCCACGAGTGTGCCGGCACCCAGGCAGGCCAGGATCTCCTTCTTCGCGCCCGCCCGGACCGGCCCCCGGCCAGGGTCGGAAGCGGCGGGAACGTCCCCGGACGGGGAGCTTGCGGCGCGGCGCGGACGGCCTTTCGTCATGGGATCACCTTCGAAGTGGAGGAGAGGGTGCTGCTCACCACACGCACCGGCGGCCCCGGCCCGCGAGGCCCGTCCGGGGCCTGCCGTCGGACACCGGTCCTCGGACACCGGGCCTCGGACACCGGCCGCACCCAATCGGGTTACGGGCCAGGCTGGTTGTGCGCCGGTGCCACCCACCGGGGCGTGCAGCCAGCTGCGAGTCTGCCACCGCTCGTCGGACGCGGTTCTGCCCGCGACGCCCCTTCACCGGTGGGCCGACGCCCTCCGCCACGACCCGACGAATCGTCACCTCCCGTGGCCGCGAAGGCTTCCCGCCACCTGCGTCCGCCCGCACGACGTGCCCGCGCTGCGGGCGACCGGGGGCCCCGGCGCTCTGCCATCCGGGTGCGGTCGGCGGGATGGTGGTGGGATGGCGATGGGAGGGTGGTGGGAGTGCGTCGACTTCCGACTCACGTCGGTTCCCCGCCCACCGGGGAGTCCAGGTCATCGGGCACCACCTCCCGTACGTCTGCGCGCTCGCCGATTCGAGGGATTGGCCGCGCTGTCCCGTGGCGGGCGGGCCGCAACGGGAATCCCCCGTCCGAAGAGGCACCCGCTACCGGTCGGGCGCCCTCGGAAGGGAGAACAGTCATGCGTCGTCTCATCGGAGTCGGCCTGCTGGCCGTCGCCGGCGTGCTCGCCCTCGCCGTCCCCGCCCAGGCAGCCACGGGCACCCTGATCGTGAACGGGGTGTCCCACCACAACCCCGCGCGGGGCTGCTACAGCACCACGTCCCCGGTGACCATCACGAACTTCACCGACTCGATCGTGCTGGTGCACGCCGCCGCGAACTGCCAGGGCCCGGTGACGGCGGAGGTGGATCCCGGAATGTCCGAGCAGGCCGCTGGGACGAGCTACTTCGTCCTCTGAGCCGCGCCCCGCCACGCCCCGCCGCGCCCCGCCACGCCCTAACGGGAAGCCGGCCGCTCCGGCTTCCCGCTCCGGCTCATCCGATCGGAACGGTCAGTTCCATGGCACGCACTGCCGCTGCCAGCGCGGGCCCGTCGCCCACGTCCAGGGCCGTGTCCGTCAGCTTGATGACATGTTCGTCGCCGTGCGACAGGGCCCGGTCGAAGACCTCCTCGGCGGTGAGGCTGCCGAATGGCACGCGGGGGGCCGCCGTGGCCGGCGAGTACATCGCGGTCACGGCCGCAGCGGCCGTCCAGGCGGCCCGCAGGCTCGGCGCCCACAGGGCGGGCGGGAGTGCGGGCAGCGTGCGCAGGACGGCGTTGGGAGCCGTGGCGGCATGGACGAGCATCGTCTCCTCGCCGTGGCCGTGCGTTGCGTACCGGTGGGTTGCCGCCCTTACCAGTTCGGCGAGTTGACGGTGTGCCTCGGCCGGTTCCATCGACGCGGCGGCCCACTCCGGCAGGGCCTCGACGTGGGCGATCCGGGACGGGAAGCCGCCGTCCTGGACGGCGATGCGCGGCACCAGTTCGAGAGCGGCGGCCGCACTGCCGGCGCCGGGCAGCGAAGTGCCAGCCGTGACGGGCCGGTGCCGGGCGGCCCAGTAGCCCAGGCCGTGGGCGAGTTCGGCCAGCCGGGGCCTGGTGACCGCACCGCCGGACAGCAGTGTGCGCACGGCGTGGCCCACCCGAATCACCGGGTGGGTCGAGCCGCCGCAGATACCCGGCAGCAGACGCGGCCACCACTCGCCGAGCACCTCGCGCCAGGGACGTTCCGCGACCTCGCGCTCGAAGTAGCCGATCCAGTCGGCCGCACGATCCGGATCCCCCAGCGCAGTACGCCAGTTGTCGGCCGTGACCCGCTCGACGCCGGACGGGAACTCCTCCAGCTTCCGCGCGTACAGGTCGAGCCAACGGTGCACCGCACGCGCCCGGCCGTGCGCGGCAAGCGCCTCGACGGCCATCGGCGCATGGTTGGTCAGCCGCCCGAGCCGCTCGGGCCCGCAGCGGTGCAGGCGTTCCAGCGCCTCGTCCAAAGTCCCTGTGACATCCATGCCGTGGACAGTAGGCAGAACCGCACCCCCGCCGTAACGGGCTGAGGACGTAGGCCGCCCCCCGAATCGGCCCAGGTCTTCCGCCGCACGCCCGATGACACCACCGCACGCACCACCGCACGCACCAGCGTTCCTTTCCGCACGTCAGACGGGGTTGCGCAGCCAGGCCTTCAGCACGGTGAAGTCGCCTTCCACCAGCCCGACTTCGGGATCGACCCGATGAAGCAGGGCGGGGCCGGGGTGATGGTGGGCAACCCATTCACGATCGCGCTCACCGATCTCGTCGTCGACCCAGACGAACGGGCCTCCGGCCGCGTGAGCAACGATCGCCGGCGTCTTCCAGTGAACACCGTACGCAGCCTGGGCCGCATCGAACGCTGCATCGAACGGCGAGCCCGGCGACGATTCGGACGACGGGCCGGACGGTAGGTCGGGCAGGTCGGGCAGGTCGGGCAGGTCGGGCAGAACAGGAAGCGCCGGCAGACCGAGTAGCGGAGCGATACACACATTGGCATCGTCGAACCACGTGGTCGCCCAGACCAACCGGCATGGCAGTGCGGCAAGTTGACGCCCGAGCGTCGGATCGACCCGCGACAGCAGGGGGTTGGCCTCCCCGGTCAGCTCGCGAATGCGACGTCCCGTCAGGTGGGTGCGATAGCGCGCCGGGTCGCCGCCGAACGGGATCAGCGGACCATCGACGTCGAGAAAGAGCAGGGGCAGCTGAGACTTCATCGGATCGATGATGCCCGGGTGGGAGGCTTCGCCGCACCTGCCGCTCCTGCCATATCGCACCTGTCATGCCGCACCCGTCATGCCGCCCGCAGCGCGTCGGCCAGCCAGTCGGCGGTGTCGCGCAGCCAGTCGGCCTGCGCGTTGCCGAGCAGGTGGTTGCCGTGCGGGACGTGCAGTACTTCGGCGTGCGGGAGGTCGGCGGCGAGGGCCTCAGCGTTGGTGACGCCGGGGATTCGGTCTTCACCGCCTTCGACCAGGAGCAGCGGGCCGCGCAGGCGTGGGGCGAGGGCAGCCAGGTCCAGGCTGTCGGCGAAGTCGCGGGCGGCGTCCGGGCTGCCGCACCGCTGGCCGAGGGTGGCGGTGACGAACGGGACAAGCGCGTCCCACTCCAGCCGGTACGGCCCACTCACCAGTGCCGCCGCCCGCACTCGGGGGTCGTGGGCGGCGACCGCGGCGGCAAGGTGGCCGCCCAGGCTGAGGCCGACCACGGCGATCCGCCCGAGGTCGAGGTCGAGTTCCCACTCGTCGGTGGCCTCGGCGAGCGCGTCGAGAGCCCGGGCGGCGGCGCGCCGGTGATCCTCCGCGTTCAGCACCGTCCGGGTGGCCAGCACGCCCTGGCCGGGTCCGTCGATGGCCAGGACGGCGAGGCCGCGGGCGAGCAGGGCGTCCGCAAGGGCGTGGAACTCCTCCTTGGCGGAGTCCATGCCCGGGATCACCAGCACAACGGGAAAACGCTTACCCGTTGCGTCCGAACGAACGCCCACGCCCAAATCCGCGCCCGAACCTGCGCCCACGCCCAAATCCGCGCCCGAACCTGCGCCCACACCCGAACCCCCGCTCGCACCCGAACCCGCGTCCGCGATCACGTCCACGTCCGAACCCGTACTCGCGATCACGTCCGCAGGGGTGCGGAGCCAGCCGGTGAAACCGTCGCCGGACAGGCGGCGGGCCCGGGGTTCGAGGAGGGCCAGCGACAGTTCCATCGACCGGTCCGACTCCCGTTCGTTGTCCTCGGCCCGTACCCGGTCGGGGTCGGGGATCAGGGCGGCGAGGTGGAACCACCGGGCGGCCAGGCGGTGGCGCTCGCCGGCCGTCCGGGTGCGGCCGCGTTCGGCGGCCTGCTCGGCGGCGGCGCGGTGCCGGAGTGCGGTCGCCCGGCAGACGTCGGGCCACTGGAGCAGGGACTCCAGCGAAGCGGTGACGCGGTCGTACTCGTGGAGGTCGATGCCCGCACCATGGGCCCTCGGGCGGGTCTCCGCGATGAAACCGGCGGCCATGCCGGGGGCGGAGAGGAAGGAGAGGTGGTCGGTCATCGGTGTGCGGTCCCTCCGGAACAGGCGCCAGCCAAGCTGACAGATCGACAAATCAACACAGACGCAGGGGACAGCGGCGCAGCAGGCGGCGCCCCACTCCTCCCCGCAAGCTCAACGCCACGATCGTCATCAACACATTGACGACTGTCAACGCCGATACACCGAGCAGCCCTTGTAACATCGGCGCATGGGAATGCCTACCAGTGACCGCCTCGGCATCGATCTGCACCTCACCGTCCAGGAACTGCTGGCCGCGAAGCGCGCCGCCGTCGAACCCGCGGGGCTGACGGTGCCCCAGTACGCGGCCCTGTTCGTACTCGCCGAGAACGCGGGCATCAGCGGTGCCGCGCTCGCCCGGGCCTGTCAGGTCACCCCGCAGGCGATGGCCGTGCTGCTCAAGCACCTGACCGAACGCGGCCTGGTGGAACGCGCCCCGCACCGCTGGCACCGCAACGTCCTGGAGACCCGCCTCACCGACCGCGGCCGCGCCGCGCTGGAACTCGCCGACGACCGCGCCAGCGCCGTCGAAGAGGCCCTGTCCGAGGAGTTCACCGCCGCCGAACGCGACTACCTTCGCCGGCTTCTGGCCCGCGCCACCAGCGCCCTCCGCCACGCCGCCGACGACCTCGACTGACGCCTCCAGGAGCATCCGCCGCCCGGCCGAGCCGTCGGAGCATCCGCCCCCCGGCCAAGCACCGCGCCCTCCCTGCACACTCGCCCCCCAGCCCTCCGACCGCCCGGCCTCCCTGCGCACTCCCCTCCGAGCGCCCGCCCTCGCTGCACACTCGCCCCCGACCGCCCGGCCCTCCCCGGCCACCCGACCCTCCCGGCCACCCGACCCTCCTCCCTCCCCCGGGCGCTCGGCCGCCGTGCGGGGCGGAGGGTGGCATCTCGGGCCGAGTTCGCGGTGACCTCACCATGGGCGGCTCGTTGAACGGGTCGTGCCAGTACCAGGGCAGACCAACGCACCGACGGACATCCGGCCTGCGGAGCGTGCCGCGCTGGGAATACTGACGCGCGCCTTCCCTCCCGAACTGGTCGACCAGGTGCTGATCGAGTGCGGACGGGTCGAGCAGCGCAACCGCCTGCTGCCGGCCCGCGTGGTGGTGTACTTCGTGCTGGCGATGGCGATGTTCGCCGAACAGAGCTACCCGGAGGTCGCCCACCTGCTGGTCAGCGACCTGGAACGGGAGCGCTGGTGGCCGAAGGGCCGCCAACTGCCCACCCCCGCCGCGATCGGCCGGGCCCGGCTGCGGCTCGGACCGGAGCCGCTGCGCCGCCTGTTCGAACGGACCTGCCCGCCACCGGCCTCCCGCACCGTCACCGACGCCTGGTATCGGGGCCGACGGCTGGTCGCCCTGGACGGCGCGATCCTCGACGTCCCGGACACCCCGCCGAACGCCGCCCACTTCGGCCGGGCCCTCGGCAGCACCGTCCGAAAGCCCGTCCGCACCACCGGCCCCCGCGCCGCCGATCCCCGCGCCACCGATCCCCGCGCCACCGATCCCCGCGCCACCGATCCCCGCGCCACCGATCCCCGCGCCACCGGCAGACCGCCCGTCCGGCCCGCCGCCCAGGAGCCCGTCAGCTACCCGCAGGCCCGGGTCAGCGCCCTGATCGAGTGCGGCACCCACACCACGCTCACCGCCGACGTCGGACCGCTCTCGACCCACGAACGCGCCCTGGCCGAGGCCATCTACCCGCTGCTGACCCGCGACATGCTCGTCCTCGCCGACCGTGGCACGACCGATCCCGCGATCTGGCAGGCGGCCCGCGCAGGCGGCGCCGACCTGCTCTGGCAAGTACCGATCAGCCTCCAACTCCCGCTCGCCACAAGGCTGGAGGACGGCTCCCACCTGACCGGTCCGACCACCGCGACCGACCTCACCGGCTCCACCGGCCCCACCGGCCCCACCAGACCGACCGGCCCCACCGGCCCGGGGCGCGAACGCGCTTGCCCCACCCAGGTCCGCGTCATCGACTACACCCTCGACACCGACCGTCCCAGCACGCCGCCCCACCGGCTGCTCACCAGCCTGCTCGATCCCGCCGTCGCCCCGGCGGCCGACCTCGCCGCCCGCTACACCCACCAGTCGCGCACCGGGACGGCACTCGACCACCTGACGCCGCCTCAACCGGCCCAGACCCTGCGCTCCCGCCATCCCGAGGGGATCGAGCAGGAGATCTTCGCCCTCCTGCTCCTCCACCGCGCCTTCCCCGCCACGCCCACTGCGCCGGCCTCCCCCACGCCGCCCACCGTCCAGTTGGTGTCCGCACCCGACTGACCGCCCGCCGAGCGGCACCGCGAGCTCCGGTGTGGCCAATGTCGCACGAAGGATCTCCGCAGCTCGTGGGGGGTATGACGGTCTGCTGCCGGTAGGCTGCGGCTGCCCGTCCCCCGAGCTGTGAGGAGTTTGCGCGTGTCTGCGATCACCGTGGTGGGGGTCGGTGCGGATGGCTGGTCGGGGCTGTCGGAGGCGGCCCGGGATGCCTTGCACTCGGCGGAGGCGGTGCTGGGCGGGGCACGGCAGTTGGCGCTGCTGCCGGCCGAGGTGACGGCAGATCGGGTGCCATGGCCGTCGCCGTTGCGGCCGTCGGTGCCGGGGCTGCTGAATCGTTTCGCGGGGCGGCGGTTGGTGGTGCTGGCGAGCGGCGATCCGATGTTCTACGGGATCGGCCGGACGCTGATCGAGTGCGGGGTGCCGGCCGAGTCGCTGCGGGTGCTGCCGCATCTGTCCTCCGTGTCACTGGCGTGCGCCCGGCTGGGCTGGGCGGTGGAGGAGACCGAGGTGGTGACGCTGGTCGGCCGCGCCCCCGAGTCGCTGCACGCCGCGCTCTACCAGGGCCGCCGCATACTCGTGCTGAGCGCGAACGCCTCGACCCCGGCACTGGTCGCAGAGCTGCTGACGGAACGCGGCTTCGGCCCCAGCCGGGTGCGGGTACTGGAGCAACTCGGTGGCCTGGCCGAGGCGGTGCGCGAGGGAGTGGCGGACGGCTGGTCGCTGCCGCCGGGCGATCCGCTGAACGTACTGGCGATCGACTGCGCGGCCGCCGATCCGAACGCGCCGCGCCAGCAGCTGACTTCCGGCCTGCGCGACGAACTCTTCGAATCCGATGGGCAGTTGACGAAGCGTCATATTCGCGCGGCGACGCTCGCGGCGCTCGGCCCGGCGCCGGGCGAGCTGCTCTGGGACATCGGCGGCGGCTCCGGCTCGATCGGCATCGAATGGCTTAGGGCGCACCGCAGTTGCCGGGCCGTGAGCGTGGAGCGGGACCAGGTGCGGGCGGAGCGGATCGTCCGCAACGCGGCGGCACTGGGGGTGCCCCGGCTGCGGGTGGTGCACGGCGCGGCACCGACGGCGCTGGCCGAACTGGACGTCCCGGACGCGGTGTTCATCGGTGGCGGGCTGACCGTGCCGGGTGTGCTGGAGGCCTGCTGGGCAGCGCTGCGGCCCGGTGGGCGACTGGTGGCGAACACGGTGACGCTGGAGTCGGAGGCGCTGCTCACGCAGTGGTACCGGCGCCACGGCGGGGAGTTGGTGAAGCTGAGCGTCGCGCACGCGGTGCCGGTGGGCGGGTTCACGGGGTGGCGGCAGGCAATGCCGGTGACTCAGTGGAGCGTGGTCAAGGGCGGCGGCGCCGGGGTGTCCGGTGCGGCCGAGGAAATCGGAGGAGCAGCGAAGTGACGGTCTATTTCATCGGTGCCGGTCCGGGTGCGGCCGATCTGATCACGGTGCGCGGGCAGCGGACGCTGGCGGCGTGCGGGGTGTGCCTGTACGCGGGGAGCCTGGTGCCGGCGGAGTTGCTGGCCGACTGCCCGCCAGGGGCGCGGCTGGTGGACACCGCGAACCTCGACCTCGACCAGATCATCGCGGAGATCGTCCGCGCGCACGCCGAGGGCCAGGACGTGGCGCGGCTGCACTCGGGCGACCCCTCGGTGTTCTCGGCGATGGCGGAGCAGATGCGCCGCCTGGACGCGGCGGACATTCCGTACGAGGTGGTCCCGGGCGTCCCGGCGTTCGCGGCGGCCGCGGCGGCACTGAAGCGGGAGTTGACGGTCCCGACGGTCGGCCAGACGGTGATCCTGACCCGGGTGGCCCGCCAGGCGACGCCGATGCCGCCCGGCGAGGAGCTGGCCGTCCTCGGCAGGAGCGGCGCCCTGCTCGTCCTGCACCTGGCGGCCCGCTACGTGGACAGCGTGGTGGACGAACTCCTCCCGCACTACGGACCGGACTGCCCCGCCGCAGTGGTGGCGCTGGCCAGCCGCCCGGACGAACTGGTGCTGCGCGGCACCCTGGCCGACATCGCCGTCCAGGTCAAGGCCGCAGGTGTGCTCCGCACCGCCGTGATCATCGTCGGCCGCACCCTGGCCGCGACCGAGTTCCGCGACAGCCACCTGTACTCCACCACCCGCAGCCGGTAAGCGCTTTCCCGTCCTTCCGCAGACCGTCGCCAACCACCGCAGACCGTCGCCGACCGCCGCCCGACCGCCGCCCCGGCCGCTCTCAGTCGAGCGAGGCGATGAACGCCTTGGCGCGGCGGGTGATCTCGGCCCAGTCGCCGTCGGCGACGGTCTGCGGGGGGACGACGTCGGTGCCGGCGCAGACGGCGAGGGCGCCGTGGTCGAGGAATGCCTTGGCGTTGGTGGCGTTGACGCCGCCGGAGGCGACCAGAGGGATGCGGGGGTAGGGGCCGTGCAGGTCCTTGAAGTAGCCGGGGCCGAACGCCTTCGCGGGGAAGATCTTCACGGCGGCGGCGCCGAGGTCGAGCGCGTCGGCGACCTCGCTGGGGGTCAGTGCGCCCATCACGACGGGGATTTCGGCCTCGTGGGCGACGGTGGCGACGGCGGGGCGCAGGCCGGGGGTGACCAGGAAGCGCGCTCCGGCGTCGATTCCTTCGTGGGCCTGCTCGGCGGTGAGGACGGTGCCGACGCCGATCCGGCAGCCGGCCTTCGCGGCGGTGGCGACGTGGCGGGTCACGTCCGGTGTGGTGAAGGTGAGTTCGGTCCAGGCGATGCCGCCCTCGGCGAGTGCTTCGCACAGCGCGACCGCGTCGGGAATCACCGGCGCCCGCACCACGGCTATCACGGGCTGTGCGGCCAACGCCGCGCGCAGGTCGGTCAGTTCGGTCCCCATGCTCCCCAACTCCTGTTTCCTGAAAGACGTCCGGTAGTAGCTCTCTGACGGGTCGTCAGTTCACCGCCCGCACCAGCCCGTCCGCGTCACGTCGCAGCGCCCGCCCCGCCAGTTCGCCGGTCGGCTTGCCGTCGGTGAGGGCGGGGATGCCGCCGACCAGGACGTGGGCGATGCCGTCGGCGGGTCGGCGAGGGTGGTCGAACGTGGCGGTGTCGCGGACGGTCTGCGGGTCGAAGAGGACCAGGTCGGCGTGGTGGCCGGGCCGGATCAGTCCGCGCCGGTCGAGGCGCAGGCGGCGGGCGGGGCGGCCGGTCATTCGGGCGATCGTCTCTTCCAGCGTCAGGACGCCCAAGTCCCGGCTGTAGTGGCCGAGACACCGCGGGAAGGTGCCCCAGGCGCGGGGGTGGGGGCGGGCGCCGACGAGCAGGCCGTCACTGCCGACGGTGTGCGCGGGGTGGCGCATGATGGCGCGGACGTTCTCCTCGTGGCCGACGTGCTGGAGGATCGTGGTGCCCAACTGGTCGGCGAGCAGCAGTTCGAAGAACACCTCGGTGCCGGTGCGGCCCTGTTCGGCGGCGAGTTCGGAGATCTTGCGGCCGACGACGGCGGCGAGGGCGGTGTTGCGGACGCCGGAGATCTGGATGGTGTCCCAGTCGGTGACCACGCCGTGGCAGCCGTCGCTGCCGTGTTCTTCGACGTCGGCGCGGATGCGCTCGCGGGCGGCGGGGTCGGCGAGGCGGGCCAGGGTGGCTTCGGGGCCGCCTTCGGTGGACCAACTGGGCAGCAGGGCGGCCAGGGTGGTGGATCCGGGCAGGTAGGGGTAGCTGTCGAGGGTGACGTCGATTCCCTCGGCGAGGGCGGTGTCGATCAGGGCGAGGAACTCGTCGGCGCGGCCTTCGTTGACGCCGAAGTTCATCGTGGCGTGGGTGAGGTGCAGCGGGCAGCCGGAGCGCCGGGAGATCTCCAGCATTTCCGCGTAGCCTTCCAATGCGCCTGCGCCGTACGAGCGTTGGTGCGGGGCGTGGTAGCCGCCGCGGGCGGCGACGATCCGGCACAGGGCGACGAGTTCGGCGGTGTCGGCGTACATGCCGGGGGTGTAGCTGAGTCCGGTGGACATGCCGACCGCGCCGTCCGCCAGCGCCTGGTCCAACAGGGCTCGCATCCGGTCGAGTTCGGCGTCGCTCGGTGGACGGTTGTCCCAACCCGTGGCGAGCATCCGGATGGTGCCGTGCGGGGCGAGGTAGCAGGCGTTGACGCCGATGGCCCGGTCGAGGCGGTCGAGGTACTGGCCGACGGTGCGCCAGTTCCAGTCGAATCCGTCGGGATCGCCGTTCCAGCCTGCGAGTTGGCGGCGCAGCGCGGCGAGGGTGGTGTCGTCGGCGGGGGCGTAGGACAGTCCGTCCTGGCCGAGGACGTCGAGGGTGATGCCTTGGGTGGTCCGGGAGGGGTGGTCGGGTTCGACGAGCAGGCTCAGGTCGGAGTGGGCGTGCAGGTCGATGAAGCCGGGGGCGAGGACGAGGCCGTCGGCGTCGATGGTGCGGCGGGCGGTGAGGCCGTGGCCTATCGCGTCGATGTGTCCGTCGGAGGTGACGGTGACGTCGGCGCGGTAGCGGTCGGCGCCGGTGCCGTCGATGACGGTGGCGCCGCGCAGCAGGAGGTCGGGCATCAGAAGTAGGTCCTCACCAGGTCGACCACGCGCGGGTGTTCGGTGTCGGCGTGGTCGAGGACGGGGATCAGGTTCCACTTGTCGAAGGCGGTGCAGGGGTGGGAGAGGCCGAGTCGGACGACGGCGCCGATCGGGGCGGCGTCGCCGGCGCCGCGCAGGAAGGTGTGCTGGTCGTTGAGTGCGGTGACTTCTGCTCCGCTCAACTCTCCGGCGCCCCGGACGAGTTGCGGTTCGGGCAGGCCTTCGTCGAACGGTAGGTCGCGCTTTCCGGCGTCCAGCAGGGCGAGTTGGGGTTCGGGGTGGGAGACGACGCGGGCCCAGCCGTGCATGGCGGAGTGCAGGGGGGTGGCTCCAGTGGTGCGGGCGAGTGGGGAGATGCCGCGGTAGAAGCCGTCGTCGTGGGCGAGGTAGGCGCCGGCCCGGACGATGAGGCGGGTGCCGGGGACGTCGGCGGTGAGCGGGTTCAACTCCTGGGCGACGGTGTCGAAGTAGGCGCTGCCGCCGGCGGTGACGACGGGGGTGGGGGTGGGGTAGTCGGGGGCGAGGCGGCGGTGCAGGTCGGCGAGGTCGCGCAGGTAGGCGCGTACGGTGTCGAGGGCGCGGTCGGAGGCGTCGTGGGCGAGGGCGCCTTCGTAGCCGCCGACGCCGGCCAGCCGGAGGGTGGGGGCGGCGTGCACGGCGGCGGCGACGTCGAGGGCGGCGGGGATGCCGCGGGCGCCGGTGCGGCCGCCGGGGCCGCCGAGTTCGACCAGGACTTCGACGGGACGGGTGGCGCCGGCGGCGCGCAGGGCGGCGTCCATCTGCCGGACGCTGTCTGCGGAGTCGGCCCAGGAGGTGAAGGCGAACTCGGGGTCGCGGTCGAGTTCGGCGGCGAGCCAGGCGAGGCCGGCGGGGTCGAGCAGGGTGTTGGCGAGCAGCAGGCGCTGGACGCCGAAGGCGCGGGCGACGCGCAGTTGGGGCAGGTTGGCGAGGGTGATGGCGTGGGCGCCGGCGGCGAGTTGGGCCTGCCAGAGGGCGGGGGCCATGGTGGTTTTGCCGTGCGGGGCGAGCAGTACGCCGGCGTCACGGCACCAGGCGGCCATGGTGTGCAGGTTGTGGTCGAGGGCGGCGGCGTCGAGGGTGAGCAGCGGGGTGCCGAGGGTGTCGAGGGTGGGGCGGGTGGCGAGCCAGTCGCGGACGGTGTGGCCCCAGGCGTCGGCGGGGACGGCTTTGAAGCGCCAGTCGAGTGTCTCGTCGGCGAGTGCGGCGACGGCGGCGGGGTCGATGCCGGGCCCGTGGGCGGGGTCCGCGAAGGAGTGGTGTCCGGTGTGCTGGTGTGCCGCCCTGTTGCTCATGGCCGTGCCTCCGTTCCGATCCCGGCCCACCGACGAGCTGGGACGTTGCAACATGCGCAACCTCTATTGCGCATGCTGGTGTTACGGTTCTAGCATTCACGCCGGACGGGGGTCAACGGACCGCGACGCGGCCCGTCCACCCTTCCCACCAGGTACGCAGCACCGGGGCTCACCGCCGAGCGACGGCCGCGCGGGCCGCTGTTGGTGGGAGCGGGGGCTGCGGGCCCGAGGGTGAGGGAGCGGGATTGATGGCGGATCAGGACGGCGGGGCGGCGGTCGCCCGGGCGGTGTGCCTGGGCGAGTCGATGGCGGCGCTGCTGCCCGACCGGCCGGGACCGTTCGAGGCCGTCGGCGCGTTCCGGCCCTCGGTGGGCGGCGCCGAGTCCAATGTCGCCGCGGCACTCGCGGGGCTCGGCGTGCCGGCCGCCTGGATCAGCCGGGTCGGCGCGGACGGTTTCGGCCGCCGTCTCACCGGCGACCTGGCGGCGGCGGGCGTGGACGTCTCGGCCGTCGCGGTGGACCCGCACCGCCCGACCGGCGTGTACCTGAAGGAGACCGGCGGCTCCGGGCTCCCGCACGACCTCGGCGCGGGCCGCTCCCGCCTGCACTACTACCGCACCGGCTCGGCGGCCTCCGCGCTCTCCCCCGCCCTGCTGGACGACCCGGTGGCCGCCGCGCTGCTGGACCGCGCCCCGCTGCTGCACCTGACGGGCATCACGCCGGCGCTCTCCGACGACTGCCTCGCCCTGGTGCGCGCCCTGCTGGCCCGCCGCCGCCCGGGCCGGCTGGTCTCCTTCGACCTCAACTGGCGCCCCGTGCTGTGGCGCCGCCGCGACCCGTCGGTGCTGCCCGCCCTGCTGGACGCCGCCGATGTGCTGCTGCTCGGCGCGGACGAGGCCGAGGACGCGTTCGGCACCGGCGATCCGACCGCGCTGAGAAAGCGCTTTCCCTCTCCTTCCGTGCTGGTCGTCAAGGATGCCGGACACCTCGTCACCGCACTCGACCGCAACGGTGGTTCGGTCACCGAGCCCGCGCTCGCCGTCGAGGTGGTCGAACCCACCGGCGCGGGCGACGCGTTCGCGGCCGGCTACCTCGCCGGCACCTTGCGCGGGCTCGACCAGCGCTCCCGGCTGCGCCTCGGCCACCTGTCGGCAGCCGGCGCGCTGACCGCGCCCACCGACCACGGCACCCTCCCGGACGCCCGCACGGTGGCCGCGCTGCTCGCCGCCGACGAGCGGGACTGGGCCGCGACCCGCGTCTGCGCGTCCGGCATCGTCTCCCCCGCGCTCACCACTGCCGCTGTCACCGACCCCGCGGCCGCGGCCGGTGTCGGAGCCCGTAACCTCCCCGAAGCCCTCGAAACCCTCGGAACATCGGGACACCCATGAGTCAGACCGTCACCCGCGCCCTGCGCCTGCTCACCGAACTCGGCGAGGGCGAACGCTCCCTGGACCAGCTGGCCGACCTGATCGGCGTGCACAAGACCACCGTGCTGCGGCTGCTGCAGACCATGGAGGCGGAACGGTTCGTCCACCGCGACGCCCAGTACCGCTACCACCTGGGCGCGGGCCTGTTCGCGCTGTCCAGCCTCGCGCTGGAGCAGCGCGGCATCCGTCGCACCGCCGCGCCGCACCTGGCGGAGCTGAACGCGGCAACCGGCCAGACCGTGCATCTGGCCGCGTACGAGGGCGGCGAGGTGGTCTACATCGACAAGTACGACTCGCGGCACCCGGTGCGGATGTACTCGCGGATCGGGCTGCGGGCCGCGCTGCACAACACGGCCGTGGCGAAGGTCCTGTTGGCCGACCTGCCGCCGGCCGAGCGCCGCCGGGTGGTGGACACCATCGAGTTCACCGTCCACACGCCCAACACCCTCACCACCCCGCACGCCCTGCTCGCCGAACTGGAGCAGGTCGCCGCGCAGGGCTGGGCGCAGGACCATGCCGAGCACGAGGCGTTCATCAACTGCGTGGCCGCGCCGATCCGGGACGTCTCCGGCCGGGTGGTCGCCGCAGCGTCCATCTCCGTGCCGGACGTCGTCCTCCCCTACGAGCAGGTCCTCGACCTGCTCCCCCAACTGCTCGCCTGCACCCGGGCGATCTCCGCCGACGCGGGCCTTCCCGCCCGCGGCTTCCCGTCCTGACGAACACCGTCTCCGGCCAAATCGTTTCTGACGATCCGTCACCTCCCTTCTGGAGCACCGCACATGAGCGACAAGACCGAGATCCGCACCGACGGCGCGCCCGCCCCGGCCTGGATGTTCTCGCAGGGCGTCCGCAAGGGCCCGATCCTCCAGGTCTCCGGCCAGGGCCCGCAGGACCCGGCCACCGGCGAGTACCTCCACCACGGCGATGTGAAGGCCCAGACCCGCCGCACCCTGGAGAACGTCAAGGCCATCGTCGAGGCCGGCGGCGCGACCATCGAGGACGTCGTGATGTTCCGCGTCTACCTCACCAAGCGCGCCGACTTCCCGCTGATGAACGAGGTCTACGCCGAGTTCATCGACGAGAACATCAAGCCGGGTGGCGTCAAGCCGTGCCGCACCACCGTGTTCGTCGAACTCCCGCAGGAGCCCATGCTGGTGGAGATCGACGCCCAGGCCGTCGTCACCGACTGACATCCCGTCGGCCCCGCCCAGCGCCGTCCACCGGGTTCCCCCTCGGGCGGCGCGGGCGGCCCCGGCTAGGCTGGCCGTGTCCGTACCGCACCGGCCCCGGGAGTCCGCCATGCACGTCCTGATCCTCGGCGGCACCAGCGAAGCCCGCCGGCTGGCGGACGTGCTGGCCGCCGACCCGGCCCTGCGGGTGACCAGTTCACTGGCCGGGCGGGTGGCCCAACCGCGGCTGCCCGCCGGGGACGTACGGATCGGCGGCTTCGGCGGCCCGGCCGGCCTCGCCACCTGGCTGCGCACCCACCAGGTGGACGCGCTGATCGACGCCACCCACCCGTTCGCCGAGACCATGAGCCGCAACGCAGCCCTGGCCGTCACCGAAACCGGCACCCCGCTGCTGGCGCTGCGCCGCCCCAGCTGGCTGCCGCAGGACGGCGACCGCTGGCATCCGGTGCCGAGCCTGGCCGCTGCGGCCGACGCCCTGCCCGCGCTCGGCTCCCGGGTGTTCCTGACCACCGGCCGTCAGGGCATCGCCGCGTTCGCGCACCTCAACACCCTCTGGTTCCTGGCCCGTTCGGTCGAGCCGCCGATGCCCCCGATGCCCGCGTCCCTCGAAGTCCTGCTGGAACGTGGGCCGTTCACCCTCGAAGGGGAACGCGAGTTGCTGCGGACGCACCGCATCGACGTCCTGGTGACCAAGGACAGCGGCAGCGCCGCCACCGCCCCCAAGCTGACCGCCGCCCGCGAACTCGGTCTCCCGGTGGTCGTCGTCCAGCGCCCGCCCGCCCCACAGAGCGTGCGGACCGCCCCGGACGTCGCCGGGGCGGTCAACTGGCTTGGCACTCTGGTGAACTGATGAAGGATCAGCTGTCCGGGTAACGGCGCGGCGTCCACACCACGTCACGGTCGTCGCCGCGCTGCACCCACTGGGTCTGGGTGGAGCCGATCAGCAGCAGGGTGCGCATGTCGACTTCTGCGGGGTCGAGTTCGGCCAGTGCGACGGTGCGGACCCGCTCGGTGGGGCCGCCCACGTCGCGGGCCATCACCACGGGCGTCGCCGGGTCGCGGTACTCCAGCAGCAGGTCACGCGCCGAACCCACCTGGGTGGTGCGGGACTTGGAGCCGGGGTTGTACAGCGCGAGCACCAGGTCGGCCGCCGCGGCGGCGCGCAGCCGGCGGGCGATCACGTCCCAGGGCTTGAGCCGGTCGGAGAGCGAGATCACCGCGTAGTCGTGGCCGAGCGGCGCACCGGCCCGGGACGCGGCGGCGTGCGCGGCCGTCATCCCGGGCAGCACCCGGACGGCGACGTCCCGGTACGGGTCCTGGCAGGCGGCCTCCAGCACGGCGGTGGCCATCGCGAACACGCCGGGGTCGCCCGAGGAGACGACCGCGACCCGGCGGCCCCGACGCGCCAACTCCAGAGCGAATTCGGCCCGTACGCCCTCGACCTTGTTGTCGGAGCCGTGCCGCACCTGCCCCGCACGGACCGGCACCCGGTCCAGGTAGGTCGTGTAGCCGACCAGGTCGGTCGCGTTGGCGAGCGCCCCGCGCGCCTCGGGCGTCAGCCAGAGCGGCCCGGCCGGGCCGGTCCCGACCACCACGACCTCGCCCATCTCCGGTTCGGCGTCCGGGAGTTCGTCTCCGCGTGCCGCCAGCGCCTCGAAGGGCCGGCCGTCGGAGCCGAGGGCGGCGACCCGGCTGGGCAGGACGGCGACCGAGAAGTACGGCACGCTGTCGGCGTCGATCTCGGCGAGCCGGCCGGTGCGTTCGCCGTCCATGGTGGCGCGCTCGACGTACCGGGCCTCGTCCAGCCGCCCGGCCCGCTCCAGGGCGCGGCGAACAGTGGGGAAGGTGCGGCCGAGCTTCATGATGACGGCGGAGTCGGTGGCGGCAAGGCGCGCCGTCAATTCCTCCTCCGGCAGGGTGCCCGGGATGATCGTCAGGACCTCCTCGGCCTCCACCAGCGGGGCGCCGAGGCGAGCAGCGGCAGCGCTGATGGAGGTGACGCCCGGCACCACCTCGGTGGGGTAGCGGTGCGCGAGGCGCTTGTGCATGTGCTGGTAGGAGCCGTAGAACAGCGGGTCGCCCTCGGCGAGCACCACGACAGTGCGCCCGGCGTCGAGGTGCCCGGCCAGACGGTCGGACGCCTCCTGGTAGAAGTCGTCCAGCGCACCCCGATAGCCGCCGGGGTGGTCGGTGGTCTCCACGGTGACGGGGTACATCAGCCGCTCTTCTATCTGATGGCCAGTCAGATAGCGCTCGGCGATGGCCCGGGCGTGCGAGCGGCCGTGGCGTGCGCAGTGGTAGGCGATGACATCGGCCCGGCCGATGAGTTCGGCGGCGCGCACCGTGATCAGCGACGGGTCACCCGGCCCTACGCCGACGCCGTACAGCCGCCCGGTCGTCGCCGAGCGACCGGCCTCGACAGATTCCTGACGCTCCGTCATTCCTGTTCGCTCGCAATCGCGTTGATCGCGGCAGCGGCGATCGCGCTGCCGCCCCGGCGGCCCCGGACCACCAGGTGTTCCAGTGCGGCCGGGTGTTCGGCCAGGGCCTGCTTGGACTCGGCGGCGCCGATGAAGCCGACGGGGACGCCGATCACGGCGGCGGGTCGGGGCGCGCCGGCCTCGATCAACTCCAGCAGCCGGAACAGCGAGGTGGGCGCGTTGCCGACGGCAACCACGGAACCCTCCAGCCGGGGCAACCAGAGCTCCATCGCGGCCGCGCTGCGGGTGGTGCCCATGGCGCGGGCGAGTTCGGGCACCGACGGGTCCGTGAGGGTGCAGATCACCTCGTTGTCAGCGGGCAACCGCTTGCGGGTCACGCCACTGGCAACCATGTTGACGTCACACAGGATCGGCGCGCCGGCCCGCAGGGCACGCCGGGCGTCGGCGACCACGTTCGGCGACCACAGCAGGTCCTCGACCAGGTCGGTCATCCCGCACGCGTGAATCATCCGGACCGCGACCTGAGCCACGTCGGCAGGCAACGCGGCGAGGTCGGCCTCGGCGCGGATGGTGGCGAAGGACTGGCGGTAGATGGCTGCGCCGTCCTTCTCGTAGTCGATCATTCGGTCCTCCGCCATTCGGCATTGCGCGCCTCGGCGACTGCCTCGGCGAGGTGGTTCTCGGTGCTGTCGTGCTCGGTGGTGTCGTGCTCGGTGCTGTCGTACTCGGTGCTGTCGTACTCGGTGCTGTCGCGCTCGGTGCTGTCGTACTCGGTGCTGTCGTACCCGATGCTGTCGTACTCGGTGCTGTCGCACTCGGTGGTGGTGCTGCCTCCGGTGTTGCTGTCTCCGGTGTTGCTGCCGACCGAGTTGATCCCCGCACGGACTATCTGTGCGTAGATGTTCTCGTCGGCGCCGCCCCCGCCGGTGAGGTCACTCCCATCGGAGTTGATCCCCGCACGGACGATCTCGCCGCTGTCGCCCGACGCGGTCCGGTCGATCTCCCGGCCCCGGCCATCCACAGCGATCCGGTACCCGGTCGCGGTGGCCAGTACATCGACCCAGCGGCCGGCGGGGTGTCCACAGCGGCGTTCGCAGCCGGACCAGTGCACGGGCAGACCCTCGACCGGAACCGCGGCAATCGCACGGGCGGCCTGGGCCCGGACGTCCGCAAGCGCTTTCCCGCAACCGGGCAGGCCGGTGCAGGCACTGACGCCCTCCCAGGGGCCGCCGGACTCGACCCGAAAGCCCGCGTCGGCGAGACGTGGCAACCAGTCCGCCCCGGCTCCGGGAACCACGACTCCGCGCCACGGGGTGAGCCGCACGCTCGGGCCATCGTTGCCCGCTCCCCCACCCGCCGACGCCAGCACGTCCGCCAGCAGTCGCCACTGCGCGCTGGTCGCGCGCCCGAAGCGCAGCCCGACCGACACTCCGCCACCGGGCACAGCACCCAGCGCGGGCCGCTCCGCCGCGAATCGTGGCAGCGGTACGTCACCGACCGGCAGTTCGTCCTGGACTTCGCGCAGGTGCCAGGCGCGGCCGGCGGCCAGGTCGAGGAAGTGGCGGGCGGCGTCGAGGGCGGCGGATACGGGGTGGTCGACGGTGGTGGCGTGGCGGGCGCGGCCGAGGCGCAGCAGGGCGCGGCCGCCACCGATTGCGATCAAGGTCACATCGGCGGAGAGGGCGGCGATGTCGCCGCGGCCGTCGTCGAGAGCGAACAGGAACTTGCCGGAGAGTCGGGCAGCCCAGGGGGCGGCGCACAGGGAAGCGTCCAACTCCCGTACCCAGCCCGGGAGATCGAGGTCCAAGCAGCCGCGGCCGTCGAGACCGGACAGCGGGGAGGCGACGATGTTGCGGACGCGTTCGTGGGTGTCGGAGGGCAACAGGCCGACGGTGCGCAGTCGTTCGGCGAGGTCGGTGGCGCACTGTTCGCGCAGGCCGCGCAACTGGAGGTTGCCGCGGGAGGTGATCTCGACTTCGCCGTCACCCAGCGCGTCGGCCGCGTCGGCCAGGGCGAGGACCTGACGAAGCGTCAAGTAGCCGCCGGGCAGCCGGAGTCGGGCGAGGTGACCGTCCTCGGCGGGGTGCAGGCGGAGCGCGCCGGGGCAGGCGTCGGCGCGGCCTCGGTCGGGCCCGACGAAGGGTGCCGCAAGGGCGTCGGGTGTGGGTGGCATGGCGGCGAGCATACCCATGGCCGCGATTCGCGCCACTGCCCCGACCGTCGCCCCGATCGTTGCCCCGACCACCGGCCCGGCCTCAGCCCCGGCAGTCGCCCCGACCACCGACCCGGCCTCGCCCCCGACCATCACCCAGCCACCGTCCTCCCTCCCCGCTCGCCGGCCAAGTACCCAGGTCAGCGCGGATGCCCGGGGCCGTGGGCGGAGGCGCGGCGCAGGTCACACTCCCGCCGATGGGCCATCAACCCGTACGATGCTGGCGGGCGCCCCTCGGGGTGTCCGCTGCCAGCGACGGCACAGCGGAGGAAGTCCGGTGCGAATCCGGTGCGGTCCCGCCACTGTGACCGCGGCTCAGTGAGCCGTGGGAGCCAGGAACTCCGGCCGTCCTCCACTGCCCGGGGCGAGGACCCCGAGGAAGGTCCGTGCCATGCGCTGCCGCATGCCCGCATCCTGGCGGGTGCCCCGGATGCCCGTGGGCTCTGTCCCCACCGGGTGGTCCGTCGCGACGTCTACCGTGCCGCCCATCGGGCCGTTCCGCATCCTCGACCGCACCTGTGCCCCGACGACCGGGCTGTCCGCGTTGTTCGCGTTGTTTGCGCTGTTCGCGTTGTTTGCGCTGTTCGAGACGCCCGGGAGGGCTTTCGCATGATCCTGTTGCTGTCCACGTCGGACACGGACCTGCTGAGTGCCCGGGCGTCGAGCGGGCCGGTGCGCTTCCGTTGGGGCAATCCGGCGCGCCTGGACCCCGCCGAGCTGCCCGCTCTGCTGGAGGGTGTCGAGCTGGTGGTGGTGCGGCTGCTGGGTGGGCGCCGGGCCTGGCAGGAGGGGCTGGACGCGCTGCTCTCGGGGCCGCGTCCGGTGGTGGTGCTGACGGGTGAGCAGGCGCCGGACGCGCAGTTGATGGAGTTGTCGACGGTGCCGGCGGGCATCGCGGCGGAAGCGCACGCGTACCTGGCGCACGGTGGTCCGGCGAACCTGGCGGAGCTGGGTGCGTTCCTGTCGGACACGGTGCTGCTGACCGGTCACGGTTTCGCGCCGCCGGCCTCGGCCCCGTCCTGGGGTCCGTTGGAACGCACCGCCCGCACGCCGCTGGAGCGCACCGCCGGCACCCCGTTGGAAAGCCCCACCCGCCCGCAGAGCGAAGGCCCTTCCGTCGCGGTGCTGTACTACCGGGCGCACCACATGAGCGGCAACACTGCGTTCGTGGAGACGCTCTGCCGGGCGATCGAGGACGAGGGCGCGCAGGCCCGCGCGTACTTCTGCGCCTCGTTGCGCGGCGCGGAGCCGGAGTTGCTGGCGGAGCTGGGTGCGGCCGATGTGATCGTGACGACGGTGCTGGCGGCGGGCGGCACCCGGCCGGCCGATGCGCAGGCGGGTGGTGACGAAGAGGCTTGGGACGCCGGGGCGTTGGCGGCGTTGGACCGGCCGATCCTGCAGGCGTTGTGCCTGACCTGGTCGCGGGCGCAGTGGGAGGGCAGCGACGACGGGCTGTCGCCGTTGGACACGGCGACGCAGGTGGCGGTCCCGGAGTTCGACGGTCGGCTGATCACTGTTCCGTTCTCGTTCAAGGAGGTCGACGAGGACGGGCTTACGGTGTACGCAGCGGACCCCGAACGTGCGTCGCGGGTGGCCGGGATCGCCGTGCGGCATGCCCGGTTGCGTCACACTCCGGCGTCCGAACGGCGCCTCGCGCTCGTCCTGTCCGCTTATCCGACCAAGCATGCGCGGGTCGGCAACGCGGTCGGTCTGGACACCCCGGCCTCGGCGATCCGGCTGCTGGAGCGGCTGCGTGCGGAGGGCATGGACCTGGGCGACAGCCTCCCGGGCCTGCACACCGGCACCGGCCACGGCCACGACGGCGACGCCCTGATCCACGCCCTGATCGAGGCGGGCGGCTACGACCAGGCGTGGCTGACGGAGGACCAGCTCGCCCGCAACCCGATACGCATCCCGGCCGCCGACTACCGGCGCTGGTACGCCACTCTCCCGGCGGCGCTGCGCGAGCGGGTGGAGGAGCACTGGGGTCCGGCGCCGGGCGAGCTGTACGTGGACCGGTCGCAGAACCCGGACGGCGACATCGTGCTGGCCGCGCTCCGGTCGGGCAATCTGCTGGTCCTGATCCAGCCGCCGCGCGGGTTCGGCGAGAACCCGGTGGCGATCTACCACGACCCGGACCTGCCGCCGAGCCACCACTACCTGGCGGCGTACCGCTGGATCGCGGCGGCGCAGCAGGACGGCGGGTTCGGTGCGCACGCGGTGGTGCACCTGGGCAAGCACGGCAATCTGGAGTGGCTGCCGGGCAAGACGGCGGCGCTGTCCGCGGAGTGCGGTCCGGATGCCGCCCTCGGTGATCTGCCCCTCGTCTACCCGTTCCTGGTGAACGATCCGGGTGAGGGCACGCAGGCGAAGCGCCGGGCGCATGCCACGCTGGTCGATCATCTGGTGCCGCCGATGGCGCGGGCCGATTCGTACGGTGACATCGCGCGTCTTGAGCAACTGCTGGACGAGCACTCGAACATCGCGGCGATGGATCCGGCGAAGCTGCCGGCGATCCGGGCGCAGATCTGGACGTTGATCCAGGCCGCGAAGCTGGACCACGACCTGGGGTTGGCGGAGCGGCCGGAGGACGAGGGGTTCGACGACTTCCTGCTGCACGTGGACGGCTGGCTGTGCGAGGTGAAGGACGCGCAGATCCGTGACGGTCTGCACGTGCTCGGCCAGGCTCCGCGTGGCGCGGACCGGGTCAACATCGTCCTGGCCATTCTGCGGGCGCGGCAGATCTGGGGCGGTGTGAGTGCGCTGCCGGGTCTGCGCGAGGCGCTCGGTCTGGACGAGGCGGCGCTGGCGCTGGGGGCGACGGACGCGGCCGAGGCTCAGGCGCGGGCGCTGGTGGAGGCGATGGAGGCCGAGGACTGGAACCCGGCGGCCGTGGAGAAGGTCGCCGCCGGTCTGCCCGCGGCCGTCTCCGAGGTGCTGGCTTTCGCGGCGGCCCAGGTGGTCCCCCGACTCGCGGCCACCACGGACGAGTTGGACGCGGTGCTGCATGCGCTGCAGGGCGGCTTCGTTCCGGCGGGGCCGTCGGGGTCGCCGTTGCGCGGGCTGGTCAACGTGCTGCCGACGGGGCGGAATTTCTACTCGGTGGATCCGAAGGCGGTGCCGAGCCGGCTCGCCTGGGAGACCGGGCAAGCGCTTTCCGCGTCCCTGATCGAGCGTTATCGGGCCGACAACAACGGGGAGTTCCCGTCCTCGGTGGGCCTGTCGCTGTGGGGTACGAGCGCGATGCGCACCGCGGGTGACGACATTGCCGAGGCGCTCGCGCTGCTGGGTGTCCGCCCGGTGTGGGACGACGCTTCGCGCCGGGTGACGGGTCTGGAGGCGATCCCGCTCGACGAGTTGGGCCGCCCCCGGATCGATGTGACGCTGCGCATCTCCGGGTTCTTCCGGGACGCGTTCCCACACGTGGTGGCGCTGCTGGACGACGCGGTGCGGTTGGCGGCCCGCCAGGAGGAGCCCGCCGAGCAGAACTTCGTCCGGGCGCACGTGCAGGCGGACCTGGCCGAGCACGGTGACGAACGCCGGGCCACCGTCCGGGTGTTCGGCTCCCGTCCGGGCACGTACGGCGCGGGTCTGCTGCAGCTGATCGACAGCCGGGACTGGCGCACCGACGCGGACCTGGCCGAGGTGTACACGGTGTGGGGCGGGTACGCGTACGGCCGTGGACTGGACGGGCGACCGGCCCGGGAGGAAATGGAAAGCGCTTACCGGCGGATCACGGTGGCGGCCAAGAACACCGACACCCGCGAGCACGACATCGCCGATTCCGACGACTACTTCCAGTACCACGGCGGCATGGTGGCCACCGTGCGCGCGCTGACGGGCAGCAGCCCGGCGGCGTACATCGGCGACTCGACCCGCCCGGAGACGGTGCGCACCCGTACGCTCACCGAGGAGGCGGCCCGGGTGTTCCGGGCGCGGGTGGTGAATCCGCGCTGGCTGGAGGCGATGCGCCGACACGGCTACAAGGGTGCTTTCGAGATGGCCGCGACGGTGGACTACCTGTTCGGCTACGACGCCACCACCGGCGTGGTCGCGGACTGGATGTACGAGAAGCTCACCGAGGAGTACGTCCTCGACCCGGTCAACCGCGAGTTCTTCGCCGAGGCCAACCCGTGGGCGCTGCACGGAATTTCGGAGCGCCTGCTGGAGGCCGCCGAGCGCGGCCTGTGGGCGGAGCCGGACCCGGCGCTGCTGGCGGAGCTGCGGCAGGTCTTCCTGGAGACCGAGGGCGACCTGGAGGGCGAGTGAACCCGAACCCGGGCCGTGAACTCCGGACGACACCGGGACCACACCGGGGCAACGCCCGACGACGCCGGGGCAACGCCCGACGACGCCGGGGCAACGCCGGACGACACCGGGGCGACACTTGACGTTCCGGTGATCGAATAGGGGTGCCTTCCACCCCGCCCGGGCGGACAATTTCCACATGAGCCTGCGAATCGCCCTCACCCGCCCGGCGCGCTACGGCGCGCTGGTCGCGGGTGCGCTGCCCGTTCTGACGTTCCCCGGCGCGGGTCTGGCGGCCCTCGCCTGGGTGGCGCTGGTGCCGGGGCTGTTGCTGATGCGCGCGGCGGGCGGGGCGCGCGAGGCGGCGGTGCGCGGCTGGTGGTTCGGGGCGGGGTTCATCCTGACCGCCATGTACTGGCTGATCCCGTCGATCGGCCCGGCGCTGCCGCTGCTGGCGGTGGTGTTCGGGGTGTTGCAGGCGCCGGTGGGCCTGGCCGTGTGGTGGTTGTTGCACGGCGAGTTGACGCTCCGCCGGTCGGCGGCGGCCCTGGTGGTGGTGCCGGCGGTGTGGGTGAGCGCCGAGTTCGCCCGGTCCTGGCATGCGCTGGGCGGGCCGTGGGCGCTGCTGGGCGCGTCGCAGTGGGAGCATCCGGCGGTGCTCGGGCTGGCCTCGATCGGCGGGGTGTGGCTGGTGAGTTGGGCGTTGGTGACGGTCAACACCGCGTTGACGATCGTGGTGCTGGCCCGCGGTGTGCGGCTGCGGCTGCTGGCGGGTGCGACGGCGCTGGCCTCGGTGCTGGCGGGTCCGTTGGCGTTCGCCGCGCAGGCCGCGCCGGCCGCTCGCGGTTCGGCGACGGTGGCGCTGGTGCAGGCGGGCCAGACGCCGGACGAGCAGGCCCGGTTGGAGGCGAACGTCCGGATCACCCGGTCGTTGGCGGGCCGCCCGGTGGATCTGGTGGTGTGGGGCGAGAGTTCGACCACCGCCGATCTGGACCGGGACGGTGCGACGCTGGGCCGGCTGACGGCGCTGTCCGCTTCGACGGGCGCGCGGCTGCTGGTCGGCGAGGACGCCCGGAAGGCGGACGGCCGGATCTCCAAGGACGCGGTGCTGGTGGACCCCTCGGGCATCGTGGCGCGCTACCGCAAGATCCGGCTGGTGCCGTTCGGCGAGTACATTCCGCTGCGTCCGCTGCTGGGCTGGATCGCGGGGGTGAGTTCGGCGGCGGGCGAGAACCGGGCCCCGGGCAGCTCGGTGCACCTGCTGCCGGTGGTGGGGCGGGACGGCCGTCCACTGCCGGTCGGTACCCTGATCTGCTTCGAGTCGGCGTTCCCGGACATGTCGCGCGCCGCCTCCCGAGAAGGCGCCGGGCTGATCGTGTACCAGTCGGCGACCTCGACGTTCCAGTCCACCTGGGCCCCGGCGCAGCACGCCTCGCTGGGGGCGATCCGGGCGGCGGAGACCGGCCGCCCGGTGGTGCAGGCGGCGTTGACGGGCGAGTCGGTGGCGTACGACGCGCAGGGCCGCCGACTGGTGCACCTGACCACGGGCGAGTCGGGCGCTGTGACGGTCCGGGTGGCGCCGGCCGATCCGGCGGCCCGGACGTGGTACGTCCGGCTGGGCGACTGGGTGCCGCTGACGGCACTGGTGGTGACGGCGACGGCCGGGGCGGCGGCTGCGCTGCCCCGGCTGCGTGAGCGTCGCCGCCGGGGCGAGCCGGCCTTGCCGTCGCCGGATCTGCCGTCGGCCAGGGTCTGAACTCCCGTACCCCGCAGCTTCCCGTACCCCGCAGCCGAATCACAGCCGTACCGTGACTCGCCCGCCCAGCAGGCGAGTCTGTCGTACCCGCCCCGCTGCGGCCTCAACTCTCCCGGTACGCCACGTGGATGCCGAACACCGCGCCCTGCGGGTCGCGCAGCACGGCGAGGCGCGGGCCGTCGGGGACGTCGGTGGGCGGCAGCGTGACGGTGGCGCCGAGCAGCGCGGCGCGCTCGGCGCTCAGGTCGACGTCGGCGACCGCGAAGTACGGCATCCAGTACGGCGGGACTTCGGCCGGGAACTGGTCGGCCATGTCCATCATGCCGCCGAAGTCCCGTCCCTCCAGGCCGAATTGGGTGTACATCTCGCCGGTGGTGACGCTCCAGCCGAAGACCCGGGGGTAGAACTCGGTGGCGCCCTGCGGGTCGCGGGTGGCGAGTTCCACCCAGCCGAGCGCGCCAGGTTCGTTGATCACGTCGCAGCCGCGCAGGGTTCCGGGTTGCCAGCCGCAGAAGACCGCACCGCCGGGGTCGCGGGCGACGGTGAACCGTCCCCAGTCGAAGGCGTCCGTCGGCGGGACGATCAGGCTGCCGCCACCGGCGGTGATCTTCTCTGCGGTGGCGTCGGCGTCGGTGGTGTGGAAGCTGATGTTCCACGCGGTGGGCTGCTCGGCCTTCGCCAACCCGACCAGTCCGGCGGCGAGTTGCTCTCCGGCGTACAGCCGGGTGTAGCCCATCGCCTTCTCCAGCGGGATGGGTTCGGTGCGCCAGCCGAACAGCTCGTGGTAGAAGGTCCTGGCCGCGATGGGGTCCTTGGTGGACAGTTCGACCCAGCAGGGCGCTCCGGGCGTGAACTCGGTGATTTTCACGGGCGGTTCATCTCCAGGATCAGCTTGCCGCGGGCGTGCCCGGACTCGACCTCGGCGATCGCCTCGGCGGCGCGCTCCAGTGGGTACCTGGCGCTGATTTGGGCGTCGAGCGCGCCGTCGGCGACCAGTTCGGCGAGGACGGTGAGCACGGTCGCGGTGCCGTCGCGTCGCACGTACGCGCCGCCGAGTTCCTCGGCGGTGGCGCGGTCGGCGGTGGACACCAGCCGCCCGGGCCGGCGCAGTGCCCCGGCGACGTCGCGGACGGCCGCTCCGCCGACCAGGTCGAGGATCGCGTCCACGCCGTCGGGGGCGGCTTCCCGGAGCCGGGCGGCGACGCCGTCGCCGTAGCGGACGGGTGTTCCGCCGAGGGCGCGGACGTGGTCGGCGCTGGCGGCGCCGGCGGTGCCGAGGACGGTGATGCCGCGGGCGCGGGCGATCTGGGTGGCGGCGCTGCCGACGCCGCCGGAGATGCCGACGATCAGCAGGCTCTCGCCGGCCCGCAGGTCGAGTTGCTGGAGCGCGTCGTACGCGGTGGCGGCGGCGACGGGCAGCGCGGCGGCCTGGTCGAAGCCGACGGCGGCGGGTTTGTGCGCGGTGGCGCGGGCGGACAGCAGTACCTGTTCGGCGAACGCCCCGGCGGGCGCGATGCCGAACACTTCGTCGCCGACGGCGAACCCGTTGGCCTCCTCCCCCACGGCGGTCACCACGCCCGCGGCCTCGCTGCCCATCACCAGGGGCGGTTCGGCGGCCGTTCCGAACCAGCCTTCCCGTTTCTTCCAGTCGGCCGGGTTGACGCCGGCCGCCCTGACCTCGATCCGTACCCCGCCGGGGCCGGGTTCGGGCAGCGGCCGGTCCAGGAACGTCTGCTGCTCCGGCCCGCCGTACGCGACGAACCCGAATGCCTTCACCATCTCGTCCCGCCTCTTCCTGCTCTCCGGTTCAGCCCCGACGCCCTTCAGCTTGCCGGGGTACCGGCCGGTAGCCGTGGACGGGTGGGCCGAACGGGAGCGCCGGCGGGTGGGCCGAACGGGGGCGCCGAAGCGCCGGGCGTGAGCTCAGGAGTCGCCGTCGGCCCGGGGCGCGGGTTCCGGCTCGGTAGTCAACTCCCGTGCGGGGAGGGGACGGTGGTGCACGCTGTCGAGCCGGACGCCGTCCGGGGCGTGCCTGCGGTCGACACCGCCGGGTGCTTCGCCGAGCGCGGCTTCGGCGGCCCGTTCGGGGTCGCCCTCGGCGATCCGGCGGGCGATCTCGGCGGGCCGCACCGGCCGGCCGAAGTGCCAGCCCTGGGCGAGGTCGCAGCCCATCAGCCGCAGCCGTTCGGCGTCGGCGCGGCTCTCCACACCCTCGGCGGTGACGGACAGGCCGAGGGTGTGGGCGAGCGAGACCAGGCCGCTGACGATCCGCCAGCCGAGGTGGGTGTCCTTGGCGGGGTCGTGCAGGTCGCCGACGAACGACCCGGCGATCTTCAGGTTGGAGACCGGCAGGTCGCGCAGGTAGGCGAGGTTGGACCAGCCGGTGCCGAAGTCGTCGACGGCCAGCGAGACGCCCATGTCGACCAGGGCGTGCAGGGCCTTGAGGGCTTCGTCCTCGGGGCCGACCACCGTCGATTCGGTGATCTCCAGCTGCAGCATGGACGGGTCGAGTCCGGTGTTGCGCAGGATCCGGTCGATGTCGGCGACCAGTCCGGCGTTGCGGGCCTGCCGGACGGCCAGGTTGACGCTGAGCTTGGGTGCGCGGTCGCCGAACCTGGCGACCCAGTCGGCGGCCTGTTCGCAGGCCTGTTCCAGCACCCAGCGGCCGAGCGGCATGATCAGGCCGGTCTCCTCGGCGACGCCGACGAACTGCTCGGGGCCGATGACGCCGAGCTCCGGGTCGCGCCAGCGCACCAGCGCCTCGACGCCCGTCATCGCGCCGGTGCCGAGGTCGATCATCGGCTGGTAGTCGATGAAGAACTCGCCGCGGTCGAGCGCGGCGGGCATCCGCACCGATACGGCGTATCGGCTGACGGCGCGCGCGTTCTCCTTCGGGTCGAACAAGGTCCAGCGGCCGCGGCCGGCCTCCTTGGCGCGGTACAGCGTGAGGTCGGCGGCGCGGACGGCGGCGCCGGGGGTGGTGCTGGAGATCCGTCGCTCCAGCACCCCGACGCTGGCGCCGACGGCGAGCCGGTGGTCGCCGATCACCACGGGCTTGGTGAGCGCGGCGAGGACGGTCTTGGCGGCGGCGACGGCTTCCTGTTCGCCGCGGCAGTTCTCCAGCAGCACCACGAATTCGTCGCCGCCGAGCCGGGCCACCATGTGCCCGAGCGGGCTGAGCGCGGACTCCAGGCGGCCGGCGACCACGGTCAGCAGTTGGTCGCCCATGTCGTGGCCGAGGCTGTCGTTGACGACCTTGAAGCCGTCCAGATCGACGTAGCACAGGCCGAACCGGGCGTCCGGTTCGGGCGATTCGAAGAGCCGCTCCAGCCGTTCGAAGAACGCGGCCCGGTTGGGCAGGCCGGTCAGCGGGTCGTGGGTGGCCTGGTGGCGCAGGCGTTCCTGGAGCCGGTAGCGGTCGGTGACGTCCTCCAGCATCGCGACCTGGTACAGCGGCGAGCCGTCGTCGTCGCGGATCAGCGAGACCGTCAGGTGCGTCCAGACCACTTCGCCGTCGCGCCGGTAGTACGGCTTGTCGAACTGGAAGTACTCGCGTTTGCCGCTGATCAGTTCCTCGTAGGCCTCCCACACGCCGGGGGTGTCCTCGGGGTGCATGAGGTCGTTGACGCGGACGCCCTGCATGTCCTCGGGTCCGCCGCCGAAGATCTCGCCGAGGGCCCGGTTGACGGCCAGGATGTTGCCGTCGGTGTCGCCGAGACCGATGCCGATCGCCGCGGATTCGAACAGGGCGCGGAAGCGGGCCTCGGAGACCCGCAGCGCCTTCTCGACCTCCTGGCGGGCGGTGTCGGCGGCCAGCCGGATCGCCTCCTGCTCGCGCAGGGTGCGTTCGCGCAGAGCGGCCGCCCAGCCGGCCGCGAACGCGCCGGACAGGGCCGGGCCGCGCTCGTCGGGGACGGGTTGGCTCTGGAGCAACTGGACTGCTTCGGACAGCAGTTGGGGGTCGGTGAAGTGGTTGTCGATCAGCAGCGCGCCGACCTGCCCGGCGAGTTCCGGGCGGAACGGGTGTTCCAGGGCGGCGCGGTGCAGCAGGTCGGCGGTCCGCGCGATCAGCGGGTTGAGGACGCCGGGGCGCACCGCCGCGCCGTGTCCGGTGCGCAGCATGGCGGCCCAGGCGGTACGGAACCCGTCCTCCGGGGCGGCCGCCTCGTTCATGACAGGCGTCCGACGCCGGCCATCCCGGTGATCCGCTCGGGGTGCGGGTCAACAGCGGCGGCGTCGTCGGGGCGCCACTGGGTCAGGTAGACCACGCCGGGTTCGACGAGATCGAAGCCGTCGAAGAAGGAGGTGATCCGTTCGCGGCTGCGCATGGTGAGCGGCGTGGGGGTGGCGCGGTACAGGTCCTGGTGGGCGCCGGCCTGGTCCGGGCGGCCCTCGAGGGCGGCGTGCGAGAGGATCAGGGCGCTGCCGCTGGGGAGGGCTTCGCGGAGTTTGGCGAGGATCTTCTCGGGCTCGTCGTCGTCGGTGACGAAGTGCATGACGGCGTTGAGGATGACGGCGACGGGCTCGCCGGGGGCGAGCAGCTCTTCGACCTCGGGGCGGGAGAGCAGGTCGTCGGTGTTGCGCAGGTCGGCGTCGACGACCTGGCACAGGTCGTCGTCGGCGAGGATGAGGCGGCTGTGGGCGACGGCGACCGGGTCCATGTCGATGTAGACGACGCGGGCGTCGGGCTGGTACTCGCGGGCGACCTCGTGGACGGCACCGAAGGTGGGGATGCCGGAGCCGATGTCGAGGAAGCGGCTGATGCCTTCGGCGGCGACGTACTGGGTGGCGCGGTGCAGGAACGCGCGGTTGGCCCGCATGATCTTGGGCAGGTCCGGCCAGAGTTCCATGGCCTTGCGTGCCATTTGCCGGTCGACCTCGAAGTTGTGGGAACCGCCGAGGTAGTAGTCGTAGACCCGGGCGGCGTTGGGCTTGTCGAGGTCGGTCCCCGCGGGCACCCAGTTCGGACGCGCCATGACGGCACCCCTTCCGGCGGGCAATCGGTCGAAAAATGGCAACAGGACGTAAAGATCTTCTTATACTTCCGATCCCCTTGGCAAGCGGCGCCGTCCGACCGGCCGTACTGGTCACAATGGGGCCGCCGCCCGCCCGCGCGGGTGCGGGTGGGCGGCGGCGGGGTGGGGGCGTCAGCCGGTGGCGGTGCAGGTGAGGGTGGGGGTGGCGTTGGTGCCGGAGTAGGTGGCGCCGAAGCCGAACGCGGTGCTGGCGCCGGCGGCGAGGGTGCCGTTGTAGGAGAGGTTGGTCACGGTGACGGCCTGGCCGGACTGGCCGAGCCGGCCGTTCCACAAGTTGGTGATCTGCTGGTTGCCGCCGAAGTTCCAGGTGACCTCCCAGGTCTTGATCGCCGCGCTGCCGGCGGTGACGGTGACATCGGCGTTGAAGCCCGCGCCCCAGTCGTTGGTGACCTTGTAGGTGGCGGTGCAGCCGGCGCCGGTGCCGCCGGATGCCTGGGCGGTGGCGACGAGTGCCGCGGAGGCCGCGGAGACGTTGCCTGCGGCGTCGCGTGCCTGGACGGTGTACGAGTACGCGGTCGAGGCGCTCAGGCCGGTGTCGGTGTAGGAGGTGCCGGAGGTGGAGCCGACCAGCGTGCCGCCGCGGTGGATCTCGTAGCCGGTGACGCCGACGTTGTCGGTGGCGGCGCTCCAGCTCAGCGCGACGCTGCTGGCGGTGGTGGTGGCGGCCAGGCCGGTCGGGGCGGTCGGCGGGGTGGTGTCGCCGGTGGACGGGCCGAGGGCCGGGTAGGCGTTCTTCAGCAGTTCCTGGAACTGCGCGGAGAACCAGTGCCCGGCGAGCGGGGCGTTCGGCAGCGCGCCCGACATGTTGTTGTTGTTGCGCGGGTTGCCGGTGTAGGTGGGGTCGCACATCCGGTCGAAGCCCTTGCCCTCGTCGTTCGGGATCGCCGAGCTCGCGCCGTCCGACTCGCCGGGCGGCTTCACCCACACGTACGCCGCTATGCCGTCCTCGGGTGCGGCCTTGGGGCGTTCGCCGAGGCCCGCGCCGGACTGGTTGCACCAGTTGCCGGTCTGGAAGCGGCGGTCGATGCGGCCGCCGTCCACGTACGCGTCCACCGAGGTCTTCGGGCCCGGGCCGGCGGGACGGCTCGCGCCGCCCCAGCCGTTGCGCGAGGTGTCGATCAGCATGCCGACGCCCGCGTCGAAGCCGGACGCGACCGCCTTGGCCCGGAACGCCTTGGCGTAGCTCGCCTCGTCCACGTAGTTGTTCCAGTCCACCCACTTCGACTGGCGCACCGAGGTGCCGTTGACCGAGTCGCCGACGGTGAAGTTGGGCTCGTGCAGCGCCGAGTAGTTGGCGGTGTTGGTGATGAAGCCCTGGACGTTGTTGACGGTCGAGCCGGACGCGGTGGCGGCCTGCTTGATGACGTCGATGGTGGGCTGGAGGTTGGAGTCCCAGCCGAGCCAGCCGTGGTGACCGGCGTCCACGTAGTTGTAGACGTTCGGGATCGCGCCGAGCTTGGCGAGCGCGTAGCCCACGCCGTTGATGTAGTTGCCGTTGGCCTTCATGGTGTCGCAGGCGGGGGTGGCGGTGGCGGTGCCGCCCGCGTTGGTGACCAGGTTCGGCAGCGAGTCGATCTCGACGGTGGTGACGATCCGCAGGTTCGTGTAGGCCGGGTCGGCCAGGATGGCGGCGATCGGGTCGATGAACTCGCTCTTGTAGCGCGGCAGGTCGGTGGGGCCGAGCTCGCCGTTCGAGGCCAGCGCGGAGCAGTCGCGGCCCGGCAGGTCGTAGATGACGACCTGGAACACGTACGGCTTGCCGGCGGCCTGCTGCACGGCGGCGTTCAGGTGGTCGCGCAGGCCCATCACGCCGTTGCCGCCAGCGATGGCCGCGATGCGGTCCATCCAGACGGCGGTGGGCTGGGTGGAGACCGCGGAACCGCCGGGTTCGGCGGCGGCGCGGGCGGACCACTCGGGGTTCACGTAGACCCCGGCGCCGACGAACGGGTTGTCCACGCGGGCGGTCGCGGCGTGGGCGGCGGGGGTCGCGGCGTGGGCGGCGGGGGTCGCGGCGGCGATCGGCAGCACGGTCGCGGCGCTGAGCGCCGCGGCCGCTGCCGCCGTCGGAAGACGGCGTGTCAGGTTGGCCGACACAGTGACGGAGTCCTTTCGACTGGGGGACGGACTCGGCAGAGGGCACCCCCAACCTGTGGGAGCGCTCCCATACTTGGCCCGGACGGGATCGAACTCGGCCCGGGAACAACCGATATGAAGCCATGACCTCCTGGTGCCGTCAAGGAGTCGCGCCGAAACCGTGGGAGCGCTCCCGCGTGCGCCCGACCGGACCCCGCACCCGGACGCGCAGTTCACCACCCCGCCGCCGTTCCGGCCGCGCCCCGGGGGCGGGCCGGTCGCCCCGGGGACTTCACGCCCGTGCCGCGAACGTGCGGCAGCTGCGCATCGTGGCAGGCTGAGGACGCCCCTGAGTCCGAGGAGGAACGCGTGCCCGCCCGACCGCAGTTCGACGACGACCAGCGCCGCGCCCGGCTGGCCCGGCGGCACCGCCTCGCCCCGGAGGCCAAGGCGAGGCGGGCCGAGCAGGTGGTGGACGATCTGGTCGCCGTGCACGCCACCGATGCCGCCACGCTGTTCCTCGCCGTCTCGGCCCGGCTCGCCGCACCCGGCATCGCCGACACCGAGCGGGCCCTGTACCGGGACGGCACTGTGCTGCGTCAACACGGCATGCGCAGCACGCTGTTCGCCGTCCCCGCCGCGCTCGCCCCGACGGTGTACACCTCCACCACGGCGAAGCTGGTGGCCCGCGAACGCGCCCGCCTGCTCAAGGACTTCGCCGCCTCCGGACGCGATGCCGCCTGGACGGCCGGCGTGGAGGCCGCCGTCCGGTCCGCCCTCGCCGACTCCGAGCTGACTGGCAGTCAACTCAGCGACCTCGTACCGCAGTTGCGCGAGAAGATCGACTACGGGGCGGGCACCTCGTACCACACCGAGCAGCCGATCGGAATGCGTCTGCTGCGACTGCTCGGCATGGAGGGCAGCATCGTTCGCCGTCACCCGGTGGGCAGTTGGACCAGCAGCCAGCACCGCTGGACACTGGGCCCGCCGGCCCCGTCCGCACCGTCGGCCGCCGAACGGGCCGACGCGCAGCGGGAGTTGGCGCGACGCTGGTTGGCCACGTACGGCCCGGCGACCGAGGACGACCTGGTGTGGTGGACCGGCTGGGGGGTCCGCGAGGTGCGCGCGGCACTGGCCGGGTGCGCGGCCGTCGAGGCGGAACTCGCGGGCGGCGCGGCGGGGTTCGTCCTCCCCGGCGATCTCGATCCGGTCGCGGAGCCGGCCCCGTGGGCTGCGCTGCTGCCGGCCCTGGATCCGAGCGCGATGAGCGTGAAGCACCGGGACTGGTACCTGCCTCCCACCCATCGTCCACAACTGATCGACCGCTCGGGCAATCTCGGCCCGACGGTGTGGTGGAACGGCCGGGTCGTCGGAGGCTGGGCCCAACGCCCGGACGGCGAGGTGGTGTTCGCCCTCCTGGAGGATGCCGGCCGGGAGGCCTTGGCCACCGTCGAGGCTCAGGCCGGTGTGCTGCGCACGGTGCTCGGCGATGCCCGCGTCACGCCACGCTTCCGCACCCCGCTGGAGCGCCGTCTCACGTCCTGATGCACCCGTTCGTGCGTGTGGTCCGGTGGCGGCGGGAAGGTGCCGGGGCACGTCGTCCCTCTGCCGTACGCGCGGGGGGCGCCTCCCCGCCGACAAGGTGCCGGACGCCTCCGCCTGGCCGGCCGCGCTGTACCCGGCCGCCGGCTCCGACCGTTACTGGGGTTCGCTCCAGACTGGGGTTCGCCCCAGCCCGACCGGCTCGCCGAGTACCACGCCTCCCGCACCCTCACCGACGTCGATGCGCTGTCCGCCCTGCTCGCCGCGGTCGTCCCGGCGCAGCAGGCGCAGCTGATCACCGCTCTCGCGCGGGCCGCCAACGCGGACTCCGACGCCGGTCGCCCCCGCCGACCGCGACCGGGTGCTGCGGGTCCTGGACGCGGCGCTGGGAGGGGCGCTGGACGGGGCCAGGCTCGGCGTCGAGGCTGTCGGGTCGGCGATCGCCGCGCTGCCCGAGCGCTCGCGCGCCACTGCCCGCCTGCAGGTTCGGCTGACTGCGGGCCTGGTCGGCGCTCTGCGTCAACTCATGCCCACTGACCGGGACTTGGTCGAGCCCGACCTCGCGATTTCATTGGCCCGGCTGAGCAGCGCGCTGGCCGAGGTGGGGTGCCGGGCGCCGGCGGCCGGAGCAGTGCCGCCGCCCCCGGGCCTGCATGGTCCGCGCGGTCCGCGCAGTCCGCGTGGTCCGAACGGCAGGTCCGAGGTGCGGCGGCGCGGCCGTTCGGGTCCACTCGTCGATATCGGGGGCGCCACGGATCGTCAACGATTCGTATCGAGAGGATAGCGGACGATGAGGACCGAAGAATTCGAGTTCGACCACAACGCGAAGGACATGCCGACCGATCCCGTCGAACTACGCGGCCGGAATCGTGAGAGCGGAAAGATGGTGGTGCTCGAACGCGCGACGGGGACGATCGATCACACCGAATTCCCTTCCATCCTCGACCATCTCCAGACCGGCGATCTCCTGGTGCTGAACGACAGCTACATGATGTCGAACACGCTGGCATTCCGGCACGGCGGCGAGACGATGGACGTCATCGTCTTCGGTCATGAGCCCGACGGTGCGAACATCGCAAGAATTGGCACCGGACTGAATCTCGGGCCCGGGGCCATCCTCACCTCGATCGACGATCCAGAATTGCGATGTACCTTGGTCGAGCCGCAGCCCGACCACCTCTGGAAAGTGATGTTCGAGCCCGCCGAGCGATTGGTTCCGGCCCTCGACCGGTACGGGCGGCGCAGCGACGAAACCGTCCCGCTCGATCCGGCGCACTGGCAAGCGGCACGCGGGGCGTACCGCTCGGTCTACGCCAAGAAGGCGGGTTCGCTGGAGATCCCGTCGGCGGGCCTGCATTTCTCGCGGGAGCTGCTGGAGCGGATTGCCGAAAAGGGTGTCGAGATTGCATACATCACGCTGCACGTGGGCGCCACCGAAATCCTCGCGGTGCGCCACATCAGTACGGAGGAGGTCGAGAACCACAAGGTCCGGTCCGAGTACTTCGAGGTCGGCGAAAAGGCGGCTGCGCAGATCAATCGGGCGCTGGCCGACGGGCGGCGGATCATCGCGGTCGGCACAACAGTGATGCGGACGCTCGAATCACTCACGGTTCAGGATGGACCCCGGGCAGCCGTTCAGGCCCAGAAGGGCTGGACGGATCTCTACATCTACCCGGGATTCCGGTTCAGGATCGTGAAGGGGCTGGTGACCAATCTGCACCGGCCTCGTTCCAGCCACATTGTGCTCACGGCGGCCTTTGGGGGCAAGGATCTCGTCATGCGGTCCTATGCGGAGATCCTCGAAAAGGGCGGGTACGAGTTCGACATGTTCGGTGACTGCATGCTCATTCTTTAGCCCGGAACAGGGCCGACCTTCCGGAAGGAACAGTCGTGGGCGAGGCGTTCTCGCGGGACGGCACGGGGAGTGCGAAGTGGGCGCGGGCCGGGGCGGGGCGGATCGCGATGGGGATCGCGGACATGGATCTGCCGGGGCCGGCGGCGGTGGGCGCGGCGTTGCGGGTGCGGGCGGGGCATCCGGCGTTCGGGTATCCGGTGGCGGAGGAGGCGGACCGGGTGCTGGTGGCCCGCTGGTACCGGCGGCGGCACGGGGTCGAGGTGCCGCCGCAGTGGGTGATGCTGCTGCCGTTCGCACCCGGTACGGCGGTACGGCTGCTACTGGAGGCGGCGCGCCCGCTGTCCGGTCCGGCGGTGTGCGTGACGCCGGAGTGGAACGGGTTCGTGCGGGCATGCCGGGCGGCGGGCGTACCGGTGCGGGAGGTGCCGCTGCTCTCCCCCGGCCAACAGGAAAACGCTTTCCGGTCGGTGCGGGAGGCATCGCTGTCACACTCCCCCGACCAACGGGAAAACGCTTTCCGGTCGATGCCGGAGGCACCGCTGGCATCGCCGGCATCGCTGCCGCACTCCCCCGACCAACGGGAAAACGCTTTCCGCCTGCCGCTCCAGGAGATCGCCGCCGCCCGCCCGGGCATGGTGCTGCTGAGCAGTCCGAACAATCCGACGGGCCTGCTCTGGCCGGCCGAGGACATCCGGGCGCTGGCCCGGACCGCGGCGCCGGGGCTGCTGGTGTCGGACGAGGTGCACGGGGATCTGCGGCATCCGGACGCGGGTGTGCCGCATCCGGTGGCGGTGGCGGTGACGGACGGGGCGCCGAATGTGGTGACGCTGAACTCGGTCGGCAAGACCTTCAACGTGTCGGGGGTGCCGAGTTGTCTCGCGCTGGTACCGGATCCGGCGTTGCGGGCGCGGCTGACGGAGGTGATGGCGGGGTTCGGCCTGTGGGAGGGCGGCCTGCTGGGCGCGCTGGTGCAGCGGGCGGCGCTGGCGGAGGGCGAGGCGTGGCTGGCGGGGTTGCTGGAGCGGTTGGTGACGGCCCGGGAGGCGGCGACGGCGGCGTTGGGCGATGCGGTGCTGGCTCGTCCGCAGGCGTCGTTCCTGCTCTGGCTGGACGGTTCGGGCCTGGGGACCCGGGAGCAGTTGCTCACGCAGCGTCAGGTCGAACTGGCGAACGGTTCCGATTTCGGCCCGGCCGGTTCCGGTTGCCTGCGGCTGAATTTCGCCCTGCCGCCGGACCGGCTCCGCACCGCTCTCACCCGCTTGACCTGCACGACTGCGAGCTGACGGGCGTCGAGGTTTGCCCCGGGGCAGACTGAGCAGGAACAACCGGGCCATAGTCGCGTACCGAGGGATGGTGAGTCCGGTGACATCTGTACGCCCACCGCAGGCCGATCGACCGGCCGATTCGACACAGAGCGTGACCCCACCGACGGAGTTGACCGAGGCGTCGGCCGAACGACACCTGGGCGCCATCTGCTTCAAGATCGGGCCGCCGGCGCTGGTCGGGGTGGAGGCGGAGTGGTTCGTCCATGACGGCCGATGTCCGTCCGCCCCGGTGGATCCCGCCCGGGTGGCGGCCGCGTTGGCGGTGCTGCCCGGCTCGGCCGACGGCCCGGTGTTCCCGGCGGGCTCGCGGCTGACGTACGAACCCGGCGGGCAGGTCGAGCTCAGCTCCCCGCCCGCCGCCGACCCGGCCGCCTGCGCGGCGGGTCTGAGCGCCGACCAGGCGGTGCTGCGGGCGGCGCTGGCCGCCGAGGGCCTGCGGCTGACGGGCAGTGGCACCGATCCGCTGGACCGCGAGCGCCGGATGCTGGCCACCCACCCGCGCTACCGGGCGATGGAACGTCACTTCGGCCGCGGCGGCCCGTGGGGCCGGATCATGATGACGGGCACCGCCTCGGTGCAGGTCTGCGTGGACGCGGGCACCGAGGGAACGTACCTCGACCGCTGGCGTCTGACGCATCTGCTGGGGCCGGTGCTGGTGGGCGCGTTCGCCAACTCGCCGCTGCTGGAGGGCCGTCCGACGGGCTGGAAGTCGACCCGGCAGCTGGTCTGGTCGCGGATGGACCCCTCACGCACCCTGGCCCCGCCGCCGCTCGCCGACCCGCGCGAGGCGTGGACGCGGTACGTGCTGGACGCGACGGTGCTGTGCGTGCGCCGCCCGGACGGGCTGCCGTGGGACGCCCCGGCGGGGCTGACCTTCCGCGACTGGCTGCGCGGCGGTGGCGAACGCGGCGCCGTGCTGGCCGACCTGGACTACCACCGCACCACGCTGTTCCCGCCGGTGCGCCCGCGCGGCCACCTGGAGCTGCGGATGATCGACGCCCAGCCGGGCGAGGGCTGGCGGGTGCCGCTGGCGCTGGTGTCCGCGCTGATGGACGATCCGCTGGCCGCCGAGGAGGCCCGGGCCGCGCTGGAGCGCCTCGGCCACGCGGGCTCGCGCGCGCCCCGCTCGGGTCTGTGGCGGCGCGCCGCCGCGCTCGGCATGGCCGACGCCGAGCTGCGCCGGGCCGCGCTGGCCTGTTTCTCCGCCGCCGAGCGCTCGCTGGCCCGCCGCGACGGCCAACTGCGGCCCGCGCTGCTGGAGTTCGCCGAGCGCTATCCGGCCCGGGGCCGCTGCCCCGCCGACGACCAGTTGGCCGCGCTGCGCACCGGCGCCGCGCCCGCGTTGCAGGAGGACACCCCGTGCTGAACGCCGACCGCACCGACCCCGCCGTGCTGCGCGAGCTGATCGCCACCGAACTGCTGGCCGCCCGGGAGCGCACCGGGCTGCTCACCGGCGCCGTGGAGGACGCCGAACTCGTCGCCCAGCACTCACCGTTGATGTCGCCGCTGGTGTGGGACCTGGCGCACATCGGCAACCAGGAGGAGCTGTGGCTGCTGCGCAACGTCGGCGGCCGCGACCCGATGCACCCGGAGATCGACCCGCTGTACGACGCGTTCGAGCATCCGCGTTCCGAGCGCCCCAGCCTGCCGCTGCTTCCGCCGGACCAGGCCCGCGCGTACGCGTACGAGGTGCGCGGCCGGGTGCTGGACCTGCTGGCCGCCTCGCCGCTGGAGGGGGCGCCGCTGCTGGACGCCGGGTTCGCGTTCGGGATGATCGCGCAGCACGAGCAGCAGCACGACGAGACCATGCTGATCACCCACCAGCTGCGCAAGGGCCCGGCGGTGCTGGACGCGCCGCCGCCGCCCGCCGCGGAGGGCGCGCTCGCTCCCGAAGTGCTGGTCCCCGCCGGGCCGTTCACCATGGGTACCGACACCGAGCCGTGGGCGCTGGACAACGAGCGCCCGGCGCACCTGGTGGACCTGCCGGCGTTCTGGCTGGACAGCGCGCCGGTCTCCAACGCCGCCTACCAGGCATTCATCGCCGACGGCGGCTACCGCGACCCGCGCTGGTGGACACCGGCCGGCTGGGAGCACCGGATGTCCGCCGACCTGACCGCGCCGCTGTTCTGGACCCAGCAGGGCGGGCAGTGGCTGCGCCGCCGCTTCGGGCACGTCGAGCCGGTTCCACCGAACGAGCCGGTGCTGCACGTGAGTTGGTACGAGGCGGACGCGTACGCGCGGTGGGCGGGTCGGCGGCTGCCGACCGAGGCGGAGTGGGAGAAGGCGGCCCGGCACGACCCGGCGAGCGGCCGCTCCCGGCGCTTCCCGTGGGGCGACGAGCCGCCCGGGCCGGAGCACGCCAACCTGGGCCAGCGCCACCTGCGCCCGGCCCCGGTCGGCGCCTATCCGCAGGGCGAGTCGCCATACGGGGCCCGGCAGTTGATCGGTGACGTGTGGGAGTGGACGGCCAGCGACTTCACCGGCTACCCGGGGTTCCGGGCGTGGCCGTACCGGGAGTACTCGGAGGTGTTCTTCGGGCCCGAGTACAAGGTGCTGCGCGGCGGCTCGTTCGCGGTCGCGCCGGTCGCCTGCCGGGGCACCTTCCGCAACTGGGACTATCCGATCCGGCGGCAGATCTTCTCCGGGTTCCGCACCGCCCGCGACGCGGAAGGCGATTCCTGATGTGCCGTCACTTCGCTTATCTGGGACGGCCGGTGGCGCTTCGGACGGTGCTGCTGGATCCGCCGTTCGGGCTGCTTCGGCAGTCCTGGGCGCCCCGCTTGCAGCGCTTCGGCAACGTCAATGTGGACGGCTACGGGGTTGGTTGGTACGCCGAGGGCGACGAGCGTCCGGCCCGTTACCGGCGGGAGGGGCCGATCTGGGCGGACGGCGACCTGGCGGACCTGGCCCGGGTGGTGCGCTCGCACGCGATCCTCGGCGCCGTCCGCTCGGCGACCCCGGGCTGTGCACCGGGCCCGCAGGCGGCGGCCCCGTTCGCCGCCGGGCGCTGGCTGTTCAGCCACAACGGGGCGCTGCCGGGCTGGCCGGGTACCTTCGAGCCGCTGGCCGAACTGCTGCCCGCCGCCGAGCTGTTGGAGTTGGAGGCGCGCACCGATTCGGCGCTGCTGTGGGCGGTGGTGCTGAACCGGCTGCGCGCGGGCATCGAGTTGGGCAAGGCGCTCGCCGAAGTGTGCGTGGCGGCGTCCGAGTTGGCCGATGCCCGGATCAATCTGCTGGCCACCGACGGCAGTTCGCTGGCCGCGACAGCCTGGGGCGACACGCTGTTCCAGCGCCGCGGCGCGGACGGTTCGCTGCTGGTGGCCTCCGAACCCTTCGACGACGGGCCGGGCTGGTCCGAAGTCCCCGACCGTACCTTGCTGGTGGCCGACGCGGCCGGCAGCGCGCTCACCCCGCTGGCCCCGACCGGGCCGCGAAGCCGAGAGGACGCACCGCTGTGACCGGATACCGGCTGACCCGCCTTCTGCCCGCCGACCACCTGCACCACGCCCTGCGCGCGGACGTGCGCAGCGGCCTGACCGGAAAGCCGAAACGGCTGCCGCCGAAGTGGTTCTACGACGCCCGGGGCTCCGAGCTGTTCGAGGAGATCACCCGGCTGCCCGAGTACTACCCGACCCGGGCGGAGCGGGAGATCCTGACGGCGCGGGCCGGGGAGATCGCGGCCGCGACCGGGGCCCGCACGCTGGTCGAACTGGGCTCCGGCTCCTCGGAGAAGACCCGGCTGCTGCTGGACGCGCTGCGCGCGCACGGCACGCTGGAGCGGTACGTCCCGGTCGATGTCAGCGAGAGTGCGCTGGAGTCGGCGGCGAAGGCGCTGATCGCCGAGTACCCGGGGCTCGAAGTCTCGGCGGTGCTCTCGGACTTCACCACCGGCCTCGGTCTGCCCGAGGAGGGCGGCGGCCCCCGGCTGGTGGTGTTCCTCGGCGGCACGCTGGGCAATCTGGTGCCGCAGGAGCGGGCGGATTTCCTGCGCGGCCTGCGGTCCCAACTGCTGCCGGGCGACGCGCTGTTGCTGGGCACGGACCTGGTGAAGGACCCGGCAGTGCTGGTCGCCGCGTACGACGACGCGGCGGGCGTGACGGCGGAGTTCAACCGGAACCTGCTGGCGGTGCTGAACCGCGAGCTGGACGCAGACTTCGACCCG
This sequence comes from Kitasatospora sp. NPDC048662, assembly GCF_055587065.1. Classification (NCBI taxonomy): domain Bacteria; kingdom Bacillati; phylum Actinomycetota; class Actinomycetes; order Kitasatosporales; family Streptomycetaceae; genus Kitasatospora; species Kitasatospora sp. NPDC048662. Next base: position 323,420 of record NZ_JBVJHA010000003.1, on the reverse strand, counting down.
GCGCAGTTCGCGCACGTGGCGCTCTGGGATCCGGAGCAGGAGTGGATCGAGATGCGGCTGCGCTCGCTGCGGACGCAGAGCGTGAAGATCACGGAGCTGGGTATCGGGGTGCACTTCGAGGAGGGCGAGGAGCTGCACACGGAGGTGTCGGCGAAGTTCCGGCGGGAACGGGTGGAGCGTGAACTGTTCGCCGCCGGGCTGCGGTTGAGCGACTGGTGGACGGACTCCGAGGGCCGGTTCGGCCTGTCGCTGTCGCGGCCGATGACGGACGCCGCGGACTGAGCCGTGGCTTCCCGGCCCGCCCGCCGGCGGAAATTCGCTGGCGGGCGGGCCTTCTTGTCCGGACAATGCCGGGGTGCAGAACGCTGAACAGCGGACGGTGACCGTCCTGATCGCATGGCAGGGTGAACTCCTCGGCGCGGTGGGGCCTTTCACGGCTTCCGCGCCCTACTGGGCGGAGATCGGGGAGGTGGTGCGGGCGGCGTCGGAGGCGGCCGGGGTGCCGGTGGCGCTGCTGCGGATGCTGTCCGTGGACGGCGGCGAGACCGGCAGTGGCGGCGAGGTGGTGTACCTGGCGCAGGCGCTGGAGCGTCCCTCTCAGCCGCTTACCGCGGCCCCGGCCGTGGAGCTGGACGAGCAGCCGCTGCGGCTGCCGTGGGCCTCGGCGGACGGGCTGGCCGCCGAATGGGCTTGGGCCGATGGCGAGTTGGCCTCCCTGGGCCGTCCGCGGACCGGGCCGGTGGAGCAGGTGCGCAGCTGGAACCTGTCGGCGCTGTCGCGCTTCCCGACCGGCGCGGGTGCGGCCTGGCTGAAGAGCACCCCGCCGTTCGCGGTGGCCGAGGCCGAGGTGATCGCCCGGGTGGCGAAGGCGGATCCCGAGCTGGTGCCGCGGGTACTGGCGGCGGACGGTCGGCGGATGCTGCTGGACGAGGCGCCGGGCGTGGACTGCTGGGGGCTGCCGGAGGACGGCATGCTGAGCGTCGTGGACCGGTGGGCGGCCGTGCAGGCGGCCGTCGCCGGGGACGGGCCGGGCGGGTTGACGGACCGCTCGCCGGCGGCGCTGGCCTCGCTGTTCCCCTCGCTGCTGGAGCGGCTGCGCCCCGAGCTGACCGCCGAGGAGTACGACCGGGCCCTCGCCCTGGGTGACCGGCTGCCCGCCCTGGTGGACGAACTCGCGGACTGCGGCCTGCCGTTGACGCTGGTCCACGGCGACTGCCACCCGGGCAACTGGCGCTGGGACGGCGAGCGCGGCGTGGTCCTGGACTTCTCCGACGCGATGTGGAGCCACCCGGCCCTCGACGGCCTGCGCCCCTCCCCGCTCCTCTCCCCCGAGCGCGGCGCCGCCGTCCGCGAGCGCTGGGCCGCCGCCTGGCAGGCCCTCGTCCCGGGCAGCGACCCGCTGCGCGCACTGGCGCCGGCCGCGCCGCTGATGCACCTGCACTTCGCGGTGCGCTACCAGGAGTTCCTGGACGGCATCGAGCCGAGCGAGCGCCCCTACCACGCGGGCGACCCGGTGGCCTCGCTGCGCCGCGCGCTGCGGAACGGGGCGGCGCAGTAAGCGAGTTCGAGCCGCTGAGGGGCGGGCCGGGACCTTTACCTGACGCTGGAGCGAATGGCGCCGGACGGCCTGGCGCAGCCGCTGCCGGACGCGGGGCGGCCCGGGCGCTGCCCGCGTATCCGGCGCGGCTGGCCCCGGCGTCCCGGTTCGACACGTTCTGCGCGCTGTCCCCCGACGACCGGGACCGGCTGGAGACGGAGCTGTATGCGCTCAGCCGGGTCGCGGAATCGATGACGCTGGGGTTTCCAGCCCCCGTACGGCGGGCGGGACGGCCGGGACAGGGCGTGGCTGGAGACCGACCGTGAGGGGTACCTCGGGTTCTTCACCCGGCTGGGGAGGACGGAGACCGGCGCGGCCGACGGGTTCGACCCGTTTCCTGCACGAGATCGCCGAGCTGGTGCCGACCGAGGACCCGGAGGCGCCGATCGAGCTGCTGGATGTGCTTTGCCGGGTCTGCTCTTCGGTGAGCTGCTGTTCGTCCGCGCGGGAGTGCGGATACGAGCGGGCGCGCACCTGGCGGAGCCGGGCTGGGCGGACGGTTCACCGATGTACTGGGCGTACCGGCGGCGCAACCGGCGGCCGATCGACCTGTCGCACGGCTGGGGTTCCGGCTCGCAGTGGGGCACCAGCCACCGGATGCACTTCCGGGCGGCGGCGGGCGACCGGTGGAACGTCCACCCGCGGCCCGAGCGGGTGTCGGACCACTGCGCCGAGTCCGACCGGCTGACTGTCGCCGAGGCGGAGGAGCTCGTCCGGCACCGCTGCCTGCTGCGCCGGCCGGCGGGCCGTGGGGCCTGGTCGCGGATTCGCAGGACGTGATGGACCTGTGGCCGTGGAACTGGCCGCTGCCGGAACCGGCGGAGTGCACGCCGGGGTGTCGCGGCAACGGCGAGCCCGCGAACGGCTGACAACCGCCCGAGCCTGCCGTGATCCGGCTGGCGCGGGGCGGGTCGCTACGGCCAGTTGCCCGGGGTGGGCGGCTCGGTCGGCATCTGGTTGGCGAAGACGGCCATGCCGATGGTGGTGGCGGCGAAGACCAGGCCGAACAGTGTGAAGAACGAACAGATCACCAGGACGATGGTGTGTCCGACGTTCTGGCCGGTTCCGGGGACGTCGGTGGGAATGGCCTCGCGGGGGCGCTCGGGGAGATAGCGGACGGTGACGCGGTCGCCGGCGATCCGCGGGATGCCCGTGGTGTCCTTGAGGCGGATGTCCTGGCCGTCGGCGGTGCGGAAGCCGAGGACGATGTGGCGTCCGGTGCGAATGGTGAGCGAGTCCGCGACGCGGTCCTGCGTCAGATAGGTCTCCAGCACCGCGGCCTCGGCGACGAGTCCGTGCGTGCGGGTGCGGTTGCGGCGGCGGGAGCGCCGCAGGACGAGGACGATGCCGGTGATGCCGAGGCCCGCGATCAGCAGGCCGATCAGAGCCATCAGGCCCGCGACAAGGCTGAAGACCGTACCGAAAGTGTCCACTGCGTCGTTCATTCGTTCGTCCCCCCGAGGTCCTGCGAGTGCGCCGAACAATAGGGGTCGCCGGGCCCGCGCGGCAAGAGCCGGCCTCCGGGCCCGCGACGGGGAAGAGGACCAGGTCAGAACCAGGCTTCCGGGTCGGTGGGGCCGGTCGGCGGGCGCGGCGGACGCGACGGGTCGGCCCGGAGCGCGCGGACACCGACCGCGGTGAGGAGGAGGCCGAACCTGGCGAAGAGGACCAGGAAAACGAGCCTGGACCAGGCGCGTTGTCCGGGAAGCAGCGCGGTGCCCGGGCGAACCAGAACGAATCGGGCCGACCGGGGCACCGGGTTTCGGCGGGTTTCGGGTTGCGGCCCGTCGTGACGCCCCCTCACTGCGGCTCCCACGAACGGGTTGATCACGGCAGGCGGGGTGCGCGCGGCGAAGCGCGGGGCGGGGCGGTGGCCACGGCCCGGGGGCGAGCCAGTGCGGCCCGGGGCCAGGCGGGCCAAGTGCGGCCAACTGCGGCCAAGTGCGGCCAAGTGCGGCCAAGTGCGGCCAAGGCCAGGGTGGGCCAGTACGGCCAGAGCCGGGGTGACGGGCGGCAGTTGACCCGTAGCGATGTTCCGCGTTGCGGTGGGCGTCGGCGAGGCGCAGCGCGTTGCGACACGGTGTGGCGGCCGGGACCGTGGTGGTGGTGGTCCCGGCCGCCGCTCGGCCGGTTTGCCGGGACTACACCCGTGCGTCGGTGGCCAGGGCTTCCGCCGCCGGAAGGTTCGGCTGCGGGTGGGTCAGCAGGTGCATGCCCGCTGCCAGTGCGCCGCCGACCAGCGGGGCGAGCAGGAACAGCCACAGCTGGGTGAGCGCCTCGCCGCCCGCGAACAGTGCCGGGCCGAGGCTGCGCGCCGGGTTGACGGAGGTGCCGGTGAGCGGGATGCCGACCAGGTGGACGACCACCAGGGCGATCCCGATCGGCAGCCCGTCGAAGCCGACCGCGGCCAGTCGGTGGGTGACCGCCAGTACGACGTACACCAGCAGGAAGGTGAGGACGACCTCGGTCAGGAAGGCGCCGCCGGCGTTGATGTGCACCTGGGAGCGCTCGCCCCAGCCGTTGGTGCCGAGCTTGCCGTGGGTCTCCAGCCCCGGCACCTGCCTGGCCAGCAGCAGGACGAGGGCCGCGCCGGCGATGCCGCCGAGCACCTGCGCGATCCAGTACGAGACTGCGGTGCGCCCGTCGATCCGGCGGGCCAGCAGGAAGCCGAGTGTCACCGCCGGGTTCACGTGGCAGCCGGATATCGGTCCGAGCGCGTACGCCAGGGCGAGCAGCACGAAGCCGAAGGCGAGCGCGATGCCGACCGGGCCGATCGCGTCCCCCGCGAGCACCGCGGCGCCCACCGCCAGCAGAACCAGCAGCAGCGTCCCGAGGAACTCGCCGATCACCGCCCGCCTGTCCGTTCCACCCATATGTCTGGTCCTCCTGACCGTCAGGGCAGGCGGACCGGTGCCGCCCCGTCCGGCCAACCCTGGTCGGCCGTTCGGGCGAGCGCATGTCGGCCGGACGGCGCAGGCCGTGTTCACGGCGCGTCCGCCTGCCGAATTGCTCCGAACGGATGAAGCCGTACGGAAACGGAGATCTCAATGCAAAACGGAAGCAAAACGGACAGACGCGGACAGGACGGGCGGCAAACAGCTGTCGGAACGTCAAACCGCCGGTCCGGGCGGCCCGGGACGGCATGCGCGGCACGTTCCGCGGGCGCCCGGTCGGTGCCGGGCAGGTCAGAGCCGCCCTTCGGGACGACGATGGGCGGGCGGGGCGGCAGGTGGCCGAGGGCGATGATCACTCCGACGAGGCCGCCGAGGATCAGAAGGGCGCCGATCACCACGCGGATGGTGTCCTCGAAGGTGCTGTGGTCGACGGTCACGGCCCGGTCCGGGCGCTCGGGCAGGGCCCCTTCCGGAGGTCGACACACCTGCCGGTATCGGTTTCCGGCGGCCCGTCAGACGACCTTCCGGTAGCGGAGTTCGAGCCCGTCGAGCAGCGCTTCGAGACCCGTCTCGAAGGCGCCTTCGTCGATGGTGCGGCGGTGTTCGGCGAGGCGGTGGGCGTCGGCGAGGTGCGGGTACTCGGCGGTGTAGAGGGCGGCGTCCTCGGGGAAGCCGGCGGCGAACGAGCCGAGGGCGGAGCCGGTGATGAAGTAGCGCATCAGGGCGCCGATCCGGGTGGCCTGGCCGCGTGGCCAGCCGGCGTCGACCAGGCAGCCGAAGACGGCGTCGGCGAGGCGCAGCGCGTTGGGGCGGCGGCCGGGGCCCTGGGCGAGGACGGGGACGAGCTGGGGGTGGGAGGCCAGGGCGGCGCGGTAGGAGCGGGCCCAGTCGCGCAGGGCGGTGCGCCAGTGGTCCGGCGAGTCGAACATGGTGAGGTCGACCTCGCCCATCACACTGTCGACCACGGCGTCCAGGAGTTCGTCCTTGGTGGCGAAGTGGTTGTAGAGGGACGGTCCGCTGACGGAGAGTTCGGCGGCCAGGCGGCGGGTGGAGAGGGCGGGCAGGCCCTCGGTGTCGACCAGGGCGAGTGCGGCGGCGACGATCCGGTCCCGGCTGAGCAGGGGGGTGCGCGGTCGGGCGATCGTGGTCTCCTCGGGTCGCGGGCCGTGGGAACCGGCCCATTGTCGCAGGCGCCCCCTTCCGTGCGGGGCGGGGGCGGGCTACAGTCACCGTAAAACTTGCACCGCTAGTTTATTCGGGCCGTCGGAATGTAGAGTCGGGAGGTCGCCGCGTGAACCTGGAGCTGACCGAGGAGCAGGCCGCCGTCCGGGAGTTGGCGGCGGGGTTCACCGACCGGGAGATCGTGCCGTTCGCCGCCGAGTGGGACCGGGCGGAGTCGATCGACCTGGGGATCGTCAAGAAGCTCGGCGAGCTGGGCTTCCTGGGCCTGACCCTGCCCGAGGAGTACGGCGGCAGCGGCGGCGACCACCTGGCGTACTGCCTGGTGCTGGAGGAACTGGGACGCGGCGACTCCTCGGTGCGCGGGGTGGTGTCGGTCTCGCTGGGGCTGGTCGGCAAGTCGATCCACGCGTTCGGCACCGAGGCGCAGAAGCGGCAGTGGCTGCCCCGGCTGTGTTCGGGCGAGGCGCTGGCGTGTTTCGCGCTGACCGAGCCCGGCACCGGTTCGGACGCCGCGAACCTGACGACTCGCGCGGTGCGGGACGGCGACGACTGGCTGATTTCCGGCGCGAAGATGTTCATCACCAATGGGACGTGGGCCGAGGTGGCGCTGGTGTTCGCCCGTACGGGTGAGCCAGGACACCGAGGGGTAAGCGCTTTCCTGGTGCCCACCGACACGCCCGGCCTCACCCGCACGCCGATCCACGGCAAGCTGGGCCTGCGCGGCCAGGCCACCGCCGAGTTGGCCTTCGACGCCGTCCGGGTACCGGACAGTGCCCGGCTCGGTGAGGAGGGCAAGGGCTTCACGGTGGCCATGGCGGCGCTCGCCAAGGGCCGGATGTCGGTGGCGGCGGGCTGCGTCGGCATCGCGCAGGCCGGTCTCGACGCGGCGGTGCGCTACGCCGGCGAGCGCGAGCAGTTCGGGAAGTCCCTCGCGCACCACCAGTTGGTGCAGGAGCTGCTGGCCGACATCGCGGTGGACGTGGCCGCGGCCCGGATGCTGACCTGGCGGGTCGCCGACCTGATCGACCGCGGGCTTCCCTTCGCCACCGAGTCCTCGGTCGCCAAGCTGTTCGCCAGCGAGGCGGCGGTGCGCTGCGCGAACAACGCCCTGCAGGTGTTCGGCGGGTACGGCTTCACCGATGAGTACCCCGTCGGCAAGTACCTGCGCGACGCCCGCGTGATGACGCTGTACGAGGGCACCAGCCAGATCCACAAGCTGCTCATCGGGCGTTCCCTGACCGGGGTCAACGCCTTCTGATCGGGCGTCACGAACGCATCGATCGACCGACCGTCACGAACAGGAGCTCGACGAAGTGCTTCCGGTCTTCATCGCCGCTGCCCGCCGCACCCCGATCGGGCGGCTGCGCGGCGCGCTGTCCGCCGTCCGGCCCGACGATCTGTCGGCAGCAGTGCTGCGCGGACTGCTCGACCAGGTGCCGGGGCTGGACCCGGCGCGGATCGACGACGTGTACTGGGGCGCCGCCAACCAGGCCGGCGAGGACAACCGCAACCTGGCCCGGATGGCGGTGCTGCTGGCGGGGCTGCCCGATTCGGTGCCGGGCGCGACCCTCAACCGGCTGTGCGCGTCCGGAATGGAGGCCGTCACCACGGCGGCCCGGGCGATCGGTTCCGGCGAGGCGGACGTGGTGGTGGCGGGCGGCTGCGAGTCGATGAGCCGCGCCCCGTTCGTGCTGCCCCGCCCGGACGAGGCGCTGCCGCACCGGATGGAGACCTTCGACACCCGGCTCGGCTGGCGGCTCACCAATCCCCGCATGCGCGAGCTGCACGGCGTCCTGTCGATGGGCGAGACCGCCGAGGAGGTGGCCGGCCGCTACGGCATCACCCGCGAGGCGCAGGACGCGTTCGCCCTGCGCAGTCACCAACTGGCCACGCAGGCTCGGGAGTCGGGGCACTTCGACGCCGAACTGCTGGCCGTGCGGCGCCCGGACGGGGTGCTGGTGGAGCGCGACGAATCGATCCGGCCCGACACCACGGCGGAGAAGCTCGCCGCACTGAAGCCGGTGTTCCGGGCGGGCGGGACCGTCACGGCGGGCAACGCCTCGCCGATGAACGACGGCGCGGCAGCACTGTTGCTGGTCAGCGAACGGGCGCTGGCGGAACTGGGGTTGGAGCCGCTGGGCCGGTACGTGGCGGGCGCGTCGATGGGTGTGCACCCGGACGTGATGGGCATCGGGCCGGTCCCGGCGACCCGGCGGGTGCTGGAGCGCGGCGGCTGGAAGCTGCAGGACGTGGAGACCGCCGAGTTCAACGAGGCATTCGCGGCCCAGGCGCTGGCGTCCGTCGGCGAGTTGGGCATCGACCCGGAGCTGGTGAACCCGTCCGGCGGGGCGATCGCGCTGGGCCATCCGCTGGGCTGCTCGGGTGCCCGGATCCTCACCACCCTGCTGCACCGGATGCGCCGCACCGGCGCCCGGCGCGGCCTGGCGACGATGTGCGTGGGCGTCGGCCAGGGCTCGGCCGTCCTGGTCGAGCGGGACTGAAGTTCTCTGACATGACGATGCGTCGGAAAGGTGTGACCGTGGGCAGGTTCGAAGGCAAGGTGGCGGTGGTGACCGGCGCCGCGCAGGGCATCGGGGCGGCGACGGCGCGGCGGCTGGCCGAGGAGGGCGCGGCGGTGGCCGTGGTCGACCTGACGGCGGAGCGCGCCGAATCCACCGTGAAGGAGATCCTCGCGGCGGGCGGCACCGCGCGCGGGTACGGCTGCGACGTGGCCGACTACGAGGCGGTGGAGGCCGTGTTCGCCTCCGTGGTCGAGGAGTTGGGAGCCGTGCACATCCTGGTGAACAACGCCGGGATCACCCGCGACAACCTGTTCTTCAAGATGCCGAAGAGCGACTGGGACACGGTGCTGTCGGTCAACCTGACCAGCGCCTACAACTGTTCGCACGTCGCGCAGCGGTACTTCGTGCAGCAGAAGTACGGCAAGATCGTGTCGCTGAGTTCGCGTTCGGCGCTGGGCAACCGCGGTCAGGCGAACTATGCGGCGGCGAAGGCCGGCATCCAGGGGCTGACGGCGACGCTGGCGATCGAGTTGGGCCCGTTCAACGTGAATGTGAACGCGGTGGCGCCGGGGTACATCGCGACGTCGATGACGGCGGCGACGGCCGAGCGGGTCGGGGCGACACCGGAGGCGCACCAGGCGGAGGTCGCGCAGCGCACCCCGCTGCGGCGGGTGGGTCTGCCGGAGGAGGTCGCCTCGGTGGTGGCGTTCCTGGCGAGCGAGGACGCGTCGTACGTGAGCGGGCAGACGCTGTACGTCAACGGCGGCGCGCGGTAGCTCGAACCGGGGCGGGGCCGCTGCGCCCGGCAGTGGCCCCGCCCCGGCTTCGGGCTCGCGCGGGACCCCTGCGGGCTCGCGCGGGTTGCCCCTGCGGGCTCGCGTAGTCCCGCCGCGGGCTCGCGCGGGTGCCCCGGCGGGCTCGCGCGGGCCTTGGGTCAGCCGCGCGTGCCCGGGTCGTTCGGGTGCGGCTCCAGCGGTGTGACCACGGCGGTCATCCAGGGCCACATCGGCAGCGTGCCGAGCACGTCCGCGCGCAGTCGCGCCTCGTCCTCGGCCCGCCAGATCCCGATGCTGCGCTTCTCGCCGACCGGCCGCCAGAGTCTGAACAGGCGCCCGGCGTCGGCGAGTTCACCTGCTCGCCGGCGTTCGGCGGCGCGCCGCCGGTCGATCTCCTCGGCGGGGACGTCCGGGGGCACGGCGGTGGTGATCTCGACCAGGAACTCCTTCATGGTCCTGCTCCGTCTCTCGACCGGCGGCGGCACGGGGTCCGGTGCCCCACGGGACGGGGCGGGCGCCGCTCGCCGTCCATCGTCCGGCCCGGAGCCGTCCGTCGCCACCAGCGACACCCGGCCGTCAGCGATCCGCTCCGAGGGCGAGTTCACGGCCCTGCCAGCGGCGGCGCAGCCAGCGGTCGTGGCCGGCCACCACGATCGCGCCCGGGCCTTTGCCGCCCATGGCCTCCTCCAGTTCGTCGCAGAGCAGCGGCGAGAGGTGGTTGGTGGGTTCGTCGAGCAGCAGCAGCTGCGGCGGGCGGGCCACCAACAGGGCGAGGGCGAGGCGGCGGCGCTGGCCGACGGAGAGGTGGCCGACGGGGCGGTCGAGGTCGGCGGCGGCCAGCAGGCCGAGGGAGGCGAGCGGGACGCGCTCGGCCAGGTCGGGGCCGAGGGTCAGGGCGTAGGTGTCGCGGGCCGTGCGGTCGGGCCGCGCGAAGGCGGTGTCCTGGGTGAGCAGGCCCACCGTCAGCCCGGGCCGCCGGTGCACCCGGCCGGTGGTGTCGAGCCGGCCGGCGAGGACGGCGAGCAGGGTGGACTTGCCCGTCCCGTTGGGGCCGGTGATCAGTAGGCGTTCGTCGGCCGTGACTTCCAGTTCGTCGAGTGCGAGCCGTCCTGGGAGGTGGATCCGGTGCAGCGTCACCAGCGGGTCGGGGTTCTGCTCCTGCGGGCCGGTGGCGAGGCTGTGCGGTGGGACGAAGCGCAGCGGGGCGGGTGGTTCGGCGACCTGGCGGCGTTCCAGGTCGGCGAGCCGGCCGGCGGCGTCGCGGACCCGGCGGGAGATCTGCTGCTGTACCCGGCCCGCCCGGTGACCGTAGCCCATCTTCTCGTTGTCGGTGGGGCCGCGGTCCGGGGCGAGCCGGTGCGCGGTGACTTCCGCGGAGCGTCGCAGCTCGGCCAACTCCCGTTGCTCGTCGGCGTACTGGCGTTCCCAGCGGTGCCGTCGGGCGCGTTTGTCGTCCAGGTAGGCGCGGTAGCCGCCGCCGAAGCGGACCGGGCCGTCGGCGGCCGGGTCGAGGTCGAGCAGGTCGGTGCAGACCGCGTCGAGGAACGCGCGGTCGTGGCTGGCGACGACCACCGTGCCGGGCAGGGTGCGGAGTTGGGCCTCCAGGAAGGCGGCGGCGCCGTCGTCGAGGTGGTTGGTGGGCTCGTCGAGCAGAACGGCCGACGGCCGGCGGACCAGCAGCGCGGCGAGGGCGAGGCGGCCGCGCTGCCCGCCGGAGAGCGAACCTAGGGTGCGCTGCGGCGCGACGGCGGCCAGGCCGAGACCGTCGAGCAGCAGGGCTGCGCGGCGGTCGGCGTCCCAGGCCTCGCGGTCCTGGGCCTGTTCCAGTCGGGTTCCGTAGGCGGCCAGCAGGGCGGGCTGGCGCGGGTCGCCGTCCGGGAGTTCGGCGAGTTCAGCGCCGAGGCGGTCGAGTTCGGCGAGGTCGGTGCGGGCTTCGCGCAACGCGTCGTCGAGGACGGCGGCGACGGTGGCGGCGGCATCGAACGGCATCTCCTGGTGCAGGAATCCGAGGTCGGCAGGCCGGTTGACACTCCCGCCGTCGGGTTCGTCCACGCCGGCCAGCACCCGCAGCAGGGTCGACTTCCCGGAGCCGTTCTCCCCGATCAGGCCGAGACGGCGGCCGGGCGCGGCGGTCAGGGACAGGCCGTCGAGCACCCGGCGACCGCCGATTACGCGAACCAAGTCGTGGGCGAGCAGGGCGGGTTGAGGCACGGGAGAACTCCGGTTCGGTCGGTGGTGGGCTGTCCGGGCGCGCGTCTCCCGCCGACGGGCCGGTACGCAGACCAAGTCATGGACGGGCAGCGACGGTTGAGGAACGGCATGGCACCTGTGCGGTGCGTCCTCGGGCGGGACGGCGGTGCGCTCATCCGAAGCGCGAACCACCGGCCGACCGGAGCCCGGTCAAGTCGCGGGCGGACAGGGCAGGTTGGGACAGTCCGAGGCGTTCGCCCCGGCCCGCCCGGACGTGGTGTCGCGAGCGGGCCGGGGGCGGACGGTGCGTCAGACTGCCGGGGCCGCTGCCTCCCGGAGGGTGCCGGCGGACAGCAGGAGGCGGCGGTCGACACCGATCTCGGCGAGGAACCGTTCGTCGTGGCTGACCACCAGGAACGCGCCCTTGTAGGCGTTCAGTGCGGACTCCAACTGACCGACGCCGACCAGGTCGAGGTTGTTGGTGGGCTCGTCGAGCAGCAGCAGTTGCGGGGCGGGCTCGGCGCACAGGACGCAGGCCAGGGTGGCGCGCAGCCGCTCGCCGCCGGACAGCACCCCGACGGGGAGGTGTGCGCGCGGGCCGCGGAACAGGAACCGGGCGAGCAGGTTCATCCGCTCCGCCTCCGGGCGCTCGGGCGCGAAGGTGGCGAAGTTCTCGGCGACGGTGCGGTTCTCGTCGAGCAGGTCCAGGCGCTGCGAGAGGTAGGCGATCCGGCCTTCGCCGCGCCGCAGTTCGCCGCCGTCCGGGGTGAGCGCGCCGGTGATCAGCCGCATCAGGGTGGTCTTCCCGGCGCCGTTGGGGCCGGTCAGCGCGATCCGCTCGGGGCCGCGGACCACCAGGTCGAGGCCGCCCGGGGCGAACACCTCGGTGCCGTCGAGCCGGACCTGCAGGCCGGTGCCGTGGAACAACGTCCGGCCGGACGGCACCTGGGTGTCGGGCAGTTCGAGGCTGAGGCGCTGCTCCTCGCGCAGCGCCCGCCCGGCCTCGTCGAGGCGGGCCTTGGCCTCGTCGACCCGGGCGGCGTGCACCTGCCCGGAGCGGCCTGCGGCCTCCTGCGCGCCGCGCTTCATGTTTCCGGCGAAGATCTTCGGCAGGCCGGCGCTCTTCAAGTTCTTCGCGGCGTTGCTGGCCCGCTTGTCGGCGCGCTCGCGGGCCTGCTGGAGCTCGCGCTTCTCCCGCTTCAGGTTCTGCTCGGCGTTGCGCACGTTGCGTTCGGCGACCTCCCGCTCGCCCCGGACGGCCTCCTCGTACGCGGTGAAGTCGCCGCCGTACAGCCGCAGTTCGCCGCTGTCGAGTTCGGCGATCCGCTCCATCCGGTCGAGCAGCGCGCGGTCGTGACTGACCAGAAGCAGGCATCCGTTGAATTCGGACAGCACGTCGTACAGCCGGTGGCGGGCCGCCAGGTCGAGGTTGTTGGTGGGCTCGTCGAGCAGCAGCACGTCGGGGCGGCGCAGCAGTTGGGCGGCGAGGCCGAGGGAGATCACCTGGCCGCCGCTGAGCGTGCTCAGGCTGCGGTCGAGGGCGAGGTGGCCGAGACCGAGGCGGTCGAGCTGGGCGCGGGTGCGCTCCTCGATGTCCCAGTCGTCGCCGATGGTGGCGAAGTGCTCCTCGGCGACGTCGCCGGACTCCACGGCGTCCAGCGCGCGGATCACACCGGCGATGCCGAGCACCTCGGCGACCGTGAGTTTCCCGGTCAGCGGGAGGGTCTGCGGCAGGTACCCGAGAGTGCCGGCGACGGTCACCGAGCCTGCGGTGGGCTTGAGTTCACCGGCGATCAGCCGGAGCAGGGTGGACTTGCCGGACCCGTTCGGGGCGACCAGGCCGGTGCGGCCGGTCGGCACGGTGAACGACAGGTCGTGGAAGACCGGGGTGTCGTCCGGCCAGGAGAAGGACAGGTTGGAGCAGACGACGGCGGCGTCGGACATGGTGAAGAGACCTCGAAGGTGCAAGAGGGCAGGGAACGGCCACGGCGAAGCGGGCCACTGCCCAGGGGGACGGGCGAAAAAAGGGGTCGACGAAACGGACCACTCCGGCAGCGCTCCTGTGCGCCGGCCCGGTGGCCGTCAGATCCGGATCTCACCCGGAGATGTCGTCGTCACCCGCCACGTCTCTGTCCTTCGTCCCACGCGAATTCGCGTACCTACGGTGTCGCGGCGAGTGTAGCGCTTCCGCACGCCGGACGTCGCACCATTTTTCCCGCGGGGCATTTTCGCGGCAGGCACGTCCCGTTGGGCCGGTCGGGGTGTGCGGCGACGACGCCGGGCGGTGCGGCCCGGCCGGGCGCGCTGCGCCGACTACCGTGGCCCCGACCACCGGACGGACCTCAGGGAGCGGGCATGGCTGCGGACGACCGTCGCGAGCGCTTCGAGCGGGGCATGGAGGTCCTCTCGCGCATCGACGGCGAGGCGGGCGAGCGGGTGGTGGCGGCGCTGGCGAACGTCTCCCCCGAACTGGTGCACCAGATCGCCGCCTGGGGCTTCGCCGAGATCTACTCCCGTCCGGCACTGGCACCGCGCGACCGGCAACTCGTCACCCTCGGCATGCTGACCGCGCTCGGCGGCTGCGAGCCCCAGGTCGAGGTCCATGTGAACGCCGCGCTGAACGTCGGCCTGACGCCTCAGCAGATCGTCGAGGCCCTGCTGCACGCCGCCGCGTACTGCGGGTTCCCCCGGGCGATCAACGCCACCCTCGCCGCGAAGCGGGTCTTCGCCGAGCGCGGCTTGTTGCCCGTCCGCGAGGAGTGAAGCCGGAGTTCACGGGTGGCGTGGGCGGCCCGATCCGATGTCCGAACAGGCCGCCGAGCACTGGGAGTTCACGGACCACGGGTCGTGGACTGCGGGAGCGACGCCGTTGCCGAGCGGAGTGCCGAGTGCTGACGCACCGTCAACTACTTGATCACGCACCGGCCTTGGCGTGGGCGAGTTTCTGGAGGTGGCGTTCGGCGGCGCGCAGCTTGCGGCCGTCGGGGCCGGGCAGGTGGGCGCGGAGCTCTATGATCTCGGGGGCGATGCGGATCGCCTCGGCCGGGTCCTTGACGGCGCGCCAGCACGCCTCGGCGTTGGTGGCGGCGCGCTGGGTCTCGGGGTGATCGGGGCCCTCGGTCTGCAGCAGTGCGGTGGCCACCTGACGGTACAACTCGGCGGCCAGCACGGGCAGTCCGGCCACCCGGGAGACGTGCGCGCGGACCTGTCGGACTTGGAGCACCGCCGGGGCGAGGCTGCCGTGCGCGGCGACCGCCTTGTTCTCCAGGGCGAGCGCGAGCGCCGCGGCGGTGGCGTGGTCGCCCGCCTCGGCGGCCCGGACGATCTGGCCGATCGCCTCCAGGTAGTCGGTGGGCGGGGCCTGCTCAACTGCGGCGGGCCCGGCGGCGGGCGCGGTCGGCGCGGCAGCGGCGGGCGCGGCTTCGGCAACCGGCGCGGGGGTCTTCTGCGCCAGCGGCACCGTCGCCGCCAACGGGTCGTGCTTGACCGCCGGCTGCGGCTTCGCCAGCGGCACGGTGGCCGCCAACGGGTCGTGCTGGACCGGAGGTTGGGGCTTCTCCAGCGGCACCGTCGGGGCCGTCGCCTCAAGGTCGGGCAATGGCAGGGTGCTGGCCAGCGCGCTCCCACCGGGCAGCGGAACGGTCGCCGCGAGCGGGTCGAACCAGGGCCGCTCCCCGGCCGGTTCGGGCAGGGCGGTGGACGCGGCAGCGGGTGCGGGCGCGGCCTTGGCGAACTGCACGGCACGCGGATCGGCCGGTGCGGGCGCGGCGGCGAGCGCGGGCTCGGCGGCGGGCGCGGGCTCGGCGGCCGGTGCGGCCTTGGCGAGCTCGACCAGCGGCGTGGTGGCGGCTTCGGCAGGGAGGTCCTTGCCGAGTCGGACGGTGCTCTCGGGCGCAACAGGCAGCTCGGCCCCCTTGCCGAGATCGACCACCGGCGTGTCCGCCGGAACCATCGGCACGCCCCGCACCAGCGAGACGATCATCCGACGCCGCCCGGGCGTCGCGGGGACACCGGCCTTGCGCAGCGAGACCAGCACGCGCGGCGTCCAGCCGGGCGCGAGCCGGGGCCGGGCCGGTTCGGCGGGGCGCACGGCAGCGGAGGCGGGCGGGGCGGCCGGGGCCGGTGGCGCGACGGGCCGGGTGGTGGCGGGGTCGGCGGGGCCGATCTGCCGGGCCGTGTTGCGGAACCACGGCCGCTCGCCGGGGTGCGCGGTGATCACCACGGCGTCGGGGCGCAGCACCGAGTGGACCTGCTGGCGGACGAGTTCGGGGGTGAGCAGCTGGTCGGCGCCGGGGCGGCCGCGGTGCAGGGTCTCGATCAGCGCGCGGGTGAAGGTGCCGAGCTGGTCGGGGTCGTGGTTGACCACGGCCCACAGCGGCACGCCCTCGCTGAGCTGTTGGCCGGCGGCGGAGACCAGTTGTGGCCACAGCACCGGGTCGGCGCTCAGGTCGCCGATCACCAGGGTGTCGAACTCGTTGACGCGGTGCCGCAGTTCGGTGGCGAGGGCGCTCCACGGGAGGCTCTCGGACGCCTTGTTCTCGCGCAGCGACAGGTACATCTGGTCGCCGCGTCGGTCGGTGACCAGGTGGCCGCCGAGGTGGATCAGCAGCGGCCCGGGGTGGCGGGCGGCGGCGCGCAGGTGGGCCAGCACGGTCTGCGGGTCGTTGGCGCCGGGCAGGTGGACGGCGTCGACCTGGTCGGCGGAGAGCAGGATCTGCGGGGCGACGCCGGCCAGTGCGGCGGACAGCACGGAGGCGTGCGCGGTGCCGCCGCGGCCCCAGCGGCGTCCGCCGCCGTAGCCGCCCTCGATCACCAGGATGCGTCCGCGCAGGCCGCGGCCGATACCGCTGGCCGGTGCGGGAGTTGACGTAGTGCCGGGCGCCTGGACGGCGGGGCCGGCGGGAGCGGTCGCGGTGGGCGGCGGCGTCTCGGCGGTGATCACCGGGATCATGCTCGTCCAGCCGGTGGTGACCGGCGCGGGCGGCATCGCGGGCGGCGGTGGCACGGGGGTGCCGCCCGCCGGGGTCGGGGTGGGTGCGCCGGTCCGGTTGCCGCCGGGGGTGAGGTCCGGGGGCGTCATGTTGACCCGCAGGTTGACGGAGGTGGCGAACGGGTCGTTCGCGGGCGGCGGTTCGATGCCCTGCTTCGGGCCCGGAGGCTGGGTCGGCAGCTTGAAGGTCTCCTCCAGGTCGGCCGCCGCCGGCCCGTCCCCCGTCGTCGATGCCACATCAGCCACCGTCAGGTCACCGCCCCCGTCCGCCGCCTGCGCGACGTCGTGCCCGCTTGCCATGGTGCCTGGCACCACATTTCCGATCCCGGACACGATACGTGCTCGGCGGGTGGCCGGGCCAGGGCGGGTGGCGCGGCCCGCCGCGACCCGCGCTGGTCGGCGCGGGTGCCGGGCGCGGGCCGCGGGGGTGCTCAGTAGGTGACGGTGATGCGGCGGGCGGGTCCGTCGACCCGGATCAGGCCGCCGTAGGGGACCACCTGCTGCGGCTGGGTGTGGCCGAGATCGACGTCGAACACGGCCATGGTGTCCGGCGCGTACACGTCGAGGGCGCGCAGCACGGCGTCCCGCTGCTCGGCGCGGTACTGGGCGCGCTGCTCGGCGTTGTTGGGCTGCTCGAAGGACCAGGCCATGGCGCGGCCGAACAGCAGGGCGGGGAACTGGCGCAGCAGTCCGCGTTCGCCGAGGTTGCGCAGGATGCGGTGGACCTCGGTGCCGGACGGCATCTCCTCGGAGGTCTCCAGCACCAGCACGCAGCCCGCGTACGCCTCGGCGGGCAGCAGGCGGTCGGCGGCGGCCATCCAGTGCAGGATCTCCAGGTTGCCGCCCCAGCTGACGCCCTCGACCACGCGGTCGGCGCGGTGCCAGTGGGCGGCGGTGGCGGGTTCGCCGGCGGGCAGCTGCTCGAAGGTCGCCGGGTCCTCCCAGCGGCCGAGTTCGGTGCTGACGTCCTGGGCTTCGCGCAGCTCGAACTCGCCGCGTTCGAACAGTGCGGCGCGCAGCGAGGCCTCGGTGAGGGGGTGCAGTTCGCCGGGCCGGCCGAACTCGGTCATCACGGCGCCGCCGTGGTAGGAGACCACCCCGTGCCGCCACAGGAAGTCCAGCAGGTTGGTGTTGTCGCTGTACCCGAAGAACGGCTTGGCGTGGGCCCGGAGCAACTCCCCGTCCAGGTAAGGGATGAGCCTGAGCTGTTCCTCGCCGCCGATGGTGGCGATCACGGCGGTGATGCTCGGGTCGGTGAACGCGGCGTGCAGGTCGGCGGCCCGCTCCTCGGGGCTCGCGCCGAGCTTGCGGGTGGTCGGGTACTCGACCGGCTCCAGCCCGAACTGCTCGCGCAGGCGGCGCAGTCCGAGCTCGTGGGGCAGCGGGAACATGCCCGGCCCGGCGAAGGACGGCGAGAGGACGGCGACCTTGTCACCGGGGCGGGGCTTGGGAGGGTACATCGGTTGGTCTGACATGGCGTGATGCTAGCCAAGGCCGTCCGTCGTGCACGAGCCGATTTCCGGTGACGGCCTACCGTTCCATGCTCGGACGCCAAGGCCACTAAAGCAGCAGGGAATTGACGGGCCGTCAGTCAGTTGCGTTCCTGGACACAGCGGGCAGCAATGTCAGATGTCCAGCAGGGTCTTGCCGAGGGTGGCCCGCGACTCGATGGCCCAGTGTGCGTCCGCGGCCTGCGCCAGCGGGAAGCGGCGGCCGATGACGGGGCGCAGCCGGTGGGCGGCGGCTTCGGTGAGGACGTGGGCGGTGGCGGCGCGGATGGCCTCCGGGGTGGGGCGCAGGCCGAGGACGGTGATGCGGCGGGCCTCGATCTCCTCGGCCGGCAGGTCGGTCCAACTTCCGCCTGCCAGGCCGTAGTTGAGCAGGCTTCCGCCGGGGCGGAGCAGCGTGGTGGCGGTGCGGCCGAGGGTGCCGCCGACGCCGTCGAGGACGAGGTCGACGGGGGCGGTTCCGGCGGTCCAGTCGGGGCGCAGGTAGTCGAGGGTTTCGGCGGCGCCGAGTTCGGCAGCCAGCGCGAGTTTGGCGGGGCCGCCGGCTGCGGCGAGCACGTGCAGGCCGGCGTTGGCGGCGAGTTGGACCAGCAGGGTGCCGACGCCACCGGCGGCCGCCAGGATCAGGACGCGGGCGCCGGGGGCGGGTGCGGCGGTCTCCAGCAGCAGGCGGGCGGTGCGGCCGTCGGCAAGCAGTGCGGTCGCGGCGTCCAGGGCGAGCCCGTCGGGGACGAGGTGGAGTCCGGCGGCGGGGACGGTGGCGCGTTCCGCGTAGCCGCCGCTGCCGCCGGTGGTGGAGATGACGCGCCGTCCCAGCAGTTCGGGATCGACGCCGGATCCGACGGCCGCGACGCTGCCGCCGACGCCATTGCCGGGGATCATCGGCAGCGCACCGGTGAACGGCCCGAACCCGGTGGCGCGGAACTGGGTCTCCACGAACGTCAGGTTGGCGTGCGCGACGTCGATCAGGACCTGCCCCTCCCCCGCCACCGGGTCCGGCGCCGCGCCCGGCACCAGGACCTCCGGCCCGCCGAACTCCCGCAGCCACACTGCCCGCATCGCGCCTCCGCCCTTCGTCCGGCCGGGCGTTCCGGCCGCCCGCCCATCGTGCAAGTTCAAGTGCCCTTGAGGTCAAGGGCCGCCTGCGGTCCTGTCCTCGCGGTGTGCGAGCATGCCGGGCATGGACGTGAACACCTTCTGGGACCTGGTGGAGTCGACCCGGACCACCTCGCCCTGCGACCGCGCCGAGCTGCTGACCGAACGGCTGGCGCAACTGTCGCTGGACGAGGTGCGGGAGTTCCAGCTGCGCCTGGACGAGGTGCGGGCCCCGCTGGACACCGTGGCCACGGTCGCGCTGGCGAAGCTGATCGGGCCGGGCTTCCTCAGCGACGACACCCTGTGGTACTTCCACGCCTGGCTGATCGGCCTCGGCCGGGAGGCCCACCGGCTGGCCGTCCATGACCCGGACGCGCTCGCCGACCTCCCCGAGTTCCGCACCCTGGCCGCCCAGGACGAGCGCTTCGTCCCCGACTGGGAGGAGCTCGACTACTGCGCCGCCGGTGCCTGGGAGGAACTGACGGGCGAGGAGGACGGCCTGGAGGAGGCGCTGCTCGCCGACGGCCACGAGAGCCCGCTGAACGCGGGACCCGTGGGCGAACTCTGGACGGCCGAACAGACCGCGGCCCGCCTGCCGGGGCTCACCGCCCTGTTCGCCCGCTGACGCCCCGTCAACTCCGTCCGACCGTCCGCCTATTGTCAATCCTCGTGACCAATATCGACGATCCCGCGTGGCGCGACAACCCCCGCTTGAACGACTGGCTGACCGCCGGGCGGGAAGCATTCCCCGCCTGGTCCGAACTCACCGGTGGGGGCTGGGACTTCGGAACGGACTCGCTGCCCCGGCTGGAGCGGGCGATCCGGGAGCGCTACCCGGACCGGGAGCAGGCGGCCGCGAACTGGGACGGGCCCTTCCTGACGGCGGCGACGTGGTATCTCGGCGAGGTGCATGTCCGCAACTACGGTGCGCTGTGGCACTGTTCGCCCGAGCCGCGCCCTTTCCTGGGCCGGGAGGTCCATCCGCTCCTTCGACTGCCGCTGGAGGCGCTGGACGATGAGGAGGCCGAAGAGCTGGCCGAGGCGGAGGAGTTGTGCGAGGACGACTTCCCGCTGTGCGGCCCGATCGACGCGGTGATCGCGGCGGCCGGCCCGGATGCGACCGACCGGCTGACGGAGACCCTGGAGGGGTACGCGTTCTGGGAACCGGCCGTCGAACGGGCGCTGGAGCTGGCCCGCACCCGGCCCGCGCAGAATCCGGGCAGCCGGCCCCGGCCCGACGCGCCCGGGGTGCTCGACCCCGGCCGGCCCGGCCAGGACCTCGCGCGCTGGCTGGCGGTGCGCGAGGAGGCGTTCCCGCTGTGGGCGCGGGCCACCGGCCGGGAGGGCGAACTCGACTTCTCCGAACGCTCGTTGGAGGTGCTGGAGGAGGTGCTGCGGCAGCGCGTCCGCGCCCTCGCCCTGGACGACAAGCTGGACGTCATGGAGGCGGTGGAGCGCCACGGACTCGGCCATCTGCCCGACGTCCTCCGCCTGTTCGACGACCCGGTCTTCGACTGCGCGCTCTGGTACCTCGGCGAGACCGGCTGCCGCGCCCGGGGCGCCCGCTGGCTCCCACTGCGCGCGAACCTGGACGTCGCCCCCCTCACCTGGCGCCGGCTGGCGGTGGCCCGGATCGACCGCCGGATCGGCCCGCGACTGGAGCTGACCACCGCCGTGCACCGCTGCCTGCGCGAGCGCACCGACCCGGACGACGGCTACCGGCCACTGCACCACGCACTGTCCGACCTCGGCTGAACTCCCGTCACTCCAGCGCCCGTTCGATCGCGTGCCGGGTGAACAGCCGGGCCTGCTCGGCGCGTTGGGCGCGCCGCTCGGCGGTGAGCGGCAGCGGTGTGCCGTAGCGCCGGGCGACGATGTCCCCGACCAGCTCCGACGGGGCGCCGAGGGACGGGAGTCGGGCGATCGCCTCGCGCTTGGTGACCAGGCGGCTCTCGCGCAGCGCGATGGTGGCGCGGGCGGCGGTGACCGGACCGAAGTCCACCCAGATGTCGCGCTGCCAGGGGGCGGGGCGGGCAGTGACCGGGTACCAGTAGCCGCGCAGGTCGGCGCGGAGGTGGGCGTGCAGCTCCGGATCGCCGACCGGGGGCAGCAGCGCGTCCGGGGCCACGCCCGCCAACCGCAGCCCGCCGTCCAGGAGTTCGCGCCGGGTGACGGGGGTGACCGGCCGGTCCATCGGCTCGCCCTGGGCGAAGGTGAAGTGGTCGGCGGCCGGGTCGGCGAGCGCGTCCTGCGGCAGGTACGTGCAGTGCAGCTTCTCCGCGCCCGGCCGCTCGGCGATCAACTCCTGGTGCAGCACCGACAGTTCGGTGCGCAGCCGGGCGTCCGGCGCGGTCGTCAGGACGGCGATCAGGTCGAGGTCGCTGCGGCCGTGCCGGTAGTCGCCGAGCGCCAGCGAACCGTGCACCCACAGCGCGGTGACGGCGGTGACGGAGCGCAGGCGGGCGGTGAACTCCGCCAGCAGCGGGGCGGCGAGGGCACGTTGGGCCGGGTCGGACGCGGCCTGTTCGGCGGCGGTGGGCAGGGCGGCGACGGGATCCGGAAGCGTCATGGCCCCGACTCTTCCACGCCGCCCACCCGCTCGTCCCGCTCTCCCGCCCCGCGACGCCGGCGTGGCGCTGCACCGGCGCGGCGCACCGCTGGCGCACCGCTGGCGCGGCGCACCGACGCCGTGACGCCGCCGACGCCGTGGCACGCCGCCGCCGTGGCGCGCCGCCCGGGTTCGCCGGGCCTGCGGGGCTAGCGTCGGGCGCACAAGGCCCTGACCAGCGACGAAAGGTGTTCCCCGATGGCGGAGAAGATCAGCACGTTCCTGTGGTTCGACAACCAGGCCGAGCAGGCTGCCGAGTTCTACGTGTCGGTGTTCCGCGATGCCCGGGTGACCGGGGTGAAGCGGTACTCGGAGGCCGGTCCGGGCCCGGCGGGCAGCGTGATGCTGGTGTCGTTCGAACTGTTCGGGCGGGAGTACCGGGCGTTGAACGGCGGGCCGATGTTCACCTTCAACGAGGCGATCTCGCTCCAGGTGGACTGCGACGACCAGGCCGAGGTGGACCGGTACTGGGAGCTGCTGACGGCGAACGGCGGGCAGCCCGGCCAGTGCGGGTGGCTGAAGGACCGCTACGGCCTGTCCTGGCAGATCGTGCCGCGCCGACTGATCGAGCTGCTGGACGACCCCGACCCGCAGCGGGCGCAGCGGACGATGACCGCGATGCTCGACATGACCAAGCTCGACCTCGCCGCCCTGGAGGCCGCGGCCGACGCGGGCCGCTGATCCGACGCAACGGCGGCGGCGCGTCCGAACAGGTGCCGACCAGTCCGACGCCGTGGGACGCAGCACCACGGGCCGCGGGCGCCAAGGACCGTCCCGTCCTTGGCGCCCGTCAACGGCCCGAGCAAAGCCACCCCGCGCCGACCGTCCGCTCAGCCTCCGGTGAGGAGGTCGCGGAGGAGGGCGACGGTGTCGGGGTCGAGGTCGCGGCCGGTGCGGCGGCTCAGCGCGTCCAGGCGGTTGACGGCGCGGACGAGCTGGTCGCGGGCGCCGGCCGAGGCGTACGCGTAGAACAGGTCGCGGTGCAGGAGTTCGACGTCCGGGGCGACGGCGAGGGCGCGGAAGATCGCGGCCTCGGCGGTGCGGTGGTCGCCGTACTGGAGGCGGCGGGCGGCGAGTTCGTGGGCGGTGTCGACGATCGCCGCCAGCATGTCCTGCCGCTCGGTCTCCGCCCAGCCGAACGTCCCGGCCGGGGACTCGGCGAACGGGGCGCCACGGACCAGGGCGAGGGCGTGGGCGAGTGCCGCGTCCGCGGTGGTGGAGGTGGAGCGCATGCCGCGCCGGTACAGGCTGCGGAACTCGTCCCAGTCGCAGCCGACCGTCGGCGCCAGCGTGTACGTCTCGGCGGGCTCGGCGGCCAGGTAGTCGCGACCGTCCGGGGAGGTGCCCAACCAGGCGGCCAGGGCGGCGAGTTTGACCGGCAGCGGTTCGGCGAGCCGCTCCACGGTGGCCTTCGGGTCGAGGTGGGCGGCACCGGGGTGGATGTCCCGGTCGATCACCGAGTGCTCGGAGCCCGGGCGCAGCGCCAGGTACGCGGCGAGCTCGGTCAGCCGGGGACGGCCCGCCGGGTCGATGCTGCCCGCCACCCCGAGGACGTCCACCGGGCCGAGCAGCCGGATCCGCGGCGCGGAGCGCAGGTGGTGCGCCTCCGGGGAGCGCAGGATCGCCAACAGGTCGTCACTGTCGGTCCGGGCGGCGGTGCTTCCGGGCCGCGCGGACGGCCGGGCGGCGGCGCTCGCGGCGTGCGGGCCGGGTGCCTCGGCCTGGTCGTGGATCGGCGCGGGCTCGGGCACGGCCGGTACCACGGCCGGGGCGGGGATCGGCACGGCGGGCGCGGGGGCAGGGGCCGGAGCGGTCTCCACCGGCGGGAGCTCGAAGTACTGCGTGCTGTCCACGACCGGTTCCGTGACAGGTTCCGGGGCGCTCTCCGGCGGCGGCAGCTCGAAGTACTGGGTGCCGTCCGCGACCGGCTCCACCACCGCCTCCGGCTCCACCACCGGTTCCACGGGCGGGAGTTCGGCGGTGTCGGCCGCGTCCGGTTCGGGCTCGACGGGGCTGCCGACCGGGCTGTCGACCGGGCTGCCGACCGAGCCGCCGACGGAGCTGTCCACCGGCGCCGGGTACCCCCCGAGGCGCGGATCGACCACGGTGCCGTGCGGCGGAGTGGTCGCCTTGCGGGCCTGGCCGTTGGCGGCGTGCCGGGGCTCGGCGGGCGCGACGGGGGTGACCGGGGTGACGGCGTACGGGTTGGTGGGCGCGGTGGGGACGAGCCCGGCGAACGGGCTGCTGCCGGTGGGCACGACCCGGGCCAGCAGGCGCGGTCCGGCCGCGTCGCCCTCGGTGGAGGCAGTGGCGGGCTTGGCCAGTGAGAGCGGTGCCGGCGCGTCCCCGGCGTGCTGCTGCGCGCCGCCGGGGCCGCCGAGCAGGGCGATCAGCCGGGCGTCGAGCGAGGTGTCGGCGCGTTCCGGCGCGGCACCGTCCGATTCGAAGCCGAGCGGCCCGGGGTGGGCGGCGATCGCGGCGCCGACGGTGGCCAGCGCGGGGACGGCGGGGAGCGGGATCTCGGCCTCGTCCTCGGGGCCGTTGTGCGGGCCGTCGAGGGTCCAGTCGGGGGCGGGGTGCTGGGTGAAGTCACCGGAGGCGCGGACGAGTTCGCCGAGCTGGTCGTACTGTTCGCGGCTCAGGCGCTGGAGTTCGACGCTCAGGTGCAGGCCCGGCAACGTGGTCTGGCCGGTGGCGGGCAGCGTCCAGCGGGCGACCGGTCCGGCGCCGCGTTCGGGCGCGCGGGTGAGGACGGCCAGGCAGGTGCGCGGGCGGCCGTCGAGCAGGCGGCCGAGCTCGGCGGGGATGCCACCGGCGGGCGGCTGCGCGGAGAGCACGATCTCCGGCACCCAGGCCTCGTCGGCGCTGCCCCGGCTGCGGGCCTCGCGGGGGCTGCCGGCCTCGGCGGCGACCAGGGTGGCGCGGGCCTTGGCGGTGCGCGGGCCGAGGGCGGCGAGCGCGGCCTCCAGGGTGGCGTGGTGGTGCACCCGGTCGGTGGCGGGTCCGGCGGCGGGCAGGTCGGTGGCGATGCCGACCAGGTGCAGGTGGAGGCGGTCGGCGAGCGGGCTGTGGGCGAGTTCGACGGCGAGGGTGCGCAGCACGTCGTCGGCGTCGTCGGGGTGCCCGGAGAGGTGGACCAGGCGGACGGTCTCCAGGTCGGCGAGGACGGTGGAGCCGTCGGGGCTGTTGCCGAGGGTGACCAGCGCCGGGTAGGGGGCGCTGTACTTGGCGGCCTGCCCGGCGGACAGCAACTCGTTGGAGTCGTCGGGGCACCACCACACGTTGGGGGCGTGCGCGGCCCGGAACGGGGCGATCGGCACGGCGGGTGCGGCCAGGTGCAGTTCGACGGTGCCGGCGGTGGTGATCCGGGCGGCGACCAGGGCGGGCAGCCGCTTGTCGCCGCGGACGGTGTTGCGGCCGAGGGTGCGCAGCGCGCGGTTGAGCAGTTCCAGGCCGCTGTCGTTCTGGCGGGCCTTCAGCTCGGCCTCGAAGCGGCCGGCGGGGGCGGACGGCAGGGCGATCCGGTGCCGGGGGCGGCGGGCCCGCTGCTGGTCGGTGCGGCGGCGGGCGACCAGGCTGATCAGCGCGGCGGCCATCAGCACGCCGACGGTGGAGACCGCCAGCGGCACGGTGTAGTCGTCGCCGTGGCGGGCCTGCTGGTCGCGGACGGCCGGCAGGTTGGCGGCAGGCGCGCTGTCCTGCGGCGCGGGCGTCTCGGCACCGGCGGACGGCGCGGGCGTCTCGGCACCGGCGGACGGCGCGGGCGTCTGCTCGGCCGGGCTCTGCGCCGCCGGGCTCTGCGCTGCGGGGTTCTGCGCGGCCGGGCTCTCGGCCACAGGGCTCTGCGCAGCCGGGCTCTCGGCCGCAGGGCTCTGCGCAGCCGGGCTCTGCGCAGCGGGCGCCGACGGCTGGACGACGGGCACCTCGTCGCGCTCGGGCCGCTCGGGCGCGTGGCTGCGCGGCACCGCCGGGGCCTGCGACGCGGGCGGCGGACCGGCCGACGGTTGACCGGCCGACGGCTGACCGGCCGACGGCTGACCGGCGGGCTGCCCCGCCGCAGGCGGCTGCGCGGCCGGAGCCCCGGGCATGCTGAGCACCATCCCGGGCGCCAGCACGTCCGGGTCGGTGAGCTTCTCGCCGTCGGGCGCGGTGACGCCCTTGTTGGCCTCGAACAGCTCGGGCCAGCGGTCCCCGTCGCCCAGCTCCCGCTGCGCGATACCGGACAGCGAGTCCCCGGAGTGCACGGTGACGGTGGCGTGCGCGGGCGCGCTCAGCCCGGGCGGAGTGACGGCGGCACTCTGCGTGCCCCCACCGGCGGTGGCGTTCCCGCCGCCCGCCGTGCCACCCGCCGCGTCGCCGCCACCGTGCCCGCCGCCCGCCGCGTCGGGCTTGGCGTCGGCGGGCATCAGCAGCCGCCAGCCGGGCTGGATCGGCCGGTCGGCGTCGAAGCGGGTGCCGGATTCGTCCATCGGGCGGCCCGCGTTGAGCTTGGCGATCTCGGTCCAGCGTTCGCCGGAGCCGAGTTGGCGTTCGGCGATGGTCCACAGGCTGTCGGCGGGCCGGGTGTCGCGCACCGTGTACGTGGGCTGCTGGGGGTCGGCGGTGGGCGTGGTGGCGGGGGCGGCGGCGGGCAGTGCGGCGAGCGCCGGGGAGGCCGTCAACTGGGCGACGGCGGCGGGGCGTTCGGGGAGTTCGGGGGTGGCGGCGAAGGCCGAGCCGGCCACCGGGAGGAGGGCGAGCACGGAGCCGACCAGGCCGGCGGCGATCCGCTGGCTCCAGCCGAAGGCGGGGATCCGGCGGGCCACCCGGCCGCGCAGCTGGGCGGGGATCTCGATCAGCACGGAGATCAGGAAGCACAGCCAGCCGAGCCAGCCGACGGCGACCAGCAGCCACAGGAACAGGCTGCCGTCGTCGGGGCTGGTGAGGGCCTCCACCAGGCCGCGGCCCAGCGGGTTGCCCATCGCGGCGACGGTGGCGGTGCCGTAGCCGAGCAGGGCGGGCACGCCGATCAGCAGCGCGGCCAGTGCCAGCAGCGAGCCGAGCGCGGCGAGTACCGAGCCGCCGGCGCCGCGCCGCCGGGCGGGGCGCCCGAGCTGCGCGGCGGGGCGCCCGAGCTGCGCGGCGGGGCGCCCGGGCTGCGCGGGCGGGGTGCCGCCGGGGTGCGGTCGCCGCCCCTGGCGGCCCTTGCGGTGCTGGTCGTCGGCTCCGCGCGCGGCCATCAGCCGGTCGTCCCTTCCGTGATGCCGTGCACCAGGGTGGCCTTGCCGTGGCCCTGCACGGGGAGTGTGGTGATGCCGACCAGGCCGAGCAGCGCGGTCGGGTAGTCCGTTTCGACGGTGACGCTGAACGTCTGGAGGTCGTTCGGGTTCGGGAAGCCGATGGCGCCCTTGATGCCGTGGCTGCGCAGGTAGGCGGTGGCGGCCCGTTCGGCGGCGGCCCGGTCGAAGCGGTAGCCCTGGCCGGCCCGCAGCGCGTCGATGTCGAGCTGCTGGCCGCCGGCCCGGGCGGCTTCCTGGGCGAGCGCGTCGGTCCGTTCGACGGCACGCAGCCGGCCGCCGCAGTCGAGTACCAGGCCGACCACGGCCACCAGGCTGACGGCGGTGACGGCGACCATGACCGAAATGCTGCCCCGGTCACGGCAGTTCACGCCTCGTTCGTTCACGGTCCCTCCCCCTGACGTGTGATCAGTTTCCCCGGTAGCGGTCCACCACGGAGGTGAATGTACCGGTGAGCGTCTTGTGGCCGGGCAGGCCGTCCAGTTCCATCAGGTCGCCGAACGCGACGGTGCAGGAAACCCGGACGGTGATGGTGGTGAGCGGTTCGCCGTCGGTGTTCAGGATGCCGTACTCGGGCTCCCCCACGGGCTCGGTCGCGCAACTCACGCCGCGGTCGTCGAGGGCTTGTCTCACCGCGTCCGCGGCGGCCTGCCGGGCGCCCTCGGGGGTGCGGGCCAGCGACGCGGCGCGCGCGCCGGAGCGGGCGGCGGCATCCACGATCGCGCCGGTGCTCTGGACGCGCCCGGCGGCGACCGCCATCAGCGCGAAGGCGAGCACCACGGGCACCACGATGGCGGCCTCGACCGCGAACGACCCCCGGTCGCCTCTCATCCGTCGGCCCGTCACGGCTGCCCCTGCGGAACGAACTTCTCCCGGGGCGCGCTGGCGGTCTTGGTGAGCGTCAGCCGGTCGAAGAACGGCAGCACGGACGCCGGGTGGACGGTGACGGACAGCCGGTACAGCTCGGGGTCGCCGCCGTCGGTGTCGATGCGCTCCAGCCGGGCGAGGTTGCCGAGCCGGTCGGTGAAGTCCTGGGCCCGCCTCGGCCCGTCGTCCGCGCGCGCGCCGTTGACGCGTCCGGCGTCCACGCCCTCCCGGGCGGCGGTCAGCGCGGCCTGGTCGGCGTACCACCAGAGGCCGGCCTGCACCACCAGGAGGATGACGAACAGCACGGCGGGGAAGACGATGGCGAGGCTGATCGCCATCGCTCCCGCGTCGAGCGTGCGTCCGCGGAACTGCCGGGCCGTCAGCGCGGGTCGGGCGACGGACCGGGGCGGGCGGGAGGTCACGGTGCCTGGCCCCCGTCCGGCACGTTCTGCGGGATCTTGTTCTTCACGTTGGTGCCGAGCTGGGTGATCGCGTAGACCACGGCGCCGGCGATGGCGACCAGCACGATGACGGCGAGGGCCAGTTCGATGCTGATCGCGCCGCGGTCACCGGAGGCCCGGGCGGCGCGCAGCTTGACCAGGCGGAACTCGAGGACGGGGCGCAGCAGGTGGACGGGGAACAGCAGCGGCAGCAGAACTGCCGTGGCCAGGGCGCGGATTCGGGTCATGGTGTGTTCTCCGGTGCATGGTGGCGGGGGGTGGTGGTGAGGGTCATTGGACGGTCAGCATCTGGTAGAGCGCGGGGAAGACGATCAGGACCGTCATCAGCAGGGTGAGCGCGGAGCCGGGGGCGACCATCCGTTCGCTGTCGGTGTTGGCCTTGGCGAGTTCCTCGGAGAGCAGTTCGCCGCGCAGGCTCTTGGCGCGGGCCCGCAGGGTGTCGTAGACGGCGGCGCCGTCCACGCCGGAGATCCGCATGATGTCGGCGACGTCCTGGAGCGGGGTGAGGCCCAGTTCCTGGGCGAGGGTGTCGAGTCCGTCCCAGGGCGGGAGCCGGTCGGTGGCGGCGCGTTCCAGGGCGTCGCGGATCCGCCGGAAGACGGTGCCTCGGCCGGCGGCGGCGGCGCGGCGGAGGGCTTCGGCGGGTCCGCAGTCGGCGGCGCGTTCCAGGGCGACGAGTTCCAGGTAGGCGGCGATGCCGTGCAGGTACTCGGTGCGGGCCTCCTTGGCCTCGCCGGACACGATGCCGTCGGGGACGAACCAGAGCAGCGCGCCGAGCAGCGGTCCGACCAGCAGCGGGACGGCGATCGGCAGTCCGTCGCCGATCAGCGCGGCCAGTGCGGCGAACCAGCCGGGCAGGGCGAGGCCGAGGACGGCGAACAGCACCTTGTGTGCCATGAATCGGGCGGGGCTGCGGCCGATCAGTGCGAGTTCCTGCTGGGGGATGCGGATCCCGGGCAGGTGGAGGGTGCGGGTGCCGACCCGGTCGTACCAGGGGTCGGCGGCGTCGTCGGCCGCGTCCCGGCGCGGTTCGGGGGTGCGGTGCAGCCGGTCCAGGGCCTGGCCCAGGTCGGGTGGGGCGGGCCGGAGTTCGGCGAGCAGCAGGGCGAGGCCGCCGGCCGCGGCGGCGCCGGCCAGGACGGCCCAGGGGGAGATCATCGGGCCCCCTTGACCAGCGGGTCGGTGTCGTCGCCGGTGCTCTCGGCGGTGTTCTCCTCGCCGGTGCGCTGTCCGGGCATCCGGCCGGCTTTGGAGCGCCGGTCCTGTTCGAGGATCCGCGGCAGCGGGGTGTAGGAGGCGAGGTTGCGCATCCAGGCGATCACCAGTACGAAGGCCACCGCGACGACGGCGAGGACGAGTTGGCCGATGCCGGTGGTGTAGGGCTGGGTGTAGGTGGAGTTGAAGGAGCCGAGCACGATCACCAGCAGGATGATGCCGACCATCCAGCGGATGGTGGTGCGGTGCTTGGCGCGGTCGGCTTCGATGGTGCGGCGCTGGCGGACTTCCTCGCGCACCGATTCGGCCATGTCGGCGAGGGCGCGGGCCAGGCCGGGGCCGCTGTCGCCGGCCCGCAGCAGCAGTGCGGCGAGCACCTTGTCGGCGGTGGCGTCGGCGAGTTGGTCGGCGAAGGCACGCAGCGCGTCCTCGGGGCGCCAGCGGGCCTGCAAGCGGGCGGCGAGGTCGGTGATCTCGGTCTCCAGGGCGGCGGGTGCGGTGCGGCGGCTGGTCACGATGGCCTGGTTGAGGCCGACGCCGAGCAGCAGGACGTCGGCGAGGCGCTGGGTCCACTCGGCGAGGGCTTCCAGGCGTTCGATCCGGCGGGTGTCGGAGCGGGTGGCGTCGAACAGCCAGGGCAGGCCGAAGACGGCGGCGGGCACCAGCAGGGCGACCAGCGGGATGCCGGTGAACAGCCAGCCGGCCGGGCCGCCGAGCAGGGCCAGTGCGAGCTGGATGCGGCGCAGCCGGGCGACGCCGGGCGAGGCGGTGCCGGGTGCGCCGTACCAGAGGGTGTGCAGCCTTCCTTCCAGCGGGTTGGCCCGCTCCTCGGGGTCGGCCTGCCGTCCGGTCAGTCCGGTGACCAGGGCCACCAGTCCGCCGGCGGTGAGCAGTCCGCACAGCACGTACAGGAGCATCAGCGCATCCCCCCGATCCGCAGGTTCAGCGGCGCGCCCCAGGTCCCGTAGGGGGAGGCGAGCAGTCCCGCGTCGAAGCCGGCCCGGCGCAGGTCGTCCAGGCAGTGCGGCGGGGTGACGGGGACGGCCCGTACCTCGCCGAGTTCCGGGCGCGGCCCGAAGACGGTGTTCATTGCGGGCCGTCCGGACTCGCCGAGGCCGGCCACTTCCAGGACGTGCGAGACGAACCGGTGCCGGCGGCCGCCGACGGCGGTCTCGTCGACCATGGTGACGTGCACGATGAAGTCGATGGCGTTGGCGGTGAGCCGGTACGCCAGGCTGTCGGTCATGTGGGAGCCGTACTCGAGGCAGAGTTCGGCGATCCGGTCGACCACCATGTGCGGGCCGCGGGCGTGCAGGGTGCACATCGAGCCGCCCTCGCCGTTGGTCATCACCCGCAGCATCGGCACCACTTCGCCGGAGCGGACCTCGCCGACGATGATCCGGGAGAGTGTCATCCGCAGTGCGGCGGGGATGAGTTCACCGATCGTCAGCTCTCCGGCGAGGCGGCCGTCCACCCGTTCGCCGTTGCCTTCGCGGGCTTCCATCGGGACGACCTGGCGCAGGTGGCCGAGGGTGTGCAGCCACAGTTCGAACTCGGACTCCAGGGTGCCGATCCGCTCGTCCGGCGGGATCTCGGCGGCCATCGCGCGCAGCAGGCTGGTCTTGCCGACGCCCTGGGTGCCGGTGATCATCACGTTCTTCCGGGCCCGGATGGCGGCGGCCAGGAACGCGGCCAAGGTGGTGTCCACGGTGCCGAGTTGGACCAGGTCGCGGAGGTTGGCGCTGGCCACCCGGTGGCGGCGGATCGCCACGTAGGGGCGCGGGGTGACCTCGGTCATCGCCTGCAGGCGCATGCCGCCCTCCAGGCGCAGCGCGAGCATCGGGCTGGCGGTGGACAGGCTGCGCTCGCCGCCGCCGTGCTGGCGGGCCAGGTCCTGGAGCAGCTCGATCAGTTCCTCGTCGGTGTCGGCGACCGGGGGGACCTGCCGCAGCGGCTGGTGCACCCGGGAGACCCACACGTCGTCGCAGCCGTTGATCAGGATGTTCTCGATCTCCGGGTCGTCCAGGTAGGGCTGGAGCCGCCCGGCGCGGAACAGCAGGTCGTAGACGGCCTCGGCGAGCGCCCGGTCCTGCTCGCGGGTGGGCGGGATGCCGTGGGTCTGCGCGTAGGCGTCGGACCAGCGGGCCACCGCCTCCTCGATCAGGGCCCGTCCGCGCTGGCGCCGGGTGGCCCGGTCGGCCTCGGTGCCGGACGCCTCGTGCAGCCGGGACAGCTGCTGGTGCAGCTCGGCCGCGACCTGCCGCTTCAACTCCCGTGCGACCTGCGGGTCCACGGCGGGCACCGCCCCGGCCGGGGCGAGCGCGGGCACGGCGGCGGGCACGGCCGCCACCGGGCCGGTCGGGGGCACGGGTGCGGCGGGCATCGGCGCGGGGACGGCCGGGGTGGCCCACGGCAGCCCGGCGGCGTTCGGCGAACCGCCGTACACCACCTGCCCGTTGACGGGCTGCCCGACCTGGTGGGGTGGCGGCCCCTGGTAGGGGTTAGCGCGCACGGTGCACCTCCCCCCGCCCGTCCTCGGGCCCGTCGTCCTGCCCGGGGAACGGCGCGGGCGCGGGCGGCTGCGGCACCACGGGCGGCGCGATGTACGGAGCGGTGTAGGAGATCTGCGGCTGGCTCTCCACCCGGATCGGCCATTCCCCGGTGAACTGCCCGCTCCCCTGCGGCCGCTGTGGCTGCACCGGCTGGGGCTGCACGGGTTGCGGCTGGACGGGCGGTGGCTGGACGGGCGGTGGCAGGAACGGCTGGGCCTGGGCCGGGTACTGCTGCTGCGGGTACGGCTGCTGAGCCGGTGGCTGGTGGGCCTGCGGCGGGTACGGCTGGGCCGGGCGTCCGCCCACCGGCCCGGCGGCGAACGGCGGCTGCGTGAACGGCTGCTGCGCGAACGGGGCTGCGGGGGGCGCCGCCTGTGGGGGCGTCATCTGTTGCTGCGTCATCTGCTGCGAGGGTACGGCCTGCTGGTGAACGGGCGGCTGCGGGGCCGGTACCTGGTACGTCAGCGACTGCGGCTGGGGCGGCGGCTGGACGGGCTGCGCCTGCGGCCTCGGGAGCTGCTGCGGCGGAACCTGCTGCTGTCCCTGCGGCCCGAGACGTCGCCGGCGCCCCTCCGCGTGGTGCTGGATCCGGTCGGCGGTGGTCCGCGCGGTGCGCATCAGCTCGGAGCGGATGAACCGCCGGTCGGTGGTGTCGCCGCCGTCGGACAGCACCCGGGCGGTGCGCGGTGCGTGCGTGAGGGTGCCGAGGACGGGCAGCTGGAACTGCCGCGACACCTCGTGGTCGGGGTAGGGGCCTTCGGCGACCAGCAGCAGTCCGAGGCTGTCCGAGCCGGTGCCGTGGGTGTCGAGGTCCTCGCGCAGCGCGGCCAGCCGGGGCCGGGCGGCGGACAGCCCGCGCAGGGTGGTGCGGACGGTCGCGGCGACCACGTCGGCGCGCCGGGCGAGGACCGCCATCGGGCCGTTGGCGCCGGAGCGGCCGAGGTCGAGGATCACGTCGTAGCCCTCGGGTTCGAGCGCGCGCAGCGCCTCCACCAGGGGTTCCCAGGTGTAGGCGAGGCCGGGGGCCTGGGCGGGGTCGGTGAGTCCGGGCAGCAGCAGGCGCTCGCCGGAGCCCTGCGGGGAGACGTCCAGCAGTTGTTCCCACAGGGTCTGGGCGAGCAGTCCGCGCCGGTCGGCGACCGCGAGGTTGCGCAGTCCGTACACCGCCTCGACGCGGCCTTCCAGGGCGCCGGCCAGGATCGCGCCGCCGTCGGGGTCGCACTCGGCGAGCAGCACCCGGCGGCCCGGGCGCAGCGGCCAGGACAGCAGCAGGGCGAGGGCGCTGCTGGTGGCCCCGGGCGCCCCCGGCCCGCCGAGGACGGCCACCACGGTCATCAGGAGCCCCCGGCGTTTCGGGGTGCGAGGATCACCTGGAACTTGCCGCCGGCCACCCAGGAGGCGAGTCGGGGTCCGTCGGCGGGACCGATGGCGACGTCGATGACGGTGGTGCCGTCGGGGTCGGCGCGGCCGACGGCGGAGACGGTGGCGGTCATGGTGTCGGGGGTGCGGGTGCTGCCGTCGGTCTTGGTGCTGTCGGGGGTGTAGACGATCAGGACCTGGAGTCCGGGTTGCAGCCGGGTGGCGGGCAGTTGGGAGCGTTTGGCGGCGACGCCGACGATCTGCTGGCCGGGCTGGGTGGCGGGGTCGCTGGTCAGGTCGGACTTGACCAGCAGGGCGCCGCGCTTGAGGTCGGTGGTGGCGCGCAGTCCGACGGTGCGTGGCAGGTCGCGGGCGTCCAGCGGGTGCAGTGCGGGGTCGCCGGCGATGTGCGCGACCACCAGGTCGTCGTTGCTGATGACCTGGCCCATCGGAACGTCGCGGGCCAGCGCCAGGACGGCGATCCGCTGGCCGCTGCTGTTGTACAGCACCGCGCCGCCCAGGCCGCCGGCCGCGATCAGGGCGGTCGCCATCGCCAGCACGGCGGGCCGGCGGCGGCGGACGCCGAGGCGGCGCGGCGGGGTCGGCATGCTTCGGTTCTCCACCGCTTCGCGGCCTCTCACTCGTGATGGAACGTCAATGCTGGTCCGGCCCGGGGCTGTCGGCCCGGTCAGTTCAGTACCTGGACCTCGTTGACCGGGATCTGCAGCGTCAGGCCGGGGAATTCGCTGCGCCAGGTGAAGTCCGCCATGTCGATGTCGGCGTTGTTCGAGGTCTTGGCGGTGACCCGCCACAGCAGCGCGACCCGCAGGGTGTAGACGTGGTCCTTCATGCCGGCCGAGCTGCTCGCGAAGATGTGGCTGCAGCTGGGGCTCTGCCCGGCGGCGAACGGGGTTCCGGGGTCGGCGCAGGTGAACTCGCGGGAGCGGGCGCCGGCGGGGCCGTCGTCGACCGACCAGACGACCTGCTTGAGGGTCACCGTGGTGGTCACGTCGTAGCCGGGCCCGGCGATGGTGTGGCTGATCGGGCCGGCGGACTGCGGCGTGGCGTCGAACCAGAACCACACCGGGGAGCCGACCACGGCGTCGGTCTTCGGGGCGGCGTGCAGCACGGGGCGGGCGACCTTGATCTGGTCGAGTGCGTCGAAGGCGAGCTGCCGGGGCGTCGGGGGCTTCATCGGGCCGGGGGGCTGGGCGAGGAAGACCTGGCCGGGCCCTTCGATGCCGAGGCAGGACCGGTCGTAGATCGCGCCGTCCTTGCTGGTCTTGCCGTCCCAGACGTCCTCGTTCTCCAGCGGCTGCGGCTTCGCCGGCCGGTAGTAGCAGCCGTCCGAGAACCAGCCCAGGTCGTCGAGCCAGCACGGCACCTTTTCGCCGTTCCAGCTGCACGTGTCCGACCCGGAGTCCCCTCCGCCGCCGCCCGACCCGCCGCCGGAGCCGCCCGTGCTGCCGGGCTCGTGGACGCCCGTGCAGATGATGTCGTCGGCGCAGGGCGTCACGTCGGCGCTCGCCGACGGGACGAACGCGACCGTCAGTCCGATTCCGGTCAGTGCACAAATTGCGGCGCGCCAGGCGGAGTTCAGCATGTCTTGGTCACCTCACGGGTGAAGTCGGCGATCAGCCAGCGGTTTCCGTATCTCTTCAGGACAGCGGTCGCGGGGTAGCGGGTCAGCCGCTGTTGCGGATCCTTGATCTGCTTGGTGCCGGCGTCCGCCTGGTGCCAGCCGCTGACGTCGAGGCAGTCCTCGATCGTCGCGGTGGGCGGACTCGCCTGCAGGTCCATGCTTCTGACGACAGGCGAGGTCCTGGGCCGGCCGGTCATGACGAGCTTGGCGTCGTGGAGTTGGGTGAGTGAGAGCAGCGCCTCGCTGAGCGCCGGTCCGGTGGCGTACTGGCCGAGCGCCGTTCCGTCCGAATTCGATCGTTCGAACACCGCGATCCGGACGTCCCACCAGGCCTGATAGGCCGTCACCGCGCTGTGTGCCTCCAGCCCTTGGTCGCCCTGGTCGGGTACGGGGCTGCGGCTGGGGTCGGTTTGGGCGGTGGCGGAGCTGGTGGCGCGGGGAAGGCCGGAGGCGGGGGTGCCGAGGCGGTCGGCGGAGCCCTTTTCGGTGGCGCCGCACGCCGTGACGGCCGTCAGCAGGAATGGCAGAAGCAGCCCGCTGATCCCAACTCCCATAGGGCGCACCGGAATTCCGCGCTGCCGCATAGCCCCACCTTGTCGCGGCCGAACTGTGGTGGGTCCGGGCCGCCGATCTCGTCTGCCGTCCCCTGTGGTGATTCCGGGTGGCTCGGAGGTCGATTCTTCGCCAACCCACCCCGGCACGGCAACACCCGGGGCGTCCTGACCTTACGCGGAAGGCGGATCCGTTGGGGCACTTTCTCGCCACAGAACCGCCAAAAGTTCATCGGAAAGCGGCAGTCCGGCGAGCGCTCCCCGCACAGCGGCCCGGTTGCGCATCAGGAGTCTCCCTCCGTCACGGGGTACCAGCAGTCTGGCCTCGCCCGCGGAGGCCGGTTCGCCCCAGCCGAGTTGGCCCTCGATGGCGGGTTGGAGGTCGAGCGGGCCGACGGCGGCGGGCGCGCCGGGCACGCCGTACTCCAGCACCCGGCCGAGCGCCCAGCTGAACGAGCCCTCCGCGCCGGGCAGTACGCCGTCACGCCCCCGCCGCCCGGCGCTCCAGCGCCCGATCCGGCCCCACAGCGGCACCCGGGAGTGGCCGAGCAGTTCGCCCGCGCCGTCCTCGCGCAGCAGCGCGGCCCAGGTGTCGCGGTCGGCGACCGCGTCCACGATCAGGAGGGTCTCCTCCTGTTCTCCGTGCACCATGGCGCTGGTGATCCAGTCCCAGGCGAGGCCGCGCCGGTAGGCGTTGTCGGGGGTGGAGCCGGCGGTGACCAGCGCGACCCGGCGCCCGCGCGGGTCGGCGATCAGCTGGCCGAGCAGGCACACCACCAGCCAGCGGGCCGGGCGCTGGGCGGCCTGGCGCAGGGCGGTGAGCAGGGTGTTGGCGTCGCCGTCGGCCGGCGGCCGGGTGACGGTGCTGCCGCGGGTGCCGGCGTCGAAGGTGCGGCCGGGCAGGGCGGCGGCGAGGGTGCGGGCGCCGTCGGCGGCGCGGGCGGAGCCGCCGTGGCCGCGTTCGGGGCCGCCGTCCGCGCCGATCACCACCAGTTCGATGCCACCGCTCACCGTGTACCCCCTCGCCTGCCATTTTCGGCCACCAGTGAGTGCTGCGGCCGGAGCCAAGGTATCGCCGAGCGGTGTCGGCGCGGAACCAAATAGGCCCGATGAGCCCCAGCTCAGGGACCATGGGCCCTGTTCGTGGGCGGTACGGGCGGGGCATCATCGGCCTCATGGACCGTGACGACCGGGTGGAGACCCTGAGCGAGGCCGAGTGCCTGCGCCTGCTCGGCGCCGTGCCGTTGGGACGGGTGGTGTACACCGAGCACGCGCTGCCGGCGGTGCTGCCCGTGGCCTTCCGGCTGGCCGAGGACGGCCGGGTGATCCTGGCGCTGCGCACCGGCACCCGGGTGGCGCGGGCCCTGGACGGGACGGTGGCGGCGTTCCAGGTGGACGATTTCGACCCGGAGAGTCGCTGCGGCTGGAGCGTGCTGGTGCACGGGCGCGCCGAGGTGGTGCGCGACGCGGAGGAACGCGCCGCACTGGAGTCGGACGGTCTGCGCCCGTGGATCCCGGAGCCGGGCCCGGAGTACGTGGCGATCACCCCGGAGCTGGTCTCCGGCCGCCGCCTGGTGCCCGACCTCGCGCTCTGACCGCACGGCCGGACCCCACTGACAGGTGACCGGCGAGTAGGCATACTCTGCGGGGCGGCCCGGACGGGCCGTCCCCTGCCCCGTCGCACCTGTGGAGCGCCCCGTGACGACCTTCGCCTCGCTCGCCGACCTGACCGCCGCCGTCGGTACCGAACTCGGTACCAGCGCCTGGCACACCGTCGACCAGGAGCGGGTGAACCTGTTCGCGGAGGCGACCGGCGACCACCAGTGGATCCATGTGGACCCGGAGCGCGCCAAGGACTCGCCGTTCGGCGGGACGATCGCGCACGGCTACCTGACGCTGTCGCTGCTGCCGGTGCTGGCGAAGGAGTGCTACGCGGTGGAGAACATCGCGATGGCTCTCAACTACGGCTCGGACAAGGTCCGTTTCCCGGCCCCGCTGCCGGTGGGCACGGCGGTCCGGGCGACGGCGGTGCTGGTGTCGGCCGACGAGGTGCCGGGCGGGGTGCAGGCGGTGGTCCGCTTCACCATCTCCAGTGAGGCGAGCACCAAGCCGCACTGCGTCGCGGAGACCATCACCCGCTTCTACCCGGCCTGATCAGCGCCTTACCGCACTTCTCCGACGGACCGCCCCGCCTGCCGGGACGGTCCGTTCCCATGCCCCCCCGACCGGCGCGCCGCCGACCCGTTCGGCTGGTTGCGTCCGGTTTGCGACGGTAATGTCCAGATTCGACACGCGTTGTCCCCGCCGGGGTCCCCGGCCGTCCGGACGGCGCCGTCCGGCCTGCCGTCGACCCGTCCGGGGCACCACCCGCGCCCCATCCCGTCCCGGCAGCGCCCCCGTTCAACTGCTCGACCGTGGAGGTGCCTTGTCCCGTCCCGTCTCCTGGCTGTTCCGCGCCGGCGAGCTGGCCGCCGAGGCCGGGCTCGCCCTGCGCGACGCGAAGCGCTCGTACCGGACGCTGCCCCGGGAGAGCTGGCACCGGATGCGCACCGAGGCGTTCGGCGCCGACCCGCAGGGCGGCCGCTGGCACCAGGTGCGCAACTCACCGCATTTCGTGGACGGTTCGTTCCGCAACCCGGTCCCGACCCGCCGGCTCAGGTACGCGCACACCCCGCTCGCGCTGATGCGCACCAAGCTGGCGGCGGACGGCGGCCGCCGCAGCCCGGCCGCCGCGGTACCGGTGCACCGGCTGCTGCCCGTCGAACTGGCCACCCCGCCCGCGTCCGGCCTGCGCCTGACCTGGCTCGGCCACGCCACCGTCCTGGCCGAACTGGACGGCGTACGGGTGCTGTTCGACCCGGTGTGGAGCGAACGCGTCTCGCCCTTCGGCTGGATCGGCCCCAAGCGGCTGCACCCGGTGCCCCTGCCGCTGGCCGAACTCGGGCCGGTGGACGTGGTGGTGATCTCGCACGACCACTACGACCACCTGGACATGACCACCATCCGCACCCTGGCCGCCGGTGACGCGGTGTTCGCGGTGCCGCTGGGCATCGGCGCGCACCTGGAGCACTGGGGTGTCGAGCCGTACCGGATCGTCGACCTCGACTGGTGGGAGTCCGCCGAACTGGACGGCCTGCGGCTGACGGCCACCCCCGCCCGCCACTACTGCTCGCGCGGCCCGCGCCCCAGCGGCAAGTTCCTCTGGTCGTCCTGGGTGGTGGAGGGCAAGCGGCACCGGCTCTTCCACAGCGGCGACACCGGCTGGTTCCCGGGCTTCGCCGACATCGGCCACCGATTCGGGCCGTTCGACGCCACCATGCTGCAGGTCGGCGCGTACTCCGAGCACTGGCCGGAGGTCCACCTGACGCCCGAGGAGGCGGTGCAGGCGCACCGCGACCTGGGCGGCCAGGTGCTGCTCCCGATGCACTGGGGCACCTTCGACCTCGCCCCGCACCCCTGGGAGGAGCCCGCCGAACGCACGCTGGCCGCCGCGCACGCCGCCGGCGTCACGTTGGTCGTCCCCCGCCCCGGCAAGCCCTTCGAACCGGCCGACCCGCCGCCCGTCAAGCTCTGGTGGCGCGCCGTCGCGGCCACCCCGTCCGGCGCCGACGTCCTCGCCCCCGAGGGCCTCACCCCGCCCACCACCGCCGCCCCGGACACCCCGGCGGTCCTCGCCCCCACTCCGCGCCCGGACGCACCGCTGGCCGAGGCCAGGCCCGCCGCGAAACCTGCCGTCAGGCCCCGCACCTCCGGGCCCCGCGCCGCCAGGTCCGCACCGCCTCCCGGCGGCCCGGACAGCGGCGAGGTCCCACTCTTCTGAAACCGGCTCGCTCTTCCGAACCCGACCCGCGCTCAGTGCCGCAGCGCGCCCTCGATCAGGGCCACTGCGGCCCTCGGGTCCTCCACCTCGACGATCACCCGGGCGTACTGCTCGTCGGCGAGTTCGATCACCACGGCCTTCGCCGGATTCTTCACGTCCCAGAACACCAGCTCGCCGTGGCGGCGGAACCGCCCGGCCGTGATCAGCCCCGGCCACTGGGTGCCGCCGACCTTGAGCCCCTTGGGCTCCGCGGCGACTCCGGGGTCCGCAGTCGCCCCGCGAACATTGGCGAGCGGTATCTCGATCCGGCTCTTGATCGCCCAGAGCTTGTCCAGGCCCTCGATCTCCACGATCAGCGTTCCGTTGTCGACAGCCACCTTGGCCATGTCGGTGAACCCTCCCTCGTACGGTGAGAAACAGTGATGTGACGGCCGGTCAGCCGACCAGCCGGTCGGTCAGCGCACGGACCGCCAGTGCGGACGACCCCGGCCCGAGCGCCCGGTCGCGCAACCGCAGCCCGAGAACGCTCGCACCCAGCGCGCCGACCAGCGGACTGTCGGCGGGCTCGCCGAGCACCACCGCGAGCGCCCGTTCGAGCGCGTGCAGGGCCTCGGCCACCAACGCCGCGACGTCCGGATCCTCCGGGGCCTGCTCGACCGCCGCAGACAACAACAACCCGGCCGCCGCCCCGCCGTCGAACCCGCCCGCCGCCTGCCCGAGAGCCGCCGCCGGCCCACCGGCGACGGTCAGCGCGGCCACGGTCGGCAGCACCTCGTCCTGCAAGTGGTGCCGCAGCGCAGCCAGGTAGAGCCCGCGCTTGCTGCCGAACACCTTGTACAAACTGCCCCGGTGCACACCGAGCCGCTGCACCAGATCGTCGACCGAGGTGCCCTCGTACCCGCGCTCGGCAAACAACACCGCCGCCGCCCGAACCGCCTCGGCCTCGTCGAAGGCCCGTGGTCTTCCCATGGCCACGACCCTAAGGATTCGAGAACGCCCAGTCAAGAACGACCGTTCCAAAACGCTGCGCGAGCACTCCGGGGCGGCGAAGGGGTGACCGCTGGCGGGATCCCGAGCCCGGCGGTGGTCGTCAGACCTGGCCCCGCAGTCCGACCAGCGCCCGCGCCTCCGCAACCAGCTCGCTGCGCCCACCACTTGCCGCCGCCAGCACCGCCCGGGCCAGCCTCGGCGCGCCCGCGTCGGCCAGTTCGGCACACGTCGCAGCCAGGCGACCCGGCTTGACCGCACCGACCCGCAACAACTCCCCAACCTCCCCCCGAGCAATCCCACCTCGAACGCACCCTGCGCCGCCAACGACAACAGCGCGTCAACGACCGCCGCACAGCCCTCCGCGAAGGCCGCGCCCAGCCCGCAGGCGAGGGCCTGGTGCACGGCGGACCCGGCCGGACCTCCCATCTCGGCAAGCAGCGGAAGCAGTTGGGGATTGCCCCGGACGGGCTCCGAACCGGCCACCGCCGCGCACCAGCCGGGCGAACCCGCGGGCGATCAACTCGCCCCGGTCAATGCCCCGTTCAGCGGCGAGCCGAGCGAGAACGGCGGGCCAGCGCCGAGAATCCGCCTTGGCGGCCCACGGGCCGTAGAGCTGCCCGGCAGTGTCGGCGTCGAAGATCAGCGGAGCGAGGACGGGCATGAAGCTGTCCTGCGCGAGCCGCTCGTACAGGTCGGTGCCCCGGCAACCAGCAGCGCGGTCCAGGCCCCGGCCCGGGAGTGCGTGCCATCGCGCAGCTCCCGCCGCAGGGCCTTCAGCCCGGGCACCTCGCCCCGGCGCTCCTGCGCCGTCAAGACACCGACCAGCCGGGCGACTTCGCCGAAGTCGGCACGGCGTACCGCCACCACCAGGTCCCGCTCCGACCGCGTCACTGCCGCCCCTCCCCGCCGTCATCCGCACCGCCACCATCCGGCTGCACTTCCCCCGATCGCCCCGAGCCGGTGCGGGCGCAGCGCGGAGGGCCTCGGGTACCGGAAGGTGTGGACGGCCGTGGTCATGGGGCGAACGCCAACGATCACCACCGACAGCCGACGCGGCCCCGACGCGGCCCCGACGTGACCCGTTCCACATCCGTCCTGTACTGCAACGTGTTCTAGCATGTGCCGCGTGACCGCTTCCGCCGCTCTGTCGCCAGTTTCCCTACCCGAACCGCCGTCCTTCGTCGATCTGCTCGGCATTGAGGAGCTGGACGAGAACCTGTTCCGGGGCCACTGCCACGCGGGTGCGCCACTGCGCGCGTTCGGTGGGCAGGTGGCGGCGCAGGCGCTGACGGCGGCGGGGCGGACGGTGGAGGCGGCGCGGCGAGTGCACAGCCTGCACGGGTACTTCCTGCGGCCGGGCGATCCGCGGCGGCCGATCGTCTACCAGGTGGACCGGGCCCGGGACGGGAGGTCGTACGCGACGCGGCGGGTGACGGCGGTGCAGCGCGGTGAGGCGATCTTCACCATGGCGGCCTCGTTCAAGCGCCCGGAGGCCTCGGGCGACCGCCAGCGCACCATGCCGCCGGTGCCGGGCCCGGAGGACCTGCCGGACCCGTACCCGGCCTGGCAGCGCGACGCGCCCCAGGAGTACGAACGGTCCGCGATCTTCCACGCCCTGCAGATGCGCTTCGTCCCGGCCGGTGCCCCGGGCCTGCCGCCCGAACTGCCGGGCGTGCCGCAGCAGTTCGTCTGGCTGAGGACGGCTGCCCGGCTCCCGGCGGACGACCCGCTGCTGCAGGTGTGCGCGCTCACCTACCTCTCCGACCTGACGCTGGCGTCCACCACCGCACTGCACCTCCAGCCGCACCCGGTGCACCGGGTGGCGGAATCACGGGTGGCGCTGGCCTCGCTCGACCACGCGATGTGGTTCCACCGGCCGTTCCGCGCCGACGAGTGGCTGCTGTTCGCACAGCGCAGCCCGTCGGCGGCGGACGGGCGGGGGCTGGCGATGGGCGAGTTCTACGACCGCGACGGGGCGCTGGTGGCGTCAGCCGTCCAGGAGACACTGCTGCGCGAGCTGCCCGCCAAACCCCAAGCCCCGTCGCCCCGCTGACCCCGCTGACCCCATCGTCCCGCTGACCCCGCCGGCCCCGCTGACCCCATCGCCCCGCTGACCCCGCCGGCCCCGTCGGCCCTGCCGCCCCCGGTGATCAACCGTCACTGAGCGGTGACCTGTCGCGTCATACCGCGGCAAGGGCCCGCCCCCTATCATGGTTCGGGTGACCAAGGTTGACCTGTCACCTCGTCCGGTGGAGGCGATGTCCCCCCGTCAGCTCGAACGCCGCGGCTCCCTCCTGTCCGCCGCCCTGGCTCTGGTGACCGAGATCGGCGTGGAGCGGCTCCAGATGAAGCAGGTGTCGGAGCGTTCGGGGGTGGCTCTCGGCACCGCCTACCGCTACTTCTCGTCCAAGGACCACCTGTTGGCCGCCGCGATGGCGGACTGGCACCGTCTGCTGCTCGCCGACCTGGTGGGCGAGGTGGGGGCGGCGCGCAGCGCCTCGCCGACCGAGCGGGCGGTGCGGTTCGTGCGCCGGGGGATGCGGGCGTACCAGCGGCAGCCCGAACTGGCCCGGCTGCGGGTGGCGGTGGCGACGTCCACCGATCCGTTCGCCAGTGAGGCCTTGCAGGGGCTGGCCCGGGCGGACCGGGCGGCGCTGGGCGCGGTGCTGCCGGAGGTTCCGCCGGCTTCCGCGGAGTTGGTGCGGCACATGGTGGGGCACGCCTGGCAGGGCGAGTTGACGGCCTGGGTGACGGGCCGGTCCACCCTGGACGACGCCCGCACCCGGCTGGAGGAGATGGTCCGCCTGGTGCTGGCGCCGTACGAGCCACCGACCGTCTGACGCCACCGCCCGCCCGGCGCCACCGACCGTCTGACGCCACCGCCCCCCGGCGCCACCGACCGCCCGACGCCACCGGCTGCCTGACGCCATCGCCCGACGCCCGGCACCCCTGCCGGCTCTCGGCGTGCCGCCCCCGGCGGTCGGACGTTTGTGGACATAGTGCCTCGTATGCCCACGCCTTCGGAGCCGCCGCCGGATCGTCAGCCGTCGCCGGACCGTCCGTCCTCGCCGAATCGTCAGTTCTCGCCGGACGGCCGGTCCGCGCCGCCGGACGCCTTCCCCGTGGACCGGGTGGTGTTCGGCATCGGCGCGGCCGCCGTACTGGGGGTGGTCGCCTGGGGGGTGTTCGCGAAGGACTCGCTGGGCCGGACGTCCAGCACCGCGCTGTCCTGGGTGCTGCACTCCTTCGGCTGGCTGTTCGTGGTGGCCGCGGACGTGTTCCTGGTGCTGGCGGTGGTGATCGCGGTGAGCCGCTTCGGCCGGGTGCCGCTGGGGCGGGACGGCGAGCGGCCGGAGTTCTCCACGCTGGCCTGGGTGGCGATGATGTTCAGCGCCGGCATGGGCATCGGCCTGCTGTTCTACG
This sequence comes from Kitasatospora sp. NPDC048662, assembly GCF_055587065.1. Taxonomy (NCBI): domain Bacteria; kingdom Bacillati; phylum Actinomycetota; class Actinomycetes; order Kitasatosporales; family Streptomycetaceae; genus Kitasatospora; species Kitasatospora sp. NPDC048662. Next base: position 279,902 of record NZ_JBVJHA010000003.1, on the reverse strand, counting down.
GCGTCGGCGAGCCGCTCCAGTTGTACGCGCAGCCGCAGCCGGGTTCGGACATCGCGCCGCAGACGCCGGCGGCGGCGCAGCGGGCGCTGGAGTTCTCGCTGTTCCACTGGACGCTGCACCCGTGGGCGATCTACGCGGTGGGCGGCCTGGCGCTGGCGTACACCACGTTCCGCAAGGGCCGGGGCAACCGGATGTCGGAGGCGTTCGTGCCGCTGCTGGGCGAGCGCCGGGCGCGCGGCTGGGCGGGGCGGTCGATCGACCTGCTGGCGGTGTTCGCGACGGTGTTCGGCTCGGCGACGAGTCTGGGCCTGGGCGCGATCCAGGTGGCGGGCGGTCTGGGGTACGTGACGGACATCCGGGCCACCCAGGGCGTGGAGTTGGTGGTCATCGCGGCGCTCGGCGGCGCCTTCGTGCTGTCGGCGATGTCGGGTGTGCACCGGGGCGTGAAGTGGCTGTCCACCACCAGCGTGGTGCTGGCGGCGGCGCTGATGGCCTTCGTGTTCGTGGTCGGCCCGACGGTGTTCGTGCTGGACGCGCTGCCGTCCACGGTCGGCGGCTATCTGTCGGACCTGGCGGTGCTGGCCACCCAGACGGGGGCGTTCACCAATGAGGACTGGCTGGGCTCCTGGACGATCTTCTACTGGGCGTGGTGGCTGTCCTGGGCGCCGTTCGTCGGCACGTTCATCGCCCGGATCTCGCGCGGCCGGACGGTGCGTCAGTTCCTGGTCGGGGTGCTGCTGGTGCCGAGCGGCGCGACCACGGTGTGGTTCGTGGTGATGGGCGCCTCGGCGATCCGCCTGCAGTCCACCGGTGCGGCCGACCTGGTGGCGACCATTCCGCGCGGCGCGGACGCCGGGCTGTTCGAGATGCTGAAGGCGCTGCCACTGGGCTCGCTGACCTCGGTGATCGCGGTACTGCTGGTGATGCTGTACTTCGTCACGTCCGCCGACTCGGCGTCGCTGGTGCTGGGTTCGCTCTCCTCGGGTGGCTCGCTGCACCCGCGGACCTGGCTGGTGGTGGTGTGGGGGGCGCTGATGGCGGCGGTGGCGGCGGCGCTGCTGCTGGCGGGCGGGCTGACGGCGCTGCAGAACGCGACGATCCTGGTGGCGCTGCCGTTCGTGCTGGTGATGCTGGCGCTGTGCGTGGCGCTGGTGCGCGAGCTGCGCACCGACCCGGCGGCGGGGCCCCCGCGGGCGCATGCCGCGCACGGGCTGCGCGAGGCGGTCGGCACGGCCGTCGGCGAGGAATACCACGGGCGGTCTCGCCCGCAGGAGTGAAACGGCCGCGCCGCGAGCTCCCGGCCGTGCGGCCCGGGCCCCGTGCGGCGTCTGGGCGGGGCGGCAACTCGCCTGCCTTTACCAAGAGTTCGTAATGTTCGGGGCCGCCCCCTGAGGGTGGCAAGGTGGGCCGGGTCGGACTCCACGCCGAGCGGCGGCCGGGCGGCCGTCATCCGCCCGCGCCCGCCGGAGCCGGTCCGACAGTCCGCCGGCCCGCCGCAACGGCCGGTCCTTCCTCCTCCCGCGCCGCCCGAAAGCCCGACCCCCGATGCACCCACCACCCTGACCACCACCTGACCACCTGACCACCTGACCACCTGACCACCTGCCCGCCTCTGCCGCACCGGGCCCGCCGTCCGCGCCCACTGATCCCCCTCGCGCCCGTCCGAAAGCCCCGCCCCCATGCGCCCGTTCTGCACCGCCCTCGACCGCGCCCTGCGCCGCCGTCTCGCCACCGCCACCCTCGCCGCCTGCCTGCTCGGCGCCCTGCTGCCGGACCCGGCGGGGGCGATCCGGCACTGCCGGGCGGACGGGGTGACGGTGCCGATGCTGATGCTGCTGGCGGCGATGTTCATCGGCGGGTTCGAGACCCGCGCGGCGGACGTCGGCCGGGCGCTGCTGCGGCCGGGGCTGCTGCTGGCGGGTCTGGGGGTGGCGCTGGTGCTGCGGGCGGTGGTGCTGCTCGGCGCGGAGCGGGCCGCCGCCGGCTGCTGGCCGGACGTCGGGGAGGCGCGCTGGCTGGTGGTCGGGCTGGCGGTGACCGCCGCGATGCCGGTGGCGGGCGCCGCGCAGACCTGGGGCGCCCGGGTCGGCGGGGACGCACCGCTCGGACTCGGCCTGGTCCTGTCCACCACGCTGCTCAGCCCGCTCACCACCCCGCTCGGCCTGGCCCTCGCCGAGGGCCCGGAGAGCGGCGGCCCGCGCCGGATCCTCGACACGCTCGCCCACTCCGACGCCACCTGCCGGTTCATGGCCCTGTGGGTGGCGCTGCCCTGCCTGGCCGGTCTGCTCGCCCGCCGCATCACCCGCCGCCCGCTGCGCGGCCGCCTGCGCGCCGCGCTGCTGCCCCGGCTTCGGCTGGCGGGCCTGCTGATCGCGCTCGCCCTCACCTACCTGAACGCGGCCGGCGTGGCCCGGGAGATCGAGCTGCGGCCGGAGCCCCGGCTGGTCGCGGTCGCCGCCGGGTGCGGCGCGCTGGTCTGCGCGGGGCCGTTCCTGGCGGGCTGGCTGGCCGTCCGCCGCTCCCCCACCGCGCCGGCCGCCCGCACCACACTCACCCTCGCCTCCGGGCTGAACAACACCAGCGCGGCGGCCGCCCTGGCCGGCACCCAGTTCGGCGCTCACCCCGCCGTACTGCTGCCGATCTTCTTCTACGGCGCGGCCCAGCAGGTGCTGGCCTCCTTCCTGCCGCGCCTGCTGCGTACCCCACGTATCACCCGCCCGACCTGCGGCGATGCCGTCATGGAGGTTCCGATGCCAAGATCCCGTCGGGATTTCACCCGCGTTTCGTGACCGCGTAACGCCAAGCTGTCAGGCTCCCTGCCATGAACGCCCGCACTGCCGCGTCCGCCTCGGGTCCGCGCTTCCCCCTGCCCAAGCGCCACCGCCGGATGCTCGCCTGCGCCGCCGTCGCGGCCTCCGTCGCCCTGGGTTCCTTCGGCGTCGCCGCCACCGTGGAGACCGTCCGCCAGGGCCATGCCGTGAGCGCCGCACAGCGCTGACACTGGGCCGAACGAGTGGTGGGCCCCCGGGCCGCGTCCGATACTGAGGGCGACACTGAGGGCGACCGGCCCGAAGGGAGTCCTGCCATGGAGACCGGCACTGTGCGCTGGTTCGACATCCACCACGCCTACGGCTACATCGCCCCGGACGCCGGCGGCCCCGACGTCGCCGTCTACTACGACTCCGTCCTCGCCCCCGAGGACAACCGCTTCCTCCACGAGGGTCAGCGCGTCCAGTACGACAGCACGATCCAGGAATTCCGCCCGGTCGCCGAACACGTCCGCCCGCTGACGCCCTGACCGGCTAGACCGCCTGCCGGTCGCGGCCCTTCGCCGGGCGGGAGTGGCGGCCGGAGCCCTCGGCGGGCTGGAGTTCGGCGCGGGGGGCGTAGCGGGCGGCGGGGGCCCGGAGCAGCCAGTTGCGGCCGGCGGGGGCGGCGAGGCCCATCCGGTGGAGCAGGTCGAGCGCGTCGCGGCGGAAGGCGGCGAGGTCGGCGAGGTAACCGGCGTCCCAGCCGGCGCTCATGCCGTAGTCGTCGGTGATGTCGCCGAGGGTGCCGTCGATGAGGGCGTCGGGGATGAGGACGGCGGGCGGGGCGCCGTCGGCCTCGACCGGGCGGAGGTCCTCGACCAGGCGTTCGGCGAGGAGCAGCGCGGCCTGGGCGAGGGTGCCGGTGCCGGGGAGGGCGAGGTCGGTGAGTTCGTCGGCGGGGTCGAACAGGGCGATGCCTTCGGCGCGGATCTCGGCGGTGAGGCCGAGTACCTCGGCGAATCGTTCCGTCTCCGTGGGGGCGGCCTCGCGCAGGTGGGCGCGTTCGGCGGGCGCGAGGTCGTCGAGCAGCACGACGGGGGTTTCGGCGAGCAGCCGGCGGACGGTCAATTCGGGCCCGGCGGGTGGCAGTTCGGGTGCGGTGAGCAGGTCCGCGGCAAGTTCGGCGGGCAGCCGCCACTGGTCCAGCAGCGCCCGTACCGGCCCGGGCGGCTGGGACGGTTCCTCGCCGCGGGCGGTCGCGGCGAGCGCGTGGACGAGTGCCGCGTACCCGGCGGGGTCGAGGCCGGGCAGGCCCCGGCCGGGCAGGGCGGCCTTGTGCAGGCGGGCGTGGGCGGGGCCGAGGGTGAGCCGGTAGCCGAGCAGGGTGTGGAAGCGTTCCGCGAGGGTGCCGGCGTGACGGCGGATCAGCGGGAGCGCGGCGCCGTGCGGGCCGTCGGCGGTGACCAGGGGGTGGGCGAGCAGCAGCCGGGCGGCGATGCGCAGTTCGGTGGTGGGGCGTTCGGGTTTGCGATGTCGGCCGCCGCCGGTGGGGCGGGGGTCGGGCAGTGCGGGGGCTTCGCGCCGGATCCGGCGGTAGCCGGGCGGCCGGAACAGCGGCGAGGTGCTGTGGTGGACGCTCGGGCCGTGCCACCAGCTGGTGCCGGGCGCGGGTTCGGCCTGCTGGGGTGCGCCGCCGAGGTGCCGCGCGCCGTGCACGCCGAAGGCGGCGGAGGCCAGCAGCTCGGCCCCGGCGGGTTCGGCGACGGCAAAGCGTTCGGCCAACTTCCGGGCGGAATCGGCGAGTTCGGTTCCGGTACCGGCGTATCCGGGGTACTGCCGTGCCGGGGCCGCAGGCCTGTTCGCCCCGCCCGTGCGTCCGATCCCCGTACCGCCGGTGGCCGCGAGGGCGCCGGTGGCTGCTTCGTGCCGCTCCATGTCGCCCCCAAGCCTAGACGCCGCCGCAAACACTACGCGTCGGTAACTACCTCTTCCGTCGCCCGCCACCGTCCCTTATGGTTCCGGGCATGCCTGACCTACCCAATGTCGTGCTCTGGTCGATACCGGCCTTTGTGCTGCTCACCGTTCTGGAGATCGTGTCCTACCGGTTCCACCCGGACGAGGACGAGCAGGGCTATGCCGCGAAGGACACGGCGACCAGCCTGTCGATGGGCGTGGGCTCGCTGCTGTTCGACGCCGGGTGGAAGATCCCGATCGTGTGGATCTACTCGTTCCTGTACGAGTTGACGCCGCTTCGAGTGCCGGTGCTGTGGTGGACGGTGCCGCTGATGGTGCTCGCCTACGACTTCTTCTACTACTGGTCGCACCGCGGCCACCACGTGATCCGGGTGCTGTGGGCCTGCCACGTGGTGCACCACTCCAGCAAGCACTACAACCTGTCGACGGCGCTGCGTCAGCCGTGGACGTCCGCCACCACCTGGATCTTCTACCTGCCGATGATCCTGGCGGGCGTGCACCCGGCGGCGGTGGCGTTCTGCGGCTCGGTGAACCTGGTGTACCAGTTCTGGATCCACACCGAGCGGATCGGCAAGCTGCCCCGCCCGATCGAGTACGTCTTCAACACCCCGTCCCACCACCGGGTGCACCACGCCTCGCAGGGCGGCTACCTGGACCGCAACTTCGGCGGCATCCTGATCGTCTTCGACCGGTGGTTCGGTTCCTTCGCGGCGGAGGCCGAGCAGCCGGTGTACGGCCTGACCAAGAACATCACCACCTACAATCCGTTGAGGGTCGCCACCCACGAGTACGCGGCGATCGCCCGGGACGTGGCCCGTGCCACCACGTGGGGCGACCGGCTGCGCCACCTGGCGAAGGGCCCGGGCTGGCAGCCCGCGCCGCGTCCCGAGTCCCCCGCCGCCTCACCGGAGAGTGCCACCGCATGAGCCCCGCCCGAGACCCGCGCATCACGCGGGCCCTGCTGATCGCCTTCGTCGTCGTCTCGGTGGCGCACCTGACGGCGATCGCCGTTCACCTGCCGGTCCTGCGGTACTCCACCAAGCCGCTGCTGATGCCGCTGCTGGCGGCCTGGGTGTGGGCGTCGGCGCGGCCCGGCACGCCGAAGCTGCTGATACCGGCGCTGCTGTTCGGCGCGGGCGGGGACATCCTGCTGCAGGTCGGCGGCACCGTCGGGTTCCTGGCGGGCATGGGCTCGTTCGCGGCGGGCCACGCCTGCTACGTGACGATGTTCGTGAAGCTCGGCGCGCTCGCCGACCGCCGCCGCACCGCGATCACCGCGGCCTGCTACGCGGTGGCCTGGGCGACGCTGATCTCGCTGCTGCTGCCCGACCTGGAGGCCGGCATGCGGATCCCGATGGCCTGCTACAGCCTGCTGCTGGCCGCCACCGCGGTGACGTCCTCCCGGATCGACTGGCGGGCGGGCATCGGCGGCGCGCTGTTCCTGCTCTCGGACACCCTGATCGCCACCGACCTGGCGCACTGGAAGCTGCTGCCCGCGCACGGCTTCCTGATCATGCTCACCTACATCGTCGGCCAGTACCTGCTGACCATCGGCACCCTGGGGCGCACCGACGCCGCGCCCGCTCCGCAGACCGCGCCCGTCGCGGCCTGAGCACCCGAGAGGGCGGCTCCCACCTCGCCGGTGGAAGCCGCCCTCGGTCGTACCCGGGGCCCGCTCAGAGCTCCCGGCCGGTGCCCGCCCCGCGCCGGCGCAGCAGCCAGAACCCGGTCACGCCGGCCGCCACCAGCCCGGCCCCGGCGACCAGCCGGCCGGCGTCCATGCCGACCGAGCCGCCCACGCCGGTCTCCACCCCGCCGTGCGGGAGCTGCGCGCCCTCCCACTCGCCGCCGGTGCCGGTGCTGCTGCTGGTGCTGGTGCTGGTGCCGCCACCGGCCGAGGCAGCCGCGATGGCGACCGCGCCGACGAAGCTGTCCCCGTTCGGGCACTTGCCGTCGATGCCCCAGGACGAGTCGTTGCCGGTGGTCCGCTTGGCGGCGGCACCGGCCATCTCCTGCTCGGAGATGACGGTCGCGGTGCCCGAGTACTTGCCATCAGGGCCGACGCTGAGCGTGGTCGAGCCACCGGCGAAGGCCAGCGAGCTCGCGGTGACGGACTTCGTGGAACTGCCGGCGCAGCTCACGCTGACCGAGACGGACTGCCCGGGCTGCGCCTGCGCGGGGCTGACCCAGGCGGGTTGGCTGCCCTTGGCGGACGCGGGGGCGGGGACGACGGTGGCCAGGCCGAACAGGGCGGTGGTGCCGAGCAGGGCGGCGGCGGCGGTGCGCGTCGGGCGCATGCCGTACCTCCAGGGGGTCGGGGTCGGGGGCAGCGGCTGCGTGTCCGTTCCGCTACTCCTGGTCGCCGACCACGCTAGGCAGCACCGCCGGGCCCGGCGACACCTCAGGGGCCGTTCGGGCGGAGATTGCTCCGGACCCGAACGGCCCCTTGGGTTCGGCCGCTACTCGTTGCGGGCGGTCTCCGGTCCGGTGATCCGGCGCAGCAGCGGCATGGTCGCCCCGATGATCGCCAGCGCGGCGGTCAGGCCGGCGATCACCGCCAGGTAGTAGCCGGCGCCGAGCGCGTGCAGCGAGTACTTCAGCTGCGAGCGCAGGAACAGGTCGGCGGCGAGCAGCCCGACGCCGATCGCCACCGCGGCCATCACCAGCAGCGGCACCACCGACTCCATCGCCACCACCCGGCGCAGCGTGCCCAGCGACACGCCGGTCAGGCGCAGCAGGCTGAAGGGCCGTTTGCGTTCGCTCAGGCCGCCGGCCACGCTGACGGCCAGGCTGCATCCGGCGATCGGGAAGGTCGCCAGGATCACCACATTGGCCAGTTGCTGGTAGCCGCGCAGTTCGGCCCCGGCCAGGTTCCACGCCTCGCCCAGCGTCATCGCCTGCCGGTCCGCCGGGTAGGCGGCGTCCACCATGGTGCGGGTCTGCTCGACGGCGGCGGTCGAGCCGTCGGTCTCCACGACCACGTTCAGCACGCCCGTGGTGGCGAGCTGTTCGGCTGTGAACGGGGCGGCGGGCCACTCGCTGGTGTGCTGGTCTTGCCCGCCCCACCAGAGGCTCGGGACGTAGGCGCTCTGCGCGCCGGGCGCGCAGTGGCCGTAGATCCTGAGCGGTTCCAGCTCGGCGCAGGCCACGACCTGCCGGGTGGTGGCCAGGCCGTCGGCGGCCTGCACCTCCACGGACCTGTCGGCCGGGTGCGCCAGCAGCACGTTCCGCACGCCCGGAACGGCGTGCAGCCGCTCGATCAGTTCGGGCGGGGCGGGCCTGCCCGTGGAGACCGGCTTGTAGTCGTCGCGGTAGCCCTGGCTCAGCTCGTTCACCAGCACGTTGGTGAACTGCGGGCCGCCGTGCGGGTGGTCGCGTTCGTCGGTCATCGTGGTGATCACGCCGAGCGTCGCGGTCATCACCAGCAGCGCCAGCACCAGTCCGCTGACGGCCCGGAACCCGGCGGTGGGGTTGTCGGCCAGCCGGCGCACCGCGATCAGGGTGGCCGGCCGCTGGGTGCGGCGGGCGATCAGGCCGGCGCCCGTCATGGTCAGCCAGGGGCCGGACAGCACCAGGCCGATCGCGATCAGCAGGAACGAGGAGAGGTAGCCCTTGATCTGCCCGGGCACCGTCTCGGGATGCCAGATCAGGAATCCGACCAGTTCCACCAGCCCGGCCACCAGGGGGATCACCCGCCAGGCCCGGGGCGGCTTCGGCGTCACCCGGCGGGTCACCCCGAGCGGGGAGATCTGCACCCGGCGCAGCGCGATCCGCGCGGCGACGGCGGCGGCCAGCGGGACGCCCAGGGCGACGGCGGCGATCTGGAGCGGCGTCAGGGAGATGTCGGAGGTGAAGAACCTGGAGCCGGTCAGCGCCATGCCCGCGACCGGGCCGCGTACCGCCAGGAACGGCAGGAAGCCGAGTGCCACTCCGGCCGCGGCGGCGACCGCCGCCTCCACCGCGGACACCACCGACACCTGACGGGGTGTCGCGCCGACCAGTCGCATCGCGGCGAAGCGCTGCTCGCGGCGGGCGGCGTTCAGGCGGGTGGCGGTGCCGATCAGGATCAGTACGGGGAAGACCAGCCCGCCGCTCACCACGGTGAGGATCAGGTCCACGCCGTCGGACTTGATGCCCACCACGCAGTCCGCGCACTTGTCGGGCCTGGTGGTGGCGACCTTGTCCACCAGCGTGGCCCCGCTCAGCTCCGCCATCTCCTGAGGGCTCCGGCCGACCACGGCCAGCAGGCTGTCGGGCGTGGGCAGCGCCGCGTCCCCGAGGATGCCGATCCGGTGCCCGGGGAAGCGGTCCCCCAGTTGCGCGGGCGGCATCTCGTCGACCATCCGGGCCAACTCGGGCGACAGGTAGTACTCGCCGGGCCCGGGCATCCGCGGCACCCCGGGCGAGAGTGCCGCCCGCGGCCCGGTGAGTGCGACGTCGACCCGTCCGATCTCCTTGCCCTGCACGGTGTCCCGCCGGGTCGCCCACCACATCGGATCGACCCCGGAACTCGCTGCCCCCGCCGCACTGCCGGGGGCATTCGCCGTCCCGCCCCCGCCGGAGCTCCCCGCAACCTCCCGATTCGCGGGGACCTGCTGCTTGGCGAACGGCGTGTTGAGCCAGGCGTTGCGCGCGTTCTGCGCGTGCACGCCGTTGATCGCGGCGAGCGTGGTGAGCAGCAGGCCCACGCCGATGGCGACGGCGCCCGCGGTGATGGCGAGGCGGACGAGCGCTTCGCGGCCGCCGCTGACGGCCAGTCGCAGTCCGAACCGGATCATGAGGTCAGCCGTCCGCTCATCGAGGTGGCGCGGCCGTCGCGGACGATCGCCTCGCGGTCGGCGTAGGCGGCGATCCGGGCTTCGTGGGTGACCAGGACGACGGTGGTGCCCTGTTCGCGGGCGCAGCCGACCAGCAGGTCCATCACCTGCTCGCCGGTCAGGGAGTCCAGCGCGCCGGTGGGTTCGTCGGCGAACAGGACGCGCGGTTCGGCGACCAGTCCGCGGGCGAGGGCGACGCGCTGGGCCTGACCGCCCGACAGTTCGCCGGAGCGGCGGGCCTCCAGGCCGTCCAGGCCGAGTTTCGGGAACCAGCCGCGGGCCCGCTGCAGCGCGGCGGTGCGGCGCTGCCCGCCGAGCAGCAACGGCAGAGCGACGTTCTCCTCGGCCGTCAACTCCGGTACCAGCTGGCCGAATTGGAAGACGAAGCCGAAGCTGTCGCGGCGCAGGGTACTGCGTTCCTGCTCGTCCAGGTTGTCGATCCGGCGGCCGTCGAAGTGGATCTCGCCGCTGTCGGGGGTGAGGATGCCGGCCAGGCAGTGCAGCAGGGTGGATTTCCCGGAGCCGCTGGGGCCCATGATGGCGAGGATCTCGCCTGCTTCGACGGCGAGTTCGGCGCCGCGCAGCGCGGGGGTCTCGCCGAAGGCGAGGGTGACGTCGCGGGCGTGGATCAGGGGGTCGGTCATCGCTTGGCCACCTCTGCGGCAAGGGCGTCGAGTCGGGCGGCGGTCAGGTCGATCCAGCGCAGGTCGGACTCCAGGTGGAACAGGCCGTGGTCGGCGAGGAGTGCGTCGACCAGACTGCCGGAGCGCTTGATCTCGGTGAGTTCGCGCATCCGCTTCAGGTGGGCGGAGCGCTGGGTGTCGAGGTAGAGCTCGGCGTCGCGGCCGAGCATCAGGGCGAGCACGACCTTGCTGAACAGCACGGTCTGCAGGTGGGGTTCGGCGGCGACGGGCTCGCGCAGCCAGTCCTCGAACTCGGTCGCGCCGGTCTCGGTGATGACGTAACGCTTGCGGTCGGGCCCGTCGCCGGCCTCGGGTTCGCCGACGACGACTTTCCCGTCCCGGGCGAGCCGCCCGAGGGTCGCGTACACCTGGCCGAAGGGGAGCGGCTTGCCGCGCCCGAAGAAGGCGTCGTAGTCGCGTTTGAGGTCGTAGCCGTGGCTGGGCTCGCGTTCGAGCAGCCCGAGCAGGGTGAATGGAACGCTCATGATCGAAAGAGTACGCCGGGGGTGTACTCCACGTCTATACACTCAGAGAATACTTGGGCAGGGATTTCCGCCCACCAGCCTTGACCTGGGGTTTCGCAAACAAGCGGACGAAGCCGTGGAGTTCACGAAGAAGCGGCCGGACTGCCCCGGTTCGGGCAGCCCGGCCGTCTGGGCCGACCTCGCTCAGAGGTCCAGATCGACCACCACCGGCGCGTGGTCCGACGTCCCCTTGCCCTTGCGGGCCTCGCGGTCCACGTAGCTGTCCGAGACCGCGTCCGCGAACGCCTTGTTGGCGTAGGTGAGGTCGATCCGCATGCCCCGGTTCTTCGGGAAGGCCAGCTGGCGGTAGTCCCAGTAGGTGTACGGGTGCTCGTACTTGAGCGGGCGCGGGACCACGTCCTGGAGGCCGATCTCCTGGAGGGCCGTCAGCGCGGCGCGCTCGGGGGCGGTGACATGGGTGAGGCCCTCGAAGGCGGCGATGTCGAAGACGTCCGCGTCGGTGGGCGCGATGTTGTAGTCGCCGAGAACGGCGAACGGGCGCTCCCCCGCCGCGTCCTCGCGGACGGCGTCGCGCAGCGCGGCCAGCCACTCCAGCTTGTAGCGGTAGTGCGCGTGATCGACCTCGCGGCCGTTGGGCACGTACACCGACCAGACCCGGACCGGGCCGCAGGTAGCGGCGACCGCGCGCGGCTCGACGACCGGGAGCATCGCGTCCTCGGCCAGGTAGCCGGGCTGGCCGGGCAGGCCACGGACCACCTCGTCCAGGCCGATCCGGGACAGCACGGCGACGCCGTTCCACCGGCCGGTGCCGTGCGCGGCGCTCTCGTACCCGAGCTCGCCGATCGCCTCGGCGGGGAACGCCTCGGTGCCGCACTTGAGTTCCTGCAGGCACAGCACGTCCGGCTTGGCGGACTCCAGCCACTCCAGCAGCTTGGGCAGCCGGGCGGTGACGGAGTTGATGTTCCAGGTGGCGATGCGGACGGTCACGGCGGCCTTCCCTCGGCGGTACGGACGGACAGGGCACGGCAGCGGGCCGGGCACCCCCTCCGAACATACCGCCCGGCACCGACAGCACCCGGCCGATCCGCCGGAGCGGACCTACCAGGGAATTCCGGGGGTGGGCAGGAGCCCGAGCTCCGTGTGGAAGAGAACCATGGCCGTCCTCTTGTCGGGGGTCGCGGGTGTGAGGTAGTTCAGGACGACGACGACATCGCCACGGGGGCGACCAGAGCGACGCGCGCCCTGCCGCGGCTGTCGGGGGTGTTGACGACAACACCGGTGGACAGATCGCTGGGGTCGGTGAAGGCAGTGTCGGGGTTGATGCTCCGCAGGTCCTGGGCGAGGGTGCCCGCCAGGCCCTCGGCGCCCGCGTCGGCGGAGAAGCGCATCAGCAGGGTGTCGGCCCGGCGCCCGTCGGGGGCGGTCCAGGAGCGGCGGGCCGCCACGACGAAGCCGCGCTGGGCGAGCCGGCGCTGCATGTCGGCCTTCGCGTCCGTCCCCGACGCGCCGATCAGGACATCCACCGTGCCGTCCAGATCGAGAACCCCGCCCGCTTGCGTCGAACCCTCCGGCCCGGCCGGGCGGTAGTGCGTCAACTTCTCACCGGCCTCGGCAACGGAGATGGTCGCGGGCGTGGAGCCGGCCGGCGCCGGGGATGCCGCAGGCGTGGAGCTGGTGCAGGCCGTCAGGGCCGCGAGGAGCAGCGGGGCGGCCAGGACGTGGCCGAGGCGTCCCGGTGCGATCACCGAAGGATTCTGGCAGACACGGGAGTTCGGGTCCATCGGGTTGCCCGGACCGGCCGGCCGGTTCGGTTTGCCCTGACCGGCCGGCCGCACAGAACCTAACGCGAGGGGCGCACCACGGCGGCCGAGCCCCCGCCGCGGCGGACGGGTTCGGCGGCGGCCAGCCAGCGGCCGTCGGGGAGGCGCTCGATGCCGGTGGCGGCGCCGATCTCCGGGGTTGCGCTGAACACGTGGCCCATGGCCTGGAGTTCCGCCGCCTCGGGCGAGGCGAGGAAGGCCGGTTCGGCCTGGGTGGCGGCGGTGTTGCGCTGGCTGGCCCGGGGCGCTGCGATGGCCTGTTCCAGCGTCAGGCCCCGGTCGATCCGCCCGGTCAGGACCTGCAGCACGGTGGTGATGATGGTGGCGCCGCCGGGCGAGCCGACCGCCAGGTACGGCTTGCCGTCCTTCAGCACGACGGTCGGGGAGATCGAGGAGCGCGGACGCTTGGCGGGGCCCGGCAGGTTGGGGTCGGGGACGCCGGGGGTGAGCGGGGCGAAGTTGAAGTCGGTCAGTTCGTTGTTGAGCAGGAAGCCCCGGCCGGGCACGGTGATGCCGCTGCCGCCGGTCTGCTCGATGGTGAGTGTGTAGGCGACCACGTTGCCCCACCGGTCGGCGACCGTCAGGTGCGTGGTGCTCTGGCCCTCGTACGGCTCGACGACCGGCTGCCCGCTGCTCGCGCAGGCCGCCGGGTGATACGGGTCACCGGGGGCGAGCGGGCTGGTCAGCGCGTGCTGGGGGTCGATCAGGCAGGCCCGGGAGGCGGCGTACGCCGGGTCGAGGAGCTGACGGGTCGGCACCTGCGTGAAGCCCGGGTCGCCGACCCAGCGGTTGCGGTCGGCGAAGGCGATCCGGCTGGCCTCCAGGAACCGGTGGTCGTACTGGACGGGGTCGGCGGGGCTGCTCGTGCCGAGAATGTTCAGCGCCTCGCCGACCGTCGTCCCGCCGGAGGAGGACGGGGCGATGCCGTACACGTCCAGGCCCCGGTAGTTCACATGCGTCGGGTCCTGCTGCCGCACCTGGTAGGCCGCCAGGTCGGCGGCATCCACCTTCCCGGGCCGGGCGTTGCGGCCGGAGGCGGCATCGACGGGCGGGTGCTGAAGGGTCCGGACGATGTCGGCGCCGATCGGGCCGCGGTACAGCGCGGCAGTGCCCTTGCGTCCCAACTCGCGGTAGGTGGCGGCGAGATCGCGGTTGCGCAGGGTGGAACCGACGGCGGGCGGCTTCCCGTCCGGCAGGAACAGCGCGCGGCTGGCCGGGAAGTCCTGGAACCGGGCCTGGTTGAGGGCGGTCTGGTCCTGGAAGGTCTGATCGACGGTGAACCCGCGATCGGCGATCCGCTCGGCCGGTTTCAGCACCTCGGCAAGATCCCGGCTGCCCCACCGGCGCAGCGCCTGCTCCCAGGTGGCGGCAGTACCGGGGACGCCCACCGACAGGCCGCTGGTGACGGCGTCGGCGAAGGCCAGCGGCTTCCCGTTCTCCAGGAACAGCGAACTGTCGGCCGTCCGGGACGCGGTCTCCCGCCCGTCCAGCGTGGAGACCTTCCCGGTCCCGGCGTCGTAGTACACGAAGTACCCGCCACCACCGATCCCCGCCGAGTACGGCTCGGTCACCCCGAGCGCGGCCGCGGTGGCAACCGCGGCATCCACCGCGTTCCCGCCCCGCCGCAACACCTCCAGCCCGGCAGCGGTGGCATCGGCATCCACACTGCTCACCGCCCCACCCCACCCCACCGCCTCCGGCTGCTTCCCCGCGGCGGCGAACGGATCGGCCTGGGCGGGCGCGGCGGTACAGAGCAGTCCGGTGACAACCGCGAGCGCGGGAACGAGACGAACGAGGGTTCTCATACGATCTCCCTGGGACGGCGACGGTCTCCCGTTCTCCCACACCCACCACACACCCGACAACGCCACGTTCGGCCAACTGCCGCACACCACAAGCCTGCTGCCGCCCCGACCACCATCTCCCGGCCCGCCGAAAGCGAACCCCGGCGGCGGCCCGCAGCACGTCAGCAGCAGGGCCAACCGCTCGGGGCGCACCAGCGGCTCACGCACACCGACCGGCGACACGTCCCGGCCGCTGGCGGCAGCAGGCCCGCGCCAGCGGCTCACGACACCACGCCAGCAGCACCCCACCACCCATCAGCGCCACGGCAGACCCCGCGCAAGCGAAGCGCAACGCCACGCCACACCAACGGCCCCGTGCCAACTGCCCCGCACCTGCACCTCTCCGCGCCCCGCCAACGGCCCCGCGCCAGCGGCTCACGACGCCACGGAGCAGCCCCCCACCAGCGCCCCTCAGCGCCACGGCAGACCCCGGGTCAGCGGGTGGCTGCGCGTTCCACGCGGCGGCGTTTGACGGTGCGGAAGCGGCGGGCGACCTGGCGGGCCAGGTCCGCGGCGCCGACCAGGCCGGCCTCGTTGCCGAGGGCGGCGTGGACGATTTCGGCCTCGGGGCGGAAGCCGCGGCCGGTGAGGGTGCGGCGGAAGGCGTCCTGGGCGGGGCCGAGGAGGAGCTCGCCGGCTTCGCTGACGCCGCCGCCGATGACGAAGCGGCCGGGGTCGAGCGCGGCGGCGAGGTTGGCGATGCCGACGCCGAGCCAGCGGCCGACCTCGTAGAGCAGTTCGGTGGCGACCGGGTCGCCGTCGCGGGCGGCTTCGGTGACCAGCGGGCCGGTGATGCCGAGCGGGGTGCCGCCGGCCCTGGCGAGCAGGGGCTGGACCACCGGGGACTCCTCGGCGGCGAGTTCGCGGGCCTCGCGGACCAGCGCGTTGCCGGAGGAGTACTGCTCCCAGCAGCCGCGGTTGCCGCACGGGCAGCGGTGGCCGCCGGGCACCACCTGCATGTGGCCGAACTCTCCGGCCAGGCCGTGCTTGCCGCGGTCCACGTATCCGTCGCGGACGACGGCGCCGCCGATCCCGGTGCCGAGTGTGATCATCACCATGTGGTCCTCGCCGCGGCCGGCGCCGAAGCGCCATTCGGCCCAGGCGGCGGCGTTGGCGTCGTTCTCGACCACCACGGGGAAGCGCAGCCGGGAGCTGAGCGCCTGCTGGAGGGGTTCGTTCCGCCAGTTCAGGTGGGGGGCGAACAGCACGGTGGAGCGTTCGGAGTCGACCCAGCCGGCCGCGCCGACGCCGACCGCGTGCACGTCGTGCTTGTCGGCGAGCTGCAGGACCAGCTCGACGATGACGTCCTCGACCACCTTGGGGCTCTTGCTCTTGTGGGGTGTCTCGGTGCGCAGCCGCTCCAGGACCCGGCCCTCGCCGTCGACCACTCCGGCGACCACCTTGGTGCCGCCGATGTCCACGCCGATGGTGGGCAGCCGCAGCACTCCGGCGGGCAGGGTGCGGCGGCGGCGTTCGGCGCGCGGGCCGAGGCCCAGCAGGCTGGGCAGGGCGGGGCGGGCGGGGCCGTTGGCACTGGTCACGGAATGAATGCTCCTGGTTTCGGTAAAAGCTCCGGGCTGGTGCCGGAGGGGTCCGGACGAACTGGCAGACTAGGCCGCGAACGCACAGCGGATTCTCACGAAAACGTGATGTTCCTCTCAGGTTTCTGCGGGTGTCGCCAGCAACTGATCGTGTGTTTGACGCAGTCTGACAAGTGTGATGTGCGAACCGGGGGACCGTGCCCCGGACGGCCGGACGACCTGATTCGAGAGACCTGATGCAGCTGACAGGCACCCCTTTTCTTATTCTGACGATCATCCTGGTGCCGATCTCCATCGCGGCGGCCCTGCTGCTGTGGGGCCGGGTGCGCGGACCGAAGCCGGTCCAGATGCTGTCCCGGATCGTGATGCTGCTGTTCTGTCAGATCACCGCCGTCACCACCGTCTTCGTCATGGTCAACAACGCCAACCTGATCTACGGCAGTTGGGACGACCTGCTGGGCACCGGCAACCACGTGCGCTCGGTGCCGAACGTGGCTGCCAACGAGGGCGGCGGCGGCAGCGGGAGCAGCGACAACAAGCAACACAACAAGGTGGTCCAGCAGTTCAAGCCGGTCGGTGACCCGAAGGTGCCGAACGACGTGCAGACCACCGACCTGAAGGGCGCGGTCTCCGGCGTGGACGGCGAGGTGCTGGTCTGGCTGCCGCCGCAGTACAACGACCCGGCGTACAAGGACAAGACCTTCCCGGTGGTCGAGCTGCTGCCGGGCTGGCCGGGCTCCTCGAAGACCTGGTTCGGCACCCTGCGGGTCTCCGAGCAGCTGAAGCCGATGATGCAGAGCGGGCAGGTCGCCCCGTTCATCCTGGTCTCGCCGCGCACCAACCTGCTGGGCGACAGCACCGACACCGGCTGCGCGGACGTCCCGGGCAAGGTCAACGCCGACACCTGGCTGTCGAAGGACGTGCGGCAGATGGTGCTGGACAACTTCCGCGTCGATGCCTCGGCCGACCGCTGGGCGGTGGCCGGCTACTCGGCGGGCGGGCACTGCGCGGCCAAGCTGGCGCTGGAGCACCCGGACGCCTACCGCGCGGGAATCAGCCTGTCCGGCTACAACGACCCGGGGGCGGAGGAGAAGTCGCTGACCGCGAAGGACCCGCACCTGAAGGAGATCTCCAACCCGCTGAACATCCTGAAGTCCGCGAAGACTCCGCCGAAGACCGCGCTGTACGTCACCGGCAACAAGGGTGACGGCCTGGAGGGCGGCGAGGCGCTGAAGGCGGCTGCCAAGGCCCCGACCACGGTGACCATCCAGGAGACCACCGGCGCGCACAGCAGCGACGTCTGGAAGCCGCTGGTCCCGGGCATCTTCACCTGGCTGACCACGATCATCCCCGCCCAGCACTGACCCATCGCACGGACAAGGGCCCGGCCGCCGCAGCGGCCGGGCCCTTCGCCTGGGCAAGGTCAGGACTTCGGCAGGGTGTTGACGTACTCGGTGCCGGCGCCGTAGAAGCCGTCCACCGTCTGCTGGACGTCCGCCGGGGAGAGCGCCTGGTCGGCCTTGTAGTAGAACCAGTTGACCTTCATGTCCCAGCTGCGCTGCCCGCTGATCGAGGGCAGCAGGTCGATGAACCAGTTGCTGAAGTGGATGTCCATCCGCTCGCGCGCGACGTACTTGTCGGAGCTGGTGAACATCTCCTTGCCGTCCAGCGAGTAGGTGACCTTCCCGTCCATGGCGGTGATCATCAGGGTGTGCCAGCCCTCGAGGCGCTGCTTGGCGGCGCGGGTGACGCGATCCGGCGGGTCGGCCTTGAACCAGCTGGTGGTGTCGAGCTTCGGGCCCGGCGCGCCCCAGCCGCCGTTCGGCAGGTACTCGAAGTCGAGTTCGCTGTAGTTCGCCGAGGAGTCCTCGGGCGAGATCGGGAAGAAGGTCTGCACGACATGGTCGCCGGTGCGGCCGGTCGAGGGCTTCTCGCCGAAGTGGATCCGGGCGGCGAAGGTGCCGTGGAACAGGTTGGCGGCGGTGCTCTGCACCTCGACCTGCTGGGTGCCCTGCTTGGTGCCGTCGGTGGTGGAGCGCAGTTGCAGCACCCGGCCGCCCTGCGCGGTCGGGTCCTCGGGGAAGGCGGCGCCCGCGGTGGTCCAGGTGTCCTTGATGCCGGGGCCGCCCCCGCCCTCCCGGACCTGCCAGCCGTGCGCGGCGAACGCGGGGTCGCCGGGGCCGGTGTAGTGGAAGGTGTCGAACATCGTTCCCGGCGGCCCGGACGGCGTCGGCGAGGCGCTGGAGGACCCGTGCTTCGCGGCGGTGTCCCCACCGGCGGCTGGGTCGCCGTTGCACGCGGCCAGCGTGCACAGCAGGGTCGGCAGCGCGATCACGCTCCACGCGCGACGGCAGGAAAGGCGGCGGGACTGGCGCACACAAGCTCCTTGGGGCGCAGCGGCGGTAGTTGGGACACGCCCCTCTGCGCGGGGATCGACGACCGGTCGGAGGCGGTCATCCTAACGGGGCTCACAGGTGGCGGCGGCGCCGGGACGGTTCACATCCACCGAGGTCGAACGGTCTGTGCACGGGTTAAACATGTACGCGCCGGTAGGGATCTCGATCCGATCACAACCCTGACCGAGAACGCGTCGAAACTGGGCATCAGGCCCAATTCGGCCCAGGACGGCCCAGGTCGGTGCACTAGCGTTCGATCCACGCTCCCGCGGTCTTCCTGTCCTGCCCTCCCTGCCCTGAAAGGCCTCGCCCGGTGCGCCCTGTCATGACGTCGTCCGGTTCCGGACCGGCGCACCCGGCACCGCCCGGCGGGCCCGGCCCGGATCTTCCGGAGGTCGAAGAGCCGCTGCCCGAACCGGTGTTCGTCGACGAGTCCGGACTGCGCGGGCGACTGCTGCGCGGTCTCGGCTGGCCGGTCTCGGTGGTGGGCGCGGTGCTGGCGGTCGCGATGGGCGGCAGCCTGATCGGCGTGCAGGCGGACGCCCCGCCGATGGTGATCCCCCAGCAGCCGGCCCCGGCGGCCGCGCCCTCGGTGTCGCCGTCGGCCTCGCCCTCGGCCTCGCCGTCCGCGTCCTCCTCCTCGTCCGGGGCGCCTTCCCGCTCCACCTCGCCCAAGCCGGGCAGCTCGGCCGCCGGTTCGAAGCCCACCACCGGGGCGACGCCCTCGGGCGGCAAGTCGAGCAAACACCCCTGATCCTTCGCACCACGCATCTCCAGGAGCGCCCTTTGTCCCGCCACCAGCGCCGCCGGCATTCCCTGCTGAGGCCGCGCCGACTGGCCGCGCCGCCGCTGCGCTTCGTCATGCCGCTGTCCCTGCTGGCGTGTCTGCTGGCGCTGTTGGTGCTGCGCGGGCTGGCCACCAACGAGGTGTTCCACGACACCCGGATCGCGACCTCGGTGGACAAGGACACCGTGCCGGAGAACCTGCTCAACGGCGGCCCGGTGATCGACGCGCGCGGCGACAAGAAGGCGAACCCGGTCAGCTACCGCATCCCCGACAAGACGGTGGTGCTGAGCTTCGACGACGGCCCCTCGCCGGAGTGGACGCCGAAGATCCTGGACGTGCTGAAGGCCCACGACGTCCGCGCGGACTTCTTCGTGACCGGCGCGATGACCACCCGCAACCCGGATCTGATCCGGAAGATCGTCGCGGGCGGCCACGAGATCGGCCTGCACACCTTCACCCACCCCGACCTGGTGTACCAGTCGCACTCCCGGGTCGGCTGGGAGCTGGCGCAGACCCAGCTGGCACTGGCCGGCGTCGCGGGCGTGCACAGTTCGCTGTTCCGGCCGCCGTACTCCTCGGAGGCCGCGGCGATGGACGACTGGAACTACCCGGTCATCCAGTACGTGGGCGCGCACGGCTACCTGACCGCGTTCATCGACCGCGACACCGACGACTGGAAGCGCCCCGGCGTCGAGGAGATCGTGAAGGCCGCGATGCCGGCCAAGCCGGGCGCGGGCGAGCTGATCCTGCTGCACGACGCGGGTGGTGACCGCGCCGAGACGGTCGCCGCGCTGGAGCAGATCATCGTCAAGCTCCAGGCCGAGGGCTACCGCTTCACCACCATCTCCGACGCGCTCGGCGCCTCCAGCGCGATGGTGCCGGTGCACGGCTTCCAGCTGTGGGCGGGCAAGGGGTTCATCTGGGCCACTCAGGTCGCCGTGTACACCCTGCCGGTGCTGGTCGGGCTGCTGGCGCTGGTCGGTTTCCTCAACTTCGGCCGGTTCGCGCTGATGATCGTCCTCGCCCCGGTGCACGCCCGCCGCTCCAAGCGGAAGGACGCCTGGGGGCCGCCCGTCACCGAGCCGGTCACCGTGCTCGTCCCCGCGTACAACGAGCTCGAGTGCATCGCGAACACCCTGAACTCGCTGGCCGCCAGCGACTATCCGATCGAAGTGATCGTGATCGACGACGGCTCCACCGACGGCACCGCGGACATCGTCGAGGCGATGGACCTGCCGTTCGTCCGGCTGATCCGCAAGGTCAACGGCGGCAAGCCCAGCGCGCTCAACGCCGGCATCGCGGCCGCCTCGTACGACATCGTGGTGATGATGGACGGCGACACCGTGTTCGAGCCGTCCACGGTGCGGGAGCTGGTCCAGCCGTTCGCCGATCCGCGGATCGGGGCCGTCGCGGGCAACGCCAAGGTCGGCAACCGGGACAGCCTGATCGGCGCCTGGCAGCACATCGAGTACGTCCTCGGCCACAACCTGGACCGCCGGATGTACGACGTGCTGAACGTCATCCCGACCATCCCCGGCGCGGTCGGTGCCTTCCGCAAGGAGGCGCTGCGGCAGGTCGGCGGGATGAGCGACGACACCCTCGCCGAGGACACCGACATCACCATCGCGGTGCTCTGCGAGGGCTGGCGGGTCGTCTACGCCGAGCGCGCCCGCGCCTGGACCGAGGCGCCCGCGAGCCTCCAGCAGCTCTGGTCGCAGCGCTACCGCTGGAGCTACGGCTCCATGCAGGCGATGTGGAAGCACCGCCGCGCCGTGATCTCCCGCGGCCCGGCCGGGCGCTTCGGCCGGATCGGGCTGCCGATGGTGGTGCTGTTCGGCGTGGTCGCGCCGCTGCTGGCACCGCTGGTGGACCTGTTCCTGCTGTACGGCGTGCTGTTCACGGACGCCCCGATCACGCTGGCCAGCTGGGGCGGGTTCATCGCGCTCCAGGGACTGCTGTCCTGGTACGCCTTCCGGCTCGACCGCGAGAAGCCCTGGCACCTGATCAGCCTGCCGCTGCAACAGGTGGTGTACCGGCAGCTGATGTACATCGTCCTGCTGCAGTCCACGATCACCGCGCTCACGGGTGGCCGGCTGCGCTGGCACAAGCTCCGGCGCACCGGCGAGGTCGCTGTCCCCGTGGAGGCCTGACCATGAGCGACACCATCCGGCTGCGGATCCCCGTGGAGGCCTGACCATGAGCGACACCATCCGGCTGCGGATCCCCGAGCAGCTGCGCCGCGAAGCCGCCCCGGACACGCTCGTCTCGTCCGTGCGCAAGGCCGGCCGGGACCGCTACCTCGACCTGCTGCGCGCGATGGCGCTGGTCCGCGTGGTGCTCTACCACCACTTCGAGTGGTTCTGGCTGCCACTGGTGTTCCCGTCGATGGGCGTGATGTTCGCGCTGGCGGGCTCGCTGATGACGCGTTCGCTGAGCCGCCCCGCCCTCGGCGTGATCCGCGGCCGGCTGCGCCGCCTGCTGCCGCCGATGTGGCTGTTCGGCGCCGTCGTGGTCACCCTCCAGGTCCTCGACGGCGGCGGCCCGGGCTCCGACGGCCACCCCACCTGGTGGTGGGCGAAGCTGGCGTTCTGGGTGCTGCCGCTGAGCACTCCCCCGTACGCGACGGAGCTGCACGGCTTCGGCGGGCACCTGGAGACCGGCTGGGCCTCCCAGCTGGTGGTGCCGCTGTGGTACCTGCGGGCCTATCTCTGGTACGTGCTGCTGTCGCCGCTGATGCTCAGGGCCCTGCGCCGCTTCCCGGTGGTGACGCTGTTCGCTCCGCTGGCGCTGGTGATCGTCATGAACGCGTTCTTCACCGGCCAGGACTTCCCCTACGGCCGCGTCTGGGAGACCGTCAACGACTTCGCGGTGTTCGGCTCCTGCTGGATCCTCGGCATGGCCCACCAGGAGGGGCTGCTGCGGCGGATCCCGCAGTACGTGCTGCCGTCGATCGCGCCGCTGATCATGGTGGCGGGCTTCTGGTACCTGCAGACCCGGCCGGTCGATCCGACCCAGCCGACCGACATCGAGGTCTGGCCGATCGCCCAGGCCCTGTGGTCCTTCGGCTTCGTCGCGCTGCTGCTGCACATCAGCCCGTCCTGGGAGCAGTGGCCGCCGCGGCTGGAGCGCTGGAACGGCCTGATCAGCCTGCTCAACTCGCGCGCCGTCACGGTCTACCTGTGGCACGTGCCGGCGCTGGTGCTGGCCTTCCCGCTGATCGACCCGCTGTGGAACATCGACTTCTTCTACCAGCACCTGCGGTGGCTGCTGACCAGCCAGTGGTTCAGCCTGCTGGTGGCGATCCCGCTGCTCGCCGTGCTGGTGACGGCCCTCGGCTGGGTCGAGGACGTGGCGGCCAAGCGCAGGCCGCGGCTGTTCCCGTACCCGCGCCGCCCGCGCGGCCGGCGCCGGAACGCCGCCTGACGTCCCGTCAGGCGAGTTCCAGCGCCAGGTAGAAGTCCACCCGGTCCTCCAGCCGGGACAGGTCGCGGCCGGTGAGTTCCTCGATCCGGCCGATCCGGTAGCGCAGCGTGTTGACGTGCACGTGCAGCTGGGCGGCGCAGCGCGTCCAGGAGCCGTCGGAGCGCAGGAACGCGGCCAGGGTGTGCAGCAGGTCGGCCTGGTGTTCCTGGTCGTAGGCGGTCACCGGGTCGAGCAGCCGGGCCCGGAAGGCGCGCCGGACCTCGTCGGGGACGGCGGCCAGCAGCAGGACGTGCGAGGCGAGTTCCTCGGCGCCGGCGACCCGGATCCGCCCGGCCCGGGCGGCGGCGATCCGGCGGGCGTGCCGGGCCTCCTCCAGGGCGCCGCGCAGGCCGCCGGGCTCGGCGGCGGGGGCGCACACGCCGACGGTGATCCGCCCGTCGGCGCCGAGTCCGGCCTCCAGCGGGGCCAGCAGCGCGCGCACCGCGTCGGCGGGAACGGCGGCGTCGGGGGCGGGCAGGACGGCGACGGCGCCGGTCCGGCCGCGGGCGGCGACCAGGGCCGTACCGGGCAGCGCCTCTTCGAGGACCGGGCGCAGCGCGCCGTCGGGCAGGCCGGTCGCGTCGGCGGACAGCACCAGCCACTGCGGGTGGCCCGCGCCGTCGGTGGTGGAGGCGCGCAGGGCGCGGACGGTCTCGGCGGGGTCGGTGCCGTGCCGGAGCAGGTCGAGGAGTTCCTCGGCGAGCCGGCGGCGCAGTCGGCGGCCTTCGTCGCGGCGGGTGCGTTCGGCGGCGACCAGGCGGGCCAGGTTCTCGGCGAGCTGGCGGCGTTTGGCGGGCCATTCGGTGAGGTCGCCCGCGACGGCGAGGATCCAGTCGGCCAGCGGGGTGCCGCCGGCGCCTTCGGCGGCGGGCAGCAACGAGTAGGCGCCGTCGGCGAGTTGGACCCGGTGCGGGGGCCGGTGGCCGCGCTGCTGGGCGGTGAGGTGGGCGCGGGCGAGGCGGTCGCGGTCGGCGGGGGCGAGGCGGTCGGCCGGTCCGGCGATGACCTGGCCGGTGGGGGTGAGCACCCAGCAGTCCAGGTCGAGGTCGCCGCCGAGCAGGTCGAGGACGGCGTCCAGGCCGCCCGCGCCGGCCGCGGAGACCAGCAGCCGGTGCCGGTCGACCAGGGCGGCGAGGTCGGCGGCCCGCCCGGCGGAGACGTGCCGGCCGACGTACTCGGTGACGGTGCCGAAGGCGATGTCGTCGGGGACGGCGAGCAGCGGCAGCCGGTGCCGGCGGCAGGCCTCGACCAGGTCGCCGGGGACGGGCCCGACCTCCACCTCGCCGGCGCCGAGCGCGGCGGCGCCCCCGGCCACCAGGGTCCGCACGAAGCGCGCGGAGTCGGCGGGGGTGGTGCGCCACAGCATGCCGGTGAGCACCAGCTCACCGCCGTGCAGGAACCGGCCCGGGTCCTGCAGGTCGGTGGTCATCACGCCGGTGACCTGCCGGTCGAGCTCCTCCTCGCCGGCGAGCAGGCGCAGCCGGGGTGCGCCGGGGGCGAGCAGGTCGCGGACGCGCATGGACGGGGCCCTTCGTGACGGTGCGGCGGGTGCTGCGGGTGATTCGTGGGGGTGATTCCGGGGCGAGGACGGCCCAGGGTGACCCGGGTGGGCTGGAGGATCGTCCACATTGGACGAACGTACAGGACAGCGCGGCAGGTCACCGTCGGCCCTCATGCCATCGGTGACTGCCCGTGGCCCCGGTGACGGCGGTTCACTGGCCTGCACGCCACCGGGCACCCGGCCAGGGCGCCGGGCTCTCGTCCGTCGGCGAAGAGAGGAGGCACCGCATGGAGTTCCTTCGACCCGCGAGCTGGGGAGAGGCCCTCGCGGCGATGGCCGGTCACCCGGGGGCGCTGCCGGTCTCCGGCGGCACCGACGTCATGGTCGAGCTGAACTTCGACCTGCGCCGGCCGTCCGCGATCCTCGACCTGAACCGGATCACCGAACTGACCGAGTGGAGCAGTGACGGGGCGTCGGTGCGCCTGGGCGCGGCGGTGCCGTACACCCGGATCATCGAGGAGCTGTCCGGCCCGCTGCCGGGGCTGGCGCTGGCGGCGCGGACGGTGGGTTCGCCGCAGATCCGCAACCGGGGAAGTGTCGGCGGCAACCTGGGCGCGGCCTCGCCGGCCGGCGACGCCCATCCGGCCCTGCTGGCCGCCGGGCGGGGGGTGCGGGTGGAGGCGCATTCGGTGCGCGGGGTGCGGCTGATCCCGATCGACGAGTTCTACCTCGGGGTGAAGCGGCACTGCCTGGCCCCGGACGAGCTGATCCGCGCGGTGCGGATCCCGGTCGCCGACGGCCCGCAGCAGTTCTCCAAGGTCGGCACCCGCAACGCGATGGTGATCGCGGTGTGCGCGTTCGCTCTCGCGCTGCACCCGAAGGACGGCACGGTCGGCACCGGCCTGGGTTCGGCCGCGCCGACGCCGCGCCGCGCGGAGCAGGCCGAGGCGTACCTGGCGGCCGTCCTGGACTGGGCGTCCGGCGACCCGCCGGCTCCGCGGGTGGTGCGGCGCTTCGGCGAGCTGGTCGCGGCCGCGGCCGATCCGATCGACGACGTCCGGGGCACGGCCGCGTACCGGCGCCACGCCCTGGCCGTGCTGGCCCGGCGCACCCTGACCTGGTGCTGGGACGACTACCGCGAGCAGTTGGGGAGGGCGGCATGAGGGTGGTGTTCACCGCGAACGGGCGGCCGGTGGAGGCCGAGGACGTGTGGGAGGGCGAGTCGCTGCTGTACGTGCTGCGCGAGCGGGTCGGCCTGCCGGGCTCGAAGAACGCCTGCGAGCAGGGCGAGTGCGGCTCCTGCACCGTGTACCTGGACGAAGTCCCGGTCTGCGCCTGCCTGGTGGCGGCCGGCCAGGTGCAGGGCCGCGAGGTGCGCACCGTGGAGGGCCTGACCGGCCCGGACGGCGAACTCGGCGCCGTCCAGCAGGCGTTCCTGGACGCGGGCGCCGTGCAGTGCGGCTTCTGCACGCCCGGCCTGCTGGTGCAGACCGACGCCCTGCTGGCCCGGGACCCGCGGCCGTCCGACGCCGACATCCGCGAGGCGCTGTCGGGCAACCTGTGCCGCTGCACCGGCTACGAGAAGATCATGGACGCGGTGCGGCTGGCCTCGGCCCGCATCGCGGGGGCGGAGGGCGGGGAATGACGACCCGTTCGATCCAGGCCGAGAAGAACCTGCAGAAGATCAACCAGGCCTCCCGGGACGGCATCGGGCAGTCCCCGCTGCGCCCCGACGGCACCTTGAAGGTGAAGGGCGAGTTCGCCTACTCCTCCGACCTGTGGCACGAGGACATGCTGTGGGGCACGGCGCTGCGCTCCCCGCACCCGCGCGCCACCATTCGCTCCGTCGACATCTCCGCCGCCCTCGCCGTCCCCGGGGTGCACGCGGTGCTCACCCACGAGGACATCCCGGGCAGCAAGTTCTACGGCCTGGACATCGCCGATCAGCCGGCCCTGGCGATCGACAAGGTCCGCTACCAGGGCGAGCCGGTCGCGCTGGTGGCCGCCGACCATCCGGAGACGGCCCGCCGGGCGGCGAAGAAGATCGCCGTCGAGTACGAGGTGCTCGCCCCGATCACCACCGAGCGGCAGTGCCTCGATCCGCAGACCTACGGCTACGTCCACGAGCCGCACGAGTACAAGGCCGGCGCGCACGGCAACCTCTGCCACGAGCAGCGGCTGGTGGCGGGCCGGGGCGTCACCGACGAGGTGCGGGCGCTGGCGGACGTGATCGTAGCGGGCGAGTACGAGGTCGGCATGCAGGACCAGGCGTTCCTGGGCCCGGAGTCGGGCCTGGCGGTGCCCGCCGAGGACGGCGGCGTGGACCTGTACATCGCCACCCAGTGGCTGCACGTGGACCGGCAGCAGATGGCGCCGGTGCTGGCCCTGCCGGAGGAGAAGGTCCGCCTCACGCTGGCCGGGGTGGGCGGCGCGTTCGGCGGCCGCGAGGACCTGTCGATGCAGATCCACGCCTGCCTGCTGGCGCTGCACACCCGACGGCCCGTCAAGATCGTGTACTCCCGCGACGAGTCGTTCTTCGGACACGTGCACCGCCACCCGGCCCGGATGCGCTACGAGCACGGCGCCACCCGCGACGGCAGGCTGGTGTTCGCGGACTGCCGGATCGTGCTGGACGGCGGCGCGTACGCCTCCACCTCCCCCGCCGTGGCGGGCAACGCCGCCTCGCTCGGCCACGGCCCGTACGTCATCCCGAACGTACGGATGCACGCCCTGGCGCTGTACTCCAACAACCCGCCGTGCGGGGCGATGCGCGGCTTCGGCGCGGTGCAGGCCGCGTTCGGCTACGAGTCGCAGATGGACCGGCTGGCCGAGGCGCTCGGCATGGACCCGGTGGAGCTGCGGCAGCTGAACGCCCTCGCGCAGGGCGACCTGATGCCGACCGGGCAGCAGATCGACGCGCCCGCGCCGGTCGCCGAGCTGCTCCAGCGGGTCAAGGAGCGACCGCTGCCGCCGCCGCTCGACCCGTCCGACCAGCGCGCACTGCCGGGGGCGCTGTCCAACACCTCGCACGGCGAGGGCGTGGTGCGCGGCGTCGGCTACTCGGTGGGCATCAAGAACGTCGGCTTCTCCGAGGGCTTCGACGACTACTCCACCGCCCGGGTGCGGCTGGAGCTGATCGGCGGCGAGCCGGTCGCCCTGGTGCACACCGCGGCGGCCGAGGTCGGCCAGGGCGGCGTCACCGTGCACGCCCAGATCGCCCGCACCGAACTGGGCGTCGAGCACGTCACCATCCACCCCGCCAACACCGAGATCGGCTCGGCCGGTTCCACCTCCGCCTCCCGGCAGACCTACATGACCGGCGGCGCGGTCAAGCTCGCCGCCGAGGCGGTCCGCGAGGAACTGCTGGAACGGGGCCGGCGCCGCCACGGCTGGACGCACCCCGACCTGGCGCTGGTCGGCGGCCAGGTGGTCTCCGCCTCCGCCGGAGTGCTGGCCCCGCTGGCCGCGCTGCTCGGCGACGAGCCCGTCGAACAGACCCGGGTGCACCGCCACCGGCCCACCGTGCCGCTGCACCCGGAGACCGGCCAGGGCTTCGGCCACGTCCAGTACTCCTTCTGCGCGAACCGCGCCGTGGTGGACGTGGACGTGGAGCTGGGACTGGTCAAGGTGGTCGAGTTGACGGCCGTTCAGGACGTCGGCCGGGCGCTCAACCCGCTCGCCGTGGTCGGCCAGATCCAGGGCGCCTGCACGCAGGCGCTGGGCCTGGCGGTGATGGAGGAGATCGTGCTCGCCGACGGCAAGATCCGCAACGCCTCCTTCACCGACTACCTGATCCCGACCGTCCTCGACACCCCGCCGATCCCGGTGGACCTTCTCGAACTCCCCGACCCGCACGCCCCGTACGGGCTGCGCGGTGTCGGCGAGGCCCCCACCGTCTCGGCGACCCCTTCGATCGTGGCGGCGATCCGACAGGCCACCGGGAAAGCCCTCACCCGCATCCCGGTCCGACCGGAGCACCTCACCGACACGCCCTGACCCTTGGGACACGACATGGCACAGACCCCTGCGGAGCCCGGCCCCACCTCGCGCGGCGCGCTGGACAGGTACTTCAAACTCTCGGCGCGCGGATCCACCGTGGGCACCGAACTGCGCGGGGGCCTCACCACCTTCATGGCGATGGCCTACATCATCCTGCTCAACCCGGTCATCCTGAGCGGCGCCGACATCACCGGCCACCGGCTGAACCACGCCCAGGTGACCACCGCCACCGCGCTCGCCGCCGCCGTCACCACGATCGTGATGGGCGTGGTCGGCAATGTGCCGCTCGCGCTCGCCGCCGGCCTGTCCGTCTCCGGCGTGATCTCCGCGCTGGTGGTGCCGCACTCCACCTGGCCGCAGGCGATGGGCCTGTGCGTGATCTACGGCCTGCTGATCGTGCTGCTGGTGGTCTCCGGCCTGCGCGAGCGGATCATGCACGGCATTCCGCTGCCGCTGAAGTTCGCGATCACCATCGGCATCGGCCTGTTCATCTCGATCGTCGGCTTCGTCAAGGCCGGATTCGTGCACACCGGCGGGCCCACCCCGCTCTCCCTCGGCCCGGCCGGCGAACTCGAGGGCTGGCCGGTGCTGCTCTTCTGCCTCACCCTGCTCACCATCTTCGTGCTGCTGGCCCGGCGCGTGCGCGGCGCGATCCTGCTCGGCCTCGCGCTCGGCACCGCGGCCGCGATGATCGTCAACCAGGTCGCCGACCTGACCGCCGAGGACTGGGGCGGCTCCGCGCCGGTCTGGCCCGGATCGCCGGTCGCCGCACCCGACTTCGGACTCTTCGGCCACGTCGACCTGTTCGGCGCCTTCGGGGCGCACAGCATGGGCGCGATCAGCGCCTCCGTCGCGGTGTTCACCCTGGTGCTGGCCGGGTTCTTCGACGCGATGGCCACCATCATCGGCGTCGGCACCGAAGCCGGACTCACCGACTCCAAGGGACGGATGCCGGGCCTGTCGAAGGCGCTGTTCATCGACGGCGCGGGCGGCGCGATCGGCGGCGTCGCCGGGGCGTCCGGGCAGACCGTCTTCCTGGAGTCCGCGACCGGCGTCGGCGACGGCGCCCGCACCGGACTGGCCTCGATCGTCACCGGCGGCGTGTTCACCCTGATGCTGTTCTTCTCGCCCGTCGCCGCCGTGGTGCCCGTGCAGGTCGCCGCCGCCGCACTGGTGGTGATCGGCTCGCTGATGATGAGCCAGGCCCGGCTCATCGACTGGGCGGACAGCGAGATCGCCGTCCCCGCCTTCCTCACCAGCGTGGTCATGCCGTTCACCTACAGCATCACCGCGGGCGTCGGCGCCGGCGTCGTCTCCTACACCGTGGTCAAGGCCGGCACCGGCAAGTGGCGCGAGCCCGGGGCGCTGATGTGGATCCTCACCTTCGTGTTCGTCGTCTACTTCGCCCTCGCCCCGATCAAGACCTGGCTCGGCGTCCACTAGGGAGCACTCGTGCAGGACATCGCCGCGCAACTCCACACCTGGCACACCACCGGACGCCCGTTCGCCGTGGCCACCGTGGTCCGCGCCTCGGGCAGCGCCCCGCGCGGGCCGGGCGCGGCGCTCGCCGTGGACGCGTACGGCGAGGCGGTCGGCTCGATCTCCGGGGGCTGCGTGGAAGCCGCCGTGTACGAGGCCTGCCAGGAAGCGCTGGCCTCCGGCACCCCGGTCCTCCAGCACTTCGGCTACAGCGACGAGGACGCCTTCGCCGTCGGACTGACCTGCGGCGGCTCCCTCGACGTCTTCGTCCACCCCGTCGTCCCGGGCTCCTCCCCCGGCCTGGACGCCGCCGTCCCCCTGGTCCGCTCCGGCACACCCGTGGCGGTGGCCCGGATCGTCGAAGGGCCGTCAGCCCTCCTCGGCGCCACCCTCACTGTCACCCCCTCGGACGAGTACGGCTCCCTCCCCCTGGCAGCGCCGATGGTCGCCGAGACCCGCGAGATGCTCTCCGCCGGCCGCACCGGCCTCCTGCGAGTCGGCTCCGCCACCCTGTTCGTCGAGTCCTACGTCCCACCGCCACGCCTGCTGATCTTCGGCGCCATGGACTTCGCCACCGCCCTGGCCCGGATCGGCAAGTTCCTCGGCTACCACGTGACGGTCTGCGACGCGCGGCCGGTCTTCGCCACCCGCCGCCGCTTCCCCGACGCGGACGAGATCGTCGTGGACTGGCCCCACCGCTACCTCGACGCCCAGGCCCCCCACCTCGACGCCCGCACCGCCCTGTGCGTCCTCACCCACGACGCCAAGTTCGACCTGCCCCTGCTGGAACGGGCCCTGCGCCTCCCCGTCGCCTACATCGGCGCGATGGGCTCCCGCCGCACCCACACCGACCGCCTCACCCACCTCCGCGAAGCCGGCCTCACCGAAGCCGAGCTGGCCCGCCTCCACTCCCCCATCGGCCTCGATCTCGGCGCCCGCACCCCGGAGGAGACCGCCATCTCCATCGCCGCCGAACTCGTCGCCCACACCCGAGGCGGCACCCACCTCCCGCTCACCACGACGACGGGGCCGATCCACCACGACCCCGCCGCCGGCCGCGCCCCGCACACCGGCCGCCCCACGACCTGGTGACCGCGTTTTCACAGCGTCGCTCCCAGTGGCCGGTCCGGGTGGGAGCCCGGGAGGACCCAGGCCACTGCTGACGCGTTGTGGGTGAGGAAGGGGTTGAGGGCGTCGTTCTCGGCGAGGCGGTTCTGGACGCGGGTGAAGAGGGCGGGGTCGCGCATGAAGGCGCAGAAGAGGAGGCCGCGGTCGTCGGGGGCGTCGTCGTAGGAGTAGCCGCGGCGGAGCATGCGGGCGCCGCCGTCGAGGCGGGGGCTGCTGAGGCGGACGTGGGCGGTGGCGGGGATGACGTAGGAGCCGTCGGGGTGCTTGATGTAGATGTCGGGGTCGTCGTGCTCGGCGGCGCCGCTGAGGGGGGCGCCGGAGGTGAGGTGGCGGCCCATGGCGAGTTCTTGACGGTCTGTCGGGAGGGCGGCGAAGGCGGCGGTGTCCATGCGTATCCGGCGGTAGACCAGGATGGTGCCGTCGGCGTTCCACAGGCCGGGGTCGGCGGGGTCGGGGTTGGCGCTGCCGTCCTTGAAGCCGAACAGGTTGCGCGGGGTCTCCCCGTCGGGGACGGACGGCAGGAACCCGGCCTGGTTCCAGCGGAGGGTTGCCCCGGAGGGCTTGGCGGCGGCGAGCAGATGTTCCGTCAGGACGCCGGTGGTCCACGGGTGTTCGGCCGAGACCTGGAGGAGGAGGTCACCGCCGCTGCGCTTGGCGTCGAGCTGATCGCCGGCGAACGAAGGCAGTTCGGCGAGTTCGGCGGGCACGGGGAGCTTCAGCCGGGCGGCCGGCGCCGGGCCGATCGCGGCCAGCGAGGAGATCGGGGTGGCGGACAGCCGCGGGTCGGCGAGGCTGCCGTCGGAGGCGGCCGCGAGCACCTTGTCGAGCCCGGCGAGCAGGCCGCGCAGCGCCTCGCGGTCGGCGGAGGCGGGGAGGTCGAGGGCGAGCAGCCTGGTGGCGGGGAGTTGACGGTACGTCAGGCCGGACTGTCGCGCGCCGTGGTGGGGGACGGCGGCGGGTGGCGGAGCGGTGGCAGGCCCACGGCCCGGGTCACGGCCGAGGGCGGTGGCGGCGGCCGCGCCCGCTCCGGCGGCCAGGACGGCGCCGGCCGAGAGCAGTGCCCGGCGGCCGATCCGGGGCCGAGCAGACGCGGTGGTGTCCTGCGGGTTCCCCGATTCGATGTGCATGGGCGCTATTGGAGACGATAGAACACGTTTCATGCAACTCCTCCATGGTTTCCACCTGTTGGTACGCCGACGGACCGGTCCGCGCCGGTTCCGGACCGGCCTGATGGCGCTGGGGCTGCTGCTTCCGGCGCTCGCCGCCTGTTCCTCCTCGGCGTCGCCGTCCGCCGACCGTCACCCGCCGGGCACGGTGATCCAGGTGCCCGAGGACGTCCCGACGGTGCAGCGCGCGGTAGATGTCGCCAACCCCGGTGACCTGGTGCTGGTGCACCCGGGCGTGTACAAGGAGAGCGTGCGGATCACCAAGCCCCGTATCGTGCTTCGCGGTTCGGACCGCAACACGGTGATCTTCGACGGCGATCTGAAGCTGATCAACGGGATCACCGCGACCGGCGCGGGCACCGTGGTCGAGAACCTCACCGTGCGCGGCTTCCTGGCCAACGGCGTGCTGTTCACCGGCGTCACGGACGAGAAGCTCCAGCGTCACGGCGCGGGCGGTTCCGCGTACGACCCGCTGGACACCACCCGCTTTCCCGCGGTGCAGGGCTTCCGGGCGAGCAAGGTGACCTCGTACGGGAACGCCCTGTACGGCATTTACGCGTTCGACGCGCGCGACGGGATCATCGAGGAGTCCTACGCCTCGGGGCAGGCCGACTCGGGGATCTACGTCGGGCAGTGCAGGCCGTGCAACACGCTGGTGCGGGGCAACACGGTGGAGCGCAACGCGGTCGGCATCGAGATCACCAACGCCTCGGAGAACCTGACGGTGGTGGGCAACCGGGCGGTCAACAACCGGGTCGGCGTGACCATCAACTCCAACGACCTGGAGTCGCTGGCCCCGCAGCACGCCGCGGTGATCGCCGGCAACGTGGTCGCGAACAACAACTCGGCGGACTCGCCGCAGCAGGCCGACGGCGGTTTCGGCATCGGGATCGGTATCGGCGGCGGCACCGACAACCGGGTCGAACGCAACCTCGTCCAGGGCAACCGGGCGGCGGGCGTGGTGGTGACCGACCCGCCGGGGCATCCCGCCTCCAACAACCGGGTGACCGGGAACAAGGCCACCGGCAACGGTGTGGACCTGGTCAGTTCGGCCGCCGACCCGGGCAACTGCTTCTCCGACAACAGCCCGGGCACCCAGAGCCCCGCCGAGCTGGAGCGGCTGGCCGCGTGCGGGGCGAGCGGCGGCGGCAAGGTCCCGGCGGGCCGGGCCGCAGGGGTGCAGGCGCCGCCGGGGATGCCGTTCAACGCCGTGCCGGTGCCGCCCGCGCAGCCGTCGATGGCCGACCCGAACGCGCCCGCCGTTCCCGCCGTCGATCTGCCGGGCAAGGTCGATCCGGACAGCTACCCGCTGCCGACGGCCGTCTGACGGCAGCTCAGCCGGCCGTCGCCCAGGGCGCTTCCGGGAGCTTGGCCCCGGCGTCCTGACCGCCGAGTTCCAGGGTGGTCGGGGTGCCGAGGCCGGCCATCCGCATGGTGACCCGGCGCAGGCCGCCCTCGGAGTCGATCCAGTAGGTGATCGGCGAGGTGGCGCCGCTGTCCTTGTCGGCGGCGTCGCGCGGGCGCGGGCCCGCGATCCGGTCGTAGTCGCGGCCGTCGATCCGGTCCCGGCCGAGCCAACGCGGGCCTGCCTGGGCCAGCAGCAGGGGGTTGTCGGGCCGGTCCGCGCCCAGCTGGATCAGCATCTGGAGCCCGGCGTCCAGCGGGTCGGTGCCGTAGCTGCGCGAGGTCCAGCCGGCGCGCGGCACGTGCTCGGCCTGCTCCCAGGCCGAACCGTCCACCCCTGCGGGCGCCTTGGCCAGGCCCAGCCCGCCGGCGTCCCACACCACCAGCCCCTGGTCGAGGGTGCTGCCCTTCTTGGTGACGGTGTAGCTGCCCGCCGCGTGCTTGCTGCGGTAGTCCACCACGCCCTGCACCTCGACCACCATGCCGTCGCCCTCCTGCGCCTTCAGCGTCACCCGCAGCGGGCTGGCCTGATAGGCCTTCAGCCGGGACAGCGCCAGCCGGGACGCCTCCTCGGTGGACAGCGGACGGCTCTCCTCCTGACCGCCCACCAGCTGCCAGGCCGTCACGCCGCCGCCCGCGAGCACGGCCGCCGCCACGGCGGTGACGATCAGCGTGCGCCGGGACGGGCGCTTCTTGTCGGATGCCATCGGGTCGTCTCGCTCCTCGGTGCGGGAAGTTCTGTGGGAAGGGCCCCGGGAGAGTATCCCGGGGCCCCGTTCACTGCTGTCGCTGCTGTCGCGGCGTCAGCTGTTGTGGCGTCAGCTGTCGCGGCGCTTGCGGACGGCGATCAGCAGTCCGGCGCCGACCACCAGCAGGATCGCTCCGCCGACCAGGGCGTAGGTCAGCACGGTGTCGTTCGTGCCGGTGTACGCGAGGCCGCCCGAGGGCTGTGACGACGGCTCCGGGGTGGGCGTGGGCGCCGGGGTGCTGGGCGGCGGCGGGATCAGCCGGTTGACGGCGGTGGTGGTGATGCCGTCCTCCAGGTGCTCGTCGTCCAGCACGACCGGGCCGAGGACCGGCTGCTCCGGGGCCTGGTAGCCCTTGGGCGGGGTGACCTCCTGCCAGTAGTAGGTGCCCTTGTCGGCGGTGCTGGCGCAGCTGCCGTCGTCGCCGGTGGTGCACGGGTCGCCGACCTTGGTGTCCGCCTTGTCGCCGTCGGCCTGGAGGCCGTCGGTGCCGTTGGTCTCGCGCCACAGCTGGAACACCGCGCCGGGCAGCGGCTTGCCGTCCTGGTCGTGCTTGACCAGGCGCAGCGCGCCCTGCTGCTGCATGAAGCCGAAGTCGAAGCTGTGGTCGTTCTGGCCCGGGCCGCCGGTGGTCAGGGCGCGCTCGACGTAGGTGCCGCCCTTGGGGACGGTGCCGTCGGAGTCGAGCAGGCGGCTGTCGCCGACGTTGTCCTTGGTCGGGACCCAGTGGTACAGCGGGCCACCCTTGGCGTAGTCGGCGGGGTTGTCGAGGCGGATGGTGTACTTGGTGTTCGGCTTCAGCCCGCCGGTGACGTTGCTGTTGTCGAAGTAGTACTCGCCGCGCGGGGTGGTCCTGGTGGTGCCGACCTTCTTGCCGTCCGCGTCGTACAGGTTGACGGTCGCGCCCGGAACCGGCTTCTGCTGCGGCAGTTGGAGGCCGGAGCGCTCCGGGTCGTACCAGACCCGGTTGCCGATCTGCAGCGGCGCCCGGTCGCAGAGCACTTCGAGGTCGGCCATCGCCGCGCCCTTGCCGAAGCGCGAGCGGCCGTCGGAGAGTTCGTTGCCGAAGCCGGGGTCGATCCCGCCGGTGCGCAGGGTGAACATGGTGCCGGCGGTGACGACGTTGTTGGAGACGTCGTAGCCCGAGGTGGCGATGGAGTTCTCGACCTTTGACAGCGCCATGCCCGCGAAGGACGCGTACGGATGGCCGGCCGGGGCGGGGCGGTTCAGGTTGAAGAAGCCCTTGCCCTTGGTGGTGATCCCACAGCCGAGATTGATGTCCATCACGTAGGTGTCGCCGGACTTGCAGGCCTTGTTGAGGTCGGCCGAGGCGAGCACGTAGACGAAGCCGTTCGGCAGCGGGCCCTCGGGCGGGGCGGCGGCGGCCTGGTCGGCGTACCGGTCGCGGAACGAGAGCAGCATGGAACCGTCGGTCTCGAAGCCGATCTCGCCGAGTTCGGGCTCCGGGTTGAGCCCGCAGACGTCGCCGTTCGGCGTCCTCGGCACGGTGTCCTGCCACGGGTACCAGAAGTAGCCGTTGCAGCCGGCCGGCGTGCCGTGGTAGTCGAGCGGCTGGTTGAGGACGGCGGCGCCGAACTTCCCGGTGGCCGGGTCGAAGGGCAGCACGATCGCCCGCAGATCGCCGATCTTCTGGGTGGACTGGCCGGAGCAGACGCCACCGACGTAGCCGACGCCGTCCTGCATGCCGAGGCCGAAGGGCCGCCAGTCGTCCGCCGACGGGCAGTCGGGGGTCGGGATGCTGTACACGGCCTTGGGCGCGGCGGCGGTCTTCGCCGTGGCGTCGTAGCGGTACAGCTTGCGGTCGTGGAGGTTGACCACGTACAGGTCGCGGCCGTCCTCGGTGAGCTTCAGCCCGCCGAGGCTCTCCTTGCCGACCGGGGCCACGAAGGCGTCGTCCTGGGCGTTGCCGGCGTGCGCGGTGCTGCCGGCGTCGGGGACGGTGGCGAACAGCGAAGTCGCCTTCGTCGCCGGGTCGGTGACGTAGATCGCGCCCGGTCCGCCGGGGCCGTACACGGTGGCGCGCTTGGCCTGGGCGGAGCTGAACAGGCGCCGGTCGTCCCGGTTCCAGGCGATGCCGAAGACGTTGCCGGTGTCACCGGTGGTGCTGATGTCGGTGACGTCCTTGTTCACGCCGCGGGAGCGGTACGGGAAGGTCAGCAGGGTGCGCTTGCCCGCCGGGTCGAGGGAGGCCGGCTGGCAGGCGGTGGCCAGGGGCGCGTTCTGCTGGCAGTAGTCGGCGGGGTTCCAGAAGCCGGTGGTGAGCTTGGCCTGCTTGCCGGCCGAGAGGTCGACGAACTCCTCGTTGCTGCTGAGCTTGTCCGGCGCGCCGGTCAGGCCCTCGCGGGAGGCGAAGGCCGGGAACAGCACGCCCGGCTTCGGATTGACCACCTGGACGCGGTACTTGCCGCCGGCGGTCGACTTGGACGGCTTGAGCGTGACCGTGCCGTCGGCGGCGGTCACGGCGGCGCTGACCGCGCCGTCCTCGCCGGTCAGGGTGACCGTCACTCCGGCCATGCCCGGCTCCAGCGCCGGGCCCGACCACGTTCCGCTCTCGTCGACCGTCCGCACCACCTGCACCGTCACCGAACCGTCGACGGTCTGGGGCGAGGCGGAGGGGGCGGCGACAGCGGTGGCGGCGGCGAGGGCCGCCACCACGGCGGCGGCCCGCTCGGCCGTCCGCCGGCCCGCGCGGGGCGCGGACGCTCGGGTTTCCTGTTCTGTGTGGGTCATGCCCTGCTCTCGTCGTCAGGAAGGCACGCCGAACCCCCGCAGTAAGATCACCGATTCGGTCCCGCGCGCCCCTCGTTTGGCCGAATAGTAAGCGGAATGGACACATCATGCTTACCAGGCCACCAAATTGACGTCCCGTCATGGAGCACGAGCGATGGGTTCCGTGCGCTCCCCACGCCCCGGCAACCCGGCCGCGCGCCCTGTTTCACGCCCTCGGGCCGAGCCCCGGCACCTCGCCGACGTGCGCTTTCCGGCCACCGCCCCCAGGTGGCCGCACCTGTGGCCCTGGACTCCCGACCAGGGCGCGCGCTGCCCCTGCCGCGCCCTCCCCCGATTCCCGCACGCCCGGCGCACGGCCGGAAATCCCCCGCCGCCGAATTCCCGGGGACGCCGGGCGTGCACGACCGCAGATCATCACGGTCCGGCCGGGCCGCTGTCAAAGAGTGGCATCCTCGCCAAGTCGACTTTGCGCCAAGCACTCCGGTGTTCCGGCGGCCGGCCGACCGGCGGCCGACCGATCGGCTCGCCACTGGTTCGGGGACATTCCGTAGGTCTCCCGGAACGCACGGCTGAAGTGCGAGGCGCTGGCGAAGCCCCAGTGCGCGGCGACCGCGGCGATCGTCCGGCCCGGCGCGTCGGGGCGGGCCAACTCCCGCTGCGCCCCTGCCAGTCGGCGCCCCCGGATCCACCCGCCGACCGTCTCGCCCCGGCGCTGGAACAGCTGGTGCAGGTAGCGCAGCGAGACGCCGTGCCGGTCGGCGATCGACTGCGGGGACAACTCGGGATCCCCCAGCGAGGCCTCCACCGAGGCGGTGATCCGCTCGAACAGCGAGGGCGCGGCGAACCGCCCGTCCGGGCCGGTCCGGGCCGCGTGGTCGGCGGCCAGCGCGGCCAGCAACTCGGCCACGGCGCGCGCCATCTGCTCCTGCACCGCGAACGACGCTCCGCCGAGCGCCGCCCCCGCGTTGGCCAGCAACGGCAGCAGCAGGGCCCCGGCACTCCCCTCGGCCGAATCGACCGGCGTCGCGGTGAACCGGCGCAGTGCGCTCTCCTCCAGTCCGAGGACGGACCTCGGCACCAGCAGGGTCCTGGCCCGCTGGAGCGGCGGGAGGACGAGCCGGAAGGGCCGGCTCAGGTCGAGGAAGGTGAGCGAGCACGGCGGCAGCTCGACCACCCGGCCGCCCTGGAACACCCGCGCGGTGCCGTCGAGTTGCAGCCGGGCGGCGACGTCCCCGCACGGGTCGGCCGCGACGGCCGCCGCGTCCCGCAGGACGGTGGCCGGCCCGGAGCTCTCCTCGGACATTTGCAGGCTGCCCAGGCGCACGGTGGCCAGCGAGCCCGTCCAGGCCGGGTCGTGCACGGCCACCTCGACCCGGGCGAAGGCCCGCGACAGCGCCAGCTGCCAGGCGGCCGCCCGCCGCGCCGGGTCGGGGGCCGTCACCGGAGCTCCCCGGTCGCGCGGCGGTGGCGTTCGGTCAGCAGCCAGTCGGTCGGCGACTGGCCGTAGGCGCTGCGGAAGGCCCGGCTCAGCTGCGCGCCGCTGGTGAAGCCCCAGCGGCGGGCGATGCGTCCCAGGTCGACCGAGTCGGCCGGGGCGGTGGCGAGCGCCCGGCGGCACTCCTCCAGGCGCTGTCCGCGGATCCACTGGCACAGCGTCCGGCCCTCGCCCTCGAAGAGCCGGTGCAGGTACCGCACGGAGATGCCGTGCGCCCGGGCGATGGCCGCCGGGGTCAGTCCGGGGTCGGCCAGGTGCCAGCGGACGTACTGTTGCACGCGCAGCAGAACGGCGTTGTGCGCGCCGGGCAGGTCCTGCACGGGCCGGCCGAGTTGCTGGGCGGCGGTGGCGGCGATCAGGTCGATGGCGCCCCGGGCCAGTTTCTCGGCCAGCGGCGCGGCGTGGGCGTCCGCGGTGTCGGCCAGCCGTTCGAGGAACGGCGAGAGCAGCCGGCCCAGGGCGTGGCCGCTGTGCAGCGGCCGGGCCGTGAGCCGGCGCAGGTCGCCCTCGTCCTGGCAGAGCAGGGCGCGCGGCAGGGTGAAGAGCTTGAGCCGGAAGCGCTCGGGGTAGCGGCTGCGGAAGGGCCGGATGGTCTCGAAGAAGCCGATGTCGCCGGCCCTCAACTCGTCGGTGCGGCCGTCCTGTTCGACCTGGGCGATGCCGGTGCTCTGGAGCGCGACGAACACGTACTGTCCGTCTCCGCGCGCGATGGAACGCGGCGAGCGGCGGACGTCCGCGGGGTCGCATTCGAGGGTGCTGATCCGCAGGTCGCCGACCGTCCGGTTGTGCATGGCGGCGTCGTAGCTGTGGCCGTCGGTGCGGATGTCCATGCCGACCAGGCTGGCGAGCACCGCGTCGTGCCAGTACTCCAGGCTCTCGGCCGCCGGGACCGAACGGGTCGTCAGCAGCCGGGCGGGCGCGGTCGGGGAGGTGGGAGCTGGCATGCGGCCAGCATGCCGGGGCAGTGGGCTCCGGCGCATGAGTCGGACGACTGGTCTGCCGGGGTGATGCTGCTCAGGCGAGGTGCGCGCGCAGGAAGTCGCAGCCCTGCTGGACGGCCGCCAGCGTCGGGGGGCTGTCGCGCAGCGCGTTCAGCGAGACGAAGTCGTGGACGGTGCCGAGGAAGCGCACGGCGGTGGTGGGCACACCGGCGGCGCGCAGGCGGGCGGCGTACTCCTCACCCTCGTCCCGGACGACGTCCGCCTCGGCGGTGACGACCAGGGCCGGCGGCAGTGCGGCGAGCAGGTCGGGGCCGGCCCGCAGCGGGCTGGCCGTCGGCCGGTCGCCGTCCTCGGGCGAGCCGAGGTACTCCTGCCAGTAGCGGCGCATGCCCTGGCGGCTGAGCAGGTAGCCGGCGCCGAAGCGGCGCTGCGCGGCGCTGCCGCAGGCGGGGTCCACCAGCGGGTAGTAGAGGAGTTGGGCGCGCAGGGCGGGGCCGCCGCGGGTGGTGGCGAGCATCGCGACGGCGGTGGCCAGGGTGGCTCCGGCGCAGTCGCCCGCGACGGCGATGCGGTCGGCGGTGATGCCCAGCGGTTCGGGGCGGGCGGCGATCCACCGGAGCAGGGCGTAGCACTCCTCCAGCGCGACGGGGTAGCGGGCCTCGGGGGTCCTGCTGTACTCGGGGACGACGGCGACCGCGCCGCTGCCGTTGACCAGGTCGGTGATCAGGCGGGCGTGGGTCTGGGCGTCGCCGAGCATCCAGCGTCCGCCGTGGACGTAGAGCACGGCGGGCAGCGGGCCCTCGGCGCCGAGCGGGCGGAAGGTCCAGAAGCCGACCAGTCCGCAGGGCCCGACGGGTGCGACCCGGAATTCGGCGTCCACCTCGCAGTCCTCGATCAGGTCGCCCTGGGACTCCAGCAGGGCCTGACGGCCGGTCACCGGCCCGAGCTCGTCGAGCCCGGGCGGGACGGCCGAGGCCGCGACCAGCCGCGCCACCGCCGGGTCCAGCACGATCCGGGAAGGCCGCAGAAGGTCCTCCTCCGGCCACGCGTCGGGCTCCACGCCACCTCATCTCTCGTTCTGCTGTGCCACCGCGGTCGGTGCGCCGTGTCCGGCGTCGCCGGGTGACACCGTAGCCGTGCCCACGGTGAACGACCAGGGGCTGCTCAGGCGCTGGGGAGCAGGTCGCGCAGTTGGTGGCGGCTGCTGACGCCGAGTTTGGGATAGACGTTGTACAGGTGGGTGCCCACGGTGCGCGGGGAGAGGAAGAGCTGTTCGCCGATCTCGCGGTTGGACAGGCCCCGGGC
The DNA here is from genome assembly GCF_055587065.1 of Kitasatospora sp. NPDC048662. Taxonomy (NCBI): domain Bacteria; kingdom Bacillati; phylum Actinomycetota; class Actinomycetes; order Kitasatosporales; family Streptomycetaceae; genus Kitasatospora; species Kitasatospora sp. NPDC048662. The sequence goes on along the minus strand of NZ_JBVJHA010000003.1, from coordinate 239,428 downwards.
GGCCATCCGGACGATCTGCTGCTGCTGGGCGGTGAGCCCGCCCAGCGCCGCGCCGGAGCCGGTGGCCGTGGCGACGCCGGTGGCGCGCAGTTCGTGGCGGATCGCCTCGGCGAGCGGCCGGGAGCCGAGGGTCTCGGCGGTTTCGAGCGCCGCGACGAGTTGCTGCCGGGCCTCCGAGGGCCGCCGGTCGCGGCGCAGCCGGATCGCGTAGCTGAGCCGGGCCTGGGCGCGTTCGAGCGGCCAGCGTTCGCCGTCCGCGTTCACGAGGGCGAGGCGGAAGTGGTGTTCCGGGTCGGGGCCGGGATCGAGCAGCGCGGTGGCGTGGTGCAGCAGGAGCGTCATCCGGGTGGTCGGCCGTTCCTCGTGAGCGTCTCGCACCCGGTGCAGGACCGGTGCCGCCCGGTCGGCGAGGCCGGCCCGGTGAGCGGCCAGGGCGAGGTCGGCCAGGCAGCGCGAGGAGAGGAAGGGGTGGCGGGGGGTGCCGTCCTCGGCGAACAGGGTGCGCAGCCGGCGGTAGGCGTCGGCCCATTCGCCGTGGGCCATCGCGACCTGGGCGCGGGCCCGCACCGCCCGGACCTGGGTGGCGAGGTTCTCGTGCAGGTCGAGCGGGACGGCCGGCCGCAGGGGCGCGTCGGCGGGTGCGGTGCCGCGCAGGGCACGCAGCGACAGGTCGAGGGCCTCCAGGTCGGCGCGGATCCGGGTCAGGCGCAGCACGGCCGCCCGGTCCTTGGCCTCGTCCAGCAGGGCGGCTGCCTCCGGCCACTGACCGGTGGCCAGCAGGGTGTCCAGCAGGGGCGCCGCGTACCAGGCGCGGAGGCCGAAGGCGCGGCGGCCGCGCAGGTGGCTGTCGGCGGCGCGGAAGTGTGCCAGGCAGTCGTCGGGTTCGTCGGAGAGGTAGGCGACGGATGCGACGGCGAGGCGGCGGATCAGCGGTTCCGGGCTGCCGATCGCGGGGGTGCTGCCGATCGCGGGGGTGCTGCGGCGGGCGGGGGCTCGGCGGGCGCCTGCGGGCCGGGTGGTCAGGGCCTGCACGAAGCCCGCGAGCACGCCGGGCTCCTCGGTGCCGGGCCGCGCCTCCGGTCCGGGTGCGCGGAGGGCGGCGAGCAGCTCGGCGAGCCGGTTGCGGTGCTCCGGCAGGCCCGACTGGTCGGCGATGGCCGCTGCCAGGGCGGCCAGTTTCGTGTCGTGCGCGGTGTCGAGTGCGGTGTCGGCCGTGGGATCGGCCGTGGGCTCGGCCGTGGCGTCCAGCAGCAGGTCGAACGCCTCTTTCTGCCGGGAGGTGTGCGAGAGCGCGGCCGCCGCGGCGACGGCGGCCCGGCGGGCGAGCCGGGGGTCGCTGTTGACGCTGCGGAAGCGGGTGTGCAGGTTGCGGACCCAGTCCGGGTCGCCGACGGCGGCGGCCGCGGCCATGGCCTCGGTGAGCAGGCGGGCCTGTTCGTCGGGGTCGGTGCTGACCCGGGCGGCGTCCTCCAGGGCCTGGGCGAGGGTGAACTCGTCCGTGGCGCGTTCGACGGCGGGCCGCAGGTTCTCGGTGAACGCGGCGTCCGGGCCGACGGTGGCGGCGACCAGGTGGCGGACCCGGTCGAGCGGGCGGGCGGAGGCCCGCTCGGCGAGGGCCCGGTGGGCCCGGGTGAGCAGGACGGCGGGCTGGCCGCCGACGGCGGCGACCCGGGCCAACGGGTGCCGGAAGACGAGCCGGCCGTCGGTCAGGGCGAGGATCCCGGCTTCCTCGGCGGGGGCCCAGATGCCCAGGTCGGTGGTGCCCAGGGCGGCCATCACGGCCGAGGCGTCGTCACCGGGCAGCGCGAGCGCGGCGTGGACGAGGGCGTGGCGGGTCGGTGCGGGCAGCCGGCCGAGCAGGGTGTCGAACCTGGTCCGGACGGTGTGCAGGCGGGGTGTGCGCGGACGGGCGGCGGCCGGGTCGGTCCGGAAGGACCGTCGGCGGCAGAGTTCCAGCAGGGCGGAGGGGTTGCCCTCGGCCTCCTCCAGCACCTCCAGGCGGGTGCGTCCGACGGGTGCGCCGGGTACCGCGTCCAGCAGTTCGGCGCAGGCGCTCGGCGGGAGCGGGTCCAGGTGCAGCACGGCGGTGTCGGCGGGCAGCGTCCGCAGCGCCTCCTGGTCGCGGGCGGCCAGCAGCACCGAGATGCGGCCGCCGGGGCGGCGGACCAGCGAGCCCAGCAGTTCCAGGGTGGGGCGGTCGCAGGCGTGTGCGTCGTCCACGGCGATCAGCACCGGTGCGCCGTCCAGCAGGGCGGCGACGGCGGCCGCCGGCTCGGGCCCGGCCGGCGTGCCGGCGTCGAGTGCGGCCGGGGCCTGGATCCGCTCCGGCGAGGACGCGAGCAGCTGCCGGAGCAGCCCGTAGGGCACCTCGCGCTCGGGTGCCCAGCCCTGGGCGGTGAGCACCGACTGCCCTGCCTGCGCGGCCTGTTCGCAGGCGGAGCGCAGCAGCCGGGACTTGCCGATGCCCTCCTCGCCCAGCAGCACCAGCGCCCGGGGCGCGCCGGGTTCGTGCCGGACGCAGCGGCGCAGCGCCGCCAGTTCGGCGCCGCGTCCGACCAGCCGGTCGATGCCGTGGGTGGAGGCGTGGGTGGAGTGGGTGGAGGCCGCCCGGTCGCCGAAGTCCTCGGGGTTGTCCCGGTGCGTCCCGGTGCTCGTCATGTCCACTCCGCTGTGCCTGCCGTGGTCGTCACGGCACTTCTCCCCCCTCCCTGCCGATGCTGTCGGGGGCCCGGCCGGTCGCGCTTCTGTCAAATGACCGGTCGTCGTCCGGACACCGGCCTCCGGGCCCGTCCCCGGGGCTGACAGGATGGCCGCACCGCGTCGGGGTATCAGGGCCCTGACCTGGCAGGACGGGACGAGATGGTGCACACGGGCGGGAACGGGCCGGCCGCGCCGGCGATCTTCGGGCGGGCGTCGGAGCTGGCCCGGATCGATGGCCTGCTCGATGCCGTGCGGGGCGAGGGCACCCATGTGCTGGTGCTGACCGGGGAGCCGGGTGCGGGGAAGAGCACGCTGGTCGACTGGGCCGCCGGGCAGGGCGCCGCCCGGGGGTTGCAGACGCTGCGGGTGCGCGGCAGCGAGGCGGAAAACGGGCTGGCGCTGGCGGGACTGCACCAGCTGCTCCGTCCGCTGCTGGCGGGTCTGGACGACCTGCCGGAGCGTCAGCGTGCGGCGCTGCGGTGCGCGTTCGGGCTGGCCGGCGAGGACGCGGCGCCCGCCGATCCGCTGCACCTGTGCGTGGGGGTGACCACGCTGATCACCGAGGCGGCCGCCCGGCAGCCGCTGCTGCTGCTGGTGGACGACCTCCAGTGGCTGGACCTCGGCTCGCTGGACATCCTGGCGTTCGTCGCCCGCCGCTTGGACGGGGAGGCCGCGGTGATGCTGCTGGCCGCGCGCGAGGCGGGCGTGCCGGGTCGGTTCGACCGCGACTTCCCGCACCTGACGGCCGGTCCGCTGGCCAGGGCGGACGCGGGGCTGCTGCTGAACGCCCAGCCTGTCCCGCCGACCGGGCGGGCCCGGGCGCAGGTGCTCCAGGAGGCGGCGGGCAACCCGCTGGCGCTGATCGAGCTGTCCCGGGCCGTCGCCCGGGGGGCGGGCCGGCCGGGGGCGGCGCAGACCCTACCGCTGACCCGCCGGCTGGAGGACCTGTTCGCCGCCGAGCTCCCCGGCCTGCCGCCGAAGACCCGCGCCGCGCTGCTGCTGGTCGCGGCCGCCGGAACCACCGGGCTCGGGGACATCGTGAACGCGTCCGCCGGGAGCGACGTGGTCGGGGCGCTGCTGCCCGCCGAGGAGGCGGGGCTGCTGCGGCTGGAAGGCGGGCAGGTGCTGCTGCGTCATCCGCTGGTGCGCTCCGCCGTCTACCAGGCGGCGAGCTTCGCCGAGCGCCGGGCGGCGCACCTGGCGCTGGCCGACGCGGCCGGCGCCGAGCCCGACCGGCGGGCCTGGCACCTGGCCGCCGGGACGGTCGGCCAGGACGCGGCCGTGGCGCAGGCGCTCGCCGAGACCGCCGAGCGGGCCCGTGCCCGGGGCGGCTTCGCGGCCGCGGCGGCCGCGCTGGAGCGGGCCGCCGAGCTCACCCCGGACCCGGAGCTGCACGCGCGGCGCCTGCTGGCCGCGGGTACCGCGGCGATGCTCGCGGGGCACCCGCAGTGGGCGGGCGACCTCACCGCCCGGATCGGCGGCCTGACCGCGGACCCGGTCGCCCGGGCCGAGGGCGAGCTGATGCGGGGGTGGGCGCTGGGTCTGACGCTGCGCCACCAGGAGTCGCTGGCGGCGTCGCTGCACGTCGCCGAGTCGATGGTCGAACTGGAGCCGTCGCTCGGCGTCGGCGCCCTGGCCACCGCCGCGACCTCGGCGTACAACACGGGCGACCCGTTCTACGGCAACGAGCTGCTGCGGATCGGCCGGCTGATCCCGCAGGAGGCGAACCCGGCCGAGCGGGTCTGGTCGGCGACCGCCGTGCGGCCGTTCGGCGACCGCCGGCAGGCGCTTTGGCAGTTCCGTCGCGCCTTGGCGCTGGCGGCCCCGGACTCGCTCGCCGATCTGGGTTTCCTCGGTGCCACGGCCTGGGTGCTGGACGAGACGGACGAGGCGGTCCGGATCCTGTGCCACGCGACGGACCTGCTGCGCCGGGCCGGTACGGCCGGCTCGAACGCCACGTTCACCCAGGCGCTGGCCCTCGCCGAGGGCGAGTCGGGGGCCTGGGCGGCGGCGCAGGCCGCGGCCGAGGACGCGTACTGGATGGCCGCCGAGGCCGGGGCGGACAACGTCACCTTCGGCTCGCTGATCCTCCAGGCCACCCTCGGCGCGTTCCGGGGCGACCACCAGGGCGCCTGCGCCCGCGCGCAGGAAGCCCTGTGCGGGGTGGATCTGCGCAACTCCCGCAGCCTGCGGGCCCGTTACCACTACGCGCTGGGCATGGCGAAGGTGGTCGAGGGCGACCACGAGAGCGCCTACGTGGAGCTCCGCAACACCTTCACCCACGACTACCGGCCCGCCCCGGTGCACTACCACACCTCGCTCTACTACCTGGCCGACCTCGCCGCCGCCGCTGTCCGCGCGGGGCGGACCGAGGACGCCCGGGATGTGCTGGCCGCGGCGGAGCGCACCCTCGGCGACGGAATCTCGCCGCGCCTGCACGCCGTCACGCAGCGCGCGGCGGCCCTGGTCGGGGAGAGCGACGAGGCCGCCGAGCGGCACTTCCGTTCCGCGCTGGCCGATCCCGCCGGCGGCCGGTGGCCCTTCGAACGGGCCCTCGCCCAGCTCGACTTCGGCGAGTGGCTGCGCCGCCGGCGGCGCTCGGCCGAGGCCCGCGGGCTGCTGATCACCGCGCTGGAGACGTTCCGGCGGCTCGACGCCCGGCCGTGGACCGAGCGCGCCGCGGCGGAGCTGCGCGCGGCGGGCGCCGCCGTCCCGCAGGGCCCGGAGCCTGCGGCGAAGGCCGAACTGACGCCGCAGGAGTTCCAGATAGCGGAGCTGGCGGCGCAGGGGCTCACCAACCGGGACATCGCCTCCCGGCTGTACCTCTCGCCGCGCACCGTCGGCTACCACCTGCACAAGATCTTCCCGAAGCTGGGCATCAAGTCCCGGGCCCAACTCCGGGACGCCCTCTCGGGGTGACCCTCCGTCGGCGGGCGGCCACGGGCGGTCGAGACCGCCACCGCCCGCATGCCTGAGCGCGCACAGCACCGTGCACGCCGTGCCCGGCCGGACCCGCGACGGCCGGGCGGGCGGATCGGCCGGGGGACGCTGGGTGGCGAACGAGGACCGCGCCCCGCAGCCGTGGGCGTCCGGTCAGGCAACGACGGAAGGTGGGGACACCCATGACCCTCGTCCTGGACACCCGCGATTTCCCCGAGGACACCCGCCACGAGGTGTGGAGCGAGGCGCTGTCCCGCGCGCTCGTCCCGGTCAGGGTGACGGCCGGCGCGCCGGGCGGGCCGCGCGGCCGGGTCCGCTCCCATCGCCTGGGCCACCTGCGCACCGTGTCGCTGGACGCCGGTCCGCAGCGGATCAGCCGCCCGCCGAGCCTGTGCCGCCCGGAACCCGCCGAGCGCTTCGCACTGGCCCTGTGCCTGCGGGGCGAGGCGGTCTTCTCGCAGTCCGGGCCCTCGCTGCGGCCCGGGCCGGAGGAGATCATGGTGGTGGACCTGGCCCGGCCGTTCGCCCTCCACTTCCCCGAGCCGTTCCGGCTCCACCTGATCCACCTGCCGCAGCGCACCCTCAGCGGCCCGCGGACGCTGTCGCGGCTGGCGGGCTCGACGCTCCGGCCGGACGACGGGGCGGTGACGATGCTCGGCCTGCTGCTGACCCATGTGCTGAGCGACGCCGCGCAGTTCGGTCCGACCGCGGCCGCACGGCTGGCCGGGCACGTCGCGGACCTGGTGGACGCGATCGCCTTCGACGAGGAACGGGAACCGGCCACCGCCCGCGAACTCCTGGTGGCCCGGGCGCTGGCCCACGTCGATGCCCACCTCGGCCGGCCGGACCTGGGCCCGGAGTCGGTGGCCCGGGCGCTGCGGATCTCCGTCCGCTACCTCCACCGCCTGTTCGAGGACGAGGAGTTGACCGTCACCCGGCTGATCCAGCAGCGCCGCGTCGAGGCCTGCGCGCGGGCCCTGGAACGGCACGGCCCGTACGGCCCGACCCTCGCCGAGGTGGCCCGGCGGCACGGCTTCGCCAGCGCCTCGCACTTCAGCCGCGCCTTCCGGGCCGCGTACGGTGTCACCCCGAGCGAGTGGCGCAGCCGGCGCGGCCGGCTCGCCGCCCTGCCCGACAGCGGCGCCGCCTGACCCGCGCCGGAGCGGGTGATCTCAACCTGTCCTGGTCACCTGCCGGTCGGCCTCGGTGAGTCCGCCCCAGATGCCGAAGTCCTGGCGGGTGCGGACGGCGAAGGACGCGCAGGCCGGGCGGACGGGGCAGGCGCCGCAGACGGACCGGGCCCGGCGCTCGCGACTGCGGCGGGCCTCGCCCTGTTCGCCGCAGGGCGAGAAGAACACGGCGGTGTCCATGCCCCGGCAGGCCGCCCGGGCCTGCCAGCCCCACTCGCTCAGCAGCGGCGCGGTGATCGGCGGCTTCATCGCGGCCTCACCCCTGGTGCAGGGCGTCGCGCAGGACCTGCACGGCCAGCCCGATCGCGGCCCCGGCGGCCCGGGTCGGGCGCAGCGCGTTCAGCATCACGAAGTCGTGGATGACGCCTTGGAACCGCACCGCCGTGACCTGGACGCCCGCCTCGCGGAGTTTCGCCGCGTACGCCTCGCCCTCGTCGCGCAGCACGTCGGCCTCGGCGGTGACGACCAGCGCGGGCGGCAGGCCCTTCAGGTCCTCGACGGTGGCGCGCAGCGGGGAGGCGGTGATCTCGGCGCGCTGGGTGAGGTCGGCGGTGTACTGGTCCCAGAACCACTGCATGGCGTCGCGGCGCAGGAAGTACCCGGTCGCGAAGCCGCGGTACGACGGGGTGTCGAACGACGCGTCGGTGACGGGGTGGAACAGCACCTGGTGCACCAGCGGGACGCCGCCGCGCTTCTTCGCCATCAGGGTCAGCGCGGCGGCCAGGTTGCCGCCCGCGCTGTCGCCCGCGACGGCGATCCGCTCGGCGTCCAGCCCCTTGCCGCGGCCGTCCGTGACCACCCAGCGGGCCACCGTCCAGCTCTGCTCGATCGCGACGGGGTAGCGGGCCTCGGGCGAGCGGGCGTACTCGGGGAAGACCACGGCGGCGTGGGCGCCGACGGCGAGTTCGCGGACCAGCCGGTCGTGGGTGTGCGCGTTGCCGAACACCCAGCCCGCGCCGTGGAGGTACAGCACGACGGGCAGCGGGCCGCTCGCCCCGGCGGGTCTGACGACGCGCACCTCGACGGCGCCGGTCGGGCCGCCCGGGACGGTGAGCCACTCCTCGTCCACCGCCGGCTTGGCGATCTCCCCGGACTGGACCTCGTCCACCACCCGGCGGCCCTCGGCCGGCGTCAGCTGGAACAGGTACGGCGGGTTCGCCGTCGCCTCCGCGAAAGCCTGCGCCTGCGGTTCCAGGACCGGCCGCCGGCCGACCGCGTTCGTGTCGGTCACGGCGCGCTCCCTCGAAGTTGGGCTTGGATCTCGCCCCACCCTAGGAACGCCACGCACCCCCACTTGCCCGACGACGCACCCGCCCCGCACGGTCCGTGCACACCTGTCGCGGGCCCGGGCCTTTCCCGGCGGCCTAGCCTTGACCTCGAACAGGCCCCGGAAGGCGGGCCGAGCTGCGACGACGGGATGGGGCGGGATGGAACTGCGGCAGCTGGAGGTCGTCGTCGCGGTGGCCGAGGAAGGCGGTTTCACTGCGGCGGCCCGGCGGCTGCACCTCGTGCAGTCGGCGGTGTCCGGCACGGTCAGGACCTTGGAGAAGGAGCTCGGCGTCCAGCTGTTCGAGCGCACCACGCACCGGGTCGGCCTGACCTCTGCCGGTGCGGCGTTCGTACCGGCGGCCCGGGCCGCGCTGCGGGCGGCGGAGCTGGCCCGGGCGGCGGCGGACGAGTCGCGCGGGGTGCTGCGGGGTGTGCTGACCATCGGCACCATGCAGGGCGTCTGGCTCGGCCTCGACCGGGTGCTCGGCGAACTGCGCGCCGAACACCCGGGGTTGACGATCCGGCTGCGCCAGGCGGCGGCCGTGGACATCCGCGCCGGGCTGCGGGACGGCACCGTGGACGCCGCGATCGTCGCGTTCGACCGGCAGCAGCAGCGCGGTCTGACGGTGCGTTCGCTGGCCTGCGAGCCGATGGTGCTGGCCGCCGCGCCGGGCCGCGCCTTCGCCCACCCGGACCGGGTGCGCTTCGAGGAGCTCCCCGGGCTGCCGTTCGTCGACTTCGCCCCGGGCTGGGCGGTCCGCTCCGCGGTGGACCGGGCGTTCCGGACCGCCGGCGTCGAGCGGGCGGCGGTCTTCGAGGTGAACGACATCGTGGCCGCCGCCGAACTGGTCCGCCACGACCTGGGGGTGTGCGTCCTGCCCGAGTCGATCGCCGCCCACTTCCCCGACCTCGCCCTGCGCCGGTTCACCCGCGGGCAGCCCCGGTGGGAGGTGGCGGTGGTCTGCCCCGCCGGGGAGCCCGCGCCGGCCGTGGCCGCGCTGCTGCGCCACCTCGGCTGACGGGGCCTCAGCCCGCCACGGCCTTCCGGTCGGCCGCCCAGTGCGCCAGCGGCAGCAGCGGCAGCACCGCGGCGAGCCCGGCGACCGCCCACCAGCCACCCGCGTGGTACGCGACGGTGCCGAACTCCGAACCCAGTGCGCCGCCCAGGAAGAAAGTGGCGATGAAGACGCTGTTCAGCCGGGCCCGGGCGCCCGGGTCGAGCTGGTAGACCACGTGCTGACCGAGGATCAGCGTGGTCTGCACGGCGACGTCGAGCACGATCGCGGCCAGCGCCAGCAGCACGATGCGGTGCCCTCCCAGACCCGCGAGCACCGCGCTTCCGGACGCCACCAGCAGGGCCGCCCCGGTCAGCCGCCGTCCGAGTCCTCGGTCCGCCCACCGTCCCGCCAGCGGGGCGACCAGCGCGCCCGCGGCGCCCACCAGCGCGAAGATCCCGACGCCCGCCTCCGAGTACCCGAACGCCGGGCCGGTGAGCTGGAACGAGACCGCCGTCCAGAACGCGCTGAACGACCCGAACACCGCCGCCTGGTACAACCCGCGCTTCAGCAGCGCCGGGTGGGTGCGCACCAACTGCACGGTGGAGCGCAGCACCTGGCGGTACGGCAGATCGGTGGTGGCCGCGTGCGCCGGCAGCGCCCGGTACAGGGCGACGGCGAGCAGCGCGGTCAGAACGGCGGAGCCGAGGTACACCACCCGCCAGCCGGCGGCGCCCGCCACCAGGCTGCTCAGGGTGCGGGAGAGCAGGATCCCGGTGAGCAGCCCGGCCATCACCCGGCCGACGATCCGGCCGCGCGCGTGGTCCGGGGCCAGGCTCGCCGCGAACGGCACCAGGATCTGCGCCACCACCGAGGTCGCACCGCTGACCAGCGAAGCGACCAGCAGCACCGCGAAGCTGCTCGCCGTACCGGCCACCGCCAGCGAGACGGTGATGACCGCCTGCAGCAGCGCCACCAGCCGCCGCTTCTCGATCCGGTCGCCGAGCGGCACCAGAAACAGCATCCCGAGCACGTAACCGATCTGGGTGACCGTCACCAGCGCACCCGCCGTGGTCGTCCCGACCTGGAACACCTCGGCCAGCTTCGCCAGCAGCGGCTGCGCGTAGTACAGGTTGGCGGCCGTCATGCCGGTGGAGACGGCGAGCAGGGCGACGAGCCGGCCCGGTATGCCGTCCGGTGTCGTCGGGGTGGTGGTGATGGTCGGGCCGGTGCTCGGTGAAGTGGCCATGGCTGCCTTCCGGGGTGGTCGCGTTCGGCGGCTGCGACGATCGCAGCGCACAGGTGTGAGCGCCCGGGGTCCGGCTCGCGCTTCCCGTCCGGCTGCGATGATCGACGACAACTGTCATCTCTGGCCGCGATGAGCGCACCCGGGACGGGTACGCGCGGCGTGGGCCTGCCGGCGACGGAAGGTCGAAGCCCCCTGCCGCGTCGTCCGGCAGGGGGCCACCAAAGCGCTGGTTGCCCGTCAGGCCAGGGTGTCCAGGAGGCGGGCGAGTTCGGTGGGCTTGGTGAACATCGGCCAGTGGCCGGAGTCGAAGTCCAGGTACTCGACGTGCTTGGCGTGGGCGAGTTCGGGGGCCTGGCCCTGGGCGACCCAGGCGCGCACCTGGTCCGGGGTGTACTCGGGGGAGACCATGGCGATCGGGACGTCGTAGCGACGGTCGTCGGTCAGGCGGACGAGGGCCCGGGCGACGCGTTCGGGGACGGGGATGGCGTTGGTGGCGATCTGCTGCCGCATGCTCTCGTCCAGGTCGGCGCTGACGGGGCCTTCGAACGGCGCCCAGCCGGGGAACGGCATGACGCCGTCGCGGATGTCGAACAGGTCGGCGTAGGGCCGGCCGTCCTGCTCCGGGAAGCCGCCGATCAGGACGAGTGCGGCGATCCGCTCGGGCCTGGCGTCGGCGGCCAGCCAGCCGAGGGTGCAGTTGGCGGAGTGGGCGACCAGCATGACCGGATCGGCAGCGGAGTCCACCGCGGCGAGGACGGCGGCGAGTTGCTCGTCCAGGGTCGTGCTGGGCGTGGCGGGCAGGGTCAACGGCCGGGGGTGGTGGCCGAGTTCGCGGAGGGTGGGGGTCACCGCGTTCCAGGCGGTGCCGTCCAGCCAGAGGCCGCCGATGAGCAGGATGTCCACGGGGGTGCTCCCGAAAAATAGAGGCGGAAAAGCGGGCGTGTCCCCAGGCTAGGGGCGGTTCAGGACGATCTGCTTCCTGGTTGTCGCGGCATCCGCATACGCTGGCCGACATGTCGACCGGAACCAGCCCCACCGCCCGCGCACTGCGCACCCTGGAGATCCTGCGGGCCCGGCCGGGCACCACCTCCGAGGAGTTGGCGCAGAAGCTGGGGGTGACGGATCGCGCGGCGCGGCGCTATGTGGCGATCCTGCGGGAGGCGGGGATCCCGGTGGAGTCGGAGCGCGGCCCGCACGGTGGCTACCGGTTGCGGCGCGGGACGCGGCTGGCGCCGGTGGCGTTCACGCAGGCGGAGGCGCTGGGGCTGGTGATGGCGGTGCTGGACGGGCGGCCGGCGGCGGGCGAGCCGGGTGACCCGGTGGGGGCGGCGCTGGACAAGGTGGTCCGGGTGCTGCCGGAGGAGGTCGGGCGGCAGGCGGCGGCGCTGCGCGAGCATGCGGCGGCCGCACCGGACCCGGGGGCCGTGTACCCGGATCCGGCGGTGACGAACACGCTGGTGGAGGCGGTGGCGGCGCGGCGGCGCGTGGTGATCACGTACCGGAGCGAGGCGGGCAACGAGTGGCGGGCGGAGGTGGATCCGTGGGCGGTGGTGGTGCGCCGGGCCCGCTGGTACCTGCTGTGCCATGCGCATCGGGCGGGCGCGATGCGCACCTACCGGATCGACCGGGTGCAGGCGGCCGAGGAGACCACGACGGGCTTCCGGATGCCCGCGGACCTCGACCCGGTGGCCCTGCTGGAGGCGCATCTCGGCTCGGGCTGGGCCTTCCCGACGCAGGTGGAGTTCGACGCCCCGCTCGCGCAGGCCGCGCCGTGGATCGGCGCCCCGATGGGCCGGCTGGAGGCGGCGGGTGAGCGCTGCGTCCTGCTCGGCAGCACCCGCAACCCGGCGATGTACGCCCAGTGGCTGGCCGCCGTCCCGTTCGACTTCCGGGTGCTGGGCGGCCCGGAGCTGCGGTCGGCGGTGGCCACGGCAGCGGCCCGGCTGGCCGCCGCCGTGGCGGGACCCTAGTGTCCTGAGTCCTTGATCCGTCGTCGATCACGGTCAATCGCAGGACATCGGCGCTGCGTTCCCGGGTCACGACGGCGGCGAGCGGTGGAGCGGCCGGCAGCAGGACCGGGCCGCGCGTGCAGCCGATGGCGACGAAGGCCGGCCGGAACTGGCTCCGGCGGAGGCAGGCCGGATCTCCTCGCAGTGTCGCCGGACGCGGAAGGTGTACCTGGCACCACCATCAAGTCGGATGGGAGCGCTACTGCCTCGGGCGCGCGCGAACGACATGCTGATGTTGTGCCCGAGGGGCGGGCACGGGAGGGAGTCAGGTGTCATGGCGAGCACTCGGCTGACCGGCGTTCATTCGCTCAGCCTGGTCCGCGTGGACGCCGCTTCGGGCCCCGGTGTCCCGCGGATCCTTCCGAAGGCCGCGGCCGCTTCGACGTTCCCGCTGCTGCTTCGCCGGGCGGCCACGGTCCTCACCGTGCTCGGGCTGGCGATGATTCCCTGGCTGGTCTTCCTGCACACCGGGCTGCCGGCCACCGCTCAGGCCTCGCACTGGGCCTGGACGTGGACGGGTCTGGACAGCTTTGAGGCGCTCGGCCTGCTCTCCACCGGACTGCTCCTCAGGCGCGGCGACCGCCGGGCCTGCCTGACCTCCGCCGCGACCTCGACCCTGCTGCTGGTGGATGCCTGGTTCGACACCATGACGGCTGCCCCGGGTTCGGACCTCGAGCCGGCGGTGCTGATGGCCGTCTTCGCCGAGTTGCCACTGGCGGTGGCCTGCGCGGTTCTCGCGACCCGGACCTTCCCTCGGCCGGGCCGCTGAGCGGAAATGCTCGTGACGTGATCGGCGCTTGCGGTCCGGTCCGTTTCGGGAAGTCCCCGGCCTGCCGCAACGGCGGTCCACGGGCGCTTCGTTCGGCCCGCTCGGGTCGATTGCCGACAGAGTCGGCGGCGACACAAACAGATTGCACACAAACACCACTGATTGACCATCGGACAAGCCTCGATGGCCCAATCGGACATTTGGGGAGGAATTATGAGGAATTCGCGGGCATTGATCGGCGCGGGCGCTGCCGCCGCCGTCGCCACCTGGTGGTTCACCGACACCGCGCCGTACCCGTACTCTCAGCGCTGGCTGCTCGACCTGCCGCTGCCGTTCCTGACGCTGAAGCGTCTGGACCACGTGCTGCAGGCCCGGGAGGGCGAGAGGATCCTGGAGATAGGCCCCGGAACCGGCCTGCAGTCGCTGCACGTCGCACCGCAGCTGGGCCCGAACGGCCGGCTGGACATCGTGGACATCCAGCAGGAGATGCTCGACCACGTGGGCCGCCGGGCCAAGGAGCAGGGCATCGACAACATCGTGCCGAACTGCGTCGACGCACATGAACTTCCTTTTGCGGATGGCTCGTTCGATGCGGCTTACCTGGTGACGGCGCTGGGCGAGATCCCGGATCCGGCACGTACGCTGGCCGAGCTGCGCCGGGCGCTGAAGCCGTTCGGGCGGCTGGTGGTCGGCGAGTTCTTCGACCGGCATCAGATCCGGCCGGCCTCGCTGATCAGCCTGGCGGAGGGAGCCGGGCTGCGGGTCGCCCGGCTGTACGGTCCGCCGTTCGCGTACTACGCGGTGCTGCGTCCGATCGACGCCTGACGCCGCTCGGGCGGTTCCCGCCCGGCCGAACCGTCGGCCAAGTCCGTCGACGGCCAGGTGGAGTTGCTGGTCGGCCCGCCTCGGGAAACGCCTCCAACGGCAGCCGGGACGCCAACGCCACCGCGGTCGGCGTCCCCGCGCCCCCCGGACGCGGCGCAGCGTGGGCCGGCGCCGGGCCCGTCGCCGTGATGACGGCAGGCGTGGCCCCCCTGGGTTCAGCCCCTGGACGCGCCCAGGAAGCGCAGCACGGCGAGCACCCGGCGGTGGTCCGCATCGGCCACCGGCAGGTCGAGTTTGGCGAGGATGTTGTTGATGTGCTTGGCCACCGCGCTCTCACTGACCGTCAGTGCCTCGGCGATGCCGGCGTTGGACCGGCCCTCCGCCATCAGGGCCAGCACCTCCCGCTCGCGCGGGGTCAGGGCGGCCAGGGGGTCGCTGCGGCGGAGCAGAAGTTGGGCGACGACCTGGGGGTCCAGCGCCGTTCCCCCCTCGGCCACCCGCCGTACCGCTGCTGCGAAGTCCTGGACATCGGCCACGCGTTGCTTGAGCAGGTAGCCCACTCCGCTCGTGTTGGTCGCCAACAGGTCGGCGGCGTAGCGCTCCTCCACGTACTGCGAGAGCAGGACCACCGCCGTGCGCGGCCGGTCGCGGCGGATCACCGCGGCCGCCCGCACGCCCTCGTCGGTGAAGGTGGGCGGCATCCGGACGTCCACCAGAGCGAGTTCGGGCTGGTGCTCCTCGACGGCGGCCAACAGCGCTTCCGCATCGCCGACTTCCGCGACGACCTGGAAGCCGCCCATCTCCAGCACCTTGACCAGGCCGACCCGCAACAGCACCGAATCCTCGGCGATCACCGCACGCACGGCAGCTCCACCGTCACGGTCGTCGGTCCCCCGACGGGGCTGCTGAGCCGGAAGCTGCCGTCGACGGAGCCCACCCGCTTGGCCAGCCCGCTCAACCCCGTACCACCGGAGGGGTCGGCGCCGCCCAGCCCGTCGTCGGTGACGTTCACCCGCAGGACCGTCCCGACCCGTCGGACCGTCACCTCGACCCGCGAGGCGCCGGCGTGCTTGGTCACGTTCGCCAGCGCCTCGGAGATCACGAAGTACGCAACCGACTCCACGGCGGGCGCCGCCCGTTCCGGCAGCTCGACCCGCAGGCGCACCGGCAGCGGAACTCGGGCGGCCAGTCCGGACAACGCCGCGTCCAGGCCCCGGTCCTCGAGCACCGCAGGGTGCAACCCGCGTAGCAGATCGGCGAGTTCGGCGATCGCCGCCTTCGCCTCCAGGTGTGCTTCTGCCAGCACCTCACGGGCCTCGCCCGACAGGTCGGGGCGGGTGGCCATGGCCAGTCCCAGGTTGACCGCCAGCGAGACCAGCCGCTGCTGGGTGCCGTCGTGCAGGTCGCGCTCGATTCGGCGGCGCTCGGCATCGACCGCCTCGATCAGGCCGGTACGGCTGCCCGCCAGGTACGCGACCCGCTCCTGGAGCCGATCGGCCCGGCTCGGTCCGAGCAGCGCCGCGGCGGAGCGCGACTCCGCCCGGGCCACCACCCCGGCGAGCCAGGGCAGGAGGGACAGCAGAAAGAGGCCGAGCACGGTGTAGCACGGCATCAGCGTCGCCCAGCCGAACCAGTCGTGCCGCACCCCGACCGGCAGCGCCCACACCCAGCCGTACCCGGTGGCGCCCGCCAGACCCGCCACCGCCGCCATCAGCACCAACAGCTCCGACAGGGCCGCCAGCGGGCCCAGCACCAGGTGGTACCCGACCTGCCGCCAGGCGCGCACCGAGCAGAGCCACCGCAGGGCCGTGGTCGGCGACCATCGCTGCGGCACGGGCGCCGAGCGGCGGATGTCCACCCCGAGCAGCGCCCGGTGCCGGTACCGCTGAACCGCCGTCAGCACCGGGACGCCGCTCAGGACCAGGGCGACAGACACCGCGAGCGTGAGCGCCCAGTTCCCCGTCCTGGCAGTGGTCGTCGCGGCCCAGGCCCACACGGGCACCAGCGCCAGGTGCAGCGGGACACCCGTGGCCAGGAAGCCGGTGTCCCGCCGCGCCCGCCGTGCCAGGAGCCCCAACCGGGGTGGAATCGTCATGGCTCGACGTTAGAGCACCTCAACACGGGCCTGCCATGGCTCTTGTATCCGCATCCATGGTGAACCCAGTACCACCACGCCGGGGCCGGGCCTCAGAGGGCGTATCCGGTGGTCTGACGGATGATCAGTGGGCCTTGATCGAACCCGTGATCACGTCGTGGAAGCAGGAGAGGTCCGTGCGGCAGTCTTCCAGGACCTCAGTCGGTCAGCGCGAGCTTGACGCCGAAGCCGACCACGGCGGCCCCGGTGACCCGGTCGAGCGCCCGGCGTGCGGCGGGGCGGCGCAGCCAGGTGCGCAGGGTGTGGGCGAAGCCGATCAGGACGGCGGACCACAGGATGCCCTCGGCCACGTGCACGGAGGTGAGCAGCACGCCGGCGGGCAGGTGCGGGACTCCGGCGGGGATGAACGGGGGCAGCACGGCGACGTAGAACACGCCGACCTTCGGGTTGAGCAGGTTGGTGACCGTGCCGCGCCGCCAACCGGCCCACAGGCCACCGGAGTTGTCCGCCGCCTCCGGCTCGTCCGGCGAGTCCTGGTGGCGGTTGCGGAACAGCTGCACGCCCATCCACAGCAGGTAGCAGACGCCGGCCCAGCGCAGCGTCTCGTACGCGAGGCGGGAGGCGGTGAGCAGCACGCTGAGGCCGGCGGCGGAGGCGGTGCCCCAGATCATGGTGCCGGTCTGGATGCCGAGGACGACGCCCCAGGCCTGCCGGCGCCGGCCGAGGGCGGCGGTGCGCAGGATGAGGGCGGTGTCGAGGCCGGGGGTGAGGGTGAGCAGGCCCACGACCAGGGCGAAGGAGGCGAGGGGGGTGGCCATCGGAGTCAGGTCCATGGGATGTCAGTCTACGGGCCGGCCGAATCGGGCCAGGCAGTGCCAGACCTTCTTCAGCTCCTGCGGGTCGTACTGCCCGCTGCGGACGGCGGCGCCGATGACGGCGGGGTCGAGGACGCCGTCGTGGGCGATCTTCGCTCCGAGGGCGGTGATGTGCGGGCCCCGGTAGTCGGCGTACTGTTCCAACTCCTGTGCGGCGAGCCGGTGGCCGGGGTGCCATTCGAGGCGGCAGGGCAGGGCGCGGGCGGCGGTCTCGACGGCGGTGCCCCGGTAGCAGGGGTCCAGGACGAGCGCGTCAAGGTGGTCCAACAGCCGTACTGTGCCGTGCAGTTGGGCTTCGATGTAGGCGTCCAGCAGGTCCTGTTCGTCGGCTTCAAGAAGGGTGAGCAGGGCCATGGCCTCGGCGGTGCCGAAGTGTTCGGGTTCGAAGACGCTGTCGGGGTAGCAGAACGTGGCCCGGTGCAGCGCCTCGGGCGCGAGGCGGAAGTGTGCGGAGCCGAAGCGGGGTGCGCCGCCGTAGGGGCTGCGGAGGTGGTTGAGCGCGCCGTAGACGGGGCGGCGCTCGGCGGGGGCGTCGTCGTAGGCGCCGCCGAAGATCCGGCTCTCCCACGTCCACCGGTCGCCGCCGGGGTGGGCGGTGAGTCCGCCGTTGCTGGTGCCGGTGGAGAACTGGGAGCGGTACACGCCGTCCCGGGCCAGCGACTCCAGGATCGGCACCCCGTCGAGCTCGCGGTCGGGGTGGAAGTTGAGGGTGATGTCGATCCCGGCGGGCAGCGGGTCGCCGCTGCTGCGGGCGGCGACGTGCCGCAGGGCTCGGGCTTCGGGTGTGTCCATGGACGGCAGTCTCCCGCCCACCGCGAGCGCGGCGCAGCCGGTTTTCCCCGGGCACGCGCGTGCGGCGCGGCCGGTTCTCGTCACCGGCCGCGCCGCACTGTTCGGCCACGAAGCCCAACTGCGCTGCGGTCAGCCCGCGTTGATCCTGGCGGCCCGGCGGAGCAGGCCGGGGCTGAGCCGGCCGAGCAGCCGGGCGGCCTTGGCCTCGACCGTGACGGGGACGACGGCCCGGCCGGTGCGGACGGCGCGGACGATCTCGGCGGCGACCTTCTCGGGCGGGAAGCCCCGGCGGGCGTACATCTTGGACACCTTGGCCTGCTTGGCGGCCTGTTCGTCCGCGCCGAGACCGGAGAAGGTGGTGGTGCGGGTGATGTTGGTGTTGACGATGCCGGGGCAGATGGTGGACACGCCGATCCGGTGCGGGGCGAGTTCGGCCCGCAGGCAGTCGGACAGCATGTACACCGCCGACTTGGAGGTGGCGTACGCGGCCAGCACCTTGGACGGCAGATAGGCGGCGGCGGAGGCCAGGTTGACGAGGTGTCCGCCCTGACGGTGGTCGACCATCAGCTGCCCGAAGGCGCGGCAGCCGTGGATGACGCCCCACAGGTTGACGTCCAGGACGCGCCGCCACTCCTCCTCGGTCGTCTCCAGGAACGTCCCGGAGTGGCCGATGCCGGCGTTGTTGACCACCACGTCGGGCACTCCGAAGTCGGCGGCGACCTGCTTGGCGAACGCGTCCACGGCCGCGCCGTCGCTCACGTCCACCTGGTACGCGCCGGACTTGACGCCGGACAGCGCGCACAGTTCGGCGGTGCGCTGCGCGGCGGGCAGGTCGCGGTCGCAGACCACCACCCGGGCGCCCTGGTCGGCGAAGGCCAGCGCGGTGGCCCGGCCGATGCCGCTGCCGCCGCCGGTGACGACCACCAACTCGCCGCTCCCGGACGGCTCCTGGCGCAGCGCGCCGTGGTCGCGGGCGGCGAACTCGCGGACCAGCGCGGCGACCGCCGGGCCCTTCTCCAGCAGCGCCGACCAGTGGGTGGCGTTCAGGGTGCGGCGGGTCAGCCGGGGCACCCACTGCTCCAGGCCCTCGGAGAGGAACTCCGAGACGTAGTTGTCGCGTTGCAGGGTGATCAGCTGGACGGGCACCTCGGTGTGGCGCTCGCGCGGCCGGGCGACCGAGGGGCGCATGTTGGCCCGGTACAGCTCTATGCCGTGCACGGCGTCCTTGGCGAGGGTCCGCTGCGGGTGGCCGGGCCGCGGGCGGACGGCCTCCAGGTCGTTCAGCACCCGGGGCCACAGCCGGGCCAGGCCGAGCTTCCACGCGGCGGGCGCGAGCACCGGCAGGTGGAACAGGCCGATGTACCAGGAGTGCAGGCCCTGGCGCAGCAGTTGGGAGAGGTGCCGGGGCGTCGGGCGGCGCAGCCGGTGCCGGATCCAGTGGCCCATGTGGTCCAGGCACGGGCCGGACATGGTGGTGTAGCTGGCGATCCGCCGGTACGAGCCGGGGGCGGTGATCGCCTCCCAGGACTGCACGCTGCCCCAGTCGTGCGCCACCACGTGCACCGGCCGGTCGGGGCTGACGGCGTCGGCGACGGCGAACAGGTCCTGCCCGAGCAGTTCCAGCCGGTAGTCCTCCCGCCGGGCCGGCACCCCGGACGCGCCGGCGCCGCGGGTGTCGTACCGCACCACGTGGTGGTCGGCGGCCAGGTCGGCGGCCACGTCGTCCCAGACGCTGTGGTCGTCCGGGTAGCCGTGCACCATCAGCACGGTGGGGTTCGCCGGGTCGCCCTGCTCGTACACGGCGAGCTTCAGCCCGCCGGAGTCGACGGTGCGGCGACGGATCTCGGTGCTGCGGCCGGTCATACGGTGCCCTCCTGGAGTGCCCAGCGCCGCACGTGCGGCAGGTCGTCGTCGAGCCAGTACGCGTCCTCGTCGGTGACCACGAGGAGTTCCTCGAACTTGATGCCCACCTCGCGGAAACCGATGTGCGGTTCCACCGCCCACAGTCCGGGCGTCGGGGCGTGCCGGGAGGCGCGGCCGCCGGCCCACAGCGGGGAGCGCCCCTCCAGGCGTTCCTTCACCAGTTCCCGCCCGAGGGTCTGGAGCGTGCGCACGCCGAAGCCGAACAGGTTGACCCCGGCCGGGCCGCGGGCGGTCGTCCTGGTCACCTGGTGGCCGATCACCCGACCCGGGTACACCTGGTGCCGGTTGTCGTAGCCGTGCTCGGCGATCTGCGCGTCCACCGCCGCGTACACCTGGTCGAGCGTCCTGCGTGCCTTCACCTCGCGCAGGATCAGCTCCCGGTACACCCGCAGGTCCTGCGCGAGCTTGTCCCACACCGGGTTCTCGCCGACCTTGCCGCCGTACCCGATGTCGGCCGTGTACCCGTCCACCACCGGCGCGCAGTCCAGCACGTACGGCATGCCCTCCTTCAGCACCCGTGAGCCGGCGAAGAACTGCAGCGGGGTGTGGAAGTGCCGGAACGCGGTGCGGTCGCCGAACCAGGCGAACGGTACGTGGAAGAAGTCCTGCACCCCGGCCTGCACCAGGCTGCGCCGCAGCTTCGCGGTCGCCTGACGCTCGGTGACGCCGGGCTCCATCCACGCCGCGACCTGCTCCGCGCAGTGGTACGCCAGCTGCTGCACCTCCCGGAACTTCGCCAAGTCCCGTTCGTCGAACGGGAACCGGGGCAACTGCCCGCGCTGCTTCATCGCTCACACCTCCAGGACGAGGGTCTCGCCCTCGGCGGCTCGGGACACGCACGGCAGCATCAGGCCCTCGGCCCGCTGCTCCTCGGTCAGCCTGCGGTCACGGTGCTCGGGCGTCCCGGAGGTCACCTTCAGCACGCACGTCCCGCAGAAACCCTGCTTGCAGGAGTACGCCAGGTCCGGCTTCAACTCCCGTGCCACGTCCAGCGCGGAGCGGTCCGCCGGGACGGTCGCCTGCTCCCCGCCCTCCCCCAGCCGGATCGCGAACGGCCGGCCGTCCAGGATCGGCGCGGCGCCGAACCGCTCGAAGTGCAAGGACGCCGCCGGTGAGGCGTCGAGCGCCCGCTGCACCGCGCCGAGCATCGGCGCCGGTCCGCACACGTACACGGCGGCGCCCCGCGAGGCGTGCGAGAGCAGTTCGGCCGCGTCCGGCACTCCGTGCACCTCGTCGGTGCGCAGCTCCACCCGGTTCGGGTCGAGCGCCTTCAGTTCCGCGGTGAACGGGAGTGCGCCGGCCGTGCGGCCGGTGTGGATCAACCTCCAGTCGATTCCCGCGTGTTGGGCGGCCCGGGCCATCGGCAGCAGCGGCGTGATCCCGATCCCGCCGGCCAGGAACAGCACCTGCGGCTCCCCACAGAACGCGAACCCGTTCCGGGGCCTGCGCACCCGCAGCCGCAACCCCACGTGCAACTCGTCGTGGACCTCCACCGACCCGCCACCACCCTCGGCGATCCGCCGCACCGCGACCCGGTACCCGTGCCGATCGGCCGGATCCCCGCACAAGGAGTAGTGACGCTCCCGCCCCGAGGGCAGCGTCACCAGCACCCGCGCACCCGGCTGCCACTGCGGCAGCGTCCCGCCCGAGGGGTCGGCCAGCCGCAACTCGACCACGTCGTCGGCGATGAGCTGATGCGAGGTCACCACCAAGGACAACGGCGGCACCCCCCGCGAATCCCCCCGCCTCGGACTCCGCCGCAACCCCGGCCGCCCCAGCGCCGGGCTGTACCAATCCCCGAACGCGGTCAGCCGGGCAAACATCCGGTCGGCCCGGGGGCGGCCGTACAGGTCGGGGGGCGGGGTTTCGAGATCCATGGGGGTACGGCTCCGTTTTCGGGAAGGGAAAGCGCGGGAGAGTGCGAGACGCGGGTGGGCGCGAAGACAGGGGCGCGGGGAACTGCGCGAAGGGGAACGCACCCAACCGCAAGATCGCGACGCAGGACAGTGACTTGCACTTGATCGCGACCTTGCGGACGGGCTTCGCGCTTGTCGCGCAGTTCCCCGCGCCCCTGATTTCGCGCTCGCCTGCGTTCGCCCCCTGTCACCGCGCCGCGGCAGCTCTCGCCGCGGGCGACTTGGCCAGGTACGCGAGCGCCTGCGAGGAGCTGCCCTCGTTCGTCGGGTGGTACCCGGGGCCGAAGTACCGCAGGGCCGAGCGGACGAACCGGCCCGGTTCGGGGAGCAGTCCCCGCCTCGCGGCCTTCTGGGCCTCCCGCCAGGTCGGCACCACGCTGCCGTTGAGCGAGGGGTCGGCGGCGAGCATGAACCGGGCGCCACGGATCCACAGGTGCACCAGCAGCGGCCCGGAGACGGCCATGCCGCGGATGCGTCGCAGGTAGCCGGGGTCGAGGTGCCGCATCAAGTCGTAGGCGACGCTGCGGTGTTCGACTTCCTCCGCGCCGTGCCAGCGCAGCAGGTCGACCATGGTGGGGTCGGCCTTGGCGCGGTCGAGGCCGGGCGAGTTGAGGGCCCAGTTGCCGAGGAAGGCGGTGAAGTGTTCGATCGCGGCGATGAAGGCGACTCGTTCGATGATGTTCTCGCGGCGCTGGCGCGCGGTCAGTCCGGGCTTGTCGCCGAGGACGCGGCGGAACAGCCAGCTGATCTGCCGGACGTACGGTCGCGGGTCGAGGCCCTGCCCGAGCAGGTGGTCGAGGACTTCCTGGTGGGCCTCGGCGTGGATCGCCTCCTGGCCGATGAACCCGAGTACCTCTTCGCGCAGTTGGTCGTCCCGGATCAGCGGCAGCGCCTCCTTGAACACCTTGACGAACCACCGTTCGCCCTCGGGGAGCAGCAGGTGCAGGACGTTGATGGTGTGGGTGGCCATCGGCTCGTCGGGGATCCAGTGCAGGGGCAGCTGCGACCAGTCGAAGTGGACGTCACGCGGTTCGAGGACGAGGTTGTCGTGCACGGACGCGGGCTGCCCGGGCCGAAGGCTGCGGGAGGGGGTGGGGCGCGGCATGGGGGTGCCTCCTGTACCTGCGACTGGACGTACGGCGGGACCTGCGACTGGACCTGCGGCTGGACTGCGACCGGGGGTGAGCGGGCGGCGGGCCGGCCTCCGGCGGAGTTCCGGTGGGGCCCGTGGGCCCGTTGGGCACAGGGGCAAACTACTCGCGGGTAGCGGGCCCGACAAGAGGTTCGGCCGTTCTTATCAACATTGAGTCTAATAAGCCGCTCGATAGGGTGGCCCGAAGCCACCCCGGGGAGACGCCTTGACCGACCGCACCGCACCCGGCCCGCTGGTCCGGGCCCTGATCGCCCATCCGGTCCTCGCCGCCACCGCCTACCCGGCCCCGGACCCGGCCGCCCCTGCCGACCCGGCCACCCTGTTCACCGCCTGGCTGCTGGACGCCCTCGCGGCAGGCGTACCCGACGCGCAGGTGATGACGCTCTCCACCGTCGATGCCGAGGGCCACCCGGACGCCCGGGTGCTCGTCCTGCGCGACATCGACCCGGCCGCCGGCGCCTGGCACTTCTGGACCGAGCCCGACTCCCCGAAGGCCCGCCAGTTCACCGCCCACCCGGACGCCGCCCTCACCGTCTACTGGCCCCGCCCCGGCCGCCAGGTCCGCCTCCGCGGCCCCGTCCACCCCGCACCGGACCGCACCACCCCCTCCCCCGCCCTGCACTGCTACGCCCTGCACGCCACCACCGCCGAGTTCTGGCAGGCAGGCCCGGACCGCCACCACCTCCGTCTGCGCTTCTCCCGCACCGCCACCGGCTGGACCTCCACCGGCTGGACCCCCACCGACATCCCGGGCTGACCTGCCAAGCCCGCGCCCCGAGTTCCGACCGGTGCCGCGGGGAGAGCACACTGGTGGTGGTCCCGCCCGCTCGAGACTCCCGGAGGACACGGTGAGCGCCGCATCCCTGCACGGCCACCACGACGGCACCCAGCCCATCCCGCGCACGCAGGACGCCGTCGCCGCCGCGCTGCCTCCGGCACAGCGGATGGAGTTCTACCGGGAGATGGGCGAGGCCGACGACACGACGATCGGCGGCGTTCTGCGGCGGTGGTGGCTGCGGGCCGAGCTCTACCGTGACCCGGAGGGCGACCGCATCCACGCCGCCGTGCAGGCCGGCACCGCACCCGGCGCCCCGGCGTCCGCGGTGCTGCGCCGCCTCGACGCCCGGTGAGCGACCACAGCGAGTTCGAGGACGATCCGCTCATCCTCTCTCCGGCCGTCGAGGAGTCGCTCGACGATCCGGGCACGCCGGCCGACGTGTTCTCCGCCGTGGTGGCGTTCCTGGTCGACCTGCGCGAGAACCCCTGCCCCCACCTGAGCATGCCGGTGCCTGGACGGCCCGGGATGCACTCGGCACCGCTGCGCCGTGATCTCGGGCTGGTGGAGTACGTGGTGAACGATGACACGGACCCACCGCGGATCTACGTCTCACGCATCCTGCGAGCGGACTGACGGCACCCACCTGCCGTCCGACGCCCCGTCACTCCGCCAGCAGCCGCCGCAGCCACTCCCGCCGGGCCGCCGCCGCCGTGCGGCTGACGGCCGCGTGCGGGGCGAGGGTGTCGAAGCCGTGGCAGGCGCCCGGCCAGACGTGCAGTTCGGCGCTGCCGCCGCACTGCCAGAGGGCGTTCGCGTAGGCCACCACCTCGTCGCGGAAGGTTTCCGCCGAGCCGACCTCCAGGTACGCGGGTGGCAGCCCTGCCAGCGAGGTGGCGCGGGCGGGCGCCGCGTACGGCGGGACGTCGGGGGTGCCGTAGCGGGGGCCGAGGGCCGCCTGCCAGGCGGTGGCGTTGGAGGTGGCGTCCCAGGTGTCGTGGCCGGCCAGTTGGCGGGCGGACGCGGTGTCGCCGCGGTCGTCGAGCATCGGGCTGAGCAGGAGTTGACCGATCGTCACCGGCCCGCCCTCGTCGCGCAGCAGCAGTGCGAGCGCGGCAGCGAGGCCGCCGCCTGCGCTCTTGCCGGCGAGGACCACCCGCGAGGGGTCGATCCCCAGCACGTCGGCGTTGGCGACCGTCCAGCGCAGCGCCTCCCGGCAGGCGTGCAGCGGCTGCGGGTACGTGGCGTCCGGTGCGAGCGGGTACTCGACCGACACCACCGCGAGGCCCAACGGCTGCGCCAACTCCCGTAGCACGCGCGGCAGTACGGAGTACGCGTTGCCGCCGATCAGCCCGCCCCCGTGCAGGTAGCACAGCACCGGCAGCCGCCCGCGAAGCCCGGTCGGCCGCGCCCACACCACCCCCTCGCCGACGCCCGCCTCGTACCGGCCCCCGTCCGTCAACTCCCGCAGCCCGGGCCGTGGCCGGACCGCCGCGTCCGCCCGCTGCCACTCCCGCAGCCGCTCCGGCGTCAACGGCGCCGGGACCCCGCCCCGGGCCGCCACGGCCGCCGCCACCTCACGATCCATGTACGCCTCGCGCACCCGTTCCCCACCCTTCTCATCGATCCGCCACGGAATGTGACGACCCACCAGGTAAGCGTGCACCCTGGAGCACAGCACAGAACCGAGCTGGAGGAGGACGAGGATGGCCGGCGAACAGAGGGCGCTCAGGCTGGTGGTGACGGGCGGCGGCACCGGCGGGCACACGTACCCGGCGCTGACGGCGGTGCGGGCCCTGCAGCAGCGGCTGGCGGCCGAGCACCGCGGCGTGGACGTGCTGTGGGTGGGCACCGCGAAGGGCCTGGAGGCGCGGATCGCGCCCGCGGAGGGGATCAGGTTCGAGCCGGTCGCCACGGGCAAGGTCCGGCGGTCGAGCAATCCGCTGAAGCTGCTGTCCCCGGCGAACGTGCGGGACATGCTGCGGGTGCCGTGGGGCGCCGTCCAGGCCCGGTCGCTGATCCGGAAGTTCGGGCCGGACGTGGTGCTGGCCACCGGCGGGTACGTCGCGGTGCCGGTGGGCCTGGCCGCCCGCTCCTGCCGGGCCCCGCTGGTGGTGCACGAGCAGACGGTGCGGCTGGGGCTGGCGAACAAGGTGCTGGCCCGGGCGGCGACCCGGGTCGCGGTCTCCTCGGAATCGACGCTCCCGCTGCTGCCGGAATCCGCCCGCAGCACCGCCGTGGTGACGGGCAACCCGGTCCGCCCGGCGGTCCTGACGGGCCACCCGGACAAGGCGGTGACGGCGCTCGGGCTGCACGGCTTCGACCGTTCGCTGCCGACGGTGTACGTGACGGGCGGCGCGCAGGGTTCGGCGCAGATCAACGACCTGGTGTCCGGCATCCTCCCGTGGCTGCTGGAACGGGCGAACGTCGTCCACCAGTGCGGCCCGGCGAACGAGGCCGACCTGCATGCCCGGGCGGCGCGGCTGCCCGCCCACCTGATGGGCCGCTATTTCCTCACCGGCTTCATGGGCGCCGAACTGCCGGACGTGCTGGCCCTGGCGGACGTGGTGGTCAGCCGCAGCGGCGCGGGCACCCTCGCGGAGCTGACGGCACTGGGCAAGGCGGCGGTGTTCGTCCCGCTGGCGTCGGCGGCGGGCAACGAACAGGCCCACAACGCCGCCCACTTGGAGCAGGCCGGAGCGGCCGTCGCCCTGCTCGGCACCGTCACGCCGGACGACCTCCGCGCAGCGCTCGGCCCCCTGCTGGAGGACGACGCCCGGCGGGCCGCGATGGCCGCGCGGGCCCGCGAGCACGGCCGCCCGGACGCGGCGGAGCGGCTGGTGGACGTCGTGCTGTCGGTGGCCCGCCGCGAATAGTCGGCCTCACGCCCGGCACGTGCGGCGGCAGCCCCGCGGCCTCACGCCCGGAAGGTGCGGCGGTAGGTGTCCGGCGGCACGCCGAGCGTGCGGTGGAAGTGGCGGCGCAGGGTGGTCGAGGTGCCCAGGCCCGAGGCCGCGGCGATGGTGTCGATGCTGTCGTCCGTGGTCTCCAGCAGTTCCTGCGCGCGCCGGATCCGCTGGGTCAGCAGCCACCGCAGCGGGGTGGTTCCGGTCACCGAGCGGAACTGGCGGGCCAGGTGGCGCGAGCTCAAGTTCGCCCGCCGGGCCAGGTCCTCCACGGTGAGTGGCCGGTCCAGCCGCCGCATCGCCCACGGGAGCAGCTCGGCCATGGGGTGGTCGTCCTGCGCGGGCACCGGTGTGGTGACGAACTGGGCCTGGCCGCCTGCCCGGTGGGGCGGGACGACCAGGCGGCGGGCGGTCACGTTGGCGATCGCCGAGCCGTGGTCGCGGCGGACCAGGTGCAGGCACAGGTCCATCGCCGCGCTCTTCCCGGCGGAGGTGAGCACTTGGCCGTTGTCGACGTAGAGCACGTCCGGGTCCACCTCCACCCGGGGGTAGCGCCTGGCCAGTTCGCCGGTGTGCGCCCAGTGCGTGGTGGCGCGCAGCCCGTCCAGCACTCCGGCGGCGGCGAGCGCGAACACGCCGGTGCACAGCGAGACCATCCGCGCCCCCACCGCGTGGGCCGCGCGCACCGCCTCGACCAGTTCGGCCGGCGGGTCCTGCTCGACGTCCGCCAGGGCGGGGACGATCACGGTGTCGGCGTCCGCCAGCCGGTCGAGTCCGCAGTCCGGCTCCAGCAGGAACCGGCCGACCCGGACGGCCTGCGGGCCGCACACCCTGACGTCGTACCAGGGGCCCGGCACCGCGTCCGGGCACGAGCCGAACACCTCTTGGGCGAGGGCGAGTTCGAAGTGCAGCATGCCGTCCGTGGCGGCGATCGCGACGGAGCGCGCGGCAGAACCCATGTCGGAAATTGTACGGGTCGTGTCGTTCCGGACACTGGGCGCCGATCACCGAACCGGACAGGATCTTCCCGGTGGGTCACTTCGAGCACGCGGGAGCAGACGGATGGTGTCGGGCGGGAACATCGTGGCGGTGTACGGGGCCTACGGGCACACCGGGCGGTTCGTGGTCGCGGAGTTGCGCGAGCGCGGGTACGTCCCGCTGCCCGTCGGCCGCGACCGGGACAAGCTGGCGGCGCTGGTTCCACCGGGCTGCGAGGCGCGGCAGGCCTCGGTGGACGATCCGGCCGCGCTCGACCGCGCCCTGCGCGGCGCCGCCGCCGTGATCAACTGCGCCGGGCCCTTCGCCACCACCGCCGCCCCGCTGATCGAGGCGGCGCTGCGGGCCGGCCTCCCGTACGTCGATGTGGCGGCCGAGATCGAGGCGAACCTCGACACCTTCGCGCGGTTCGCGGACCGCGCCCGCGCCGCCGGCACTGCGGTGGTACCGGCGATGGCCTTCTACGGCGGCCTCGGCGACCTGCTGGTGACGGCCGCGATGGGCGACTGGACGGCGGCCGACGAGGCGCACATCCCCTACGGGCTGAGCAGTTGGCACCCCACGGCCGGAACGCTCGCCGCGGGCGCGGTCTCGGCGCAGCGCCGCGCCGGCCGCCGGGTCCGCTGGACCAACGGACGGCTGGAGTACCACGACGACGCCCTGCCGACCCTCGACTGGCACTTCCCGGCCCCGCTCGGCCCGCAGCGCGTCCTCGGCGAGTTCACCATGGCCGACGTCGTCACCGTCCCCAGCCACCTGGCCGTCCCGGAGGTGCGCACCTACATGACGGCGAACGCGGCCGCGGACCTGTCCGCCCCCGTCCCCTCGGCGCCGACCGCCGTGGACGAACGCGGCCGCTCCGCACAGACCTTCGTGGTCGACGTCCTGGTCCGCTCCGGCGGCACCGAACGCCGCGTGTCCGTCGCCGGCCAGGACATCTACGCCGTCACCGCCCCGCTCGCGGTGGAGGCCGTCAACCGCATCCTCACCGGCCGCACCAGGACCACCGGCGTCGCCTCCGCAGGCGCGATCTTCGACGCCCCGGACTTCCTGCGCGCCCTGTCCGCGCACCTCTCGCCGCACCTCTCGCCGCACCTCGCGCCGCACCTCTCGCCGCTGGACGGCTGACCGGGCTCATCCGGCCTGTTCCTCCCAGGGGATTTCGGCCGGACGACGGTGCCACCACCAATTGCGCCCCGCGATGGCGGATTGCGGCAGACCGAGCGCCGCACTCAGGGCAGCACCGCCGTCGTCGACGGTGAGCCGACGATATGTCTCGTCGATTCGCGCAATGAATTCGGGTGCCGCCTCGGCAGCCTCCGAATCAGCTGTACTCACCGTGTCGTCCAGACGGTCGCGCAGGCTCAGGCTTTCCTCGTAGAGGGAGGCCGGAAACCACGAGTAGGGCGGCCAGCCCTGCTCCATCAGCGCAGAGAGATTCTCCCAACTCCACATGTCCGACGCGATGAGTCGATTCTTGTCGAAATACGCGTTCCGTTCTGCGAAATTCACTCCCCGATGCGCGAGAGCGGCCTTGAATTCCTCGGCGACAGGAGTATCCGTCCGGAACATGTGGATCGCTTCCGGGAAATTCTGCACGGGAATACCCGGCAGGCCCGCAATCGGCGCATCGACGGCGTCGATGACATGGTCCCCGCCCTCCTCGTCGGGTGCGTACAGGCGCGCACGCGCCGTGTTTCCCAGCGGGTCGGCGACCCAGTACGCGCTCGGGTCGATGTCCGGATCGGGGAACAGGATGGGCTGCTGAAGCCGCCGGGCAAGGGAGATCGCGAGGTCGGGCTCGGCGGGTTGACCCTGGATGCTGTCGACAACGTGAATGTCGAGCACCAGGCTGGTGTCGCCGTTCGTCGGGCGGAACTCGCAGATCACCTGCGCGTCCCAGTTGCGTGCCTCCGTCTCCTCGGAATGAACCACGTCGATGTTCTCGGTCGGCACGGTGAACTCTTCGGCCAGCGCCGGCTTCAGCTGTTCCAGGCCCACCGACCCCGCCACGAGAATGTTGTACATCATGTGCAGAACCACCCCCCGGTGATCGTTCGACGGCAGTGAGGGAGAAACCTAGCGGCTCCCGGCATTGACGTCCCGTCAGGGCAGGTGGTTGGCCGCGCCCGCCTCGATCAGCAGCGCGCAGTAGACGAACTCGACGGCGGAGCGGCCCATCGGGTCGGGGACGTCGCGGTCGTGGTCGAGGTAGAGGCGCATCTCGGTGGTGCTGTGGGGGCCGACCAGGGCGTAGAGCCGGTCCAGCACGGCGTGGTCCATGGCGAGCACCAGGTCGGCCCACTCGATCAGCTCCGCCGTGACGCGGGTGGGCCGGTGGCCGGTCAGGTCGTAGCCGAGGAAGCCCGCCACGGCGACCATCTCCGGGTGCGCCTCCTGCCACTTGCCGATCAGCCCGGCGGAGCGCACCTCCACCGCCTCGCCGCCCAGGTCCGCGAGCACCCGGGCGGCGAACGGGCTGCGGCAGTAGTTGCCGAGGCAGACGACGAGAATGCGCCTGGGCGAACGGCTGGTGGTCATCGGGGCCTCCAGGGGCGAGGTCCAGGGGCGGTGCATGCGATCATCGACCAGGTCCGCACGGCTCAGCGGCACGGGCAGCCGGGACGGCCTGCGGAGTCCCCCAACGAGTGGCAGCGCTACGCCATCAGGTCGATGCGGTTCGACTCCCCCACCTGGACGAGCCGCCCCGTCCCGGGAAGAACGTCCGCCGACTCAGGGAGCGGTGTACGGGTAGCGGTGGAAGAAGGTCTCGGCGAGGAACCGGGCCATCGCGGTGAGGCGCTCGGGCGGGTACTCGTCGGGGGCGTTGAGGACAAGCCGGCCGCCTTCCTCAAGTGCCGCCAGCAGCACGCGGATCAGCAGCTCGATGTCGAGCTCGGCGGCGTCGTCGGCGTCGCGGAGGAACCAGCGGACGACTTGGGCGAACTGCTCCCGGATCAGCGCGTCGCTGCGTTCCTTGTACTTGCGCACGGCGGGCGGTGAGCCGTCCACCGGGAGCAGGATGGCGCGCCAGCGGCTCGGGGCGGTGACCACCGCGTCGTAGTAGCCGCGGGCGACGCCGGTGAAGACCTCGACCGGGTCCGCTCCGTCGAGGTCGCCCGGCAGCGTGGCCGCCAGTTGGGCCTGGGCCCGCTCCCCTTCGCGTTCGAGCAGGGCGCGCAGCAGGTGGTCCGCGTCGGTGAACTGCCCGTAGACCACGGGCCGGGTGACCCCGGCGGCCTTGGCGACGGCATCCACCGAGACGGCTGCCACACCGTCGCAGTTGATGATCTCCAGTGCCGCGTCCAGGAGTTGCTCCCGCCGCTCGGCAGGGGCCATCCGCGGGGCGTACGGGCGCTTCGCGGGTACGGGGGGTCGGGCCATGACGCCAGCCTATCTTGTGAAAGCTACACATCTGTAGCTACAGTCCTGAAGCAATTGCTCCACGCTCACCCCGCAAGACACCCCGCAGGACAGGAACACCATGACGCACCAGGCACCCCCGCTCAGCCCGCCCCAGGACCTCCTCGACCGCCTCGACCAGCAGCTCGCCGAATCCGGTGTG
Organism: Kitasatospora sp. NPDC048662; assembly: GCF_055587065.1. NCBI lineage: Bacteria > Bacillati > Actinomycetota > Actinomycetes > Kitasatosporales > Streptomycetaceae > Kitasatospora > Kitasatospora sp. NPDC048662. The sequence continues at coordinate 208,486 of NZ_JBVJHA010000003.1, read as the reverse complement.
GACCCCTCCCTCATCCCGATCGGCAACCTCGCCGAACGGCTCGGCGTCCGCATCCTGGAAGCCACCCCGGACCGGGTCGTGGGCACCATGCCGGTCGAGGGCAACCAGCAGCCGTACGGCCTGCTGCACGGCGGCGCCTCGGCCGCGCTCGCGGAGTCGCTCGGTTCGATCGGCGCGGCCCTCCACGCCGGGACCGGCCGGTACGCGGTCGGCGTCGACCTCAACGCCACCCACCACCGCCCGGCCGTCTCCGGCCACGTCACCGGCATCGCGACCGCCGTCTTCCGGGGCCGGACCGCTGCCACCTACGAGATCGCCATCACCGACGACACCGGAAAGCGCATCAGCAGCTGCCGCCTGACCTGCATGCTGCGCGACATCTGACCGCCGGCCGGACCTGGCAGAGGACCCTCGCAGAACGCCAACGGCCCTCGGCAGGAGAGCAGTTACCATCCGGCCCATGGACTACCAACCTTCGATACCCCCGGCGGGGAAGTGGCCGCGACTGTTCTGGCCGCGCTGGGTGATCCTGGCGATCGCACTGGCGGTCGGGCTGGGCGGCGGATGGCTGACCGGAGCGAACCACCGGCAGCAGTGGGCCGCGCTGGTGATCGCGGCGGCCACGTACGGGGTGTTCATGTTCCTCGCGATGGCCGGTTTGGACACCCTGGAGCACATCCATCCGGTGTTCGGGCCGTGGACGGCCACCCTGGCCGCCGCGATCACCATGTCGGTCGGTCGGGCCGTCGGGATGGCCGACATCCGACCGCTGCCGGTGGCGGTGGCCGCCGCGGTCGGGGTGGTGTTCACCGCCCGGAAGGACCGCAAGCGGCGGCTGTTCTCCCTGAACCAGCCGCGTGAGCGCGCTCTGCACGAACGCCGGTTCGCCGCCGAGGCGGTGAGCCGCCGGGCCGTCGTGGTCGGGATCAGCAAGACGCTCGACGAGATCGACAACTGGGGCCGGACGGCCACCACGCTGACGCTGCGTTACACCGACACGGCGGACGGAGGACCCGACTTCCGCGCCAGGTACGAGTTCCCGGTGCACCTGCCGCCGCGGCTCGGCGCGAAGGCCACCGTCCGCTACCTGGAGGACAATCCGAGCGACCGCCGCGTCAGCCTCGACCCGCCCGAGCTCCCGGACCTGCCGGACGACACCCCGCAGGACACTCCGCCCCGCGGCTCCCGCTGATCGGCCGCCCCGCTGCCTAGCATCGCCGGGGGAACACCGCCGTCGAACCACCGGGAGCCCTCGTGGGACTCGTCACCGCAAACATGGCCATCTCGCTGGACGGTTTCACCGCCGGGCCGCACCAGAGCCTGGACCATCCGTTCGGCACCGGCGCCAGGGAGGCCCTGACCTCCTGGATGTTCGAGACCGACCGGCCGGGGCGGGAGCAGGACGCGCACCTGCTCGGCGTGCTGCACGCGAACACCGGCGCGCACATCATGGGGCGGAACATGTTCACCCCGGGCCGGGGCGCCTGGGACGAGAGCTGGACGGGCTGGTGGGGGCCCGAACCGCCGTACCACGCACCGGTGTTCGTGCTCACCCACCACCCGCGCGAGCCGCTCCCGATGGCCGGCGGCACCACCTTCGAGTTCGTCACCGACGGCATCGAGGCCGCCCTCGACCGGGCCCGCGCCGCCGCCGGCGAACAGGACGTGGAGATCGCCGGCGGCGCCGCCACCGTCCGCCAGTACCTCCGGGCCGGGCTCCTCGACGAACTCGTCCTGCACCTGGTCCCCGTCACCCTGGGCATCGGCGAGCGCCTCCTCGACGGCCTCCGGATCGCCCTGGAACCCGTCGAGGTGATCCCCTCCGAAACGGTCACCCACCTGCGCTACCGGGTGCTCGGCCCGAACACCGCCGACTAGCCGTCAGCGCAGGATCGCGAGCTGCCCGGTGGCGCGGGTCATGGCGACGTAGCGGTCCACCGCGCCCTCGATGCCCTCGCCGAAGGACTCGGGATCGACCAGCACCACCAGGTCGAACTCCAGGCCCTTGGCCAGCTGGGGGCTGAGCGAGCGGACCCGGGGCAGGCCGGGGAAGGCCGGGTCGCCGATGACGCAGGCGGTGCCCTCGGGGTGTTTGGCCAGCCAGCGCTTCAGCAGCTCGTCCCGCAGGGCGGGGGTGCCGTGCAGGACGGGGAGGCCGTTGCGGCGGATCGAGGTGGGGACGTTGGCGTCGGGCAGGGCGGCCCGGATGACGGGCGCGGCCTCGGCCATGACCTCCTCGGGGGTGCGGTAGTTGACGCTCAGCGAGGTGAGGGTGACGCGGTCCAGGCCGGCCCGTTCCAGGCGTTCGGTCCAGGATTCGGTGAAGCCGTGCCGGGCCTGGGCGCGGTCGCCGACGATGGTGAAGGAGCGCGACGGGCAGCGGGCGATCAGCATCTGCCATTCGGCGTCGGTGAGTTCCTGCGCCTCGTCCACCACGATGTGTGCGAACGGGCCGGCCAGCAGGTCGGGGTCGAGCGGTTCGGGGTCGGCGTGGTCGATCAGCGCCTCGCGCAGGTCGGCGCCGCGCAGCATGGTGATCGCGCCCTCGCCGTCGTCGTCGGCGTTCAGCAGGTGGTCGACGACGCCGTCCATCAGTTCGCGTTCGGCGGCCAGGCGGGCCCGCTGGGCGCGCTGGCGGCGGTCGGCGTCGGTGTCGCCGAGGCGGCGGCGGGCGGCGTCCAGCAGCGGCAGGTCGGAGAGCGTCCAGGCGGCGGGGTCGGTGCGCTGCAGGGTGCGGATCTCCTCGCGGCTCAGCCAGGGCGCGCACAGCCGCAGGTATGCGGGGACGGTCCACAGGTCGCCGACCAGGTCGGTGGGTTCGAGGATCGGCCAGGCCCGGCGCAGCGCGCCGAGCAGTTCGCGGTCGCGGCGCAGTTCGCGGGCGAGCATCTCGGGCGAGATGCCGTGCTCCTCGTCGTCGAGGGCGTCGGCGTTCCGGTCGATCAGGATGGTGATGAGTTCGTCGAGGATCGTCTCGCGGGCCTCGTTGTGCGGGGTGCCGGGGCCGACGGCGGCGAAGGCTTCGGACCAGTCCTCGGGCTGGACCGACAACTCGTACCACTCGATGGAGAGTTTGCAGGCCTCGGTGGGCGGTTCCTCGTAGATCCGGACGGCCTGTTCGATCGCGCCGACCATTCCGGCGGCGGACTTCAGCCTGGCCACCTCGGGATCCCGTTCCTCCGCGACCGCCGCGCCCTCGGGGAGCAGGTCGCGCAGCGTGCAGGTCTGGACGCCTTCCTCGCCGAGGCTGGGCAGCACGTCGGCGACGTAGGCCAGGTACGGCTGGTGGGGGCCGACGAACAGCACGCCGCCCTTGCGGTGGCCGAGGCGTGGGTCGGAGTACAGCAGGTGGGCGGTGCGGTGCAGGGCGACCACGGTCTTGCCGGTGCCGGGGCCGCCGTCTACGACCAGGGCGCCGCGCGAGCCGGCCCGGATGATGGCGTCCTGGTCGGCCTGGATGGTGGCGAGGACGTCGCGCATCCGCTCGGACCGGGCGGAGCCGAGGCTGGCGATGAACGCGGACTGGTCGTCGAGGGCGGCGTGACCATCGAGCGCCTCGGCGGCGAAGACCTCGTCCCAGTAGTCGCCGATCCTGCCGCGCTGCCAGCGGTAGCGGCGGCGGCTGCTGAGGCCCATCGGGTTGGCGTGGGTGGCGGCGAAGAACGGTTCGGCGGCGGGCGATCGCCAGTCGATCAGCAGGCGCCGGCCGTCGGCGTCGGCGAGGCCGAGGCGGCCGATGTACACCGGCTCGGCGCTTTCCGCGTGGACGATCCGGCCGAGGCACAGGTCGGTGCCGAACCGGCTCAAGGTGCGCAGCCGGGTGGAGAGTTGGTGCACCTCGTTGTCGCGGTCCAGGGCGGCGCGGCCGGCTCCGCCGGGGCGGCGGCGGGCCTGGTCGAGGCGGGCGGTCAGTTCGGCGATGTCCTGCTCCAGGGTCGCGGCGACGGCGGCGAAGTGCCGTTCGTCCTCGGCGATCAGGGCGGGGTCCGCCTTGGCGGCGAGCCGCTCGGGCAACTCGAAGGCGCTGGTCGTCTGCTGGCTCATGTGGTGCTTCTCCGATCCCCTGCCGGGTGCTTCGCGCGTTTCGCCCCGTTTGTGCTGTTTGCGCGGGTTCCCCGATTCAGTCAGCGATTGTGCGCCGGACGGGGGGCCTTGCCGCAAGGCCCCCCGTCCGATATAAGTTGGGAAGCGGCAGGAGAGCATCGGCTCCCTGCCTCTTCTGTTGTCGGGGGGCTTCCCGGATACCGTGCCTGACCTGCGATGCTTGGGGCCGACACGGCGAGTGGCCGGCGGGCAACGGAAGGTGGGGCACGGCATGGCCACGGCGACGGAGGGCGTCGGCCCGTTCGCGGAACTCCGGCCGCAGGAGCGGTTCGAGCTCTGGCGCGAGCTGATCGGACTGACCAGGGACTGCGACGCCACCACCCCCGACACCGACCGCTTCGACGCCGACCTGCGCCGCTCCGAGCTCGGGCCGGTGACCTTCCTCGGCACCTCCTTCCCGTCCGCCCGGTTCCGGCGCACCGACGCCCGGGTGCGGCGCTCCGACCCCGGGGTGTTCCACCTGACCTTCGTTCAGCACGGGGCGCTGGCGCTGTCGCGCGACGGCGAACCGAGCCAACTCTTCCGGCCCGGCGAGCTGACCATGCTGGACAGCTCCCGCCCGTACGAGCTGCGCGCGCTCGGCGAACGCACCGGGCCGGACGGCGCGCCGCGCATCCAGGGTGTCGGCATCGACTTCCCGATGGCGCTGCTGCCGATCCCGCCGCACCGGCTGCGCCCGCTGCTCGGGCGGGGCATCCGGGCGTCCGAGGGGTCGGCGGCGGTGCTCGCGGACTTCCTGCTCAGCGTGGACCGGCAGGCCCCCACCCTCGGCCCGGCGGTCGCCGACCGGCTCGGCCCGATCGCGGTGGACCTGGTCGCCGCCTGGCTGGCCGACGAGTTGGCGGACGAGGCCGACCTGCCCGAGACCGCCCGGCAGCGCGCCACCGTCGAACAGGTCCGCGCCTTCGTCCGCCGCCACCTGCACGACCCGGAGCTGTCCCCGGCCACCATCGCCGCCGCCCACCATATCTCGGTCGGCCACCTGCACCGCCTGTTCGCCCTGCACACCGACGGCGACACCGTGGCGGCCTGGATCCGCCGCCTGCGCCTGGAGAAGGCCCACCGCGACCTCGCCGACCCCGCCCTGCGCACCGTCCCGATCGGCACCATCGCGGCCCGCTGCGGCATCCCCCGCCCCGACGACTTCAGCCGCGCCTTCCGCACCGCGTACGGCCTCGCCCCGCGCGAGCACCGCCGCCGCGCCTGCCCGTAGGCAGTTCCCGGGAGGCGACGCCTCGCCAAGCGGCCGGGCACCCGTTGCCAAACCCGCGCGGCCCGACCCGGCCTACGGTGGAGCCACCGGGGGAAGCCCGTTCCGGGGGCGGGCTGGAACCTTCGACGTTGCTTCGATCCGGCGGCCAGGCCGCCGGTCCGGGGGCGGGGGGACGCGTCGAAACCGATGGGGGCTGTCGCAACGGATCGCCGGATCCGCGCGACGGCCCCCGTTCTGTTCGCTGCCCCGCGAGGGCCTGTTCGCTACCCCGCGAGGGCCTGCCGGGCGGCGGCCGGCTGCTCGCCGAAGTGTGCCCGCCAGTCCTCGGCCGCGGCGGCCGGCGGGCCGGTGCCCCGGCCCTGCCGCAGTTCCGCGATGCCGAGGGCGGTGCGCAGCTCCAGCACCCGGTGGGACGGGGCGTCGGCGCAGCGGGTCAGTGCCTGCTGGGCCTCGCGTTCGGCCGCGTCCGCCTGGCCGAGGGCGAGGTGCACGGTGGCGGCGGCCAGGCCGAAGAGGGAGAGGTCCTGTTCGGTGATGCCGGGCAGGGTGTCGGCGATCGTTCCGGCGGTTTCGACGGCCTCCCGGGCGGCGGCGATCCCGCCCTGGCCGAGCAGGGCCCGGGACAGGCCGAGGCGGAGCAGGAACACCAGCCGGTCCGTGCCGACCGTCTCCGCCAGCGCCTTCCGCAGCAGGCCCTCGGCCTCGGTGTGGCGGCCGCGCAGCGACAGGCTCACCGCCAGGTTGTGGCCGACCCACCGCCGGATCGGCCCGGCGACCGGCTCGGCCACCGTGACGGCGGCCGCCCGCACCCGCAGCGCGACGATGTCGGCCTCGTCGTGCTCGCCGAGCCAGGCGAGCTGCGCCAGCCGGTCACTGTCCACCACGAGCGCGAACTCCGGCTGCGGCGGGACGAGTCGGTGGGCCGTGTCGGCGAGTTCGGCGAGCGCCGAGACGGCCTCCCGGTGCCGGCCCAGCTCGCCCAGCAGCAGCGCCCGCGCGTGACCCGCCGTCAGCCGCAGGTCGTCCGGTCCGCTCACCGCCACGGCCCGTCCGATCTCGTCCAGCGCCTCCTCGTCCCGCCGGCCCGCCCCCAGGGCCTCGACCAGTTCGAGGCGCAGCACTGCCTCGGCCGCGCCCGCCACACCCGGCCTGGCCAGCGCCGTCCGCAGCTCGTTCTCCGCCTCGGCGGCGCGGCCCTGCTCCCTGAGCGCCCGGCCGAGGGCCGCCCGGCTTGCCACCGCGCCCTCCAGGCCCGGTCGCCCCGCCCCGGCGTACAGCTTCGCGGCCTCCCGCGCCGGCTCTTCGGCCGCGCCGAACCGGCCTTCCTGGTGGGCGTGTTGAGTGGCCGTCAGCAGCTCTCCGGCCCGGTGGAGTTTGCGGTTCGTGAACAGGGGCATCGCGTCGTCCCTTTGGTTCGATCGGCGTCCGCGAGGGTAGCGGCCGGGTACGACGCGGCTGGCTCTTCGCGGCTCACACCGCCATGGCGAGCATCAGCGGAGTGGCTCGGGCGGTGAGCAACTCGGCGGCCTCGCGCAGCCGGTGGGCCTGCTCGACGGGCAGCGAGGTGGCCAGGCAGCCCACCGTGTTCCCGGCCACTATCGGGACGGCGGCGCAGACCGTGTCCATCGAGTACTCCTGCAGGTCCAGCACGGGGACGGTGGCGGGCTGCCGGTCGAGCCGGTGCAGCAGGCGGTCCGTCTCGGTGATGGTCCGGGCGGTGAGGCGGGCCACCGGGTGCCGGGCGAAGTGGTCGAGCCGTGCCGCGTGGTCGAGTTGGGCGAGCAGGCACTTGCCGATCGCGGACGCGTGCGCGGTGGCCCTGAAGTCCACCCACTCGTGCACCGCCGGGGCGTGCTCGCCGTCGCACACGGCCTCCACCAGCAGTTCGCCGTCCTGGTAGCGGCTGAAGTAGACGGCGGCGCCGAGTTCGTCCCGCAGGTCCTCCAGTCGGTGGTGCAGTCTGGCTCTCACCAGCGGCTCCCGGTGCTGCGCCCCGAGCAGGGTGAACGCGCCGCCGAGGGTCCACAGCCCGTCCAGGTGCAGCAGGTACCCCTCGGTCTCCAGCTCCTCCGCGAACAGCCGCACCGCCGTCTCCGGCATGCTCAGCGTCCGCGCCAACTCCCCCGTCGTGCACCCGTCCGGATACCGGTCCACGGCCTCGAGCAACCGCAACGCCCGGCGCAGCACCCCGAACGGCCCCGCCCCGCCACCACCCGGCCCCAGCAGATCACTCCGCCCCCGGCTCACAATCGTCATTCCCCTGCCCCCCTTTCCTCTCACCCCACCGTCCGTCCAGCGTAACCAGCAAGCCGGGACCCCATCATCCGCTCAGCGGATATTCCCCCGCCAGAGCCACTTCCCCTTGACAGGCATATGCCGCTGCCGCGTCACGCGCCGTACAGCGCCCTGATCGCCTCCGCGTCCCGCAACGGCCGCGCCCGCGCCACCTCCTGCCCGAGCAGCGCCCTGGCCTCCTCCGCCGGCAGGGCGTTGAACCACCGGAGCGCCATCGTCTCCTGCCCGGCCCGGGTGAGCCGTCCGACGAGCCGGACCCGCGCCAAGCCCCCGTCGGGATACACATTGACGCGTACGTGCGTCACGGCGGCGGCCGCCGGAAGCCGGTAGCGGTGCCGCGTGTCGGGCTGCAAGCGGGTCCTGGGCAGCAGCACCGTCTCCAACCCGCCTGCCAGCCCCACCAGTTCCACCCATCCGGGGGCATTGGCGAGGAAGCAGGAGGTGTCCACCTCCGCCGCCAGTACCTGGCCCGCCCCGGCCAGGGCGATCCGTACCCAGTCGTGGCCCTTGTCCCGGCGTCGCCGGGTCTCCCACCCGTCGCCCATCACGGCGGGGCGGCCGGGGGCGTTCAGGTGGTGCGGGGAGGAGTAGTACCGGTCGGAGGCGTCCTCGGCGGCGCCGCCGTACTCCTGCGCGGCCAGGTCGAAGGTCAGACCGGTCAACTCCCGTGGGTCGGGCAGGACTTCGCCGTGCACCCGGAGCCGGGCGACGCCGCCGTCGGGCCAGATGTTCAGCCGGACGTGGGTGTAGCGCACGGGATCGGCGACCGGGAACGCGTGCGCGGTGTCGCCGCGCAGCGGCGTGCGCGGGACGATCTCGGTCCACCGCGCGGCGGCGACCTCCGCGGGCGAGGGGTGGCCGGGGACGGACGCGGCCTGCACGGACGCCGTCTCGGGGTGGTTTCCGGTGAAGTGCGTGGTGTCCACGACCACGCCCCGCACCACGCCCGCCGCGCCCAGCCGGACGATCACCCAGTCGTGGTCCTCCTCGCCGGGGTGCGGCTGTTCGGCGCTGACGCCGCGTCGGCGGCGGGACTCCCAGCCGTCCATGATCTGGCCCTTGTGCCCGAAGGTGTGCGGACGGAACTCGGGGGATGCGGTGACCAGCAGGTTCTCGGCGTCGGCGAAGGTGTCCTCGTTGGTGGCGATCACGCCCGCGCCGAGCGGCCGGGAGGCCAGGTCGAGCAACTCGGTGAACTGCCGATCCGTGCTCAACCGACTCTCCTCCCAGGCGAGTTCAACCACGAACGAGCTGCCGGCCGTGCGGCGCTCCGGCGGGATCGACCGGCCGCCCGCGCAGCCAGGTGCGGCGGACCTGCCCGACGAGGGGACGGCCCGCGTACGGGGTGACGGGGTTCTTGTGGTGCAGCCGTTCGGGGTGGACGGTGAACTCGGCATCCGGGTCGAAGGCCACCAGGTCGGCGTCGCAGCCGGGCGCGATGGCGCCCTTGGTGCCGCTCAGACCGACCAGCGCGGCGGGGCCGGCGGCCATCCAGCGCACCACGTCCGCCAGCGAGTGCCCGCGCCGCCGGGACTGCGTCCACACGGCGGGCAGGCCCAGCTGGAGGGATGCGATGCCACCCCACGCGGACGCGAAGTCCCCACTCCCGCCCGGCAGTTTCAGCTCCGGCGTGGACGGCGAGTGGTCGGAGACCACGGCGGCGAACTCCCCGTCCGCGAGCGCCTGCCAGAGCAGTTCCCGGTTGGCCGCGCCCCGGATCGGCGGGCAGCACTTGAACGCGGTGCCCCCGTCGGGGACCTGCTCGGCGGCCAGCGTCAGGTAGTGCGGGCAGGTCTCGGCGGTGACCTGCACCCCGTCCGCGCGGGCCCGGCGCAGCAGTGGCAGTACGGCGGCGGAGGAGACGTGCAGCAGGTGCACCCGGGCGCCGGTGCGGCGGGCGCACGCCAGCAGCGCGGCGACGGCGGCGGTCTCGGCTCGCTCGGGCCGGGAGGCCAGGAAGTCGCGGTAGCGGACGCCGGGGACGTGCGGGGCGGCGTCCAGCACCGCCGGGTCCTCGGCGTGGACGATGGCCAGGGCGCCGAGCCGGGCCTGTTCGGTGAGGGCGGCCGCGAGGTCGGCGGGCGTGGCCAGGTGCGGGAACTCCGCCACGCCGGACGGGGCGAGGAAGGACTTGAACCCGAACACCCCTTCCCGGTACAGCAATTCGAGCCCACTGGTGTTGCCGGGCACCGCCCCGCCCCAGAACCCCGCGTCCACCCAGATGCTGCCCTCGGCGGCCTTCCGCTTGACGGCCAGGCCCTCGACCGTGGTGGTCGGCGGGACGGAGTTCAGCGGCATGTCGATCAGCGTGGTGACCCCACCGGCCGCCGCGGCCCTGGTCGCGGAGGCGAAGCCCTCCCACTCGGTCCGCCCCGGCTCATTGATGTGCACGTGGGTGTCTACCAAGCCCGGCAGCAGCGCGAGTTCACCGAGGTCGGACATCTCCCGGCCGCCCGCCGGCAGCGTCCGGTACGCGGCGACCCGCTCTATCCGCCCGCCGCGCACCAGCACATCGGCGGCCCGCTCCCCCTCCGGCAGCACCACCCGCCGCGAGCGGATCAGCAGATCATCACCGAGGGGCATCAGGGGCCTCCGAGCGTCGGCAGAGTTCTGGGAGCGTAGGACCGGCCCGATCGACCGTCAATGCGGCGCGGCCGACAAGGTCCGCTCCCTGTAGGAGACTTGGGGCTGTCGGGCGGTCAACGGCCAGTCGCCCACGCCCGGCTCGCCCCGGCTCACCGTCATGGTCCGCCCACGCCAACAGCGGCAGCACCCCGAGTTCGCCACCGGAATTCCACCATCCGAAAGCTGAACGCCACTGAACCTCCATCCAATCGTCTCGTCCGACCATCGGCCGGACGCTCGCTCGATAAGGTGAACACGTGCGACTGATGGTGGAGTTCACGACCGAACCGTTCCAACTGGACGGCTTCCCCGAGCACGCCGCCACCGCCCGCCGGGCGGCCGAAGAGGCCGGCCTGGCCGTCTCGGTGGGGCCGTTCGGCACCAGCGCCGAGGGGGACGCCGAGCAGGCGCTGGCCGCCGTCACCCGGCTGCTGCGGGAGACCCTCGCGGTCGGCGCGAGCCGGATCTCGCTCCAGGTCAGCGTGCTGGCCGACGACCCGGCCCCGGCCGCACCCGGCCCACCGAGGACGCCCGACGAAGGAAGCACGCCGTGAACGACGCCCCCGACCACCCGCTCACCGCGGCCCTGAAGCCGCTGCTGGAGGCGGTCGGCGCCACCGCCGTCGAGCTCGCCGAGGCGCGGGCCGAGGACCTCGTCCTGGAGTGGGACGGCGCACCGGCCGTCGCGGTACGGCTGCCGCACCTGGGCAGCGCGCTGGAGCGGCTGTTGGCCGAGATGGCCCGCCAGTTCGACGGCCGCCCGCTGGCCGAGCTGGACCGCGTGGAGAAGCAGCGGGTGGTCGCCCTGCTGGAGGAACGCGGCGCGTTCACCGTCCGCCATGGGGTGGAGACCGTCGCGTCGGCGCTCGGTGTCAGCCGGTTCACCGTGTACAACTACCTGAACCGGCAAGAGAAGTCCTGATCCGTCAGGCACCGCCGCCCACCGCCGCCACAGCAACAGTTCAACAAAGCGTTGACGGCCCTCGGGGCTCGCTCTAGCTTGTCGGGGTGGCACCGAATCCAGGAGGCCCCTCCGTGACCGAGCCACCCGCCGCACTGGCCGCACTGGCTTCCCTCGATCCCGCCGAACTGCGAAGTACCCTGCTGGAGATCTGTCCCAGCCCGGCCTGGGCCGCCGCCGTCGCCGCCTCCCGCCCCTGGTCCGACCGCGCGGAGCTGCTGGCCGCCAACGCGAAGGCCACGGCGCAGCTGTCGGTGGCCGAGCTGCACGCGGCGCTGGCCGGCCACGCCCGGATCGGCGCGCCCGGGGCCGGCGACGCCGCGTCCGCGCGCGAGCAGTCCGGCGTCCGGGGCGCCGAGCCGTCCGTACTGGCGGAGTTGGCGGCCGCGGGCGCCGCGTACGAGGCGAAGTTCGGCCACCTCTTCCTGATCCGCGCCAGCGGACGCACGGCGGCCGACCTGCTCGCCGCCCTGCGCGAGCGGCTGCCGCACGACGCCGTCACCGAGGCCGGGACCGTCCGCCGGGAACTGCGCGAGATCAACGAGCTCCGCCTCGACCGGCTGCTCTCCACCTGACACCCGCCGCCTACCCGCCGCATACCCGCTGCCCATAAGGATGTGTCCATGGCCGGCATCTCCACCCACGTGCTCGACACCAGCCTCGGCCGCCCGGCCGGGGGCGTTCCGGTCGAACTGGCCGTACGCACCGAGGACGGCTGGCAGCTGCTCGGCGCCTGCGCCACCGACGCCGACGGCCGGGCCGCGGACCTGCCGGCCGTGGCGGGCGGCTCGGTCGCCCGGCTGCTGTTCGACACCGCGACGTACCGGGCCGGGTCGGGACAGCAGCCGTTCTTCCCCGAGGTCTCGGTCGTCTTCATCGTCGCACCCGACCAACTCCACTATCACGTACCGCTGTTGCTGAACCCCTTCGGCTACTCGGTCTACCGCGGCAGCTAGGGCCTGTCCGGCCGGACAGCGCCCTGGGCCGGGCCCACCACTGAGGAGACACGTCATGACCCACGTGCTCGGGCAGAACCAGTACGGCAAGGCGGAGAACCGCATCGTCCGGGTCCGCCGCGACTCCACCCGCCACGAGATCAAGGACCTGAACGTCTCGGTCTCGCTGCGCGGCGATTTCGAGGACGTCCACCGGACCGGCTCGAACGCCAACTGCCTGCCCACCGACAGCACCAAGAACACCGTGTACGCGTTCGCCAAGCAGCACGGCATCGAGTCCGCCGAGGGTTTCGCCGCCCTGCTGGCCCGGCACTTCGTGGAGAACACCGAACGCGGCGTGGTGCGCAGCGCCCGGATCCGGATCGAGGAGTACGCCTGGAACCGGATCCCGGTCGCCAACTCCCCTTCCGCGTCCGGTAGTTCGGCGGAGTCCGGCCACTCCTTCGTCCGCGCCGGGCAGGAGGTGCGCACCACCGAGGTGGTGTACGACGGCGAGCGGTTCCGGGTGATCTCCGGGCTCAGGGACCTGGTGGTGATGAACACCACCGACTCGGAGTTCTGGGGGTACCTCAAGGACCGCTACACCACCCTCCAGGAGGCCTACGACCGGATCCTGGCCACCCAGGTGACGGCCCGGTGGGCGTTCGGCTTCGACGGCCGCGACGGGCAGGAGCAGCCGGGGTGGAACGACTCGTACCAGGAGGTCAGGCGGCATCTGCTGGAGGCGTTCGCCGACACCTACTCGTACTCCTTGCAGCAGACGTTGCACGCGATGGGCACCAGGGTGCTGGACCATCGGGCCGAGGTGGACGAGGTCCGGCTGGAGCTGCCCAACAAGCACCATTTCCTGGTCGATCTGGCGCCGTTCGGGCTCAAGAACGAGAACGAGGTCTACTTCGCCGCCGACCGGATGTACGGCCTGATCGAGGGCACCGTGCACCGCGAGGGCGTCACCCCGGTCATCCCCGTCTCCTGACAACTCGCCGACTCTCTCCTGGAGTTCTCATGCCTGTGCGGCCCCCGGGCGCAGCAGACCGGCGGATCGTGATCGAGAACGCCGCGATCGCCACCGTCGATGCCGACGGCACCGAGTACGCGCGCGGGCACGTCGTCGTCCTCGGCAACACCGTCGAGTCGGTCGGCGACGGGCCCGCGCCGGGCGGGCTCGCCGACGTGGCGCGGCGGATCGACGGCGAGGGGCACCTGCTCACCCCGGGGCTGGTCAACACCCATCACCACTTCTACCAGTGGCTCACCCGCGGGCTGGCCCAGAACGACATCCTGTTCGACTGGCTGGTGGCGTTGTACCCGACCTGGGCGCGGATCGACGCCGAGTTGATGCACGCCGCGACCCTGGGTTCGGCGGCGGCGCTGCTCAAGTCGGGCTGCACCACGGCCGCCGATCACCACTACGTCTTCCCGCGCGGCGCCGGCGACCTGCTCGGCGCGTCCATCGAGGCCGTCCGGCAACTCGGCCTCCGCTTCACGGCGTTGCGCGGGTCGATGGACCGCAGCCGGAAGGACGGCGGCCTGCCGCCCGACCACGCGGTGGAGGACACCGACGAGATCCTCGCCGCCTCCGAGGCCGCGATCGACCGGTGGCACGACGCGGGCTTCGGCTCGATGCTGCAGATCGCCCTGGCGCCCTGTTCGCCCTTCTCCGTCTCCACCGAACTCATGTCCCGCTCCGCCGAGTTGGCCCGCCGCAAGGGCGTGCGGCTGCACACCCACGGCTCCGAGACCGCCGAGGAGGCGCGCTTCTGCCGGCAGCTCTTCGGCATGGGCCCCACCGACTACTTCGAGTCCACGGGCTGGCTCGGCGAGGACGTCTGGATGGCGCACTGCGTCCACCTGACCGACTCCGACCTCGCCAAGTTCGCCGAGACCGGCACCGGCGTCGCCCACTGCCCGTCCTCCAACGCCCGCCTGGCCGCCGGGATCGCCCGGGTCCCCGACATGCTCGCGGCCGGCGTTCCGGTCGGCCTCGGCGTGGACGGCACCGCCTCCAACGAATCCGGCCAGCTCGGCACCGAACTGCGCAACGCCCTCCTGATCAACCGCCTCGCCGGCCGCCCCGACGCCCTGACCGTCCGCCAGTCCCTGCGCCTGGCCACCATGGGCGGCGCGAGAGTCCTCGGCCGCCAGCACGAGATCGGCTCCATCGAACCGGGCAAACTCGCCGACCTCGCCCTCTGGAAGATCGACGGCCTTCTCCACTCCAGCATCGCCGACCCCGTCGCCGCCCTCGTCCTCGGCGCCCTCCCCCCACTCACCACCCTCCTCGTCAACGGCGCCCCCGTCGTCGAACACGACCACCTCACCACCGCCGACGAGACCCACCTCGCCCGCACCTGCGCCGCCGCGGCCCGCGACCTCGCCTCCCGTGGAGGCGGTCCACGAGCCCGCTGACGCCGTCGGCCCGCCGGTGGGGCCGCCCGAGCCCTTCCGGTCAACTCGCCTGCCCTTGACGGGATATCCCGAGATCGACACCGGAGGACCGCGATGCCGATAGCCTCGACGCATGGTCACGAGTGCGGGCGCGGAGCGGGTCGGTGGCGGTCTTGAGGAGCACGGCTGGGCCCTCACCAGGTCGTGGGTGGAGCAGCGGCTCGGCGCCGGGGAGCGGATCGAAGGTGTCGCACGCCTGCGCGGCGGCTGGACCTCGGAGATGCGCCGACTGAGCATCGTCGGACCGCAAGGTCGGCGGGCGCTGGTGCTGCGTTCGTTCGTCAAGCCGTTCTTCGTCCAGCACGCGGACGGCCTGCTGTCGCGCGAGGCCACGATCCTCCGCCTGCTCGACGGCACGGACGTCCCTGCGGCGGCGCTGGTGGACGCGGATTCGACGGCGGCCTCCTGCGACCACCCGTCGCTGCTGATGTCGCTGCTGCCGGGAGCCGTCACGGTGGACGACCAGGGCGCCGAGCACCGTGCCGACTTGTTGGCCGAGCAGTTGCTGCGCATCCACCGGGTCGAGGTCTCGCCGGAGACGAGGCCGCGGACCTGGCAGGCGTGGACCGCCCCGGACCGGGTGCGGTTGCCCGAGTCTTCGGCGCGGCCGGAGCTCTGGCAGCGGGCCGTCGAGGTCATCCGGCAGGATCCGCCGGCCCACCGGCCGTGTTTTCTGCACCGGGACTTCCACCCGGGCAACGTCCTGTTCGAAGGTGTCGGCGAGGATGCCCGCATCAGCGGTGTCGTGGACTGGGTGGAGACGTCCTGGGGCCCGGCCGACCTGGACGTCGCCCACTGCTCGACGGCGCTGGCGCTGCTCCACGGTGTCCCGCTGGGAATGAGCTTCGCGGACCGGTACGCCGCCGCCGGAGGACGGCTCGACGAGGACCGGGCGGCGCATCTGTACTGGCGGCTGATCGACGCCCTGGCCTTCGCCCCGGACGCCGAGAAGGTCGCCCTCCCCTGGCGGGAGCTCGGCCGCCCGGATCTGACCCCTGCCCTGCTGGCGAGCCGGTTGGAGGAGTACCTCCTGGCCCTCTTCGAGCGCTACTCGTAACTCCCACCGATTCCCGGTCGCCGGGCCGGGCACTGCCCCGGCCTGTCGGTCGCCTGCGGTAGCGTCCGGGCCGTTCGGAGCCTGTGACGAGTTGAGGAGCATGCAGATGGGCGCCAGCAGCTGGGAGTACCTGACGGCCTACCGGGGGACTCCGCAGAAGACCTTGAACGCGCTGCACGAGGAGGTGTTCGCGGGGAGCGGGTGGGTCGGGGCCGGGGAGTACGAGTCGATCGAGGAGCTGTGGGAGGACGAGGAGTTCATGGGTGAGGAGGGCACTCACTCGATCCTGGACATTCCCAAGGCGGTGCTGGTCAGCGACGAACCGGCGGGGTACGACGACCTGGGGACGGTCCGGCCGCTGCCGCATGCGCGGTTGCTGCACCACTTCGGTACCGACCGGCCGAGTGTCGAGCAGTACCGGCGGGCGATGGAGGGCACCGAGCTGCCCGCGGAGGCGGGCATGCGGTGGACGGGGCGGTTCGTGGTGCTCTACACCGGCGAGGAGACCTCCCACTTCGGCGTGTTCGGCTTCTCGGGAGACTGACGGACCGCCGCCGAAGGCACCCCCGGACCGGCCACCGCCAGCAGGGCTGGTTCCTGAGGCCGAGAAGGCGCTGCGGCCGTCCACCTGGCGGAGGACTCGATCTCCCTCGCGCGGGCGAGCATCCGACACTCCCTCGGGCCGATCCCCGGCACCGACCGGGCCGGGAGGATCGAGGCATGCGATTCGAGCTGCTTCACCCGTCCCCCAGGCTTGGTGGCACCGCCCGGCCGGTGCCCCCATGGGCCGTCCGCTCGGCCCGGTTGATACCGCTGGCCGTGCTGCCGTCGTGCATCTGGCGGCTGCCGTTCGCGTTCGACTTCGAGATGGGCCAGGTCTACGAGGTCCACCAGACCTGGCACTGGTGGGTGATCCTGTACGTCTTCGGGCTCAGCGTCCTCTCCGAGGGGCTCGCCTACCTCTCCTTCGGCCTGGTGGCCAGGTGGGGTGAAGTGGCCCCGGCCTGGCTCCCGTTGATCGGCGGCCGGCGCGTCCCGCCGTTCGCGGCGATCGTCCCGGCCGCCTTGGGCGGGCTGGGCCTGGTCGTGCTGTGGGACCCGCTGCCGCTGGCCTTCCTCCATCTCGGCGGAGTCCCTCTCGTCGAGTACTCCAACGGCTGGTGGAAGGCGCTTGCGGCAGTGGCCACGCTCCCCTTGACGCTGTGGGGTCCGCTTCTCCTGGCGCTGACCTTCGCGTACTACCGGCGCCGGCGCGCGGAGTGAGGGGTGGTCATTCCCACGGCCAGCCGGCGTCCTGCCCGGCCTCCAGCAGCGGGACGAGCCGGAACGCGGCGTCGGTGAGGCCGCCGAAGGTGTGGCGGTTCGCGGCGCCGGACGGCGCCTGACCGGGGCGGTAGCCGGCCAGGTTCCAGGTGTAGGCGGGGATGTGCGCGGGGACGGACTCCAGCGGGTCGTGCGAGTAACTCCCGTACGCCTGCTCGTCGGTGACGATCACCACCCGGTCGTGGCCGCGGTAGTGCTGGCGAACGGCGCCGGCGGTGTCGGTGCCGCCGAGGTTGCCGAACCGGTCCAGCACCTTGAGCACCGCGTCCCCGGCCTTCAGCGGGATCGCCCGGCTGCCCGTCCCGAACTCGACCAGGTCCGCGTCGGCCGCCCGCAGGGCGAGGGCGGTGCCGAACACGGCGGCGGTGTCGGCCCGGTTGAGCTGGGTCTGCGCGCTCGGGCGGTCGAACATCGAGACGGAGCGGTCCACCAGGATCAGCGAACGACCGGGCAGCGCGGGGACGTTGGCCAGCGAGTGCTTCAGCGCCGTCTCCAGCGCATGGCCCCAGCGCAGCGACGGCGCGTGCCGGTACGCGGCCAGGTAGCGGAACGGGAACTGGCGCGAACGCTTGACCTCGCCCCGGTCGGAGATCCGCCGGGCGACCTGCTCGGCGACCTCGTCCGACACCCCGGCCTGGTCGAAGTTGCGCAGGTTGCGCACCAGCGCCATCGCCCCCATGGACGGGATGACGGCCTCCCAGACGGCGGCGTCCAGCGGGCCCTGGAGCCAGCCGGCCAGCGCCTCCCAGGTCAGGCCGGCCTCGGCCAGGCGCTGCGCGCCGTCGGGGCCGGTGACCAGCGCGCGGCGCTCGGCGACGGGCACGGCCATCAGTGCGTGGTGCGCGGTCAGCAGGGCGTCACCGGCCGGCGGGACGGCGCTCTCGGGGCGGTGCCGCCGGTCCAGCGCGTACCGGAACAGCTCGCTCTGCCACGGCTTTTGGGGGTGCGGCGCCGGGTGGGTGAGCTCCAGTACGTCGCCGAACCGGAAGCCCTTGGTGGCGGTGTCGTACTTGAGCAGCGCCCGCCCGTTGTAGAGCCGGCCGACGGCGTCCGCGACGCCGCGCTTGACGGGCTTGGGCAGCGCGCGCCCGTACCGGGACGTCCAGTAGGCGAGCAGTTCGCCGGGCTCGTCGGGGCGCTGCAGGACGGCGTCGATCACCTGCCGGGAGTGGCCGGGGAGCTTCGCGTCCAGCCGGGCGCGGGTGAACTCGGCGGCGCCGACCAGCGAGGCGGTGCGCATCGCGGCGCCGTGGCGCAGCCAGCGCAGCAGGCCGAGCGTCCACTCGGGGTCGCTGACGGCGAGCGAGCGCACCAGGGCGGTGTAGCGGTCGTCGCGGTCGCCGCCGTGCTCGTAGAAGGTGTCCTGGCCGACCAGGTTGGCGACCGCCAGCAGGAAGAGTTCGGACTTCTCGTCGCGCAGGTGTCCCGGCCCGCCCTGGTGGTTGACGGTGAGCTGCCCGGTCGTGGCGACGGGCGAGCTCGGGCCGACGGGGGCGGTCTTCTTCGAACGGCGAAAGTTGAAGCGGGACATGGCGGACTCCTCCTGCGGGCGGGCAGGCCGAACCGGGGCGTCCGAGAATTGCCGGTCGCGCGGACCGGCCTCGGCGGAGGTAGCAGTCCGGTGCTCTTTCCCTTGAGCTACCGGCCGTGCTCGCGCACGGTCGGCCGGGACTCGAACCCGGAACCTCCGGATCCGGAAGTAACCCCCGCCTGCGCACCGGACGCCCCGGCGCGGTTGCCCTCCCGAGATCAAAGGTGGCGCCGGTGGAGTTCTTTGGAGGAAGTAACCGGCGTCTGCGCACCGGGAGGTGGCAGTCGTTCTGAAGTTCGGTGTCCAGAGAACAGAAGCGGCGGAGGTGACATTAGCTGCTCTACCGACTGAGCTACACCGGCCCGAAAGCCGGCGGCGGGACTCGAACCCGCGACCTGCCCATTACAAGTGGAAGTAACCCCTGCCTGCGCACCTGGACGAGAACGACCTTAGCCGTCCGCCGCCCCCGCCCGCACCTGGGTTTTCCGCCGCCGCATCGGCCTGGGCTCAGTCGAGCAGGGCGAGGGCCGGCAGCGTGAGGAATTCCGGGAACTCCTCACCGAGCGCCACCTGTTCGAACAGCGCGGCGGCCTCCTCCCACCGCCGCCCGGCGACCGCCTCCGCCCGCAACCCGGCGAGTTCCTCCGCCAGCAGCCGTCGCACCTGCTCGGCCGTCACTTTCTCGCCCGTGTCGGCGAGCACCACGCCGTTGTGGATCCACTGCCAGATCTGCGAGCGGGAGATCTCGGCGGTGGCGGCATCCTCCATCAGCTGGAAGATGGCGACCGCGCCCGTTCCGCGCAGCCACGACTCGATGTACCGGAGGCCGACCTGAACGGCGTTGCACAGCCCCGTGGACGTACAACTGCCGCCCGCTCCGGCCACGTTGAGCAGCTCCTGCGCCGTCACCTCCGCCACCGGACCGGGATTCTCCTTCTGGTGCGGCCGCTCGCCGAGCACCGCGTCGAAGCACTCGCGCGCCACCGGCACCAGGTCGGGGTGGGCGACCCACGAGCCGTCGAAGCCGCCGCCCGCCTCCCGCTCCTTGTCGGCCCGGACCTTCACCGGAAGTCGGCGAGCCACACCTGGGCGCCGGAGTTCAGCGCGTTGATGGTCATCTTGCGGTCGGTCGGGCCGGTGATCTCCACCCGGCGGTCCGTCAGGGCGCGCGGCGCGGTCGCGACCTGCCACTCGGCGGCGCGGATCGCCGCCGTCTCCGGCCGGAAGCCGAGGGTGCCGGTGCGGGCGATCTCGGCCCGGCGCGCCGCACGTGCGGCCAGCAGCTCCCGGCGCCGGCCGTCGAACGCGCGGTGCAGGCCCGCGACGAACGCCAGCGCCTGCGGGGTGAGCACCTCCTCGGCGCGCTCCACCGGCGGGCCCGCGACCACCGTTCCCGGAACAGTGGAACCCTGATCTGCTGCCATGGGTGGCACTCCCCTCGGGCCGGTGCGCTGTTCCATTCTGTAGAGTGGAGATTAGTTTCCGCGATGCAGAATTTCAACGCTCCGTTGAGAGGTCGCGCGAAGTCCACCGACGAAGGAACCGCCCCGTGGCCAGCAGCCCCACCGAACGCACCACCGGCTCGGTGCAGTCCGTCGAACGCGCCTTCCTGCTCCTCGAAGCCCTCGCCGACACCGGCGGCATCGCCACCCTCAGCGAGCTCTCCGCCGCCTCCGGCCTGCCGATGCCGACCATCCACCGCCTGGTCCGCACCCTGCTCGCCCAGGGCTACGTCCGCCAGGACTCCGCCCGCCGCTACACCCTCGGCCCGCGCCTGATCCGGCTCGGCGAGACCGCGAACCGCCTGCTCGGCTCCTGGGCCCGCCCGTTCCTCGCCGAACTCATGGAAGCCACCGGCGAAACCGCCAACCTCGCCGTCCTGGAGGGCTGCGAGGTGGTCTACGTCGGCCAGGTCCAGTCCCGGCGCTCCATGCGGATGTTCACCGAGGTCGGCCGCCGCGCCCAGCCGCACTGCACCGGCGTCGGCAAGGCACTGCTCGCCCAGCTCCCCGAGGACGAGGCCCGCGCCCTGCTCGGCCCCGGCCCGCTCCAGGCCCACACCCCGCACACCATCACCGACCCCGCCGTCCTGCTCGCCCACCTCGCCACCGCCCGCGAGTCCGGCTACGTGGTGGACGACCAGGAGCAGGAGATCGGCGTCCGCTGCCTCGCCGTGGCCGTCCCGGGCGCCCCCACCCCCACCGCGCTCTCCGTCTCCGGCCCCGAGGCCCGCATCCACTCCCTCGAAGCCCAGTCCGGCCCCGCCGGCCTGGTCCCCCTGATGCAGTCCGTCGCGGCCCGCCTCGGCGCGGCACTCTGACGGCCCGCGCCTGCACCGGCCCCGACTCGTGGGCGGCGACGACCAGTTGGGCCCGGTCGTGGGCCGCGAGCTTGGCCGGCAGCCGCCCGAGGTGAGGTGAGGTGAGTCTTCACCGTGCCCGCGCGCTGGACCGGGTGGACCAACCGGCCGGCGCTGCGGGAGCGGCCCGGAGGCCGCCGATCTACGGTGCGAGACATGGCGCTGAAGGAAGAGGTCCGGCTGGCCCTGGTGATGAACGGCGGCGTCAGCCTCGCGGTTTGGATGGGCGGTGTCACGCACGAGCTCGACCTGCTGCGCCGCGCTTCTGCCGACGAACCCGATGAATCGATCTCCCCGCCCGACCGGAAGGTGGCCGAGATCTGGCAGCAGATCACCGACGCGGCGAGGGCGAATGCCCGGGTGGTGATCGACATCGTCTCGGGCACCTCGGCCGGCGGCCTCAACGGGCTCCTGCTGGCCACCGCGATCGGCCGTAGTACGGACCTGGGCTCGCTGCGCAAGGTGTGGGAGGAGGCCGCCTCGCTGCCGGAGCTGGTGAAATCGCCCTCCCCGCAGAGCCTGCTCGACGGCACCTTCTTCGAGGAGAAGATCAAAACGCAGCTGAAGGCAATGCCCGGGGGCGAAGCGGACGATCAGCCGATCGCCCTCTTCATGACGGCCACCTCGCTGGACGGCCGGGCGCGCACCTTCAAGGACGGCTTCGGCAGCCAGTTCGACGTCCGTGACCACCGGCGCGTGTACCGGTTCCAGCACGACAAGGACGCGGGAGTCTTCCGGAAGCTGGACGACGGCACGATGGGCTTCGCCCCCGACAGCCGTTGTGACTTCCGCTCGGTGAACAACGACGCGCTGGTTCAGGCGGCGCGGGCGAGCGCCGGCTATCCGGTGGCCTTCCCGCCGGTCGACGAGACGCCGATGGTCCACTTCCGCGAGCTCCCCGCTCGCGTCTCCGAGGCTCCGGCGAGCTGCGTGATCGACGGCGGTGTGCTCAACAACGCCCCGTTCGGCCCGGTTCTCGAGGCGATCACCGAACGTCGACGGGACCAGCGGGTGCGCCGGGTGGTCGTCTACGTGACCCCTTCGGTCGGCCTGGAGTCGGTGAAGACGGCGGGACAGTCGCCCTGCGGTGACGTCTCCTTCGTCACCTCGGCCTTCAACGCGCTGCAGTACCCGCGGGAGGCGGACTTCCGGTCCGGGACGCAGGAGCTGTCGACCCGGCTCGGGACAAGCGTTCGCGGCACACAGCTGAATCTGTTCAACCGGATGAGCAGGGACCCGGCTCTCCGCGACTACGTGCGGGAAGCGGCCGAGACGATGCTCGGCGAGTACCGGCTGAGCCGGGCCAGCGCAGCGCTCTGGGAGACCCGCCAGCGGCTCGCCGAGGTGGGCACGGTGACCTCGCTCGTCACCGTACCGGAGGCGGACTCCGACGAGCTCGGTCGGATCCTCGGGGAGAACCCCAACTGGAGCCCGCGGTGGCCGAGCCAGGACATCAACAACCCCGACATGTCCAAATGGCCCTGGGGAATCATCACCGCCGAACGGCTCTTCGAGACCCTCGGCGGCTACCTCCAGCAGTGCCTCGACTCCGAGGAGCTGCGCGCGGATCCCGACGGACAGCGCGCACTGCTCGTCGGCGCGACCGACATCAGCCAGCAACAGCGCCGCGCGCTCGCCGTCACAAAGGCCGCCAGAAACCGGATCCGGGACGAATACCGGCCGGGGCTGGAGCTGTCGAACCTGGAACTGAGCGAGCTCCTCGGCCGTGTCTTCGACGAGCTGAACGTCCCGGCCACGGTCGGCGCACTCGTCTTGCAGGCGTGCAGACGGTTCGCCTATGTGACCGGGCAGGCCGGCCTCGGCCACTGGGAAGGTCCCGAGGACGTCGTGCACGACTGTCTGGCGGTCGAAGTGGTCACCAGGATGTACGCACCCCCGTCGAAGGCCGCCGGGCCGCTCACGCCGGCATTCGAATTCCTGCGGCTCGGCCCGGACAACATGAGTCCGGTGTTCAACGTCGACCGGTTCGCCGATCTCGGCGACCGGAAGCTCTACGGCATCCGCTTCCAGCACTTCGGCGCCTTCATCAACCACAAATGGCGCCGCTCCGACTTCGTCTGGGGCCGGCTCGACGCCGCCCACCACCTGCTCTCCCTGCTCGTCCCCTCCCGCGAGGAACGCCTGGACTGGGAGGAGCGGCTCCACCTCGCCATCCTCGAAGCGGAGACCGAAGCGCAGACCGAAGCGCAGACCGAGGACCAGGAAGCAGAGGCCCAGGATCGGGCGGCCGAGGTCTCCGTCAAGGACCAGCTGGAGCACAATCTCGAGGAGCTCCGGACCACAACGGACACGGAGCTGCTGGGGCGGATTCTCAAAACCGACCAGGGCAAGGCCGGCCTGAGGGCCGTCATCTGCTCGGCAATCGCGCTGCTGGGCAACACCGACAAGGGCAAACCGGCCTCGGCGGCCGACAGCCCACTCTGGCGCAAGGTGCTCGCCGTCACCCGCCCCCTTGTCGCCACCAAATCGAAGGCCCTGCAGAAGGACGACAAGCGGTGGCTCCGCTGGTTCACCTGGTACGTCCGGCTCAGGGCCCGGAACACGCTCGAGAAGAAGGACCCGCGCACCATTCCGCGGGTGGTGAAGTCGGCGCTGATGGTGAGCCTCCTCGCGTGCGTGCTGATCCTGGTCGGCATCGGCCTCGCGATCGGGCTTGCGGTCGGCTGATCTCCGGTCAGAAGAGCTCACCGGGAGCGCGAGCAGGCCGCAGGCGCGGCAGTTTCGCCCCGGGACGATTCGAAGCGCGCGTTGAAGGCCTCCTCCGTCCTCTCCCCTCGCACCGGTCCTCGGGCAGGCCCCGGTCCTCGCGCATCCTGGCGCTGGACGCAGGTCAGGTCGGGCCGGCGGGCCGCGTCACGCAGCTCGCGCCCCGTCGTGCGCGGCAGGGTTGTCCACCGTTCGACAGGACCCGGGCCCGAACCCTCGCGGCTGGCACCGTCGCCGGCAACCCTGAAGCGCCGCCTGGCAGTTCGCAACGCCGAGCAGGGTGCCAACTGCGTCACCGTGGACGAGCCGCTGTTCGACCGCTACCTGTCCGGCTTCGAGGAACCGCACGGGGAGGGCGAGCAGGTCTTCGTGCAGCCCTCGGCCTGAATTCCCCTCCGCGCTCACACCAACCGGCCGGGCGCATCGGCCTGTTGGCGGAGCTCGCAGGTCAGGCCGGATGCGCGAACTGCCGGTCGGCGCAGTCGTGGTCCGGCGACCCGGAATCCGTTGCGGGGTGGCCCTGTTCGCCTTCCCGGTGTCGGCGTTCGATGCGCTGCCCCCAACTCGCGCCGATGATGATCAGAGCCGCGCCTGCGGCCCCGTAGGGTCCGATGTGGTCCCCGCCCAGGAGGACGCCCACCAGGAGTGCCCACACGGGTTCGGTGCCGAGCAGCAGGCTGACCCGGGACGGCGACGTGGTGCGGACCGCCCACATCTGGACGAAGAACGCGAACACCGTGCAGATCAGCGCGAGGTAGAGCAGGTCGACCCACTGCACGGGTCCGAGCCGCGCGGCCAGCGCGAAGGCGGAGTCGCCGGCCAGCGGGCCCGCCAGGCAGAACAGCACTGCGGCCGTCGCCATCTGGAGGAAGGTCAGGTTGAACGAGTCGTAGGCCTTCCGGGCCGACCGTCGGTGCATCACGGTGATGTGCACGGCCCGGACGGCCGCCGCGGCCAGGATCAGCCAGTCGCCGAGCGTCGGGGCGTGCAGACCGCTGCGCGAGGCCAGCAGGGCGACACCGGCCACCGCCATGGCCGCGGCCAGAAAAAACCCGGCGGGCAGCCACGAGCGGCTCATGGCGCTCTCCAGCAGCGGGGTCATCACAATGGTCAGGCTGATGATGAGCCCGGCGTTGGTCGCGGTGGTGTGGGCGATGCCGAAGGTCTCGAACAGGAAGATCACCGCGAGGATGACGCCGAGGAGCGTTCCGGTGACGATCTCGTCCCGGCCGGCACCACGCAGTCTGCGCATGGCGAGCGGCAGCATGGCCACCGCGGTGACCAGGAACCGCAGCGCGAGGACGGCAACAACCGTGGCGGGTGTGACGAGTTCCTTCGCTGCCAGGTAGGTGGAGCCCCAGACGGCTGCCACGAGCAACAGCAGGAGGTCGATCAGGCCGACGCGTGACTGTCTCTTGGGCACGAGGCACTCTCTCACTTTCCAGCCCGTGGGCGCCGACCCGGGTGTTCACTCCCGCAGGCAGCGCACCGGCACCGCCGAGCGTCTCAGCCGATCAGCATCCGGTACGCCGTGCCCTCGGGTGTGTGGATCAGGTCGAATTCGCGGCCGATGCCGGTGGCGGTCACGTGCAGGCGGGCGAGGGCCTCGGCGGCGGTCGGGTAGCTGAGTCCGAGGGTGGCGGCCACGGCCTCGCGGGCGGCGAGCAGGGCGGGCTCGTCCTCCAGGTACTCGGCTGCGGCCTCCTCGCTCTCCTCCGCCGTGCAGTTCGGGCAGTCGCGCCACCAGGGTGCGGCCAGCAGCAGGCGCAGCAACTCGGGCAGGCCGACGGCTATGAGGGCGGCGCCGCCCTCGGAGTCGGCGAACAGGATCGGACGCCCCTCGCCGCCCTCGCCGCAGAAGAAGTACGTCCCGCCCGCGCCGTCCCCGGCGAACGGCTCCAGCGTGAGGCCGTTCGCCAGGTGGACCGGTTCCACGTGCTCGGTGCGGGTGAAGTCGAGTTCACCGGGCCAGCAGAGGTAGTCGGCAACGGCATGGTGGCCACGGACGAGGGTAAGCAGGGACGTCGTCATGCCTGGCACTGTAGTGCGGACGCCCGAGACCGCAAGGCCGCGCTGCCGGACGCTCGTTGGCCGGCGGCCGGGGGCGGCGGCGGAGCGGGTGCCGCCGTCCCTGCTGTCATGCCAGCCAGGCCGTCACCTGGCTCACCGCGGCGTTCCCCCAGGCCAGTTCCATGTGGTTGAGGCCGTTGAGCAGCGCGGTGCCGCCGACCTTCCCGATGCCCGTGGTGTCCAGCGCGCTGGCGGTGAAGACCAGTCCGTCGCTCGGGCCGCGGCCTTCGTTCAGGATGCCGGGGATGTCCGCCGAGCCACCGGCCAGCAGGTAGGTGGGGACGGCGGCGGGAACGCCCGCCTGCTGGAGCGGCTTGATCAGCGAGCCGGCGTCGATCGCGGCCTGGATGCCCTGGCCGGAGGTGTAGAAGCCCTGGCCGCCGTAGTAGGTGGTCCACCAGTCCTGCATGGTGGCGTCCACGCCGTAGGGGCCGTCCCAGCGGGCGAGCAGTTGGCGCTGGCCGGGGAAGCAGTCGTAGCCGCCGGTGGGCAGCACACCGAGGCAGGGCTGCGAGGTGTAGGTGCCGTAGCAGGTCATGTAGAGGTGCGGGGACGGCGCGTTGGCGGTGCCGCCGCAGGCCGGCCAGGTGGCGAGCGAGAACGCCCAGCCGTGCGCGTAGGTGTAGTCCAGGCCGCCGTTGGGGCCGCCGAGGGTCACCAGTTTGCGGACGTCGCCGGCGTAGGCGCGTCCCCAACTCGGCTTCACGGACGAGACGTAGGACCGCGCCGCGACCTCACCCTTGCTCCAGGCCACCACGTCCACCTGGGCCGCGCCGGTGCGGGCCTTGATCACGGCGATGGCGTCGCCGACGGCCTGGGCCTGCATCAGGTTGTCGCCCTGCTTGTGCGCGAACCCGATCGCGAACACCCGGTGGCCGGACGCCGCCAGCGCCTGCGCCATGCCGGTGCTCGGGCAGCTGGACGCGCCGCAGTTGCCGGTCTCGCCGGGGTTCGCCCAGGCCCGGTCGGCGTTGTCGTTGGCGCCGTGCACCAGCAGCACGGGCGTTCCGGTGGCGGTGTTCCAGCCCTGCGCGCTGTACAGCAGGAACCGGCCGGAGAACGGACGCTTCACGCCGCCGAAGTACGTGACCCGCGCACCGTCCTGGTCGCCGCGCCCGTCGGACGGGTACTGCTCCTGCGTGAACCCGGACGTGCCGTCCCGGTAGCGCTCGACCTGCGCCCAGCCGTTGCCGGGCGAGTTGAACACGGCTTCCTGGGTGAGGTAGGAGGGGACGGCGGTGGCCGCGGCGGCCTGGGTGGGGGCGAGGCCGAGCGCGAGCAGCGCGCCGGCCAACAGGGCGGTGAACACGGACCTGAGCGGGTGGCGCACCTGGTCCTCCTTCAACTGACGAATGACCGCGGCGGGCCGGCCACGTGGGGGTGGCCGGCCGGTCGGCGGTCCGACTGTGGGTCAGGTCACACTAGGGGCGGCGCGCGCGGCCACCCATGTGTCAGAGCCACAGGGCGCGGGGCCGGCCGGTGTCGGTGCGCCACAAGTCCGGCGCCGGCGCGCCGCGAATCGGTGTCGGGAACGCCGCGCGTCGTCCGGGTTTTCCGGCCATGACCCTCGGGTGAAGTGTTCGCGACAAGGCAACGGGGGCGGCTGACACGGCGTCACACTGCTGGCATGCGAATGACTCTCCGCGCGTTGAAGAACCGTGTCTTCCCGGTCGCCGCCCTCGGCCTGCTGACCCTCGTCCCCACCGCCGTGGCCACCACCGAGGCGCACGCGGCCGTCAGCGGGAACATCTGCTACTCGGCGCTGCCCAGCCAGGGCCGTGACACCATCCGTCTGATCGACGCCGGCGGGCCCTTCCCGTACTCCCAGGACGGCGTCGTCTTCCAGAACCGCGAGGGCGTCCTGCCCGCCAAGTCGCTCGGCTATTACCACGAGTACACCGTGATCACCCCGGGCAGCCCGACCCGCGGCACTCGACGGATCATCACCGGCAAGGTCTTCCACGAGGACTACTACACGGCCGACCACTACGCGACGTTCCGCCGCGTCGACTTCGCCTGCTGATCGGGCCCCCGGTCGCCACCCAGGTCCGATAGGTTGGGGCGGGTGCGGCCACGCCGGCCGCACCCGCCCACCGCACCGACCGCCGAAGGACCGCCCACACATGACCGCCGCTCTGCCGGGCTACGCCGGCCGCACCTATCTTTTCCAGGTCGACAACGGCGCGGCCTTCCGCAACTCCTACTCCGCGGACGGCACCCGGCTGCGCTGGGAGGGCCTCGGCGAGTCCGCCGGCCAGTACGAGGACGTCGCGCTGCACGCCGCGGCGATCGCCCCGGGCATCTGGTTCGTCTCCTGGACCGAGCGCAGCGGCATCACCGTCAGCCACGTCATGGACCTCAACTCCCTCACCGTCAAGGTCTTCTGGACCTGGGAGGGCGAGACCGGCCGGGTCGGCGAACTCCACACCGGCACCCTCACCCCGGCCTGAGCCCGCCACGTTCTGAGCCCGCCCCGGGCCCCCGGCTCACGCCTTCAGGTGGGCGGAGAGGAACTGGAAGCCGGCGGGGAGCAGCTTGATCCAGGTGGTGAAGTTGTGGCCGCCTTCGGGGACGGAGGCGACGCCGGTGCTCATCGGGGCCTTGGCGGCGGCGGTGAAGGCGTCGGCGTCCTTGCGGAAGTCGCCGTCGCCCTTCTCGGCGCCGCTGAGCATGATCGCGGTGGCGGGCATCGGCAGGTGCTGGAGGCGCCACAGCAGGTCGGCCTCGTCGCGGCGCTGCTGACTGCCCTTGAACAGGTCGCCGGTGGTGACGTCCTCGGCGGCCTTCAGATAGCCGGAGATGGAGACGCCGCCGGCGAACACCTCGGGGTGCCGCATGGCGAGCTTCGCGGCGCAGTAGCCGCCGGTGGAGTTGCCCATCACGCCCCAGGCGGCGGGGCCGGTCGCCGTCCGGTAGGTGGCGGAGATCGCGCGCGGGACGTCCTTGGCGAAGTAGGTCTCGGCCTGCGGTCCGCCGGGGACGTTCTCGCACTCGGGGTCGGCGGGCATCGCGGGCGAGGGGCGCATCAGGATCAGGACGGTGGGCTGCATCCGGCCGGCCCGCATCTCGTCGAGCGCGACGCCGGGGTAGTTGAAGCGGGTGATCAGCGCCTTGGCATCGCCGGGGAAGCCGGTCATGGCGATGACCGCGGGGAACTTCCGCTGCTCGTTGCCGGGCTGGAAGTACTGCGGGGGCAGGTAGACGTATCCGTCGGTGCTCAGGCCGGTGCGCGCGCCGGGGATGCGCACGGAGCGGATCTCGCCGACCTTCTGCGGGTCGCGTCCGACCGTGGTGTTGACGGGTTCCTTGCCGAGTTCCTCGGCGGCCAGCATCGGCAGGTTGCTGGGCTCGGGCTCGGCGCTGGGGCTGGGGGCGGCGGTCGCCCCGACCGGGGCGGCGGGCGCGGCGGCGGCCTTCACGGAGACCGGGCCGTCCTTGCCGGTGCCCAGCAGGTCGTTCCAACTGCTGTAGAACGAGAAGTAGTTGTTCACCAGCAGGCCGATCACCGCGAGCAGCGCGAGCTGGCTGCCGAGCAGCATGCCGATCCGGCCGAGGACGGCCCGCCAGTGGCGCTCGGCGAGCGCGGGCCACCACCAGACGGTGGCGCCCAGCACCACGAGTGCAATCTCGATCGTGAACAGCAGCAGTGTGGTGCTGGTCAGCCCCATGGCCGTGATCCCCGTGTCTTCCCCTCGCCGCGTCCACGAGCCGGTGGCATACGGGCTCGGCGCGGCCGTGCCGAACGTGCCGGCTAAGTATGCACGCTGAAGCGAGGACGCCGGCGCTCACCCGGACAGTTCCGTCCCGCCCGCCCGCGCACGAACGAGCGGGCCGGCACAGCGGACGGGACGGGCGGGACAGGTGTTTGCGGCCGGTTGACCCGGCCTCAGGCGTGGGTGCCGCCGTCGATGCGGATCTCGGTGCCGGTGACGAAGGCGCCGTCGTCCGAGGCGAGCATCGCGATCACGCCGGCCACCGTCTCGGGCCCGGCGAAGCCCTCGCCGATCGCCCCCTGTGCACGGCACGCCAATATGGCACGTTGTGTCACGAGTGCACCCCGTGACGCCGTGGCCGCTACCCTGAGTACCGCCCGAGCTCCTTCGCCATCCGACCCGCCCGGGGGACCACACCATGGCCGAACCCGAACGCCCCGCGCTCTCCCTCACCGAGCGCCGCAAGGCCGCCACCCAGCAGGAGATCGCCCTCACCGCGGCCCGCCTGTTCGCCGAACGCGGCGCCGAGGGCACCACCGCCGAGGACATCGCCCACACCGCCGGCGTCTCACTGCGCACCTTCTACCGCTACTTCCGCACCAAGGAGGACGCCGTCGCCCCGCTGCTCGCCGACGGCTCCCGCCAGTGGATCGAGCTGCTCGCCGCCACCACGCCCGCCACCCCGCTGCTGCCCGCCCTGGTCGAATCCGCCCGCGGCGCGCTCGACCCCGCCCCCGGCCGCCCGGCCGCCTCCCTCGCCTGGACCCGCGGCCTGCTCCGCGCCATGCCCGGCGACCCGGCCCTGCGCGACGTCTGGCACCGCACCCAGCACGAGGCCGAGGCCGCCCTGCGACCCGTCCTGGCCGCCCGCACCTCCCTGCCCGCCGACAGCCTGGACGTCCGCCTGCTGGCCGCCGCCACCAACGCCGCGATGCGGGTCGCCGTCGAGGCCTGGGCGGCGGGCGACACCGACCCGACCGGGGCCGCCGACCTCGCCGAGACCGCCTTCCGCCACCTGACGGGGCCGCTCACCGAACCGAACTGAGGAACCGACTCCCCTGCCGCCGAGGCCGGTTCACACCGGCACAACCGCCACCGGGCACTGCGCGTGATGCAGGACGGCGTGCACGGGCGTGGCCAGCCGGAGACCGAAGCGCGGGGCCGGCTGGTGCCGGGAGAGCACCACCATCGCGGCGGTGCGGGACTCCTCGACCAGGGTCGCGGCCGTGCCGCCGGCCAGTTGCTGGGACTGCACCTCGACGGCGGGAAACTCCTCCCGCACCGGCTCGCAGGTGCGCACCAGCAACTGCTCGTGCAGCTGGTTCTCCTCCCCCAGCTCGTCCACCATCGGCGCCATCCGCCCGACATCCGCCACCACCGGCGACCAGGTGTGCAGCGCCCGCACCACCAGGCCCCGCCGGGCGGCCGTCTCGCAGCCGAACCGCAGCGCGGCGGCGTCCCGTTCGTCGTGCACGGCCACCAGCACCGGCCCGTCGGGATACTCCGTCCCGCGCACCACCACCACCGGACAGGCCGCGTGCGCGGCCACCCGCAGACTCACCGACCCGAGCAGCAAGGACGCGAACCCGCCGTGCCCACGCGTGCCGAGCACCGCGAGACCGGCATGCTCCGCGGCCGTGAGCACCGCCTCCGCGGCATCGCGCGGCACCACATCGCCGGTGATCCGCAGCCCCGGGTGCGCGGCCTCCAGCCCCGAGCGGACGGACTCCAACAGCTCCTCCGCCTCGCGCAGGATCAAGTCCGTGACGGTCGTCCCGGTACGCGGCGAGAGCGTGACCGTCCCCGTGTTGACGGCATGCACCAGGTGAAGACCCTCCCCCCGCCGCTCGGCCTCCCGGGCCGCCCACTCGGCAGCCTCGTTCGCGGGCGCCGACCCGTCAACCCCGGCAATCACCCCACTGGGTCCCCTGATCTCCATCGCACACTCCTCGGACCCCGGTCGTTCCTTCCAGCATGCGCCGCCCCGCACCACCCGGCCAAGCAAGGACGGCCCGCCCCACGGAAAGCGCTTTCCCTCCGGGGGCCAGGCCGCTGCCCCCGGCCGCACGGAAACCGCTTTCCGTCCCTGCCGGTCCGTCTCGGCTCCCGGGACTCGGGCTCCTCCCAGGCCCGCAGGCGTTCCAGTTGCCCGTGGGACACCGCATGGGTGATCACCGTTTCCGGCAGCCGGCCCTCTGCCACTCACTGCGGTGACGCCGGAAGCAGCCCACTTCCCAGGGCACCGGCGAGCGCATCGCTCTGGGATCGAGTGAGGCCGAGCGCCCACAGAACCGCCGACTCGTCCGAGCCCGGACCGGTGTGGCAGCTGCCGCCGCTCAGCGGGGACTCGGCACGCCTCGCCTTCGGCCGCCTGTTCCGCAGGAGCCGGCCGGCCGCCTCCTGAACGGAGCCCTCGGGTGCTCCGACGTCCGCGAGCGCGGCGCTCACCCGTGCCGACGCCTCCGGGGGCAGCTCGTCCTCGGCGAGCAACGGCAGCAGGAGCAGCAGTCGGGCCTCGGTGTCGTGCACGCCGGGCGCAGCCAGGTCGGGCGTCTCGGCGATGTGCACGATGTCGTGCCAGGACAGGCCCGGACCGGACCAGTCGCCGTCATAGCTGGACAGGTCCTCCGCCCGCGGCCAATCCGGGTGGGTCAGCAGGTAGTCGACCCCGTAGTCACCGAGGAGGTTCCGGTGGACAACGACGGCGCTGTGACCGCCTCCGAACGGAACGCGAAACGTCGGCCACGCCCGCTCCTCCAGCAGCACTTCGGACAGGGCGTCAGTGTCGGCACCGTCGTCACCGAACCACTCGGGCACCGCCCGAACCTCCCCCGGGGCACACCGGCACCAGGGCAGCAGGTGGTTGGACCAGAACCCGGCACGCTCAAGCAGCCACTCACCCACGACAAGCGGCCCAAGGCCGTATCCCTTGATCAGCACGGACCAGAGCCTCTCAGGCACGGCCGACACCCCGGGCAGCCGGCCCGCGCGGCGCCTCGCCGGGCCTGCGGGGCCCATCGCCGGACGACCGGCCCGGGGTGTGACGTCCCTGGTTCGGTCCGGATGACTACTTCCGGCCGCCGCCCAACACTCCCTGCCTGGACACAACTGCGGCCGGACTCGGGCGCCAAGCAGGCCAATCCGCCAACGTCCAACCCCCGACGGGGCGTTGGCCTTCCGTCGTCTCCAACTCCCGACCGCCGCAGCAGAGGCGCCCGCGCCGAACCAGCAGATCTCGAACGCCACCCGCGCCGGGCCGTGCAGGGCGTGCGCGGCGGTCGGTGCGGCGAACTGGCCCCAGAGGACGGCGAGCAGGGCGACCGACCCGAGGGCAGTGGCCGACCGGACGGCGCGGTGGCCCGGGCGGGTCCAGGCCCAGTGTGCGGCGGCGGCGTAGACGGCCAGTTCGGCGGCGAGGGCCAGGATGTCGAACGGTCCGACGCCGTTCATCGCGCCAGCCACCAGGCGGTGACGAGGTGCAGGACGGCGGCCACGCCGGCGCCGATGGTCATGCCGATGTTCCGCTGCCGGACGCCGATCGCGGTGTCGCCCACCTGCGCCAGCCCGGCCACCACCAGGATCGGCCAGGCTGCGGCGCGCGAACCGGCGGCCAGGACCAGCGCGGTGACGACCCCGAGCGGGACGGCGCGGACCGTGTAGGCCCGGGCGTAGAGGCGCGTCCCGGCGGTGATCGGCTCGTTCGCGGCCAGCACCAGGCCGGGGCGGATCGCCCCGGCCACGCTGGATCCGGCGCTGAGCAGTGCCGCCACCGCGTTGGCCCCCAGCAGAGCAGTCATTCCGGCAGTCATTCGATCTCCCCCTGAATCATTCGAGCCGTGAACGATGCGAGGACGGTACCATTCGGGCCGTGAGCGATGTCAAGGGAGCAGCGGCGCTGCGCGCAACGGTGGTCTTCAACCTGGGCACCCTCGGTGCTCTCGCCTCCGACCGCTTCGCGGGACGAGTGGAGCGGCTGGGGATCAAGCCCAAGCACGCGGGCCTGCTGGCGGCCCTGGATGCCGAATCGGCGGCGTCGCAGCAGGAGTTGGCGACCCGCCTGGGTGTCGCGCCCAGTCTGATCGTGGCCCTCGCGGACCAACTGCAGGAGCTCGGCGCGGTCGAGCGCGTCCGCGACCCCGGGGACCGTCGCCGCCAGGTGCTGACCCTCACCCCCGAAGGGCGCCACCTGCTCGCCCGCTGCGCCGAGGCCGCCGAGGCCGTGGACGCGGAGCTGACCAACGGCCTCACCGCCGCCCAGCGCACCGCCCTCGCCCGCCACCTGCGCACCCTCGGGGAGCAGCAACTCCCCCACTGAACAAGCGAGTCAGCCATCGAGGTGCCGCCGCACGAACCGGGCCGGCACGCAGTCGCACGGGAACAGCCTGGTGCTGCACGGGAGAACGGACACCAGCACGAATCCGGCTTGCCCAACTGCCCGTCGCCGGGAATGCCGAGCTGGTGCCAGGCCAGAAGAAGAGAAAGCGCAAGCAACGGGAGCTCGCCCAGCAGTTCGCCGACCGCTTCGCGCCGGAGGCGGGGAGCTGGCAGGTGCTGTTCGCCACCCAGGACGCCGGCGAGTGGAAGGCCTACCTCCGCGAGCTCGGCCGGACGGAGCCGGACCTCGACTGGTCCACCGTCCGGCTGGACGAGCTCTGCGGCCGCGGCGAGTACCCGGACAGCTACCGGCTCAGCCGCTTCCTGCCCCACCCCGAGCCCGCCGAGATCTGACCCCGAACCGGCCTACCGGGCTTGACCTTTCGCCCCGCCCGGAGCCCCTGCCCCGCCGGAGACCTCGCCCCGGCGAAGACCGTCCCCGGCGCGGCGAACGAACGGCTCACGCCAGGCCGAGATCCGCACGAGCGCCCGCCACCCACCGCTGCACGCCGAACGCCTCGCTCTTCTCCGCGAGTTCGGCCGCCTCGGCGAGCAACTCCTCGGCGTCCTCGCGCCGTTGCTGCTGAGAGGCGAGGAAGGCGAGGCCGATCAGGTTGGCGGCCACGCCCGGCAGGAAGCCGAGTTCGCGGCGCAGCCGGGTGGACTCCTCAAGGTGGGCGCGGGCGCAGTCGAGTCGACCGGCCATGTGGTCGGCGATGCCGAGGTGCCGCAGCACGTACGAGAGGGTCAGCCGGTCCCCGGCCCGGGCGGCCAGCTCCCGGGCGCGCCGGAGGGCGGGCAGCGCCGTCTCGTTGTCGTCCCGCACCACCTGGTGGAACGTGCCCACCCAGAACAGTGCTTCGCCCTCGCCGCGTTCGTCGCCGAGCCGGCCGTACAGCTCGGCGGCCCGCTCGAACAGCCCCAATTCCCGGGCGTCCTCCACCCGTTCGTCCATGAAGCGCGCGTGGATGAGCCTCCCTCGGGCCAGTGCGAGGTCGGCCTCGACTCCGTCCAGCCCGCGTTCGGCAGGTTCGAGAGCGCCGCTGTCACCCTTGAACACGGCCCGCTCGTAGCAGAGTTCCGCTTCCTCGATCCGTCCGTCCGCAGTCATGGCGAGATCGTAACGGGCGACAACTCGCGGCGGATCAACGCACCTTGAACATGCGGAGGGCGTCCTGGCGGGCGGCGACGGGGGACCTACGACTCCAACCGCTCGAGCAGCACGGACACATGACTGTGCGACGGCTCCTTGACCGCCGTCAGCAGCACCAGATCCCCCTTCGCCGCCAGCTCCCGCAGTTCGTCCAACTCGCCCTGCACCTGCGGCGCGTCGAGTTCGGCCCGGTAGCGTCGGGCGAACTCCTCGTAGTCGCTGTGCGGGCCGTGGAACCAGCGGCGCAGTTCGGTCGACGGTGCGAGCTCCTTGGCCCAGCGGTCCAGCTGGGCGTCCTCCTTCTTCAGGCCGCGTGGCCACAGCCGGTCCACCAGGACCCGCACTCCACCGTTCGGCGCCTCGTACACACGTTCCACTCGTACGCTCATGCGCCCACGGTAAGCACGGCCGGAGCGGGGGCGGAGCGGACCACGCGGCGCGGCCACTCGCACGCAGCAAGGCCCGCCCCGAGGGGCGGGCCGGCCGGACGTCAGACGGCAGCGGGCTGCGGCTGCTTCGCAGGGGCGGGCGGGCCCTCGCCGTGCTCGATCCGCAGTTGCGGGAGGAGACGGTCGAGCCAGCGCGGCAGCCACCAGTTGTGGCGGCCGAGCAGGACGACCAGCCAGAGGCGGGCGGAGAGCCGGTCGGCGATGTCCGGGAAGGTCGCCGTGAGTGCCCCGAGCACAGTGATCCGCACCATCGTGCGCCGAGCCTATGCGATGGCTGGCCGCAACCGTCCACCACCTGCGCTCCGAGCGGGTCCGCCCGCTGCGTCCGCGTCGGCTCCAAGCCGCCGCCAAACCTCTCCCCGGGCCCCCGCACGAGCTCCCACCTGCGGATTCGCCGCCGTCACCGCCCACCGGGGTGCTGCTGCGGCCCGGGGGGAGGTGTGGACGACTTGTGCCACTGCATGATCCGTCCACCCTCCAGCTCTTCCATGCGCCCCCGGCGGGGGCCAAAGTAGTGCCCGTCGGCAGGGGAGCAGCAAAGACAGACCCGAATCCGACGCCGGAAATCCCCGACCGGTTGACCGGGCAATTCAGTTACCACGTACCGCAGTTCGCACAGAGAAGAGACTTCCGTGAACGCCACCCGCATGGCCCGCACCGCTCTCGTCGGTCTGCTTTCCACCGGCATCGCCGTGCTGATCGGGATCTCTTCCGCGCCTTCTTCGCACGCCACCGGCAGCGCCCTCGCCACCGGCGCCTCGGTGACCGCGCCGAACGAGAACCAGGGCGACCCGGACTGGGACGTGACCTGGGGTCGGTACTGATCGACCATTCGCGACCGGCTCACCGGAGGAGAACCACGCCTCTGCGGCGGGTGGTCGCTCACACCCCGGAGGCGAGGCGAACGGCGGACAGCGGGACGAAGCCGCCGCTGCCGCCTGCGGTGTCGCCCTCGCCGAGGCGGCGGAGCATGGCGACGGCGATCCGCTGGGCCTGCGCCTTGGCGCGTTCCGTGACGGGGCCCGCGTGCCGGCCGTCCAGCGTGGCGCGCCAGAGCTGGACCCAGCGGCCGAAGTGTTCGGCATGGAGCGGACTGATCGCGTGCAGCGCGGCGTGCGGCGCGAGCGCGTTGCCCCGGTAGGAGGCGGTGCGCAGCAGGGCGCTCTCCCAGAAATCGGTGATCCGCGGCAGGTGCGACTCCAGATCGAGGCGGGCGATCTCGGTGAAGACCGGGCCGAGCAGCGGGTCGGCGAACGCGGCACGGTAGAAGCGGCGCAGGGCGGACTCCAGCTCGGCCCGGGTGGTGATGTCCGGCAGTGCCACGGCTTCCTCCTCGTGCTGCTCGCGCCCGCTCAGGGTACGTCGGCACCGGGTCCGGCGGGAGGGCCGTTGGTCCCCTTCACCGCGCTCACCTGGCAGGATGCCGGTATGACCTTCCTCGCCGCGGACGACCGCTATGCCTCGATGACCTTCCGCCGTGCCGGGCGCAGCGGCGTGCAGCTGCCCGCCGTCTCGCTCGGGCTGTGGCACAACTTCGGTGACTCCCAGCCGTTGGAGGTGCAGCGCGCGGTGCTGCGCCGGGCGTTCGACCGCGGGGTGACGCACTTCGACCTGGCGAACAACTACGGCCCGCCGTACGGCAGTGCGGAGCGCAACTTCGGTTACCTGTTCGCGCAGGACTTCCGCCCGTACCGGGACGAGCTGTTCATCGCGTCGAAGGCGGGCTGGGACATGTGGCCGGGCCCGTACGGGGACGGCGGCTCGCGCAAGTACCTGCTGGCAAGCCTGGACCAGTCGCTGGAGCGGATGGGTCTGGACTACGTGGACGTCTTCTACTCGCACCGCTGGGACCCGTCGACTCCGCTGGAGGAGACCATGGGGGCGCTGGACACGGCGGTGCGCTCGGGCCGGGCGCTGTACGCGGCGATCTCGAACTACCCGGCGGAGCAGCACCGGGAGGCGGTGGCGATCCTGCGCGAGCTGGGCACGCCGTGTCTGCTGAACCAGGCCAGCTACTCGATGCTGAACCGGGAGCCGGAGCAGGGGCTGCTGGACGCGGTGGGTGAGACGCGGACGGCGCTGATCGCATACTCGCCACTGGCGCAGGGTCTGCTGACGGACCGTTACCTGAGCGGCGAGGTGCCTGCGGGTTCGCGGATGTCGGTGGGGCACTTCCTGAAGCAGGAGGCGCTGACGGAGGCGAAGTTGACGCAGCTGCGGGCGCTGGCGCAGGTCGCGCAGGGGCGCGGTCAGAGCCTGGCGCAGCTGGCGCTGTCCTGGGTGCTGCGGGACGAGCGGGTGGTGTCGGTGATCGTCGGCGCGTCGAGTGTGCGGCAGCTGGACCAGAACCTGGACGGGCTGGCGGCGGGCCCGCTCACCGCCGCGGAGCTGGCGGAGATCGACCGGCTGATCCTGAACGCCTGAACGCCTGAACGCCTGACCGCCTGACCGCCTGACCGCCTGAGCACCTGAGCGCTTGATCGCTTGATCGGTGCGGACGAACGGGCGGCCGGCCCGGGAGAGTCGGCCGCCCGCCCGTTCGGTGTCAGTGCAGCTGCGGCAGGACGGTCTCGGCGACCCGGTAGGCCTCCTCCAGCAGCGGGTTGCCGGACAGGATGAAGGTCTCGACGCCCAACTCCTGGAATTCCCGCAGCCGCTCCACGACCTGTTCGGTGGAGCCGACCACGGCGGTGCCGGGCCCGGGCCGGAACAGGCTCATGCCGGGCCACAGGTTGGGGTGGGCCTCCAGTTCCCGGGCGCGGGCCGGGACGCGGCCGCCGTGCTGACGGAACTGCCGCTGCCAGCCGATGCCGTCCTCGCCCTGCGCGCCGCCGAGTTGGCGGGCGTAGGTGGCCTGGCTGGTGACGTCGAGCAGGCGGTCGGCGGCGGCCCAGGCCTGTTCCTCGGTGTCGCGGACGATCAGGTGCAGGCGCAGGCCGAGCCGCAGGGTGCGGCCGTGCGCGGCGGCGCGTTCGCGGACCTTCTCCAGCTTCTCCCTGAGCAGGTGCGGGGGTTCGCCCCAGGTGAGGTACACGTCCACGTGTTCGGCGGCGACCTCGATGCCCGCCGGGGAGGATCCGCCGAACCAGAGCGGGATGTGGCTTTCGCGCAGCGGCGGCAGGTCGCGCAGGGACGCGCCGGCGTTCTTCAGCTGGTAGAACTCGCCTTCGTGGTCGAAGACTTCGCCGCTGGTGAGGCGCTTGACCAGGCTCCAGTATTCGGCGGACAGCCGGTAGCGGTCGTCGTGCTCGACGTGCAGACCGTACTCGCGCAGCTGGCCGGTGGAGCCGTTGACCACGTTGAAGCGGAGCCGGCCGGCGCCGTGCAGGTGCTCGAAGGACAGCGCCATCTTGGCGAGCAGGGTGGGCGCGATCAGCCCGGGGTGGACGGCGAGCAGGGGCTGGAAGCCCGGGCCGGTGGCGGCGGCGAGCGCGGAGCCGAGCGTCCACACGTCGTACTGGTCGGTGGCGAGCAACGCGCCACTGTAGCCGAGTCGTTCGACGGTGGCGGCGAGGTGCTGGAGGTAGCCGAGGTCGACCGGCCGGCGGCCCTCGGGCTCCCACGGGTAGTGGCCCTCGCGGGGGATCAGGTACCACAGGAATTCGGTGGCCATGGTGCTCAGTTCCCCTTCGCGGCACGCGAGATGGCGTCGGCGACGGCCTGCTCCAGGGCGGGCAGGTGAATGTCCGCGACGGTGACCGGGCGGTCGATGAAGCCGACCCGGTGGAAAATGTCGGCGGCCTCCTGCTGCTCGGCGACGAACTCGGCGGTGGCGGGCTCCAGTTGCCAGGGCAGCGCGCTCAGCGCGGTGTGCCAGTCGGCCGTCTCGCCGCCCTGGTCGGCGGCGGCGATCGCGGCCGCCTCCTCGGGGTGGGCGGCGGCCCAGTGGTCGGCGCGCTGCAGGGCGGTGACGATCGCGGCGATCACCTCGGGCCGCTGGACGGCGAGTTCACGGCGGGCGAAGAACACCGAGCGGTCGGTGATCACGTCCGTGGTGCGGATCAGTTCGCGGAACCCGCCGGTGCGGCGGGCGGCGGCGAGTTCCGCGCCCTGCGCGATCCAGCCGGCGATGGCGCCGCTGCGCAGCCGCTCGGCCTCGTCCCCGGCGGGGCGTTCGGCAGTGAGGTCGTCGCGGTACGAAAGTCCGTGCTGGTGCAGGGCCTTGGCGAGCAGGTGGGTCTGCCAGGAGCCGATGGCGAGCACCACGGTGGTGCCCCTCAGGTCGGCGACCGAGCCGATCGGGCCGTCGGCGGCGACCAGCAGCGCCCCGTGGTCGGGCCGGGGCGCGGACACCGCCGTGTAGACGATGTTGTGCCCGGCGGCCTGCGCGGTGATCGGTGGGGTGGAGCCCGTCCCGCCGAAGTCGATGGTGCCGTCCGCCAGGTAGCCTCCGGTCTTCGTGCCGTCGGCGTAGTGGTGGAACTCGGCACGTTCACCGAGCGGCGCCAACTCCTGCTGGAGGTAGTCGAGTCGGGCCAGGTGGGAAAGGGACGGGTTGGAGCGGTGCACACCGACGGTGACGGTCATGGGCGTGGTCTCTCTTCTTCTTGCTAGCTGACGGTGCGTCAGTCAGTGGTGGGCTTTGGTCTCCTGGTGCACGCCGAGATCGGCGAGCAGCTCGCGGCGCAGCGCCGCGAAGGCGGGGTCGGCGGGGTCGCGGGGCTGTTCGACGGCCACCGTCTCGTCCCGCACCAGTGCGCCGTCGCGCAGCACGGCCACCCGGTCGGCGAGGCGGATCGCCTCGTCGACGTCGTGGGTGACCAGCAGGACGGCGGGGCGGTGGCGGCGGCACAGGTCGCCGACCAGGTCCTGCATGCGCAGCCGGGTGAGCGCGTCCAGGGCGGCGAACGGCTCGTCCAGCAGCAGCAGTTGGGGTTCGCGCACGAGGGCCCTGGCGAGCGCGGCGCGCTGCGCCTCGCCGCCGGACAGGGTGCTGGGCCAGGCGTCGGCGTGTCCGGCGAGGCCGACCTCGGCGAGTGCCCGCCGGCCGGTCTCCCGGGTGGCGGCGCCGCGCGGCAGGCCGACGGTGACGTTGCCGAGGACGCGCTTGGACGGGATCAGTCGCGGCTCCTGGAAGACCACCGTCCGCGCCGGCGGCACCAGAACGGTTCCGCCGTCGGCCCGGTCGAGTGCGCCGAGGATGCGCAGCAGCGTGGTCTTGCCGGTGCCGGACGCGCCGAGCAGGGCGAGGAATTCACCGCGGGCGATGTCCAGGTCGATGCCGTCCAGGACGGTCCGGGTGCCGAACACCCGTCGCAGGCCCCGGACATGAACGGCGGGCGTGCTCATCGCCCCACCACCGCCCGGCCGTTGACGGGACGCCACGGCATCAGCAGCCGCTCCAGGACGCGCACCGCACCGTCGGCGGCCAGGCCCAGCAGGCCGTAGATCAGGATGCACACGGCGAGCACGTCGGTGCGCGAGAAGTTCTGCGCCTGGGCCATCAAGTAGCCGATCCCCTCGGTGGAGTTGATCTCCTCGGCGGCGATCAGCGCGATCACGCTGAGCGTCATCGACAGCCGCAGTCCGGACAGCAGTGCGGGCAGCGCCCCGGGCAGCACGACCTCGCGGACCACCGCCAAGCGCGACAGGCTGAAGCTGCGCATCGCCTCGACGAGTTTGCGGTCGGTGCTGCGCACGCCGCCGGAGGCGGAGACGTACATCGGGAAGGAAGTGGCGACGCCGATCAGCGCGACCTTCGCCGTCTCGGTGATGCCGAACCACACCATGAACAGCGGCACCAGCGCCAAGAACGGGACGGTGCGCAGCACTTGGACGGCGGAGTCGAGCAGTTCCTCGCCCAGCCGGAAGAATCCGGTGATCACGCCGAGCACCAGCCCGGCGCCCGCCCCGAACAGCAGGCCGAGCGCGGCCCGGGCCAGCGAGGTGGACAGCGCGGCGGTCAGTTGCCCGTTGCCCCACAACTCGCCGACGGCCTGGACGACTTGGCCGGGCGAGGCGAGCACGTCCGGGGTCAGCACGCCGGTCGCGGAGGAGACCTGCCAGGCGGCGAGCAGTCCGAGCGGGCCGAGGGTGCGCAGGGCGAGCGAGACGCCACGCGGGCGATCGGCGGTGGTCCGGGCGCGCGGTGCGACCAGCCCGGCGGCCCGCGCCTGTTCGGTGGTGGCGGTGGTGGTGCTCATTTCGCGGCCCCACCAAGGGAGTTGATGTTGATCAGATAGGGCTTGACGTCCACCTTCGCCTTGGTGACGCCCTGGTCGGCGTAGAACGCGGCAACCACGGCGAAGCGGGCGCTGTCGGCCTCGGTGATCGGCGAGTCCACGGCGCGCTGCCGGCCGAACTCGACGGCGATCTGCTGCTCGGCGGGGCTGACGGCGGTCGGGCCGGCGTCG
Source organism: Kitasatospora sp. NPDC048662 (assembly GCF_055587065.1). NCBI lineage: Bacteria > Bacillati > Actinomycetota > Actinomycetes > Kitasatosporales > Streptomycetaceae > Kitasatospora > Kitasatospora sp. NPDC048662. Next base: position 166,775 of record NZ_JBVJHA010000003.1, on the reverse strand, counting down.
GTGAACACGTTCAGGTAGGCGGCAGGGTCGGCCTTCTCCTTGGCGCCGTTCTTGTGCAGGTAGCCGTAGAACGCCTTCACCACCTCCGGGTGCTGCTCGGCGAAGCGCGAACGCACCGCCCACACCGCGTAGTTGTCGCTGCCGATGGCCTTGCCGTCCACCAGGAGGTGCGCGCCGGTGTTGGCGATCGCCGGAATGGAGAACGCCCCCCAGGTCGCCCAGGCGTCCACCTGGCCGGAGTTGAACACCCCGGAGGTCTGGTCGGCCCGCAGGTAGACCCGCTGCACCTGGTCGGCCGGGATGCCGTTCTTCTCCAGCGCCTTCAGCAGCAGGTACTCGGAGGTGCCGCCCCGGGAGACCGCGACCTTCTTGCCGATCAGGTCCTTGACCTCCTTGATCGGCGAGCCGTTCTTCACCAGGATGCCCTCGCCGGCCTCGTCCGGCGCGATCTGCGCGAACAGCTCGAAGCCGGGCTTCTGGGCGAGCGCGGCGATCGCCGAGGTGATCGAGCCCTGGGCGACGTCCAGTTGGTCCGCGTTCAGCGCCTGCGCGGCCGGGGCGAACGGCCCGGCGCTGCCCGTCCACACCACCTTGGCGTGCACGGCCGCCAGCGCCCGGTCCAGCGATCCGTCCTTCTTCCCCTTCGCCAGGAACCCGGAGTTCCCCGGGTCGGGCACCCGGAGCGCCACCTCGCCGCCCTTGCCGTCGGTGCTCCCATCGGCCCCGGGCCCGGACGAGCCGCAGGCGGAGAGGACGAGGGCGGCGGCGACCGCGATGACGGTGGCGGTGATTGTGCGCGGGATGGTGCTGCGCATGGGTCTCTCCTCTTGGATCACAGGGCGTGGGGGGCGTCAGGGACGGGCTTCAGGGGACGAGGGCGCGGGCGGCGGCCAGCGGGGCGGGGTCGGCCCAGGCGTGGACGTCCACCCGGTCGGCGAGGAAGCCGTGGGCGTGCAGGAACCGCTCCTGCTGGGCGAGCAGGTCGAGGCGCTCGGCGGACAGGTCCAGGTGCAGGGTGCGGTGCCCGCCCCCGGCGTACGCCCCGGCGACGCCGTCCGGTCCGGCGCCGGTCTCCGCGCCGAGGATCCGCGCCACCTCGGCCGGCCGCCCGGCCGCCCAGTCGGCGGCCCGCAGCAGGACAGCGACGAACCGGGCCACCAACTCGGGGTGCTCGTCCAGTAGTTGCTGGTGCACGGTGATCGGCCGCGGGGTGCCGTTGTTGATCCGGTGGCGGCGGTCGGCGAGCGCGTCCAGCTCCACGGCGGGCACCGCGCCGTACCGGCGGGCAGCCTCCACCGCCAGCGCGCCCTTCACGTACACCGCGTCCACCCGGCCGTCCCGCAGCGCCGCCAGCTCGGCCGCCCACTGCTCGCCGCCCGGCTCCGCCGCGACCTCCGTCAACTCGACGTCTTCCAGGCCGAGTTGAGCCGATTCGAGAGCGCCTCGGTGGCCGGCCAGCGCCATCGCCCGCCAGAAGTCGATACCGATCGGGTGCCGGGGCACCGCAAGCCTGGCGCCCCGCAGCTGCTCGGCGCAGCGGATGTCACTGCCCTCCCGGACCAGGACGGTCTGGCGCTCCTCGATCCAGGTGAGGCCGATCAGCCGGGTCCGCTCGCCACGCGAACGCGCCCACAGCGCAGGCACGTTGCCGCCCTCGCGGAACAGCGCGGTCAGCGCGTGCGTGTAGTGGTGGTCGGCGGCGACCTCGGGCGGGGCGTCCTGCAGGGAACGCACCTCGATGCCGTCGGCCGCGAACTCCTCGGCCAGCCAGCCCCGGTCGGCGGCGATACCGGTGGCGGTGGGCACCGGGCAGCGGGTGAACCACAGGGTGTCGGGGTACGGGGGTGCGCCGGGCACGGAAGGTACGGGGCTCATGGCGGGGCTCCGGAATGCTGGGAAAACGCACAGAAATCCCACACAGTGGGAACAGTGCGACGGGAAGGGGGAGTTCGGGGGAGCGCTCAGCGACAACAGCAGGGGCGCGGCCGGTGGGTCGTCACGGCGCGCTCCCTCCTGCTGGACCGGCCGACGGGGCCGGTGGCGGTCTGTCCGCCGATGGACCGAGCGTTCCACGACGCCGGGGCGCGGATCAAGCGTTGCCAGATCATGGGATCAGCTGTTCACACAGGGTGCACCGCCGCAACACCGCCGACATGCTCTGTTGGCTATCACGCCCATATCCTGGAAATCCCACCGCAGTTGACCCCATATGAGCCAATCCCGAAGAGGTGCGCGATGCCCGCCAGCCCCGGAACCCTGCAGTCACCGCCGGCCGGCGCCCAGGCAGTGCACCGGGCACTCGGCCTGCTGCACTGCTTCCACGACAACGGCCCCGACCTCAGCGCCTCCGAACTCGCCCGCAGAATGGGCCTGTCCGTCTCCACCGCGCACCGCCTGGCCCGCACCATGGTCGTCACCGGCTTCCTCGACCAGGACGAACGCACCGCCCGCTACCGGCTCGGCCCCGCCGTCGCCGAGCTCGGCCAACTCACCTTCCACCAGCGCGGCTTGCACCTGGCCGGCCCCGAACTCGACCAGCTCGCCCGCCGCACCGGCGCCACCGCCGACCTCGCCATCCGCTCCGGCCCGCACGCCGTCATCCTGGTCGGCGGCTCCGTCCTGCCCTCCACCGGCCTCGGCCTGCGCCGCCCGCTGCACTCCACCGCCCTCGGCAAGGTGCTGCTGGCCTGGCCCTCCCCCGCCGAGAGCCCGCTCCCCGCCCGGCTCCCCGCCTACACCGACCGCACCCTCACCGACCCCGCCGCCCTCGACGCCGAACTCGCCCTCACCCGCGAACGCGGCTACGCCCTCAACGACGGCGAGTCCGCCCCCGGTGTCCGCACCCTAGCCGTCCCCGTCCTCGACTCCACCCCCACCGCCCGCTTCGCCCTCGCCCTCCGCTCCACCCCCGCCCATCTCACCCTCGACACGCTCCCCCACGCCCTCACCCAGGCCCGCACCTGCGCCCGGGCCCTCGCCGTCCTCCTCCTCCCCCCGGACGAACGCTGACCGGACGGCCACCTCGACGAGCGCTGACCGGACGGCCACCTCTACGAAGCCAAGGCCTACGTGGACGCACTGGACCCGGAGGTCGTGGTACTGGACATCTCCTGCCACTGCTGACGCTCCGCCGGAATCTCGACCGTCCCCAGGCCGTCGCGGCGCACCCGCTCCGTGCCCCACGCACCGAGCGGCCGCAACGCCTGGTTGAGCGTGCGCCCCTGCTCGGTCAACGAGTACTCGACCCGCGGCGGCACCTCCGCGTACACCTCGCGGTGGACGAGCCCGTCCTCCTCCAGTTCGCGCAGGTGCTGCGTCAGCATCTTCTCGCTCACCCCCGGTAGCGCGCGCCGGAGTTGGGCGAAGCGACACACGCCGTGGGTGTCGAGCTCCCAGAGGATCAGGCCCTTCCACTTGCCGCTCACCACGTCGAGCGCGGCGTCGATGCCGCAGATGTACGGGCCCTGCCGGGGCGCCTTGGCCATCCCCGATCCCCCTTACTAAAAGGTAAGTACCGCAGAAAATAGTGGGTACTTCCGAGACTAACGGCACTCTCCGAGCATGGAGGGGTGAACGAACAGCAGAAGCTCAGCGCAGTCACCGTCATCGGCCTCGGCCCAATGGGCCAGGCCATGACCCGCACCCTCCTCGCCGCCGGCCACCCCGTCACGGTCTGGAACCGCACCCCCGCCCGCGCCACCGACCTCGTCGCCGCCGGCGCGACGCTCGCCGCGACGCCCGCCGAAGCCGTCGAGGCGAGCGAGCTGGTGATCCTCAGCCTCACCGACTACCGGGCCATGCACGACATCCTCGACGACTCCACCGCCGCGCTCGCCGGCCGCACGCTGGTCAACCTCAGCTCCGACACCCCCGACCGCTCCCGCGCGGCGGCCTCCTGGGCGGCCGGGCACGGCGCGGACTTCCTCACCGGCGGCGTCATGGTCCCCGCGCCGATGGTCGGAACGCCCGCCGCCCACGTCTACTACAGCGGCGACCCGCAGCTGATGGAACGCCACACCGCCGTCCTGGAGTTGCTCGGCACACCCAAGTACCTCGGCCCGGACCTGGGCCTCGCCCAGATGATGTACCAGGCCCAACTCGCCGTGTTCCTCACCACCTTGTCCGCACTGATGCACGCCACCGCGATGCTGGAGACAGCCGGGATGAAGGCCGCCGAGGGCCTGCCCGAACTGCTCGCCTCCGCCGACCAGATCGGTGCCATCCTGCGGGCCGTCGAAGAGACTCCCGGCACGGCCCTCGACGCCGGCGAACACCCCGGCCACCTCAGCACCGTCACCATGATGGGCGCCACCGCCGACCACATCGTCGAAACCAGCACCACCCTCGGCCTCGACCTCGCCCTCCCCCGCGCCGTGCAGGCCCACTACCGGCACGCGCTCGACCACGGCCACGGCAGCGACAACTGGACCCGCATCATCGACGCCATCCGCCCGCCGCGCTGACCAGCAACGGGGCACGTGAAGGCAGTCACCCTGCCCAGGCTCACGCGCCCCCACACCATCACGGGCGAAAGTGGCCACGTTCGTGTGAACGTACGTGCCCACCGCCCGTGTTGGTGCTGCCCCGCTCCATAAGGTCCCTCATTAACCGCCGCTCGGCGGGCCTGCGACCTCACAAGGAGTCAACTACCCATGTCCGCACCCGTCGTTGACACGTTCGGCCCGGTTGCCCCCGGGGCCCGCTCCGCCCTTCCGGCCGCACCGGAACCGCACGAGGAGTGGTCCCTCGAAGGCGGAACGGCCTGGGTGTACTACAGCCCGCTGAACCGCCGCCAGCTGGTCCGGCCGGTCATCCTCTCCGACGGCTTCTCCGGCGGGAAGAGCAGCCTCGACCAGCTCTGGAACGGCCTGGAGGAGAACGGCAACTTCCGCTTCGTCTCCGAACTCCACGCCACCGGCCGCGACGTGATCATCCTCGGTTACAACGACCGGACGGCGTCGATCACCGCCAACGCCGACACCGCCATCGACTGCATTCGCCGGGCCCTCGCCGAGCGGGTCGGCCGGTCGAAGCTGGTCGTGGGCGGATTCAGCATGGGCGGACTGATCACCCGCTACGCGCTGGCGAAGATGGAGAACGACCCCAATATGCCCGACCACGAGACCGCCCTCTACCTCTCCTACGACACCCCGCACCAGGGCGCGTGGTTCCCCGTCGCCCTCCAGGCGTTCACCCACTTCGCCACCGAGAACTGGGGGGACACCCCCGAACTCGGGCCGGTGCTGCGCCAGTTCTCCGGTCTGCTCAACAGCACCGCCGCCAAGCAGATGGCCCGCTGGCACCTCGACAAGCTCACCGGCACCCCCGGCGAGGCGCCCGAGCGGACGGCCTTCCTCACGGCCCTCGACAAGGTCGGCGGTTGGCCGCGAACCCTCCGCACGATCGGTGTCGCCAACGGCGTGGACACCGGCGCCGACAACGGCGTCAAGCCCGGCACCACCGCCGCGAAGTGCGACGGCGACACCCTGACCGACACCTGGCTCAAGACCCAGGCCCAGGGCGACCACGAAGTCGCCCGCCTCCAGAAGGCCGGCGGCCAGCCGGTCGCCGTCCGCACCAACGGCCTGCCCGACATCGACGGCGCCCCCGGCGGCCTGTTCGTCCTGCCGTCCGCCGCGGGCGACACCGGCAGCTTCGGCCTGGCCGCCCTCCTGATGACCCTGCTCGGCAACGCGGTCGACCCGGAGATCATCACCACGTCCTGCTTCATCCCCACCATCAGCGCCGTCGCCGCCGGTGACATCAGCGACCAGCAGGCCCTCTACCGCCCGGTCACTCGGGACGACAGCGCCCTCGACGCCTTCCTCTGCGCCGGCCGCAACGAGGGGCACACCACCATGACCGAGGAACTCGGCTCCTGGCTCGTGAACGAGATCGCGAACATGTGACCACCCGAGGGGCGGGCGGGGGCTTCCCAGTGCCCCCGCCCGTCCTCGTGCTCCCGTCCAACACGGACTCGTGCTCCCGTCCAGCACGGGCCGGTCGCCGCGTGCACGGACGGCCCGCACCATCCCGGACCCGTGCGGGACTCAGTACAGGTACTCGACCCCGAAGTACTCCTCGCCCTGGCCGAACAGCGGATCCACCTTCGCCAACCCCAAGTACCGCCGAACCATCGGATCCCAGTCCTGCTCGTGAAGCCGCTCGACCATGGCCCGGTAGCGCGCCGACGTGATCGGCGGCCCGGTCTGCACCGCGATGCGCGCATCGCCCCTGAGCTCCAGCAGGGCCTCGTGTTCCAGAACGGTGATCAGCACGAACGCCGCCGAGCGCACCATCGCCTCGGGCGACTCCAACTGCGCGTAGTACACCGGCAGTCCCGCCCGGACCGCAGCGGAGGTGCGGCACGCGAGATCCTCACTTCCCGGGCAGCTCTCCGCATAGGACCACCCGCCGGTGCCGAGGTCCACCAGGAACCCCAGCGCCACCGCCCGCACCCCGGCCGGTCCGCAGGACCCGAGCCGGATCAGGTGCGGCACCGCGGCCTCCGCCGGCAGCAAGTACCCGCCGGAGTGGCCGTGGTAGACCAGGTCGAACAGGCGGTGGGCCCATCTGCGGGCCTCCGCGCGGTCCGTCGAGGCCGCCAGCCCGCGCAGCACCTCGGGGATGTCCACCCCACCACCCGGGTAGTGGTCGGGACCGCTGCAGAGGTGCGCCCACTGAGCAGGGTCGAGATCGAGGAGTTCCACCAGGTCAGGCTAGTGGCGGGCTCGCCGCGAGGCCGAACCCGACCTCAACTCCCCTCGCCCATCCCGAAGTCCGACCGTTCCGGTTCGACGGCGACGAGCTCGACCTCGAACCCGTCGGCGTTCTCCAGGTAGGCCGCAAAGGTCTGTTCGCCACCGGCGTGCGGGTGACGGTCGGGGAACATCAGGGTCCAGCCGTGCTGCGCGGCCTCGGCGGCCAACTCCGCCACCGCGTCCCGCCCCTGGACGTGGAACGCCAGGTGATTCAACCCGGGCCGGCACCGGTCGTGCTGGTCCGCGGTGAGTGCCGGCGACTGTTCGAGGACCAGGTAGGCCGTCCCGAGCCGCCAGCTGCGGCCACGGCTCCAGCTCTGGAACACCGTCCACCCCAGGCCTTCCAACAGCCAGCCGAAGGAAGCGACCGCGCGGTCCAGATCGGGTACCCAGATCTCGACATGGTGCAGCATTCCGGTGGTCGGGCGGGTCATACGGCCCCTCATCAGGTGATCTCGACGGCCGGAGGCCGCACTCCGGCGAACCCCGGCATTGTAGGCGGGAGTCCGGGCGCACCGCCCGCGCCCCGGGACAGCGACCCACCCCGGGGCGCGGCAGGAACGCACCAGCGCGTCAGGCCACCGGCGCGTACTTGTAGCCGACCCGGCGGACCGTGACGATCGTGTCGCGGTAGGCGGCGCCGAGCTTGCGGCGCAGGCGCGCGACGTGCACGTCCACGGTGCGGCCGTCGCCGACGTGGCCGTAACCCCAGACGGTGTGTACGAGTTGGTCGCGGGTGTGGACGCGGTGGGGGTGCTCGGTGAGGTGGGCCAGGAGCTCGAACTCCAAGTACGTGAGGTCGAGCAGGGAACCGTCGACGTACGCGTTGCGGCGGTCGAGGTCCACCGAGATGCCACTCTCGGCAGGGCGGGTGAACGGCCGAACCGGAGCGGCGGCCGGCACAGCCACCGGCACGGGAGCGACCTTCTCGGCGGGCACCAGCACCAGGTAGCCGACCAGCGGAGCGTTCGCGCCGGCCCCGAGCTGCGCCAACAGGCCCTGCGGCAGCACGGATTGGGGCAGCGCGGCGACGACGGCGGCACCGTCCTTGAGGCCGGCCAGCAGGCTCTCGGGGGCGATGACGGGCGCGGGCCGGGTCATGGGGGCCGGGGCCGGAGCAACCCGGCGGTACTCGGCGTCGCGGGGGTGGTTCGACAGGGTGCGGACCGCTCGCAGGTGCGGGGTCGCGGTGGCGGCGGCAGTGGCGGCGTAGGACATTCGAGGGCTCTTTCGCGCGTGACGGTCGGTGGGTGGTCGTCGTCTGCGCTTCCGGCGCGCCGGGGCTGACGGGTCGGTCAGTGCGGCGGGCGGGAGACGCGGGGTACGCGCCGACAGGTCTGGTCGAAGTGGTGGGCCTGGCGCGAGGGCCAGAACGGTTCGAGAAGAACGCGAGGGTTCACAGGACGGCTTCTCCGGAGCACGACGGGTCGGTGGGGACGCACAGAACCGCCACCACGCCCATGCGGCAAGGGTGGTGACGGTGCGTCAGCGACAGCAGGCGCTGTAGATCAGACCGTGGTCGATGTACCGGCGGACGGTCAGCACGGGGAGAGCGGAGGCGCGGGCCACTGCGGTCATGGCGCTGCTCCTCCCCCGGTACGTGTCAGGAACCCGCACCGAACGGCGGGCCCGGATACGAGACTTCCACGCCAGGTGCCCGAAAGGCAACCCACTGTACCCACTGGTCCGCAGGCCAAGACCGAAACCATCCACCATCCGGACACCGACGCCCTGACCTGCAAAAACGCCAATAGGCGCCCAGTACTACAGTCGCACCCCAACCCGGTCCGCGGCGTGCTCGACCAGTCGGATGAGCAACTCCTTGCCGTCCTCCCGCCGCCGCGCGTCGCACAGCAGCACCGGCACGCTCTCCGGCAGGTCGAGCGCGGCGCGGACGTCCTCGGGCGCGTACACCTCGGTGCCCTCGAAGCAGTTGACGGCGACCACGAACGGGATGTCGCGCTGCTCGAAGTAGTCGACGGAGGGGAAGGAGTCGGCGAGCCGCCGGGTGTCGGCGAGCACGACCGCGCCGAGGGTGCCGCGGGCGAGTTCGTCCCAGACGAACCAGAAGCGGTCCTGGCCGGGGGTGCCGAACAAGTAGAGGGCGAGGCCGGGCTTGAGGTCGATCCGGCCGAAGTCCATGGCGACGGTGGTGGTGCGCTTGGCCTCGACGCCGGCGGTGTCGTCGATCGGGCGGCCGCGCTCGCTGAGCGTCTCCTCGGTGCGCAGCGGCCGGATCTCGCTGACGGCGCCGACCAGGGTGGTCTTGCCCGCGCCGAAGCCGCCGGCGATCAGGATCTTGACCGCGTTGGCGGCCCAGGGGGCCTTGCGGGTCGCGGATATCGACGAAGCGTCAGAGTGCACGAAGGCCATTGATCACGTCTCGCAACAGTCGCTCGTCCGGTTGCTGGGCGAGCTGGAAGGGTCGGGTGACGCTGATCAGGTCGGCGTCGTGGAGGTCGCCGAGCAGCACCCGGACCACGCTGACCGGCAGGTCGGTGTAGGAACCCAACTCGGCGACGCTGAGGGGTTCTTCGCAGCAGAGCTGGAGGATGGCGTGGTGCTCCGGGCCGATCGGGAGGTCGGCCGGGACGCCGCCGGGAGCGAGGTACTGCCCGGCGGCGGTGATCAGCGAGATCAGGTCGAACAGGCCGTCGTCGACCGGCCGGGCGCGTCCTCTGGTCATCGAGAACAGCCGGACCATCGGTCCGGCGTCGTCGTCGAACCAGCGGTTGTCCACCGGCGTGCGGGGCGCGAACAGGTCGATCGGCGTGTCGTCGGCCGATGTCTGGTCCGCGGTCTCACCGCCGGGGCCGGCCGGGGCGGTGGCCTCGGTCGGCTCGGTCGGCTCGGGCTCGCTCATTGATCGGTCATCTCCCGGGCGGCGTGGTGTCGGTCCTCGGCTCGGCGGCCAGGTGCTCGCCGACGCGCTTCACCAACAGTGCCATCTCGTAGGCGATTTGGCCCACATCGGATTCGGCGTCGCTGAGCACGGCCAGGCAGCTGCCGTCACCGGCGGCGGTGATGAACAGGAAGGCCTCGTCCAGTTCGACCATGGTCTGCCGGACGCCGCCGACCTGGAAGTGCCGGCCGGCGCCCTTGGCGAGGCTGTGGAAGCCGGCGGCGACGGCGGCCAGGTGCTCGGCGTCCTCCCGGCCGAGGCCGCTGGAGACGCCGGTGGCCAGGCCGTCGCTGGACAGGATCACCGCGTGCCGAAGGGTCGCGACGCGGCCGACCAGGTCGTTGAGGAGCCAGTCGAGGCTCCCGGACGGCGGAGTTGTTGCGGTCATGATTCGGTTCCTTCTGCTGGTGCGGGCGGTGCATCCGGCGGCTGGTGCGCCGGTGGGACGGAGCGGACGGGGGCGGCCGGCAGCGCGGGCGGCACCGGCGCGGAGGGGAGCGCGACCCGCAGCCGGGGCGGTCGGCCGGACGGCGGCGCGACCGGCCGAGCCGGCTCGGCACCGGGCCCGGCCGGGTCGGGCTCGGAGCGCACGACGGTCAGCGAGGCGGGCTGCAGCCGGTCGCCGCGGCCGCGGGCGAAGCCGCGCTGGAAGGAGGCGAACGCGGAGCGGGCCTCCTCGGGGCTGCGCTCGCGGGCCGGTTCGGGACTCTCGGGGCCGGCGCCGGCCCGCAGTTGGGGCGCGAGGCTGGCCTGCCGGACCCGGCGCGGCAGCAGCCCCCCGGCCACCGGCGCGAGCGGCGTGACGGGCGCGGCGGACGGCGTGACAGGCGCCTCCGCAGGAGCAGGATCGACCGTACGCCGGTGCCGCCCGGTTCCTGACGCAGCGTCAGTAACCTCACCCTGCCCGGGAGTTCGCCGTCGCGGCAGCCCTCCCGGCTTCGCCGAAGGGTCGGCGGCGGACGGTCGCGGCCCGCCGAGCACCTTCGCGGAGGCGGCGTGCGCGGGGGCGGCGTGCGCGCGGCCGGGTTCGGGGGTGCCGGTGGCCCGGCGGTGGGTGGCGTCGTCGGCGGGGCGGGCTCCGTCAGGGGCCATCTCCGCGGCGTCGGCGAGGAGTTCGCGCGGGATCAGCACCACGGCGGAGGTGCCGCCGTACGGGGAGGGCCGCAGGTGGACCCGGATGCCGTGCCGACGGGCGAGCCGGGAGACCACGAACAGGCCCAGCCGGTCGGTGTCGGCGAGGTCGAACTCCTGCTCCACGGCGAGGCGTTGGTTGACCTCGCCGAGGTGTTGCTCGTTCAGGCCGAGGCCACGGTCGTCGATCTCCAGGCAGAAGCCGTGCGCGACCACCTCGCCCTGGACGGTGACCTGGGTCTGCGGCGGGGAGAATACCGTGGCGTTCTCGACGAGTTCGGCGATCAGGTGGGTGACGTCGGCGACGGCGGAGCCGAGCAGCCCGGTGCCGGGGAACGGCCGGACGATGACCCGGGCGTAGTCCTCGACCTCGCCGACGGCGGCGCGCACCACGTCCACCATCCGGACCGGCTTGCGCCAGGCGCGGCCGGGCGAGCCGCCGGAGAGGATGATCAGGCCTTCGGCGTGGCGGCGCATGCGGGTGGTGAGGTGGTCGAGCCGGAACAGGTCTTCCAGTTCGCGCGGGTTCTCGGTGCGGCGTTCCATGGTGTCGAGCAGGGTGAGCTGGCGGTGCAGCAGCACCTGGGAGCGGCGGGCCAGGTTGACGAAGACGGCGGAGACGCCGCGGCGCAGTTCGGCCTGTTCGACGGCGGCTTCGACGGCGACCCGCTGCACCTCGTTGAAGGCGCGGCCGACCTGGCCGATCTCTCCGGCGCCGAAGTCGAGTTGGGGGACTTCGGCGATCACGTCGACCTCTTCGCCGCGGCGCAGCCGGAGCATCACGGAGGGCAGCCGGTTGGTGGACAGGTCGGCGGCGGCGTTGCGCAGGCCGATGAGTTCGCGCACCAGGCGGCGGCCGATGCGGTAGGAGACGGCGATGGACAGCACCACGGCGAGCAGGCCGACCAGGCCGGCGATGGCGCCGCGCAGCAGGGAGTTGACGGCGTAGGCGTGGGCCTGGTCGCCGGTCTTGGCGACCAGGCGGGCGTTCATGGCGGCGATGTCGGCGAGGACCCGGTCGGCGTTGTCGCCCCAGTTGTCGACGGGGCCGCCGCGGACTTCGGCGCCCCGGTCGGTGGCGTTGTCGAAGCCGGTTTCGGCGAGGGTGAGGGCCCGCCAGGCCTCGCTGTTGCGCAGTTCGGTGTAGTCGTGTTCGTCCTGCGGGTCGAGTTCGGCGACGTAGACCCGGAACAGGGTCTGCTGGGCGTGCATGGCGTCCAGGGCGACCTGCTGTTTGCGGGTGTCGGCGGCGGTGGCGGTGCTGCCGGCCCGCAGGGCGCGCATCGCGGCGGTCTCCTGGGCCAGGTAGTCGGTGGCCCGGCTGAGTTCGACCAGGAGGGTGCCCTGGCGGGGCAGGGCGCCGCTCTCCTTGGCGACGAAGGAGGACCGGAAGGCGAAGACCGGGCCGATCAGGCCGCTGTAGTCCTTGAGTGCGCCGTCCCAGCTGGATTGGTGCTGGCGGATCTGGCTGCGGACGGCGGCGAGTTCGTCGGCGGCCGAGATGAGGTCGCGGAGGCGGGCGCGCTGGTCGCCGGTGAGCTTTTCGGCGTCGCGGCTGCCTGCCTGGTAGAGCAGCAGTTGCAGGTCCCGGTCGGTGACGGTCTGGGACTTGAGGTAGGAGTCGGCGTAGGCCTTGCTCGTGGGGTCGGCGAGGTGCAGCACGGCGGCGGTGCGTTCGATGCTCAGGTCTTCGACGTACTGGTCGGCGGGGTCGCCGAAGCTCTTGTAGGTGGTGCTGAGGTCGAGTTGGCTCCACACGCCGCTGGTGGTGATCAGTGTGGAGTAGGCCCACAGGCCGCCGAGCGCCACGATGGGCACCAGGAGCAGCGCGATGATCCTCGCGCGGATCGAGCTGCGGCGCAGGCGCATGTGGGTCCTCTGGTGGTCCTCGGTCGGTGTGGTCGCCGGGCACGAGCGGCCGGGGGCAGGGGTGGGCGTCAAGAGGTACGGAGGGGTGCGAGAGCCGCGAGCCTACTACTTACTGACCGTCCGTTCGTAGGGTGAATTTGCATCGTGATCGTGTGGTGTCCGTATCGTCCTTTAATTTCCGCGCCCGCGCCCTTCAGTGCCCCGACCTGCGGCACTGTGCCCGGTGCGGGGTGTCGCCGGGCGGTGACTCTGGGCAGCGCCGCGTCGATCGGGTAGCTTCGCCGATGCCGCCCTCCGCCGGTGCGACCGGGGGCGGGGATCGGCGGAACGGGGGTACCGTGCGAGAGATCAGCAGCCCCGCGCTCGGCAGCTCGGCCGTGACCGGCGGGCTGGCCGACTCGGTGTTCGACCGGGCCGAGCGCGAACCGCGGCTGGTGCAGTTGTCCCGCTGGGCGGACGGCGCCTGGCAGCCGGTGACGGCCGCTCAGTTCCGCGACGAGGTGCTGGCCCTGGCCCGGGGCCTGCTCACCCGCGGCGTGCGCTACGGCGACCGGGTCGCGGTGATGTCCTCCACCCGCTACGAGTGGACGCTGTTCGACTACGCGCTCTGGTCGGTCGGCGCGATCCCGGTACCGGTGTACCCGACGGCGGCGCCCGAACAGGTGCGCTGGATCCTGGCCGAGACCTCCGCGGTGGCCTGCGTGGTCGAGGACGAGGACCAGGCGATGACGGTCGGCGCGGTCTGCGACGCGCTGCCGGCCCTGACCGGCATCTGGCAGCTCGACCGGGGCTGCGTGGAGCAGTTGACGGCGGACGGACAGGGGGTGCCGGACGCCCTGGTGCACCGTCAGCGGGTCGGGGTGACGCCGGATTCCCTGGCCAGCGTCATCTACACCTCGGGCACCACCGGCCGCCCGAAGGGCTGTCTGCTGACCCACGGCAACTTCGCGGCGGTCGCGGACGCGGTACTGCACGGCTGGGCGGAGGTGTTCGACGACACCGGCGGCGACCAGGCCGCCACCTTGCTGTTCCTGCCGCTGGCGCACGTGTACGGCCGGCTCGCCCAGATCGCGGCGATCCGCGGCGGCATCCGGATCGGCCATCACGCCAAGCTGGCCGCGGACAGCCTGCTGCCGGCCCTGGCGGCCTTCCGGCCGACCTTCCTGCACGCGGTGCCGTACGTCTTCGAGAAGATCCACCGCCGGGCCCGGGAGGCCGCCGAGGCGTCCGGCCGGCTGGAGACCTTCCTGCAGGCCGAGCAGGTCGCGATCGAGTGGGCGACCGCCTGGGAGCGCCGGGCGCACCGCAAGGGCCCCGGCCCGTCCCCCGCGCTGCGGCTGCGGCACGCCGCGTACGAGCGCCTGGTGTACCAGCGGGTGCGGGCCGTGCTCGGCGGCCGGGTGCGGGCCGTGATCTCCGGCGGGTCCACGCTGGGACGGGAGTTGGCGCTGTTCTTCGCCGGCGCGGGCATGACGGTGTACGAGGGCTACGGCCTGACCGAGAGCTCCGCCGCGATCACCGCCAATCCGCCGGACCGGCCCAGGTTCGGCACCGTCGGCCGCCCGATACCGGGCGCGGCGGTGGCGATCGCCGAGGACGGCGAGGTGTGGGTGCGCGGCCCCGGCGTGTTCTCCGGCTACCTCAACCACCCGCGCTGCACCCAGGAAGCGCTGCACGGCGGCTGGTTGGCCACCGGCGACCTCGGTTCGCTGGACGAGGACGGCTACCTGACGCTGACCGGCCGCAAGAAGGAGGTGATCGTCACCTCCAGCGGCAAGAACCTCGCCCCCGCGATCCTGGAGGAGCGCGTCCGGGCGCACCCGCTGATCGCCCAGTGCCTCGTGGTGGGCGACAACCGGCCGTACCTGGCGGCCCTGATCACCCTCGACGCGGTGGCCCTCACGCACTGGCTCAAGTCCCGCGGCCGCCCGCAGCTGGACATTCCGGCGGCGCTCACCGACCAGGAGCTGCACCAGGAGGTGCAGCGGGCCGTGGCCGCCGCCAACACCACCGTCTCGCGCGCCGAGTCGATCCGCGCCTTCCGGCTGCTGCCACGCGAATTCACCCTGGAGGAGGGCCTGTTGACGCCCTCGCTGAAGATCCGCCGAGCAGCCGTGGCGGAACGCTACGCCCGGGACCTCGACGAGCTGTACGCCGGCTGACCGTCCTCTTCCGGACGCTGACGGACCATCACCTGACGGGGCCCAACGAACGTTGACCGATCTCCGACGTCCCCCTTGACCGCCAGGATTGGTCCAGTCCATTGTGTGCACCTGGCCCGGTGCGGCAGGGCCGCGACCGACCCCCGCCCCCTCCGGGAGTCACGTCTTCTCTCCTCCCCCACACTGGAGTTGATCCGTGCCCAGTTCCGCACGCCGCCGTCTCGCGACGGCTGTCGCCGCCACCGTGCTGGCCGCCCTCGCCACCGCCCCGGCCGCGCACGCCGACGCCCGGGCGGCGGCCGCCGAGGCCCCCACGGTCAATCTCGCCACCAACCCCGGGTTCGAGATCCCCACCCTCCCACTCGCCGACTGGGGCTCGATCCCCGGCTGGCACTGCGCCACCGGCGAGGGCGCCGTCACCACCGCGGCCCGCACCGGCAGCTCCGCGCTGGCCATCACCCCGGCCTCCGCCGACTCCACCGGCCAGTGCGTCCAGACCCTCGCGGTGCGCCCCAACACCAGCTACACGTACCGGGCCTGGGTGCACGGCTCGTACGCCTTCATCGGCGCCACCGGCACCGGCCACGACGTCCCGCCGGCCTGGACGGCGTCCACCGGCAGCGGCTGGCAGCAGCTGTCCACCACCTTCACCACCGGCGCCACCACCACCTCCGTGCAGCTGTACGCGCACGGCTGGTACGGCCGGGGCCCGATCACGGTGGACGACGTCAGCGTCACCGGCGACACCCCGGCCCCCGCGTACGCCACCTGGAACGCGCCGACCTCGGACAAGGTGGTCTTCCTGACCATCGACGACGGCTGGTTCCGCACCCCCGAGGCCGCGCAGCTGATCGCCGACCACAAGCTGCCGGTCACCGCGTTCCCACTGCCCATGCCGGAGGGCTTCGAACCGGACTACTTCAGCCGGATCACCGCGGCGCCCGGCTCCTCCCTCCAGGACCACACCGTCTCGCACCGGGACCTGACAACCCTGTCGCTCGCCGAGCAGCAGGCCGAGATCTGCGACGCCCGCGACACGGTCGCCGCCCGCTACGGCACCACGCCGACCATCCTCCGGCCGCCGTTCTTCGCCTTCGACGCCAACTCCCGGCAGGCCGCCGCGAACTGCGGCATCAGGTACCTGCTGACCGCCACCGCCGACTTCACCTCCGGCGCCGCGAACGTCTACCACGGCGGCCCGCTCCAGCCCGGCGACGTGATCATCCTGCACTTCACCGACACCCTGGCGAGCGACCTCCGGCGCGCCCTGGACGCGGCCCGCGCGGCCGGCCTGACGCCCGCCGCACTCACCGACCACCTGCACTGAACCGGCACCGCGAACATAAGGCTGACGTATCGTCAGTCCGTGGCGGTCCACGAACACCGGTGTCCGGGCCCCTCCCATGGGCCCGGACACCGGCTCACGCGTCCCGCACGGACGCCCCACTCACCCGCTCCGAGGATCAGGCGCCCGCGGAGAAGCTCGGCAGGTAGCCGTACGCCTGGCCCGAGGAGTTCGGGTGGTAGCTGTCGCTGATCGGCAGCGTGGTGCTGTTCAGCCACTGGGACGAGGAACCGCAGATCTCGTGGCCGGAGAAGATCGACCGGACGTCCTTGAAGGTGAAGCCGGCCGCCGTCACCTGCTTGGAGATCACCGTGTCCAGGGTGTCCGCCGCGCTGTTGATCGCGGTCCGCTTGGTGTCCGAGATGCCGAGGATGCAACTGCCCGGCACCTGGTACAGGTGCGGGTAACCCAGCACCACCACATGCGCGTTGGGCGCCTTGGCCTTGATCTGCGCGTACAGGTTGGAGAGCTTGCCCGGCAGCGTGTTGTTGGCGTAGCTCTTCGCCGTGTTCACCGCGCTCAGGCACGAGGCGTCGCTGCTCAGCACGCAGGTCTGCATGGTCGAGGCGAAGCCCGCGTCGTTGCCGCCGATGGTGATCGAGATCAGGCTGGTCGAGGAGCTCAGCGAGCTGATCTGGTTGGCGAGCACGTCATCGGTCGTCGCACCCGAGCAGGCCACGAACTTGAACGAGGTCGGGGCGTGCGCGTTCTTCCACAGGTACGGGTAGGCGTTGGTGCTGCGACTGCAGCTGCCGCTCTCGCTGGTGTAGCTGCCCGATCCGACACCGGCCGAGTACGAGTCGCCCAGCGCCACGTAGTTGACGCCGGCGGCGCTCGCCTGGGTGGCGGCGGCAAGGGTGGTGATGGACAGGGCCGCCGCGGTGAGAGCGACGGTGACGGCACGGACTCTAGTCATGTTTCCTCCATGGGTGACGCAGGCCACACATTGGATACCAGCCAGTAGCCTCGGGGGGAAGCGGTCATGCCAAAGAATTTGACGAACTCTCATCCAACGGACACCCAGAACTCGCTACGCGCGAAGACCCACCCCTGACCTGGGCTGCGGAAATTCCCTCCAGCCCCCTCCCGAACGTCCGATCGCCCAATTTTTCACCTGACGCACCGTCAACTCACGCCCCATCTCCGTACGCGACGGGGTCGTGACACTGCGTACCCGGCTGCCGGGGCACCGCACCGGCGCACAACACCTCCCCGCCCGCCCCACCCTCCACCGCCACGAAGAGTGCCCTGGCCGGACCGGTCACCGACGGACGACGCCGACGAGCGCCGCCCCCGACCCCGGGGCCAATTCGTCACCGTCCGCAATCGTCCATCCGGCGAAGTCCACCTACTCACCCGCCGCAGAATTCGCAAATTCCCACCGGAATTCCCGGAAATTCCGCGCCTCGACAATTCGATCGCCGGCGACTCCGGAAACCGACCCCGCCACCCGGAAACGCAGCTCCGGATCGAACAGCTCCCCCGCCCCGGAGGAGACCCTCGAACCAGCCGAAAGCGATCGGAAGCAGAATTCCGGACAAGCCCGCCCCTGCGACTCCCCGCTTCGCACACATTGCCGCCATACCTGCCCCAACTCCCGCGCGCGATCCCCCCCTTGCTCCGACCGAACCACTCGCGGGATGTGATCCACGCCACACAACGGCCCCGGTCGCGCGGCCCATGCCCGGGATTCCGACATATACGCGCGTAAATTCCGCACAACACGGCGGCAAGCCGCACCGAACGCGGGGAAACCCCGACAGCGCGAGGTGGATCACCGCCGACAACCGGCTTTCTTCCCGCCCGACGACCAGTTTTGGCCGCGCTCGTCACCGACCGGCGCGGTGGGCATTTCGGGCAAGGGAGTAATCATGAACAGGACCATTCGTCATGCGGCCAAGGCCACCCTCGGCATGACTGGCAGCACCCCGGCCAGCAGCGTCGTCACCACCAACGACGGCATCGTCCTCGTCGGCCGGAAGCGGATCACCGGCACCCGCTGACCCGAACCACTCCACGCCCCGACCGACGAGCCGGTGCCGCCCCACCCCCGTGGGGGCGGCACCGGCCCACCGCGCCCTGAACACCCGTCAGCCGGTGAGCCCCGGCGCGGACCAGCTCGGGTCGCGACCGAGCAGCAGCAGGATCCGGTCCAGCACCTCGGCCCCGGCCGGCACGTCCAGCGCGGGCGCGAACGCGGCGCCCTCCCCCTCGCGGGCGGCCCCGGTGGGAACCTGCTCGGCGACCGCCAGTGCGGCCGCCAGCACGTCCGCGTCGAACTCGATCCCGACCCCGAGAGTGGCGGCGACGTCCCAGCCGTGCACCACGTAGTCCACCAAGTGGAAGCCGATCGCCTGAACGGCCGGGAACCACTGCCCGCCGCGCACCTCCGGAAGCCAGAACTCCCGCTCCAGCACGCCCTCCTCGCCGAACGCAGAGGTCACTGCCACCGCCGACGCGGCGAACGCCCCGGCCGGATCGCCGCCGACCGGGCGGTCGCGCCAGACCTCGCGCCCGTGCAGCTCACCGCCTGCCGCGAACGCGAAGCCGTGGTTCTGCCCCGTCATGTGCGCGAGAAGCTGCCCGAGTGTCCAGTCCCCGCACGGGGTCGGGCGATCGAGCCGGTCGGCCGCGACGCGGTCGACGACGGCCCGGGTGACCTTCAGTGCGCGTGCGTCGAACTCCTGAATATCCGTCATGTCGCGGATGCTACCCGGCGAGTCCGCCAACTCGGTTGGCAGCAAAACCAGTTGACACATCACACCGACCCGCCGGGCGCCGGCCCGCTCAGCGCAACCGGCAGCCCCCGAGCGGCAGTTCCTCGATCGTCTCGTTCGCCGACCCCGGAACCCCCAGCACCGCGACCGCCGCCGCCACCGCCGCACGGGCCTGCTGCAGGCCGGCCGCGCCCCAGCCGAGGAGCTCGACGGCCAGGCCGGGGGCGACCAGCAGGCGCCGGTAGTGGCGGCCGGAGGCCGGGTCGGGCGCGGACGGGCCCGCGCCGTACAGCGCCGCGGCCATCCGGACCCGGGCGCACTCGTGGCCGCCGTTCGCCGAGCCGACCCGGTCGTACAGGTAGCCGAGGTACACCGGCGGTCCGATCCTCGCCTGGGCCTCCTCCCCCGCCTCCCGGGCCAGCGTCGCCCCCGGGTCGCCCGCGTCCTCCACCTCCAGCGAGCCGCCGGGCAGACTGACGATGCCGTCGCGCGGGTTGACCAGCGTGAGCACCCGGCCGTCGGGGGCGAACAGCCAGCCCCAGGACTGCTTCACCGGCAGCCCTTCCGGCACCGCGACGCCCGGGTGCCAGGGCCACCCGGCATTCGGTCGGCGCCGGACCAGCCCGAGCAGTTCGGAGATCTCCGGGCTGTACTCGATGCCCATGCCACTCCCTCCGCACTCCGGGCGGCCACCTTCGCCACCCGATGATCTTCCCCGAACACCCGACCGATGAACAGCCCCGGCCGCCGGTCGGGTCACCGTCCCACCTGTCCCACCGGCCTCTGCCGCCTCTCCGATCCCGGCCTGTCACCCGTACCTGTGATACTCGGTACCGGCCGAACCACAGGAAAGCGACGAGGAGTGACAGACATGCTGCGGGGAGCTTCGGCGTGAGGCTGCTGCACACCTCGGACTGGCACCTGGGCCGGTCGTTCCACCGCGAGAACCTGCACGAGGCGCAGCGCGCGTTCCTCGACCATCTGGTGGCCACCGCCGTCGCCGAGCGGGTGGACGCGGTGCTGGTGGCGGGTGACGTGTACGACCGGGCGCTGCCGGGGCTGGAGGCCGTCGCGCTGTTCGACGACGTGCTGTGGCGGCTGGCCGAGCGGAACATCCCGACCGTCTTCATCAGCGGCAACCACGATTCGGCGCGCCGCCTGGGTGTCGCCTCCCGGCTGATCGAGCGGGCCGGCATACACCTGCGCACCGATCCGGCCGCGCTCGCCGAGCCGGTGCTGCTGGCCGACGGGCACGGGCCGGTCGCGGTGTACGGGTTGCCGTACCTGGAGCCCGCGTTGGTGCGGGAGCGGCTGGGGCTGGCGAAGGGCGGGCACGAGCAGGTGCTGGCGGCGGCGATGGACGCCGTCCGGGCCGACCTCGCCGCGCGTCCGGCGGGCACCCGGGGCGTGGTGCTGGCGCACGCGTTCGTGACGGGCGGCACGCCGAGCGACAGTGAGCGGGACATCGCGGTGGGCGGCGTGCAGTCGGTGCCGGCCGGGGTGTTCGACGGGGTGCACTACGTGGCCCTCGGGCACCTGCACGGCTGCCAGACCCTCGCCCCGCATCTGCGCTACTCGGGTTCCCCGCTCGCCTATTCGTTCTCCGAGACGAACCACCGCAAGTCGATGTGGCTGGTCGAGCTGGACGCGGAGGGTGCCGTCGAGGCCACCCGGATCTTCTGTCCGCAGCCCCGGCCCCTGGCCCAACTGCGCGGCCGCCTGGACGAGCTGCTCACCGCCGACGAGCACGAGTGGGCCGAGGGCGCCTGGGTGCAGGCCACGCTGACCGACCCGGTCCGGCCGGTCGATCCGATGGAGCGGCTGCGGGTCCGTTTCCCGCACACCCTGCAGTTGCTGTTCGACCCCGAGGGCGGCGAGCAGGCCGCGGCGCAGTCGTACGCGCAGCGGGTCAGCGGGCGCAGCGACCAGGAGGTGGTGGAGGGCTTCGTCGCCCATGTCCGCCCGGGGCGGGAGTTGGACGACACCGAGCAGGCATGGCTACTGGAGGGCCTGGAGTCGGTGCGCCGCACGGCCGCCGACCGCGCCGAGGAGAACGGCCGATGAACCGCTCGAAGGGGACTGCCCGATGAGACTGCACCAGCTCACCGTCACCGCGTTCGGCCCGTTCGCGTCCACGGAGCGGATCGACTTCGACCGGCTCACCGCGTCCGGCCTGTTCCTGCTGCGCGGGGCGACCGGCGCGGGCAAGAGCAGTGTGCTGGACGCGGTCTGTTACGCGCTGTACGGCGAGCTGCCGGGGTCGCGCAGGAGCAACGGCGTGCGCAGCGACCACGCCGACCAGGGGCGGCGCACCGAGGTGGTGCTGGAGGCGACGCTCGGCGGGCGCCGGCTGGAGATCACCCGCAGCCCGGAGCAGCTCCGTCCGAAGAAGCGCGGTTCGGGCTTCACCCAGGACAAGGCGCAGACGCTGCTGCGCGAATGGGCGGCGGACGCCGGCGAGGGCGAGCCGGGCTGGGTCCCGGTCAGCCGCTCGCACCAGGAGGCCGGCGAGGAGCTGACCCGGCTGCTCGGCATGAGCCGGGACCAGTTCTGCCAGGTGGTGCTGCTGCCGCAGGGCGACTTCGCGCGGTTCCTGCGCGCGGACTCCAAGCAGCGCGCCGAGCTGCTGGGCAAGTTGTTCGACACCGGCCGTTTCGAGCAGTTGGAGCGGTGGACGGCGGAGCGCCGTCTGCG
The DNA here is from genome assembly GCF_055587065.1 of Kitasatospora sp. NPDC048662. NCBI lineage: Bacteria > Bacillati > Actinomycetota > Actinomycetes > Kitasatosporales > Streptomycetaceae > Kitasatospora > Kitasatospora sp. NPDC048662. The sequence continues at coordinate 145,194 of NZ_JBVJHA010000003.1, read as the reverse complement.
CCAGGAGCACGAGGTGCAGGCCGGGCGGCAGAAGCTGCGCGACCTGGCGGCCCGCGCCGAGGAGGCGGCCGGTCCGCTCGCGGAGGACGCCGCCGCGCACCGGCCCGGCGAGAACGCCTCCGCCTCGGAGGTGCTGGCCTGGGCGGCGATGCTGCGCGGCACGGCCGCCGAACGCGTCACCGCGACGGCACTGGCGCTCGGCGCCGCCGAGTCGGCCCGCACCCGGGCCCGCGCACACCTGGACGCCCAGCGCACCCTGGCGGACCGTCAGCAGCACTACCGCTCCGCGCTCGACCGGCATCTCCAACTCACCGCCACCGCCCAGGAGTCGGCCGCCGACCGGGCCCGCCTGCGGCTCGCCCTGGCCGCCGAGACCCTGGCCCCCCTGCGCGCCCTGCACCGGGGCGCACTGGCCGCCCACACCGCCGCCACCACCGCCGAGTCCGCGCACACCGCCGAGCTTGCCGCCCGGTCCGCCGCACCGTGGGCCGCCCGGCTGCTCGGCGAGCTCCCGCTCGCCTCGGCGGAGCACGCCCTGCGCACCGAGGCGACCCGCCTGGCGGAGGCCCGCGCGGACGAGCAGCGGCATTCCCATCTTCTGCTTGAGCGTGCCGAGTTGGCCGCCGAGCAGAAGCGGGCGGACGACCTGGCGGAGGAGTCGCAGGACTGGCTGTCCGGTTTCGACGACCAGCTGAAGCAGTTGAACGTCGATCTCGACGCGGCCCGCGACGCCCATGCCCTCCTCGCCCGACTCGACGCCCAGCACGAGGACTTGACGATCCGTCAGGGCGCGGCCCGGCGCCACCGCCGGCTGCTGTCCGCTCTGGCCGCCGCCGAGGCGGAGGTCCACACGCTGGCGGGTGCCGCCCTGGACGCCCGGGCCCGCACCCTGGACCTCCAGGAACGTCGACTCGCGGGCATGGCCGCCGAGTTGGCGGCCCAGCTGGCCGCCGGCGAGCCCTGCCGGGTCTGCGGCTCGCCCGAGCATCCGGACCCGGCCCGCCCCTCGGCCGACCAGGTCACCGCCGCCGACGAGCAGCGCGCCCGCGCCGCCCAGCACACGGCCGAGGGCGAACTCGACGCGGCCAAGCGCCGGTTGAGCACCCTCCAGGTGGACGCCGCGGCCGCCGAGACCGCCTCCGGCGGCCGCTCGGTCGCCGAACTGTCCCTCGCCCTGGACGAGTTGAATGCCGATCGACGCGCCGCGCTGCACACCGCGGAGCAGCTGGTGCCGCTCGGCCAGCAGGTCGAGCGGCTGGAACACGAACGCAGGGCCCGCGACGAGCGGCTGCGGCAGGCGGGCGAGCGCGGCGCCGTCCTCGCGGACCGGCTGGGCACCGTCGCGGCCGAACTCGACGCGCTGGCCGGACGGATCGCCGCCGCCCGGGCCGACGCCCCCTCCGTCGCGGCCCGCGCCGCCGCCGTGGACGCCCTCGCCGGCACCGTCACGGCCGTCCTGGACGCGGCCCGCACCACCACCGAGACCACCCACCGGCTCGCCGAGGCCACCGACGCCCTGGAACGGGCCGCCACCGACGCGGGCTTCACCGACCTGTCGGCCCTCGCCGCCGCCGAACTCCCCGCCCACCAACGCGACGCGCTGCAACGGCGGTTCGAGCAGCTGGACGCCGCCCTGGAACAGGCCGCGGCCCGCCTCGCCGACCCGGACCTGCGCGCGGCCGCCGAACTCCCCCCGGCGGACGCCACCTCCGCGCACGCCGCCGAGGAGCACGCCACGGCCGTCCTGCGCGCCGCCGACACCGCACACGGCACCGCCACCGACCGGGTCGCCGCCCTGGCCCGGATCACCCACGACCTGACCGCCCTGGCCGCCGCCTTCGCCCCCGTCCTCGACGCCCACGCCCGGATCAGCCGCCTCGCCGCCCTGCTGGCCGGCGCCCCCGCCGAGAACGCCCTGCGGATGCGCCTGGAGTCCTACGTCCTGGCCGCCCGCCTCGAACAGGTCGCGGCCGCGGCCAGCCAGCGCCTGCTGAAGATGTCCGGCGGCCGCTACACCCTGGTCCACAGCGACGGCCTGGTGTCCGGCACCAAACGCTCCGGCCTCTCCCTCCACGTCGTCGACGCCTGGACCGGCCGCGAACGCGACACCGCCACCCTCTCCGGCGGCGAGTCCTTCTTCGCCTCCCTCGCCCTCGCCCTCGGCCTCGCCGACGTCGTCACCGACGAGGCCGGCGGCATGCCCCTCGACACCCTCTTCATCGACGAGGGCTTCGGCACCCTCGACGAAAACGCCCTCGAGGAAGTCATGGACGTCCTCGACTCCCTCCGCGAACGCGACCGCGCCGTAGGCATCGTCAGCCACGTCGCCGACCTCCGCACCCGCATCCCCGCCCAACTCCTCATCCGCAAACACCGCCACGGCTCCACCACCCACCACACCACCCACGACGCCCCCTGAGGCCCCACCCGGCACCGGCCCGGGACATAACTTGCAGCGCATATAACGTGAACCGCATACTTCTCGCGTGACATGGGAAGTCTCACTGCATGAAGCCGTCGACGCCTGGTTCGTCGGGCTGAGCGAGAGCGAGCCCGAGGTAGCCGATCAGGTTGCCGCGGCCATCGACATGCTGGCGGAGCAAGGCCCGACGCTCGGGCGACCACTCGTCGATCGGATCAAGCAGTCCAGACACCACCATATGAAGGAACTCCGCCCTCGGGCCTGCGGGGAGAGTGAGATCCGCATCCTGTTCGCGTTCGATCCGGAGCGGGAAGCCATCCTCCTCGTGGCCGGCGACAAGTCCGGGCAGTGGCACCTGTGGTACGACAAGAACATCCCCATCGCGGATGCCCGATTCGACCGGCACCTCGACGCACTCAAGGAGGGCGAGTAGCAATGGCCAGATCCTGGAAGGACGTCCGGGCCCAGGTCGTCACCGACGAGGACAGGGTGGCGGCGCACCGCGCCAAGCTCGACGCCGAGGTACGTGCCTACCGCCTCGCCGAGATCCGTCGCGAGCAGGACCTGACCCAGACCGAGGTTGCGGAAATGATCGGCGTCACCCAGCCGAACGTCTCGCGGCTGGAGCGCGGCGAGCTCGAAAGCACCTCCCTCGGCACGCTCCGTGAGTACATCGAGGCACTCGGCGGGCAGCTCCGTCTGGTGGCCGACTTCGGGGACCGCCAGCTGCGCATCCGGTAGTCACCTCGCAGGTGCCGCCAGGAAGTTCGCCGCGACTCGGCCCCAACTCCTGATGTCCTCAAGGGTGGTGGCGGTGTGCAGGTGGGCGGCGAGGGTGTGGGCGGTGGGGAGGGGGTGGACGGGGTCGGTGGGCCAGGCGAGGATCAGGGTGGGGTGGGGGAGGTCGCGGAGGCGGTCCGGGGCGGGCAGGTCGGCTTCGGCGGCGGCCCGCAGGACGGACGGCGCGAGGTGCTCTGCGGCGTCGAACTCGGTCGTGTACTGGGGGACTTCGGCGAGCACGGCGGGCGGTCCGCCGATCTTCGCGGCGGCCCTGAGCGCGCCCGTGCCGCGCCGCTCCACCAGGTCCGCGGCAGCTCGCAGCCCGGACCGTCGCGGGTCGCGGGCCTCCCAGGCGACGGCGGGGATGGCCAGCACCAGGCGGTCGAACCGTTCGGGTCGGGCGAGCGCGGCCCACAGAACCGTCGCGGTGCCCATGGACGCGCCGAGCGCGGTGACGGGCGCGTCGGGCGAGAGGTGGTCGCAGAGCGCCAGCAAGTCCTCGGCGAGCACGGGGTAGCTGAAGTCCGCCGGTACGGGCCGGCCCGTGGAGTGCCCGTGGCCGCGCGCGTCGTAGCGGGCCAGGCGGTGGGTCGCGGTGAGCGGCGTCCAGTCGAACAGCAGGGCGCGCCGCTCGTGGGCCCGGCTGGAGAGCGAGCCGTGCGCGTGCACGGCCAACGGGCCGGCGCTGCCGGTGGTCTCGAAGGCGAGTGTGGCGTCGGGGCGCTCCAACAGGCCGGCGACAGGCCGGTCACTCGGCGCAGAAACGGTCATTGACCGATTGTCTGACGGATCATCAGCCGGAGCACGCCGCACGCTGGGCCTGCTGCCAGGTGCAGACCGGGCACAGCGTGGCGCCGGGCGTCTCGGCCGGATACTCGGTCTCCCCGCCGCACAGCACACACGCGGCGCGCTCACCGGGCCCGCCGGGCAGCAGCCCGCGCCGGGCCTGCTCGGGATCGGCGGACACCTCGCAGAGCTGCCCGGTGCTCCTGCTCTCCGACCGCTGCTCCGCCATGCGCCCAGGGTACGTCCCCGCCCTCCGGGGCCCGCCGGTCCAACAGTCAGGGATCAGCCGGCCGGGGATCAGTGACACCGGACGATCCGCACCCTGACATGCACAGGTCCCACCCCGTGCACCGTTTGCGCGGGTCGGGGCGCGGATCGATCCTGAAAACCGACCGTGCACATCCCATCGTGATCACCTCCGAGGTGCTGCATGACGAACCAGCCGAACGCCACCACCACCTCAGCCCACCCGCCCACCGGCCCGGCCGACCCGCCGCGCACGGCGCCGTCCGAGCCGCCGCCCGACACGGACCTGCGGCGGTCCTGGTCGCCGCCGGCCGCGCAGGGCATCGAGCTCGCGCACGAGGTCACGGCGTATGCGGGCCGACGGTAGCGAGCGACCATGACGGACCGAACGGCACGTACCGTCCCGGAGTTCACCGCGGCCCTGCACGCCCACTCCGAGAACTACTGGCACAACCATCCCTTCCATCTGCGGCTGCACCAGGGCGGGCTGAGCGAGCCGGAGTTGCGATCCTGGATCGCCAATCGCTGGTACTACCAGAAGTGGCTGCCCCAGAAGGACGCGGCGGTGATCGCCAACTGCCCCGTCCCCGAGGTGCGCCGCCGCTGGGTCAAGCGCCTCGCGGACCAGGACGGCACCGCCCCCGACCAGGGGGGAAACCTCGACTGGCTCGCCCTCGCCGAGGCCGCCGGGCTCAGCCGGAAGGAGGTGCTGGACGAGCGTCATGTCCTGCCGGGCGTGCGTTTCGCCACGGACGCCTACGTGAACTTCGCGCGCACCCGGCCATGGATCGAGGCCGTCGCCGCCTCGCTCACCGAGCTGTTCTCCCCGGACCTGATGCGCGAACGGCTCGCCGCCCTGCGCACCCACTACAAGTGGGTGGATCCCGCCGGCCTCCGGTACTTCGAGCAGCGTCCGGCCGTGGCCGACGCCGACTCGGCCCACGCGCTGGACCTGGTCACCGAATACTGCACGAGCCGTGAGCAGCAGGACGCGGCCCTGGACGCGCTCTCCTTCAAGTGCGACGTCCTCTGGTCGATGCTGGACACCATCGAGCGCGCGACCCCGGCGGGCTGACGAATGACCACGAGGGCGGACGGTCCCTGGCGCCTGCGCCGGGGCGTCCGGCTCGGCCACGACCAGGTGCGGTCCGTCCCGGTGCTGCTGCACCCGGAGGGCGTGCTGCTGCTCGGCGAGACGGCCGCTGCCGTGCTGGCGCGCTGCGACGGCGCCACCGGCACGGCGGCGATCCTCGCCGAACTGGAGCGGGAGTACTCCGGGGTGCGACCGGACGAGGTGCGGTCCTTCCTCGCCTCGCTGGCCGAGCAGTACCTGCTGGAGGAGACCGGCCCGGCCCGCCCGCCCCTTCCGGCAGCCCTTCCCAAGACAGCCGTCCTTCCCGAGACACCCGCCCCTCCCGAGACACCGGCGACGCCGCCCCTTGCCGAGCCGCCCGCACTCCCCGACGGCGACCGGACGGGCCGGCCGTTCGGCCTGCTCGCCGAACTGACCTACCGTTGCCCGCTGCGCTGCGGGTACTGCTCCAACCCGGTCGCGCTCGACTCCTATGCCGACGAGTTGAGCCCGGCCGAGTGGCGGCGGGTCCTCACCGAGGCCCGGGCCCTGGGCGTGCTCCAGGTGCACCTGTCCGGTGGCGAGCCCCTGCTCCGGCGCGACCTGCCCGCACTGGTGGCGCACGCCCACGGGCTGGGCCTGTACACCAGTCTGATCACCGGCGGGCAGGCGCTCTCCCCGGCCCGGCTGACCGAGCTGGCCGCCGCGGGCCTCGACCACGTCCAGCTCAGCATCCAGGACGCGACGGCCGCTCCGGCGGACGCGCTGGCCGGCCGGCCCGTGCACGCGCGCAAGCTCGCCGCCGCCGGTCTGGTCAAGGCCGCCGGCCTGCCCCTGACGGTCAACGTCGTGCTGCACCGGCGCAACATCGAGCACGTCCCCGCCCTGATCGACCTGGCGACGGAGCTCCACGCGGACCGACTCGAACTGGCGAACACCCAGTACTACGGCTGGGCCCTGCGCAACCGCGCGGCGCTGCTGCCGACCGGTGCCCAACTGGCGGCGGCCGAGGCCGCGGTGACGGCCGCCCGCGAACGCCTGGCCGGCACCCTGCAGATCGTCTATGTCGTCTCGGACTACCACGAGACCTGGCCCAAGCCCTGCATGAACGGCTGGGCCAGCCGCCAGCTCACCGTCGCGCCCAACGGTGACGTGCTGCCCTGCCCCGCCGCCGCGCAGATCCCGGGGCTCGGCGTGGTGGGCGTGCGCGACCGCCCGCTGGCGGACATCTGGTTCGACTCCCCCGCGTTCACCCGCTTCCGCGGCACGGACTGGATGCCCGAGCCCTGCCGCAGCTGCGAGCGCAAGGAGATCGACCACGGCGGTTGCCGCTGCCAGGCCTTCCAGCTCACGGGTGACCCGGCCGCCACCGACCCGGTCTGCCGCCTCTCGCCGCATCACGCGCTCGTCACGGAGCTGGTCCGAGCCGGCGAGCCGGTCCGAGGCACCGAGCCGGTCCGAGGCGGCGAGCCGGACCCCACCGAGCCTCTGGTGCCACGCGGGGCCTGAGCCGAGAGAGGGAAGCCATCATGCGGCTACGCGTACTCGGCACCGCCGCCGGCGGTGGCCTGCCCCAGTGGAACTGCGCCTGCCCCACCTGCTCCCGGGCCCGCGCGGCCGGCCCGCAGGCCTGGCGGACGCAGGAATGCCTCGCCATCAGCTGCTCCGACGACGCCTGGTACCTGGTGAACGCCTCGCCCGACCTCCGCGTCCAGTTGCTCGCCGCATCCGGGCTGACCCCGCCGGACGGCACCCGCTGCACGCCGCTGCGCGGGGTCCTGCTGACCGACGGCGAGCTCGACCACATCACCGGCCTGCTGGCCCTGCGCGAGGGCGCCGAACTGGACATCCACGCCCCGACACCGGTCTGGCACAGCCTCGGGGAGGTCCTCCCGCTGCGCGGCCTGCTGGCCTGCTACGGCACCTCCCGCTGGCACCGGTTCGACCAGCGGCTCCGTCTCGACGGCGGGCTGACGGTCACCGCCTTCCCGGTGAGCGACAAGCGGCCCCGCTACGCCGCCCACTACGACGCGCCCGGCCCCTGGGCCCTCGCCTACCGCTTCACGGACACCCGGACCGGAGCCTGCGCGGTCTACGCGCCCTCGCTCGCCGACTGGCCGGACGGTTTCGACGCGTTCCTGACGGGCGCCGACTGCCTGCTCCTGGACGGCACCTTCTGGAGCGACGAGGAGCTGCGCCACGTCACCGGCGAACGCCGCACCGCCCGCGCCTTCGGCCACCTGCCGATCGCCGGGCCGGACGGCACCTTGCGGCGGCTGCGCTCCCACCCGGGCGCGCGGCGCCTCTACACGCACCTCAACAACACCAACCCACTGACCGACCCGGACTCGGAGCAGCACAAGGAGCTCGCGGCCGAGGGCGTGGAGGTCGCCGGTGACGGCATGGAGCTGCGGCTGTGAGCAGGCCGTGGACGCTCCCGTCACCTCGCCGGGCAGTCGCTCGATACGGAGGAGGAAGCACACAATGCCGCAGAACGTGATCGCCCAGGATCCGACCGTCTCGTTCAATCCGATGCGCACTGGCTGGGACGCGAGCCAGCCGCAGCTGGCGCCCAGCAAGGTGAGTGCCGGCAGCTTCGGCCAGCTGTTCTCGACGGCCGTGGACGGGCAGGTCTACGCCCAGCCGCTGGTCATCGGGTCCACCGTGGTGGTCGCGACCGAGAACAACAACGTCTACGGCATCCACGCCGTCACCGGTGCGGTTCTCTGGTCCACAGCACTCGGCCCCGCCTGGCCGTCCTCCGCGATCGGCTGCGGCGACCTGAAACCCAACATCGGCGTGACCGGCACCCCGGTGTACGACGCCTCGTCGGGGCGGGTCTACCTCACCACCAAGGTCAACGACGGCCCGAACGACCACAGCCCGCACTGGTACCTGCACAGCCTGGACGTGGCGACCGGCCACGAACCCCCGGGCTGGCCGGTCAAGATCCAGGGCTCCCCGTCGAACAACCCGAACACCGTGTTCAAGGCGTTCAGCGCGATGCAGCGGACCGGCCTGCTGCTGCTCGACGGCGAGGTCTTCTTCGGCTTCGGCGCACACTGCGACCTGGACGAATACATCGGTTACGTGGTCGGGGTGAAGACGGCGACCGGTGCGCTGCGCATGTGGGCCACGGAGAACGCGGCCAGCAACTCGGAGGCCGGGGTCTGGATGGGTGGCGGCGGCCTGGTCTCGGACGGTCCCGGCCGGATCTTCTTCTCCACCGGCAACGGCGTCTTCCCGGCGCCCGGCCCGGGCAAGCAGCCGCCCGGCCACCTCGGCCACTCGGTGGTCCACCTGTCCAGCAACGGGCAGCTCACTCCGGTGGACTTCTTCAGCCCCGCCAACGCGGACAAGCTGGACCTGAACGACCGGGACCTCGGGTCCGGCGGCCCGGTCGCCCTGCCCTCGCCGCCGTTCGGCACCGCGGCCCACCCGAATCTGCTGGTCCAGGTCGGAAAGGACGGCCGGATCTTCCTCCTCGACCGGGACGATCTGGGCGGTCGTGGCCAAGGGCCCGGCGGCTCGGACAGAGCGCTGGCCGTCGCGGGGCCGTTCTTCGGTGTCTGGGGCCACCCGGCGGTCTGGGGCGGCGACGGCGGATACGTCTACGTCCCCGAGAACGACAACAACATCAAGGAAAACGCCGGCCGCCTCCGCGCGCTCAAGTACGGCGTCGACGGCACCGGCACGCCCGTCCTGGCCAATGCGGGCACCAGCAGCGCCGGGATCGGCCACTACCCGGGCTCGCCGATCGTGACGTCCGACGGTACGACCTCCGGCTCGGCGCTGGTCTGGATCGTCTGCGCCGACGGCGGCGACGGCGTCAATGCGCAACTGCGCGCGTACGACGCGGTGCCGGTCAACGGCATCCTGAAGTTGCGCTGGTCGGCGCCGATCGGGACGGCCGTGAAGTTCTCCAAGGTCGGCGTCGGCTCGGGCCGGGTCTATGTCGGCACCAGCGACGGCCATCTGGTCGCCTTCGGCAGCCCGTCCCAGGCAGCCCTGACGGGCAGTCCGGTCGACCTCGGGCAGGTCGCGGTGGGCGCCACCGGCAACGCCACGGCGACGGTCACCGCGGCGCGCAGTGTGACCGTCACGGCGATCACCACCACCGCGCCCTTCAGTGCCACGCCCCCGGCCCTTCCGGTCACCCTGAACACCGGAGCCACTCTGGCCGTCCCGGTCGGCTTCGCACCGACCGGGCCCGGCGGAGCGACGGGGACGCTCTCCTTCGCCGTGACGACGAGCGGCGCCGCCGACACCGTCGGCTTCGACCTGCACGGCACCGGCACCCAGCCCGGTTTCGCCGCGTCACCGTCGTCGTTGGACTTCGACGAGCTGCCCACCCAGGCCTCGATGACGACCGGCGTGACCATCACCAACACCGGCACCGTGCCCGAGACGATCGCCGGCACCACACCGCCCTCGCCCCCGTTCACGGTCACCGGCCTGCCCGCGGCCGGCTCCACCCTCGACCCGGGCGTCTCAGTCGCCGTGTCCGTCACCTACGCGCCGACCGTCCCGAGCCCGGCCGGTGGCGACAGCTCGCAGTTCGTCGTCACCGGAGCGGACGGCCTCTCGGTCACCGTCCCGCTCACCGGTACGGCCGTCGTCGGCGCCCCGCACCTGACGATCAGTCCGACCTCGCTCGACTTCGGCCAGGTTCCGGTCGGCGGTTCGCTCGGCAAGAGCTTCGAGATCAGCAACACCGGCAACGTGACACTGAACGTGACCAAGGCCGCACCGCCCACCGCGCCCTTCGCCGCCCCCGACCCGATCACCGAGGGCATGCAGCTCGGCTCCGAGCAGCGGATCCACCAGGCGGTGGTCTTCGCCCCCACCGCCCCCGGCCCGGCCTCCGGTCAGTTCGTGCTCACCGGCGACGACGACCAGGGCAAGCAGCCCGTCCCCTTCACCGGCACCGGAGTCACCAGCGGCAGCGTTTCCCCGCCGAACTCCGGCGGCTGGACGTTCAACGGCACGGCCGGGATCTCCGGCAACGACATCGTGCTCACCGAGACCATCAACGACCAGACCGGATCCGCCCTGTGCAACATGGCGGTGCCCTCCGCGAAGCTGCACGCCCACTTCACGGCCGTCATCGGCGGCGGCTCGGGCGCGGACGGCCTGGCCTTCGTCCTGCTCGACGCGGCCCACGAGACACCGCACTCGCTCGGCGACGGCGGCGGCGGGCTCGGCTACTCCGGCCTGCGCGGCCTCGCCGTCACCCTGGACACGTCCCAGAACGCCAACGACCCCTCGGCCAACTTCGTCGGCCTGGCCACCGGCGGCCACGGCGACGCGCTCAGCTACGCCGCGACCGCCACCGACGTGGGCAATCTGCGCACCGGCACCCACGCCGTGGACGTGCAGGTCACCGGCGGCCGCGTCCAGGTCACCGTGGACGGCCGGCCGGCGATCGACACCACCGTGGCCGTTCCGGCCACCGTCCTGGTCGGCTTCACCGGCGCCACCGGCGGGCTCAACGACAACCACCGCGTCCAGGGGGTGTCGATCTCCTTCTGACGGCCGCTCAGCCGAGGAACGAGAGGCGCAGCGTGCGGTCCGGGTTGTCGCCGTTGGTGTCGATCAGCACGACCGACTGCCAGATACCGAGGGCGAGTCGCCCGCCCACCACCGGCAGGGTGGCGTGCGGGGCGACCAGCCCGGGCAGCACGTGGTCGCGGCCGTGGCCGGGAGTGCCGTGGCGGTGGCGCCAGCGGTCGTCGGCGGGCAGGAGTTCGCGCAGGGTGGTGAGCAGGTCGTCGTCGCTGCCGGAGCCGGTCTCGATGACGGCGATGCCGGCGGTGGCGTGCGGGACGAAGACGTTCAGCAGGCCGTCGCGCCCGCCGGCGACGTCCCGCAGGAAGTCGTGGCAGCGGTCGGTGATGTCGAGGGCGACTTCCCGGCGGCCGGTGGTGATGTCGAAGGTGGTGGTGTGGAAGGTGTCGGACATGGGGCCATCCTGGCCGATCTTGTGGCCCCGCCCGAAGGGGCGGCCGCCGAACGCCACCCGACCGCAAGGTCCCCCGCCAGGGTGCGCCAGCCTTTCGCAAGCGTGCGCCAGGGCTTCACCGACCGCGCGCGGGAACGCCGAAAGCCCGACGGACCCATGGTCCGTCGGGTTCGTGGCGACGAGCGGCCGGGCCGCCCGTCCTCACGTCGGTGCGCTCAGCCGCGGCTGCCGAACATGCTCCGCTTGAGCCGGCGCAGCGGGGCCATCAGCGAGACCCGCACGGAGCGCCGGGGCACCGCGACGGGGACGCTGGGTCCACGTGGCGTCAGTTCTCTTATCAGGCCGAGTGCTTCCGCCGTGTCCATCGCCGAGAGCGCGGGGGCGCCGAGCACCGCGAGGTGCCGGTCGATCCGGCGGCCGGTGGTGCCCATGCCGCACTGGATCGCGGGCACCCGGGGCCGCGTCCGCACTTGAATCTGTTCCATCTGTTTCCCACCCCTACGAGGCGCCAGGGCCGTGAGGCGAAGACTATCCGGCTATGACGGCCTTCACACAACCGTCCTGGTGTTCTGCCACCGTATCGTGCGAACGGAACCGACGTTCACCGAAGTACGGCGCTCCCGGTCACGACTGCGCATCGGTTGATGGTGCACCATCCAAGCATGACCGGGCGTCAGGCGTCGCGGCGGCCTCAAGAGTTCAGAAATTGAACACATACGAGGGATTGACGCCGCCGGAACCTCCAAGCAATATCTGTATCGACACGGGATCACGGGCCTCACCCACCCCTTACCCGGTCGGATGAGTTCGAGTATGAATGAATCACCTGCTCATCACATGACAGGCTTCCGGCACCACAGAGAGTCACTCGCGGCCGTCTCGACGCTGCGGCGGCCCGACTCCGGTGTGGTGCACGGACCGGCGGTCGGCCGTTGAGGGTCGGCCGGACCGCCAACCGGACTGCCGGTGCCGCCGCTGACACGGCGCGGCACCGGCGGTCGCGTTCTTGGCAGTGAGCGCCGCCCGCGGCAGACCCCGGCCACCCGCACCCGGGGTGCCGTGGTCCGGCCGCGCCCGGGGCCTGCCCGTAGGCGCTCGGTAGAGTGGGCGGGGACCGGGCGATCTGCCGGAGCCACCCAATCCCTTCGCGGAGTGAACGCACGTGCCACCCCTGCTCAGCATCGTTCTGCCCGTCCACGGCGTGGAGCGCTTCCTGCCGCAGTGCCTGGACTCGCTCCGGGCCGACGGTGCCGCCCCCGGCGAGGTCGAACTGATCGCGGTGGACGACCGCTCCCCCGACCGCAGCGGCGCCCTGCTGGACGCGCACGCGGCCGGCGACCCCCGGATGCGGGTCCTGCACCTCGCGGAGAACCAGGGCCTGGGCGGCGCCCGCACCGCCGGCCTCGCCGAGGCCACCGGCACCTACGTCTGGTTCGTCGACAGCGACGACTGGCTGCCCGAGGGCACCATCGACGCGATCCTCGCCGAACTGCGCGCCGAGACCACCCGCGACCTGCCCGCCGACGTGCTGCTCACCGACTTCACGCACGTCTACCACGACGGCGGCGAGGAGCCGAACCCCTGGCGGCACGTGCTGGCCGGCTCCCCGCTGGTCTCCGGCTGCACCGCCGCCGAGCACCCGGCGCTGTTCAACTCGGTGCTCGCGGTGTGGAACAAGGTGATGCGCCGGCAGTACTTGCTCGACCTGGACGTGCACTTCGGCCGCGGGTACTACGAGGACATCTCCGTCACCTACCCGCTGCTGCTGGCCGCCGACCGGCTGGTCTACCTCGACCGCCCCTGCTACCGCTACCGGCGCGGCCGCCCGGGCGCCATCACCGCCACCGCCTCCGCCAAGCACGCCGACGCCTTCGCCCAGTACGACGCGATCTTCGCCTTCCTGGACCGCAACGAGCGGGCGAACAAGCTGCGCACCCTGGTCTTCGACCGCACCGTCAAGCAGGCCCTGACCATCTACGACTCCCCGGGGCTGGTCCCGGTCGAGCTGCGCGCCGAGTTCTTCGCCCGGATCACCGGCCACTTCGCCAAGCACCGCCCGGCCGGCTACCGCTTCCCGTCCGGCGTGCGCGGCATCCAGTACCGGCTGGCCGCCCGCGGCTCCCGCCGCGCCTACGCCGAGCTGCGCCGCGGCGGCCGCCTGCCGGGTGCCGTCAAGCGCGGCACCAGGGCGGTGGCGCCCGGGGTGAAGAAGGCGATGCGCAGCAGCGCCCGGTTCACCGCGTACAACGCGTTCCGGCGGCTTCCGATAGACGAGCACCTGGCGGTGTACGCGGCGTACTGGCATCGCGGGTACGCCTGCAACCCGGCGGCGATCTACGAGAAGGCCCGGGAGCTGGCCCCGCAGGTGCGCGGCGTGTGGGTGGTGGAGAACGCGGCGCGGGCCGCGACGCTGCCCGAGGGGGTGCCGTACGTGATCGTCAACACCCCGGCGTACCTGAAGGCGATGGCCACCGCCAAGTACTTCGTCAACAACGTCAACTTCCCGCACACGATGGCGAAGCGGACCGGCACGGTGCATGTGCAGACCCAGCACGGCACGCCGCTGAAGGCGATGGGGATGGACCTGCGGGACCACCCGATCGCGGCGGACGGGATGGACTTCGAGCGGCTGCGCGAGGCGGTGGCGCGCTGGGACTACCTGGTCTCCCCCAACCCGCACACCAGCGAGCACTTCGCCCGGGCGTTCCCCGGCACGTACCAGACCCTGGACACCGGCTACCCGCGCAACGACCGTTTGGTGCACGCCACCACGGAGGAGTGCGCGAAGGTCCGCCGCGAGCTGGGCATCGCCCCCGGGCAGCGCACCGTGCTGTACGCGCCGACCCACCGCGAGTCCCGGGGCGGCTACCTGCCGCTGCTGGACCTGCCCGCGCTGGCCGAACGGCTCGGCTCCGGGTGGACGGTTCTGGTGCGCACCCACTACTTCCACGACGGCGGCGCGGGCGACCTGACGGCGCTCCCGGGCTCGGCCCGGCTGCTGGACGTCTCCGACCACCCCTCGGTGGAGGACCTGTACCTGGCGGCCGACACCCTGGTCACCGACTACTCCTCGATGATGTTCGACTACGCGGTGCTGGACCGGCCGATCGCCGTGTACGCCCCCGACTGGGAGGAGTACCAGCAGGTCCGGGGCGTCTACTTCGACCTGATGAAGGAGCCGCCGGGCGCGGTCGCCACCGAGCAGGACGCGCTGACCGAGGCACTGCTCGCGGGCGACCCGGAGCCGACCGCCCGGCAGCGTTTCCGCGAGCGGTTCTGCCCGTGGGACGACGGCCGGGCCGCGGAGCGCGTGGTCAGCCGGATCTTCCCGGTCCGCAAGTAGCGCCGGCGGTTGTCTCACCTGGTGGGCGCGGGCTTTCCCACCAGGTGGGCGTGACGAGGATCGCAGTGGCGTGATGACGCCGGGTGGTGGACGGGCGGCCGGTGCGATGTCGTAGTCTGCGGTTCGAACCCAGTGGTCCGACCTCCGTCCGAGCCGCGTGCCTCGCCCCTCGGCGGGCACTGCCCTTGGGCCCCGGGCGGTCCGACCTTCGGCCAGGGAGGGCCAGTTGATCGACCTCGTCACCAAGCTCGTGCTCAAGCCGCTCGCACGCGCCCTCTACCGGCCGACCATCGAGGGCCTGGAGAACGTGCCGCGCAAGGGCGGGGTGATCCTGGCGAGCAACCACCTGTCGTTCGTGGACAGCGTGGTGATCCCGCTGGCCGCGCCGCGTCAGGTGTTCTTCCTGGCGAAGGCCGAGTACTTCACCGGCACGGGCCTCAAGGGCGCGGTCTCCCGGTACTTCTTCACCCACGTGATCAACGCCGTCCCGGTGGAGCGCGGCAGCGTCCGGGCCGCCACTGCCTCGCTGGAGGAGGGGCTGGAGATCCTCAGCTCCGGCCGGGCGTTCGGCATCTACCCGGAGGGCACCCGCTCGCTGGACGGCCGCCTGTACCGCGGCAAGACCGGCGTCGCCTGGCTGGCGCTGACCGCCGGCGTGCCGGTCGTCCCGGTCGCGCTGGAGGGCTCGCAGCACATCCTCCCGGTCGGCAGCCGCATCCCGCGCCTGCGCAGGATCACCGTCAAGTTCGGCGAGCCGCTGCGCTTCGACGCCCTGCACGGCCAGGCCCGCTCCGCGAAGGTCCGCCGGCAGGTCACCGACGAGGTGATGGCGGCCATCCACGCCCTCTCGGGCCAGGAGCTGGCCGAGCAGTACAACGAGTCCCCGAAGGCCGCCTGACCCGCTCCCGGCAGGCCGTCAGACGGCGGCCACCGGCACCACGCCCTCCCGGTTGAGCAGCGCCGCGTAGCGGCCGTCGCGGGCCAACAGCTGCTCGTGGGTGCCGAGTTCGGCGAGCGTGCCGTGGTCGAGGACGGCGATCTGGTCGGCGTCCCGGACGGTGGACAGCCGGTGCGCGATGGTGATCGTGGTGCGGCCCTCGGCGAGGGCGTCCAGGGCCTGCTGGACGGCCAGTTCGGTCTGGTTGTCCAGCGCGCTGGTGGCCTCGTCCAGGATCAGCACCGGCGGGTTGCGCAGCACCGTGCGGGCGATCGCCAGGCGCTGCTTCTCGCCGCCGGAGAAGCGGTAGCCGCGCTCGCCCACCAAGGTGTCGTAGCCGTCCGGCAGTTCGGCGATCATGTCGTGGATCTGGGCGGCCTTGGCGGCGGCGACGAGTTCCTCGTCGGTGGCCTCGGGCTTGGCGAAGCGCAGGTTGTCGGCGATCGAGGCGTGGAACAGGTAGGTCTCCTGGGAGACCACACCGACCGCCCGGGTCAGCGTCTCGAAGGACAGCTCGCGCACGTCCACACCGTCGATCAGCACCCGCCCGGAGCTGACGTCGTAAAGCCGCGGCACCAGATAGGACAGCGTGGACTTGCCGGAGCCGGTCTCACCGACCACCGCGAGCGAGCCGCCCGCCGGAATGGCCAGGTCGATCGCGTCCAGGGTGGGGCGGTCCTGCCCGGCCTGGTAGTGGAACTCGACGTCCTCGAACCGCACGTCGCCGCGGATCCGTTCCAGCTGGACGGGGTGCTCGGGTTCGTCGATCTCCACCGGCAGGTCGAGGTACTCGAAGATCCGCTGGAACAGCGCGAGCGAGGTCTGCACGTCCACGCCGGTGGACAGCAGGCTGACGGTGGGACGGAACAGGCCCTGCTGCAGCGACACGAACGCCACCAGGGTGCCCAGCGAGACGATCGGCGCGCCGGTCGCGGTGGCCAGGCCCGCCGCCCAGTAGATCAGCGCGGGCATCGCGGCCATCACGATCCCTATGGTCGACATCCGCCACCGGCCGGCCATGCTGGAACGCACCTCCAGGGCCGCCAACTCGTCGCTCTGCTCGGCGAATTCGCTGGTCAGCGAGGCGGAGCGGCCCATCGTGCGACCCAGCAGGATGCCGCTGACGGACAGTGACTCCTGCACCGCGGAGGAGAGCTTGGCGAGCTGGCGCTGCCGCTCCCCCGTGATCCGCTTCCGCTCCCGGCCGACCCGGCGGCTGATCCACACGAACACCGGGAGCAGCAGCAACGAGACAATGGTGAGCCGCCAGTCCAGCGCGACCATCGCGACCACACTGGCGATCACCGCCGTCAGGTTCGACACCAGCGAGGTGGCGGTGCCGGTGACGGTGGCCTGCATCCCGCCGATGTCATTGGCGATCCGGGACTGCACCTCGCCGGTGCGGGTCCTGGTGAAGAACGCCAGCGACATCCGTTGCAGATGCCGGTAGACCGAGGTGCGCAGGTCGTGCATGACCCGCTGCCCGACGGTGGTGGAGATCAGCGTCTGCAGCACGTTGAGGACGCTGGTGACCACGGCCGCCGCGATCATCCCCAACGCGAGAAGGGTCAGCAGCCCCGTCCGCCGCTCCGGAATCGCGACGTCCAGCACCGCCCGCAACAGGAACGGCGTCACCACGGACACCACCGCGGACGCCGCCACCAGCAACCCCACCACGCCCAGCCGCCCGGCATACGGCCGGAACAACCGCAGGATCCTCCTCACCTGCGCCGGCTGCCGCTCCTCCCCTTCGGGCGGCGTCCAGTCGATCCGGTTCAGTCGCACGGAGACCTCCAGGTGGTCGGCGGACAGGACACTGCGAGCTTAACGAGCTTCGCTCACCATTAGCAAAACTAACCTTCCGGGAATTCCCTGGAGAGCACACCCAGGGGCGCGGGGAACTGCGCGAAGGGGAACGCACCACCTCCGCAAGATCGCGACGCAGGACAATGACTTGCACTTGATCGCGACCTCGCGGACGCGGTGTGCGCTTGTCGCGCAGTTCCCCGCGCCCCTGTTTTCGCGCCCGCCAGCTCGCAGTTCCCCGCGCCCCTGTCTTCGCGCCCGCCAGCTCGCGCCCGCCGGCTCGCGCCCCCGGCTACGGCTTGCGGTAGTCGCGTCCCGCCGTGGTGGACAGCTTCCCCAGCCCGCCCAGCGGAAGAATTCGGGCCGCCGTCACCGCCGCCTTGTACCGCTTGCCGGGTAC
The DNA here is from genome assembly GCF_055587065.1 of Kitasatospora sp. NPDC048662. Classification (NCBI taxonomy): domain Bacteria; kingdom Bacillati; phylum Actinomycetota; class Actinomycetes; order Kitasatosporales; family Streptomycetaceae; genus Kitasatospora; species Kitasatospora sp. NPDC048662. The sequence continues at coordinate 127,440 of NZ_JBVJHA010000003.1, read as the reverse complement.
GCACAGTGGGCGGTTGCGGGCGAGGTCGCGCAGGGATTCGTCGACGACGCGGTCTGCGGTGAGCCAGGCCCAGGCGGGGATCGCGGAGGTGCCCATGCCGGCCCGCTGGTGGAATTCGGTGCGGGTGAAGCCGGGGCACAGCGCCTGGAGCCGGACTCCGCTTCCGGCCAGGTCGCGGGCGATGCCGAGGGTGAAGTTGACCACCCACGCCTTGGTCGCGCCGTAGGTGCCGCGCGGGACGAACGCCGCGACCGAGGCCAGGTTGACGATCCCGCCGAAGCCGCGTTCGCGCATGCCGGGGACGGCGGCAGTGGTGGTGCGCAGGACGGCCTCGATGTGAACCTTGAGCATGTCGAGTTCGTCCTGGACGGGGACGTCCAGGTACGCGCCGCGGTTGCCGAAGCCGGCGTTGTTGATCAGGAGGTCGACGGGGCGGGTGTCGTCGCGCAGTCGGTCCTCGACGGAGCCGATGCCGGTGTCGGTGGCGAGGTCGGCGGCGATCGTCTCGACCTGGACGCCGTAGCGGGCGGCGAGTTCGTCGGCGGACTCCCGCAGGCGTTCGGTGTCGCGGGCGACCAGCACCAGGTCTCGGCCGTCGGCGGCGAGGCGGCGGGCGAAGGCGGCACCGATGCCGGCGGTCGCGCCGGTGATGAGGGCTGTGGTCATGGACCCGACCGTACCGGTCGGTAGCCGGATCCGGCGTGGATCTTGCGAGCGCGGCCCGGTCGGCCCTTCGAGCGACGTCCCCGGGGTGGGCGGCGCGCCCCGGCATGGCACCAGTCCTATCAACCTACGGTTTCGGGCATCGCCGCCGACCCACGCGGTGTCCGCCTCACCCTGGAGAACTGATGCTTGTTCAGCTTCACCCGTTCTGGATAGAAGTCGCGTGCCCGGCCCGTCCCCGACCCCGGTGGTCCTGACGGCGCCGGCGCGCCTTCGCCTCTCCCGGGCCCGCCCCCTCCCCACGGGGCGGGCCCGAAGCGTGTCCGCACAGGGTGACCTATCGACAAATCGCCTCGAACTCGCCAGATACTGACCGGTAAGTAATTTCGTCCGATCTATTGACGGGGTGTCAACAGCTCGGGATTCTCGGGAAAAACCGCCGCCTCCCCGAGCCGAGAGGTGCCCATGATCGGAAACCATCGCGCCAGGAACGTCCTCGCCCGTCTGCTGCCGCTGCTCCTGCTCGCGGCCGCGATCGTCGGCGGCGCCGTTCCCGGCCCCAACGCCCGTGCCGCCGACGGGTGGTGGAATCCCACCGCCCGGCCGGCGCCGGACTCGCAGATCAATGTCACGGGCGAGCCGTTCCGCGGCACGGCCGCCGACGGCAGTGTCCGCGGCTTCGTCGACGCGCACAACCACCTGATGTCCGCCGAAGGTTTCGGCGGCCGGGTGATCTGCGGCGCCGCGTTCTCCCCGCAGGGCGCCGCGGACGCGCTGAAGGACTGCCCGGAGCACTACCCGGACGGTTCGCTCGCCCTGTTCGAGAACGTCACCGGCGGGGCCAACGGCCACCACGACCCGGTCGGCTGGCCGACCTTCGCCGACTGGCCGGCCCACAACTCGCTCAGCCACCAGCAGGACTACTACGCCTGGGTGGAGCGGGCCTGGCGCGGCGGCGAGCGGGTGCTGGTCAACGACCTGGTGACCAACGGGCTGCTGTGCTCGATCTACCCGTACAAGGACCGCGGCTGCGACGAGATGGACGCCATCCGCACCGAGGCCCGCAAGTCCTACGAACTCCAGGCGTACATCGACACGATGTACGGCGGGCCCGGCAAGGGCTGGTTCCGCATCGTCACCGACTCCGACCAGGCCCGTTCCGTGGTCGAGCAGGGAAAGTTGGCGGTGGTGCTGGGGGTGGAGACCTCGGAGCCGTTCGGCTGCAAGCAGATCCTGGACGTGCCGCAGTGCGACCGGGCCGCGATCGACCGCGGGCTGGACGAGCTGTACGCGCTCGGGGTGCGCAGCATGTTCCTGTGCCACAAGTTCGACAACGCGCTGTGCGGCGTGCGGTTCGACGAGGGCGGCACGGGGGTGGCGGTGAACGCCGGGCAGTTCCTGTCCACCGGCACGTTCTGGACCACCGAGCAGTGCACCGGCCCGCAGCACGACAATCCGATCGGGCTGCCCACCGCGCAGGCCCAGGGGATGCTGCCGGCCGGAGTGAGCCTGCCCACGTACTCCACGTCCGCCCAGTGCAACACCCGGGGGCTGACCGAACTCGGCGACTACGCGCTGCGCGGCATGATGCAGCGCCACATGATGCTCGAAGTCGACCACATGAGCGTCAAGGCGGCGAAGAGCGCGTTCGAGATCCTGGAGTCGCAGGCCTACCCGGGGGTGCTCTCCAGCCACAGCTGGATGGACCTCAACTGGACCGAACGCCTGTACAAGCTGGGCGGGTTCGCCGCCCAGTACCCGCACGAGGCGAGCGGGTTCGTGGCCGAGGCGAACCGCACCAAGGCGCTGCGTGACACGTACGGGGTCGGCTACGGCTACGGCAGTGACCTGAACGGTGTCGGCGGCTGGCCGGGCCCGGTCGGCGCGGGCGCGCCCAACGCGGTGACGTACCCGTTCCGCAGCGCGGACGGTGGCTCGGTGCTGGACCGTCAGGTGACCGGCTCCCGGACCTGGGACGTCAACACCGATGGCATGGCGCACGCCGGACTGCTGCCCGACTGGATCGAGCAGATCCGGCTCAGTGGCGGGCAGGAGGTGGTGAACGATCTGATGAAGGGCGCGCAGTCCTACCTGACCACCTGGCGGGCCACCGAGCACTACTCCCCCGGGCGGGAGTTGGCGACCGGAACGGCGAGTGCCGGCGCGAGCTCCTCGGAGTGGAACCCGTTCACCTCCTACCAGCCCGGCCGGGCGCTGGACGGCGACCGGTCCACCCGCTGGGCCAGCGACTGGAGCGACGACCAGTGGCTGTCCGTGGACCTCGGCGCGGTGCACACCGTGGACCGGGTGACGCTGGACTGGGAGCGCGCCTACGCCACCGGCTACCGGATCGAGGTGTCCACGGACGGCAGCACCTGGCGCACCGTCTGGTCCACCACGGCGGGCGACGGCGGCCAGGACACCGCCTCGTTCGCGCCGACGGCGGCCCGGTACGTGCGCTTCCACGGCACGGCGCGGGCCACCCAGTGGGGGTACTCGCTGTACGAGCTGTCGGTGCACGGCACCTGACCCGCACCGCTTCCGGTATGACGGTCTGTCCATGACGGTCTGAATGTGACGGTCCGAATGTGACGGGCGGACAATCGGCCTCTCTCCAAAGCCGATTGTCCGCCCGTCATTCTGTGATTACTCCATCTTGGCGGCCCGGGCGTCCTGATCGGCCTGCCCACCCGCACCGACCGGCCGCAGCCGGGTGGCGGCGGTGGCCTTCAGCTCGGGCGCGAGCCTGGCGACGTCGCGGGAGCCGACCGCGGCGATCAGGCCGGGCATCATCCAGCGCACCGGCTGCATGCCGCGCAGCCAGGCCTGCGCGTAGACGTGCGCGGAGCGGCGGCCGATGCCGGCCACCAGCCGGTCCACGGCCGGGCCGATCGGGTACGTCTTGTTGGCGGGCCAGGGCAGCTTGGCCCGCATCTGCCGCAGCACCGCGTCCTCGTCGGCGCCGCGCACCATGTCGGTGTCGGTCCAACTCAGGTAGCCGACACCGACCTTGACGCCCTGGTAGGCGACCTCGGCGCGCAGCGCGTGGGCGAAGGACTCGACGCCGGCCTTGGAAGCGCAGTAGGCGGACATCAGCGGGGCCGGGGTGAGCGCGGCCAGCGAGGCGATCTGCAGCAGGTAGCCGCGGCTCTCGACCAGCGCGGGCAGGAAGGCCCGGGCGGTGGCGACGGAGCCGAGCAGGTTGACCTCGATCACCCGGCTCCAGGCCCGGTGGTCGCTGTCCTGCATCGGCCCGCCGAGCGCGATGCCGGCGTTGGCGACGACGGTGTCGATCCGCCCGTAGCGGTCCTTGATCCGGTTCGCCACCTCGGTCAGCGCGTCCAGGTCGGTGACGTCGGCCTCCCAGGCGGAGGCGTGTTCGCCGCACTGGGCGGCGACGGCCTTGAGTTCGGCGGGCTCCAGGCCGACCAGCGCGACCTTGGCGCCCCGGTCGGCGAGCTTGCGGGCCATCAGCGCGCCCAGGCCGCGGGCGGCTCCGGTGATGACGACGACCTGCGAGGACAGCGGCGGGGTCATGCGGTCTTCTCCACGGTGGCGGTCGGGGACGGGTGGTCCGAAGCGCTGGTGTTCGCGACCTCGGCCGTGCTTTCGGCACCGATGTTCTCGGCACCGATGTTCTCGGCACCGCTGTTTTCGGCACCGCTGAACGCAACGGCGTCCGCCGACAGGTCGTCGGCGACCAGCGCGGCGACCCGGCGGATCTCCTCGGCGACCTCGGCGGGGCGTTCGACCGGGCTCATGTGGCCGGCGCCGGGGAGTTCCAGCAGGCCGCGCGGGTCGGCCAGGGCGGCGAAGATCCGGTGCGAGTGCACCGGCGGGGTCAGTTTGTCGTTGCTGCTGGTGACGACGGCGGTCGGCGCGGTGATCCGGGCCAGCCCGGCGTGCACGTCCAGCACGTCCAGCACCACCGCCCACTGGTAGCGCACCTTGGCCGGGCAGGCGTGCACCACCTGCGCGCAGGCCTCGACCCGGTCGGCGGGCGTGGCGGGGCCCATGGTGGCGTACTTGAGGGCGGCCCGGCTGATGCCGTTGACCGAGCCGAGCGACAGCCGGGACTGGAGCACCGGGCGGCTCAGCATGCGCCGCAGCGCCCGGCCGCGCACGAAGGGCGGAAGCACCGTCAGTTCGTCGACGAGTTCGCCGGGGCCGGTGTTGACCAGCACGTTGGCGGCGGTGCGGGAGGCCACCTCGGGGCGTCCGCCGGCCGCCATGATGGTCATGCCGCCCATGCTGTGGCCGGCGACCACGGCTCGCCGCCCGGCGGGGACGGTCGCGGTCAGCACCGCTTCGAGGTCGTCGGCGAGCTTGTCGGTGCCGTACCCGGCGGCGTCGGCCGGCGCGGGGCTGCGGCCGTGGCCGCGCTGGTCGTAGGCGATGACCCGGAAGTCGGCGACCAGCCGGTTGATCACGGGCGCCCAGAACGTGGTCGCGCACGTCCAGCCGTGAGCGAGCACGAGCAGCGGCGCGCCCTCGCGTCCGTACTCCTCGACGCTCAGTTCGGCGCCGTCGGCGGAGCGGACGGTGTGGACGGCTGCCGGGTCGGGCAGCACGCAGTCGGCGGGGATACGGGGGCTCATACGGGCACCGCCTCGGGGTCGAGCGCGTCGCCCAACGGGGCTGTGCGCTTGAGGAGTTCGTACTCGGCGAGATCGACGTGCCGGGTGGCACGGCGGAAGGCGCTGGTGGAGGCCGGCCACAGCACGGTGTTCTTGCCGTCCTCTTCGAGGTACCAGCTGCGGCACCCGCCGGTGGTCCACACGGTGCGGCTCATCCGGTGCTGGAGTTCCAGGTTCCACTGCCGCTGGGCCCGTTCTGTGGGCTGCATGGCGGTGGCGCCGAGGGAGTCCAGCGTGGTCAGCGCGTCGATCAGGTAGTTGAGTTGGGACTCGATCATCAGGATCATCGAGTTGTTGCCGAGCCCGGTGTTCGGGCCGATCAGGAAGAACAGGTTGGGGAAGCCCCGCACGGTGGAGCCGCGCAGTGCCTCCATACCGTCCTTCCACGCTTCGGCCAGCGCCATGCCTCCGATGCCGTACACCCGCTGCGCGATCGGCAGGTCGGTGACGTGGAATCCGGTGCCGAACACCACGGCATCGACCTGGTGTTCGCTTCCGTCGGCGGCGACCAGGGTGTTGCCGCGCAGCTCGCGCAGGCCGGAGGCGACCACCTCGGTGTTGGGGGCGGCGAGCGCCGGATAGTAGGTGTTGCTGAGCAGGATGCGCTTGCAGCCGATCCGGTAGTCCGGCGTGAGCTTGGCGCGCAGCGCCGGGTCGGCGATCGCCTTGTGCATGTGCCGCAGCGCCACCTGCTGGACCAGCTTGAGCAGTTGCGGACGGCGCACGAAGGCGTCCACCTGGAGCTCGCGAATCACGAACAGGGCGGACCGGCGCAGAAGTCCGCTGGGCGGGAGCTTGCTGTGCAACCACTTCTCCACGCCGGTCACTTCGCGGTCGGCGCGCGGCAGGACCCAGGCCGGGGTGCGCTGGAAGACCGTCAGGCTGCGGACGGTGGGCTGGATGGCGGGGATGATCTGGGCGGCGGAGGCGCCGGTGCCGATCACGGCGACGCGCTTGCCCGCCAGGTCGTAGTCGTGGTCCCAGCGGGAGGAGTGGAAGACCTTGCCGGGGAAGCTGTCCAGGCCGGGCAGGTCGGGGATCTGCGGGTCGGCCAGCGGGCCGGCGGCGGAGACCACGGCGTCGGCGGTCCAGCTGCCGGCCCGGGTGGTGACCCGCCATCGGGTGCGCTCCTCCTCCCAGCGCAGTTCGGTGACCTCGGCGCCGAACCGCAGGTGCGGGCGCAACCCGAAGGTGTCGGCGACCTTCTCCAGGTAGGCGCGGATGTCGGGCTGTCCGGAGAACACCCGGGGCCACTCGGGGTTCGGCGCGAAGGAGAACGAGTACAAGTGGGAGGGCACATCGCAGGCGCAGCCCGGGTAGGAGTTGTCGCGCCAGGTGCCGCCGATGGAGTCCGCGCGTTCCAGGATCACGAAGTCGGTGATCCCGGCGCGGCGCAGCCGGACGCCGGCGCCGAGGCCGCCGAAGCCGGAGCCGACGACGGCGACCCGCACGTGCGGCACGGGGTCCGGCTGCGGCATGGCAGGGACGGGCGGCTTCTTGGTGCGGGGTGCCATGGGCGGGTCCTCCTGGCAAGGGTGGGGAACGGCACGGGCCGGTGCGGTGCTGAACTGCCGCTGCGTGCTGAGGGGATGGAGCCCTGGATGCTGCCAGTAATCACTGGCGCGTTTGGCAGAGTAGCCCTTGTTGACACTGAGTGGAATAGCGCCGACGCCGAGGATTGCGCGGGTGTCCGCCCGTCCCGGCCCGGCCCTATGCTGACCGGCGTGGCGGAGATCCAGCAGGACCGCGAGCCCCCGCGCGAGTACCGCATCGCCGAACTCGCCGAGGCGGCCGGCATCAGCGTGCGCACCGTCCGCTTCTACCGCGAACGCCGCCTGCTGCCACCACCCCGCAAGGCCGGCCGGATCGCCTGGTACGGCCCCCAGCACCTGGCCCGGCTGCGGCTGATCGGCGAACTGCTCGAACGCGGGCACGCGCTCGGCGGCATCGCCGAACTGATCGGCGCCGGCGAGGACGGCCGCGACGTCGCCGAACTGATCGGCCTTCAGGCCGCGCTGGTCGCGCCCTGGTCCGACGAGACGCCCGTCCATCTGAGCTGGGACGAACTGCGCGCCGCGTTCGGCGACCAGCTGACCGAGGCCAACACCGCCGAGTCCCTCGCCCAGGGCTTCATCACCGTCGACCCCGACGGCATCACCCACATCAGCCGCCGCCTGATGGACGCCACCGTCGCCCTGGTGGACGAGGGTGTGCCGCTGGCCGCCGTCCTGGAGGTCAGCCGCCACGCCAGCGAGTACGCCGACGCGATGGCCGACATTTTCGTCACCCTGATCCGCGACCGGCTGCTGGGCGCCCTCGCCCACGTCCAGGACCTCACCCCCGCCGAAGCCGCCCGCCTCACCGAGCGCATCCACCGCATCCGCCCGCTCGCCCGGGCCGTCAACGACGCCCAGTTCGCCCTCGCCATGGACCGCCGCGTCCGCGCCGAGTACGACCGCCTGAACGAGACCTGATCCCCGCTCGCCGAGGCGGGCGGCGCCCGGGCCCTCGGCAGGCACGCGCGGCCACGCTGCGGACACCGCAGCCGTGCCCTGCACCGGTCGGGGCACGGCGGGCAGCCCGTCCTCACCACGTGTGCGCACACGCGCATCCCGGGAAGGGCCCTACGATGAGCAGATGGACAACCGCGCGCAGGTCGCAGATGCATCGCACTCGCATCAGCACACCGGTGGCGAACGCCTCGACGCCGCCGCCTCCGTCCTCTCCCTCCTCGCGGACCGCACCCGCCTCGCGCTGCTGGAGCGCCTGGGCCGCGGCGAGGCCGACGTCACCACCCTGGTCGAGGCCACCGGCGCCGCCCGCCCCTCCGTCAGCCAGCACCTGGCCAAACTCCGCCTCGCCGGACTCGTCACCACCCGCCGGGACGGCCGCCACGTCGTCTACTCCCTGCGCCACGGCCACCTGCGCCGCCTGGTCGACGAGGCGCTGAACGTCGCCGACCACCAGATCGCCGCCCTTCCCCCGCACGACTGACCCCCTGCCCGGCGGGAGTTCCGGCCGCCCGACCGCAGGCAACATGTGCATTTATGCGTACATGTTGTTTACGATGAGATGGTCGGGCCACCTTCGAGCCGGGACGGGCCATGCTTTCCGTGCTGCGCAACCGCACCTACCGCCACCTGTTCACCGCCCAGGTCGTCGCCCTGATCGGCACCGGCCTGGCCACCGTCGCCCTCGCGCTGCTCGCCTACGACATCGCCGGGGCGAACGCGGGCGCGGTCCTGGGCACCGCGCTGGCGATCAAGATGGTCGCCTACGTCGCCATCGCCCCGATCGCCGGCGCGCTCGCCGGCCGCATACCGCGCAGGGCGCTGATGGTGGCGATGGACCTCACCCGCGCCGGCGTCGCCCTCGCCCTGCCGTTCGTCACCCAGGTCTGGCAGATCTACCTGACGGTGTTCCTGCTCCAGGCCGCCTCCGCCGCGTTCACCCCGACCTTCCAGGCCACCATTCCCCAGGTGCTGCCCGCCGAGCGCGACTACACCAACGCCCTGTCCATGTCCCGTCTCGCCTACGACCTGGAGTCCCTGTTCAGCCCCGCGCTCGCCGCCGTCCTGCTGACCTGGGTCTCCTACAACTGGCTGTTCACCGGCACCATGGCCGGCTTCCTCGCCTCCGCCGCCCTGGTCGTCTCCGCCGTCCTGCCCAAGACCCCGCCCACCGGACGCACCGGCGGCAGCTACCGGAACGCGATGTTCGGCTCCCGCCTGTTCCGGGCCACCCCCCGCCTGCGGGCCCTGATCGCCCTCGACCTCGCAGTCGCCGCCGCCGGAGCCATCGTCTTCGTCAACACCGTCGTCGTGGTCCGCGAGCACTTCCGGCGCCCCGCCGGATCCGTCTCCCTCGCCCTCGGCGCCTACGGAGCCGGCTCCATGCTCGCCGCCCTCCTGCTGCCCCGCCTCCTGGCCCGCGCCGGAGACCGCGCCGTCATGCTCCCCGCCGCCCTCGCCCTGCCCGCCGTCCTCACCGCCACGGCCGCCATCACCGCCGCCGCGCCCGGCACCGCGACCTGGATCGCCCTCCTCGCCGCCTGGGCCCTGATCGGCGCCGCCGGTTCCGCCGTCCTCACCCCCGGCGGACGCGTCATCCGCCGCTCCGCCGCCGACGCCGACCTCCCCGCCGCCTTCGCCGCCCAGTTCTCCCTCTCCCACTCCTGCTGGCTGCTCACCTACCCCCTCGCCGGCTGGCTCGCCGCCGGAGCCGGACTCCCCACGACCGCCCTCGTGCTCGGCGCGATCTCCCTCACCGCCGCCCTCGCGGCCGGCGCCCTGTGGCCGCGCCACGACCCCGACACCCTCCCCCACACCCACACCGACCTCCCCCGCGACCACCCCCACCTCCGCGACGCCCACCCCCTCGACGGCGCCACCGGAGCCTGGGGCCACGACCACCACTACGTCATCGACCACCACCACCCCCGCTGGCCCCAGCACGCCTGACACACCACCAGGGCAGCACGACGACCACCACGCTCCGCCCACCCGAAGCGGGTCGAACCCGGCGGGCAGAATCCGCGCACGCGGTGCCCACCGCCGCCCGCACCTTGTCCCACCAGCCACCTGCGCATCACCCGTCACACCCGGGCATGGGAGAGTGGAGGGCGGTGAAGGGAGCGCGGGCGTGTTGATGGAGAAGGTCACCGAGATCCTCGTGGAGGCGTCGGCGGAGGCGGTCGAGCCTCGGTTTCGGGCGCTGGCCGAGGGTGAGGTGATGGAGAAGGCTCCAGGCGATCTCGTCACCGTCGCGGACCGGGACGCCGAGCGGATCATCACTCGGCGCCTGCGTGAGCTGCTGCCCGTCCCGGTGGTCGGGGAAGAGGCCGTGGCGGCCGATCCGGCGCTGGCCCGGGCGCTGCTGGAGGAGCCCGCCGTCTGGCTGGTGGACCCGGTGGACGGGACCAAGAACTTCGTCGCCGGGGAACCCGCGTTCGCGGTGATGGCCTCGCTGGTGCGGAGCGGACAGGCCGTCGCGTCCTGGATCTGGCAGCCCTGCTCCGGCACCGCGTACACCGCCGAACTCGGCGCGGGGGCCTGGCGGAACGGGGAGCGGCTGGTGCGGGAGAAGGTCACCACCGCGCCGGAGGCGTGGACGGGCATCCTGAAGACGCGCTACTTCGCTCCGCCGACCAGCCACCACCTGCTCGACAACGCCCGCGCGCTCGGCCCGCTCGATCCCGGGCGCAGAGCCGCCGGCATCGAGTATCCGCTGGTCGCCACCGGTGAGCGCGACTTCCTCCTGTACTGGCGCACTCTCCCCTGGGACCACGCCCCCGGTTCGCTGCTGATCACCGAGGCCGGCGGCCGCTCCGCCCGTTTCGACGGCTCCCCGTACCTGCCCGAGCCGCCCGGTGGCACCAACGGCCTGCTGGTGGCGGCGGATCCGGAGCAGTGGGAGACGCTGCGGGGGATCCTGCTGAAGGGCTTCTGACCCGCCCTACCGCTTCTGCACCGCCCGTCCGCTCTCGACCACGGCCGCCAGCAGCGAATCGAGCTCCCGTTCGGTGGTGTGCGGGTTGAGCAGGGTCAGTTTCAGCCGCACCCGGCCGGGGCCGGTGCCCGGGAGTTCGGTGCGGCCGACGACGGCCCGGCCGGTGCGCAGCAGGTGGCGGCGCAGTTCCGCGTTGACGTGGTCGCTGTCCGCGGCCGCGTAGCGGAACACCACGGTGGTCAGGACCGGTTCGCAGTGCAGCTCCAACTCGGGGTTCGCGCGGACGAGTTCGGCGGCCCGCAGGGCCAGGTCGTGGCAGCGGTCGACCAGTGCGCCGAGCCCGTCCCGGCCCAGCGTCCGCAGGGTGACGGCGAGTTTGAAGGCGTCGGGTCGGCGGGTGGTGCGCAGCGACTGGCCGAGCAGGCTGGGGTAGCCGGCGTCCTCGTCGTCGGCGGGGTTGAGGTAGACGGCGCGGCGGGCGAGCGAGGCGTAGGTGCGGGCGTCGCGGACCAGGAAGACGCCGGCGGCGGCGGGTTGCCAGCCGAGTTTGTGCCAGTCGAGGGAGATCGAGTCGGCGCGGTCGATCCCGTCGAGCAGCGGGGCGAGCCGGTCGGAGAACAGTGCGCCGCCGCCGTACGCGGCATCCACGTGCAGCCAGGTGCCGTGGCGGGCGGCGAGGTCGGCGACCTCGTGCAGCGGGTCGATGGCGCCGGTGTCGGTGGTGCCGGCGGTGGCGACCACGGCGATCGGGGTGGCGCCCTCCCAGCCGGCCTCGGCGAACGCGTCGGCCAACGCCTCGGGTTCCATGCGCAGTTGACGGTCCACGGGGACGGCGCGGACGGCGCGTTCGCCGAGGCCGAGCAGTGCGGCGGCGCGCTGGACGGAGAAGTGGGCGACCTCGGAGGCCAGGATCCGGGGCCGGACGCCGCGCGGGATGCCGTTCAACTCGACGTCCGGGCCGAGGCGTTGGTCGCGGGCCAGCATCAGGCCCATCAGGTTGGACTCGGTGCCGCCGGTGGTCAGCACGCCGGCCGCGCGATCGGGCCGGAATCCGACCAACTGGGCGAGTTCGGCGAGGAGTTCGCTCTCCAGGGTGGTGGCTGCCGGAGCCTGGTCCCAGGAGTCCTGGGACGGGTTGAGGGCGCTGACCGCGAGGTCGGCGGCCACCGCGACGGCCAGCGGCGGGCAGTGCAGGTGTGCCGCGCAGGCCGGGTCGGCCGGGTCGGCCGCGCCGTGCGCCAGCAGCTCGACCAACTGCCCGAGTGCGCCCGGCCCGTGGGCCCGGGCCAGCGCCTCCCGCACCACCTCCCCCACCGCCATCGGCTCGCCCGCCACCACCGGCCCGCCCCGCCGCACCGCTCCGGCGGTCAGCGCCGCCAACACCTGTGCGAGCAGCGGCCGCAGCGCCTCGGGCCCGGCCACGCCGCCGGAGAGTTCGGTTAACCCACTCACTTCTCTTCCACTTCCAACCGATCGACCAGCAACAGAACGTGATGCGAGATCAACTACCCACGCGCGACGGCGGGCTCTCGCATGGCGAACTCGATGGCGTCGCAGAGCCGTTCGAGGACGGCGTCGGCCTGCTCGTCGGTGATGGTGAGCGGCGGGAGCAGCCGCAGGACGGCGTCGTGGCGGCCGCCGAGTTCGACGATCAGGCCGCGGGCGAGGCAGGCTTCGCGCACCCGGACGGCGAGGCCGGGGTTCGCGGGGCGGGCGCCGCAGCTGTCCGGCTCCCCTGCGGGGTCGACGAGTTCGACGCCGGTCATCAGGCCGCGGCCGCGTACGTCGCCGATCACCGGGAGGCGGTCACGGGCGCCGTCGAGGCGGGCGGCGATCCGGGCGCCGACCGTCTCGGCACGGGCGGCCAGCCCGTTGGCGGCGACGTACCGGAGCGTCGCCGCGCCGGCCGCCATCGCAAGGGTGTTGCCGCGGAAGGTGCCGGTGTGGGCGCCGGGCCGCCAACTGTCGTACTCCTCGCGGTAGATGACCACCGCGAGCGGGAGGCTGCCGCCGATCGCCTTGGACAGCACCATCGCGTCCGGTTCGATGCCGCTGTGCTCCACCGCCCACATCCGTCCGGTGCGGCCGACACCCGTCTGCACCTCGTCGACGATCAGCGGGATGCCGCGTTCGGCGGTGATCCGGCGCATCTCGCGCAGCCAGCCGTCGGGGGCGGGGACGACGCCGCCCTCGCCCTGGACGGGTTCGAGGATCATCGCGGCGGCCGGGAGCACGCCGCCCGACGGGTCGTCGAGCAGCCGCTCGGTGTAGGCCGCGGCCAGCTCCGCGCCGCGCTCGCCGCCGATGCCGAACGGGCAGCGGTAGGCGTAGGGGTAGGGCAGCCGGGTGACCTCGCCGGCGCTGGGCAGCGGAGACTTGACGGCGGTGTTGCCGGTGAGGGCGAGGGCGCCGGCGGTCATGCCGTGGTAGGCGCCGGTGAAGGCGAGTGCGCCGCGGCGGCCGGTGGCGGTCTGCATGAGCTTGAGGGCGGCCTCGACGGCGTCGGTGCCGGCCGGGCCGCAGAAGTGGATCCGGGCCTTGGCGGCGAACTTCTCGGGGAGGCTCTCGAACAGCGCGGTGGTGAAGTCGTCCTTCTCGGCGGTGGCGAGGTCGAGCAGGTGGAGCGGGGCGCCGCTGTCCAGCGTGCGGCGGATCGCTTCGAGCACCACGGGGTGATTATGGCCGAGGGCGAGGGTGCCGGCGCCGGAGAGGCAGTCCAGGTAGCGGCGGCCGTCGGCGCCCTCCACGGTCATGCCGTTCGCGCGCACCGGGACGATCGGGAAGGACCGCGCGTAGGTGCGGGCGGCCGACTCGCGGATGCGCTGGCGGCGCAGGATCGCGTCGCCGGCGGGCGCGGCGGAGGTGCCGACGGTGAGGGTCACAGCGAAGCTCCCTTTGGATGGTTAGGTAAGCCTAACTTTACTCCCGGGGCTCCACCGAACGGCCCGCAAGGCCTTCTGATCACCCGTCCGAGTGAGCACGTACCGCTTTCCGCACCCGCCATGTCAACGAGCCCGCCCGCCCCCGGGTCACGGCCGCCACCCGAGTACGCCCCACGTACCCTGCCGCCATGGAGACTCCGAAGCGTGACGCCCATGCCCGCGAACTCGCCGCCACCCGCGCCTTCTTCGCCGAGCGCGCCGTCGGCTGGGACGGCAAGTTCCCGGACGACAGTCCGCGCTACGCCGCCGCGATCGCCGAAACCGGCCTGGCGGAGGGCCAGTTCGTCATCGACGCGGGCTGCGGCACCGGCCGCGCGCTGCCACTGCTGCGCGCGGCTGTCGGGCCGTCGGGAACCGTCCTCGGCCTTGACCTCACGCCGGAGATGCTGGCGCAGGCCACCGCGCACCGCGCCAACGCCGCCCTGTTGCAGGCCGACTGCACCCGGCTCCCGTTCCCGGACGCCGTGGCCGACCTGGTCTTCGGGGCCGGCCTGATCTCCCACCTGCCGGGCCCGGCGACCGGCCTGCGCGAACTCGCCCGCGTCACCCGCCCGGGCGGCCGGCTCGCCCTGTACCACCCCGTCGGCCGCACCGCCCTCGCCGCCCGGCACGGCCGCGCCCTCACCCCCGACGACCTCCGGGCCCGCGACAGGCTCTTCCCCCTGCTCACCTCCGCCGGCTGGAACCCGCTGTCCTACACCGACGACCCGGACCGCTTCCTGGTCCTCGCCGAACGCGCCCGACCCGAACGCGCCTGATCTGAACGCGCCCGACCCGAACGCGCCTGACCCGAAATCGCCTGACCTGGACTCGCCTGACCCCTACGGCTGTTCGCTCTTCCAGCGGTAGCCGAGCTCGGGGCGGCCGACCTGGCCGTAGCGCGGTTCGCGGGTGGCGTGGCCGGTGGTGACCAGGTGTTCGAGGTAGCGGCGGGCGGTGATCCGGGAGACGCCGGTGGCCTCGGCGGCGGCGCCGGCGGACAGGCCCTCGGGGGCGGTGCGCAGCGCGGCCGCGACGGTCTCCAGTGTGGTGGCGGTCAGCCCCTTGGGGAGGCTGGTGCGGTCGGTGCCGCGCAGCAGGGCGAGCGCCCGGTCGACCTCCTCCTGCCCGAGGGCCTCGCCCTCGCGGCCAAGGCTGGCCCGGTAGCGGGCGTACTGGCCGAGGCGGTCGCCGAGGGCGGCGGCGCCGAACGGTTTCAGCAGGTACTGGACGACGCCGGCGGTGACGGCCTGCCGGACGGTGGCGAGGTCGCGGGCGGAGGTGACGGCGATGATGTCGGCGCTGTGACCGGCGGCGCGCAGCGTGGCGCACAGGTGCAGGCCGTGGCCGTCGGGGAGGTAGAGGTCGAGCAGGATCAGATCGACGGGGCTGCCGACCTCCCGGGCGCGGTCGAGGGCGCGGACGGCTTCGGCGCGGGAGTGTGCGGTGGCGGTGACGGTGAAGCCGGGGGTGCGGGCGACGTAGCGGGCGTGCGCGTCGGCGGCGACCGGGTCGTCCTCGACCACCAGTACGCGGATCGGCCGCTGCCCGAGGTGGCCGGTCACGCGTTCACCGCCGGGCGCTGGAGCGGGATCCGGACGGTGAGCACGGCGCCGCCGCACGGCTCGCCGGGGTGGATGTCCTGGTGGCCGGGGTGGACGTCCTCGCCGTCGTGTGTGGTCGCCTCGCCGAGCCGGACGTCGCCGCCGTTGCGGCGGGCGGTCTGGGCGACCAGGGCGAGGCCGAGGCCGCGGCCGTGCTGCTTGGTGGTCCAGCCGCGCCGGAACACCTCGTCGGCGGCGGCGGGGTCCACACCGGCGCCGGTGTCGGCGACCCGGAGCAGCAGGTGGCCGTCGTCGGTGCGGGCGGTGACGCGTACCTCGGGGGCGGCGTGGGCGGCGTTCTCGATGGCGGCGTCCACGGCGTTGTCGATCAGGTTGCCGAGCAGGGTGACCAGGTCGCGCGGGGTGAGCCGGTCGGGCAGGACGCCGTCGTCGATCCGGCTGTCCTCGGTGAGGTGGAGTTCGACGCCGCGTTCGGAGGCCTGCGCGGCCTTGCCGAGCAGCAGGGCGGCGAGCACGGGTTCGCCGACCGCGCCGACCACCTGGTCGGTGAGCCGTTGGGCGAGGGCGAGTTCGGTGGTGGCGAACTCCACGGCCTCGCGGTGGCGGCCGAGTTCGATCAGCGAGACCACGGCGTGCAGCCGGTTCGCGGCTTCGTGAGCCTGTGCGTCGAGCGCTGCGGCGATGCCCTTGACGGTGTCCAACTCGCCGGTGAGGCCCTGGAGTTCGGTGTGGTCTCGGAGGGTGATCACGCTGCCGATTCCGGGTCCGATCGGCGAGGTGTTGACCAGCAGTACGCGTTCGGCGGTCAGGTGCACCTCGTCGCGCACCGGTTCGGCGGACTCCAGTGCCTGCGTCAGTGAAGTCGGCAGACCGAGCTGACGCAACGTCAGTTCACCCGCATCCTCGTCGAGTTGGAGCAGTTCGCGGGCGGCGTCGTTGCACAGCAGCACGCGGTGGTCGCGGTCGAGCAGCACCAGTCCTTCGCGCACCGAGTGCAGCGTCGCCTGGTGGTAGTCGTACAGGTGGGCGAGTTCCTCGGCGTCCATGCCGTGGGTGTGGCGGCGCAGCCGGGCGGCGACCAGGTAGCTGGCGGTGGCGCCGAGGGCGAGGGCGCCGGCCGCGATGCCGGTGAGGGCGAGCAGGGGGGTGCGCAGCCGGGCGGAGATGTTGTCGACGGTGATGCCCGCGCTGACCAGGGCGACCACGTGGTGCTGGTCGTCCTGGACGGGGGCGACCACGCGGACGGACGGGCCGAGGGTGCCGGTGTAGGTCTCCTGCTGGAGGCGGCCCTGCTGGGCCTGGTCGATGTGGCCGAGGAAGGGGCGGCCGATCTGCGCCGGGTCGGGGTGGGTCCAGCGGATACCCTGCGGGTCCATGACGGTGACGAAGTCCACGTCGGTGTCGGCGCGGACCTGCTCGGCGAACGGCTGGAGGACGGCGCTGGGGTCGGGCCCGAGGGCGGCCGCGCGGACGGCGGGGGCGTCGGCGACGGACTGGGCGACGGCGGTGGCCTCGTGGCGGGCGGTGTCCTCGGCCCGGGCGGCGGTGAACAGGTAGGCGAGCACGGCACCGCCGGCGACCACGGCCCCGACGATGACCACCTGGATCGCGAACAGCCGTCCGGCCAGGCTGCGGAGCCGGCGGGGGCGGGCGGCGCGGGCCGCGGGGGCGGGCGGGCTGTTCGGGCGCATGCCGACCAGTGTGCCCGGTCACGGGCTTGTCGCGACGCTTGTGGGGGTTACCCATGAACTCTATGACCGCAATCGTGACGTCCCTCACGGCGGAGCGAATAGTCGTGCGCGGCCCGCCACCCAACGGGCCGGTCGCGTCCGCTCCCCCCGGTGGCGCGACGAGAACGAGCCTACGGCGAAGGAGCCGAGCGGATGACCCCCACCACGAACGGGAAGCAGACCAGAAGAGCGGACCGGACCCACTACCTGTACCTGGCGGTGATCGCGGCCGTGATCGCGGCGATCGTGGTGGGTCTGGTCGCGCCGAAGTTCGCGGTGGAGCTGAAGCCGGTCGGCACCGGCTTCGTCAACCTGATCAAGATGATGATCTCCCCGGTCATCTTCTGCACCATCGTGCTGGGTGTGGGCTCGGTCACCAAGGCGGCGAAGGTCGGCCGGGTCGGCGGCCTGGCGCTCGGCTACTTCCTGCTGACCTCGACGGTGGCGCTCGGTATCGGTCTGCTGGTGGGCAACCTGCTGGAGCCGGGCAGCGGGCTGCACCTGACGTCGGCGCTGGCGAAGTCCGGTCACGCGCAGGCCGCGGCGGGCGCCTCGTCCAGCACCGACTTCCTGCTCGGGATCATCCCCACCACCCTGGTGTCCTCGCTGACCCAGGGCCAGGTCCTGCAGACCCTGCTGGTGGCGCTGCTGGTCGGCTTCGCGCTGCAGGGCATGGGCCCGGCGGGCGCGCCGATCCTGCGCGGCGTCGAGCACCTGCAGAAGCTGGTGTTCCGGGTGATGTCGATGATCATGTGGGTCGCGCCGATCGGCGCGTTCGGCGCGATGGCCGCGGTGGTCGGCGCGACCGGCACGGCCGCGCTGAAGAGCCTCGCCGTGATCATGATCGGCTTCTACGTGACCTGCGTGCTGTTCGTGGTCGTCGTCCTCGGCCTGCTGCTCCGGCTGGCCGCCGGGGTGAACATCTTCAGCCTGCTGCGCTACCTGGGCCGGGAGTTCCTGCTCATCCTGTCCACCTCCTCCTCCGAGAGCGCGCTGCCCCGGCTGATCTCCAAGATGGAGCACCTCGGAGTGAGCCGCCCGGTCGTCGGCATCACCGTGCCGACCGGCTACAGCTTCAACCTCGACGGCACCGCGATCTACCTCACCATGGCCTCGATCTTCATCTCCGAGGCGATGGACAAGCCGATGTCGATCGGCGAGCAGCTCTCCCTGCTGGTGTTCATGGTGATCGCCTCCAAGGGCGCGGCGGGCGTCACCGGCGCCGGCCTGGCCACCCTGGCCGGTGGTCTCCAGTCCCACAAGCCCGCGCTGGTCGACGGCGTCGGCCTGATCGTCGGCATCGACCGCTTCATGTCCGAGGCCCGCGCCCTCACCAACTTCGCGGGCAACGCCGCCGCGACCGTCCTGATCGGACACTGGACCGGCGAACTCGACCGCGAGCGGATGAACGCCGTCCTGACCGGCGCGCTCCCCTACGAGGAGAACGCGGGCGCGCCCGAGACCGCCCACCTGCCCGCCCAGGCGCAGGCCCCGTTGGCGGAGCCGGCCGTCTGACGGCCGACGCCTTTCGCACCGTTCGCCCCCGCCGGGGTTCCGGGTTCGCCCGGACTCGGCGGGGGCGTCGCCGTCTGCGGGCCCGACCACGGGCCGGGCGGCAGGTCAGGCCGGGCGGCAGGTCAGGCCGGGTCGGGGGTGGTGCCGGAGAGGGCCCAGGCGAGGCCGGTGGCGGGGTCTTCCAGGGCGAGGTGCAGATGGCGGAGGTCGTCGCCCGGTTCGGTCCAGGCCAGGCAGTGCAGGCGGGCCACCAGCGCGTCGATGCCGGCCACGCCCGGGCCGCTCATGGCGGTGAGCAACTCCCATACGGCGAGCCGCCCTTGGGCCGCCCCTCGGTCGGGGTGGGCGGACCCGAGATGGACCAGCGCCGGGTACAGCGCGGCGAACGGCAGCGGCCCGCCGGTGACGTCCGGCCCGGCGGCGAGTTGCGCGGCGGCGTCGGTGGCGCGGCCGCGCACGCACACGGCGGTGGTCCAGTCGGACAGTCCGGCGAGCAGAGCGGTTGCCGGGAGCCCGGTCAACCGGGCGCCGGGGGACGGGAGTTCGAGGACGCCGAGACCTTCCCGGGTGGGCGGCGCCAGGTGCAGGGCGCGCCGGGCGCCGCCGCCGGGCAGGTACTCGCGGACCCGGGTGTCCCGCTCCCACCCGCTGTCCTCCCACGGGCGCAGCCGGTACGGCACTCCCGTGTCCCCGCCGGGCGTCTCGTCCCCGAGCAGGGCGCGGGTGTGCGCGGCCAGGCGGCGGATCGCGGGCGGCAGCGGCAGCGCGGCCAGCACCGGCCAGGGGTGGCGGGTGGCGAGCACCTCCCACAGCGGCCCGGCATCGTGGTCGCCCTCCGTCGCCGCCGCACCGGGCCCGCCGTCGGGGTCGAACAGCCGCGCCGCGACCGTGGCGGGCGCACCGTACGCCACCAGGTGCCCGAGCGGCCCCGCCAGCGCATCGCCGAGCGCCCTGGCCAGCCGGAACCGTTCCAGCAGCTCCCCCCAGCACCCCCGCGCGGCCAGCCACTGCCCGGACGGCCCCCACCCGTACCGCGCCGGCCGCACCGGCCCCGTCCCGTTGTCGACAATCATCCGCTCAATGTACGACCGCTCCCGGAGCCCGGCCCGCCGACGCGACGGTGACGGAGCGTCACGCCGGGCCCGGCTCGGTGGTCGGGCGGGCCGATCGTCCTTCGCGGCGGGCAGCGACGGCCGCCGGGTCGCCAGGTGGAACGGGACGGAGGGCGCGGGTGAGGCCGGTCAGCGGGAGCTCGGTGCCGAGGATGCGTTCGGCGGCGCGGTGGCCCGAGAGCAGGGCGCCGTGGACGGTGGCCGGTTCGTGGCCGTAGGTGGCCTCTCCGGCGAAGTGGAGGACGCCGTCGACGGGTTCGGCCATCGCGTCGTGGTCCTCGTGGCGGGAGCCGACGGCCACGTAGGAGTACGAGCCGAGGGCGAGCGGGTCGGAGGCCCAGCGGGTGATCCAGTGCCCGACGGGGTCGGGGACGCCGTCGCCGTGGATCCCGCGCAGGGCGTCGAGCACCGAGGCGACGATCTCCTCGTCGGTCCGCTGCTCGATCTCCCGGGCCCAGTCGCCGCCGGCGAAGGTCAGCAGCATCGGCTCGCCGCTCACCGCGGAGACGTCGTACCAGGAGTGCCAGGGGACGCCGGCCCGGCCGTGCTGCCGGATCGCGTGCACGCCCTCCGGCCAGAACCGCTCCGGGAAGCGGAGGAAGACCTTGTTGAACGCGCCCATGCCGAGCCGGGCGATCGGTCCGGCGACGGCGTCCGGCAGGGCGGGCGTGAACGCGATCGTCCCGGGCTTCGAGCACGACCACCCGCTGTCCTGCGGCGTGCAGCAGCCGGGCGGCGGTGAGGCCGGCGATTCCCGCGCCGACGACGATCGTGTCCAACATCTGTACCGTTCCAGGGAGTTCGGGGAGGGCGGGGGTTGAGGGTGGGGGTCAGCCCGCGTGGCCGAGCTGGGTGAGGCCAGGTCCAGGGCGTCGGCGAAGAAGTCCGCGGCGGCGGTGTCCAGGCACAACGGAGGCTTGATCTTCAGGATGTTGAGGTGGTCGCCGGTGGGTTGGACGACGACGCCGAGGTCGAGCATGCGCTCGCAGAGCTCGGCGGTCTCCTCGGTGGCGGGCTCCAAGGTGCCACGGTCGCGGACCAGTTCGAGACCGAGGTAGAGGCCCGAGCCGTGCACCGCGCCGACGATCCCGTGACGGTCGGCCAGCGCCTGGAGCCGGCGCTTCAGGTGGCCTCCGACGCGGACGGCGTTGCCCTGGAGGTCCTCGTCGCGCAGCGCGTCCAGGACGGTCAGTCCGACGACGCTGGAGACCGGGCTGCCACCGGTGGAGGAGAAGAAGTAGCCCTGCTCGCGGTACCGTTCGGCGATCGCCCGGGTGGTGACGACCGCGCCGAGCGGGTGCCCGTTGCCCATCGCCTTGGCGACGCAGACGATGTCGGGAACGACCTGCTGCTGCTCGAACCCCCAGAACCAGTGCCCGAGCCGGCCGTACCCGGCCTGCACCTCGTCGGCGACGGCCAGGCCGCCGTGCCGGCGGACCGCCGCGTACACCTCGGCGAGGTAGCCGTCCGGCAGCGCCACTCCCCCGGCGTTGCCGTAGAAGGTCTCGCTGACGAACGCCCCGGCCGGGCGCCCGGCAGCAGCCAGGCCGTCGATCACCGCCGCCGCCCCGGGGGCGTAGCGGGCCGCGTCGGCCCCTCGGTGACGGCCCCGGTAGGGGTTCGGCGAGTCCACCGTGTGGACCCAACTCGGCCGGGTGGCAAGGGCGTTCGGGTTGTCCTGGAGGGAGGTGGACACCGCGTCGGAGGCGTACGTCCACCCGTGGTAGGCCTCGCGGAGAGCGATCACATCGGGCTGCCCGGTGGCGCCGATGGCCAGTCGCAGGCCCAGATCGACCGCTTCGGAGCCGGAGTTGACCAGGAACACCGTGTCCAGCGGCGCGGGCAGCAGAGCGGCGAGACGCTCGGTGAACTCCACCACCGAGGCGTAGTGGAACCGCGAGTTGGTGTTCAGCCGCCGCAACTGCCGGGCCACCGCCTGCTCGACCCGGGGGTGCGCATGGCCCAGCGGGGTGACGTTGTTGACGATGTCGAGGTACGAGCGGCCGTCGGTGGACAGCAGGTGGTGGCGCCAGCCGCGTTCGATCCGGGGCG
The DNA here is from genome assembly GCF_055587065.1 of Kitasatospora sp. NPDC048662. NCBI lineage: Bacteria > Bacillati > Actinomycetota > Actinomycetes > Kitasatosporales > Streptomycetaceae > Kitasatospora > Kitasatospora sp. NPDC048662. The sequence goes on along the minus strand of NZ_JBVJHA010000003.1, from coordinate 105,797 downwards.
GCGCGGCGTAGTAGTGCTCCTGCACCGTCGCGAACACCTCGCCGCGCCGCTCCAACAGGTCGCTCCGCTCGGCTGTCGGCTCGGGGGCCAGGCCCAGCAGCGGGGCGGGGTCGGCGGTGAGCGGCAACCAGCCCGCAGCGTACTCGGGGCGCACCAGCGGCGGAACGGCCGGTCCTTCGGCCTCGGACAGCGCGAGGTGGACGGCGGCGCGGGCCGGCAGCTGGACGAGCTCCTCACCCGCGCCGACCTCCGCGCCCGCGGTCACCAGCGGATGGACGCCTGCGGCGAAGGACAGCGCCAACACCCGCTGCCCGTAGGCGAGTTCGAGCCTGCCCGGCCCGGCTTCCAGCACCCGACCGGCCTCGGGCGCCTGCGCGACGGCGGTCCGGCCGAGCCACAGGTCCACGCCGGTGGCGACGGTGGCCGGGGAGACGGCGGACAGCGCGGGCGTCCGGGAGAGCCGTGCGCCGCCCCACGGAGTGCGGACGGCCGCCGCACCCCGGGTCAGCGCGGCGGCTGCCGCCCGGTCCTCGGCCCCGGCTTCGAGCCAGGCGCCGCCGTCCATCGCATCGGCGTCGGTGGACAGGTCGAGGACGGTGAAGTCGTCGATTCCGCCCAGCAGTTGGTGCGTCGGCGGGGCCACCGGGACGGGCCGGTGGGCGAAGCCCGTCGCGTCCTGCACCAGGTTGGTCATCACGGCCGGCGGCAGGCTGGTGGCCTGCTCGAACATCCGCCACTCCCGGTCGAGCGCGGCCGTGGCGTAGGCGTTGTCCGCGTCAACGGCCGCCTGCTGCCGCCCACTCACCACCAGAACGGCCGTGCGCAGCACCACCAGCGGCCACAGCGCCCCGGCCTCGGCGGCGGACAGCGGCCGGACCGCGTGGAAGGCCCGGACCGCGGGCAGCACCTGGTGGGGTTCGACGCCGTCGTGGTGGAGCATCGAGGAGAGCTGGACGGCGAGTTCGCCGACCGCCCAACTCGTGGTCAGGTCACCGAAGTCGATGATCCCGTCGGGCATCGGCAGGCGACTGTCGGGGCGGCGGATCAGGTTGTCGTCGGTGAGGTCCAGGTGCACGGCCTGCACCGGCAGTTCGGCGGCCACCGCCTCGACCCGCGACCACGCCTCGGCGGTCGCCGCCAGCACGGCGGCCCGCCGCTCCGGCTCCGCGATGTGCCCGGCGAGCCGGGCCACCACCCGGTCGGCATGCCGCAGGTCCCACTGCAGAACGCGGTCGAGGCCGGGGTGCCGGAAGTCCCGCAGCGTGGTGCTGACCTTCCCGGCGATCGCACCCATCGCCGCGACGGTCGCCGCCGACAGGTGCCGCGGGCCGGACAGCGCCCCGCCGGGCAGATGCCGCAGCACCCGGGCCGTGACCGTCCCGCCCCCGGCGTCCACCACGGCGCGGCGCGGGGCGCCGTCGGGGTGGCGCAGCACGGTGGCCACGCGCAGCTCGGGGTGCGCCCCGGCTATCAGCTCGGCGGCGGCGTCCTGGGCCTCGACCTCGACGGTGCCGAAAGCCGGGTTGGCGATCTTCAGAACGCCGAGGACGGCTCCGTGCGGGTCGCGCGGGTCATGCGAGTCATGCGGGTCGCGCGGGTCGCGCGGGTCGCGCGGGTCGCGCAGAAGGAAGTTGGCGTCCTGCTGGCTGCCCAGTGGCTCGGCACACCCGGCTGTGCCGAGCTGCGTGGCGGCGAGAAGTTCGGCCTCGGCCGGGGTGATGCGCGCGGTACGGGAAGTGCGGGCCGGGACGATCGAATCGAGCGTTTCGGCACACGGATCGAGCGTGGAGGCGGTACGGCACGGTCTCACACCCGGGATCTCAGTACGTCGACCTCGCAGCCCGGCGCGAAGGGGTCGAAGCCGTGCTCGATCAGCCAGCGGACCACCAGCAGGCTCCGCAACGACCACCACGCCTGGATCACTTCGCGATTGACGTCGGTGCCGTAGCCGGCGAGGACGTCGTCGAGGTGTTCCTCGTGTCCGAGCGTGAAGGTCGCGAGGTCGTACAGGGCATCGCCCCGGCCCGCCTCGGACCAGTCGATGATGCCCGTGACCTCCTCGCCCTCGACGAAGACGTGCGCGATCTGCAGGTCGCCGTGCGTGAACGCCGGAGTCCACGGCCGGAGCGCGGCCTCGGCGACCCGGCGGTTGCGGGTGACCAGGTCGGCGGGCAGAACGCCGTTCGTCACAAGCGACTCGCACTCGGCGTCGAGTTCCGCTGCCAGCGCGACGACGCTCCGCCCGGCCCGCCCCGGTCTCGGCGGCAGCGGCGCGTCGTGCAGCGTCCGGATGGCGGCACCCGCCGCGGCCCACGCCGCCCGCGACCCGGTGGACGGCCCGCCGAGACGCCCGAGCGTCCTCCCCGGAAGAGCAGCCAGCGCGAGCACGGGCGGCCTGCGCCACAGGATCTCCGGGGTCGGGACGGGCGCGAGAGACATCGCCTCGACCTCGGCGTCGATGCGCGCCTGATCGGCGTCCACCTTCAGGAACACCTCACCGACGCGCAGAGTCACCCGCTCGGAATGGGCGACGACGACTTCGACTTCATCCATGGGCGCCCAGTATCCCGGCGACGACCGCCGGCGTCGCCGGGTTTGTCAGGTGCGATGCCTCGGCCTCCCGCCAGTACGGCGCCAAAGCGCCTTTGCCTGGGAGGACGGACGTTCACCGGAGCGGCGTGCACTTCTGCCGTTCTCCCGGGCGTCAGCGAGTGTGGTGTGGCGGTGCATCGCACCGGGTGACCTGGGGTTCCTCCCCGCATGTCCGCGGCTGTCGTGATCGTTGCGGCAGGTCGCAGATGAGAACGGCTGACGCCTTCCTGCGGCACGTGCGGCCCTTGTCGAGAAAGGACGCCAGGGCGGACTCTTGAGGACCGGAAGGGGGCTTCCCGCTGGCGGCACCGAGGCGGACCTGCGCGAGAATGAGCCCGACATGGACCAGATCCGTGCCGACGTCACCGCCGAGACCGGCATCGCGGCGCTCACCGACTTTGCCAATACGGTGCCGTATCACTGCTGTTCACGTTGCCGCAGGGGGTCACACGGGCGCACGGAGGGGATCAGTATGGCGGCGATCACGGTGGACGTGGCAGTTCCCGACGCGCTGCGGCCGGTCGTGGATGTGGCGGCGTTGCCGGCGGCCCTCGGTGACGCGGGGCCGGCGTGGCTGGTGCTGTCCGGGGACGGACGGCTGGCGCGGTGGACGCCGATGACCGGCGAGGTGCAGGACGTGGCCCGGTGTCGGGAGGAGAGGCCGGCGTCCGCATACGGTGGCGGCGTTCGACTGCGGCTTCATGTGTCTCGATGTGGCCGTTGGGCGGCGGTGGTTCAGGACCGCGGCCGGTACGGCACCGTCGTCGATCTCACCACCGGTGCGCCGGCGTTGACGTTGGACGGCGGGGATTACGGCTGTGAAACCGTCCCGTTCGCGTTGGCGTTCGCCGAACACGGTGGCCGGCCGGTTGTCGTCCATCGCACTGACTGGAACCGGTTGGATGTCACCGATCTCGCGTCCGGCGAGGTGCTTACGGCACGGGACAGCCCGGGCAGAGATGAGGAAGATGCGGAGTACGACCACGATTACTTCCACGGCGCGCTGTCGCTGAGTCCTGACGGGACTCGTGTCTACGACGGCGGCTGGGTGTGGCAGCCCTGGGGGATGCCGGCGGTGTGGAGCCTGGCCGCCTGGCTGCACGACAACCCGTATGAGTGCGAGGACGGGCCCAGCTACGCGGTGTATCCCGAGGTCTCGGAGTGGAACTGGCCGGTGGTGTGGATCAACAACGGGCGGATCGCGGTGTATGACCGGAACAATGCCGGCAGCGGCACCGTCCACGTCCTCGACCCCACCTCGATCGAACCGCGCTCGCCGGACGTCCGATGGATCAAGGCGGTCGCGACGTTCCCCTGGCCGGTCGGCGATTTCGGCTTCTTCACCGACGGAGAGCACCTGCTGATCGCCGACGAGACCGGCCTGCAGGCCGTCGACATCACCAGCGGACAGCAGGTGTTCACGATCGACGGATTCCGCCCGGCCCGTCAGGATCGACACACCGGAACCCTGATCCAGGTCGGCAGCGCCAAGGCCCGGTTGTGGACGCCACCGGAGTGGACTCCGCGCGCCGGCTGAACTGCCTTTCCCCGCAGGGCGCCGAGCGGGAGAACATCCGGGAGTCCACGCTGGAAGGGCTCGATACCGCCTCTCGCAAGGGCAATCACGGCGGCCGACCGCCGGTCATCACCGACGACATGCTGCACACCGTGCTGCCTCGCCGCGCGAACGGCGAGTCCGTCGAGCAGGTCCAGCCCGCCCTGATCATCCCCACCGGCAAGCGCAAGCGGCGCAACCCCTCGGTGGCCAGCATCTACCGGGCACTGGCCGAGCACGCCGAACGCGAGGCGCACCCCGAAGCTGCCGAGAAGGCCCCCGCCGACTTCGCCGCCCGCCAAACCGGCGAAGTCCCCGGCCCCGCCTGCTACTTGTCACTTCGCCGAAACCCGTGCCGGGCCGGACCATCCTGCGGCCCGATCGCAGCTGCTCGACCGGCCGGACCCACCGCAAGGGCCGTCTCCGAGGGTGCGAACCCGGGGAGACGGCCCTGCTGGTCAGGCAGCAGAGGCCGGGCGAGAGCCACGAGACCGGCGAACGCCTCACGGCCGGGACCGGCTGTGCCGAACTCCGCCCCTGCCGCCTCCGGTACCGCCCTCTCCGATACTGCCCCCTCCGGCACTGCCGGACGGTCAGCCCTCCACCGGCACCGTGCGCCCGCTGCCGAACACCCGCCAGGACGGGGCCGCGACCAGTGCGGCCAGCACGGGCGCGGCTGCGAGCAGCAGGCAGACGGGCAGCGGGAGCCGCTCGGTGAGCAGGCCGACCAGTGCGGTGGACGCCGAACCGCCCGCGTTGAATGCGGTGTTGACCCAGGCGCCGGCCCGGGTGCGCTGCTCGGGCGGGGCGATCTCGTCGGTGAGCAGGTAGGCGGTGGTGAGGGTCGGGGCGACGGCCAGTCCGGCGATCGCGGCAATGACCGCCAGGACGGGGACGGAGGGGGCGAGCGCGGCGAGGGCGAGCGCGGTGCCGAGGACGGCGGTCAGGATGGTCAGCCGGTTCCCGGACGTCGCACGCCAGTTGACGGCGCCCAGGGCGAGACCGCCGACCGCGCTTCCCGCAGCGAGCGCGGCCTCCACCCACGCGACGTCCGCGTCCCGCCCGTGCCGGCCGGCGAAGACCACGGCCAGCAGGCCGAACGCCCCGAGCCCCGCCCCGGCCCCGGCGGCGGCCGCCAGCGGCTGGCGGGCCCGGGACAGCAGGCCACGGGTGTGCGAACTCCCCTCCACAGCCGTCGAGTTGGCATCACCGGCGGCCGCCGTCTCACGCGGGACGGACACCGCCAGCGCGAGCGTCCCGCCGAGGACGAGCGCCGCGCTGAGCAGCACGCCGACGGCCGGGCGTGCTGCCGTCGCGAGCACACCGGCCAGCAACGGGCCGGTGACGTACAGGAGTTCCTCCGCGACGGTGTCCAAACTGTAGGCCCGGCGCCGCAGTTCGGGGTCGGTCACCAACCGGCTCCACTGTGCGCGGGTGACCGGCCCGAGCGGCGGGGCGAACACGCCCGCCGCCGCGGCCAGTACCAGCAGGACGGGGTACGGGGTGCCGGACTGCCACGTCGCGGCGGCCAGTCCGAGCAGGGTGAGCGCGTACCCGGCGGCCATCGGCGGCAGCACACGACGCGGCCCGTACCGGTCGACCATTCCCGCCCGGGCCGGGAACAGCAGGACGCTGACGGTGGAGAACACCGCCATCACCCAACCGGCCCGCGCGTACGAGCCGGTGGTGGCGGCGACGGCGAGCAGCAGGGACAGCGAAACGGTGCCGTAGGAGAGCCGGCCGATCAGGGCCGCGCCGAACAGCCGGGCCGCGCCGGGGGTGCGCAAAACAGCCCCATAGGACGAAGACATCGTGAAGTTCCTCGAAAGAGCCTGGCGCACCGCAGAAGCACGCCGGTGAACAGGGACGCCGAAGGCACCGCGCCACCGATCGTGGTGGGCGGTCGCCGTGCGGGGTCCTAGTCACGGATGAGGAACATGGCGGTCATGCTAGCCCACAGGCCCCGGCCGCCGTCCACGAATTACCTCACGTTCAGGCAGTCCACGAGGGCGGGAGCACCCGGCCCGCCCCCGAAGTCGAGGAACCACCCAGCGGCGGCGAGCGCCGTGTCACCGGCGCCCCGCCGCCGCATGGGTCGCCGCAGCCGCTACCCCGCGCTCGCCGCGTAGATGCGCTCGGCGAACTCGGCGAGTTGGTTCTCCGGAAGGTGCCTGGCCAGGTCCGCCTCGCTGATCATGCCGACCATCCGCTTGTTGTCGATCACGGGGAGCCGGCGGATGCGGTGGCTCTCCATCTCGCGCAGGACCTCGTCGATTCCCGCGTCCGCGTCGATCCAGCGCGGGGTGCCCTCGATGATCTCGGACGCCTTGCAGTCGGCCGGGTTGAGGCCCTGCGAGACGCATTTCACCACGATGTCACGGTCGGTGATGATCCCGCACAGCCGTTCGCTGTTCGTCTCGTCGCCCACGGGCAGCGCACCCACGTTCAGCTGGCGCATCAGCTGGGCGGCGTGCAGGAGATTGTCGCTCTTGGTGATCCAGTGAGCACCCGGATGCATGATGTCCTTGGCCTTGGTCATGCCGTCCTCCTGGTTACAGCCGGTTATTCGGTGCACGTCCGCGGAAGTCGCGGCCCGCGCTACGGCGTTGTGCCCCTCGTCCAGGGTGGCCCCGCGGCGAGGTCCCCGCGAATCGAACCGGCCCCGGTGCGACACCCACCCGGCCGACCGGGGTCTCAACTACCGGTCTGCGCCAGCACTCTGGCCGCGTGCACCTTCCCGGCGTGCTCAACGAGGTTGATCAGCACCGTCTTTCCGGATCCCCGCTCGCGCGCGTCGCACAGCACCACCGGGGTGCCGGAATCGAGATCGAGCGCCCGCGCGACCTCCTCGGGGTGGAAGGCGCGGGTGCCGTCGAAGTGGTTGACGGCGACCACGAACGGGATGCCCCGGTGCTCGAAGAAGTCGACGGCGGGGAAGCAGTCGGTGAGGCGGCGGGTGTCGGCGAGGACCACGGCGCCGAGCGCACCCTGGGCGAGTTCGTCCCAGAGGAACCAGAAGCGGTCCTGGCCGGGGGTGCCGAAGAGGTAGACGGACAGGCCCTCGCGGATGGTGATCCGGCCGAAGTCCATGGCGACGGTGGTGGTGGTCTTGCCCTCGACGCCGCCGAGGTCGTCGATGTGGGTGCCGGCGGCGGTCAGCTGTTCTTCGGTGCGCAGCGGTTTGATCTCGCTGACGGCACCGACCAGGGTGGTCTTGCCCACACCGAAACCGCCCGCGACCAGGATCTTCAGGGCGAGGTCGGTGTCAGAGCGCGCGAAGTCCATGGATGACCTCCTGAAGGATGTGCTCGTGCGGGAGCAGGGCCGGGGGGACGGGGCGGCTGACCCGGATGTGTTCGGCGTCGAGGAGGTCGCCGAGCAGGACCCTGACCACGCCGAGCGGCAGGTCGAGGTCGGCGGCGATCTCGGCGACGGACAGCGCGTTGCCCCGGCACAGGTGGAGGATGGCGGTCTGTTCGGGTCCGATCGGCAAGGCGGCCGGGTCGGGGACGTCGGTGACGACCAGGGCGATCAGGTCGAAGGGCTGGCCGGGGCGGGTGCGGCCTTTGGTGAGCGCGTAGGGGCGGACCATCGGACCGGCGGCCTCGTCGTACCACTGGACGGGGCGGTCGGGCGGCGGCGGGTAGCCGAACCGGGAGCCGGGCAGGTAGTGGCGCGGGGGGTAGGCCAACTCGGTTCACCCTTCCCGGAGTTCACGTGGGGCGGCGTGCAGGTGTTCGCCGACCCGGCGCACCAGGCGGGCCATCTCGTAGGCGACCAGGCCGAGATCGGCGTCCGGGCCGGCGAAGACGGCGAGGCAGGAGGACTGGCCGGCGGCGGCGACGAGCAGGTAGCCGCGTTCCAACTCGACCATGGTCTGCCGGACTTGACCGGCGTCGAAGTGTCGGCCGGCACCCTTGGCGAGGCTGTGGAAGCCGGAGGCGACGGCGGCGAGGTGCTCGGTGTCCTCGCGGGCCAGGCCGGTGGAGTTGCCCATCGACAGGCCGTCGGCGGAGAGCATCACGGCGAACTTGACCTGGGCGGTTCGGGTGACCAACTCGTCGAGCAGCCAGTTGAGTTCGCCGGTGTGGTGGGCGGTGCCGATCATCGGGAACGGTCTCCTCGCTCAAAGGGACGGGGGTCGGGGGCGCTGCCGCGGGCCCAGCCGCGCTGGAACGCGGCCATCGCGGTGCGGGCCTGCTCGGGGTCACGTTCGGCGGGTGCGGCGGGGCGCAGCCCGGGCCGGGCCGCTTCGGGGGCCTCGCGCAGTTGGGGTGCGAGGCTGGCCTGCCGTACCCGGCGCGGGAGTTGGTCGTCCCCGTCGGCGGACAGCGCCGGCGACGGCGCGGACGGCAGCTGTGGCGCGGGCGGCAACAACGGCGCGGGCGTGGGCGGTTCGGCGAGCGCGGTGGCGGCGGCCCGCCCGGGCCCGGGCACGGGCACCGACGGCGGGATCAACGGCCGTGCGGGATAGGCCACTTCGGCGAATCCGTCGGGCGCGAGGTGGTCCGCTTCGGCGGCGCGCAGGTCGAGCAGCTCGGTCGGCAGCAGCACAACGGCGGTGGTGCCGCCGTACGCGGACGGCCGGAGCGCGACCTTGACGCCGTGCCGCTTGGCGAGCCGGCTGACCACGAACAGGCCGAGCCGGTCGCTGTCGAACAGGTCGACCTGGTCGCTGGCGGCGATCCGCCGGTTGGCGTCGGCGAGGGCTTCGGGGCCCATGCCGAGGCCGCGGTCCTCGATCTCCACCACGTAGCCGGTGCCGACCTGTTCGCCGCGGATGTGGATTTTGGTGTGCGGGGGCGAGAATCCGGTGGCGTTCTCGACGAGTTCGGCGAGCAGGTGGGTGAGGTCGGCGACGGCGGGGCCGGTGACGGCGGCGTGCGGGAGGCGGTGGACGTCGATCCGGGCGTACTCCTCGACTTCGGCGACGGCGGCGCGGACCACGTCGGTGAGCGGGACGGGTTTGCGCCAGGCGCGGCCGGGGGTGGCGCCGGAGAGGATGATCAGGCCTTCGGCGTGGCGGCGCATCCGGGTGGTGAGGTGGTCGAGCCGGAACAGGTCGTCGAGTTCGGCGGGGTCCTCGGTGCGGCGCTCCATGGCGTCCAGCAGGGTGAGTTGGCGGTGCACCAGGACCTGGCTGCGGCGGGCGAGGTTCACGAAGACGCCGGAGACGCCGGAGAGCACTTCGGCGCGTTCGACGGCGGCGGTGACGGCGGCCCGCTGGACGGTGTCGAGGGCCTGGTGGACCTGGCCGATCTCGTCGCCGCCGTGTTCCCGCAGCGGCGCCTCGGTGTCCACGTCGACCTCGTCGCCGGACCTCAGCCTCCGCATGGTGGCGGGGAGTTTGCGTCCGGCGAGTTCGAGGGCGGAGTTGCGCAGGGCGTGCAGTTCGGCGACCAGGCCGCGGCCGATCTGGACGGAGATCAGCAGTGAGGCGAGGACGGCGAGCAGGCCGAGCAGCACGGTGGCGCCGGAGGTGGTGAACAGGCCGAGGGCGTAGGGGTCGGAGCGTCCGGCGGCGGTCTCCCCGGCCTGCTGTTCGACGGCGGCGAGTTCGTGCGCGGTGGTGGCGGCGACGGTGCTCCAGCGCTCGGCGGGGACGGCGGCGAGCGCGGCGCGCGGATCGCCGGCGGCGGTGACGGCTTCCTCGTAGCGGCGCAGTTCCTGGTAGTCGGTGCCGTTGGTGACGGTGGCCAGGGCGGCCCGGTCGGCGGGGCGCAGGTCGGGCGCGGCGGCCTGCTCGAACTGGGCGCGGGCGTAGGCGGCCTGCAGCACCGTGCGGTACTGGGTGTCCTCGAGTCGCCCGGCCCGGGTGGCGGCGCGCAACAGGGCGTCCTCGCGGGCGAGTTGTTCGCGGGAGCGGGCGAATTCGAGCAGCGCGCGGGCGTCGGCGGCGACCCGGTGGTCCTGCAGGGCGGTGAGCGAGCCGGCCACCGCGAGGGCGTTGTCCACGGCGGTGGTGTAGGTGCTGTACGTGTCGTCCCAGCGGGCGCCGTGGCCGAGGATCTGCCGGCGCAGCGCGGGGAGGGCGGCGACAGCGCGGGCCAGGGTGTCGAGGCGGTCGGCGGTTTCGCTGCCGAGCCCTTCGGCGTCGGCGCGGTTGTAGCCGGGGGCGAGGGTGAGCGGGGCGGCGGCGTTGTCGGTGTTCTGGGCGGCGGCCCGCAGTTCGCTGTCACGGACGGCGTCGGGGCCCGGGGTGGCAAGGAGTTGGCCCGCGGCGGCGCGTTCGGCCTGCAGGGCGGTGACGGTGCGGTCGAGGGGGGCGCGCAGGGTGGTCTCGATGTTCTTGATCCGCAGCAGGTCCCAGACGTCGCCCGCGGTGCTGACGGTGGCGAACGACCACAGGGCCATCAGCGCGACCACGGGGAGCATCAGGACGGCGACGATCCTGGCCCGGACGGTGCGCGGGCGCAGGCCGGGGCGAGTGAACGGGGCGGCGGGCAGCGGCGTTTCGTCGGCGGGCGGTCCGGCGTGGGCGCCGCGCCGGGGCGCACCGGAACGGTTGCGGGCGGGCCGGCGGGGGGCGCCGGGGGCGGGTGGTCCGCTGCGGGAGGTGCCTCGGGGTGGGCGCATGGATGGGGCGGCCTTTCGGGGTCCGGGGACGTCGCGTTGGGCTGAGGGGTGGCGCTGGCGGCCGATCAGGCGGCGCGGCCGAGTTCGTCGGCGCCGAGTTCCTCGACGGCGAGTTCGCCGGCCTCGCGGTAGGCGGCGCGTTCCTGGGCGGTCGGGGAGAGTGCGACGAAGGCGGCGGTGAGGAACAGGAACGAGCCGAGTCCGACGGCCAGCGGGAAGACGAACTGCATCGCGGTGGCGCCGCCGAGGCCGGTGCGCGCGGGTTCCATGTGGACGTGCACGGCGGCCATGCCGGTGTAGTGCATGCAGCTGACGGCGATGCCCATGACCATCGAGGCAGCGGCGGCGGCGTACATGTTGCGGATGGTGACGGCGGCCCAGAGCGCGGCGGTGGCGGCGGCGACGGCGATCAGCACGGAGAGCGCCACGGTGCCGAACTGGTAGCGCAGTTCGCCGTGGATGCGGACGGCGGCCATGCCGAGGTAGTGCATGGCGGCGACGCCGAGGCCGGTGGTGAGGCCGCCGAGCAGCAGGCTGCGGCCGCGGTGGCGGCCGTGGCCGACGAGGAACACGCCGAGGCCGACCACGGCGATCGCGACCAGCAGGCTGAGCACCGTCAGCGGTACGTCGTAGCGCAGTTCGGTGCCGTCCACGGCGAAGCCGAACATGGCGACGAAGTGCATGGTCCAGATGCCGGAGCCGATCGCGGCAGCGGCGGTGAGCAGCCAGTTGCGGCGGGAGGTGCCGGTGGCGGACAGCGCGCGCAGGGTGCAGCGCAGGCCGAGGGCCGCGCCGACGCAGGCCATCGCGTAGGAGAGGACTGGGGTGAGCCAGCCGACACTGAAGTGGTCCATCGATCCCATGGGTTGCCTCCCGCGAGTGCCCGGCGGCGCTCGCCCGCGCTCTTGTTGGTCCGGGGCTCCTGGGTGCCAGGGCTCTTGTTGATCCGGGGACGCTGGACGCTACCCAGAGTTGATAGATGGTCACCAGAAGATCTGAAAAGCACCACGCGCCGTGGGTGCGATGTGCTCGAATGGGCCCGCGGCCTATGCCCGCAGCACGGTCCGGCGGCGCCGAAACCTTTCCGAGGTGCGGGCTGTCGGCCCGACCCGCTACTCTCCGCGTACTTTCCAGTTGGAACATCAATTCGAGGATCTACGTGTCCAATCCCGTCCCGCCCCCGCCGACCGACGCGTTCGCCGCTCCCGCGTTCGCCGCTCCGGGTGCCGAGACCGCTTCCGCCCCGCTGGCGCAGCTCCACGGCCCGTTCTGCTGCTTCTGTGGCTCGGTCCCGGCCGTGGAGACCACGGTCCGTGGCCACCAGGGCTTCGTGGTGCTCATGCGCTTCCTCAAGCTGCGGGGCCCGTTCTGCCGCGACTGCGGACTGGCGACGGTGCGTCGGATGACCTCGAAGAGCCTGTGGCAGGGCTGGTGGGGCATCGGCTCGCTGCTGATCAACCCGATCACCATGCTGAGCAACCTGGGGGCCTGGTCCGCGGTCCGCCGGCTGCCCGCGCCGCTGCCGGGCGCGCCGCGCACCCCGATGCCGGTGGGCCGTCCGCTGTGGCAGCGGGTGGAGATCCTCGGCCTGCTGCTGCCGGTGCTGCTGGTCTCCGCGCTGGTCTGGAACGGCGGCCACTCCTGGCGCGACACGGGCTCCGGCCCCGCCCCGACCCGGGTGAACGTCAGCCCCTACCCGGCCCCCACCTCCAGCGCCGCCGACCCGGCGAACGTGAAGGTCGGCGACTGCCTGCACCAGGCCGGCAGTTCCACCCGCGCCTTCATCGTCGTGGTCGACTGCCGTGCCGCGAACGCGGACTCCAAGGTGGTCGGCCGATCCACCTCGACCGCTGATGACGCCTGCGACGCCTACCCCGAGAGCGACAACCGGCTCGTCCGGGACAGCGGCGCCCACCCCGTCACCCTCTGCCTGGTGGCGCTGCACAACTCCGTCTGACCCCACCCGGCCTTCGGACCGCCCGCCCCCGCGTCTTGCCGGGGGCGGGCGGTCCCGCGTCGGTCAGCCGCGCGGCGTCAGCTTCAGCCGCACCGGGCCGCGCGCCTCCAGGGTGATGCCCTGGCCGAGCGGAACCTCGGTGTCCACGGCGGTGATCTCGAACTCCCGCAGCAGCACGGCCAGCGCGAGCACCGACTCCAGCATCGAGAAGTGCTGGCCGATGCAGGCCCGCGGGCCGCCGCCGAACGGGTACCAGGCGTAGCGGTGACGGGCGGCCTCACGCTCGGGGGTGAACCGGTCGGGGTCGAAGCGCTCGGGGTCCTCCCAGTGGCCGGGGTGGCGGTGCGTCACGTACGGGGCGATCAGCACGTCCGCGCCGGCCGGGATCTCGACGCCGCCGACCACGGCGGACTTGACGGCCCGCCGGCCGACCGAGGGCGCGGCCGGGTAGAGGCGCATCGCCTCCTTCAACGCCCGTGTCATGTACGGGAGTTGGGTGTAGTCGGCAGCGGTGGGGCGGCGCCCGTCGGCGAGCAGCTCGGCGGCCTCCTGATGGGCGAGGCGCTGCTGCTGGGGGTGCTTGCCGAGCAGGTGCAGGGCGAAGGTCAGCGAGGTGGCGGTGGTCTCGTGTCCGGCCAGCAGGAAGATCAGCACCTGTTCGCGCAGTTCGGTGGCGTCGAGCTGGTTGCCGTCCTCGTCGCGGGCCTTGGCGAGCAGGCCGAGCAGGTCCTCCCCGTCCCGCTCCTCGGTGTCGCCCTCCGCGGCGCGCCGGGCGATGATCCCGTCGCACACCGCGTACAGCGCACGTTCGGCCTCAAGTGCCCTGCGGTGGCCGGGCAGTGGCCATTCGCGGGGCAGCCGGACGGGGGCGAAGCCGCGGTCGCGGACGAACGCGCCGAGGATCGGGAAGGCGTGGTGGACGGTCTCCACGGCCTGCTCGACGTCCTGGCCGAACAGGATGCGGGCCACCGTGCGCAGCGCGAAGCGGGACATCTCGTCGGCGGCGTCCACCGTCGCGCCGGGGGCGGCGGCCCAGCGCCGCACCAGCGATTCGGCCTCGATGCCGATGGCGTCCGCGTACCGGTCGACCCGGCGGCGGGTGAACAGCGGCTGGACCAGGCGGCGCTGGCGCAGGTAGTCCTCGTCCTGGGAGGTGAGCAGGCCGTTGCCGAAGCTGCCCCGGATCTCGCCGTAGAAGACGTTGTCCTTGCGGAAGTTGGCCGCTTCGGTGGCCAGCACCTGCTGGGCGCCCTCGGGCGAGGTGACCAGGTAGAACTCGCCGCGCAGCCCGGGCGGGCCGGCCTGGATGCGCACCACGTCGCCGTGGTCGCGCTGGGCGGCGACGTAGGTGGCGAGCGGGTTGCGCTTGAGGTCGAGCAACGAGCCGATCAGCGGCAGTCCGGCCGGGCCGGGCACGCGGGTGGTCGCGGTCATGGATTTCCCCCTCCGTCGGCGGGCGAACCCCGGACGGCAGGGGTTCGCTGACACTTCGTCAGTATCTCCCGGGCGGCGGAACATGGCGAGAGTCGTGATCACTGGCCGGACATGGCGCATGAGGTGTGGCACATGCGGCCCTTGAGTTCGGCTTGTGCTCGCTGGTGCGAGGGGGTCCGCCTGTTGAGCCCCGCAGTTGCGGCACTATGATCGGCTGATCGGCCCCCGACCGTCGCCGCCACCGCCTCACCAGCAGGGGAATCCACTCATGCGCAGCGCCCGAAGTCTCCTCGCCGCCACCGCCGTGCTCGCCCTCGCGGCGGCGCTGACCGCGTGCACCGCCAACAACTCCCCGTCGAACAACTCGGCGCAGAACGCCCCCAAGGTCGGGGGCACGGTGACGGTGTTCGCGGCGGCCTCGCTCAAGGAGTCCTTCACCGAGCTCGGCAAGCGCTTCGAGGCCGCCTACCCGGGCACCAAGGTGAGCTTCAACTTCGGCGGCTCCTCGGCTCTCGCCCGGAGCATCGTCTCCGGCGCGCCCGCGGACGTGTTCGCCGCGGCCAGCCCCGCCACCATGAAGACCGTCACGGACGCCAAGCTGACCGGCGAGGACCCGAGGGTGTTCGTGCGCAACACGCTGGAGATCGCCGTCGCCAAGGGCAACCCGAAGCACATCGCCGGTCTGAAGGACCTCGGCGGCGCGAAGACCGCGCTGTGCGCCAAGGAGGTGCCGTGCGGCGAGGCCGCCGCCACCGCGCTGAAGGCCGCCGGGGTGGAACTCACCCCGGCCACCTACGAGCAGGACGTCAAGGGCGCGCTCACCAAGGTCGAACTCGGCGAGGTGGACGCCTCGCTGGTGTACCGCACCGACGTGAAGGCGGACGCCGCGAAGATCGACGGCGTGGAGTTCCCCGAGGCCGCGCAGGCCGTCAACGACTATCCGGTCGTCGCCCTCGGCAAGGCGCCCAACGCCAACGGCGCGGCGGCGTTCCTCGGCTACCTGAACTCCATGGACGCCCGCCGGGTGCTCACCGAGGCCGGCTTCCAGGTGCCGTGAGCACTCCCCGAACCACCACCGCACCACACCCCCGGGGCCGGCGGCGGCCCCGGGGGACCACTCGTCCCCCCGCCGCGCTGCTGCTGCCCGCGCTGCTCGGCCTCGCCTTCCTCGTCCTGCCGCTGCTCGGGCTGCTGATCCGCGCCCCGTGGAGCGCGCTGCCCGCGCTGCTCACCGGCCCCGAGGTCTGGCAGGCGCTGCGGCTGTCGCTGATCTCCGCGACCGCCGCCACCGGCGTCTCGCTGCTGCTCGGCGTCCCGCTGGCCTGGCTGCTGGCCCGCACCGAGTTCCCCGGCCGCCGGCTGCTGCGCGCCCTGGTCACCCTGCCCCTGGTGCTGCCGCCGGTGGTCGGCGGCGTCGCGCTGCTGCTGGTGCTCGGGCGCAACGGCATCGTCGGCCGCTGGCTGGACTCGGCGACCGGCATCACCCTCCCGTTCACCACCGCGGGCGTGGTGGTCGCCGAGACCTTCGTCGCCATGCCGTTCCTGGTGATCAGCGTGGAGGGCGCGCTGCGCGCCGCCGACCCGCGCTACGAGGAGGCCGCCGCCACCCTCGGGGCGTCCCGGCTCACCGCCTTCCGCCGGGTCACCCTGCCGCTGGTCGCCCCCGGCATCGGCGCGGGCGCGGTGCTCGCCTGGGCGCGCGCGCTCGGCGAGTTCGGCGCGACCATCACCTTCGCCGGCAACTTCCCGGGCCGCACCCAGACCATGCCGCTGGCCGTGTACCTCGCCATGGAGTCGGATCCGGAGGCGGCGATCGCGCTCAGCCTGATCCTGCTCACCGTTTCCGTCGCCGTCCTCGCCGGACTGCGCAACCGCTGGATGTCCACCCCGTGACCGCCGCTCTGGACGCCCGCCTGTGCGTCGCCCGTGACACCTTCACCCTCGACGTCGCGTTCTCCGCGCAGCCCGGCGAAGTCCTCGCCCTGCTCGGCCCGAACGGCGCCGGCAAGTCCACCGCGCTGCGCGCCCTCGCCGGGCTGCTCCCGCTCACCTCCGGCCGGCTCGCCCTCGACGGCTCGGAGTGGGACTCCCCCGCCGCCGGCGTCTTCCTTCCCGCCGAGCAGCGTCCGATCGGCGTGGTCTTCCAGGACTACCTGCTGTTCCCCCACCTGTCCGCACTCGACAACGTCGCCTTCGGCCTGCGCTGCAAGGGACTTCGCCGCGCCGCCGCCCGCGCCGAGGCACTGCCCTGGCTCGAACGCATGGGCCTCGCCGAGCACGCCGGGCGCCGCCCCGCGAAGCTCTCCGGCGGCCAGGCCCAGCGCGTCGCCCTCGCCCGCGCTCTCGCCGTCCGCCCCCGCCTGCTGCTGCTGGACGAGCCGCTGGCCGCCCTCGACGCCCGCACCAGGCTCGACGTCCGCGCCGAACTCCGCCGCCACCTGGCCGAGTTCGACGCCGTCGCGGTCCTCGTCACGCACGACCCGCTGGACGCGATGGTGCTCGCCGACCGCCTCGTCGTCATCGAGGCCGGCCAGGTCGTCCAGACCGGCCGCCCCGCGGAGGTCGCCCGCCGGCCGCGCACCGACTACATCGCCCGCCTGGTCGGCCTCAACCTGTACCAGGGCACCGCCGACGGCCGCCACGTCACCCTCCCCGAGGGCCAAGTCCTCACCACTGACGAGGAGTTGACCGGCCCCGCGTTCGTCGCCTTCCCGCCCGACGCGGTCACCCTGCACCGCCACCGCCCCGAGACCAGCGCCCGCAACCTCTACCCCTGCACCGTCGCCGGCCTCGACCTCCACGGCGACCGCTTCCGCGTCGACCTCACCGGCCCGCTCCCCCTCGCCGCCGACCTCACCCCCACCGCCGCCGCCGACCTCGACCTCACCCCCGGCACCCGCGTCTGGGCCGCCGTCAAGGCCACCCGGACCCACGCGTACCCGGCCTGAGATCCTGCCCCGGTGCACCTCTTCTCGGACAACTCCCTCGCCCTCACCCAGCCCCCGCTCACCGAGGACGCCGTCGCCGACGCACAACACCTGCTCGGCGTCACCCTGCCCGCCGAGCTGCTCGCCCTGCTGCGCCATCGCAACGGCGGCGGCATCGCGGACGCGTTCGCCGCCTTCCCGACCCGGCGACCCACCTCCTGGAGCACCGACCACGTCCCGTTCGACCACCTGCTCGGCATCGGCCACCGGCCGGACGCGCTCTCGCTGCTCGACACCCCGTACCTGATCGACGAGTGGGAGCTGCCCTCGCCCGTGGTCCTGCTGTGCGGCGACGGCCACTACTGGATCGCCCTCGACTACCGCGTCTGCGGCCCGCACGGCGAACCCTCCGTCACCTGGCTCGACGCCGAGGACGGCACCGAACTCGCCCTCGCCCCCGACCTCCGCACCTTCCTCGAACAGCTCACCTCCGCAAGCGCGTTCGACGACTGATCGCCCTTCCCGCACCGCGCTACCATCGGGGCCGAACCTGCCCGCCCCGCACCGGAGTCCAGCTGATGAGCGCACCACGGATCGGCGTCGTGATCGTCACCATGGGCAACCGCCCGCGCGAACTCGCCGCCCTGCTCGACTCGGTGGACCGCCAGACCCTCCCCGCGCAGCGGGTCGTGCTGGTCGGCAGCGCCTGCCCGCTCACCGAGGTCGTGCGGCCGGGGATCGAGAAACTCCCCCTCACCGACAACCCGGGCTGCCCGGGGGCGCGCAACGTCGGCCTCCAGGCGCTGCTGGACGCCGGCGACATCGACGTGGTGATCGAGCTGGACGACGACGGGCTGCTGATCGCCGACGACGTCTTCCGGCGCGTCGCCGAACGGTACGCCGCGCAGCCGCAGTTGGGGATCGTCGCGTTCCGGATCGCGGACGAGCACGGCGAGACCCAGCGCCGCCACGTCCCCCGCCTGCGGGCGTCCGACCCGATGCGGGCCGGCCTGGTCACCGCGTTCCTCGGCGGCGGCCACGCCCTCTCGGTGCCGATGCTGCGCCGAACCGGCCTGTGGGCGGGCGAGTTCCGCTTCGGCCACGAGGAGACCGACCTCGCCTGGCGCGCCCTGGACGACGGCTGGACCATCCACTACGACCCGCAGGTGGTCCTCCAGCACCCGAAGACCTCCCCGGCCCGGCACGCCGTCTACTACCGCTACACGGCCCGCAACCGCGTCTGGCTCGCCAAGCGCCGCCTCCCCGCCGCCCTCGTCCCCCTCTACCTCGCCACCTGGCTGCTGCTCACCCTCGCCCGCACCCGCTCCCTCCCCGGCCTGGCCTCCTGGTTCGCCGGCTTCGCCGAGGGCCTCCGCACCTCCTGCCCACCCCGCCGCCCCATGCGCTGGCACACCGTGTGGCACCTCACCCGCCTCGGCCGCCCGCCCCTGATCTGACGCCCCGCCACTGCCCGCCCCTCCGCTGCCCGCCCGCCCCGCGCCCGGATTCGCGGGCGCATCAAATCCGTTGGCGCAGTCCGGCGCCTGAGCCAGGCTGCCCCTGGCTCCCCGCCGTCCGCACCGAGGACCGCCCCACCCTGCCCCCCTGCCGATGAGCACAGGCCCCGTGAGCACAGGCCGCAGCCGCCCGCCCGTCCGGTCAGGCGCAGACCAGGGCGACGATGAACGGATCCTCCCCTCCCGGCAGCTCCGACGCCGGATTCCGGACGGGGTGCCAGGTCAGGTCGGTGAAACCGGCCTGGCGGGCGGACTTCTCGTAGACGTCCGCGTCCCAGCGGGTGAACGCCAGCACGACCGGTGGCTCGACCGGGAACTCCAGGACGAGAGCGGTGCCCCTCGGTACGGGCCGGGCCGCCGTCACACACGCCCCGACGGGCTGCCGGTCCGGGTCGGCCGGGTCGTAACCGGGGTGGACCGTCACCGCGACCAGGCGGCCGCCGGGGGCGAGGTTGGCGCGGATGCCGCTGAACATGTCGGCCATCCGCCCGGGGTCCTCGGCGTAGTTGAACAGCCAGACGGCCACCGCCGCGTCAAAAACGCCCAGCACCGGCAGCGCGGCCGCGTCGTACTGGTGGTACACGACCCCCACAGGGCTCCGCGCCTCTTCTCCCCGGGCCAGCGCCACCATCTCCGCGGAGACGTCCACCCCCTCGGCGTGCGCGGCACCGAGCTCCTTGGCCAGCCGGGTGTAGCGGCCGAACCCGCAGGCCAGGTCGAGGACCCGGGCTCCCGCGAGATCCCCGAGCAGGGCGCGTACCGCGGGCTCCTCGGGCGAGCCGCCGTGGTTGCGCTTGAAGTCGGCGTACCGCTCGCCGATGGCGTCGTACTGGGCGGGTTCCTGCTCCCTCGCTGCCATCGAACACTCTCCTGACCGGACCGGTTCGGACATGCCGTGCACCAGAGTGCCAGAACACCGGGCGCCACACCCATCGATGGGACACAACTCGCCCCCGATGATCGGGCGTTGGCATCCCTCCCCACGCCCATGCGCACTCCGGGCCAGGAGCAACCGCGGTGTCGACGTCCCCTCCTCCCCGCAGCGCGCGGCCCTCGCCCTCGTCTGCCGATCGCCCCACCATCCGCCTGGGGATCGCAGCGCCTTGACACCTCAAGTCATTAGCCGCCATATTACTTGCATGACGAGGAACGAGGCCGACGGCGAGCAGCCCACACTGGAGCAGGCCGGATGGCAGCTGCGGCACTACGGCCTGGAGACGGACCCGCAGGCGGTACTGGTCGCGGTGCGGCTGATCTCCGCGGGTGCGAGGGTCGGCCGGGCGGCCGAGGCCCACTTCGCCAGGTTCGGGCTGTCGACGGGCCGCTACCGGCTGCTCTCGGACCTCGAAGGCCACGGCGGAGAGAAGTCCCCCTCGCAACTTGCGGCCGACCTCGATGTCTCCAGGGCCACGGTCACCGGCCTGCTGGACGGCCTGGAGCGCGAGGGCCTGATCGCCAGGCGCCCGTCCACCGAGGACGGGCGCGGCACGGTCGCGGTCCTGACCGCGCGCGGTGCGCAGCGCCTGCGCGACATGGCGCCCGAGCATTTCGGGCGACTGGAGGCGATGGTCGCAGGGCTCACCGTCGAGGAACGCACGGTGTTCCTGGACCTGCTCGCGCGTGTCGTGCGCGGCAGTTCGGCCCTGACCGCCGACTGACCCGGCCGACCACCGGGCCCGGGCTCCCGTCCCGTGGACGGGAGCCCTTTTCACGAGGCAGTAATTAGCCAACTAATTACCCTGCCGCGAAAGGCCCGTCAACGACCCGGCCACACCTTTCGCCTTTCGGACTCCAACGAGATGAAGAGGCCAAGATGCCCGCAACGAACGACAGAACCGGCCCGAGCCGGGCGGCCGCCCGGCCGTTCACGCTGTGGCGCGAGGTGGTGACCGCCTACGCCGCCCCCGCCCTGATGGCAGGTACCGCGGGAGTCGTCACCGGACAGGCGGACCTGACAGTGGCGGCCTGCACCTCCATCGCCGGCACTTCCGCGGTGGTGGCGTTCCTGGTCGGCGCCTGGCTGCGGCACGGCGGGCAGCCGCGACGCTGGACCACGACCCTGCCGCGCGTCGTCCTGACCGCGCTGCTCGTCGGTGCGACCACCGGTGTGGCGGCAGCGCTGGGATGGTTCGCCGCCGAGTGGCTGCCCGCCCGCACCTCGGTCCACGCCGCCCCCTGGCTGCGGCGACTGCGCATCGACCTGCCCGTCTCCGCCGTCCTCGCCACCACCATCGTCACCCTGCGCTGGCGCGGCACCCTCGCGAAAGCCCGGCCGTGACCGGCCCCGACACCCGGGCACCGGCGCCCGAACGCACCGACCCCACCCCGGCGGCACCGGCTGCCGCAGACGCCACCAAGCACCGAGGAGACACCCGATGATCGTTGTCATGGGAGCGACCGGAACCACCGGGACCGCCCTGCTCCACAGCCTGCGCGCCCTCGAGGTCCCCGTCCGCGCCCTCACCCGCACCCCGCACCGACCGCTCCCCGGCGCCGCCGGCCCGCACGACCGGCACGTCGAGGTCCGGTACGCCGACGCCGGCGACCCCGACTCGCTGCGCACCGCCTTCTCGGGCGCCGACCAGCTCTTCCTTGCCATGGCCAACAGCCCCGCACAGGTCGAACTCGAAACCCGCGTCATCGACATCGCCGCCCACAGCGGAATCGGACACATCGTCAAGCTCTCCGCCCCCGCCGCCGAGCCCGGGTCACCCGTCGCGATATCCCGCGGACACCACGCCGTCGAGGAACACCTGCACGCCTCCGGACTCACCGGCACCGTGCTGCGCCCCTACGCGTTCATGCAGAACCTGCTGCGCCTCGCGCCCGCCGTGGCCCAGGGATTCGTCCTCGGCGCCATGCGGGACGCGCCCTGCAACTACATCGACTGCCGCGACATCGGCGATGTCGCGGCCGCCGTGCTCACCCGGCGCCACCTCGCGGGCGGCACCTACACGCTGACCGGACCGAAAGCCGTCTCCCACCCCGACCTCGCCGCCCGGCTGACCGAACTGACCGGCCGCCGGATCCAGTACATCGACCTCGCTCCGGACGAGCTGCGCGACAATCTCGTCCACCAGGCCGGCCTGCCCGGCTGGCTCGCCGACCACGTCGTGGAGATCCAACAACTCGCCATCGCCCGGCCCGAGTTCCCCACAAGCACCGTCACCGATATCCTCGGCCGGCCGCCCCGCACGCTCGATGCCTTCCTGAACGAACACCGCACCCACTTCTGGGCACCAAACCCCGCCGACACTCAGGTCAGTTGCCAGCCGACCCCGTAAGGCGCCAGGAAGTCGAGGAAGTCTGCCGCGTCGTAGGCCTGCGCGGGTGCCAGCACGCCCGGAGGCGTACCTCCCGCGGCGAGACGGCGGGCACCCTCGGCGGCGATCACCGCGGTGAGGCCGTACCCGTCGGGGCCGGTCACCCATCCCCTGGCGATCTCTCCGTCACGGCCGGTGGCCTCGGCCATCATCAGCCACCGGCCGTTCGCCCTGGCCTCGTCCGAGACCATCTCCGGAACGCTGTCGATCACCTCCGGGGTCAGCGAGGCGAACAGCGCGGCCACGTCGGCCCGGATGGCGCTGTGGACCCGACGGGCGGTCACATGGCGGGGAACGGTGACCACACCCGGCAGCGCGAAGGCCGTCACGGGTACGGCCACGGTCTCGCCCGGCGGCACGACCGACTCCACCGGGCAGCCGGCGGCCGGCCGCCAGACGCCGTCGGCATACTCCAGCGGCCCCTGGGCGAAGACCGAAGCCATCGAACGGGCCGTCCCGCGCGAGGCCTCGCCGCCGGCCCGGCGCAGGTCGGCGACCAACAGGCCGTCGATCGGGCCGCTCACGCGGGCCGCTGTCAGACGGGCGATCAGGTCGCCGGGACCACCGTCATCGGCCATCGCGGGGACCACGCTCACCCCGGCACGTTCGGCGACCGGGCCCAGCTCGTCGAAAACCCGCTTCAGATAGCCCTGTTCGCCCGTGGTGTCCACATACGCGGTCCCGGCGGCGATCGCTGCCCTGACCACCGGCTCTCCCCACGGCGTGAACGGGCCCGCGCAGTTGACCACGGCGTCGCAGTCGGCGAACGCGGCGACCAGCGCATCGTGGTCAGCCAGATCGGCGATCCTGACCTCGGCCCCCTCGGCGCCGGCCTTCACCACCGCGGCGTCAAGACGTTCCCGACTGCGGCCCACCGGTACCGGTGTGATGCCCCGGCGGTACAGCTCGGCGACGACCAGTCCTCCGGTGAACCCGCTCGCACCGTACACGGCAATCCTCATGCCACCTGCCCCACATTCTGTTCCCGCGTTCATGCCGAGCGGACGGCCTGTCCGCTCGACGACCACGGTAGGAACCCGCGGGGCACGTTCCCATGCTCGAAGATCCGCACTCGATGTCCGATCGTCCAGCCGGACCGACCCGGCCAAGTCGGCCGGTACGTTGAGACGATGGACGTACTGAGCGACGCCGTGGCCGCTATGCGTACCGGCGTCCCCCACGCATCACGCACCCACCTGACCCCACCCTGGGGCACCCGCTTCCAGCCGCAGGACGGTGCGGGCTTCCACGCGATTCTCCAGGGCTCCTGCTGGCTGCTCCCGGCACGCGGCGAACCGATCCGGCTCGACTCCGGCGACATCGCCTTCCTGCCTCGCGAACTCGGGCACGCCATCACGGACACCCGGCACACGCCCCCGACCGCCGCCGGCCCAGCACGCCCGGCCGAACCCGTCACCCGCGACACCGAACCCGCACTCCGGGGCATCGGCACCACCATGCTCTGCGGCGCCTACCGCCTCGACCGGTCCCGCATCCACCCCCTCCTCGCCGAAATGCCCGACGTCGTCCACCTGCGGGCACACGCCGGAGCGAACGCCTCACTGCGCGGCGCCGTCAACCTCCTGGACCGCGAACTCACCACCGAACCGCTGCCGGGAAGCTCCTCGGTCGTCTCCGCACTCCTGGAGGTCCTGCTCCTGCTGATCCTGCGAACCTGGCACGACGAGCAGACCCAGCACACCGGCACCGGCTGGGGAGCGGCCCTGCGCGATCCAGCGGTCGCCGCCGCGCTGCGCGCCATCCACCGCGATCCCGCACACCCCTGGACCGTCCAGTCCCTCGCCGCACACGCGGGCCTGTCCCGCTCCTCCTTCGCCCAGCGCTTCACCGCAACGGTAGGTTCCCCGCCTCTCGCCTACCTCACCTGGTGGCGGCTGACCACGGCGGCCCGGACCCTGCGCGAGACCGCCCTGCCCCTGCGCTCGGTCGCCGAACGTGCCGGCTACACCTCCGAGTACGCCTTCGCCAAGGCATTCAAGCGCGAGTTCGACACCGCACCGGGCCAGTACCGCAACACCCCATCGTCCCTCGCCAGGCAGGCCGATCTCGTGAGGTGAACCGCCGACCTCACCATTCCGGCCGCCCTGTCTTCGATTCCGGCCCGGTACTGCGGTGATACGGCGGTGTGGCCGCAACTGGTGCAGAGGCCTACCTGCGGTGCCGTAACGTGGAGGCCATGTCTTTCGCAGCAGTTCTCTCGCCGCCCGTCCTCTGAGGCGGGTCGCCATCGACACCGGCGCGTAGCTGGGCCAACGGCCGCGACGCGCTGATTGGTTGTGCCCGCAGACGCGAGACCACGACCATCCGCTCCCTCCGGAGATCCTTCGTGTCGAAAACTGCTGTCGCAACGACCTCTGCCCCCGTGATGGCGCCCCGATCCGTGCGCCGCGGCCTTTCCTGTCTGGCATTCGCCGGCGTCACCTGGGGTACTACCGGGGCCGCCGTGGAAGTCGTCTACCAATCCAGCGACTTCGGGCCCATGGCCGTCTCGTTCTGGCGCTTCCTGACCGGCGTGGTGCTGCTGCTCGCGGCCCGTGCCTTCCGTCCTGCGCTCAAGACACCGCGGACCCCGCAACCGCCGGGCCGCCGCGCCCTGCTGTTCGTGGGCACCGGCATCGGCCTGGCCGTCTTCCAGACCGCCTACTTCGCCGCCGTGAAGGACACGGGCCTGGCGGTGGGCACCATCGTCACGCTGGGGGCCGCCCCGGTGTTCACCACCGCCGGCGGGCGCCTGTTCCTGGGCGAGCGCATCGGACGTGCCGGGCTGCTCGCCGTCGCCGGCGCGCTGGCCGGCCTGACGATCCTGGTCCTGGGCAACCAGGCCGGGGCCGTCCACCCCGTCGGCGTGGGAATGGCGCTGCTGTCCGCCGCCGGGTACGCCGTCTCCACCATCCTGGGCCGGTGGACCGGACGTCAGGGCGGTGGCGAGGACCCCTGCACCCTCACGGTGGGGTCATTCGCCGTCGGTGCCGCCGCCATGCTGCCGTTCGCCCAGGCCGAGGGTCTCGTACCGCACACCGCCCACCCGGGCCACGTCGTGCTGCTGATGCTCTACATCGCCACCGTCACCACCGCACTCGCGTACCCGCTGTACTTCGCCGGAGCGGCCGCTGTGCGGGCCGCTACCGCCTCGGTGGTGATGCTCATCGAGCCGGTCAGCGCGGCGGCACTCGCCGTGCTGTTCCTCGGTGAGCAACTCACCACGGCCACGGTCATCGGCACACTGCTGATGCTCGTGGCCATCGCCGCCCTCGCAATCGCCGAGTCGCGACCGGCCAAGACCGGCTGACCGGGCAACGAGGCCGGTCAATCCTGACCGGCCTCATCCGGCCGGATCGCCAACCGACGCGCGGGGCCGCCCCGTTCGAATCACCTGAGCACATGCTGCTGCCGAAAGCCGGTGACAGCGTGGTGCGGTCGGTGAACCAACCTCTCGACCTGATGGGCCTCGGCTCACGCCCCGGGCACATGACGCACGCTGCGCGGCGTTGAACCCCGTACTCCTGGGAGCCGCACAGGCGTTGCGGTCGGTCCCGTGACTGTGCCGGGCCGACCGGCGGCATTCCGGATTCCGATGGCCCCGTTTCTCGGCGCCGCCTTCCGGGTGATGTTCTGGGCCAATGAGCGATCCCGGGACCTCCGCTGCATTAGTGTCCGGGTCCGACGGCAGTCCGCCACCGGGACGAACCGGACCGGGAACGTCCTGCCCGTCCGACGAAGCCCGCGGATCGGCGCGGACATGGCCGGTGTCCCGGCCACCGTCGTCGCGGAATACGGCTGATTCAAACTCTCGGAGGGGCACACCATGGCGGCTTCCCGCTTCGGTCTCCAAGCAGCACCGAACGACGACGAGTTCGTGTTCCGACTCGACGACGAGCAGAAGATCAAGCAGGCCCGGGCCGTCCTGGCGGGACTCGAGACGTCGAAAGTCCACGTCCAGGGACGAGTCGTCGCAGAGAAGTCGGACCACAACCCGGACTGGAACTTCCACCTGGCTCCCGACAGCATCACGTTCTTCGACGAGGCGGACGACGACTGCGACGCTTCGGCGCACTACGTCGCGATGCAGTTGGACCGGGTCGGCGAGGAGGGCTTCCTGCCGGACGGCATCTGGGCCCCCGCCCGCTCGAAGATCACCCGCGAGCTCGACACCTGAGGCCCCGCTGCTCCGTCTGCCCGGCCCCCCGTCAGGGCAGACGACCGGTCCACATTCCCTGCTCCCCACGCACGGGGATGGTCCCAACTGGGGCGCCACAACCTTGGCGACGGGAACAACCAGCCTCCGCCTCCAGCCGGGCGCCGACGCTTGCCGGCACGCCGCTGTAGGGACAACCGCCCCTCTTGCCTGACGTAGGGAACCTCATCCCGACCCCTCAAGTCCCGCCGGAGACACGTGACTTCCGGAAACACGCACGGTTCACCCGCCACAGTGCCGTGTTGGGGTCAGCGTGGTGCGCTCACGGGCGCCGGAGGCGCGGGGTGGGGCAGTAGCGTTCGCCGCCTTCGAAGGCCACGGTGCAGCTGCCGGGGGCGATCTCGGTGAAGCCGGCGTCGCGGACGACCGGGAGCCGGCCGTCCGTGAGGGCGGGCCAGTCGGCGGGGGTGGCGATCCTGACCGCCAACGGGAAACCGCTTTCCGCCCACTCCTTGCGCTGTGCGTCGTCCAGCTCCCACCAGGCGAGCTGGGCGGCGTGGCCGGTCTGTGCCATGGTCTTGCCGGCGCTCATCCGCAACTCGGGGTTGAGCCACAGCACGGGGACGCCCTCGGGTGCGGGGCCGGGCGGGGTGGTGTCGTCGAGTTCGGTGCCGGAGACCTGGAGTTTGGCGAGTTCCTTGGGCCAGCCGTCCAGCGGGATCGGCGGGAAGACCCGTACCTCGGCGCTCTCGCCGGTGACGGTGATGCCGGGCAGGTCGTTCGCCTTGCGCCACTCGCCGCCGCGGGCCCGCCGCACCACCTTGCGGATCCGGGCGTCCTCCCAGGCCTTGACCCGCTCCGCCCACTCGCCGTCGCCGGCCGTGACCCGCGGGTCGGACAGCAGGGTGAGCACGGCCCGCGCCGAGGTCTCCAGCGCGTCCGTCCGGCCGGGCGGTTCGGCCTTCTCCAGCCGGACCACCAGCGGCAGCACGTACTGCTCGTGGGAGTCGCGGTCCTCCGCGTGCCCGCCGACCGCAGGCAGAACAGCGGGAGCGGACGAGGGAAGTTCGCCGGGCACGTCGATGGGTGAGCTCACCCCACCAGCATGCCAGTTCAGCGCCGGTAGCCCCGCCCGGGGTCGCGTTCCTCGGCGTCCTGGTAGCCGAGGAACCAGCCCTCGGGGTGCGTGGCGGCGAGGAGTTGGTCGATCCGCTGCCCGGCGTCCAGGTCGTCGGAGGTCTCCTCCGGGCCGTAGACGCCGAAGAGTTCGTCGGTGCAACCGTCCCAGTCGTAGTCGTACAGGTCGGCGGGCAGGTCGCCCATCATGTCGGCCACGGACTCCGGTTGGGAGCCGAGCAGCGCGCGGGCTTCGGCGAGCGCGAGGCGCAGCGCGACGTCCTCCGCGAGGCTGCGGGGCAGTGGCCATTCGCCGAGGGCGAGGTCGTCGGCGAGGTCGTCGAAGGCCCGGGCGAAGGCGCGCCGCCAGCCGCGGTGCAGGTTCCAGGTGCGTTGCTGGAGGCGGCCGAAGACGCTCCAGTCGGCTTCGTCGACGACGGTGACGGGGTCGTCGCCGTGTTCGTCGAGGTCTTCGTAGGCGGCGTCGGAGAGGCCGATCAGCTGGGTGTGCAGCAGGCACGCGGTGCGCGGGGTGAGGGTCCAGTCGCCGGTGTCGCCGGCGTCGTCCAGGGGGAAGAGTTCGGCGAAGTCGGGCGCGAAGTCGTCGGTGACGCTGATCTCCAGCGTGCCGCCGAGGGCTTCGATGCCGGGGATGGAGGCGACCAGCCGGTCGGGGTGGAGCAGGGCGCCGAGGGCCGCGTTGGGGTCTTCGGTGACTTCCCGCAACAGTTGGCGGCGCTGGTCCTCGGGGTCGATCCCGGCGAAGTCCAGGTCCTCGACGGCCGCTTGTGCGGCGGCCCGCAGCGCCGGCCAGTCGGTGATCCGGATGCCCAGCACCACGGTGGCCTCGATCTCCTGCGCGCCGGAGTCCTCCGCCGCGCCAGGCCCGTGTGGATGATCGCTTCGCTCGCCCATGGCACCAGGTTGACAAACCAGGGGGTCCGATGTCCATCGGCTCTCCCGATCCCGATCGATCCTGCGGCCTGGCGGCCTGCCGAGATGGCGGGGAAAGCGTTTTCCCGGTGTGCCGTGCTGGCGTTCCGACCGAAGCGTGACAGAAGGTGGGAATCATGAGTGAACTGAACGATTTCGGCGGCGGGCAGGACCCGTCCGGCGGCGTGCTGGTGGTCACCACGAATGATGTGCCCGGCTTCAAGGTGGTCCGGGTGATCGGCGAGGTGTTCGGCCTGACGGTGCGTTCGCGGCACCTCGGCTCGCAGATCGGCGCGGGCCTGAAGTCGCTGATGGGCGGCGAGTTGAAGGGCCTCACCAAGACGCTGGTGGAGACCCGGAACCAGGCGATGGAGCGGCTGGTGGAGCAGACCAGGGCGCGCGGCGGCAACGCCGTCCTGATGATGCGCTTCGATGTCACGGAGGCTGCCGACGTGGGCACGGAGGTGTGCGCGTACGGCACTGCGGCGGTCATCGAGCCACTCGACCACTGACCCGACTCGACCGGATCCCGTCCGGCCACTGACCCGACTCGACCATCGGGCCGCTCGACCACCGACCCGAGTCAACCGTCGAGCCGCTCGGTCATCGACCCGGGTCGGTCGTCGAGCCGCTCGACCACCGGCCCAACTCAGCCACAGAGTGGTCATATTGCCTGACAGTCGGTAATACGGTTGACACTGCTCACGGGTGCGTAAGAGCCTCGCTGCCGGTCCGTCCCCGCACCGCATGGAGCACCCGTGAGCACCCCTCTGCCTCCCGTTCCCGCACACCCCGGCCCGGCGAGGGTCGCGTACGCCACCTGCCGGGGCGTGGACGACGTCGAAATGCTTCCCGTGCTGGCCGCGTTCGCCCGGGCGGGGGTGCCCGCGGAGGCGGCGGTCTGGGACGATCCGGCGGTCGACTGGAGCGGCTACGAACTGGTGCTGATCCGCAGCGTCTGGGACTACATCCTGTACCGCGACGCCTTCCTCGCCTGGTCCCGCCGGACGGCCGCGCTGACCCGGCTGGCCAATCCGGTGCCGGTGCTGGAGCACAACACCGACAAGACCTACCTGCGCGATCTCGCAGGCGCCGCGGTGCCGATCGTCCCCACCGTCTGGGTCGCCCCGGGCGAGGAACTCACCGGCGCCGACTGGCCGGAGCTGGTGGTGAAGCCGACCGTCTCCTCCGGCGCCCGCGACACCCTGCGCACCACCGACCGCGCCGAGGCGCACGCGCACGTCGCCGCCCTCACCGCGGTCGGCCGCACCGCAATGGTGCAGCCGTACCTGCCGATGGTCGAGGACGAGGGCGAGACCTCGCTGCTGTACCTGGGCGGGGAGTTCAGCCACGCGGTGCGCCGCGGCCCGATGCTCGGCGGCGGCTTCGCCGATGTCGCCCGCGAGCCTGCCGAGGACCAACTCGCCCTCGCCGAGCAGGTGCTGGCGGCGGTCCCGCAGCGCGCGGAGCTGCTCTACGCACGGGTCGACGTGGTGCGCCTGCCGGACGGCTCGCCCGCGCTGATCGAGCTCGAACTCACCGAGCCCCGGCTGTTCCTGGACCTGCGCCCGGACGGCCCCGAGGCGCTGGTCGCCGCCGCCCTGCGCCTGCTGCCCGGGAACGGGAACACCCGGCCGCGGGGCGATGTTTCACGGTCGTGACTGTTCAAGGTGCAACGACCGAGCCCCCCGCCGCTGAACCCCGCGAGGTGGACGCGCTGGTGATCGGCGCGGGCCAGGCCGGCCTGTCCGCCGCCTACCACCTGCACCGTCGCGGCTTCGCCCCGTACACCGGCTTCGTGGTGCTGGACGCGGACGACGCCCCGGGCGGCGCCTGGGCGCACCGCTCCCCGTCGCTGACGATGGCCACCGTGCACGGCTTCCACGACCTGCCGGATTTCGAACTGCCCGCCACCGACCCGGCCACCCCGGCCCGGGTCGCCGTACCCGGCTACTTCGCCGCGTACGAGGCGCAGCACGCCCTGCCCGTGGTGCGCCCGGTGAAGGTCCTGGCGGTGCGTGACCGGCCGGACGGGCGGCTGCTGGTGGAGACCGACTCCGGCAGCTGGGTCACCCAAGCTCTGCTGAACGCCACCGGTACCTGGACGCGGCCGTTCCTGCCGCGCTATCCGGGGCACTTCGCGGGCCGGCAGCTGCACTACGCGGACTACCGGGGCCCGGCGGAGTTCGCCGGGCAGCGGGTGCTGGTGGTCGGTGGCGGGGCCTCGGCGATCCAGGTGCTGTCCGAGGTGGGCGAGGTCGCGGAGACGGTGTGGGTGACGCGTACCCCGCCGGTGGTCCACCAGGGGCCGTTCACCCCGGAGTTCGGCCGCGAGGTGGTCGCCAAGGTGGCGGAGCGGGTGGCTGCGGGCCTGCCGGTGCGCAGCGTGGTCTCGGTCACCGGTCTCGGCCCGAGCGTCGCCTACCGCCGGGCCGAGGCGCTGGGTGTGCTGAACCGCCGCCCGATGTTCGACCGCCTCACCGAGCACGGAGTCGCTTGGGGCGACCGGGAGTTGGCGGTGGACGTGATCATCTGGGCGACGGGCTTCCGCGCCGAGCTCACCCATCTTGCGCCGCTCGCCCTGCGCGGCCCGGGTGGCGGCATCCGGATGACCGGCACCCGCGTCACCGACGACCCGCGTATCCACCTGCTCGGCTACGGGCCTTCGGCGTCCACCGTCGGCGCCAACCGGGCCGGCCGCGCAGCGGTCAACGAGGTCGTCCACCTGCTGCGCGACCGAGCGGCGGCTCAACCCGCCGCCCAACCGGCCACTCAACCCGCCGCCCAACCGGCCACTCAATCCGCGGCCGTCTGACGGCAGTTACCGGTCGTAGTCCACGGTGA
Source organism: Kitasatospora sp. NPDC048662 (assembly GCF_055587065.1). Lineage (NCBI taxonomy): Bacteria > Bacillati > Actinomycetota > Actinomycetes > Kitasatosporales > Streptomycetaceae > Kitasatospora > Kitasatospora sp. NPDC048662. Next base: position 74,867 of record NZ_JBVJHA010000003.1, on the reverse strand, counting down.
CCTGGTCGGAGACCGGGCGGGCCTGGCAGGTGAGGACGTAGCCGGCGGCCAGTTCGGACTCCTCCAGCGCGAAGTTGCGCCGCATCTCGACCTTGCCCTCGCACAGCAGGGCGCGGCAGGTGCCGCAGACACCGCCCTTGCACGCGAACGGCAGGTCGGGGCGGGCGCGTTGGGCACCGTCCAGGATGGAGCGGTCGCGCGGCAGGGCGAGGGTGCTGGAGCGGCCGTCGAGCACGAGCGTGACCTCGCTGGCCCCGGCGTCGGGGACGGGTTCCAGGTGGCGTTCCTCGGCCCGCTCGTCCTCGGCGTGGAACAGTTCCTGGTGCACCCGCCCGGCGGGGACGCCGAGTTCGGCCAGCAGGGCCTTGGCGTCCGCCACCAGGCCGAACGGCCCGCACAGCCACCAGTGGTCCACGGCGGGGACGTCCACCAGCGCCTCCAGCAGCGCCTTGACCCGGTCGGGGTCGAGCCGGCCGCTGAGCAGTTCGGCGTCCCGGCTTTCCCGGGACAGCACGTGCACCAGCTGGAACCGGCCCAGGTAGCGGTCCTTCAGATCGGCCAGCTCGTCGGCGAACATCACCGTGTCGCTGCGCCGGTTGCCGTACAGCAGGGTGACCCGCGAGTCGGGGTGGCCGGCCAGCACGGAGCCGGCGATGGACAGCATCGGGGTGATGCCGGAGCCCGCGGCGATCAGCACGTGCTCGCCGGGTTCGGCCGGGTCGGCGGTGAACGCCCCGCTGGGCGGCAGGACTTCGACCATCTCGCCGATCGCGGCCTCGCCGACCAGCCAGTGCGAGAACAGCCCGCCGGGCACCTCGCGGACGGCGATCCGCAGTGGCCCGCCGACCGGCGAGCACAGCGAGTACGAGCGGCGCTCGTCCACCCCGTCGACGATCCGGCGCAGCGTCAGCGTCTGGCCGGGCTTGAACGTGAACTCCTCGGCCAGCGCGGGCGGTACGTCGAAGGTCACCGCGACGGCGTCCTCGCAGAGCCGTTCCAGGTTGCCGATCGGCAGCGGGTGGAACTGCGGGCGGCGGGCGGCCATCAGATCTCCTTGATCCGGTCGAAGGGTTCGCGGCAACTGCGGCACCGCCACAGCGACTTGCAGGCGGTGGAGCCGAACCGGGAGAGCTCCTCGGTGTCGGTGGAACCGCACTGCGGGCAGGGCACGGCCAGCCGGGTCGGGCCGAGCGTCAGGAGGCCCCCGGGAGTCGGCGGGGCGATGCCCGACTCTGCCAGCTTGCGGCGGCCCTCCGCGCTGATCCGGTCGCTGGACCACGGCGGGTCGATCCGCAGCCGCACCTCGACCTGCTCGAAGCCGGCCGCGCGCAGCCGCCGGGCCACGTCGCCGGCCATTTCGGCGACGGCGGGGCAGCCGGAGTAGGTGGGCGTGAGCCAGGCGGTGACCGTCCCGTCGTGCTCCTCGACGTCGGCGAGGATGCCGAGGTCGGCCAGGGTGAGCATGGGCAGTTCGGGGTCGGGCACTGCGGCCGCGACCTCCCGGGCCCGTTCGACGGTGGTCACCATGTCGCCCCCGGGTGCGCCCGGGCCACCACCTGGAGCTCCGCCAGCAGCGGGCCGAGCGCCTCGGTGTGCACGCCGTGCCGTCCGGCCCGGCCGTTGACGTACGCCTGCGGCGCGGTCTCGGGCACGCTGAGCGTGGCCTCCCCCAACACCTTTGCCAGGCTTGTCAGTACGGGTTCGCGCAGCTCCAACGGGTTTACGCCGAGCCGCAGTTCGACCTCGTGCGGGGTGAACAGCTCGTCCAGCCACGGCCACAGCGCCGTCAACGCGTCCTGCATCCGCCGGCGCGAGTACTCCGTCCCGTCGCCGAGCCGCAGCACCCAGGACTGCGCGTACTCCCGGTGGTACGCCAACTCCTTGACGCCCAGCGCCGCGACGGCCGCCAGCACCGGGTCCGGATGCCCGGCCAGCCGACGGTACAGCTCCTCGCGGGCGGTGGCGAACATCAGCAGCCGGGCCACGCACTGCGCGAAGTCGTCGTTCTCCAGCTCCACCAGGCGCACGTTGCGGTACTCGAAGTCCTCGCGCCAGTACGCGAGTTCGTCCTCGCTGCGGCCGGTGCCGTCCAGCTGCCCGGCCCGGGTGAGCAGTCGGCGGGCCTGCCCGAGCAGGTCGAGGCCGAGGTTGGCGAGCGCCACCTCCTCCTCCAACTCCGGTGCCCGGGTGACCCATTGGATCAGCCGCTGGGACAGCACCAGCACGTCGTCGCCCAGCATCAGGCAGTACGCCGCGAGGTCCGCAGGGTCGATCCCCGGCGGCGGCGCGGCGTCCACGCCCAGCAGCGGATCGGCGAACCCCGTGCCGTAGGCCCAGCGGGCCTCGCCGTCCGGCTCCCCGGCGGCGTCGGCCAGTGAGAGGTACACGTGGTCGTCGGTCATGTCGCCTTCCCTGCTGAATGATTGACTGAGCGTCAGATGTGCGGAACGTCCTCGGGGATCGGATAGAACGTCGGGTGCCGGTACACCTTGTCCCCGCTCGGCGCGAAGAACGGGTCCTGCTCGTCCGGGCTGGACGCGGTGATCGCGTCCGAGCGGACCACCCACAGGCTCACCCCCTCGTTGCGCCGGGTGTACAGGTCCCGGGCCGCCAACAGCGCCATCCTGTCGTCGGCCGCGTGCAACGACCCCACATGTACGTGGTTCAGCCCGCGCCGGGGCCGTACGAACACCTCGTACAGCGGCCAGGACGCCCTCTCCCCGCTCATTCCGAACTCCCCTTCCGCGCCGTGTGCTTGGCCGCGTACGCCGACGCCGCCTCACGCACCCAGGCACCGTCCTCGTGGGCGGCGCGCCGCCGTTCGATCCGCTGCGCGTTGCACGGGCCCCGGCCCTTGATCACCTGCATCAGCTCCGACCAGTCCGGCTCGCCGAAGTCCCAGCTGCCGCGCTCCTCGTTCCAGGCGAGCGCCGGGTCCGGCAGCGTGACGCCGAGGTGCTCGGCCTGCGGGACGGTCATGTCCACGAAGCGCTGGCGCAGCTCGTCGTTGCTGTGCCGCTTGATCCGCCACGCCATCGACCGCTCACTGTTCGGCGAGGCCCCGTCCGGCGGGCCGAACATCATCAGCGACGGCCACCACCAGCGGTCCACCGCGTCCTGCACCATCCGCCGCTGCGCCTCGGTGCCGGCCATCAGCGTCATCAGCAACTCGTAGCCCTGCCGCTGATGGAAGGACTCCTCCTTGCAGATCCGCACCATCGCCCGCGCGTACGGCCCGTAACTGCACCGGCACAGCGGCACCTGGTTGCAGATCGCCGCGCCGTCCACCAGCCAGCCGATCACGCCGACGTCCGCGAACGTCAGCGTCGGGTAGTTGAAGATCGACGAGTACTTCTGCCGCCCGTCGATCAGCTTCTCGGTCAACTCGGCCCGGTCCACGCCCAGGGTCTCCGCCGCCGCATACAGGTACAGCCCGTGCCCGGCCTCGTCCTGCGCCTTCGCCAACAGGATCGCCTTGCGCCTGAGCGACGGCGCCCGGGTCAGCCAGTTGCCCTCCGGCTGCATCCCGATGATCTCCGAGTGGGCATGCTGCGCGATCTGCCGCACCAGCGTCGCCCGGTAGGCCTCCGGCATCCAGTCCCGGGGCTCCACCCGCTGCTCATTGGCGATCACCGCATCGAACCGCGACTGCGCCTCCGCGCTCGCCTCCACCACCCACCTCCCGACTGACCGTTCGGTCGGTTCCATTCTGTACACACCGGGGACCCCCTGACAAGCGTGGAGAGCACAACCAGGGAGTGCACAACCAGCGAGAGCACGAAAACAGGGAGAGGCACCACCAGGGGCGCGTGGGGGCACCTCCCGGCCCGCCAGGGCTGGGGGAGAACTGCGCGAAGCGGAAGGCATCCGACCGCAAGATCGCGACGCAGGACAATGACCTGCACGTGATCGCGACCTTGCGGACGTGACTTGCGCTTGTCGCGCAGTTCTCCCCGCACCCCCTCTCAGCGAAGTCGCGGCAACGGCACAGCCAACAGCGCTGCCAACAGAGCGATCCGCGACCCCAGTTGGTCGATCCGCAGGTGCTCGTGCCGGGCGTGCGGCCCGCCCCCCACCGCCCCGAGCCCGTCCAGCGTCGGCAGACCCCTCGCGCCGGCGAGGTTCGTGTCCCCCGCCCCGCCCGCCGGCGCCCCGTCGAGGTGCTGGCCGAGCGCGGCGGCGAGCGAGCGGACGTGCCGCAGCAGCGGGTTCGCGGTGCGTTCGGGCCAGGTCGGCCGCGAGGACAGCACCTCGGTGGAGACGTTCGCGCCGGGCCGGTTCGCGGTCAGGTGGGCGAGCGTGTCGAGGGTGCGGCGCTGGGCCTCGGTGGTGGCGAAGCGCAGCCCGATCTCGGCTTCGGCGCGGCCGGCGACGACGTTGGCGCGGGTGCCGCCGTCGAGGCGTCCGGCATTGAGTTCGGTGCCGGGCTGCCGGCCGAGGCCGCGGACGGTGATCAACTGGTCGATGAGTTCGTCGATCGCGGAGATGCCCTCGGCGGCGTCGTTGCCGGCGTGCGCCTCGCGTCCGGTGACGGTGAGCCGGACCCGGGCGGAGCCGCGGCGGGCGGTCTTCAGGCGGCCGTCGGGGTGGCCGGGTTCGAGTCCGAGGACGGCGGCGGCGCCGCGCAGGTGCCGTTCGAACAGGCGGCGGCCGTCGGGGCTGCCGATCTCCTCGTCGGAGACCACGAGCATCCGCACGGGTCGGTGCGGGCGTTGGCCGAGGTCGGCGAGGAGTGCGAACGCGCCTTCCAGCAGGGCGAGTCCGCCTTTCATGTCGAGGATGCCGGGGCCGGTGAGGCGCCCGTCCTTCTCCTCGACGGGCCAGTCGGTGAGGGTGCCGACGGGCCAGACGGTGTCGTGGTGGCCGACCACCAGCAGGTGCGGGAGCTCTTCGTGCCGGCCGGGCCAGTCGAGAACCAGGTGGTCGCCGTGGGCGCAGCTCTCGCGGGTGGCGGTGGCGCCGGTGGCGGTGTAGCCGGTGGCGAGCTCTTCGGCGAGGGTGTTCAGCCGGGGCGCGTCGCCGGACGGGGTTTCGATCCGGGCGAGGTCTGCGCAGCGCTTGCGGACGGCGGCGGTGAGGGTGCGGGCCCTGCTGGTCAGGGTGTGGGGCAGGCCCGGTAGTGCGGCGGTGGCCAAGGTCGGTGCGGTGACCGGGAGTTCGTCGATGGCGGAGGGGGTGGCGGGATGTGGCTCGGGGGCCACGGTATGGCGGCTCACCGTTCACCCCCGGTGGGGCGCGGGGCACTGGGAGGTATGGCCGGGACGGGCGTCGCGGGGATCTGTTGCGGCTTCGGGCTGGGCCGTGGTGTGCGATTCGACCTGGGACTGGGCAGCACTGCGTCCTCCTCGCTCGGTCCGCGACCCCGGCTCGGCCCGGGGTCCGGGGACGTCGGTCTCTGTTCCTCGGCACGGACGGGCGCCGCGGCAGGGACCGGGAAGCGAGCCTAGAAGATCCGATCAGCTCCCGGCGAGGTGCCCACCGTCCGCGCACTCGTCGCTCCACCCGTCGTCAAGGCCGTGGAACGGCCGCGAAACCCGGGCCTGGCACGGCGAGCGGGACGCGATCTCCGAGCGCGTCCGTCTCCCACTGTGGACCTGCGGGGGCGGATCGGCAGCGCGAATCGCCCACGATCGAGCGAACCCCCGTCCAAGGGGTGACACCGGAGCCTGCACTGCCACCGGCGTCGAAATCGGTTCGCCGGACGGCCCTCCGGGAGGCGAGAATCAGCGGCGTCCGCCCGTTCCCGCGAGGAGTCACCATGTCGTCCCCCGTCCCGCCGCCCGCCCTCGACAGCCTGCACGGCCTGGCGCTGGGCGATGCCTTCGGCGATCGCTGGTTCCACCCGCCGGTGGACGAGGCGTCGGCGGAGGTCGCGGGCCGGCTGACCAGGCCCGCGCCGTGGCACTGGACGGACGACACGGCGATGGCGCTCGTCCTGGTGCGCCACCTGCGCGACCGCGGCGAGGTCGAACCGGCGGCGCTGGCAAGGGAGTTCGCGCAGGAGTACGTGGCGGTGCCGCACCGCAAGTACGGGCCGTCGATGCACCAGGTGCTGCGCGCGGTGCACGCGGGTGAGGACCATCTCGCGGTCACCGGCGCGCTGTTCGGCGGGCAGGGCTCGCATGGGAACGGCGCGGCGATGCGGGTGGCGCCGCTCGGCGCGTGGTTCGCGGACGACCTGGCGCTGGTCGCCGAGCAGGCCGGGCGCTCCGCCCGGGCTACCCACGCACACCCGGAGGCGGCGGCCGGCGCGCAGGCGGTCGCTCTGGCCTCCGCGCTCGCGGTGCGTTCGCGCGGCGGCGCGGCGGCTCCCCGGGCGGAGTTCCTTCAGGAGGTGGCGGCGCTGCTGCCGGACTCCGAGGTGCGCTCCGGCCTGCGGATCGCGGCACGGCTGCCCGAGGGGAGCAGCGTCCGGCACGCGGCGGTGGTGCTCGGCTCCGGCCACCAGGTCTCGGCGCAGGACACCGTCCCGTTCGCGCTCTGGTCCGCCGCAGGCCACCCGGACGACCTCGTCGAAACCCTCTGGCACACCGTCGCCGGCTGGGGAGACATGGACACCACCTGCGCCATCGCCGCCGGCGTGGTCGCGGCCCGCACCGGGCTGTCCGGCGTCCCGGCCGCCTGGTCGGCCGCACAGGAGCCGCTGCCGCCGCTGTGACCGCGGAACGGCGGTGCCCCGGTGAGCGGCAGGCTCATCGGGGCACCGGATCGGCCGAGTTGACGGTCCGTCAGTCGCGTGACTTGCCGAACAGCAGCCGATAGACGATGAGCAGGGCGAGGGCTCCGGCGATCGCGGAGATCCAGGTCGGCAGGTCGAAGAAGTGCACGTTGATCGACTTGTGCAGGAACTTCGAGGACAGCCATCCGCCGATGAACGAACCGGCGATGCCGATCAGCGTGGTGATGACGATGCCGCCCGGGTCCTTGCCGGGAAGCAGCAGCTTGGCGATGGCTCCGGCGAGGAGCCCGAGGATGATCCAACTGACGATGCCCATGCCGTTCTCCTGCCCTTCGCCACGAGGGCCAATCCCGTCGCGCTTCTCCCCCACAAGGACGACTGGCGCAACCGTTCGGTTCCGGCCGCCCCCGCACGCGGGCTGCGGTACCGTCCGGGGAACGAAGGGGGTGGCGGGGTGCGGTGGAAGGTGTACGGGGAACGCCCGGTGTACCAGGATCCGTGGCTGAACGTGTGGGTCGCGGACGTCGAACTGCCGGACGGGCAGCGCTTCGAGCACCACGTGGTGAAGCTGCGCCACCTCGCGGTGGCGGCGGTGGTCAACGACCGCAGCGAGGTGCTGATGCTGTGGCGGCACCGGTTCATCACCGACACCTGGGCATGGGAGCTGCCGATGGGCCTGGTCGAGCCGGGTGAGGACCCGGCGGCCGCGGCGGCCCGGGAGGCCCTGGAGGAGACCGGCTGGCGGGTGTCGCACGTCCGCCCCCTGATCTACGCCCAGCCGGCCGCGGGCATCACCGACTCCGAGCACTTCGTCTTCCGCGCCGAACCGGCGGAGTTCACCGGCCCACCCACCGAACAGAACGAGTCCGACCGGATCGCATGGGTCCCGCTCGCCGACCTGCGCGCGATGACGGCCCGCCGCGAAATCGTCAGCAGCGCCACCCTGGTGGGCGTGCTCGCCCTCCTCCTCGACGAGGCATCCTGACGCAACCGTCAACCACTGACGGGCGGATCGACGGCGACCGGCTCGGCATCGAAGCGCAGCGCGCCGGTGTCGAACAGGGGCAGGACGACCCGGCCGGTCGCCTTCCGTCAACTCTCCTGCGCGTGCCCCGCCCCGGGCGCCGTGCAGCGGATCAGGGCGTGCACGTGACGGACCAGCCCCTGGGCGTGGCGGCGGACTTGGGTGGGCCAGTGGGAGCCGCGGGCGATGCCGTCGGCGAGGAACTCCAGGGTGGTGAGTTCGGCGGCGCACAGTTCGGCGACCCGGGCGGCGGCGGCGTGCGGCGGCAGGCCGCGGTGGACTTCCAGGGCGCGCACCATCCCGGAGGCGTCGGCGAGGTCGCCGACCCAGCAGACCAGGTGCTGGAAGCGTGCCAGCAGGTCGGTGAGTTGCGGGTGGCGGTGCAGCTGGTCGGGCAGGTCGAGGCCGTGGGCGAGTTCCACCCAGTGGCCCGCGCACCGGACCGCGCCGTCGCGGCCGTACTGGGTCAGGTACTGCGGGACGCTCGGAACGGCACCGCCGGTGCCCAGCCGCGCGAGTGAACTGTCCAGGTGGGAACGGAAGTCGGCGGCGCAGCGGGTCTGCCATTCGGGTCCGGCGAGTGCCGCGCTGTCGTGCCAGAGCCCCTCGAACGCCCGCACCAGCGCCGGGCTGTCCTCGTTCCGCGCGGCGGGTACCTGGCCGGTGGCGGTCAGTGCCCGGAGTGCGCCGAGGGTCCGCCGGGCCGTGTCGCTCGGCTCGCCGGGCCACCCCAGCTCGATGTGCTCGTCGAGGATCCGGGTCAGCACCAGCCACTTGGTGGCGGCCCGCAGCCCGGGCCCGGCGGGGACGTCGCCCCAGCTGCGGGCGGCGAGGTCCAGGTGGCCCCGGTCGAGGCGGCGGGCGGCGGTGGCCGTGTCCAGGACGCCGGTGGCGGTGAGCCAGTGCGCGATCTCGTCGCGCAGCGCTGCGGCGTGCGGGTGCGGCGCCAATTCGGGTGTCCGGGCGAGCAGTTCGGCCGCCGGTCCGGTGGGAGCGAGGTGCGCGCTGGCTGGGCTCATGACGGCTGGCTCCTCGCCGCTCGGGGGCGTTCGACGTGAGGAAGTCTGGTCGAACGCCTCCGAGTTGCGGTGCAGAACCGGCGGCCGTTCCCCCGCCCGGCCGATCCACCCGTTCATCCGATCATGAGCCCGGCCCTCCCCCGCCGGCCGGGGTTTCAGTTCCGCCGAAGCGTGCACTGCCCGTCACGGCACTCCCGTTGCAGCCGCCCCCGGGAGAGTGTCTGCGCCAGGCCGATCGCCCAGCACATCGGGCAGCCGCGCAGCGCGACCAGTCCGAGCGGCGCCAGCAACAGGGCGACCGGCCCGGCCGCCGGAAGCAGCGCGAACCCGGCGCCGATCGCCCCGAACCCGAGCCCGCCGCGCAGCAGATGACGCGTCAGGGTGGCGCTGGCGAAGTCGGCCGGGCCGCTCATCGCGGGCCGCCGAGTTCGGCCCGGACGGCCGCCCGGGCGCGGTGCAGCCGGGACTTCATCGCGGCGGTGCTCAGTCCGAGCGCCTCCGCGACCGCCCGGCCGCCGTACCCCTGCAGGTCGCGCATGATCAGCACCCGCCGCTGGTCGGCGGGCAGCGCGGCGATCGCCGCCGCGACCCGTTCGGTGTCCAGCCGCCGCAGTGCCTCCTGCTCGGCGGAGTCCGCCGACCCGGCCGGCACCTCGGGTGCGCCCGGTGCGACGCGGATCCGCCGCAGGCACTCGTTGCGGACGATCCGGAACAGCCAGGAGGCGAGCGCGCCGGTGGCCCGCAGCATGCCGATCCGCCGGTAGAGGATGATCAGCGCCTCCTGCGCGGCGTCCTCCGCGTCCTCGGGGCTGGCGCACAGCGAGTGGGCGAACCGTCGCACCTTCGGGTGGGCGCCCGCCACCAGCGCGTCGATCGAGTCCGGGTCGCCGCAGCGGGCCGCGGCGATCACCTCCTCGGGAGGCCAGGACGTCTCAACCACGCTTGCCCCGCTTCGACTTGAGCACGAGGGCGCAGGTGCAGAGCAGTACCGCGCCGGCGCCGATGGCAATGGCCACCACCATGGAGTCCCTCCGAGCTGTCGCGTCCGGCGGCCGTCCGCCGGTACGTGTGCCCGTAAGAGGGGACGAGCACCGAAAAGGATTCGGCGCTCCCCGGCCCGCCCCCGCCCGGGCCGCTCTCAGCTCTCGCGCTCCGCCTTGCTGCGCTCCACGCAGAACTCGTTCCCCTCGATGTCGGCCAGCACGGCCCAGCCCGTCCCGTCCGCGTTGCGCCGGTCGTCGACCAGCGTCGCGCCCAGGGCGAGCAGCCGGGTGACCTCCTCGTCCCGCGTCCGGTCCTGCGGCTGGAGGTCGAAGTGCAGCCGGTTCTTGCCGGCCTTGGCCTCCGGCACCCTGATGAACAGCAGGTTCGCGTCCGCGATCAGCGCCTCCGGGTCTCCGGGGAAGTCCTCGGCCTGCAGCGGCAGTTCGAGTACCTGCGCCCAGAAGGAGCCGAGGGTGTAGGGGTCGAGGCAGTCCACGGTCACATGACGAATGACAGAGCTCATATGAAAATCCTCATCTGCTGTCGCGCCGCCACGCAATGGGATTTACGCTCCGCCGACATGCCCCCGTTCAGCCCGAAATATCCGTTGGTTGATGATGCGTCAGCCTACGATCCGGCCATTCCCGAACAGCGAATGGAGGACGGCCGCGATGGCGCGTCGACATGGGACCTGAGCCTGCCGGTCGGCGCCACCGTGACGCTCACCTACTCGGTCACGGCCGACCAGGACATCCCGAGCGGCGCCAAGCTGACCAACCTGGCCGCGCCCGACCACTTCGGGCACTGCACCTCGGCGGCCGGCGGTCGTCAGCCCGTCGCCCACCCCGAAGCCCAAGCCCAGCAAGCCCCACCACAAGGGCGAGAAGGGCGCGAAGGGCGAGCGCCTGCCCGAGACCGGTTCGGACCTCACCGTCCCGGCCGCGGCCGCTGCCGGCCTGCTGCTGCTCATCGGCGGCGGACTGCTCTGGTGGCGCCGCAATGGGCAGCGCCACTGACCTCCGACCGCTGACCTGCGACCGCTGACCTGCGATCACTGATCTGCGACAACTGATCTGCGGCCACTGACCTCTGACTGATCGACCGGGCGGGTCCGTCTTCGACGACGGGCCCGCCCCCGGCATTTCCCCCACCGCCGACAGTAAAATGTTACTGTTCGGCGCATGTCGCTCCCACTTCCGCTCCCCGAGGTGAAGGCCGAACTCGACCGCCTCACCGCCGAGTTCTTCGACGCCTTCGACAACCGCGACGGCCGCCCCGCCGACGCCGGCCGCCTGCGCCGCCTGATGCTCCCCGACAGCATCATCGTGATCACCGAGCCCCGCTACCAGACCCTCACCCTCGAAGAGTTCCTCGCCCCCCGCGAACTCCTGCTCTCCAGCGGCCGGTTGACCGAGTTCCACGAGTGGGAGACCAGCGAGCGCACCGAAATCGCCGGCTCCATCGCCAGCCGCATGCTGGAGTACCGCAAGTCCGGCCTGCTCGACGGCGAACCCTACGAAGGCGGCGGCACCAAGACCATCCAGTTCGTCCGCACCCCCGACGGCTGGCGCATCTCGGCCTTCGCCTGGGACGACCAGCCGTAACCGGCGCCGCGCAGCCGCAGGCCGCCACCCGGGTCCGGGGCCGCACCGCCCCTGTGCCACAGTCGTCCCGGAGGTGGCGGGATGGTCGGGCGGGTACTGGTGGTGGACGACGACGCGGCGATCCGGCGGAGTCTGGAACGGGGGTTGCGGCTGAGCGGATTCGCCGTGACCCTCGCGGCGGACGGGCCCAGCGCGCTCGCCCGGCTCACGGACGCGCCGCCGGACGTCGTGGTGCTCGACGTCGGACTGCCGGGCCTGGCGGGCACCGAGGTGTGCCGGACGCTGCGGGCCCGCGGCGACGACACCCCGGTGCTGATGCTGTCCGCGCTCGACGAACTCGCCGACCGGGTGGCCGGGTTGCAGGCGGGCGCGGACGACTACCTGGTCAAGCCGTTCGCACTGGAGGAGCTGGTGCTCCGCCTGCACGCCCTGCTCCGCCGCCGCCCGCCGCAGCCCTCCGACCTGCTCCGGGTGGGCCCGCTGCGGATCCACCCGGAGACCCGCGAGGCGTTCTGGGAGGACGAGGAACTCCGGCTCACCCGGCGCGAGTTCGAGCTGCTCACCCAGTTCGCCCGCAACCCGGGCATCGTGCTCTCCCGCGAGCTGCTGCTGGATAGGGTCTGGGGCTACGACTTCGACGTCCGCAGCGACGCCGTCGACACCTTCGTCTCCTACCTGCGCCGGAAGCTGGAGGCGTCCGGAGAGCGGCCCCGCCTGATCCACACGGTGCGCGGCGTCGGCTTCGTCCTGCGTACCCCCAACTCCGCCGAGAGAAGCTCCTGTTGAAGCTCTCCACCCGGATCGCGCTGGGCGCCGCGCTGCTGGTTCCGCTGCTGGTGGCCGCCGCCGCGGCCCTGCTGCTGCCGCTGGTCAACGCCGACCTGCACCGCCGCCAGGACACCCAACTGGGCGACCGCGCGGCCGCGTTGCTCCCGAACGCCCGCGCCCTGCTGGCCGCCGGCGCCAAGGGCAGACCGAAGGCCGAGCAGAACCAGCAGCGCAAGATGCTGGACGCCGCCCTGGACGCGGGCGTCCGCGTCACCGCCGCCGACGGCACCATCCTGCTCGCGGCCGGATCGCAGCCCGAGGACCCTCAACTCCTGCCCGCCGGCGGCACCGTGACGGTCCACGAACGGGGCAGCGCCTGGCGCGTCCTGACGGTGAAGCTGAACAGCGGGGACACCACCGGCACGCTGTGGGTGCTCTCCCCCGCCGGCCAGCCGGCCGAGGAACTGCGGGCGGTGCGGCAGCGGGTGCTGCTGGTGGCGCTGCTGGCGGCGCCGCTCTCGGGGCTGATCGCCTTCGCCCTGGCCGAACACGCCACCCTGCCGCTGCGCCGCCTGGGCCGCCGGGCGGCCGCGCTGGACCCGCGGACCGGGCACGCGGTGTTCGCGCACACCCGGACGGGCACCGCGGAGGTGGACGAACTCTCCGGCGCGATCGCCCTGTTGCTGTCCCGCTACGACGAGCAGGCGGCCCGCACCGCGCAGGCCCTGGACACCGCGCGGTCGTTCTCCTCCGCCGCCTCGCACGAGTTGCGCACCCCGCTGATGAGCCTGCGCACCAACCTGGACGTGCTGGCCGCGCACCCGGACCTGCCCCAGGCCGAACGCGCCGAGATCCTGGCCGAGTTGCGGCAGGACCACGCCCGCACGGCGGACCTGCTGAGCGCCCTGTACACGCTGGCCCGGGGCGACCTGGTGGAGCTGTCCGCGTTCGCCCCGGTGGACTTCGCCGAACTGGTCGACGCCGCCGTCGAACAGGCCCGCCGCCGCCACCCGCAGGTCGTCTTCCGCACCGAACTCCCGGCGGAGGCACGGGTGTTCGGCTGGGAGTCGGGCCTGCGCATCCTGCTCGACAACCTGCTGGGCAACGCGGCCGTGCACGGCGGCACCCAGGAGCGGCCCGCCGAGGTGGACGTCCGGCTGCGGATCGAGGGCACCGCCGCGCGGCTCACCGTAGACGACCGCGGCCCGGGCATTCCGCCCGCCGAACGCGCCGCCGTCTTCCACCGCTTCCACCGCCGCCCGGACAGCCCGGGTTCCGGCCTCGGCCTCACCCTGGTCGCCCAACAGGCCGCCCTGCACCGCGGCTCCGTCACCGCCACCACCCGCCCCGACCCCCCGGGCTGCCGCCTGGAGCTCCGCCTCCCGCTGCTCCGCGACCACGCCCCCGTGCCCGAACTCCCGGCTCCCCGCGCCTGGTTGACCGCACCTGAGCAACCCCCGGGCAGAGCTTCCTGAGCGGGTCGGCGTTCCACAGGGTTTCCACAAGAAGCCCCCGTACGGTCGCGGGCGCGGCCGGGCGGTCCGGCCGTGAAAGGCACGTGGGAAGGGGAATGCCATGCGGATCAACCGGACGGTCGCCGCGGCCGGGGTGCTCGCGCTGGCGGGCGCACTGCTGGCGGCGGGGCCCGCGCAGGCGGCGAGCGGGTCGGCGCCGAAGGGCGACGGGGCGAAGTCGATCTGCAAGCGACTGCCGAAGACCGAGGAGAAGCTCGACCAGGCGCTCACCCGGCTGCACGGCGACGCGAGCGTGAACGGCTCGATCGCCCGCCTGGAGCAGCGGGTGGACAACGCCAAGAAGGCCGGCCACGCCGAGATCGAGAAGTACCTGAACGACCGGCTGACGGCCCGCCGCGCCCTGGTGTCCACCCTGGACACCCGCAAGGCGGACCTGAAGTCGGTCGCGGACTGGTGCGCGAAGAACGCCCCGGCGGCGGCCAAGTGACCCCTCGCCCCACCGTCGCGGCTGCCGCGCTGGCCGCGCTCGCGCTGGCCTCGGCGGCCCTGCTGACGGCCTGCGGCCCGACCTCGGCGCCCGCCGATGGGCCGGACAGCTCGCAGGTCCAGCAGATGCAGCAGAAGGTGGACGCGGCGGACAGCGCCGCCGCCCAGGCCGACGAGGACGCCGGCCAGGACAACTGAGATCCCCTGCGGCCCGTGCTCTCCCCGGAGTGCGGGCCGTGGGCTTTCCCATCACGTGAGACGGATCCGCTCACTATCCGACCACCTGCGCGGCGGAACTTGACGCGCCGCCACCGCGTCCTGAAGCATCGGCGGCATGAATCCCGGCACCTTCCTGGTCTGCCGCCTGCACGTCGATCTGCGACGCCAGGCGAGCGACATGTGTGCCTGTTGACCTTGCCCGCGTAACCCCGGGTGACTTCCGCGCGGCCCTGTGAGTCGAGCCAGGGCCGTCGTGCGACCCCGCGCGGCACCCCCGTATCGCCCGTCCGGCGGTACGCCCACCTGCACTCCCGCCGTCCCGTTCCCGCAGTCCGCCGTCCGCCGAACTCCGGCGACGGCCGCCCCGGCACTCCCCGGAGGAGACCCATGCCCACCGCCCCGGCCGCACCCGTTCTCGATGCCCCCGCCCGCCCCCCGCTGTCGCCGAACGCGCTGCGCCGGATCGTCCGTGATCTGGCCGAGCGCCCGGATCAATGGCTGCACCGGGTACGGCTGTCCGCCGGGGACCGCTGGTACGAGCGCCTGGAGCTGGCGCAGGACCACGAGGTGTGGCTGATCAGCTGGCTGCCGGGGCAGTCGACGGGGTTCCACGACCACGGCGGCTCGCGCGGGGCGTTCGCGGTGGCGCTGGGCGAGCTGGAGGAGCTGGCGCTGGCCGGTCCGGAGCACGGCCTGACCTCGCGTCGCCTCACGGCGGGCGCCGAGCGGGCGTTCGGGCCGCAGTACCTGCACGATGTCCGCAACACCTCGCCGGGGCCGGCGGTGACCCTGCACGCGTACTCGCCGCCGCTGAGCGGGATGTCCCGGTACGAGCTGCGGGCCGGCGGCCTGGTGCGGACGGCGACGGAAGGACCGGAGCAGTGGTGACGACGGTGGATCAGCTGGTGGCCCGGGCCCGCGTGGGGCTGGAGCGGCCGGGCCCGGAGCAGGCCCGGGCGGCGGTGGCGGCCGGTGCCCGGCTGGTGGACATCCGTCCGGCCGCACAGCGCGCCCGGGAGGGTGAGATTCCGGGAGCGCTGATCATCGAACGCAACGTGCTGGAGTGGCGGCTCGACCCGACGGGCAGTCACCGGATTCCCGAAGCAACCGGACATGACGTGCGGTGGATTGTAGTCTGCTCGGAGGGCTACGCCTCCTCTCTCGCGGCAGCCTCGCTACGCGAGTTGGGCCTGTTCCGGGCGACCGACCTGGACGGCGGGTTCGTGGCCTGGGCGGCGGCCGGCCTGCCCACCCGTTCGGTGGATCAAGGTTTGCGGTGACTGACGCACGGGAAGCCGGACAGACGTATTCAGATCAGTGTTCGATAATTCGCTCGGCCATCGCTAGGACCCTTCCGTGATCAGATTCGAGGGCGCCGCCAAGCGCCACCCCGACGGCACGGTTGCCGTCCGAGGCCTGGACCTCGACGTACCGGCGGGCCGCACCACGGTCCTGGTCGGTCCGTCCGGCTGCGGCAAGACCACCATCCTGCGGATGGTCAACCGGATGGTGGTGCCGACCGGCGGCCGGGTCCTGCTGGAGGGCACCGACGTCGCCACCCTGCCGGCCGCGCGGCTGCGGCGCGGCATCGGGTACGTCATCCAGCAGGCCGGACTGTTCCCGCACCGGCGGGTGATCGACAACGTGGCCACCGTGCCCCGGCTGCTCGGCTGGGACCGCAAGCGGGCCCGGGCCCGGGCGGCGGAGCTGCTGGAACTGGTCGGCCTGCCGCCGGAGACCGCCCGCCGCTACCCGGCGCAGCTCTCCGGCGGCCAGCAGCAACGGGTGGGCGTGGCACGGGCGTTGGCGGCGGATCCGCCGGTGCTGCTGATGGACGAGCCGTTCAGCGCGGTCGATCCGCTGGTGCGCGCCGGGCTGCAGGAAGAACTGCTGCGCCTGCAGGCCGAGTTGGGCAAGACAGTGCTGTTCGTGACGCACGACATCGAGGAGGCGGTGCGACTCGGCGACCGGGTGGTGGTACTGCGCGAGCACGGCGAGATCGCCCAACTCGCCGACCCGCACACCCTGTTGACCGCACCGGCGGACGCCGGGGTGGCCGCCTTCCTGGGCCGGGACCGGGGCCTGCGCGGCCTGGGCCTGCGCCCGGCCGCCGACGTCCCGCTCGCCAAGCTCGAACCCGCCTACGAGGACTGGACCTTGACGCTGGACCGGGACGGCCGCCCGGAGCACTGGGTGCGGAGCGACCGGCGCCACCCGGTGCCGGTGTTCGCCCCGTACCGGGACAATCTGCGCTCGGCGCTGGACGCGGCGGTGCTGGCCCCCTCGGGCCACGCCGTGGCGGTGGACGCCGACGGCCGGGCGATCGGCACCGCGAGCCGGGCCGCCGTGGTGGCCGCGCTCGCCGAGTCGGGGGCGCACGGTTCGGGATCGCACGATTCCGGGGCGCACGATTCCGAGGCGCAGGATTCCGGGGCGCACGATTCCGAGGCGGGGGATTCCGGGTCGCAGGATTCGGGGGCGCAGGTGAACCATGCTGGACGGTGAGCCGCTGGTGCGCTGGCACTGGCTCGGCGACCACCTGGGCTACCTGGCCGGTCTGACGGGCGACCACGCCGTGATCGCGCTCGTCCCGGTGCTGATCGGACTGCTGCTGGCGGTGCCGCTGGGCCTGGCCTGCACGCGCTTTCCCCGGCTGTACCAGCCGCTCGCGGCGGTGTTCAACGTGGTGTACGCGCTGCCCTCGCTGGCGGTGTTCGTGGTGCTGATCCCGTACACGGGGCTGGCCACCCGGGAGACCGTGATGGTGCCGCTGACGTTCTACGCGCTGGCGGTGCTGCTGCCGACCACGGTGGACGGGCTGCGGGCGGTGCCGGAGCCGGTGCGGCAGGCCGCCACCGCGATGGGCTACGGACCGTGGCGCAGGCTGGCCGCCGTCGAGCTCCCGGCCTCCGTGCCGTACTTGATAGCGGGCCTGCGGGTGGCCGCGGTGTCCTCGATCTCGCTGGCGGCGGTCGGCGCGCTGGTCGGCCGGGGCGGGCTCGGTTACCTGTTCGTGGACGGCTTCCAGCGGACCTTCCCGACCCCGATCCTGGCCGGGATCGTGCTGGTGGCGCTGCTGGCGCTGGTCTGCGACCTGCTGCTGGTCGCGGCCCGCCGCCTGCTCGCGCCGTGGGCGACGGGGGTGGCGCGGTGAACTGGTTCGGCTGGCTGCACGACTTCTTCGCCGACCCGGCGCACCGGTCCGGGCCGGACTCGATCCTCAACCGGGTCCTGGAGCATCTGGCGTTCTCCGCCGAGGCGCTGGCGCTCGCCACGCTGCTCGCGGTGCCGCTGGGCCTGCTGATCGGCTACACCGGGCGCGGCCTGTTCCTGGTCACCGCGCTGACCGGCATCGCCCGCGCGCTGCCCACCCTGGGCCTGGTCACGCTGGCGGTACTGCTCGCGGGCGTCGGCGACACCGCGGTGCTGCTCCCGCTGACGGCGCTCGCCGCGCCACCGCTGCTGGTGGCCGCCGCCGAGGGCATCCGCGGCACCGACCCGGACGTCCGCGACGCGGCCCGCGGCATCGGCCTCACCCACCCGCAGACGCTCTTCCAGGTCTGCCTCCCGTCCGCTCTGCCCACCCTGCTCGCGGGTGCCCGCACCGCCGCCGTCCAGGTGATCGCCACCGCCACCGTCGCCGCCTATGTCGGCCTCGGCGGCCTCGGCCGCTACGTCATCGACGGCCTCGCCACCCGCAGCTTCCCCACCACCGTCGGCGGCGCCCTCCTGGTGGTGCTGCTCGCCGTCGCCGTCCAGCTCCTCTTCGCCCTGCTCATCCGGTACGCGACGCCGCGCGGCGCGCGCACCGCCCATGTTGACGAACCCGCGGGCCTGCCCGCACTGGCAAAGGATTCGATATGACGTCCCGTCCGGTCAGAACCGCTGTCGCCGTCGCCGTGCTGCTGCTCGGCGCGGCGGCCTGCTCCTCCTCCGGCGGGGGCGACCCGTTGGCCGCGAAGTCCCCTGCCGCGCCCGGCGGTTCGGGGAAGACCGTGGTGGTCGGTTCGGCGAACTTCCCGGAGAACGTGCTGCTGGCGTCGATCTACTCGCAGGCGCTGCAGGCCAAGGGGGTGAAGGTCGAGGAGAAGTTCAACATCGGCAGCCGGGAGGTGCTGTACGGGCAGTTGCAGTCCGGCGCGCTGACGGTGCTGCCGGAGTACAACGGCGCGCTGCTGGGTTACCTGGACCCCAAGTCGACGGCGACCGGCAAGGAGGCGGTGAACAGCGAGCTGGCCTCGAAGCTGCCGGCCGGGCTGGGCATACTGGACTCGGCGCCGGCCGAGGACAAGGACTCGCTGACGATCACCCAGGAGAGCGCCGACCGGCTGGGTGTGAAGTCGATCGCCGATCTCGCGGGCAAGGCGCAGGATCTGGTGGTGGGCGGCCCGCCGGAGTTCAAGTCGCGGCGGGAGCAGCAGTTCAAGGACGTGTACGGGCTCACCTTCAAGGAGTGGAAGCCGACCGCCGACACCACGGCCAACGCGCTCAAGGACGGCACCGTCCAGGTCGGCAACGTGTTCACCACCGACCCGAAGATCGTCCAGCTGAAGCTGGTCTCGCTGAGCGACCCGAAGAACCTGTTCAGCTCGCAGAACGTCACCCCGCTGGTGAACAAGACGGGCATCGACCCCACCGGGGCAGCGGCGCTCAACGCCGTCTCCGCGAAGCTGGACACCGCCGGGCTGACGGCGCTGATGAAGCGCGTCGCGGTGGACAAGGAGGACCCGTCGGCGGTCGCCAAGGACTGGCTGAAGAGCAACGGCCTGAACTGACCGCGCCGCCCGCCGGCCCCGCACCCCGAAGCGCCGGGTGCGGGGCCGGCGGCATGTCAGGACACCAGGTGGGACGGACAGTTGGGAGTCTTGACAGATAGGTGGTCCAGACCAACCATGGGAGCGTTGTTCTTCCCGACCGGAACGCATCGTGGGGGTGTGACCGCCGGCCGGGGCTTCGTACGCCCCGCACCACCCCGGCACTCCCTGTACCAGGCCGAACGCCCTTGCCCCGTGCCCGAATTGCGGCACGAGGCCGTCCTCCCATGCCTGATGGAGCCTCGATGCGCCTTCACCGACCACTCCAAGCGCTGCTCGCCACGGGCGCGATGGCGGCCGCCTCGCTGGGGCTGATCTCCGCCCCCGCGCAGGCCGCCACCCCGCTGCCGCAGCACGTCTTCGCCCCGTACTTCGAGTCCTGGACGGGCGAGAGCCCGGCCGCGCTGGCCTCCCAGTCCGGTGCCAAGCACCTCACCATGGCGTTCCTGCAGGCCGCCACCAAGGGCTCCTGCACCGCGCTGTGGAACGGCGACACCTCGATGCCGGTGTCCAGCTCCGTCTTCGGCGCCGACATCGCGACCATCCGTGCGAACGGCGGCGACGTGATCCCGTCCTTCGGCGGCTACACCGCCGACAACACGGGCACCGAGATCGCCGACTCGTGCACCGACGTCAACCAGATCGCCGCCCAGTTCGAGAACGTCATCACCACCTACGACGTCTCCCGGATCGACCTGGACATCGAGGACAACTCGCTGACCAACACGGCCGGCATCGACCGCCGCAACAAGGCGATCAAGATCGTCGAGGACTGGGCCGCCGCCAACGGCCGTTCCATCCAGTTCAGTTACACCCTGCCGACCACCACCACCGGCCTGGCCTCCAGCGGCCTCGCGGTGCTGAAGAACGCCGTCACCAACAACGCGCGCATCGACGTCGTCAACATGATGACCTTCGACTACTACGACAACCAGCCGCACGACATGGCCGCGGACACCCAGACCTCCGCGCAGGGCCTGTACAACCAGCTGGCCAAGCTGTACCCGAGCAAGACCGCCGCCCAGATCTGGGGCATGATCGGCATCATCGAGATGCCGGGCATCGACGACTTCGGCGCCGCCGAGACCTTCACCGTCGCCAACGCCACCGCGGTCTACAACTGGGCCGTCTCCAAGGGCATCAACACGCTGTCCTTCTGGGCGCTGCAGCGCGACAACGGCGGCTGCCCCGGCACCGGCGGGCGTGACGACTGCTCGGGCATCGCGCAGAACAAGTGGGACTTCAGCCACATCTTCTCGCAGTTCACCAGCTCCACCACCCCCGCGAACGACTTCTCGCTGGCGCTGAGCCCGGCCACCGGCTCGGTCACGGCGGGCTCCGCCACCTCGGCGACCGTCAACACGGCCGTCACCTCCGGCTCCGCGCAGAGCGTCAACCTGACGGTGGCCACCCAGCCGGTGCCCGGCCTCAACGCCTCGCTGAGCTCCTCCACCGTCATCGCCGGCGGCTCCGCCACGCTGAACATCTCCACCACCTCGGCGCTGGCGAACGGCAGTTACCCGCTGACCGTGACCGGCACCGGCGCGAGCGGCACCCACTCGGCGACGTACACCCTGACCGTCACCGGCGGCACCACCGCCTCCGACTTCTCGCTCGCGCTCTCCCCCGCCGCGGGCAGCGTGCAGGCCGGCTCCTCCGCCACCAGCACGGTCAGCACCGCCGTCACCTCCGGCACCGCCCAGACCGTCGGCCTGTCGGTCTCCGGCGCCCCGGCCGGCGTCACCGCCACCATCGGCCCGGCGAGCGTCACCGCCGGCGGCTCCGCCACGCTGAACATCACCACCACCGCCTCGGCGGCCCCGGGCACCTACAACCTGACCGTCACCGGCACCGGCGCGGGCCGGACCCACACCGCGACGTACGCGCTGACCGTCACCGGCGTCACCCCGCCCGCCGGGCTGGTCAACGGTGACTTCGAGAGCGGCAGCCTCACCCCGTGGACCTGCCAGAGCGGCGCCGCCGTCGTCGGCAGCCCCGTGCACAGCGGCTCCAAGGCCCTCCAGGTCACCCCGACCGCCGGCACCACCGGCGAGTGCGGCCAGAGCGTCACCCTCGCCCCGAACCACGCGTACACCCTGACCGCCTGGGTCCAGGGCCCGTACGCCTACGCCGGGGTCAGCGGCGGCGCCACCGCCTCCTCCTGGGCCAACGGCACCTCCTGGACCAAGCTGACCATCCCGTTCACCACCGGCGCCAGCGGCACCGTCACGGTCTACCTGCACGGCTGGTACGGCCAGGGCGCGGTCTACGGCGACGACTTCTCGATCGCCTGACGCCTCGTCGGCTCAACGGCCGCGCCCGGCCGGTGGCTGCTGTTCGCCACCGGCCGGGCGCGGCCACTGTGTTGCTCAGCTCCTGCTGCGGTACAGCGGCAGGAACGACACCAGCGCCAGCAGCGAGCAGCCCAGCACGATCAGGCCGAGGGCGGTCGCGGACGGGTGGCCGCCGGCGCTGCTGAGCGGGGCGACCAGCGAGCCGCACAGGAAGGTGCCGGTGCCGAGCAGCGCGGACGCCGAACCCGCCGCGTGCGGCGCCATGGTGAGGGCCTGCCCGTTGGCGTTCGGCATGATCACGCCCATCGAGCCCATCAGCACGGCGAGCGCCGGCCACACCCCGGCCAGGCCGGTGTCCCAGACGGTGGTGCACAGCACCACGGCCAGGCCGGCCGCCACGGCCACCGTCAGCCCGGAGACCAGCAGCACCGGCCCGGGGAAGCGCTGCACCAGCACCCGGCCGTTCAGCTGGGTGACGGCCAGCAGCACGATCGAGTTGACCGCGAACACCAGGCTGTAGGTCTGCGGGGAGATCCGGTACACGTCCTGCAGCACCACCGACGAACCGCCGACGTACGCGAACAGCGCGCCGAACGCGAAGGTGCTGGTGAGCAGGTAGCCGAGGAACGGGCGGTCGCCCAGCAGTCCGCCGATGGCGCGGACGGTGGTGCCGAGGCCGTCGCCGTGGCGGCGTTCGGGCGGCAGGGTCTCGCGGATGCCGAGCGCGGAGCCGACGGTGAGCAGCGCGCCGAGCACGGCCAGGGTGAGGAAGGTGCCGCGCCAGTCGGTGACATGGAGCAGCTGGGCGCCGGCGACGGGGGCGAGGATCGGGGCGAGACCGGAGATCAGTCCCATGGTGGCGAGGAAACGTATCATCGCGACGCCTTCGAGCCGGTCGCGGACGATCGCCCGGGCGATCACCAGCCCCGCGGAGCCCGCCGCGCCCTGGAGCGCGCGGCCGGCCACCAGCATCGGCATCGTGGTGGCCACGGCGCACATCACGCTGGCCGCGGTGTAGACGGCGAGTCCGGCCAGCAGCGGGCGGCGGCGGCCGATGCGGTCGCTGAGCGGGCCGAACAGCAGCTGGCCGGCGGCCATGCCGAGCAGCGAGCCGGTCAGGGTGAGCTGGGCGGCGGGCGCGGTGGAGTGCAGGTCGGCGGTCAGCTCGGGCAGCGCGGGCAGGTAGAGGTCGGTGGTGCTCGGCCCGAGCGCGGCGAGGCTGCCCAGGACGGCCACGGTGGCCGCCGCGAACGGGGCCTTGCTCGGTGCGCCGGAGACGGAGTCGGATCGGCCGGGGGCTACGGGGACGGTCTGGTCGCCGTCGGCATCGACGGTCGGGCCTGGCATGGTGCTCCTCGTGGTGTCAGGTATGCGCACCGTCCTATCGCATCCGCCCACCTGCCCGAAAGGCCGGACCCCGCCCGCTCAGCGCACGGATACGCCGCTGGGCCGGGCGCCGGGCCACCACCGCAGCGTCCTGCCGCATCCGCCCGGATCGCCCGGACGGGGCTCCCTCAGCGCACCGGAACGCTGCTGGGCCTGGCGCTGGCCACCACCGCGGCGTCCTGCCGCATCCGCCCGGGTCGCCCGGACGGGCGCTCCCTCAGCGCACCGGAACGCTGCTGGGCCTGGCGCTGGCCACCACCGCAGCGTCCTGCCAGCCGTACAGCTGATCGCCGATCAGCGCGACGTCGTACAGGCCGCAGTGCGCGGTGGCGCGCTGCGGGGTGTCGCTCGGGAACCAGTGGGCCCGCAGGTGGACGCTGCCGATCGGGCGCCCCTCGGTGCACCCGGCGGGCAGCGTCCGGTCGGGCAGCGTGGCGCGGATCAGCCGGTCGGCGTCCTGACTGTCCGCCAGGAACGCGATCCGCACGGCCGTGTCGGGCAGCCAGCTCGGCACCTGACTGCCCGCCGCCTTGGCGGCGGCGCCCGTCGGGTAACGCAGGGTCTGGTCCATCCGGTCCTGCGCCTTCTGTATCGCGGCGGGCGCGAGCATCACCACCAGCGCCGCAACAGCCGCTCCGCCCACCACCACCGCCGCCGCCCGCCGCACGCCGCCCATCCCTGCCCCACCCAATCCCGCCGTCCACCGTCCCCTCCATGGTGCCCCCGCCCCGACCCCCCGCCCATGCGCACCAGGTACCGCCCGGGATCGTCCCCCAGGCGGACACCCGACCCCCATCCCCCGACTTCCGGCGGAGACCACCCCACCCGAAAGGGGGAGCCAGGCCCTGCCTGCGGTGGGAACTTCCCGGCCCCTCGTGCATCCGGCCTCCCCGACGAGCCAGCCTTCGCCGGGAATCAGCGGAACTCGTGGACCACCTGGATCTCGCCCACCAGGTGCTGGTTGAACTCGGCCAACTCCTCGGCGGGGACCCACAGTTCGAGGATGGTCTCGCCGCCGGCCTGCTGCACGGGGTAGCGCTTGAGGAACTCGGTCTCGACCTCGAAGCGCGTCACGTACCCGGCGCCGGACGCCGGGACGTTCCAGTCCCGGGCGATCCGGATCGCGTAGTCCTCGTTCAGGACGGGGTAGAAGATCGGCTGCTCGGGCAGCCGCGGCGGCCAGGCGCGCCAGCCGGACGCGGCGACCAGGGCCAGTTCCTCGGGGCCGGTGGGGCGCCAGAGGGTGGTGGTCGGGAGCCGTTGCGTCGTCATGGCGCCACCGTAGGGGCCGCGCGGGTGCCCTGACCAGCGAATATCAGCGGTAGGCGGACTCGCCGGTGATGGCCTCGCCGAGGACCAGGGTGTGGATCTCGGAGGTGCCCTCGTAGGTGAGGACGGATTCGAGGTTGTTGGCGTGGCGCAGGACGGGGTAGGCGGTGGTGATGCCGTTGGCGCCGAGGATGGTGCGGGCGGTGCGGGCGATCTCCAGTGCGGTGCGGACGTTGTTGAGCTTGCCGAAGGAGATGTGCGCGGGCTGGGCGCGGCCCTCGTCCTTGAGGCGGCCGATCCGGACGGCGACCAGGTAGGCCTTCTCCAGTTCCAGGGCCATGTCGACGAGCTTCTGCTGGGTGAGCTGGAAGCCGCCGATGGGGCGGCCGAACTGTTCGCGGTCGCGGGCGTAGTCGACGGCGGCCCGGTAGCAGTCGCGGGCGGCGCCGACGGTGCCCCACAGGATGCCGTAGCGGGCCTCGCCGAGGGAGGACAGCGGGGCGCGCAGGCCGCGCGCGTGGGGCAGCATCGCCTCGGCGGGCAACCGGACGCCGTCGAAGGCGAGTTCGCTGGTGACGGAGGCGCGCAGGGAGAGCTTGCCGGGGATGTCGCGGGTGGTGAACCCGGGGGTTCCCTGCGGGACGAGGAAGCCGCGCACGCCGTCCTCGGTGGCGGCCCACACCACGGCGACGTCGGAGACCGAGCCGTTGGTGATCCACATCTTGGCGCCGTCGAGGATCCAGTCGCCGCCGTCGCGCCGGGCCCGGGTGCGCATCGCGGCCGGGTCGGAGCCGACCTCGGGTTCGGTCAGGGCGAAGCAGCCGACGGCCCGTCCGGCGGCCAGCTCCGGCAGCCAGCGCTGCTTCTGCTCCTCGGAGCCGTAGGCGTGGATGGAGCGCATGGCGAGCGAGCCCTGCACCGAGACGAAGCTGCGCAGGCCGGAGTCGGCGGCCTCCAGTTCCATGCAGGCGACGCCGTATTCGGTGGCGGTGGAGCCGGTGCAGCCGTAGCCGTCCAGGTGCATGCCGAGGACGCCGAGTTTGCCGAGTTCGGGGGCGATCTCGCGGACCGGGAAGGTGCCGCGTTCGAACCAGTCGGCGAGGTGCGGCCGGATCTGCCGGTCGGTGAAGGCGCGCACGGTGTCGCGGATCAACCGCTCGTCGTCGGTGAGCAGTTCGTCGACGCCGAGCAGGTCGAGCGGGTCGGGGCGGCCGGCGGTCTTCGCGGACGGCGTGGTGGACATGGGGCGGGCTCCTCGGAGGCTTGCGCGGAACGGGGCTACCGAGGAGTATGCCGCCCGTCCGGCCCGGAGTCTTGACGCGGACAGGGCGAGCTGATTCCCTGTCAGATCAGGAAACTTTCCTAACAGTTGAGCGGCCGGACGACCCTCCGCCGGCCGCGTCCACGACTCCCGGAACGGTGACCCATGGCCAAGCCCACCCTCGCCCGTCCGCTGCTCGCCCTCGCCGCCACCGCCGCCCTCTCGGCCGGCGCGCTCGCCCTGGCCCCGGCCGGGCAGGCCGCCTCCCCCGACCCGGTCGGCCTCAACGCCCCGTACGAGTACCTGGGCTGGGGCAGCCCGCAGAACCCGGTGCAGGTGATGCAGGCCACCGGCGCCACCCAGTTCACGCTGGCCTTCATGCTCTCCGACGGCGGCTGCAACCCGAAGTGGGACGGCTCCCGGGCGCTCACCGGCGGCAGCGACCAGAGCACCATCAACGCGATCCGCAGCGCTGGCGGCGACGTGCTGGTCTCCTTCGGCGGCTGGAGCGGCAACAAGCTGGGCGAGAAGTGCAGTTCGGCCTCCGCGCT
Source organism: Kitasatospora sp. NPDC048662 (assembly GCF_055587065.1). Taxonomy (NCBI): domain Bacteria; kingdom Bacillati; phylum Actinomycetota; class Actinomycetes; order Kitasatosporales; family Streptomycetaceae; genus Kitasatospora; species Kitasatospora sp. NPDC048662. The sequence goes on along the minus strand of NZ_JBVJHA010000003.1, from coordinate 49,034 downwards.
GGCCGGCGCGTACCAGAAGGTGATCGACGCGTACCGGTTGAAGGCGATCGACATCGACATCGAGAACACCGAGGCCGCCAACGCGACGGTCCGCCAGCGGGTGATCAGCGCGCTGAAGACGGTCAAGACCAACAACCCGGGCCTGAAGGTGTACGTCACCTTCGGCACCACCCCCACCGGCCCGGACTCCACCGGCACCGACCTGATCAAGAAGGGCGCGGCGGCCGGCCTCGCGGTGGACGGCTGGACCGTCATGCCGTTCGACTTCGGCGGCCACAGCGGCGCGATGGGCACCGTCTCCACCCAGGCCGCCGACGGCCTGAAGAACGCGGTGGCCGCCGCCTACGGCTACGACTCGGCGACGGCGTACAAGCACATCGGGATCTCCTCGATGAACGGAAAGACCGACGAGTCCGACGAGACGGTCTCCACCGCCGACTTCACCACCATGCTGAACTACGCCAAGGCCCACCACCTGGCCCGGTTCACCTTCTGGGCGGTCAACCGCGACCGCCCGTGCCCGTCCGGCACCTCCGCGGGCGACACCTGCAGCGGCATCAGCCAGTCCGCGTACGCCTTCACCAAGATCATCGCCTCCTACCACGGCTGACGCCGCCTCGGCCCGCGCCACCGGGGGACGGCGCGGGCCGACACGCAGGTGGGACGGGGTGGGAATGCCCGGCGGCCGTGGAAGGCTGACGGGACCAGGAGGTGTCCCACCATGGCGGACAGCAAGAACGAGCAGGGCTGGCGGACCGAGCACGACTCGATGGGCGAGGTGCGGGTGCCGGCGACGGCCAAGTGGCAGGCGCAGACACAGCGCGCGGTCGAGAACTTCCCGGTGTCGGGCCAGCGCCTGGAGCGCGCCCACATCGCGGCGCTGGCCCGGATCAAGGCGGCGGCGGCGACGGTGAACGCGCGCCTGGGCGTGCTGGAGGAGCCGGTCGCGGCAGCGATCCGCTCCGCGGCCGAGGAGGTCGCGGAGGGCCGCTGGGACGGCGAGTTCCCGGTGGACGTGTTCCAGACCGGCTCCGGCACCTCGTCGAACATGAACGCCAATGAGGTGATCGCCACCCTCGCGGGCGAGCGCCTGGGCCGTCCCGTGCACCCGAACGACCAGGTCAACGCCTCACAGTCGTCGAACGACGTGTTCCCGTCCTCGATCCACATCGCGGCCACGGGGGCCGTGGTGCACGAGCTGATCCCGGCGCTGGAGCACCTCGCGGGGGCGCTGGAGGCGAAGGCCGGGGAGTTCGCCGAGGTGGTGAAGTCCGGCCGCACCCACCTGATGGACGCCACGCCCGTCACCCTCGGCCAGGAGTTCGGCGGCTACGCGGCGCAGGTCCGCCACGGCGTGGAGCGGCTGACGGCCACTCTGCCCCGGGTCGCCGAACTGCCGCTCGGCGGAACGGCGGTGGGCACCGGCATCAACACCCCGTCCGGGTTCTCCGCGGCGGTGATCGCCGAGGTCGCCCGGGCCACGGGGCTGCCGCTGACGGAGGCCCGCAACCACTTCGAGGCGCAGGGCGCGCGCGACGGCCTGGTCGAACTGAGCGGCCAGCTGCGCACGGTGGCCGTCGGCTTCACCAAGATCGCCAACGATCTGCGCTGGATGGGCTCCGGCCCGCGCACCGGCCTGGGCGAGATCAACCTGCCGGACCTGCAGCCGGGTTCCTCGATCATGCCGGGCAAGGTCAACCCGGTGCTGCCCGAGGTGGTGCTGATGGTCGCCGCGCAGGTGATCGGCAACGACACCACCGTCACGGTGGCCGGGGCGAGCGGCAACTTCGAGCTGAACGTGATGCTCCCGGTCATCGCCCGCAATGTCCTGGAGTCGGTGCGCCTGCTGGCGAACGCGGCCCGCCTGCTGGCCGACCGCACCATCGACGGCATCACCGCGAACGCGGAGCGCACCCGCGAGTACGCGGAGTCCTCCCCGTCGGTGGTGACCCCGCTCAACCGGTACATCGGCTACGAGGAGGCCGCGAAGGTCGCCAAGCAGTCCCTCGCGGAGCGCAAGACCATCCGCCAGGTGGTGGTCGAACGCGGCTACCTGGACCGCGGCCTGCTCACCGAGGCCCAGCTGGACGAGGCCCTCGACGTCCTGCGGATGACCCGCCCGAGCCAGTAGGGCTTGTCCGGGGCCGCTCAGTACCGCAGCCTCGCCTCTGCCATCTTCGCGATGTCCGCCGTCGCCGGGTCGCCGTGGCGGCGCAGGTACCAGGCCAACCAGTGCAGGGATTCGGCGAGTTGGGCGCGCTGGTGGCCCCGGGGCAGGTGGATCAGCTTGACCGCTTCGCGGACCAGGGGTGCGACGGGTTCGGTGTTGCGCAGCCGGGCCTCGCGGAGGGCGAGGTTGGTGAGGGCGTGCACCAGGCCGGTGAGGTGCTCGGGGCCGGCGAAGGGCAGGGAGCGGTAGCGGGCGACGGATCGGCGGGAGGCGTCGCGGGACGCGCGGTGCCGTTTGCGGTCGGCGTACCGGATGCTCAAGTTGTTGAGCATCCGGGCGAGTTCGCGGTTCTCCCGCTCCCCGCCGGTCCGCTCCGCGACCTGTTCCTGGAGCCCCACCGCCTCCCGGGTGGCGGCCAGCGCCGCCCGGTGGCGGCCGAGTACGGAGAGCCGGTTGCCGAGTGTGTCGAGGCTCTCGGCCAGCAGCGGAGCCACCGGCGCGCCGCGCTGCGCGAGCTCCGCCCGGTGCAGCCGGACGGACTCCTCCAGGACGCCGATCGCCTCCGCCGGGCGGCCGTCCCAGCCGAGCGCCAGGCCGAGGTCGTGCAGCACGGCGGCCAGCGTCGGCCGCGTCCGGGCGTCGGCGGCGGGCAGTTGCCGGGCCAGCGCCAGCGCCTGCTGGAACGCCGTCACCGCGCCCGCCGGGTCGCCGCGGTTCGCCAGCGCGTGCCCGCGCTTCGTCAACTCGGCGATTCTCATCCACTGTTCGCGTGACGGTTCGGGCGCTTCCCGTCGCAGTCGCCCGTCGGGGCCGACGCGGTAGCCCCGCTCGCGCAGGGTCGCGTCCAGTTCGGCGACCAGTTCCGGGTTGTGCCGGACGGCCCGGCGGTGGGTGTCGGCGAGTTCTTCCAGCACCGGCTCCCGTTCGTGGTGGCGGCCGGTGTGCTCCAGCTCCTGGACCAGGCTGGCCAGCGCCACCCAGTACGCGACCCGGTCCGGGCCCCGGCCGCCGCCCGCTGCCCGGTATCCCGCGACGGCTTCCTGGGCGACGTCCACGGCTTCCTGGTGGCGGCCGGCCTCGCCGAGGGCGATGCCCAGGTCGGCGAGGGCGGAGGCGAGTTCGAGGTCCTGCTGCCGGCCGGGGTGGCGGGTGGCGAGTCGTCGGCGCAGGGCCACGGCTTCCCGGACGGTGTCGACGGCCTCGGTGCGGGCGCCCGTCCCGGCGAGCTGGTTGGCCAGGTTCTCCAGGGCGGCGGCGGTCGGCGGCCCGAACACCCGGAGGTCGTCGTCGGCCAGCTCCCGGTAGTGGGTGAGCGCTTCGCGGGCGAGCGGCAGCGCGCGGGCGCGTTCACCGCGGTGGCCGAGGGCGAGCGACTGCCGGTACAGCGCGGCCGCCAGTGCGGGCAGGTACTCGGGGCGGACGCCCACCAACTGCCGTGCGGCGGATACGCATTCGGCCAGGGCGGCATCCACTTCGTCCGCCCGCGCCCGGTTGCCCAGCAGCGGGCCGCACCACCGGTGCAGCGCTTCGACCAGGGCGGGCAGCGCCGCGTCCCCGCTCTGCCGGACCTGTTGCCGGGCCGCCACCACGGCCGCCCACAGCTGCTGTTCCCGTACGGTCACTCCGGCCCTCCCCCGTGGTTCCACAGCGTGGCTGCCCGGCCGGCGCCCGCGTCATGCCGCCCGGCCCCGGGCTGTGACCGTTCCCCGACCTGCCGTTCACCTTCCGTCCACCGCGCGGCGCTGCCGGACCCCGTCCCGGCGCCGGACATGGGTCCGCCCCGGCGGCGGGGCCGGGGCGGAAGGAGGTCACGCGACGATCAGGGGCGTCGTCGCGCCGCGCCGGAAGCTCCGGCGAACACCATTCCGACCGCAGCCAGGGCCAGCAGCGTCATGATGCCGCCCGTGATCGTGTTGGTCAGGATGGTCCGGCGGATGTGCGCTCCGCCGTTGACGGCCCAGGGCGCGATGATCGTCCACACGCCGATGACCGCGCAGGCCCAGGCGCGTGCGTGCGTGCGGCCCCATGCCGGGCCGTAGCCCGCCATCAGGACGGTGTAGGCGATACCGAGCACCAGGTTGCTGATGGCCAGGCCTGTGAAGCCGCTGAAGCCGACCACCCATGGCGAGATGGCGAGGAACAGACCGGCGCAGATCGCCAGTGCCTCCGTCCCCTGCCCTGCGGTCGTGGATGTCGCCCGTTCGGCGTGTTCACGCATCTCCAGGATGTCCGGATGATGCTCCATGCCCGACGGCAGCTGGGTAGACACCTGGATCACCTCCTCGTAGTCAGGCCAATGCGAAACCACTTGGTCGCTACCCGGTCTGAGGGGAAACTAACGCTATCGGCCGGTTAATACTTATTTTTTTCTTATCACCCGTTCTGTCCCGTTCCGGGGCCCCGCTGTTCCGACCTCTCCGCTCCCACCCCACGCGCGTACGGTGGAGAACGGAGAGGTTCCCTCATGCACTTCACCGACCGGACCGATGCGGGACGCCGACTCGCCGCCGCGCTCACCGACACCCCCGCCAAGGCCGCCGAGGCGCGGGACGCCGTCGTGGTGGCCCTGCCCCGGGGCGGGGTGCCGGTGGCGGTGGAGGTGGCGGCGGCCCTGGGGGCGCCGCTGGACGTGTGCGTGATCCGCAAGGTGGGGGTGCCGGAGCAGCCGGAGCTGGCGATGGGCGCGGTCGGCGAGGACGGCGCCCGGGTGGTGAACCAGACCGTGGTGGACATGGCCGGCGTCACCCCCGAGCAGTTCGCGGCGGTGGAGGCCCGTGAGCGCGCCGAGCTGGCCCGCCGCGCCGCCGCCTACCGGGAGGGCCGCCCGCCGGTGCCGCTCACCGGGCGCACGGTGCTGGTGGTGGACGACGGGGTGGCGACGGGTTCGACGGCGCTGGCGGCCTGCCGGCTGGTGCGGGCCCGCGGCGCGGCGCGGGTGGTGCTGGCGGTGCCGGTCGCCCCGTACGACTGGACGTCCCGGCTGGCCGGCGCGGCGGACGCGTTCGTCGCGGTGCACACCCCGTCCCGGTTCCTGGCCGTCGGCGAGTTCTACCAGGACTTCCGGCAGACCACGGACGAGGAGGTGCTGGCCGCGCTCGAACAGGCGAACCGGCCGCGCCGCCCGGCGGTGGCCACCCACGAACTGGCCTTCCCGACCGGCCCGGCGGTCATCGCGGTGCCCGAACACCCCATCGGCGTCGTGCTGTTCGCGCACGGCAGCGGCTCCGGCCGGGGCAGCCCGCGCAACCGGAAGGTCGCCGAACGGCTGCACCGGGAAGGCCTGGCCACCGTGCTGTTCGACCTGCTGTCGCCGCACGAGGCCGAGGACCGCTGGAAGGTGTTCGACCCGGGTCTGCTGGGCGGCCGCCTGGCCGAGGCGACCCGCACGGTGCGCCGCCACCCGCCGCTGGCGGGCCTGCCGTTCGGCTACTTCGGGGCGAGCACCGGCGCGGCCGCGGCACTGTGGGCGGCGGCCGACCCGGACACCGCGCCGGGCGCGATCGTCTCCCGCGGCGGCCGCCCGGACCTGGCCGAGGCCCGGCTGCCGATGGTGACCGCGCCGACGCTGCTGATCGTGGGCGGCGCGGACGGGGAGGTGGTGGAGTTGAACCGGCAGGCCCGCTCCGAACTGCGCTGCGAGAGCGCGCTGAAGATCATCCCCGGTGCGGGCCACCTGTTCGAGGAGCCGGGGGCGCTGGAGGCGGTCGCCGACCTGGCCGCGCAGTGGTTCGCCGGACACCTCACCGCGCGTCAACCTGGAGGCGATCGGGCCGGGCACTGAGCAATCCGCCCAGTGCGACCGGCCCCGAGCTGCTCATCTTGTACACATTGAGCAGCCGGAATCGGACCTGTTGCCCACCTCACCGAGCTGGAGGAAGCTCCTCGCAACCGACTCGACGTGGAGGAATGCACCGATGACCGCCGACGCCGCTGTTGAACTGACTCCCGAGGAGCTGGAGGCCGGACTGACGGCCGAGCAGCTGCGCACTCTGGTGGGCCTGGTCGAGTACGACGCCTCGACCGACCCGTTCCCGGTGACCGCCCAGGACGCGGTCGTCTTCGTGGTCGGCAACGCCACCCAGACGGCGCAGTTCTACCAGGCCGTGTTCGGCATGGAACTGGTCGCCTACTCGGGCCCGGAGACCGGCCGCCGCGACCGCAAGGCCTTCGTGCTGCGCTCCGGCTCCTGCCGGTTCGTGATCAAGGGCGGCGTGCTGCCGGACAGCCCGCTGCTGGACCACCACCGCCGCCACGGCGACGGCGTGGTCGACCTCGCGATGGAGGTCCCGGACGTGGACAAGTGCATCGAGCACGCCCGCGCCCAGGGCGCCACCATCCTGGAGGAGCCGAACGACGTCTCCGACGAGCACGGCACCGTCCGCCGCGCCGCGATCGCCGCGTACGGCGAGACCCGGCACACCCTGATCGACCGCTCCCGCTACAGCGGCCCGTACCTGCCGGGCTACATCGCCAAGGAGTCCACCGTGGTCCGCCCCGAGGGCGCGCCGAAGCGGCTCTTCCAGGCGCTGGACCACGCGGTGGGCAACGTCGAGCTCGGCAAGATGGACGAGTGGGTGTCGTTCTACAACCGGGTGATGGGCTTCGTGAACATGGCGGAGTTCGTCGGCGACGACATCGCCACCGACTACTCGGCGCTGATGTCGAAGGTGGTCGCCAGCGGCAACCACCGAGTGAAGTTCCCGCTGAACGAGCCCGCGATCGCGAAGAAGAAGTCGCAGATCGACGAGTACCTGGAGTTCTACACCGGCCCGGGCTGCCAGCACATGGCGCTGGCCACCAACGACATCCTCACCACCGTCGACGTGCTGCGTTCGCGCGGCGTGGAGTTCCTGCACACCCCGGACTCGTACTACGACGACCCGGAGCTGCGCGAGCGGATCGGCAAGGTCCGCGTCCCGATCGAGGAGCTGAAGTCGCGCGGCATCCTGGTGGACCGCGACGAGGACGGTTACCTGCTGCAGATCTTCACCAAGCCGATCGGCGACCGGCCGACCGTGTTCTACGAGTTCATCGAGCGGCATGGTTCGCTGGGCTTCGGCAAGGGCAACTTCAAGGCGCTCTTCGAGGCGATCGAGCGCGAGCAGGACCGGCGCGGCAACCTCTGACGGACAGCCGGCAACCAGGGCGACGAGGGAGAAGCGGGACGATGGCGTACTACCGGCAGCTGGGCTCGGTGCCGCCCAAGCGGCACACCCAGCACCGCACCCCCGAAGGGGGCCTCTACTACGAGGAGTTGATGGGCGAGGAGGGGTTCTTCTCGGACTCCTCGCTGCTGTACCACCGGCACATCCCGTCGGCGGTGACGGCCGCCTCGGTGTGGGAGCTGCCCGACCAGTCCACCACCGCGAACCTCCCGCTGCTCCCCCGTCACCTGAAGCTGCACGAGCTGTTCCCCGGCCAGGAGTGGAAGTCGGCGGACGTCGTCACCGGCCGCCGGCTGGTGCTCGGCAACGCGGACGTGCGGATCTCCTACGTCGCGGCCGGCGCGCCCAGCGAGCTGTACCGCAACGGGCTGGGCGACGAGTGCGTGTACCTCGAGTCGGGGACCGCCGTACTGGAGACGGTCTTCGGCACCCTGACGGTCGGCCAGGGCGACTATGTGATCATCCCCCGGGCCACCACGCACCGCTGGGTGCCGACCGGGGACGAGCCGCTGCGCGCCTACTGCATCGAGGCGAACAGTCACATCACCCCGGCCCGCCGCTACCTCTCCAAGTACGGGCAGCTGCTGGAGCACGCCCCGTACTGCGAGCGCGACCTGCGCGGCCCCGAGGGCCCGCTGCTGGTCGAGGGCGGCGAGGTGGACGTCCTGGTCAAGCACCGCGGCCCGGGCGGCGTGGTCGGCACCCGCTACACCGTGCCCGACCACCCGTTCGACGTGGTGGGCTGGGACGGCTGCCTGTACCCGTACGCCTTCAACATCTCGGACTTCGAGCCGATCACCGGCCGGGTGCACCAGCCGCCACCGGCCCACCAGGTGTTCGAGGGCAACAACTTCGTGATCTGCAACTTCGTGCCGCGCAAGGTGGACTACCACCCGCTGTCGATCCCCGTGCCGTACTACCACGCGAACGTGGACAGCGACGAGGTGATGTTCTACTGCGGCGGCAACTACGAAGCCCGCAGGGGCTCCGGCATCGGACAGGGGTCGATCTCGCTGCACCCCGGCGGCCACACCCACGGCCCGCAGCCGGGCGCGTACGAGCGCTCGATCGGCGTGGAGTTCTTCGACGAGCTGGCGGTGATGGTGGACACCTTCCGCCCGCTGGAGCTCGGCGAGGCCGCCACCGCCAGCGAGGACCCGAACTACGCATGGACCTGGGCGAAGCGATGAACGTACCCGAGCTGTACCGGGGGCTGTTCGACGACGCGGCGGTCTTCCCGCCCGGCGACCTGCCGCTGGCCGAGGCCGTCCCCGCGCACCGGGCGCACCGCGCCGCCCCGTACGCGACGGCGGTCGGCCCGCTGCTCGCGCCGATCGACAAGCTGGCCGAACTCGCGCCGCTGGCACCGGAGTTCCCGATCGTGGTGACGGTGCCGACCGGTCGGCTGGCGGAGGCGGTGAAGGCCGCGGCGGGCCTGCCGCTGGCGGCCGTGGAGTACGTGGCCGGCGAGGACGTGCGGGCGGCGGTGGCGGAACTGGACGCGCTGCTGCCGGACGGCGTCGGCGCGGCCGTCGAGGTGCCGCGTTCGGATTCGCTGCATGCGCTGGACGCCCTGGCCGGCACCCGCTACCGCGCCAAGTACCGTACCGGCGGCCTGAGTTTCGCGGCGTTCCCGAGCGTCGCGGAGCTCGCCGCCTTCCAGGTGGCCTGCGCGGAACGGGAGTTGCCGTACAAGTGCACGGCCGGCCTGCACCACGCGGTGCGGCACACCGACCTGGGCACCGGCTACGAGCACCACGGCTTCCTCAACGTCTTGCTGGCGGCCGGGAGTTCGAGCCGGGAACAGGCCACCGAGCTGCTCGCCGAGCGTGACGGGGCCCGGCTGGCGACCGCCGTGCAGTCACTGACGGAGCACCAGATCGCGCGGATCCGTTCCGCGTTCACCGCCTTCGGCACCTGTAGCATCGCCGAGCCGTTGGAAGACCTCGCCCGACTCGGCCTCCTGGAGAACTCTTGACCACCACCACCTGGCTCGATCTGCCCGCGGACTCGCCGTTCGGCGTGCACAACCTGCCCTACGGCGTGTTCACCGCCCCCGACCGGCCCGGCCGGCGGATCGGCGTCCGGATCGGCGAGCGGGTGCTGGACGCCGGCGCGGCCGCCCGAGCGGTCGGCAGCCCGTCCGAGCTGCTGGCCGCCGAGACGCTCAACCCGCTGATGGCGGCGGGCCGTTCGACCTGGCAGGCGGTGCGCGCCGCGCTCACCGAGTGGCTCACCGACGACGCCCACCGCGCCGCCGTCGAGCCCTGCCTGCTCGACCTGGCGGACGTCGAGCTGCACCTGCCGTTCGAGGTCGCCGACTACGTCGACTTCTACGCCTCCGAGCACCACGCCACCAACCTGGGCAAGATCTTCCGTCCGGGTTCGGAGCCGCTCACCCCGAACTGGAAGCACCTGCCGATCGGTTACCACGGCCGCTCCGGCACCATCGTGGTCTCCGGCACCCCGGTGACCCGCCCGCACGGTCAGCGCAAGGCCCCCACGGACGCGACACCCTCGTTCGGGCCGAGCCGCCGCCTCGACATCGAGGCCGAGGTCGCCTTCGTCGTCGGCACGCCCAGCGCCATGGGCACGCCGGTGGCGCTCGCCGACTTCGCCGAGCACGTCTTCGGCGTCTGCCTGCTCAACGACTGGTCGGCGCGCGACATCCAGGCCTGGGAGTACGTGCCGCTCGGCCCGTTCCTCGGCAAGTCCTTCGCCACCTCGGTCTCCCCCTGGGTGGTGCCGCTGGAGGCCCTGCAGCACGCCCGGGTCACCCCGCCGGCCCGCGACGTGGAGCCGCTGCCCTACCTCGACGACCGGGACGCCGAGCCCTGGGGCCTGGACCTGGCGATCGAGGTCGCGCTCAACGGCCGCACCGTCTCCCGCCCGCCGTTCGCCACCATGTACTGGACCGCCGCCCAGCAGCTGGCCCACCTCACCGCGAACGGCGCCAGCCTGCGCACCGGCGACCTGTACGCCTCCGGCACGGTCTCCGGCCCCGAGCCGGACACCCGCGGCGCGCTCATCGAACTGACCTGGAACGGCGAGCACCCGCTCAAGTTCCCCGACGGCACCGAGCGCACCTTCCTGGAGGACGGCGACGAGGTGTCCATCAGCGCCACCGCCCCCGGCCCGGGGGGGCTGCGGGTCGGCTTCGGCGAGGTCACCGGGCAGATCGTCGGCTGATCTGTCCCACCTGGGCTGCGGGTGCGTCAACGGCGCGCCCGCAGCTCGCCGCTGGTCGCCGCTGTTCGGGTGAGATTCCGCCCGTCCTGCCCGGCCCGGTACCGTGCAGGAAAGATCGTCGTACTTTCCGGGACGGAGCGGTGGCAGCAATGACGACGGACACCCCGCAGGACGTGCTGATCGACCGGATCGGCCGCACCGGCCGGATCACCCTCAACCGCCCACGCGCCCTCAACTCGCTGACCCACGGCATGCTGGAGACCGTCCGCGCCGCACTCGACGCCTGGGCCACGGACGACCGGGTGGCGGCCGTGGTGCTCACCGGCGCCGGCGAACGCGGACTGTGCGCCGGGGCCGACATCCGGGCCATCCACGACGACGCCAAGCTCGGCGGCGCCGGCGGCCGGGCGTTCTTCCGCGTCGAGTACCCCCTCAACGAACTGATCTCCCGCTACCCCAAGCCGTACCTCGCACTGATGGACGGCATCACCATGGGCGGCGGCGTCGGCCTGTCCGCGCACGCCGCGATCCGGATCGTCACCGAACGCTCCGCCGTCGCCATGCCCGAAACCCGCATCGGCCTCGTCCCCGACGTCGGCGGCAGCCGCCTGCTCGCCCTCGCCCCCGGCGAACTCGGCACCCACCTCGGCCTCACCGCCGCCACCATGACCGCGGGCGACGCGCTGTACTGCGGTTTCGCCGACCACTTCCTCCCGTCCTCCGCACTGCCCGCACTGCTCTCCGCGGACGACCCCGTCGCCGCTGTTGCCGCGCTCGCCGAGGCCGCCCCCGCCTCCGAACTCGCCGAGCAGCGCGAGTGGATCGACCACTGCTACGCGGCCGACAGCATCGAGGAGATCCTGGAGCGTCTCCGGGCCACCGGTCTCCCCGAGGCCAAGGAAGCCGCCGAGCAGCTGCTCGCCAAGTCCCCCACCATGCTCAAGGTCACCCTCGCCGCCCTGCGGCGGGCCCGCATCCTGCCCTCCCTGGCCGCCACGCTCGACCAGGAGTACCGGATCTCCTGCGCCGCCCTCACCCACCACGACCTGGTCGAAGGCATCCGCGCCCAGGTCGTCGACAAGGACCGCAACCCGCGCTGGAGCCCGGCCACCCTCGCCGAAGTCACCGCGGCCGACGTCGCACGCTTCTTCACCACCCCCGAGGGCGGCGACCTGCGTTTGCCGAGGTGACCATCGTCTCGCCTGTCGAGACTGGCATCCGGGGCGACGTTCCGAGATCGTATCCACCGTCAGTGTTCCGCTCAGCGTGGAGAGGATTAGCGGCGATGACCGAGTACGAGACGATCCTGGTGGACCGCAAGGGCCGGGTCGGCATCATCACCCTCAACCGCCCCAAGGCGCTCAACGCGCTCAACACCCAGCTGATGACCGAGGTGGTGGCGGCGGCCAAGTCCTTCGACCGCGACCCGGAGATCGGCGCCATGGTGATCACCGGCTCCGAGAAGGCCTTCGCGGCGGGCGCCGACATCAAGGAGATGCAGGACAACCGCTTCCCCGACGTCTACCTCGACGACTGGCTCGGCCCCTGGGACGAACTCGGCCGCCTCCGCAAGCCCGTCATCGCCGCCGTCGCCGGCTACGCCCTCGGCGGCGGCTGCGAGCTGGCGATGCTCTGCGACATCCTGATCGCCGCCGACACCGCGAAGTTCGGCCAGCCCGAGATCAAGCTCGGCGTCATCCCCGGCATCGGCGGCTCCCAGCGCCTCACCCGCGCCGTCGGCAAGGCCAAGGCCATGGACCTCTGCCTCACCGGCCGCATGATGGACGCCGAGGAGGCGGAGCGCGCCGGCCTGGTCTCCCGCATCGTCCCCGCCGACCAGCTCCTCCCCGAGGCCCACGCGGTCGCCGAGACGGTCGCCGCGATGTCCCTCCCCGCCGCCGTCATGATGAAGGAATCCGTCAACCGCGCCTTCGAAACCACCCTCGCCGAGGGCGTCCGCTTCGAACGCCGCCTCTTCCACGCCGCCTTCGCCACCGCCGACCAGAAGGAAGGCATGTCCGCCTTCGCCGAGAAGCGCCCGGCCTCCTTCACCAACAAGTAGGCCCAGCAGGGACGTTGATGATCACGCTCCGCCCCGACGGCATTGCCGCTGCGGGGCGGGGCGAACCTGACGGGCACACTCCGACCGCACCGGAACACCCGCTCAGTCCCGGCGGAACTCGACCACCCGGCTGTTCCGGTCGACGTCCACGTGCACCGTCCCGCCGGAGTAGGTGTAGGTGAAGCGGCGGCGCCCGCCCTGGCCACCGTGCGGGGCGAACTGCGGTTCGCCGGAGGCGGCGGGGTGCCACTGGGCGAGGAACCGGTCTGCGGCCTCGCGGGCCTGCTGGTCGGTGGCGGGGCCGGAGTCGGTCTCCTCGGGGAGGAAGCCGCCGTTGAGGTCCCTCAGCAGGCCGGACGGCCAGTCCAGGGTGAAGCCCTGGCGCTCGCCGGTGACGAACAGTTGGTCGACTCCCGGGCCGCCGAGGCGGCGCTGCACCGCGACCACCCGCGAGCCGGGGCCGAACAGCAACTCGGCATCCCGATGGGCGAGTTCACGTTGCGGACCGGTGGCTGCCGAGAGGCCGGTGGCGACGGTCGGCTCCAGCACCAGGGACTGGAGCAGCAGTACCGGCACCCCGAGCGCCGCCGCCATCGCACCACCGACCGCCAACTCCTTTCCGGCAGGCCGTATCCGGCGGCGTTGGACGAGGCGCACCGCGCAGCCGAGCAGCACGCCGGCCAGGCCGCCGAGCGCGTTGGCGGCGAGGTCGCCGCTGTCACAGGCGCGGCCGATGAACGGGAGCAGGCCCTGCACGGTCTCGGTGGCGGCGGTGAGCCCGAGCACGGAGACCGCGACGACAGCGGGCCGGCCGAAGGCCAGCACGGCGAAGAGACCCAGCGGGACGTACATCAGCAGGTTGAGCCGGCCCTGTTCCGCACCGAGGGTGAAGGCCAGGTCGGCGCCCCAGGTGCAGGACGGGTTCTGGCCGCCGCCGTTTCCGGTGGGGCAGAGGGTGGCGGCGAGTTCACCGGCCAGGGCGACACCGAGCAGCACGGTGGGCCACTGCGGGAGGCCTCGCCGGGCGGCGAGCGACCGGGCGGCGGCGCCGAGCAGCACGGCCAGCACCAGGAAGGCCGGTACCAGGACGACGTTGTTGTTCAGGATCGCGCTGATCATTGATGCTCCGTCAAATCATCCAACACACAAGCGAGTTGGAACCCCGCCGCGGCTACTGGATGATACGGGCCAGGCCGGCCCTGGTCGCCGCGACGACGATGTGGTCGCCGGGGGTGAGGCGGCGGGAGCGGTCGGCGAAGTTCCACTGGTAGGAGTCGGCGCGGCGTTGCAGGCGGACGGAGACCACCCGGACGCCGCCGGCGGATTCCAGGTCGCCGATGTTGCTGCCCTCGAGGGCGGAGCCTTCCTCGACGGTGAGTTCGGCGATCAGCAGGACGTGGCGGAACACCGAGAGGGTGCCGAGGACTTCGCGGCCCATCAGGGCGGCGGCGAAGGCGGGCGCGGCCAGGTAGGAGACCGAGCGGGAGGCGACGTTGCCGAGGGTGGCGTACACGTGGTGGGCGAAGTCGTCGTCGAACAGCCGTACCACGATGCGGACTTCGGGCCGTACCGCGCGGGCTTCCAGGGCGGCTTCCAGGTTGGCGGCGTCGTCGGAGGTGACGGCGGCGACGGCCCGGGCGTGCTTGACCCGGGCCTGCTTGAGCTGCGCCTCCAGCGGGCCTTCCCCGATCAGGACGGGGATGCCGAGGGCGCGGGCGGCGGCGATGCCGCGGGCCTGCGGGTCGCGTTCCAGGCAGACCACGGGCAGGCCGGTGCCGTGGATCAGGGTGGCGACCCGGGTGCCGACGTTGCCGAGGCCGACCACGATGACGTGGTCGCGGGTGCGGGCGCCGGGCGGGCGGGGCAGGCCGCGGCGTCCGCTGGCGAGGGCCTCGACGGCGATGGCGGTGACCAGCGGGACGAAGGTGATGCCGCAGAAGGTGATCAGCACCTGGGCGGCGCGGGCCCACGGGTCGCCGAGGGCCTGGTCGGCGGGCAGATCGGGCTGGGCGGCGCCGGCCGCGTCCAGCAGGGTGGAGTAGAGCGTCCAGCCGAGGCCGGGCGGGTGCTGGGTGCGGTAGTAGAGCACCGCGGCGCCGACCACGATCGCGGCGAAGGCGGTGATCAGGATGACCCGCAGCCGGGTGTTGGTGAAGTACTTGAGGCTGTCCAGCAGCCACCACTTGACCCGCTTGGCCAGCGGCTGGCGGAGGGCCGGTTCGGCGTCGAGTGGTTGCAGGGCGGCGAGGCCGCCGGGTTCGCGGGCGGGGTCGAGGTCGGGGCGGCCGAGCTCGATCGGGCCCTCGCCGCTGCCGAAGCGTTCGGCGATCCGGATGAAGTCGGCGGCCCGGCCGCCGGTGTCGGGCAGCAGGCGCAGCCGGCTGAGGTCCTGGCGGTCGATCCGGTCGGCGACCAGGCAGAGCTGGTTGCTGTGGATGTCCTCGTCGTAGGCGACGTACAGGTGACGTCCGCCGACCTCGACGGTGTGCGGGCGGCCGAGGGCGCCGTTGGCGAAGGCGGGCGCGGCGGTGGCGGAGGCGGACAGGGCCGCGCAGTTGGGGAGGAGCTTCTCCAGGTGTTCGCCGAGCCGCTGGTTGAAGATCCGCAGCACGATCCGCACGCCGTGGTTGCGGTTCTCGGCGGCCATCGCGGCGTGGATGTTCTCCTGGTCGGTGCCGTCCATCAGCGCGATGCCGCGGGCCCGTTCGACCCCGGCCGCGCCGAGCGCCTCGCCGGTCAGCGTGGAGTACTCGAGCACGGCCGCCACACCGGGCAACTCGGCGATGGCGGGGCCGTATTCGCGCGACCGGTCGGGCACCACGGCGACCACCGGCACCTCGTACTGCTCGGTGAGTTCGAGGATCAGCCGGTAGGCGATCGAGTTGCCGCCGCAGACGATGTAGTGCCCCTCGACCGGCCCGGCCCCGCTGTGATTCGGCCCCGGCCCACCGCTGACCGGCCCGGCCCCGCTGTGATTCGGCCCCGGCCCACCGACTGGCCCCGCCCCGCTGTGATTCGGCCCGGCCCTGCCGCTGTCCCCCGCCCCGGCCGCGTCGGCCGCGGACTGGGGGCTCCCCCGCCCCTGATCCGTCATAGCGTCAGATGGTAGACGGCCCGTCAGGACGCCGGGGTGAACAGACGGTATCGGATCCGCGCGAGGAGCCTCACCCGTTCGGCGGAGTCCGCCGTGCCCGGGGACGGGACGGGCGCCGAGGCTGGGGGTGATCCCTGTTCCGCAGCGGCAACCCCCGGAGGAGCCATGGCAGACCCCTATCGGACCGACGACCGTCCCGGCCTGGTCGGGCCGTTCCAGCAACTGGCCCGGATGGCCTGGCAGGCGGTGCTCGCGGGCGGTCTGATCTCCCTGGCGCTGGGGGTGATGATCCTGGCCTGGCCGAAGCAGACGCTGTGGGTGGTCGGCGTGCTGTTCGGCGTGTACCTGGTGGTGATCGGCATCGTGCAGCTGGTCGCCGCGTTCGGTACGCACGTCGCGACGGCGCTGCGGGTGCTGGCGTTCGTCAGCGGCGCGATCTGCGTGCTGCTGGGCCTGCTGTGCTTCCGCTCGGCCGCCCAGTCGATCCTGTTGCTCGCGCTGTGGATCGGCATCGGCTGGCTGTTCCGCGGCATCACCCATCTCGCCGCGGTGGCCTCCGACCCGCTGATGCCGGCCCGCGGCTGGCAGGGCTTCATCGCCGCGCTGTACGTGCTGGCGGGCATCCTGCTGATGGTGTTCCCGGCTCACTCGATCACCGCGCTGGCGATCCTGGGCGGCTGCGCACTGCTGGTGATGGGCCTGACCGAGATCTTCGCGGCGCTGCAGATCCGTCGCGCCGCGAAGCTGTACCCGCGCGAACTCTGATGCCCTGACGGCACCTTGGACCCGCCCGGACGCACCGGGCGGGCCTTCGCCGTGCTACCGCCCGGGCGGGACGGGCTGTTCGGGGGCGAGCGAGTTGCCGCCCGGGATGCGGCCGCAGTCGCTGGGGGCGGTCTTCCCGGCGAACCGGTCGTTCAGGTAGCCGATCGCGGTGGGCGCCCACGGGACGGTCGCGCCGAGGTGGCTGAGCAGGTCGTACTGCTGGTAGGCGATCCGGCCGTTGCCGGTGGCGCAGTACTGCCGGGCCAGGGCGCGGACGTCGCCGGCCACCATCACGCCGTCGCCGGTGCCGATGCCGGGCAGGTTGGAGAAGGTGCCCTCCAGCACGCCGGCGTTGCCCTGGGCAATGTAGCCGGGGACGGTGGGGGTGGCGGCCGAACCGAGGTTGATCTTGTTGACGGCGGCCAGGAACGGGGGCACGGAGTTCGCGTCCGCGTACTCGGGCTTGGCGAGCTTCTTCCAGGTCAGGCCGGGGTACTGGCCGAGCGCGTTGACGATCGAGGCGCCCTGCATCTTCGCGTAGACCTGCTTGCCGTAGTCGCTCAGGTACGGCGTCAGGTCGAGGTCGTAGGCGCGGGCGACGCCGATGATCGCCATCGGGATGACGCCGGTCCACACCACCCCGCCGTCCACGTACTTCAGGTTGTGCGCGGGGTCGACCAGCAGGCCGCCCTCGGCGAAGCCGACCAGGCGGCGATTGACGTCCGGCGCGTAGCCGGGGGCGAGGGCGGCGGCCCAGTTGGTGGCGATCGCGCCGCCGGAGTAGCCGAGCAGGCCGAACCGGGTGTCCGCGTTCATGCCGGTCGCCGGGGAGGCGGAGACCGCGCGGATCGAGTCCAGCGTGGTGGTGCCGTACTCGGGCCCGGCGGCGAAATCGGCGCTCTGGCCCTCGGTGTCGGGGATCACCACGTCGTAGCCCTGGAGCACGAGCGGCACCACGAGCAGCGCCTCCGCGTTGGGGATCGCCCCGCCGAGGGTGAGGCCGCCGGCGATCGCCCGGGAGGGGCCGTCGGCCGGGTTCAGCGAGTCGTAGAACGACTGGTACGACACCGCCTTCGACCCGTCGCTGCCCAGGCCCCGCACCACGGTGGTCACCCCGGCGGACGGGCGGCCCTGCGCGTCGGTGGTGCGGAACAGCAGCTGCACGGCCTGCACCGGGGTCGGTATGCCCAGCAGGTGGTACGCGAGGGTGCGGGTCTTCAGCACGGTGCCGGGCGCCAGCGAGGACAGCGGGGTACTGCCGTCGTAGGTGTAGAACGTGTCGGTGGACGTGCCGACCGCGGTGGCGGTGACGGCAGGGGCCGCGGTGGCGAGAGCGGCGGCGGCGAGGGCGGTGGCGATCGTCCGGGCGACGGCTCGGTACATGGCTCTCCCGTTTCTGACTGTTTCCGGTGGGGGTGGGGGGCGCGACCTGACGGGGGGTCGGTGGGGATCGCGCGAGTTACCTACGAGTAGGTAACCTCCGGGGAAACCATCATGGACGCGTCGACCGGCCACGTCGCCGGGCCGCTGCACAGAGATTCGCGAGGTGGCTTGTGACCGCGCCCAACGCCCAACACTCCGCCCCCGAACCACAGTTCGGCGGCACCCCGGTCCACCAGCGGCTGCTCGCCCTCGCCCCCGAACTCGCCACCGAGGTCACCGCCCGCCTGCTGGACCGCCTGCCCGCCTACCACGCGCTGCCGCCCGAACAGCTCCGCGGCGAGATCACCCGCCAGCTCGAACGCGGGATCCGGGCCTTCGCCGACGTCCTGCGCACCGGGCGGCCGCCCGGCGAGGACGAACTCGCCCGCATCCGCGAGTCGTCCGCGCGACGGGCGGACGAAGGCGTCCCGCTGGAGTCCGTGGTCGGCGCGTACCATCTCGGCGCGCAACTGTGCGCCGCCCGCCTGCTCACCGCGGCCGAACCCGCCGACCTGCCCGACATCGTCACCGCGCAGGACCGCCTGCTCGGCTACCTCCGGCTCGTCAGCTGCGCCGTCGCCGCGGGCTACGTGCAGGAACGGCAGGCCGCGCTCGGCGACGAACAGGTCGCCCGACAGGCCCTGCTCTCCCGCCTGCTGGAGGGCGGCGACCCGCGCGCCGCCGCCGACCGGGCCGGCATCCGGCTCCCCGCCCGCTACGTCGTGCTCTCCCTCGCCATCGGCCCGCACCCCGACGAGTCCCGCCCCGGCGTCAACCGCTCGGTCGCCGCCCGGCGCAAACTTCGGCGCCTGCGCGCCGAGTTGGAGCGCCGCCAGCCGGACGGCGTCCCGCTCGCCGCACTGGCCGCCGACGGGGGAACAGTGCTGCTGCCCACCACCGGACCGTTCGACCGCGACGCCCTGACCGCCCAGCTCGACCGCCTCGCCCGGGCCTGCGGCGCACCCCTCGTCGCCGCCGCGACCACCGCGCCACCCTCGGCGGTGGCCGACGCCGTCCAACTCGCCACCGAGATCCGGCTGGTCGCCGAGACCACCGGCCGCGGACCCGGACTGCACCTGCTCGACGACGTCCTGCTCGAATACCAGCTCAGCCGCCCCGGCCCCGCCCGCGACACCCTCGCCGCGATCCTCGCCCCGCTCACCGACCGCCCCGAACTCCTCACCACCCTCCGCACCTTCCTCGCCTGCGGCCTCGACCGCCGCCGCACCGCCACCCGCCTCCTCGTCCACCCCAACACCGTCGACTACCGCCTCCGCCGCACCGCCACCCTCACCGGCCTCAACCCCGCCCGCCCACCCGACCTCCTCACCCTCCACGCCGCCCTCACCGCCCACGACACAGCAGCGCTCTGACGCAACCGCACTGCGAGCGCTGCGCGCGAGGCGGTGGGAACGAGAGGTGGGGGCGAGGCGGTGGGGGCGAGAGGCTGGGGGCGCGAGGGTGGGGGCGCGAGGGTGGGGGCGCGAGGGTGGGGGCGAGGCACAAGCGCTGCGCGCGGCCAGGTGCGGAAGAACGACGGCGCGAGCGCTGCGCGCGGCCAGCACGCGAGAACCGCAGCGCGGTGCGCGAGGCGGTGGGGCGAGGCAAAGCGCTGCGCGCGGCCGGGCACGCGAGAACCGCAGCACGGCCCGTGCCAGGCGCCGCGCACGACAGCGCGGGTGGCACGGGCGCTGCGCGACCCACGGAGAGGGACCGCCCGCCCGATCGCCGCGCGCGGCCGGGGCACGGACGAACGACGGGGCAAGCGCTGCACGCGGCCAGGCACGGACGAACGACGGGGCAAGCGCTGCACGCGGCCAGGCACGGACGAACGACGGGGGCAAGCGCTGCACGCGGCCAGGCACGGACGAACGACGGGGGCAAGCGCTGCACGCGGCCAGGCACGGACGAACGACGGGGCGAGCGCTGCACGCGGCCACCACGCGAGAACCGCTGCACGGCCGCTACGAGGCGCTGCGCGCGACAGTGCGGGTGGCACCAGCCTGCGGGCGAGACGGTGGGGCGAGGCATAGCGCTGCGCGCGGCCAGGCACGGACGAACGGCGAGGCGAGCGCTGCGCGCGGCCAGCACGCGAGAACCGCTGCACGGCCGCTACGAGGCGCTGCGCGCGACAGTACGGGTGGCACCGGCGCTGCGCGACCCACGGAGAGGGGCCGCCGTCCGATCGCCGCGCGCGGCCGGGCACCGACGAAGGACGGGGCGAGCGCTGCGCGCGGCCAGCACGCGAGAACCGCCGTACGGCCCGTACCAGGCGCTGCGCGCGACAGCGCGGGTGGTCCCACGGGGAGGGTCTGTCGTCCGCTCGCTGCGCGCGGGCCGCAGGGCGAGGCTGTGCGCGATGCTGCCGCCCGGGTTGTCGGCTGTGGTGTCAGGCTGTCGCGGTGACGCCCGCCACGGCGAGGAGGAGGATCGCGGAGATCGCGGAGAGGCGGCGGGCGGCGGTGGGGGTGGTGGTGAGGCGGGTGGCGAGGCGGGCGGTGGTGAGGGCCACGGCGGTGTAGACGGCGGCGCAGCAGAGGACGTTGATGGCGCCGAGGGTGGCGACCTGGGCGCCGACGGGGAGGGTGGTGCCGGGGGTGACGAACTGGGGGACGAGGGAGAGGTAGAGCAGCAGGCCCTTGGGATTGAGCAGGGCGGTCAGGAGGGATTGGCGCAGGACGACGCGGGTGGGCTGGGGGCGGGCGGCGGCGAGGGCCGCCTCGCGGCCGCTCCGGCGCAGGGTGAGGAGCATGGTGATGGCGAGGAACGCGAGGTAGCCCGCGCCGGCCAGGCGCAGGACGGGCAGCAGTCCGGGCAGGGCCCCGAGCGCGGCGGCGAGGCCCGCGGCGGAGAGCAGGGTGTGCACGCCGTAGCCCGCGCAGACGCCGGCGACGGCGGTGAGGGCGGCGGTCCGGCCCTGGCCGAGGCCGCGGGCGGCGATGTAGAGCCAGTCCGGTCCGGGGGTGCAGACCAGCAGCAGGTCCACGCCGAGGAAGAGCAGCAGGGCATGCGGGTCCATGGCACCTTCGGTTTCGGGTTCAGGAGGTTCGGGGTGACGTCCTGGACGCTATCCGTCGGGCGCTGGCAGCCGATGTCCCGTTTTCGCTGGTCAGCCCACTTGTGGGGCAGAATGTTGCGCCATGGACCGCCTCGACCGCAGAATCCTCCACGAGCTCCAGCAGGACGGCCGGCTCACCAACGCCGAACTCGCCGACCGGGTCGGGCTGACGCCGTCGCCGTGCCTGCGCCGGGTGCGGCAGCTGGAGCAGCAGGGGGTGATCCGCGGCTATCGCGCGCAGCTCGATCCGGTGGCGGTCGGGTGCGGGTTCCAGCCGTTCGTGACGGTGGTGATGCGGCACGAGGACCGGTCCACCGTCGCCGAGTTCGAGCGTCGGGTCGCGGAGCTGCCGGAGGTGGTCGAGGCGCACCGGCTGTTCGGCGACCCGGACTACCTGCTGCGGGTCGCGGTGGCGGACCTGGCCGCGTACGAGCGTTTCGTCACCGATGTGCTGTCCGGCCTGCCGGGCATCGCGCAGGTGCACTCGCACCTGACGATGAAGCAGGTGAAGGCCGACCGGGGCATTCCGGTCCAGCGGGGGTGACCGGCCGGTCGGCGGCGGCCTCGGCGGGGGTAACCGGTCAGTCGGCGGCGGCCTCGGCGGAGGTGACCGGCCGGTCGGCGGCGGCCTCGGTGGGTGGGACGGGGTCGAGGCGGCGCAGGGAGTGGAAGTGCGCGACCGTCGGCGGGTGCTCCAGTTCGCGGAGTTCGTCCTCGGACCAGACCGGGCGGATCCGCCACATCGGGCCGGCGTAGGCGCGCAGGGCTTCCTCGTCGCGCCAGCGGGTGATCATCTGGACGCGGTGGTCGTCGTCGACCAGGGCGCACAGCAGTTCACCGCCGAGGAAGCCGTCCCAGCGGTCGAAGCCGGGCAACACGGTGGAGGCGAGCCGGGCGCAGAACTCCTCGACCCGGAGTGGGGAGACCTGGGCCTCCCAGATTCGAATGATCATCTCGGCCTCCTCGGCTGATCCCGGGCCCTGCTGACCATTATCGGACCTGACCGTGTTCCGACAGCTCGGCACGGTGCGGAACCGTTCGGACCGCCGCCGATTGCCGCCCGAACCGCGCGGGCCAAGACTCGGCGGTGGACCCGTACGGCGAGAGGAGCCCGACATGGCGGTCTGCGTGGTGTGCCAGAACGACTACTGGCTGTCCTTCGAGATCAAGACGATCACCGGCGACACCTACGTCTTCGACAGTTTCGAGTGCGCGATGGAGAAGCTGGCCCCGCGCTGCGAGCAGTGCACGGTGCGGATCGTCGGCAAGGGCGTCGAGGTCGCCGGCCGGTTCTTCTGCGGCGCCAACTGCGCCCGCGCGAACAGCGTGCTCGGCGCGGAGGTCCGCGACGCGGTGGGGAGCCACCCGAGCTGACCTGCGGGGACGTCACCACGGGCGGTCACCGGCGAGGTGGCCGCCCGTTCTGCTGCCCGAAGGCCCGGCGGCGTCAGAAGGTGAAGCGCAGGGCGCGGACCCGGTGGTCGAACGAGGACGGGACGAGCTCCGGCTCGGCGGTGGAGCGGATCCCGGGCAGCCGGGTGAACAGTTCCCGCAGCAGGGTGCGCATCTCCTGGCGGGCCAGGTGGGCGCCCAGGCAGAAGTGCGGGCCACCGCCGCCGAAACCGAGGTGCGGGTTGGGCGAGCGGGTGATGTCGAAGGCGTCCGCGCGGTCGAACACCGTCTCGTCGCGGTTGGCGGAACCGTAGAACAGCACCACCTTGTCGCCCGCCGCGAGCCGGATCCCGGAGAGCTTGTGATCGACGGCGACGGTACGGCGGAACTGCACGATCGGCGTCGAGTGCCGGACGATCTCCTCCACCGCGCCGCCCAGGTGCGCGTCCAGGTCGCCGAGCAGCAAGTCGCGCTGCTCGGGGTGGACGGTCAGCAGGTGCAGGCCGTGGGCGAGCGCGTTGCGGGTGGTCTCGACGCCGGCGACCAGCAGCAGCGAGAAGAACGCGCCCAGTTCGCGCGAGCCCAGCCGACGGCCGTCCACGTCGGCGGTGACCAGCGCGGAGATCAGGTCGCCGGTGGGACGGCGGCGCCGCTCCCGGCCCAGCGCGGCCACCGTCAGGTGCATCGCGGCCAGCGCGTGCAGCCCCCGGCCGGGCACCCGAAGCCCCCGCCGGGTGACGCCCGCCGGCGCGGAGGCCCGGTTGATCCGGGCCAGGATGGCGCGGCGCTGCGCCTCGGGGATGCCCATCATCGAGCAGATCACCTGGTACGGGAGTTCCCCGGCGACGGCCGCGACGAAGTCGGTGGGGCGTTCGCGCTCCACCCGGTCCACCAGGCGGGCGGCGGTCCGCGCGATGTCCTGCTCGACCTCGGCGAGCAGCCGGGGCGTGAACGCCCGGCCGACCACCCGGCGCAGATCGGCGTGCCGGGGGTCGTCCAGGTTGACCATCGAGTCACCGAACACCGCCCGCACCCAGCGGGCGGGCTCCGGCGACGTCACCCCCGGCCCCGAGAGGTACACCTCGGGCGACCGGCTGGCGGTCATCACATCGGCGTGCCGGACCAGCGCCCAGCAGCGCCGCCCCGTCGCCCGGTCGGTGAAGGCCACCGGCCCCGGGCGCTCCCGCAGGCGACCGAACGCCTCGGCGCGCAACTTCTCGGGCAGCCGCCAGAACGCGGGGTCGCCCAGGTCAATGCCGCGCGGGGCGGCGTCCACGGATACGGGCATGGGGACGTTATCGCGCAGTCGGTGACGCTACGTCAAATCGCCGAACACGTTCGGTGAGAATTCGGTCAGCCCTGCCGGGGGTCCGAGGGGTACGGCTGCTGGTACGGGTTCTGCGGGTGCGACTGCTGGTAGGGGTTCTGGGGGGTCGGCTGCTGGTACGGGTTCTGGGGGTACGGCTGCTGGTACGGGTTCTGCTGGTAGGGGTTCTGCGGGTACGGCTGCGGCTGGTACGGATCCGCCGGGTAGCCGTCCGGGCCGTCCGCAGGGCTGTCGTCCGGGCTGTCGGCGGGCTCGGACTCCTCGTGCGGCGCGATCTCGCGGGCCAGCAGCGTCGCGCCGGCCACCGCGCCGGGCATCGCCAGCACGGTCAGCACCGGAATCAGGAACAGCAGCACCAGTCCGGCGCCGAAGCCGACCGCCATCGACATCCGGGAGCGCAGCAGGCGCAGCCGCTGCTTCTGCGACAGGCCGCGCTTCTGCAGGGGCGTGCCGGTGAGTTCGACGGTCATGAAGAACCCGGAGACGCAGATTCCGATCACCGGGACCACGGTCTGGCCGACCACGGGGATGAACCCGCACAGGAACAGCAGGATGCCGAAGCCGGCGGCGCGCAGCAGGACCGCCAGGCTGTCCCGGGCGGCCATCCACAGTTCGCGCCACAGCGGCAGCTCGGGGCCCTGCGGGCCGCCGCCCTCGCTCTCCTCGACCTTCGCGGACAGCGACTCGTAGAACGGCTCGCCGATCAGCAGCGTCACCGCCGTGAAGGTCAGCATGGCCAGCAGTCCGCCCATGCCGACCGCCGCCGCACCGACGGCGATCCGGACGGTGTCCCGCCACACCTCGGACCAGTGGTCGGCGAACGGTGTCGCCCAGGCCGCCAGGTCGCCCGCGTAGGCGATCAGCACGGCCAGTGCGGCCAGGTATCCGACCAGGGTGATCAGCGCCGGGATCATCCCGAAGCCCCACCAGCGGCCGTGCCGCGCCACCCATCGCTGCCCGTTGAACAGGAATCTCAGTCCCGCCCCGAAATCTCGCATGCCCGCACCTTAAAGGAACCGTCAAATCGCCTGGGCACCCGGCCGGTCCGAATCCTGCGCCACTCCGGCCGCACTCCGCCCGACGGTTACGCCCCGCCCCGCAGCTGTACGGCCCACCGCCGGCGGCTCGCCCGGACGAGTTGGCGGGGCGTCGGACGGGACCGCCGCGGCCGGGGCATCGTGATCGTTGTCATGCCGCCCACCGGGTTCTCCCGGCCCGCGCGGGTCACGTGGGTTGACGGTCCCCGTCAATCGGGGAAGGCGGGGGAATCCGGGAAGGCGACGGCGGGCGGAAGTGCGCCGGGGGCGCGCGAAGGCAGGGGTCTGCGCTCTCGACGGGTGCCGGACGGCGGGCCCATCCTCGACCGTGCACGCCTGCCCCGTGCGCCTCGACCCGTTCGCCTCGACCCGCGTGAAGGAGCCTTCGTGGAGCGCCAGTTGGACAACCGGACGCCCTCGCTCAACCGCCCGCTGGAGTGCCCGGTCAACCACCCGGTGCTCGTCCTGGACCCCACCGGGCGGGCCCGCGACGCGGAGAGCGCCGAGCTGATCGCGCGCGGCCCCGTCACGCCTGCCGACATCCTCGGGGTGCAGGTGTGGGCCGTGTCCGACCCCGACCTGCTGGAGGACCTGCTCAAGGACCCGCGGATCGCCAAGAACGCCCAGCGGCACTGGCCCGACTACGAGCCGGTCGCGGCCGGCTGGCCACTGGCCCTGTGGGTGACGGCCCGCAACATGTTCTCGGCCGACGGCGAGGACCACCGCCGCCTGCGCCGCCTGGTGAGCGCGGCCTTCACCCCCCGCCAGGTCGCCGCACTCGCCGACCGCATCGAGGACATGACGGCCACGCTGCTCGACACGATCGCCACCGCCGGCGCCGAGGGGACGCCGGTGGACCTGCGGGAACACCTGGCCCGCCCGCTGCCGATCCTGGTCATCGCCCACCTGCTCGGCCTGCCCGACGAACTGCGCGACGGCTTCCGCCACCACGTCGACGGGGTCTTCGACACCACCCTCGGCCCGGAGGATTCCGCCGCCAACAATCAGGCGTTCTACACGGTGATCGCCTCACTGATCGCCGCCAAACGCGAGCACCCCGGCGAGGACATGACCTCCCTGCTGATCGCCGCCCGCGACACCGAGGGCGACGGCAGCGCCCTCACCGAGGAAGAACTGCTCGGCACCGTCCTGCTGGTGGTCTCCGCCGGCTACGAAACCACCGTCAACCTGATCGACAACGCCATCGCCCTGCTGCTCACCCACCCCGACCAACTCGCCCTGGTCCGCACCGGCAAGGCCGGCTGGGACGACGTGGTCGAGGAATCCCTGCGCCGCGAGGCCCCCGTCGCCCACCTGCCGCTGCGCTTCGCCCTGGAGGACATCCCGCTGCCCGGCGGCGTGACCATCCACCGCGGCGAGGCCATCCTCGCCTCCTACGCCGCCGCCGGCCGCCACCCGACCCGCCACGGCGACACCGCCACCCTCTTCGACGTCACCCGCGCCATCAAGGACCACCTCGCCTTCGGCCACGGCCCCCACTTCTGCCTCGGCGCCCCCCTCGCCCGCCTGGAGGCGCGCACCGCCCTCCGCACCCTCTTCGACCGCTTCCCGCACCTGACCCTCGCCCCCGGCATGGAACTGGAGCCGGTCGACTCCCTGATCTCCAACGGCCACCACACCCTGCCCACCCTCCTGGAAGGACCGGGCCGGCCCTAGCCAAGGACGGAGGGCGTCCAGCACCGGGACAGCGAGGATCTGCACGCGAGACGTCCTCCCGCCGGGTTGGTGCCGGGCCGGAGGGGAGGACGGGCGGGTGACCTTGAGTATCGACCTCCTCGCCGCAGTCCTCCGCTGACCTGCAGGACTCGATCGGCCCCGGACCGGCCGCCACGAGCGACGAGGCCCCAGCCCAGAAGCTGAAGCCCCGTCACGGCAGACACTGTTCGCGGTGCTAGTTGACCTTGACCGCCCTCCAGGCCGCGGCCACCGCGTCGCGCTCCGGGTAGCCGTACAGGTCGAGCGCCGCATTGAGCGTCGCGGCACGGGCGGATTTGTAGGTGCTGTTGGGCACGAGGTAGTTCACCAGCGCCCGGTACCAGATCGCGGCGGCCTTGGTCCGGCCGATGCCGGTGAGCGTCGAACCGTCGGCCGTCGGGCTGTTGTAGCTCACACCGTTGATCACCTTCGCGCCGCTGCCCTCGGCCAGCAGGTAGAACCAATGGTTGGCGGGGCCCGAGGAGTAGTGCGGGTCCAGGTCGCCGATGCCCTGGTACCAGTAGTCCGGCGAGCCACCGGCCTTGGAGGGCTTGTCCATGTAGCCGATCGGGGTGCCGTTGCCGTTGATGTCGAGCTTCTCGCCGATGAGGTAGTCCGGCGGGTCGGCCGGCAGGTTGGCGTACCACTCGACCATGGTCCCGAAGATGTCCGAGCTGGCCTCGTTGAGGCCGGCGGCCTCGCCGGTGTCCCCCAGTGCGGCGGTGACCGTGTTGAGACCGTGGGCCATTTCGTGGCCGGTCACGTCCAGCGCGGTCATCGGGCGGGTGTTGGAGGGGCCGTCGCCGTAGGTCAGGCAGAAGCAGTAGTCGTCCCAGAAGGCGTTGATGAAGTTGGTTCCGTAGTGGACGCGGTTGTAGGTGCCGGTACCGTCGTTGCGGATGCCGTTGCGGCCGAAGGTGTTCTTGAAGTAGTCCCAGGTCGCGGCGGCGCCGAACTGGGCGTCCACGGCGGCCGACTGGCGGTTGGACGGGAGGCCGTTGCCCCAGACGTTGGTGGTGCTGGTGAACAGCGGGGTGCCGGGCACGCCCATGTCGATGGTGTACAGGTTGCCCCGGGTGGGGTCCTTCAGCTGGTAGGTCCCGGTCTGCGTGGTGGTCAGGGTGACGGCCCCGACCCGGACGCCGGTGCCGGTGCCCGTCGCGATCGCGGTCCGAATGGCGTCGCCACTGTCGAGGACCGCGCCGGTGGCCGCATCCGTGATCAGCCGCTCACGGCTGGGGGTGCCGTCGGCACGCACACCCTCCACCACGGTCCGGTAGGCCAGGCGCTGGGTGTCGCCGACGGCCCAGACCACCAACTGCGCCTCGCCGGTGGCACCGACCTGCGCGAGCGCCGCCCCCTGCCGGTCGGCCGCCACCCCGAGCGTGGCGCGGACCGCGTCGGTCGCCCCGGCGGCGGCCTGGTCGGCGGAGAGCTTCGGGAGGAGGCTCGGCAGCGACAGCTGCCCGGCGAAGTCCCGGTCGACCGAGCTGATCGAACCGTTGGCCCGCTGATGCACCACCAGGTCGCCGCCGACGACGGGCAGGCCCGCGAAGGTCCGCTCGTAGCGCAGGTGACGGTCGCCGTTGGCATCCAGTACGGCGTCCTTGACGATCAAGCGTTCCTGGCCGCCCAGCGCGAGTGCCCTGGCAACCGGGGCGGCCTCGGCCCCGGCCAGGGAGAGCAGGGCCTCGCGCTGCTGCCCCACCGACGGCACGCCCGCCTGCGCGGGGGCGGGGACGGCGGCGGCCTGAACGGCGCCCGCCAGCAGAACGGTGGCGGAGAGTACGGCTCCAACTGTCAGCTTTCGCTTCACGTGCCGGGTCCCTTCCACGAAACCGCAGGTGCGCGGTCGCGCCGCGCACCGGGGCACCGGGCTTGGCACCGTGGGGCGGTACGGGCGCTGACGTGCTGCTCCCGCGCGGTTCCCGGCGGCCCGTCAGGGTGGGGGACGGCCGCCGAGCAGGAGTTGGGCAGAAGCATGACAATGCGGAGAGCGAAATGACAGGCTCGCTCCGCATATTGGCCGGGTTCCGCCACCAAGCCGAAGGGGGCCCTCCACGTGCCGGTCATGTCCCGCTATCGCCCCGTTCGCCACGCTGGCGGGATCCCGCCAGCGGCCACCCCCTTGCCGCCTCCCGCACGGCCTGCTATCGCCGTCGTCCGCGTCGGGACACATCGGCCACCCGGGCGGGCGGGCCCGGCCAACTCCGGGCAGGAGATGTCGCTTTCAGGACTCCGACCGGCTTCGCGCCGGCAGGAAATGGCAAGCAGTCGGTTCGCCCGGTGCACCATGATGACGGCATGGACGATCAGACCCTCGAATGGGTGACCCTCTTCCACTACGAGAACCTTCCCGGCTGCCCGCGGCCAGGCCGGCTGACGGCGGTTTGACTGCGGGACCGAGGTATCGACTGGTACCCGTTCGCCGACGACGAGGTCAGGGTCGATCTGATGTGCGGCGTCCGCGAGGACGGGCACTGGCACGGCACGATCGTTGTCCGCTTCCGCGCCGACGCGCTCCTGCGGCTCGGCCTGCATCCCGATCAGCCGACCTCGGCACCGGCGGACCCGCTGCCCCCGAAGTGGTGGGGGCCATGGTCCCGGTGAGCTCCGACACCTGACGCACCGTCAACGTCCCTCCCCTCCCCACCCCTCCGAACACTCGATCGAGCGAAGAACGCTGCGGTCGCGGTGGGCGCGCGCGGGAGGGGGTAGACCGGACGCGGACGAGAGGAGGTGGCCGGTGGGCGGTCAGATCGCGGTGGAGCAGGCACGGGAGTGGCTCGCGGTTGCGGTGGCGGAGGCGCAACTCGGGCTGGCCGAGGGTGGGATCCCGATCGGGGCAGCGCTGTTCGGCGTGGACGGGGAGCTGCTCGGGCGGGGGCACAACCGCCGGGTTCAGGACGGCGATCCGTCGATGCACGCCGAGACGGCCGCATTCCGCGCCGCCGGCCGCCTGCGCGGGTACGGGGACACGGTGATGGTCACCACGCTCTCGCCGTGCTGGTACTGCTCGGGTCTGGTACGGCAGTTCGGGATCGGGCACGTGGTGATCGGCGAGTCGGTCACGTTCACCGGCGGTCACCACTGGCTTGCCGAGCACGGCACCGGAATCACCCTGCTGGACGACCCACGGTGCGTACGCATGATGACGGAGTTCGTCACGGCCCGACCAGACCTCTGGCAGGAGGACATCGGCGCATGACGCGAAACGCTCACCGGCGGCCGGCACCGCCGACATGTTCAACAACATCGACCTGCCGCACCCACCGCACCACTCACCCCCGAAACGACCGTGCCCGCCGCTGCGCGAACTCGCACAACGACGGGCACGGAAAGGGTTCTTGGTGGTACTGGTACGTCAGCCCCGGACGGAGGCCACCGCCGCCCCCAGAGCCTCCTTGATTCGCGGGCCGAGCCGGGCGAACCCGAGCTCCTTCATCGCCGCGCGCAGCAGCTCGTCGTCACTGCGCTCGGTCCCGTCCGCATCGAACCACGCCACCAGCGCGACCAATTCCTCGGCCGAGTACCCGGTGATCGGCTTGCCCGGCGTCAACTCCGGCTTGACCGACCCCGACTCGGAAACCACCTCGGCAACAGTCTCCGCGACGACCTCGGCCGCAGCCTCGGCAACGGGCTCGGCGACCGGCTCAGCGACCGGCTCAGCGACCGGCTCAGCCTCAACGACAGACTGCTCGACGACCGGCTCCGGCTCAACGTCCGCCTCGGCAACCGCCTCAACGGCGGGCTCCACGACCGCCTCAACCTCGGCAACCGACTCAGCCTCAACTTCGGCCGCCACCACGGGCCCCGGCTCAACCTCGGCCGCAGCCTCGACAACCGGCTCAACCTCGGCCTCGACAGCAACCGCCGCGGCCGGCTCGGCCTCGGCGACAACCTCCGCCTCGGCCTCCGGCTCCTCAACAGCAACCGGCTCAGCCTCAACCTCGACCGCAGCCTCCGCAACCGGCTCAACCTCAGCGACAACCTCGACCTCGGCCTCCGGCTCCTCAACAGCAACCGGCTCAGCCTCAACCTCGACCGCAGCCTCCGCAACCGGCTCAACCTCAGCGACAACCTCCGCCTCGGCCTCCGGCTCCTCAACAGCAACCGGCTCAGCCTCAACCTCGACCGCAGCCTCCGCAACCGGCTCAACCTCAGCGACA